>NZ_JAAXQT010000013.1:0-202186 GCF_019778565.1 Rhizobium laguerreae | reverse complement strand
CGGTGCTTTCCGACGACGATATCGTCGACATGCTGAAGAAGGGCGGCGTCGATCTCGCCCGCCGCACCGTAGCGAAATACCGGGAGGCAATGAACATCGCCTCTTCGGTCCAGCGCCGCCGCGAGAAGCGGGCGCTCGCCAAGGTCGCCGGCTTCTAACGCTGTCATGCTTCGACCTCGATCGAAGCATCCGGCCCTAAGCGGCGCGACTCTATGAAGCTAGCCGTTGGGTGAGTTTGGATCACGCCCGCGGTGCTTGCGCTGGCCAAGTCCGCCATGTCTATTTTGGGCGCGGCTCCTGTTTCTGGGTCTTAGCGGTCAAGGAATGTTTGTGTCGAAATGTGCCCGGCACCAAATCTGCCGGCAACGCGCTCAGCGTCGCAACCGCAATCGGGGTTAGATCGTACCCTGCGCTCGAGCTGGATCAAGAAGTGCGGCGGCTATGACAGCATCTGAGACGGCGAACTCAATTCCCAGATATCTCGGCGCAGGAACAGGTTTCGCAGTGCCACATTATACAGCGGCGACGTACATTTTTCGACAAGCGAGCCTGCCCGAGGTGGCGATTACCTGGCGCTGCATGGCCATTCTGCGGAACAACGAATATCAAAGCAATCATCTTCGCGAGCTGCGATTTCTGTGCCGCGTGGTTGCGCCAGCAGTCCTCTCAAACGTTGCCTTCTGCGTCAAGGGGACATACGCCGCTGGGTTTTCCAACCCGATCAGGGCGTTCCGTCGGCGGAGTTCTCCTCCCGCCGTACAGGGGCTTGCGCGAGCCGTTGGCAGCTAGGAGGCGCGCTGAAGAGCGACCGCGATGGCATCAAGGGCCGTTAGTCATATGGCACCGCGGCGCGGACTGCCGCTGGCCGCATCAATGGCCCGAGCATGCGAAGTACCTGCGCGATGAGTCTGGCAACCAGCGGCCGGCGCAAGGGCATCAAGAGCGCGCCGGAGCACGAGGACGAGGTTCTGGCGCACTGCAAGGCGAAGGGTTGATTTCAGCCGCTTTGCACTGTCCTCGTCTACAACTGGAAAACGGCGATCCAGAACCTGCGTTCGACAATGACGTTTTCGAAGTTAACGATCGCGTCTGTCCGCGCCCTGTCCCTGCTATGAAGACTGCATGTTGAAGTCGACGATGTGCTGGGGTTATCAGGGCGGCGGAACAGGCGATCGTCGCTAGCGATCAACCGGCTAACAAGTCGAAGCATCCCCGGGCCGATGGCCAGATCAAGCGACTTCGCCGCCGCCTCCATTCGGGCGTCGCCTGTGGCGCTGTTTAGTCGTTCTCTATCGCAAGATCGCGAATGGTTGCAGGATACATCTGTTCGTGGATGTTTTGTGCATGTGCCAAGGCGCTCTCGTAGTCAACGTGAAGGTGGACGCGCGACATCGCGCCATTAAGCTCGGTCACCACGACCCTTGATCCGATGGCGACCGCGCGCGTGCCTGCCGATGCGACAAGGCGCATCGCAAAATCGATGTCGGTTATGATGCAAAGGCAAGGCCTGCCGTCCACTTCAAAGAATATTGAGCTAATGTCGTGTTGATCAAAAGCACAAGGAGAGTGTCGCATTATAACCGCCCGATTGGCACCGCCTGCCGCCTAGCGCCCTGATGGCCTAAGACACGTGTTTAACGACGTCGTTAGCGACGTGTCTTAGGCGAGGATTGCGATGCGCGTTGAAATTCTTGGGCAGGAACGTCGACGGCGGTGGCGCGAAGAAGACAAGCTTGCGATTGTCATGTCGGTTGGGGTTGCTGGAGCCACGATCACAGAGATTGCTCATCGTCATGATGTAACGCGGCAGCAGATATACGCCTGGCGTAGCGAGCTCAAGAAGAAGGGGCTGCTCCCGGTGTCTTCGAATGCACTGTTCATTCCCGTCGATCTGAATGCCGTGCAGACCGATGCCCCTGAATTGAGGGAGAGCTGCTCCGGGATGATTGAGCTACGATTGATCTGCGGGCCGCACGCTTCGTTTCGAGAGTTCTATGGCTCCCGATGTCCTGACGCAGATTATCCGGGCAGTGGAAGCAGCATGATTGGGCCTGGGACCGGCGTTCGGGTGTATCTTGCGTGCGGGATCACGGACATGCGCAAGGGAGTAGAAGGCCTTGCCGCGCTTGCGCAGGATGTTTTGCGTCAGAAGCCGACTGGCGGCGCGGTCTTCGCCTTTCGCGGCAAGCGCGGCAAGCGTTTGAAGCTGCTGTATTTTGATGGCCAGGGCTTCTGCCTGTATTACAAGATATTGCAGAAGGGGCGGTTTCCTTGGCCTTCGGCATCCGACGGGACTGCCCGGCTGACGTCGGCCCAACTGGCGATGTTGTGGGAAGGGATCGATTGGCGTCGTCCTGATTGGGGTGCGCCACCGGCCCGTGTCGGGTGATTTTATCCCACTGAAACCACTGGTTTTTATGGAAATTTATCCTGGCTCGTGGTAGTCAGGATCATGTCTAGCGCGACGACAAATCTTCCGGACGATCCAGCCTTTCTCAAGGCAATGATTGCCGCTTTGCAGGCGGAAAATGCGAAGATGTCGGCCACATTGCAAGCGCATGATCAGTTAATCCAAACGCTGCGGCTGCGCATTGCCAAGCTGAAGAAACAGGTCTTCGGCAAGTCGTCTGAAAAGATTGAGCGTGAAATCGAGCAGTTGGAACTGGCGCTTGAGGATCTGTTGATCGCCGCCGCTGAAGGCAGTACGGCGCCAATCGATGAACCTGATGAGGCGGCGTCTGTTGTTCCCTTGGCGGATACGGCTGAAAAGATCATGCGCCGGCGCCCACGCGTCTCGGACAAGGCGGTTCGCGAGCGCCGAGAGCTCGATCCTGGCTCCTGCTGCCCGGAATGCGGAGGTGAATTGCGTCTTGTCGGTGAGGACGTCAGCGAAATCCTCGACATGATCGCCGCGCAGATGAAAGTCATCGAAGTTTCTCGACTGAAGAAGTCCTGCCGCTGCTGTGAGAAAATGGTGCAGGTGGCAGCACCCAGCCGCCCGATACCGGGCAGCATGGCCGGCGCTGGCCTCTTGGCGTACATTCTGGTCTCGAAGTTCGACGACCATTTGCCACTGTACCGTCTGAACGAGATCTTCGCCCGCATGGGCGCCGACATTCCCGACAGCACGATGGTTGATTGGTGTGGTTGCGCCATGCAGGTTCTGCAGCCTCTCATCGAGCGGATCGAAACGGCGGTCATGGCAAGTGACCTGCTTCATGCGGACGACACCCCGATCAGGGTGCTGGATCGCTCGCTGCGAGACAAGGGGTTGGGCAAGGGTGTGAAGAAGGGCAGGATCTGGACGTATGTCCGCGATCAGCGTCCATGGGCAGGCAGTTCCCCGCCCGGTGCAGTCTGCTATTTTGCTCCTGACTGGAAAGAAGAGCACGTCCACCGCCACCTCAAGCAATCAAGCGGCATCCTTCAGGCTGACGGCTACAAAGGATATGGCAAGCTATACTCGCCTGGAGAAAAGGGAGAATCTCGCTTCAAGGAAGCCGCCTGCTGGGCTCATTGGCGACGAGACTTCCACGATATCTGGACATCAAACAAGTCCGAGATTGCGCGAGAGGCTCTCGATCGCATCGGAGCGCTTTACGACATCGAGCGAGGCATCAACGGCCAGCCTCCTGAGATCCGGCTTGCCGCGCGTCAGACCCAGAGCAAGCCTAAGGTCGATGCATTCCGCCACTGGGCTGAAGCTCAACTAACGCGCATTCCGGGCAAAGGCGATCTGGCGACAGCTTTCCGCTACGGATTGAGCCGATGGTCTTCGCTCTGTCTGTTCCTCGACGACGGCCGCGTCGCGATCGACAACAATGCCGCCGAGCGGGCACTGCGTCCGATAGGCGTGGGAAGACGGAACTGGCTCTTCGCGGGAGTCGATACGGGAGCGGAGACCTTGGCACGCGCCATGACGATCATCGAGACGGCAAAGATGAATGGTCTTGATCCGCAGGCCTATCTGGCTGACGTGCTCGATCGCATCCACGATCACAAGATCAATCGGTTAGACGAATTGCTTCCGTGGAACTGGTCGGCGATCACCACAATCGACGCGAAGGCAGCTTGATGGCGACAGTCACCTACGTCCGTACGATCAAATTTGTTGCCGAAATTCTCGAAGAGGACCCGGAGCTTCTTCAGGCAATCGTCTCCAACGATGACAATCTGAGCTACGGCAGCATCATCTCCGTGTACACCGGAGACGACGAATCCGTGACCGCACTGACAGACGACGGCATGGACGAATTGGAGCAGATGCTCAAAGACGCCCGCCGCTCATCCCAAGAATGGAACGACTTCCTCGACAGCTTTGTTGACGACGAGCTGCTCGTCGCTCGCATCAAAGCAAAATCTCGGCGGTAGCAATCGGGCCGTTACGTCGCATTCTGCGTCACTCGCGACAGCTAATACTGCTGCGTCGCGTGCTACTGTCACGGAACCGGAGTATCCGTGGCCTGTGAATGGCGGACGTGAATACCGGCCGGCCGGTTCCCCCGAGCCGGCCCGCGTCCACGACTTCGTCGATCCCAAGCTCGGTCGCGCCGCGCCTTACGGCATTTACGACATCGCCGACGACAAAGGCTGGGTCAGCGTCGGGATCGACCACGACACGGCGGCCTTCGCCGTCAATGCGATACGCTCCTGGTGGATGACCATGGGACGCGACCGCTACCCGCACGCCCATACCTTGACGGTCACCGCCGATGGCGGGGGAAGCAACGGCTCGCGCGTCCGCCTTTGGAAGATCGAACTTCAAAAGCTCGCCGACGAACTGGCCCTGACCATCGTCGTCCTGCACTTGCCGCCCGGCACCAGCAAATGGAACAAGATCGAACATCGCCTGTTCTCATTCATCTCGCGTAACTGGAGGGGGCGACCGCTCGTCGACTATCGCACCATTGTCGAACTGATCGCCGCGACCACCTCGACCGCTGGCCTCACCGTTCGCTGCGAACTTGATGAAAATCTCTATCCCGCCGGGATCAAAATCTCCGACGCCGAAATGGCCGCGATTAATATCTTCCGCCATACCTTCCACGGCGAATGGAACTATACAATCAGCCCAAGACCACCGAAAACGGAGCCTTAATTTATCGACGCTTCCTTAGCTAAATGCTGAGCAACTCGAGCGTAGTCACAAGGATCTCGAAAACTCGAACCGCCGAATTTGACAATAGTCGTCTTCATGTTTCATCCATCAAGTTATTGGCGATCACAAGCTGTGCGATGAGGAGTGCGTTGAGTGCGGCTCCGACCTGAACGTTGTCGGCTACAACCCACATCCACAGCCCGCGCGGATTCTCTGGATTAACTCGGACCCGACCGACGTGAACATATGCAGGGCCTCCTAGAAAGCGCGGCGTTGGATATCCGTCGCGAATTTCGTCAGCATAAAGTCGAACACCTGGTTCATTTGCCAGGAGCTCATGGACCTGTTCTAGTCGAACATGATCGTGGAACTCGACGTATACCGCCTCGGAATGACACGTCTTTACCGGCACTCTAACGCAGGTGGCGGTTAACTGCAGACGAGGCATACCGAAGATCTTCCGTGACTCTTGAACCAGCTTGCGTTCCTCGAGAGCCACGCCTTCGCTGGAAATCTCTCCGATCTGCGGTATGACATTGAATGCAAGAGAGACAGGAAAGCTCTCCGCAGCGGGCCGCGTGCTCCCCTTGAGCCAGGCTTCGGCACCGTCTTCTAGCTCGTTAATCCCGCGCCGGCCAACTCCTGAGGCGGCTTGATAAGTAGTCAAAAGAACCTGGTTAACGCCGAACGTCGCTATCAACGGTCGCAGTGCCCGAACCAGCTGTATCGTGGAGCAATTTGGATTTGCTACTATTCCAGACGGTGGACGAACCGTAAGTGAACAGGCGTTAACTTGTGGTACGATGAGGGGTACGTCAGGCCTCATTCGAAAAGCATTCGAGTTATCAATCACCAAGGCTCCTTGGGATGCGAACCGAGGCCCCCATACGGCGCTTACGTCGCCGCCTGCAGAGAAGAATGCAATGTCGGTTTTGGTATCATCGATATTGCGAATGTCGCGTAGTGCCTCAACTAAGTATGTTTGGTCTCGAAACTTGAGTTGACGCGCACCCGAACTGGAGGCGAACAGCCTCAGTCGATCGACCGCAATCTCGCTTTTTTCCAATAACTTGATCAGGGCCGTTCCAACCACCCCGGTTGCTCCAACGACAGAGATATCTAATGCTCTCATGAGGATCCTCATTTAGGAGCTCGTGGTTGGATCTTGTTTTCAAATCCGAAGCCCGCTTCGGCCGCCCAAGGATGTAACGGGAAGGCTGTCGTCGCGGCTAAATGCACAGTTCAATGCCTCCTCTCTTCAGATCGTTCGACTTTCGACCTGGTGTTTCCTGTGATCATTGCCTCCGAATGGCAGACTGGATGCCCAGAAAGAGCTTCGCATCGCATGGCTGGATTTGCTTGCATGCTAAGTTGCCATGCCGCCTTCTCCACGTCTTGAACCGATGCAATTGTCCCGCACTGTGAATAGCGCCGGCGGCTTCAATCGCTCCGAATGGAATCAAGATCCGTGCACCGCACGATGATCAACGGCGACATGAGTCTGGCAGTTCTTGGGACAGACGCGCGCACACGCTCCGCAGCCGATACAGCGGCCGGGATAATCAATGACCATGATCACGCGACTGAGCCCACCATTAAAGTCGTCCTCGCCATCGCAGACACCGAGCATTTCGCCTGCCTCGTCGATGCCGTAGGGATGCATGACCTCGCGAGAGCAGACCTTGAAGCAGCGACCGCAGCCGATGCACATCGCAGGGTTGATCGAATCTAAATATTCCGGCATCCATCGGGATCCGTCGCGAGCCACGAATGCGCTTGTCATAGATTCCTCCGATTTAGCGAGTTCTGTCGATGATAAATGTTTCCGCCGAAGGCCCGCCGATTGCCCGCCGACACGCGTTGCGTGTTGCGTCGTAGATGACAAAGAATCCGGCCGATTCTAACTCCGCATTCAGTCCCTTCACATCTTGCGTGGGCTCTTCTCAAAGCGCCCACCTGCCGTTTCGGCCGCTGTTGATAGAATCTGCCATTGAAGAGCGAGAGGCGACGAATTGATCTCACTTTGCGATTCCCGCGCGTCGGATGGGTCAAGTCGGCCAAATGTTCGGAGGGCGGTTAGCCTGAATGATGTTCGCGAGGTCAAAGATCACGTCGCGGGTTCCCCGGTATAATATTGTAAGCTTGTACTGGCTGCCGACGCGGTCGAACATGGGCAAACCAACCCGCATCAGCGGAACGCCGAGACGCTTGGCAGCTTCTCGGCCGTGCGAGTGTGTGACGATAAGATCGGCCATTGCGCCGAGACTTTCCAGATCACCGAGATCGCCGACTTTGACGGTCTTCGCCGGTACCATCTCGAGTGCTTTCGAAGTGCCGGTCGTGGTGACCGCGGCCGCAATTTCCGCACCCATGGCTGTAAAAAAATCGGAGAACTGGAAGAGTTGATCCGGCTCGGAGGCGATTGCGATCTTCATGCCTGCCATATGGGAATGTCCGTCGAGCATGGCATCCTGCAGCTGCATTCGGTTGCGGCGGACATTGAGCGGTGTCTGTTTTCGCGACACAGCGGCAAGCACGCGAATAAAGCGATCGACGTTCTCTAGACCCGTCAGCGATCTAAACAGCACGTACGGCACGCCGGTTAATCTCTGTAGCGCTTCAGCCGATCGCCGCATATGCTCACCGATTGCAATGCACTGCATGGTCGTACCGAGATCGCGGATCTCCTCCACTTTCGTACCGCCATACGTTGTCGGCATCCATTGTTCGGGGACGGAGCCGTCGAGTGCTCCGGACACGTCGGGCAGAATAACCGGGTCGAGCCCGAAGCTTACGGCCGTCTCGCGCAAATGTTCAATATCAGCAACTGTTAAGTTGCAGCCAGGCAAGATCGCGACCTTCCCCGGATCACGATACTGCTTGTCAGGTCGCGTTATTGCCTCGATCATGGCGGTAACAGCTTTGGACCAACCCTCCTCTATGGCGCCGTCAAAGTCCGGCGTGTTGGCGACGACCACTTCGGTCCCCATAAGTTCTATCGCCCGCCTGCGCTTGATGTTTTCGACATCACCGGCGACATCCTCGTCGCGGGCCTCTACCGATGCGGTCGTGCATATTCCGATTAGTCGTGGCCTCGTGCGGGCTTTGAGGCTGAGAATTGCCTCTTCGAGACGATCTGCGCCGCCGACGATTATCGCGGCTTCGTTCATAGCCGTCGTTTGCAGCGGGATCGCTTCATTGAAATGCCTCACGAGTAGTGCGAGCGCGAAGCTCGTACATCCCTGGCTGCCATGGAGCAGAGGTATTGCGCCGTCAACGCCCAGAAAGGCGAAGGCAGCACCAAGCGGCTGCGACGACTTCAGGGGGTTGACCGCCGCCGACTTGGTTTGAGATACGACGCGTGCCATAGTACGACCTCAATATTCTTTGCGAGTCATCTCGCGGTTTTGGTTCGACGCGCTTACGCTTCTCTTTTCGCTCGCTTTTCAACGACCAAGGCCGGCTCCCATGGCGCCGGCTCGCGCACCTGCGGCCAAATCGGATTGTGAAGTGCCAGGTCAATTTGTCGGGCAAGTTGCACCATTCCCTCATAGCCAGCGTAAGCGTGATGACGCTCCTGGTTGATGTCGAGCCAGGGCAGTTTTGCCTTTAGCGCTATATACTGGGTGCGTCCGCCCGACAGCATGATGTCGGCCTTTCTCTCGAGTAGAAGCGAGAAAAGCTCGCGCGGCGACATCGTCTCGAACAGGAGGTTCTCCTCCTTCAGGGTCTGTTTCACTCGCTCCCTATCTTCGAGCGTCGATTTCTTGACTGATGTGCCGACGATCTCCATGCCGATCTCCATCAGGGCATGGACGACCGACCAGGATTTCACGCCGCCTGTATTTAGAAGTACGCGCTTGCCCTCAAGGCGAGGTCGGTACGCTTCTAGCCTCTTCCACACCTTTTCCTCTTCCTTCGCTACAAGGATTTCCGTGCGATGCAAAAGCGAGGGGTCAGCACCCTTCATTACAAGCAGATCGGCGATCCGCCGGAGCGCCTCCGAGGTGCCGGAAATGCCGTAGAAGGAGCCCTCGAAAAATGGAATGTCCCACCGCTCCTGCATCTTACGTGCTAACGTAACGAATGCTGTCGAACACACCGTCATCGCTGCGCGTGAGCGGTGGGCAGAGGCGACTTGCAGATATCGCGCGTCTCCGGGAATACAGGCGCGGACGCGGATGCCGAGCTTATCCAAGAGCGGCTTCACCTGCCAGAACTCACCAGAGAGGTTAAATTCGCCGAGTATGTTGATGTCGCAAAGGCCTGGCTCATTGGGCTCCACAGTACCTATGACATGCTTGAGCAGCGCCTCGCCCGCTAGCTTGTTGCCGAGGTTTTTAGATCCGACAAAACCTGGCGCATTGACCGGCACCACCGGCAAGGCAAATTCGTCTGTCGCTCGCTTGCAAATAACGTCGATGTCGTCACCGATCATCGCTGTAACGCAGGTTGAATAGACGAAGATTGCCGCGGGCGCATACCCATCCTTGATTTCCCGGATCGCTTTAAAGAGCTTCCGTTCACTGTGGCCCATTACGATGTCGATTTCCGTAAGATCAGTCGTGAAGCTCGTGCGCCAAAGTGTTGGACCTGACGAGGCTGCGCCACGGTTGTCCCAGGAATTTCCCTCGCAGCCGAGCGGTGCGTGAATCAGATGTGCGACATCGGTGATCGGCTGCAGTGCGACCTTGGCGCCGTCGAAAGCGCATCCGCCGACGGCCGTTCCCGGGGCCATTGGCCTCGCGCAATTCCTTCGGCGCGCCTTCGGACCCTTGCTGCCGCCCCTTTCACTCGCTAGCTCGTGGAAGGTGTCTTTGATTTTGGCGCTGAGCGAGGACATTCGTCTGCCTTCATATCTGGTTGAGAGAAAGGCCGCCCGACCCGGTTCTTAGCGAGTGAGGTCATACGAATAGTCTGTCACACCCGCGTGCATTGTTTCGCGATCGAGGGTGTCGAAGATCTTGTCGAGGATCGTCGTTAAAAGACGCAGTCCGCCCTGGTAACCCATGAGGGGGAATCGATGATGATGGTGCCGATCGAAAATTGGAAACATCAGCCGAACCAATGGGGTGCCGGTGTCCCGCTCGAGATACTTCCCGTAAGAATTGCCAATCAGAAGATCCACCGGCTCGGTGAAAAGCAGCGAGCGCAGTGCCCAGAGGTCCTTGCCTGGCCAAACCTGTGCATTCTTCCCGAAGGGCGATGATGCGAGGAGTTCCTTCATCTCGTTCTCCCAAGCTGAGGTGCCGTTTGTGGCGAGGCAGTGGATTGGTTCGCCGCCGGTCTCCATGATGAAGCGCGCCATCCCAAAAACGAAATCTGGATCACCGTAAATCGCGTATTTTTTTCCATACAGCCAAGCTTGGCTGTCCGCCATCGCGTCAATGAGTCGCCCGCGCTCCAGGCGGATCGTCTCGGGAATTTCTCTCCTGGAAATCACAGATATCGCCATCAGGAGTTCGTCGGTAGCTTCGACGCCGAGAGGGTAGCGGAAGGAGGTCGTCGCTTGTCCAACGTCTCTGCAGTAATCTAACGTCTTGCGAGTGTTGTAATATTGCAGGGACAACGTCCCCTCCGCGTTCAACGCCGCCTTCACGTCATTGATTTTGGTCCCCCCGTCATACATCCGAAAGTTGCCATCGGAAGGGGTATCGAACTGATCTGATGCGTCCTGGATGAACATGTAATTCACTTGCATCAAGTCGAGCAGGCGTTTTAATTCGCGATTGTTCCCAACGCAGAAGCCATCAAATCCAGGAATGATGTTGACAGAAGCGGTGGCTTCACTTCGCGCGGTGCCCTTCCAGAAATTCTCCAGCACACCTTTTACCATGCTGTCGTAGCCATCGACATGGCTGCCGACAAAGGCTGGTGTGTGGGCGAAGGGGACATCGAAATCGCGCGGGACCGAACCTTCACTTTTGGCATTTTCGATAAAACCATGCAGGTCATCTCCGATGACCTCTGCCATACATGTGGTCGACACCGCGATCATCTTCGGGTCATAGAGCTTGTATGTGTTGGCGAGACCGTCGACCATATTTTTCAGACCGCCAAAAACAGCCGCGTCTTCTGTCATCGATGACGAGACCACCGATGACGGCTCCTTGAAATGGCGCGATAGGTGCGATCTGTAGTAGGCAACGCAACCTTGGCTGCCATGGACGAACGACATCGTTCGCTCGAATCCCGCCGCTGCGAAGACCGCGCCGAGGGGCTGACAGGCTTTGGCTGGATTGACGACAAGGGCTTGGCGGGCCAAGTTTTTCTCTCGGTATTCCCAGCTCTTCGTGAATTCGCCCTGGTCCGACACGACCTGATCCGGGTATGGGCACTCGAATTTCAGCTTCTTTTTGGCCAGCATCTTCCTGTATTCCGGCTCGCAGAATAGGGGCGCGTGGTCGAGAGTTTTCTCAGCTGACTGCGGCATAGGGTCACCTCTTTCGATCTGGCCGCGGCTCAAGGGCGGTCCAGAAACACGTGTCGCTTAAGCCGTTGCGCGTTTTTTACGTGCGAACGCTATGTTCTCACCCAGCAACCGCCGCCAAAGCGCGGTCATTTTTCCAGGGCGCGTCGTAGAGACCCCAAACTGGATTGTTGATGGCCATGTCCATGTCCCGAGCGAAAATCGCGAAGCCGTCATAACCGTGATACGGACCAGAATAGTCCCATGAGTGCATCTGACGGAATGGAATGCCCATTTTCTGCACCGGGTATTTTTCTTTAACGCCGGACCCGACGAGATCGGGCCGAATTCCCTCAATGAATTTTTCAAGTTCATAGCCAGTCACATCGTCGTAGATCAGCGTGCCTTCTTTTACATAATGGCCAGTGCGCTGATAGTCGTCGCCGTGACCGAATTCGTAGCCGGTTCCTACGATTTCCATCCCGAGGTCCTCATAGGCGGTGACGACGTGACGAGGACGCAATCCCCCGACGTAGAGCATCACCCGTTTGCCGGAAAGGCGCTGCCAGTATTTGTCGATTACGGCCCAAACGAGGGGCTGGTATTTGGCTATGACCTTCTCGGCTTTTTCTTGGATCTCCGGCCCGAAGTGTTCGGCTATGTTGCGCAGCGAGGCATCGATTTGGGAGTGTCCAAAGAAATTATATTCCATCCAAGGGATGCCATATTTTTCCTCCATGTGCCTGGAGATGTAATTCATCGACCGATAGCAGTGAATGAGGTTGAGTGCCGCTCTCGGCGCGCGCTCCACTTCGGCGAGAGTTGCATCTCCCGACCAGTTGCCGACCACGCGCAATCCGATCTCCTCGAGCAGGATGCGCGAGGCCCATGCGTCGCCGCCAATGTTATAGTCGCCTATGACATTTACGTCGTAGGGACCTGGATCGAATTTTATGTCTTTCTTCTCGAAGACCCAATCTCGAATTGCGTCGTTGGCGATGTGGTGGCCAAGCGATTGCGACACGCCACGGAAGCCTTCGCAGCGTACCGGCACGACGGTCGTCGCGTGTTCTTTGGCCTTTTTTCGCGCCACGGCCTCGATGTCATCGCCAATCAGACCGATCGGACATTCGGACTGCAGGCTGATGCCATTGCTTAGCGGGAAAAGTTCAGCAATCTCGTCGATGACCTTTTCCAGTTTCTTGTCACCGCCGAAAACGATGTCCTTCTCCTGGAAATCGGAGGTAAATTGCATGGTCACGAAAGTGTCGATGCCTGTCAGACCGACGTAATAGTTGCGACGTTGCGACCAGGAATATTGACCGCAGCCGACCGGCCCGTGTGAAATGTGAACCATATCCTTGATCGGTCCCCAGACAACGCCCTTTGAACCGGCATAGGCGCATCCGCGGATCGTCATCACGCCAGGAACAGACTTGATGTTCGACTTTACCTCGCACTCGCTAATCGCGTTTGGGTCCTCGCCGGCGCCCTTTTCGCTCATTGCCACGCTAAGATGTTTACTACGGCGCTTCGCTGCTTTGCCGGGATATTGCGACAGCACGTCTGATATAAGCTTCGCATGGAAGTCACTGTCATTGTCGTATTTGAGGCTCATTGACCCTACCCCTTGCAAAATCCGGATGAAACCTCCCTCGCGGGATGGCGGGCGCTTTGCGTGTCGCTGCGCGCTCGTGTCGGTGTGATCACTGGGCAGCTATCAACTTGGCATCCCTGGCTTGAAGTTCGGCAAGCATCTGCTCATCGGTTTTCATGATCCCGAAATCGAGAAGCATGTCCTCAAGTTCTTCCATGGTGATGGGGGTCGGGACGGTGCCTTTGCCAGAATTGTCATGTATTCTTTGGGCAAGTGTCCGGTACTCGGCCGCTTGCTGAGAGTCCGGCGCATATTGGATCACCGTCATCTTTCTAAGTTCGGCATGTTGGACAATGTTGTCGCGTGGCACGAAGTGGATGAGCTTGGAATTGAGTTTGGCAGCCAGCGCTTCGGCGAGGTCGAGTTCGCGGTCGGTCTGACGCTCGTTACAAATGAGGCCACCTAGGCGCACGCTGCCGCCCGCAGCATATTTCAGGATGCCCCTGGCAATATTGTTGGCGGCATAGAGCGCCATCATTTCGCCGGACATGACGATGTAGATTTCCTGAGCTTTGTTTTCACGGATCGGCATCGCGAAGCCGCCGCACACAACGTCACCGAGCACGTCATAAGACACGTAGTCGACATCGTTATAGGCGCCGTTCTCTTCGAGAAAGTTGATCGACGTGATAACGCCGCGTCCCGCGCAGCCGACGCCTGGCTCCGGGCCGCCAGACTCCACGCATTTGATACCTTTATAGCCTACCTTGAGCACGTCTTCGAGTTCAAGATCTTCAACCGAACCCCTCGTTGCTGCGAGATCAAGAACCGTATCCTGGGCCTTCGAGTTCAAGATCAGGCGCGTAGAGTCCGCCTTAGGGTCACAGCCAACGATGAGGATCTTCTGTCCATGGTCCACGAGGGCGGCTAGCGTGTTTTGGGACGTAGTGGACTTGCCAATTCCGCCCTTTCCATAGAATGCGATCTGACGCAGAGCTGCCATGCTTGGCGTTCCTTCATGTGTTCGAGGCAACGCGGATGCGGAGGCCGTTCCGCTGCCTCGCAATAGCTCTCAAGATTCGTGCCAAGCAGGCCGATTGAGCTGACGAACAATAATTCGCTGCGATTCCAGTTATGTGGGCGTAAAATACGGGATTGAGAACAGGAACGCTTGTCACGTAACCGACAAAGGTGATGACAATGTCGAAATGGATTGTCACCCTCTGAGGGCCAATGAATGGTAAGCCCTTTATGCAATATGTGACCAGCCGACATTTTCCATGTGTAGCTTCTAGGACTATTGTTCGAACAGCCTGGCATCCATCACCAGACCAGCCGTAACGAATCCCATCGCCGTCGAGCTCGGCGCGGACATTGAGGCTGGTCAAAAGACCACGATGGGCGAGGTCTTCAATCGACACGCCTGCGTTGATCTTGCGGACGCTCTACTGGCTGAGCACAGCTTGTTGAACGGAATATCGCGGGCTGCGGTGAGGGTGATTTTGTCAATGGCCTGTGCCATGTCGGTTTCTCCATGACTTACCGGCTGGAGCTTCTCTGCACCCGGCCTTGCCGAGCGCTCCGGCTAAAAAATCGATCTCCAATGTCAGCTCGCCGATCTTGGGTGCGGTGTTTTCACGTCGACGGTGGACCGGTTGGTCCCGTCTTCGCTTCATCGCCGAAAACCCCGTTGCCCCCTCAAGGAACTGGTCTTTCCACTGTTTGATCTGGTTGGCATACACGCCGAACTGCTGGGATAATTCCACCAGCGTCTGCTCGCCTCGGATGGCGCCAGCGCCACCTTAGCCGTGAAAGCCGGGTATGATTCCGGCGCTGTCGTCTCGTCTCGGATTTCCCGAGCCAGCTCTGTAGCGCGAAATAAAATCGGCGGTCCCGTTATCGATTCGCCTTCTGGGGATTATAATGAAGGACTCGTTCTTTTGAGGCACCAAACCCTTGAAATGAAGTCGAATGTCGGAAATCAATCACTATCGAGCGAAACGGCAAAACTCTCACGCGCATGCCACGTCAAAACGTGGCCTTTACCCCGAAGAAGATCGACGTCGTCTGAAAATTCGCCCCGGCCGCATCCCGTCGCCAGGCGGAGCGTGTGCCATCCTTAGTGTGCTCGACTTGCGTTTCCCCGCGGCTGTTAAACACCCGCTGGAACGAACCGGACAGATCGAGCGAAATAGCTGGCGTCATCGCGTAGTCAAGGGCAACAGTTGCGCTGAGTGTCGGCGCTGGATTGATGTCATCATGAAACCGGACATACTTCAGCCAATGGTCGTCGGTGTCTTTGATGCCGAAGCTAAAGCCAGTCTGAAGGTCGCCGCTGATGGTAAGATCGCCAATGTTGTATTTGCCGCTCAGGCTGAGGAAGCCAATCGGAATCTGTTGCTGATAGCTGATGCCTCTTTCCCGGTCTGGAACCTTCCAGGGGTTGTTTCGGAAGCCACCCCCGAACGAATAGATGCCCGACCCGCCATAGGCGGTCCACTTGACATCGGTATACTGGACACCGGCGCCGACCGTGATATTGGTGGTTTCGTTTCCGTCGATGATCCGCTCCAACTGGATCGCTACGGCGACATCGTGACCGAGTTCGGTAAGGGGATGAATTGAGCGGCGGCTCCAGTCATCGTGCCCGGAACTGTCCCAGTCGTAGTCAACCATGTGAGCGGTGCCGCCGGTGCCGATTTCGATGCTGCTCTTTACGTTCCAGTCGTTGTCAATCTGCGCGTCCACACCAACAGTGAAAAGGTTTATCCCCTTGCTTTCCCAGTTCAGCTGGCTGTTCTTGTGGTCGCCGTCATAGACAAATTCCTGAGCCTTGATGTTGGCGAGGCCGAGTCCGCTAAAAACGACGAAATTGCCGTCGTCGAAGGAAGACCGAGCGTTGTTTGCGGCGGCCAATGATGGGGTGGCCGCCAGTAAACAGAAAGTGATTGCGGATGTGGTAATGATGCGCTTCATCAACTGACTGCGTGTTCCGTCTGGTGCCTCCGTCTTGGACCTGAGCTTTGTCGGCTCAGATCGGCTTTGTGTGGTGTCAGAGTTGTCCGCTGCACAAGCCACTGGTGTTGATGGATCGGTGTCCCCGTGCCGCTGCAAGGCTGGGTGCGTCGTCCCCGTCAGGGAACGGAAATAATCGCAGAACATCCCTTGTCCTTTGCTGGAGTTGATCAAATTGCAGGACTGGGGAGCTCGGCAAATTTTCCCCTGAGCCACACCAAGAGCCCGCAACAAAACTTCTCGCGTGTAGTTGGTCCGGGTCTGCAGCAGATATGATAAGGCCTTCTCTTTCAGACCGCCCGGTAGCTCAGTCGAATTTGCGTTGGTGCTCGGACGGGTTCGAAATCGGCTGTGGCAACAGCGAAATGGTCCCCATTGCCCTCGCGCTCGACTGCTGTGACCGTGAGGCCATTGCCCATGTCGCCATCACTGAAGGCATCAAAGGCGAAGATGTTCAGGACCCTATCATCACGGCCGTCGAAAACCGTTTCGCCCGCATCAATACCCTTCCTAAGCCCCATCGAATGTGACAATGGCTCGTGCTTTATTGCGACATACACGAAATCGCTGCTGCTGGATATCCGTTAACGAGGCCGAAATAGTCGATCAACATGATCGTCAACTGCTCACCGCGCCTTACTTGAAGGTCGGCGCGAGGCCGCCGGAATCCCCGTCGCTGAAGCGGATGATGCGCACCTCGTCCTGGAAATCGGCGCAGGATTGCCGCCAGAGCGATCCCGGCCAGACCAGTTCCACTGAGGCGTCGAGCGGCCGGTAGACGGCGGTGTATAGCGTGCCGCAGTCATGTCCGTAGTGTGTCTGATAGGCGGGGGGCCGCTGGAAGCCGGAAAGAACGTCCTTGATACTCGCTGAGGCGGGCAGCAATTTCTCCACCGCCGCCTCGCGCTCGACCGATTTAGTGGTCTCGGCGTGCCACGCCCATTCCACGCCGTGTTGGTGGTTGGTGCTGACGCGACGCTCCACCACTTCCGCTGGGCGATCCGGATTTACATAGACCGTCGCGTAATTTCCCTTACGGTCGATCAGCGCGACGGAATAGGACATGTGCACGGGAATATCCCGGAGCATGGCAACGGCTGCGGCCGTGGTGTTCGCAAACTCCAGCACGTAGCGCAGCACAACCGGCATGCCGAATCCCTGCCCTACGGCTGTGCGCCCGCCGAAGGCGAGCGAGACCGCCAGCCCGTCCTCATTGATGCCGTCGAGCACGCCCCACAGGCAATCGACCACCGCGACGACGCGCTTGCCGTTGAAGCGCGACGCGAGCCAGGTGCCTTCGAGAAGGCGCGGGCTGTAGTCATAGTTGCGAATGAGCGACGGCTCCGCACCGGTCACGATCGCCTGCGAACAGCCGCCCACGTAGAAGGGCGGGCACCACATGGATAGGAAGCGGGCTTCGAGATCACCGCCGCCGGTCGTCTCCACGATGGCCTCGTAGGCCGGCAGCAGTTTCGGCATATGTGTCCGCATTGCATTGAGGCTCACGGAATAGGTCGGGCGCGATCGGACACCTTCGCGCACGAACCAGCGGCTGTAGGCAGGCCAATGGCGATCGAACACCCGGCGCCATTTGGGACCGGGTACATCTTCGTTTATAGCTTCGAACTTGAAGTCCATGGCGTCCTGCAGAATCTTCAACGGAACGGCTCCTTCTCTTCGTCGCACTGGATTTCGGTAACCGGCTTGCTGGCATAGAGGCGCTTGATGCCCGTGATCCAGTTGCGGGCGCGCTCGTTCAGCTTGAATTCGTCGTCCATCAGCCGCCCCCGCACGATCAGGGCGCCGAGGTCGACACCCTTCTTTAGGGGGTCGCCGCGGCCGGTGAAGCGCATGAAGAGAGCCTCCTCATCGCTCTTGATCGCCTGCCGGTGATGGTCGAAGCGGTCGTAGGACACGCTGCAGTCCAGCGCCATGCGGTAAATGCCCGTCGCCGGTGCATCAGTAATGATTCCGTCGACGTCCTCGGTGCACTTGAGAATCAACTGCGACCAGGAATCGATGAATTCCTCGCGTGCCCAACGATCATTCAGTTCCTCGACGCCGATGTCGTACTCGATACCGAGAAATTCCATTAGGTGAAATAGGAAGAGCGGCGCATCGGCATAGGCAAAAGCGGCTTGGTTTGTCAGCGAGCTTGCGCCGGATATGCGCGGATTGAGCTCGCCGAGATAGACTTCGTTGTTCTCATCGATAAGCAAATCGAGGTTGAAATAGCCACGATAGCCCTCCTCGCTCAACTGGTTGCCGAATCGGTAGGCCATGTCGCGCGCCTTGGCGCGGACCTTTTCGGAAAAGGCTCCGGCGAAGATTTCATTGCCAGCCCAGCCGCCCTTGTAGGGCGTCAGCTCCGGCTTGCCGACGACTTCGGTCATAAGTGGGGCGACTAGCGTGCCGGAGGCCGTGGCGCAGGCCTCGATGGTCGCGCTGCGGCAGTTGATGCGCTTCATGATCTTAACCTCGTTCTCCGCGGAAATTTTCGCGGCGTGACGGTTGTAGTCATCCTTGCTGGCGATGAAGAAGGTCGTCTTGCCGCTGTCGCCGAACGCGGTCTGCACCACTAGGTCGGCGCCGAGACCAGCCTTTCTCGCCGAACAACGAAGTTCCTCATAGGTGCGGGCGGGGCCCAGCGTGTTGGGCACGGAGGGCACGCCCGCCTTGTTGCCGATGCGCACGGTCTCCATCTTGTCGTCGCAGCGCTGACGCAACTTGGCCTTAGGATGCCAGACCTCGATACCGCGTTCTTTGCAGATTTCTTCGGTCTTCTCATCGAACATCAGGAAGACGGCGACCGGGCGACCGCCGCGCCTGGCGATATAGTCGATCACTTCCTTGTGCTGGAGCAGGTGGTTGTTGATGCCCTCGATGGTCTTGAATTGGGCATTAGGAATTTTGGAGGGAACGAAGACGTTTGGATGCCGCCCATCGTAGCAGTCGATGTAGCAGATGGACGTGAAGCTCCCCACCCATTCGTCGATGCCCATCAAATTGAAATTCGTCGCGGAGATGAAATAGATCGGACGCTCGTTGCGGCGCATGACGAGGCGCAGTTCAGAAATATTGCTAATGCGCTTCACGATTGGCCCTCGTTTCTCTTCGAGTGTTCTCGCGGTTGGTTGCCCTTCTTTTTCTTTCTTCTTCGACATACCCTGCTCCTGATGTGCACACTTCCGGAAATTTCGATCGCCGTTTAGGCATGGAGGAGATGAGCCAAGACTGTCGAGATAGGCGGGTTCTCCGCCATTCTTGTAGGTCGAGAAGGCGACGTTGCAGTCGCGGAAGGACTTAAGCGCCGCCTGGCCGGGGCCGTTAGCACGCCCCGGAAATTGGGAGGAAGTGTGGTTCGATCCGTTAACGCATACGCGCAGATGTGGCTTGGCGCATGACAGATGAGGAAACCCATGTATTCGACGGAGCATACTCAAGACGCGCCTCCATGCTCGGGAGGCGACTTTTGTGCGTTCGCAATTCTGGTAAGCGTTTCCTCCCTGAAAACCCGTAAACCCCGTTTCCGCCGGAAGCCGTGTATTTCGGGAACATCGAGCGCGCGCAGATATTGCAGTATCGCCGGACTAATGATCTGGCCCCACACGAGAATGGCGGAGCCTGGCGGGTAAGGGGTGACAAGACTCGCAGAGACCAGCTCGCGGTCCCCGGCAATGGCGCGTTCGGCTTCGGTGAGGGGGAGATATTCCCAGTTTGCAGGGTCTTGTGACAAGGAACGTGCCGTGCGTATGTCACCGTCTCGGGTTCCCAGGTTAATAGCAGAGTCCATCGCGCGGAACGCCGGATGGAAGGCGGAAAAGTTCGGTAGTGACGGCTGTTCATGAGTCAGTGAGTTAACTTGTTGATCGTGGATGCTTCGCTCGCGTGTGGAAAAATCGCGCACTTTTTCGTCTGTCTCGCGAGCGATCTTCTCCAGCACTCCGATCAAATGGGCAATTTCGGAGCGTGTACTGCCGATATTCACGATGAACAGCACAGTGTTGCGCGTGGTCTTGTTGATCTGGATTTCGTGTTCATTCATCAGCTTGTGCTTGAACGTGTCGCCACTGAGGCCTGTCGCGCTGATATCGATCGTTACGCGCGTCGGGTCGAGCACAAATTCGTCAGCCGTCTCGAAATTGCTCGAACCCGTCTTCTCGTCGAAATATGATTCCGCGGTCGACTCGCGATATTCCCGCGGCACGAGATCGTCAACGCCGAGGACCCGGAAATACTTCTTCAGCAGTGGAGGGCGGGACAACTCCTTGCGCAGCCTTATGGCGAGTTCGCGGGTGCGCTTGACGAGGCCGTAGCCTTCCATTTCCACCTGACGGCGGCCGACGTCGAGCGACGCAAGGATCTGGTAGTTGGATGAGGTCGAGGTGTGCATCTTATAAGCTTCGTCGACGGCCTCCTCGGTCTTTTCCTTGAGCTCCTGATCCCAGATGTGAATCATTGACGCCTGCCGCAGTGCCGTCAGCGTCTTGTGCGTTGACTGGGTCGCATAGACCCGCACCCGCGCCTTCGAGGGATCCGCCAGGAGGCGCGTGTTCAGGAGCCTTTCGTCGTCCTCCCAGGCCTCGGTGTTGAACACGCGGAGCGAGTTATAGCGGGCGGCGTAGTCAGAATCCTCTAGCATCGCTGAAAGCTTGGCGGCGCTCCTCATCGCCGTGTGCTTCCGGTATGTCGGATGCGAGTAAGCAAAGGCGAACCAGGCCTCGTCCCACAGGAAGATGAGATGCGGCGCGATCGCTAGGCACTCCATCATCACGCGATCTACGTTATAGACGATGCCATCGAAGGTGCTGTTGGTGAGCAGCAGCAGACGAACGCGGTCGAGCATGCCGGCGTGCTTGTAGGCAAGAAGGGTCCGCTTCAATTCCCGCACGGGCACTCCGCCATATATGGAATAATCGTTCAATGGATAGGGATCCAGATAGCTGACCCGCGCGCCCGCCAGCGCCAGTCCGTAATGGTGTGACTTGTGGCAGTTTTGGTCGACCAGCACCACGTCGCCTGGCCTGACAAGCGCCTGCACCACGATCTTGTTGGCCGTCGAAGTGCCGTTGGTGACAAAGAAGCTGCGCTTGCCGCCAAAGGCACGCGCGGCATATTCCTGAGCAAGCCTAAAGGGGCCGTCCGGCTCAAGCAGGGAATCCAGTCCGCCCGAGGTAGCGGAGGTCTCCGCGTTGAGCAGGTTCATTCCATAGAACTGCCCAAAATCGGAGATCCAGTTCGCATTTGTGATCGACTTGCCGCGGGAGACCGGCAAGGCGTGGAAGTTGCTTACCGGCCGTTCGGAGTGGTTGCGCACGGCATCGAATATGGGCGTGTGGTAGCGCAGCGCGACTCCGCGTATGATGGAAGGATAGAGTTCGGCGCTGTCCTCCTTGCCGAAGAAGACGCGCTTGAAGGTCTCGGCGGTGCGCGCGGCGATTTCCTCGACATTGCCGTCGGTGACGAGATAGAGATCGAGCTCTGGTCGAAACTCCGCAATCAGGCGGCCGAGCATCGGGCCGCGCTCAGATTCCGGAACGGCCTCGATGTCCGCATCCAGCCCCTCGAGTCCCCAGTGCGACGTGGCCAGATGACGGTCCTGGGAGCGGAGGGGCAACCCGTTGCGAATAACCACGGCTTGGATCTCGGTGTTGACGCGCGTCTCGTGTAACGCGTCCTCGACGCTTCGCACGAAGACGGTGCGAATGACGAAATCGTCATTGACGCTGCGTTTGCGCTGCAGGTGACGGCGTATGGCCTTCTGCTCGGCCGCCGAATGCGTGCCGACAATCAGTACCACTACATCTGGTCGGGCTGCCATGCTTGGCGTTCCTTCATGTGTTCGAAGCAATGAGGATGCGGAGGTCGTTCCGCTGCCTCGCAATAGCTCACAAGATTCGTGCCAAGCAGGCCGATCGAGATGACGAACAATAATTCGCTGCGATTTCAGGTATGTGGGCGCAAAAATGCGGGATTGAGAACAGGAACGCTTGTCACGTAACCGACAAAGGTAGCGGCAAAGCCGCAACTCATGACGTACCCCAATTCAATGGGCCATTTGGAATTTGCCAATTAAGATCCCCGACGGGGAGAAGTAAGGTACTCGGCGAAGGCCTCGAAAATAACGACCAGATCATTCGTTCTGAAGCTGGCGAAGGATGGGACGCCACTGAAACGCCGAACTTTTTGAACGATCTACGCCGGGCGGGGTGCCCGTGAAGAAGCAGCTAGGCTACTTGGATCGTGCCGCACGCCGTGTTGTCACGAGTGGCGCATTCCTCGTCGTCTAAGGGGCATGATTGCTGACCGCGTGCGCGGTGGCGAGAGCTTCGTTGACATCACTGCTACTCTCACAATGGATGTTAACCCTATGCCGGGCTCCAGACGCAACGTCAATTACGTCTTCCTTGTGAAGTGGATCGCTAGCCGTGGCGTAGTCGAAGCGACATGGCGCTTGATCATCGGCGGAAACAGCGCTTTGCGGCAAGTGATCAGATTTAGCCGGCATCTATCGCATCCACCGTCCGCGGTCGGCGGTATCGTGCCCTGGAAGGGCTTGTTGCGCAGAAGCGCCTTGCCAGGACCGCCGGCGTTCCCTGCATCGTCAGCCGCGGCGAGACGCTCGAGGTCGAGGATTCCTTGCCGCGAACCTCCAGCGCGTCGGCCTTCATCCCCTCGACCAGTTCCGCGCCTTCCAAACCCTGCGGGAACAAGGGCAAACCCTGCTGCAGCGTGTCGAGCTCTTTCTCCGCCTCAATCGTTACATCAACGCCGTTCTGATCGGCTGGGCGAGCTACCGTATGATCAGATGAACAAGCCGAAGCCATTTGATCTGACGCGACTTGCTACATTGAGCCAGCGCCATCCTTCAGACGCATGACAACAATCCGGCATTGTCGTCACCTTTGTCAGATCAGCGACAAAGGCTACCTCCTCGCATCGCGCGCCTTTTCCGCCCATATAACTGGAATAGCAGGGAATTATTGTTCGTCAGCTCAATCGGCCTTCTTGGCACGAATCTTGAGAGCTATTGCGAGGCAGCGGATCGGCTTCTGCATCCGCGTTGCGAGATAACCGCATCATGAAGGAACGCCAAGCATGGTAGCTCTGCGTCAGATTTTATGGAAAGGGCGGATTTGGCAAGTCCACTACGTCCCAAAACACGCTAGCGGTCTTCGTGGACAATCACGTACCACGGATACCTGTGATCATCCGAATTGGGGGAACGCTCAATGAGCCACGACACCATGTTGCATCGGGCCCAGGCACGTCTTGCTGATGCGGCCAAGCACCTCAACATCGACCCGACAATTCTTGAAAAGTGGGAGTCCCCGAAAGAGACCACGCAAGCCCGTCTGACGATCCAAATGGACGACGGTTCACACAAGCACTTTCTGGCCTTTCGCTCCCGCTATGACGATACCCGCGGTCCAACCAAGGGCGGCATTAGATATCACCCTAGTGTAACGGCAGATGAAATAGAGACGCTCGCCCTGCTGATGACTGTCAAGTGCGCACTGGCGAACCTGCCATTTGGTGGCGGCAAAGGCGGCGTCCAGATTGATCCTCACCCTCTCTCCAAGACTGAACTGGAGGGGCTTGCGCGTGGCTATGTCCGTTGCTTTTCCCATGTCATCGGGCCCAACCGCGACATCCCGGCGCCCGACGTCAACACCAACTCAACGACCATGGCATGGATAGCGGACGAATACGCTTTTATCGTTGGCGAATGGACGCCGGGGGTTACCACCGGTAAGCCAACCAGCCTTGGTGGCTCGCTTGGCCGTGATGATGCGACGGCCCGTGGCGGCTATTATCTCCTCCAATATATGGCGAAGCACATCGGTTTTACTCCGGGTGCGCGAGTGGCGATCCAAGGCTTCGGCAACGCCGGATCTCACATGGCGCAGTTGCTTGAATCGGACGGATGCAAGGTCGTAGCTATATCCGATTCAAAGGGTGCAATCGTTTGCAAGACGGGCATCGATATCAAACAGCTGAATGCTGCTAAAGAACGCAACGGCTGCGTTACCAGCTTCGCGGGTTCAAACGGTGTCTCGAAAATTGCTGCCGACGAACTGGTTTCGGTCGATTGCGACCTGCTCGTTCTGGCGGCCATGGAGGACATGGTCCACGCGGGTAACGCTGCCAATGTAAAGGCTCCGATCATTCTCGAACTCGCCAACAGCCCGATCACGGCGGAGGCCGATGAGATCCTCAAGAGCAAGAACTTCGTGGTCCTTCCGGACATTCTCGCGAATGCGGGTGGTGTCATTGTCTCTTATTTCGAATGGGTACAAAACCGCCAAGGGTACTACTGGTCCATCGAGGACATACATGCCCTGCTGAAGACGAAGATGGAAGAGGAGGGGGCCGCAATTTTGGCGCTTGCAAAGGACAAGAACATCACCCTGCGAAGCGCTGCCTACGTCCACGCGCTCTCACGACTTGTAGGCGCTATCTATTGAGTAACAAGGCACACAGCAATTCTTTGTCAACCGATCGAGGAAAGGACACCAACACGAGCCACCGCTGCGCGCGCGCAGCGGTGGTGGTTCCAAATAAAAATGCAGTCAGGAGTCCAGAGGAGAATTGTTAGATGGCATATTACCTCCGCAGCCCTGTCGACCGCAGCCAACGCCCATTGTTGGTTGAAACGCTGAATCGGCCGTACACGCTAATCCGAAACTCAAAGGCTGATCACGGCGACTCCGCAGGTCGGTGTCAAAGCTTGGTGATGACAGCGGAACTGATAAAATCCATCAAGCCCCACTCAACCTGTTCATCGCTCAGGAAGAGTAATCCGCTGCTCGAATTTACGCCGAATGAGTGGGGCGACGAGTCATCCAAACCTTCTCGTGCGGGATGTCCCGACGCTCGGTCATTTCTATTCGTGGACCGCTTCCAATGCCAGACATACGGTTTTCCCTCGGTTCATAGCCCGATTGATTGACGCGATTATTTCGTCTCCCGCTTGGGCTGTGCCATCCAGCTCTTTATTTTGGGGACCGGTTGCCGAACACGGAGCCGGGCGATTAAAATGACTCTCAAGAATCTTGATTTCCGGGCCGGTGCTTATCACCATGTGCTCGGCTTTGTTTTCCATCATTGGCGCCATCGGCCTGTATTGGTGGGCATCATCATCGTGCTGGTCATTGCCAGCACGCTGGCCGAAGTCATGGTGCCGGTGTTTTCCGGCCAGATCGTCGATGCCATTGCCGGCAGCAACGCGGCTGACCGGGCGCTGCGCGCCTTCGGCGTCGTCGTGGCACTCGGCCTCACCAGCGTGGTGCTGCGCTGGTTCATCTTCAACGGCATTATCCGGCTGACGCTGCGGACCATGGCGGATGTGACGAATAACGGTTTCCACAAGGTGCAGCGGTTTTCGACCGACTGGCACGCCAACAGCTTTGCCGGTTCGACGATGCGCAAGATCACCCGCGGCATGTGGGCGCTCGAGCAGCTCAACGACCTGCTGCTGATGGCTCTTCTGCCGTCCATCGTCGTGCTGGTAGGCGCCAGCATCGTGCTCGGCAGCTACTGGCCGATCATGGGCCTGATCGTGGCTGCGGGGTCGCTGATCTATATCGGCGTGACCGTGGCGCTTTCCATGGGCTTCGTGTCGCCGGCGGCAAGGCTTGCCAATGCCTGGGACACCAAGCTTGGTGGCGCGCTGGGGGATGCCATCAGCTGCAATTCGGTGGTCAAGGCCTTCGGGGCCGAGAGCCGCGAAGAGGGACGTTTGCGCCACGTGCTGACCAAATGGGACAGCCGGAAACGTCGGACATGGAAGCGCGAGATATTGAGCAGCACGATCCAAGGCTCCATGATGGCTTCGATGCAGGTAGGTATTCTGGGAACGGGCCTGGTCATGTGGCAGCAGGGGCTGGCGACACCCGGCGACATCACCTTCGTGCTGGCCATGTCCTTCGTTTTGCAAGGCCATCTGCGCGATGTCGCCCTGGTAATTCGCAATCTGCAGCGTGCCGTCAACGACATGGAAGAACTGGTGCTGCTCGATAAGATGCCGCTTGATATCAAGGACAAGCCCAACGCCAAGCCTATCAAGATTGGCGAGGGCGAGATCGTCTTCGATCGCGTCACCTTCCAGTATGGTGCTGATCCCACCCCGCTTTATGAGGATTTTTCAGTCACCATCAGGCCGGGTGAGCGCGTGGGCCTGGTCGGGCATTCGGGCTCGGGCAAGACGACGTTCGTCAAGCTCATCCAGCGCCTCTATGACGTGAACTCGGGCGCGATCCGCATCGACAGGCAGGATGTCGCACGCGTCAAGCAAACCAGCCTGCGCGGCCAGATCGCCATCGTGCAGCAGGAGCCCATCCTGTTCCATCGCACGCTGGCGGAAAACATCGCCTATAGCCGGCCGAACGCCTCGCGACGCGAGATCGAGCAGGCGGCAAAACAGGCCAGTGCCCACGACTTCATCATGGACCTTCCAAAGGGCTATGAGACGCTGGTGGGGGAACGCGGCGTCAAGCTGTCGGGCGGCGAGCGGCAGCGTGTGGCCATTGCCCGTGCCTTCCTGGCGGATGCGCCGGTGCTGATCCTGGACGAAGCGACTTCAAGCCTCGACAGCGAGAGCGAAGTGCAGATCCAGCAGGCTATGGAACGCCTGATGAACGGCCGCACGACACTGGTGATCGCCCACCGGCTGTCCACGGTTAGAGCGCTGGACCGGCTGCTGGTCTTCGACAAGGGAAAGATTGTCGAAGAAGGCGACCATCAGACGCTGATCAGGCTCAATAACGGTATCTATCGCCGGCTGTTCGAACGGCAGGCGCTGGAACTGACCAAGGGTCTGGTGGCGTGAACCGAAACACGACAGCGCCGCGCGTCTTTTCAGACGCGCGGCGCTGTAGCACTTTGAATGGCTGCATGATTTTATCTCTAAATCGATTCCGATTTCAGGAATTATGCAGCGCAGCCGATGCAGACCTTAAGTCCTGCGACAAAGGAAATAACGGCGCTCTGGCTCGCGGCGCGCTTCAACGGCAAGCGTGTCGTCGCGGTGGTCGATTGCCTGTGGGGCGTGCTCGACGGCATCAATGAGGACGGGCTGGCGGTCTCGCTCGCCTTCCGCGGGCGCACAGCCGTGGGGCAGGGATTCGAGATGCCGATTGTGCCGCGCTACGTGCTGGGGTTTGCCAACACCACGGCCGCAGCCGTTGCCATGCTCCGTGATATTCCCGTGCACATGTCCTGTTCCATCGCGCTGATCAACCGTCACGGAAACCACGCGACCGTCTATGTAGATCCGAGTCACCCGGCGGAAGTCATGGAGGGTCGCGTCGGGGACCTTCGAACAATCCATGGCCGGCTTCTTGCGCCGTCATCTTTGGCGGCGGAGGCGCCGGGGCCAGCGAGGCACGAGCTTAATGTTACACTTACAACTTTTGTATTGACATAAGTTAGAAAGATACCGTAACCTCTGCCTCGTGCCAAGGCACAAGAGAAATATCGGGAGGAGAACAAGATGAATTCCTTTAGCGGATTCCGCACGCGGGCTCCGGGTGCGGTGCTGCGCAGCAGTGCCCTCGTGGCCATGGGTTTGTGTTGGGCCGTTCCGGCCTTCGCCGACGATGTAATCCGCGTCGTTTCGCCTTACCAAACTACGACGCTTGATCCGATGCGCTCCGCGGCGGCCGGTAATATCGAAACCTACGGCCAGCTTTATTCGCGTCTGCTGCGCCGGAACTCTGAAACCGGCGCGCTCGAGCCGGGGCTCGCCGAGAAATGGGAGATTTCGCCGGAAGGCAAGAGCTACACCTTTCATCTGCGCGATGCCCAGTTCTCGGACGGTTCGCCGATCACGGCCGCCGACGTGGCCTTCAGCCTCAACCGTATCCGGAGCGACAAGAGGTCGGCTTATCCTGCACCGCTGGGGGCCGTGGAATCTGTGACCGCCGCCGATGCGAAAACCGTGTTGATCACGCTCAAGTCGGCCTTCGCGCCTTTTCTTGGCAACGCGGAAATCTGGAACATGGGCATCGTCTCGAAGGCCGATGTCGACAAGCGCGGTGAGGAGGCGGCTTTCGCCACGGTCCCGGTTACCTCCGGCCCCTATGAAGTCAAACAGTGGAAGCCGAACGAGAAGCTTGTTCTCCAACCCAATCCGCACTATTGGCGCAAGGGCTATCCGAAGTCGGACGCCACGGTCGAGCTGATCGAGATCACATCGCCCGAAACCCGCATCGCCATGCTGAAGGCCGGCGAGGTCGACGTGGTGCGCGCGGTGCCGTGGGCGCAGATCGACGAGCTGAAGGCGGCCGAGTCGGTAGATATGCGGCTCGAGCCTTCGACCACGATTTACATGACTCTGCTCAACCACAAACGCGAGCCCTTCTCCAATCTGAAGGCGCGGCAGGCAGCCAGCATGGCGCTCGACAACAAGGCGATAGCCGCAGCCATTACGCGCGGCTATGCCGAACCGGCGAACACCACGCTGCCGGGCAGCGTCGATTTCCATGACAAGGATTACCCCGGGATTCCGCACGAGCCCGCCAGGGCAAAGGAGTTACTGGCCGAATCCGGCATGGCGGAGCGCGAGGTAAAGATCCTGGCGACCGCCGATGCGCCGGCGCAGCAGACGGCACTGCTGATCCAGGCCCAATGGCAAGCGATCGGGTTGAAGCCTGTGATCGTCAACGTCGATGGCGCCGCGTGGTGGGATGCCACCGGCAAGGGCGATTACGACGCTGCTGCCAACTGGTGGTACAACGAAACCCCCGATCCTGACCTTGCCGTCCGCTGGGCCGTGTGCGGATCCTGCGGCTCGAACTCCTATAACACGTTCTATGCGAACGCGAAGGTTGACGCGCTCGTGGAGCAGGGCACCAAAGAGGCGGATCAGGCCAAGCGTGCGGAAATCTACAAGACGATTCAGAAGATCACCACCGAGGAGGTGGCGCAGATCCCCCTCTATTATGCGCCAAACGCGGTTGCTTATTCCAAGCGTCTCCAGGGTCTAAAGCTGACGCCGTCGCTACAGTGGACGCTGGAAGAAGCCTCCATCGGCCAGTGAGCCGCCTCCACCCCTGACGCTCGAACCGGAGAACCGGATTGCCCCTTCTGCAACTCATTTCGCGACGCCTGCTGCAATTGATCGGTGTGCTTGCCGGTATCAGCCTCGTGACGTTCCTTTTAGTGCACATGGCCCCCGGCGATCCCGCGCGGCTTCTTGCCGGGGAGAGGGCGAGTGCTGAAACCATCGCGGCGATCCGTTCGCAATATGGGCTCGACCTGCCGCTTTGGCGGCAGTTCCTGACCTATCTCGCCAATCTCGCTTCGGGCGATATCGGCCTGTCGCTGCGCTTTCAGCGACCGGTAAGCCAGCTTATTGAACAGTTCATGTGGCCGACGCTGTTCCTGACCGGCTATGTGCTGTGCCTCGCCATCCCGCCGACGGTCGTGCTCGCCATCCTCGGCGCCCGCCGTCCAGGCGGCATCGCAGACCAGACCGTTCGCCTTTTGGGGATTGCCGGCCTCACCATCCCGGTGTTCTGGCTGGGCATCATGATGTCGCGCTTCTTCGGCGTCAGCCTGGGCTGGTTTCCGGTCTCGGGCTACGGCGCCGGTTTCACAGGCCATCTTCATCACCTCTTCCTGCCGGCCCTATCGACGGCCATCTGGCTGGTACCGGTTCTGACTCAGAGCCTGCGCGCCGCCCTTATCGAAAAAACGACAGCCGACTTCGTCACCGCCGCGCGGGCGCAGGGCGCCACAGAGCGGCAGATATTCTGGCAGACCATGTTGCCGAACGCCGCGCTGCCGACGCTCAACCTGCTCGGCGTCATGGTGGCCTTCATGATCGGCGGCGCCGTCATCGTCGAAACCGTCTATGCGGTGCCCGGCCTCGGCACGCTGATGGTCAACGCGCTGCTCGGGCGCGACTACTATGTCGTGCAGGGCTTGACGCTGATCTTCGCGGTCTCGACCGTCCTGATCACGCTTATCGTGGATCTGCTCACCGCCTTCATCGACCCGCGCGTCCGGTTCTGAGGAGATAGCCCATGGCTGACAGCCCTATTCTTGTGCAAACCGCGCCACCCGTCGGCAGCATTACCCCTACCATCCTGATTGCAGTCGTCATTCTTGGTGGATGGCTTGTGATGGCGCTAGCCGCCTCCGCAATCGCGCCCTATGATCCCAATGCTATTAACATCATGAATATGCTTTCGCCGCCGAGTGCCGCCCATTTGTTCGGCACGGACCAAGTCGGTCGCGACGTCTTCTCTCGGGTTCTTTTCGCAAGCCGGGTCGATCTGCTGCTGTGTGTGGCCGGGGTGCTTCCGCCCCTCCTGATCGGCACGATTATCGGGCTGTTGAGCGGCTATTTTGGCGGTGCGGTCGATACCGTGTTCATGCGCATCTATGACCTGACCGTCGCGTTCCCCTTCTTTGTTCTGGTGCTGGCCATTGTCGGCGTGCTCGGGCCGGGGCTCCTCAACTTTATCCTGGCGCTGACACTCGTCGGCTGGGTGAGCTATGCGCGTTTGGTGCGGGCGCAGGTCCTGACGATCCGCGAAAGCGAGTATATCCAGGCGGCCAAATGCCTTGGCTATTCTCCGGCCACCATACTCAACCATCATGTGCTGCCCAACGCCATCGGACCGGTCATCGCCTACGCAGCCAGCGACGCGGTGCTCGTCATGCTCGCCGGTGCAAGCTTCGGCTTCCTCGGCATGGGCGCGCAGCCGCCGCTCGCCGAATGGGGCGTGATGATCGCCGACGGTCAGGCTTTCGTGCAGCAAGCCTGGTGGATCTGCCTGTTTCCGGGATTGGCCGCCATTTCGCTCGGCCTCGGTTTTGCTCTGCTCGGCGATGGACTGGGGCAGATACAGCGGATGGGAGTTACGGCATGAGCGGGGGGGAAACGGGCAAGCCGCCGCTGCTTGAAATCAAGGATCTGTGCGTCAGCTTCGGTGTTTTTGCGGCGGTGAAGAACGTATCGTTCATGCTCCAGCGTGGAGAAATCCTCGGCATCGTTGGCGAAAGCGGTTCGGGCAAATCCGTGACCTGCCGCGCCCTGATGCGGCTGCTGTCGGCCAAGGCACGCGCGGACGGCACGGTCAGGCTCGACGGACGTGACCTGCTGACGCTTGGCGAGCACGAGCTGTGTGCCATCCGCGGCCGCGACATCGGTATGATCTTCCAGAACCCGGCATCGCATCTCGATCCATTGCGCCGCATCGGCCCGCAGGTCGCGGCGCCGATGATCCGGCACCTCGGGATCGGCAAGCGCGAAGGCCTACAACGCGCGATCAAACTGCTGGAGGATGTCGGTATACACGAGCCGGAAAAGCGCGCACGGTCCTATCCGCACGAGTTTTCCGGCGGCATGAAACAACGGGCGATGATCGCCGCCGCGATCGGCTGCCAGCCGAAGCTGCTGATCGCCGACGAGCCGACGACCGCTCTCGACGTCACGGTGCAGGCCCGCATCCTGGAACTGCTCAAGGAGCTCAATCGCAAGAATGGGCTGGCGATGATCCTCATTTCGCACGATCTCGGCGTCGTCGCGGATATCTGCTCGCGTGTGGTGGTCATGCGCAATGGCGAGGTGGTGGAACAGGGGCCGATCGACGACGTCATCAACCGGCCGCGCCATCCCTATACAAGACTGCTGATCGAATCCCAGCCAGGCCGCAAGAGCTATGGCACTGCGAGCGGTCCGGATCGGGCAACGCCGCTGCTCAGCATCGAAAATCTTTCGGTGACGTTCCCCGCCGGGCAGGGCCTGCTCAGCGGCTTCGGAACCGACAATTCCTTCCGGGCCATCGACGGCATAGATCTTATGATCAATACCGGCGAAACGGTTGGTATCGTAGGCGAAAGCGGCTCCGGCAAGAGCACGCTCGCCCGGTCGATAATTCGCCTGAACACGCCGAGCGGCGGTGCGATCCGCCTGGACGGGCAGGATGTCGGCGCACTCGGGGGGGAGGCGCTGACGGCGTTCCGTCGCCGTGTGCAGATGGTGTTCCAGAACCCGTACGATTCACTCAATCCGCGCCTGACCATTGCCGAGGCCGTTGCCGAGCCGATCTGGCGGCATGGCATCGCGGACCGAAAGACGGCGCGGAAAGAGGCCGACGCCTTGCTGGATATGGTGGAATTGCCGAGCAGCCTGCGCGATCGCAAGCCACAGCAGCTTTCCGGCGGCCAATGTCAGCGCGTCGGCCTTGCACGAGCGTTGGCGCTGAAACCGCAGCTTCTCATCGCCGACGAAATCACCTCGGCGCTCGATGTCACGACACAGGCGCAGATCCTGGAATTGCTCGTGCGGCTCCAGCGTGAGCGCTCGCTGACGCTGCTCTACATCTCGCACGATCTCGCCGTAGTGAGCAGCCTTTGCCAGCGCGTCTATGTCTTCAAAGCCGGACGCATTGTTGAGCAGGGCGTGGCGTGGCAGGTTCTGTTCACGCCGCAGGACCCCTATACGCAGGCGCTGGTCGGCTCATTGGTTCGGCTGCCGTCGGCCCGGACAATTCCCCCTTCGCAACCGGTAGTAATCCATGCGCCTTGATGAATATGCAGCCCATGATGGAACTGGCCTCGCCCACCTGCTGGCGCAAGGCGAGGTCACGCCAAAGGAGCTCGGCCGGTGCGTCGAACAGGCCGTCGCGGCCGTGAACCCTGCGCTGAACGCCGTCATCGAACTCTATCCGGACGCGCTCGAGATCCTGCCGGAGGTCACGTCCGCCACTCCCTTCGGCGGAATTGCCACCCTCACCAAGGACTTCCCAATCGAAGCGGGGCGCCCGGCCGAGTTCGGCAGCCGTCTCGCGCAAGGTTTCCGCGCCGGCCATGACTCCGTCTACTGGACACGGTTGCGCGCCGGCGGGCTAAACAATGTCGGCCGCACGACGAGCTCCGAATTCGGCGTGCCGGCGGCGACGGAATCGCCCCTTTATGGCGCAACGCGCAATCCTTGGAACCCAGAGCGCGGCGTCGCGGGTTCCAGCGGCGGCGCGGCGGCGGCTGTCGCCGCAGGCATCGTGCCTTTTGCACAGGGCAGCGACGGGGGTGGATCAATTCGCAATCCGGCCGCGTTCTGCGGCTTGATCGGTCTGAAACCTTCACGCGGGCGGGTTACCGGCGCGCCGAATGGGAATGCCCCGCTTCTGGGCCTAGCAACGGCCTTCATGCTTACACGCTCAGTCCGCGATACAGCAGCCCTGCTCGACCTGTGCCATGGCCCGGATGCCGGCGACGGCTATGAGATCGCGCCGCCAGTGGTCACCTATCTCGATGCCATCAAGCACCGGCCGCAGGGGCTGCGCATCGCCCTGTGCACGCGCTCATGGTCCGGTGTGGAGATCGACCCGGAGGTTGTCACCGCGACAAGATCGGGGGCGGAGCGGCTTTCATCCCTTGGCCACCATGTCGAAGAGGCCTCGCCGGATTTTGATTATCCGACCTTCCTCCAGGCGCAGAAGGTCATCTGGGCCGCCGACGCTGCCGCACATATGCCGGCGATGGCGCGGCATATGAATCGCTCGCTCGAGGAAGCGCTTGGCACAAGCGTATATGCTCTTTATCGATGGGGGCTCGGCATCAGCGGTGCACAGATTATCGACGCGCTTGCCGTCTATGATCGGGTGACGCGGCAGGTCGGGCGCTTCTTTGCCGGATATGATCTTTTGCTTACACCGACCAGCGCAATGCTGCCGGAACCGATCGGCACGTTCGATCCCGATCGAGCGGGCATCGATGCGGAAGGCGTATTCAAAGATCTTGCGCCGAAGGAGACTTATACTGCGTTGTTCAATGCGACGGGACAGCCCGCGATCTCCCTACCGGTTGGAAGCAGCCGGGATGGTCTACCTATCGGGATTCAGCTTGTCGCCCGTTTTGGACGTGAGGATCTGCTGCTTGCGGCGGCGCTGCAAATCGAGGAAGAAGTGGACAGCGCTCCCGGCGTCTGGGGGCAGGGGCGTCCAGCCATTCACGCCGGCAATTTCTAGGAGTCTGTCACTGTGGTGAAAGCACGAAGCGGCAAGGATGCTAAGGGATCGAGCGACGTTGAGCAGAAAATAGACATCGAAGCGATCCTGCGCGACCGCATGTCCGGTTTCTCGCCCTCGGAGCAAAGCCTTGCGGCTTATATCTTGGATAATATTCAAATATTGCCCTTCGAGACCGGCAGCAGCATAGCTGAGGCGGTCGGAGTCAGCGAAATGACCGTCACGCGGTTCGTTCGTGGCCTCGGTTTCGAGAACCTGCGCGACCTCAAGAAGCGGTTGCGCGTCGCGGTCGCGGACAAGGACAGCGAAGTCGACGATTACATGGCTCGTTTTCAAACGCGCGGAGGCCGACAGCAGATGCTGCAGGAAAGCCTGCGGCTGGAACTCGACGCTGTCGTGAAGGCCTACGCCTTGACTACCACGGACGTGTGGGACGAGGCCGCAAGCCTGCTCGTGAAGGCGCGCACCATCTATGTCGTGGGCTTCCAGGCCTCGAAGGGGCTGGCCATGGATTTCGCCAGCCGCCTGCTCTGGGCGCGCTCCAACGTGATTTTCATCGACAACGCCTCGGGCACGTTTGGCGAGATTATCAATGCAGATCCTAAGCAGAGCGCCGTCGTCCTCGTTGACACGGCCTCGTACGCGACCCGCGGCATCAAGCTGGTGGAGAAGCTGAAGTCGATGGACATGCCGCTGGTCATCGTCACCGACAAGTTCAGTCACTGGGCTTTTGCCTATACGCGCTTCGTCTTCGAGGCGCATACGCATGTGAAAACCTTCTGGGATTCTACGGCAAGCCTCAGTGTCGTACTCAATCTGCTCATCGACGCCGTTGCCACTAAATTAGGGCCGAAGGCTAAGCGTAACTTCGCCAAGATGAGCGACATGGGCACCCTCTTTGGGGAGTTCGTCGGAGGCAGCTATCTCCGCCGCAACGATTGATCCATTCAACCGCAAATGAGAGCATGAATGACCAGTATTTCGCCATTCCGTGATCCGACTTTACCCTGCAATATTCGCATTCCAATCCAAGAGTGGGATCGCGCGCCCTGGAATCGCTGGACCTTCCAGCATGTCCGGGAAATACTGCCGACAACGCAGGTCTGGCGCGGAGCGGGTCCGGCAAGCGTGTTGCCGGCCGATCTTCGGGATATCGACGTCATCCCCTTCGAGGCGGAGGGGCAGGCTTATACCATTGGCAGCTTCCTCGAGACGAGCTATGCCAATGGCTTCCTGGTGCTTCATGGCGGCAAGATCGTCGCCGAGCGTTACCTGAACGGTATGACACCGTATACCCAGCACCTGTCGCAATCGGTCGCCAAGTCGGTCGTCGGCACCCTTGCAGGCATCTTGATCGGCCGCGGGATGGTCGACCCGACCGCGTCGCTGACGCACTATCTCCCCGAGCTGGAGGCGACGGCCTACAACGGCGCGACCGTGCAGCACGTGCTCGACATGACAAGCGGCGTAGCCTTCGACGAGACCTATACTGCGCTCGATTCCCACATGGCGCAGTTGGATGTCGCCAGTGGTTGGAAGAAGCTTGTCAACCCGAACTGGCATACGAATGTCTGGGACCTGATGCTCTCTTTGACGGATCTGGAGTGCCCGCACGGTACCTCCTTCCGCTATCGATCGATCGAGACGGATGTACTGTCCTTCGTTCTACAGCGTGCCGCCGCTACCCCGCTTGCAGAACTCGTCAGCCGTGAATTGTGGGCGCCGATGGGCGCGGAGGAAGACGCCTATTTTACCGTGGACGCTGCCGGCTATGCTTTGGGTGATGGCGGGTTCAATGCGACTCTTCGCGACTATGCGCGTCTCGCCCTGCTGCATCTTCGCGGCGGCGAGATCGACGGCCGGCGCATCGTGCCGACCGAGTGGATTGCCGGGATACGATTCGATGCTGATCCGAGACTCTTCGGTGGCATCTATCAAGAGGTTCTGCCCGCCGGCGCGTATCACAACCAGTTCTGGATCGAAGATACCGCACGCGGCGTGTATATGGCCCGCGGGGTATTCGGGCAACTGATTTATATCGACCCGGGGGCGGACTTCGCGGCGATAGTCCTGTCGAGTTGGCCGGAATTCGTCAGCACGACGCGGACGCGGACAGCGCTGACGGCGGTGAGGGCTGTAAGAGAAGCGCTGTTGTAGTCGCAATCGGGCTATTCTTTGTTCAGATTGATGTGATCGCCAAGAAGCTGCACCGACATCGCTCAACCATTCTCCGTGATTTCTGCGCCGCAATACCTTCGAGGGTCGTGAGATGCCGGAGCACCCGGAATTGGGCGGGCACAAGATCGAGCTTCTCGCTGACATCTTCGCCGATCCGATGCAGTTCGCTGCGGCAGCAGGGGCAGGCATGGTCATCGATATCGACTACGATCTCGACGCGCGGCAGATGCGCTGGCAGCGAACCCGGTTGGTTCGCCGTTTGGCGACCTGCGCCTGGCGCAGAGCAGTCGAGCCCTGTTCCTTCTCTTCCAGCCCGGCAGCCTCGATCTGTTCGGCTTCTTCAAGCCCAAGCAGAAGCTGGTCCTCGATCCTTGGATTTAAGCGTAAGTTCTGAAATCGACATATGTCCAAGCCCTCTTTCGAGGTTGAACATCAATGATCAAGCCATGATCCGGAAGGTGGGATCAGGACAGCGCTTACGTTTCGCCATAGCGGGCATGGGGCACGCATTCCCCGCGGCCGGCGACATCGCGGTCCCGCAGGGCCGGTGTCACGACGCGGATTTTCGTGCGCGATCCCCGCGAAATCGTGAAAGCACCAGCGACGGGAAAACGTTCTTCAACGGCGCAGAGCGACAACCCGGTCATAATCCCTCCAACACCGCAACGAGCCGGTCGGCGCCTTGGCGGAACGGATCGACCGTCGGCAGGCCCATCCGCCTTTCGGTTTCAGCGCAAAGCGCCATCGCATCTTCTGCACTCATGGCGGAGGTATTGAGCGAAATGCCAACCACCTCACAGGCTGGATTGACCATCCTGGCCATCGTCAGCGAAAGATCGCGCAGCGCCTCAAGGCTCGGCAGCTCATAATCCGGAAGACCGCGCATGTACGGCCGGTTCGGCTCATGGCAGAGCACCAGTGCGTCCGGTTGACCGCCATGAATGAGAGCCAGGGTCACGCCGGAATAGGACGCATGGAACAGGCTTCCCTGGCCTTCGATGAGATCCCAGTGATCCGGATCGTTGTCCGGCGTCAGAAATTCGATTGATCCGGCCATGAAATCGGCGATCACCGCGTCGAGCGGCACGCCATCGCCGGTGATTAGGATACCGGTCTGGCCGGTCGCGCGGAAGGTCGCCTTCCGTCGCTGCGCGCGCATCGCCTTTTCCATGCACAGCGCCGTGTACATCTTGCCGACCGAGCAATCGGTGCCGACGGCCAGTATTCGCTTGCCTGTCCGCTTTTTACCATTGGCGATCGGGTAGGCAACCGTCGGCACGCGGACGTCATGCAGCGTGCGGCCCAGCGTCTTCGCTTTTACAGCCAGATCGGCTTCGTCGTGCAACAGATTGTGCAGGCCGGAAGCGAGATCGAGCCCGGCATTGAGCGCCTGCAGAAGCACTGATTTCCACGCCGGCGAGATGACGCCGCCGCGATTGGCAACGCCGATGACGAGCGTCTTCACGCCCATTTCGACCGCCTGACGGATCGTCAAGTCCGGTAGGCCGAGATCGGCCTTGCAGCCAGGAAGGCGCAATTGCCCGATTGCCAGTTCCGGCCGCCAGTCGTTGATCCCCTGCGCGACCTTGGCAGCCAGTCTATCGGGCGCATCGCCCAGGAAAAGCAGATAGGGTGTTTCGATCATTGTCATTCGCGCCTCAAAGAATCTGTCCAAGGAACGCCTTCGTTCTCGGATCCTTGGCATTGTCGAAGAAGGATGCAGGGGGACCGTGTTCGACGATCACGCCGCGATCGGTGAAATAGATGTGGTCGGCGACTTCTCGGGCGAAGCTCATCTCATGAGTGACGAGGATGCAGGTCATGCCCTCGGCCGCCAGTTCCTTGATGGTGACGAGAACTTCCTTCACCGTCTCCGAGTCCAGCGCCGCTGTGAACTCGTTGAACAGCATGACGTCAGGTTGCATCGCCATTGAACAAGACCTTGTCGTAACGGAGCGTCAGCGACTGCGACAGTGTGCGGACTTCCTTCCGGCACATGGCGCCATCGAGATTCTCATGGTCGGCCAGCGGTCGGTGCATGTCCTTCGGATTGCGCGGTTGCTTGCCGAACCGCGAATTGAAATCCGCAATGAACTCAGGCGCATAGGCATTGGCAGCTTCGATCGTATCGATGCCGCGAAGCCGCATCTCCTTGACCAGCCGATCCTGCAATGTCTGGTTGGCGCGTTCCACACGGCCCTTGGCTTGCGGAGTGTTGGCACAGATAATGTCGATGTTCAGCTCATAAAGCGCACGACCAAACTGCGTCAGGCCGCTCGTCCGGTCCTTCTCCGACGTATGGGTCGAACGAAAAACACCATGCTTGTCGCTATAGAAAGCCAGCGGTTTGCCCCATTGCTGCAGATAGGCTTTCGTCGCATGCAGATAGTCGAACGTGTTCTCTGATCCGGCAAAGCGAAGATGTAACAGCTTGCCGGTGGCGTCATCGATATAGACGAGCAGGGCGCATTTGGGGCCGCGGTTCTCGAACCACCAGTGATGCGAACCATCGATCTGCACCAGTTCGCCAAAGCAGTCGCGCCGGCCGCGTGGCTGGAAAACCCGCTTCTTGCGCTCGCGACGCGAGATCCAGATGCCGGCCTCGGTCATCCATTGCCGCAGCGTCTCCTTGGCCACCGAGATCCGGTGCAGCTCGATCAGCTTCTCGCGCGCCAGCGTCGGACCGAAATCCAGATAGCGCTCCCGGATCAGATCCAGCGCCGCATTGCGAAACTCCTCGCTGTGGCGCCGGTTGCTCGGCTGCGATCGTTTCTTGGAAACGAGGCCGGCTGGACCATCCCGGTCATAGGCCTGCAGCAACCGATGGACCTGACTTCGACTGAGCCCGAGCAGTTCGGCAGCCTGGACAACGCTCAGGCGTAGGTCACGGATCTTCTGGATGACTTCGAGGCGATGCAACTCTTTCTGCGACATGGTGATCATAAAGGACATGACGACTCCGACCGCTCATGGTCTCGACCAGGCTGAAGGTCGTCATCCTTGCTCCCAACGTTGACATTGACCAGCGCGTCGAGAGGCGAGACTGTCGCATCTCTAACTGGCCCAACTGTCGCATTACTAAATAGCCCTTACATAACTTGGCGGCATAACGGATATTATGGAACATGGACGTTTACGCGCCTTATCAATGCCTTGACTAGACATTCCTGCGTCGGCCCTGCGCTTGAGCTCCGACTCCACCTGGCCGTCAATCTTGACCTGTCCGTTCTGGACGGAAACCTGCACCTTTTGAGGGGCGAGACGAGATCTGACCTGAGGTGGGTGCGCACCGTGAGCCTGATCGCCTCGTCGCCCCGCGGCAGGACGGTCGACGTTGCCTTCAATGGCTCTGTCCGATTTTGGCCTCCAATTCTCCCACCTGCGGGACATCGGTTCCTTGATGCAGATCAAGTGTTCTTCTCGAAAAGGAAAGGGCCACGCCCTGGACAGAGGGCGTGGCCCGCAGGAGCTGCGGGGTAGAACCACGGCTGGGACGTCCCCGACGAGCTAAGGATTAACGGCTTGTCTGCTCGTGGTCTTTGATGCAGGTCATACTCACGATCGAATCGCCCGATTTTTGCCGGATCGTCCTGCTCGGGTGCCTGTATTCCTTCGAGAGCAAACCGCAAGGTGGTGATCCCGCATGGTCTACGTTCTACAAATAAGCGCCACGAGATTGAAAACATGTTCGGCGGGCTCCAGGACTGGGGGCATTCACACCAAATACAATCGCTGCGCCCACACTTCTTCCCAAGCATACGCTCAGCACCGTCATCTTCGACTATGATTCAACGAGTCCTGAGCCTATCAGGTAGCTGTGCCGCCACCGAAGTTCCGGAGAAATCGAATGACACGCCGGATCATCGGCGGCTGATTGCCGTCGGGCGTACGAAGCTGGTTGGACACAATAGGAGGTCCGCAGAACGGATCGCACTCGATAGCCACCTCGACGGCGCGGAAGGGGTCACCGCAGGCCTCGTAGGCGCCCAGCGCGTACTCCTTCCCCGACCCAATGGCGAAGAAGTCGCCGACGAGGGGGCCGGATGGACAGTGGCTACCACTGAAGAGATAGACCGAGTTGTCGAGCTTGGCCAGGAGCGCCACAGGTTCCGAAAAGCTCGGATCAAAGGCTTCCTTGCTCATGCCTTCCGTGACCCACTCCTTGAACGCTTCACCACTACCGGGAATGTTGGTGGAGACGCCTAGCAGCGCGCCATTGCATTTCCCTGCCGTGATCTCGTGAATCTTCATCTTCGCGCCGATCGGATGGGAGGTGCCGGAAGTGGCGCGGCTGTCAGCGATCATAAGCTCGCGCTTGCGGTCGTAGACGATGACGGTCATTAGAGCAGCCCTTGGTAACCGAATGAAACCGGATCTGTGTCGAGTCCGGCACTTGCTAAATGCAAACCACTGCATGCTGGTGGGTTCAAAGTTGAAGTGTCCTGTTTCTGCAAAATTGGAATGTCACCCTCGCGGGTTTGATGACGGTGGAGATTGTGGGTGGGACTGAAAGCGATGGTGCGTGGCCGCATCAACAAGACGTGTTAGGGCCTTTTCAAAGTGCTGTTCGTTCAGCGTATCCCCCTATTCGAATGATCACCGGTATCCGGTACGTGATGGTCCACGAGGGCCGCTAGCGTGTTTTGGGACGTAGTGGACTTGCCAATTCCGGCCTTTCCATAGAATGCGATCTGACGCAGAGCTGCCATGCTTGGCGTTCCTTCATGTGTTCGAGGCAATGCGGATGCGGAGGCCGTTCCGCTGCCTCGCAATAGCTCTCAAGATTCGTGCCAAGCAGGCCGATTGAGATGACGAACAATAATTCGCTGAGATTCCAGTTATGTGGGCGGAAAAAGGCGCACGATCGAGGAGGTAGCTTTTGTCGCTGATCTGACAAAGGTGACGACAATGTCGCGAATCGTTGTCATGCGTCTGACGGACCACAAGCTGGCTTCGGTTTGTTCGTTTGGTCAACCGATCAGAACGGCGTTGATGTAAACGATTGAGACGGAGAAAAGCCAAGAGCTCGATGCGCTGCAGCAGCGTCTATGGACGGCTTTCGATTGATATTTCCAAGGGTTTCTCCACACTTCTGGCAATGATCCAGCATCAGCTAAACCGCTTGTCCAACCTCACTAGGCGCCCGCAGCGTTATTTTCTCGATCGCTGTGCTTCTGATCGCGCATACGGTGTCGCTAGTCAGATTATAAATGGTAAACCGAATCTCGATACACGCCCACCGCACCAGAACGTCAGTCCCCTTGCCATCTCCCGGCGTATTATTCGGCGTTGAAATCTTACGGCTCGTGGCGCCGCTATCTAGCTATCACGGACTTATCCGACCTGAAACCTATCGAACCGCCCTCCGTTCGCGGTGGTGATCGGGGCGGATTGCGACACGACATGTCGGCAACCCTACAAAACCTCTCCGCATAACGACAACGAAACATGTGCAATCTCGAAGGCTTACCGGCGCAACCTGATTGGCACGAGTAGTGCTCAGAGTAAGCCGGGTCCCTAAAGCCCAAATCCGATTGGGAGTTTAAACGCCTATGCACATCGTGGTCTGTATCAAACAAGTGCCGGGCTTCGGACGCCTGGTTTCTTCTTCGTCGGGACGCAGACAATTGACGGCGGCACGGCCCCGATAGCGAGGAGATTTGGAATGGCCTCCTGCTCCATCTGCGTCAGGGCACCTTCCCGTCACGACGGGGACTATCGTTACGCTCTCAGAAGAAGGAATTTGCAATGAGGCGCAAGCGCAGAACCCATTTCACAAGACGAGATCACAAACGTCTTTTCTCCAACCGATGGAACACCGCGATAGCCTTTAAATATCAAAACAAATCGACCTGATACTTGGCAGGGCAAGCTCATTCCTGGCGCGCGAAACGCCGGATAACACAATGTGGGGAACAAGACGTGACAAGCTATAGTTTAAATCTCGGCTCTCCAGCCCCGTCGATCAACGTGCAGCACTGGCTGCGCGGCGATCCGCTTTCCAACTTCCAGTTGGGCAAAATATACATCCCTGTGTTCATTTCGATTACCTGCAGTGGTTGCGGGCCGGCGCTGGTCCGCCTGGCTCAGGTGCAAGAGCAATACCGGGACATCGGAATTGAGGTCATCGGCATTGTAACGGCTGACGAGGCCCTAGCTGAGGTGGACGCATGGGTAACCAAATGGCTCCCGAATGCGAACATACGGATCGGGTTCGACTACTCAGGCGACATGGATGAGGATTGGCTCAAAGCCAGTCTATCTTTCGCCGTTCCACGGGCGTTCGTTGTCGACCGAGACGGTAGGATCGCCTTTATCGGCGATCTGGTTAAGCTCGAGGACGTTTTGCCAAAAGTGATCGACGGCACCTGGCGCGCCAGCGCGGAAGCAAAGAATGCCGAAAAGGAGCGGATTGCTGAAGGAGAGACTTATGCTGCGGTGATAGTTTCATGATCGAGTCTCGGCGGCGATAGAGATTAAGAATGGCAAGACGGCGCTCTCGGCGATTGAGGAGGGCATCAACCTGAACCCGGACAGCGCCTTCTTGCGGCGCAAATTTATTGCACGAGCAGTGGTCAGAGTTAGCAGGGTCCCTAAGGCCCGAATCCGATTGGGAGCTTAAACGACTATGCACATCGTGGTCTGTATCAAACAAGTGCCGGACTCTGCGCAGATACGCGTCCACCCGGTGACAAATACGATCATGCGCCAAGGCGTACCGACCATCATTAACCCTTACGACCTGTTTGCTCTCGAAGAGGCACTCCAGGTTCGTGACCGCTATGGGGGTGAGGTGACCGTTCTGACGATGGGACCGCCCATGGCTGAGCAAGCGCTACGCAAAGCCCTCACCAACGGCGCAGACCGCGCAGTGCTTCTGACCGACCGCCACTTTGCTGGATCTGACACGCTGGCGACCTCGTATGCTCTTTCTCAAGCAGTAGCGAAGATTGGCGAGAGCTATGGGGCGCCTGATATCGTCTTTACGGGAAAGCAGACAATTGACGGCGACACGGCCCAGGTCGGACCCGGAATTGCAAAGAGGCTGAACCTCCAGCAACTGACTTACGTAACGAAGATTGTATCCATTGATCCCACTTCGCGCGAGATCATGGTTGAACGGCACGCAGAGAGCGGCACGCAGATGCTGAAGAGCACGTTGCCATGTCTCATCACCGTGCTGGAAGGTGTCAATGCTATCCGCCGGGGCTCTCTCGATGACGCCTTCCGTGCCGCGCGAAGCCCGGTTCTTAAATGGGGGGCCGCTGACGCCGGCATTGGGGAGTTGAACAAATGCGGCCTAAGGGGATCGCCGACGGTGGTGAAGCGAGTATTCGCTCCTGGTCCGCGCGCCGAAAAAGCTATGCAAATGGACATTAACGACAAAACGTTGGCCGAGGTCGCCGCGGAGACGGTCGCTGCAATTTTTTCCCGCCAGCCTGTTTTGGAACGCAAGCTCACGTCCCATGGCAATCGGTGAGCAGCGAGGAGTAGATTTTGGTCGCTAGAAAAAATGAAACGCCGGCAAACGCTGTCGGCCGCGTCAGCTCAGGGAAAAAGCTGCTTAAATGTTTCGAAGATCACCGGCACGTCTGGGTCTTCATGGAACTTGAGCGCGGCAATGTTCATCCCGTATCGATTGAACTCCTCGGCGAAGGCCGCAGACTAGCTGACAAACTCGGCGTCCAACTCGCCGGGGTTGTCCTCGGTTCGTCTGAAGGCGTGGGAACCAAGCCTGCGATCGAAGAGGCCTTCGCTTACGGAGCTGATATCGCCTATCTGGTAGAGTCACCGGTCCTTGCCAATTATCGAAACGAACCCTTCACCAAGGCTTTGACGGATCTGGTCACTACTCACAAACCAGAAATTCTCCTTCTCGGCGCGACCACGCTCGGCCGTGACCTCGCCGGTGCTGTAGCAACGACCTTACAAACGGGGCTTACGGCTGATTGCACCGAGCTGGATGTTGATGGAGATGGTTCACTCGCAGCGACGCGGCCAACTTTCGGCGGGTCCTTGTTGTGCACGATCTATACGCTAAACAGCCGACCGCAAATGGCAACGGTACGGTCCAGGGTCATGGCGACGCCGCAACGTGCGGATAAGCCAATTGGGCGCGTTATCCAGCACGAACTCACAATGGTCGAGGAAGCGATCGTCACCAAGGTCCTCGCATTCCTGTGCAATGACGGTTCTGAGCAATCCGATCTGGCCAACTCCGACATTGTGGTTGGCGGCGGTCTCGGCCTCGGCGCTGCAGGAAACCTGCAATACTTGAGAAACCTGGCAACGACGATCGGCGGGGGAGTCGGGTGCTCGCGCCCACTGGTCCAAAAAGGCTGGATGCCTGCTGATCGACAAATTGGTCAGTCCGGCCATACCATTAGACCCAAGCTCTACATCGCGGCGGGAATATCTGGCGCGGTCCAGCATCGCGTTGGCGTCGAAGGAGCCGATCTGATTGTCGCTATCAACCTCGACCAGAACGCTCCGATCTTTGACTTCGCCCACATCGGCGTTGTCGCTTGCGCGCTGGAGTTCTTGCCGGCGTTGACAGAAGCTTTCGCCAAGCGAATGCCACCGCACAACTCTATCAAGGTTATGGACCGAGGAAGGCTAGATGACCAAGAGTAAGTTCGACGCGATCGTCATTGGTGCCGGGATGTCCGGTAACGCCGCAGCGTATTCGATGGCTAGTCGCGGTCTAAAAGTGCTGCAGCTGGAGCGCGGAGAACATTCGGGCTCTAAGAATGTTCAAGGGGCTATATTGTACGCCAACATGTTGGAGGCGATTATCCCAGAATTCCGCGATGACGCCCCTCTTGAACGGCATCTGGTCGAGCAACGATTCTGGCTAATGGATGACTCGTCGCACACGGGCGTGCACTATCGCTCTGATGACTTCAATGAACTGAAGCCAAACCGTTATACGATCATCCGCGCCCAGTTTGACAAATGGTTCTCACGCAAGGTGCGCGAGGCGGGAGGCACAGTCCTTTGTGAAACGACAGCGACCAGACTCGCTTGGGACCTGAACGGTAAAGTAATAGGCGTTCACACAGACCGAGAGGGCGGTGTGATCCTCGCGGACGTAGTCGTCCTTGCTGAGGGCGTGAACGGACTGCTTGGAACACGAGCCGGGTTACGCGATATGCCGAAGCCGGAAAACGTGGCACTCGCTGTCAAGGAAATGCATTTCATGCCGGAAGAGGTCATCGCAGAGCGCTTCGGCCTCAACGGTAGCGAAGGCTGTGTGATCGAAGCCGGCGGCACGATCTCACGCGGAATGGCCGGACTGGGCTTCCTTTATACCAACAAGGAGTCGATCTCGGTGGGGATCGGCTGCCTCGTCTCCGGTTTAGCGGAAGGCATGGAAAATCCGTACCGCCTTCTTGACGCCTTCAAGCGACATCCCTCGATCCGACCATTACTGGCCGGATCAGAGATAAAAGAATACGCCGCGCATCTTATTCCCGAAGGGGGCTTCAAGGCAATCCCGCAACTCTTTGGCGACGGGTGGGTGGTCGTGGGCGATGCGGCGCAACTAAACAATGCCGTGCATAGGGAGGGATCAAACCTCGCGATGACATCAGGCCTCATGGCCGGCGAAGCGATCTCTCAGATAAAGAGCCGTGGCGGCTTGATGACGAAGCGCAATCTCTCTCTCTATAAGGGCATGCTGGATAAGTCGTTCGTCATGAAAGACCTGATCAAACACAAAGATCTTCCAAGCCTCCTCCACACCGACAGTCACAATTTTTTCATGACCTATCCAACGCTTATATCACAGGCAGCGCAAAATTTTGTGCGTGTCGACGGTGCACCTAAAATCAACAGGGAGAAGGCTACAGCTGCCTCCTTTGTCAAGGCACGATCCCATTGGGGGTTGATCAGCGACGCGGTCCGCTCCGCCGCATCTTGGCGTTAAAGGAAAATTCGATGAAGGCGACCATCATTGAGCGCATTGAGGACAAGCTGTACCAAAACCGATATCTCGTCGACACTGGACGTCCGCATATCACAGTGCGACCGCACCGGTCGCCAAGCCCGAACCTGCTCGCCTTGACGCAAGTCTGTCCGGCCAAATGCTACGAAGTGAACGAAATTGGTCAGGTGGCGATTGTTTCGGATGGCTGTTTGGAATGCGGCACATGCAGAGTGCTATGCGAAGCGAGTGGCGACATCAAATGGAATTATCCCCGGGGCGGGTTCGGGGTCCTCTTCAAATTTGGATGAGGAGTCCCTACCTCCGCCGGAATAGCAGCGACCGATCCAGCTGCATTAGCGACGGCGATTGAATGCGCATCCACTCAACCCTTCGAAAGGCTAATTTTTGCGCCGTCGATAACAGGTATTTTTAACTTAGGAATATGCGTTAGCATATCTCGCGCACCAGGGTAAAAAACAGTGCACCCTCCCCTGTTTGTAGGCATGATTAAACCAGAGGCGCGGCTCCATATACTCTACGACATATCGAAAGAGCTTATCTCTTCTTTTCCTCTAGACAACGTGCTGAAAGCTGCGATGAACGCCCTCGTCGAGCATCTGCGATTGCGCGATGGCGGAATCGTGATTCACGGCGCCGGAGGAGAGCCCTGGATAAACGTGCGGGCTCCCATTGGGCACGACGTTCGCTCACGTTCTCTTACGATTGAACAGGCGGACGCGATAAATCGTGTCATCACTAGCGGTGAGAAGCACTTTGGGAAAAATTCTGCCGTTCTCCCCGTTAAAGTAAACCGGAAAGCAATTGGCGCATTGTGGATTGATTTCGCGCAGAAAAGCGGAGATCAGGACGAAACCCTTCTGGCAATGATTGCCGTCCTGATCGGCTTAACCTGCCAGCGCTATCGCGAATTGTGCAGCGATGGCGGCGCAGTCGCCGGGGAACAACAAGCAGGACAGATTCCGAAAATCAAACCGAAGCCTCAACCCACCCAGCTCGGTAAAATCGATTGGATCGTTGGGGAGAGCCCCGCGCTCAAGAGGGTATTAGCTACCACCAATATCGTTGCTGCGACGAACTCCGCGGTGCTCTTGAGAGGAGAGAGCGGCACTGGCAAGGAATGCTTTGCAAGAGCAATACACGCGTTATCGATACGGAAAAGCAAGGCGTTTATTAAGTTGAATTGCGCCGCGCTGTCGGAAACCGTTCTGGAATCCGAATTGTTTGGCCATGAGAAGGGCGCTTTCACTGGCGCTCTCCTTCAACGAGCTGGACGCTTCGAACTGGCCAATGGCGGAACGCTGTTGCTTGATGAAATTGGCGATGTATCACCACAATTCCAGGCGAAGTTATTGCGCGTGTTACAGGAAGGCGAATTCGAACGTCTCGGCGGAACGAAGACATTGAAAGTAGACGTTCGAGTTATATGCGCCACCAACAAAAACCTTGAAGTGGCCGTCCTTCGAGGGGAGTTCAGAGCCGACCTCTATTACCGGATCAATGTGGTGCCCATCATTTTGCCGCCGCTTCGGCAGCGCGACGGAGACATTTCGCTTCTAGCGCAAGTGTTCCTCGAGCAATTCAACAAGGCAAATGATCGAGATCTCGACTTCGCGCCGTCGGCAATAGACATTTTGTCGAAATGCGCCTTTCCCGGCAATGTTCGTGAGCTGGACAATTGCGTACAAAGGACCGCTACTCTCGCCAGTTCAAATACGATCGCTTCATCAGATTTTGCCTGTCAGCAAGACCAGTGTTCTTCGGCGCTCCTCTGGAAAGACGCCCACGACGGTATTGGCAACGACGCGGTGCATCATCTCAACCCACGAGATGCAACGTTAGGCGGACTGGGGGCCAACGCAGGTACTCTCACGGGTTCCGCAGCCACAGTGGAGGCACCCGGTCTCACTGAGCGTGATCGGCTGATCAATGCAATGGTGAAGGCTGGTTGGGTACAGGCCAAAGCGGCTCGTATACTAGGGAAAACGCCGCGGCAGGTGGGCTATGCGCTGCGCCGGTTTGGTATCGATGTGATCAAAGAGTGAAGGTGAGCGATGTCAAGAGCATCGTAAGCTTTGGTTGCCGGAGAAGCGACTTCGGGCGCAATCCTGCCTTGATTGCTACAAAACATCTCCGACAGCGAGCGCGGAAACGGGCGGTAAAGGCGACATAAGCGCTTAAACAGCAATGTCTCGTCGACCGGAATCTATCTTGCTTTTGGAGGTTTAACCTTTCCTAGCCAATGGAACAATGCGATGTCGGAACCGGAAATAGAGGTCGGGATGACCAGCAGCGCCCCCTTCGACCGGGCGCCGATGGCGCCCGCTATGCGCGGCGGCCGCGCATCTTCGTCCTATGACCTTTCGGTGACGGATGACATGGATGCGCGGATCTGGGAGAGAATCAAAGACCATCCCTGCTTTTCAGAGCAAGCCCATCACTATTTTGCTCGCATGCATGTCGCGGTCGCACCTGCCTGCAACATCCAGTGCAACTACTGCAATCGCAAATATGACTGCACCAACGAAAGCCGTCCCGGGGTCGCATCAGTCAAGCTAACTCCCGACCAGGCACTACGCAAGGTGATTGCCGTCGCCAGCAAAGTGCCGGAGCTTTCCGTAATCGGCATTGCCGGACCGGGCGACGCTTGTTACGACTGGAAGAAAACAGTAGCGACGTTTGAAGGCGTTGCCAGAGAAATACCTGACATCAAACTATGCATTTCTACGAATGGATTGGCGCTTCCGGACCATGTCGATGAGCTAGCTGACATGAACGTCGATCACGTGACGATCACCATCAACATGGTGGATCCGGAAGTCGGGGCGAAGATCTATCCATGGATACTTCACGGTCATCGTCGATACACTGGGATAGAAGGTGCCAGGATCCTTCACGAGCGCCAAATGTTGGGTTTGGAAATGCTGACCGAACGCGGCATCCTCACCAAAATCAATTCGGTTATGATTCCAGGCGTCAATGACACGCACCTCGTGGAAGTTAACCAATGGATCAGAGACCGCGGGGCATTCATGCACAATGTTGTGCCCCTGATTTCAAAGCCTTCGCATGGTACTTATTACGGTCTCACGGGTCAGCGTTGCCCGGAGCAGTTCGAACTAAAGGCACTTCAAGACTGTCTCGATGGTAACGTTAAGCTTATGCGCCACTGCCAACAGTGCCGGGCCGACGCCATCGGTTTGCTGGGCGATGATCGTGAGCGAGAGTTTGCCCTCGACCAAATCTCCACCAAAGCTGGATACGATGCCAACAAGCGCGAGGTATATCGGAAGCTGGTCGAGCATGAGCGAGAGGATCAATTTGCAGCAAAATTGGACGCGAACAAAGCAGTCAAGTCACTGGGTTCGTCGGGAACTCTTGTCGTTGCCGTGGCGACTAAAGGTGGCGGCCGGATCAACGAACATTTCGGTCAGGTAAGAGAACTCCAATTGTATGCCGTCTCTCGAAAAGGGATCAACTTGGTGGGACACCGTAAGGTTCTGCCATATTGCTTGGGTGGCGTAGGCAAGGAGAGCGCTCTGGATCAAATCATCGTTGCACTCGACGGTATCGATATTCTGCTCTCTGCCAAAATTGGCGATGGACCAAAGAAGCGGTTGGCAAAAGCTGGCGTGCGAGCAACGGACGCATTTGCCTATGCTTACATCGAGACTGCGATCGGCGCGCTGTACATCGCCGAGTTTGGCCGCCAGCCGTCGATGCCGACGGCGCTACCCCTCTGACTGACTCAGGAGTTGAAACATGGCTTATAAGATCATTGCATCCCAGTGCACCCAGTGCGGCTCTTGCGAATTTGCATGTCCCTCAGATGCGATCAGTTTCAAAGGTGAAGGATATGTTGTGGATTCAAAAAAATGTACCGAGTGCAAGGGTGAGTTTGACACGCAACAATGCGCTTCGGTGTGTCCGATGCCAAAGACCTGCGTCCCTGCTTGATCGCCACCGACTAAAGCGCGAAAAATGAGACGAGCGGGCGAACATGCGGTTAGAAAATTGCGTACTACCGGTATCACATCCAGTGAGCGGATTCCGCCCAAATCTGATGTAGAGCCATAAAGGAGGTATCGGCCTGGGGATATTTCCAACCAGAATAATGGGCTTTGATAACGCTCGACTTTGAAAGCTCCCAAAGCAGCCAGCGAGAAGGAACATGCATGAGAGTGACAATCAGCAGAACTGACGTCGGCTTATCGGCCTATATTCACAAGAAAGACCTCGAGGAACCGATCATCTCGGTTGAGCACAAAAGCCTATGGGGCGGCTTTATTCTGCTGAAAAACGGATGGCAGATTGCTCTTCCCGACCTGTCGCAGAACAGGCGCCTGCCCGTCACTGTCGATGCGAGGAGGCTATCCAGTTAGAGTGCGTGCGCCGGTCGATAGACGAAGTGCAAAGCGCAAGCAGTTCATACGCCCCATCGACAGCATCCATCCTTTGCCGGTCCGTTGAAGACGACGATTGGCAAAAGATTGCCCGTATATCAGGAGGAATCCGACATGACCCAACTCAACGAAACAACGCTTAAGGAGCTCGTGGACCGCATCTTTGGCGACCTTGGTGGTGCATTCAGCGTGCCGCTGGTGCGGATCGGCAATGACCTTGGCCTCTACAAGACGCTGAAGGCGATCGGACCCGCGACGGCCGAGGAGGTTGCCGTGGCCGCGGGATGCACGCCTCGCTATGTGCGCGAGTGGTTGGCAGCGCAGGCGGCTTCGGGCTATGTGCATTACGAGAATGGCCGGTTCTCGCTCACGCCCGAGCAGGCCTACGTGTTTGCTGAACCCGACAGCCCGGTCAACCTGATTGGCGCCTTCGATACGGCTGCCGCCATGGTCGGAAATCAGGCGAAGGTGCAGTCTGCCTTCAAGACAGGTGAAGGCGTTGCCTGGGGTGACCAGGCTGGCTGCATGTTCTGCGCTGTCGCGCGGCTGTTCCGCCCTGGTTACGTCAATGCGCTGGTCCAGGAGTGGCTGCCGGCGCTCGATGGCGTGAACGCCAAGTTGAAATCGGGTGCAACGGTCGCCGACGTCGGATGCGGGCACGGGGTATCAACGGTTCTGATGGCGCAGGCCTTTCCCAAATCCCAGTTCACGGGTTACGACTTTCATTTGGGCTCGATCGCGGCTGCGAAAGCGCACGCTGAAGCGCACGGTTTGACGAACGTGCAGTTTGAGGTGGGCCGCGCGCAGGACTTCGACGGTAGCGACTTCGATCTGATCACCTGCTTCGACTGCCTACACGACATGGGCGACCCGGAAGCCGCGGCGTCTCATATCAAAAAAGCGCTGAAGGAAGGCGGCACCTGGATGGTCGTCGAGCCTTTGGCGGGAGACACGCTTGAGGAGAATATCAACCCGGTCGGACGGCTCTACTACTCCGCCTCGACGATGATCTGCGTTCCCACCTCCCTGGCGCAGGAGACGGGATTAGCACTTGGCGCTCAGGCGGGAGAGAAGCGATTGACGGAGGTGATCCGGTCAGGCGGGTTCACACATGTCAGACGAGCAGCCCAGACGCCGCTGAACTTGGTGCTCGAAGCAACTTGGTGAGAAGGAGTGGTGCATCCGGGACATGCCAGATGGGGCAGGCTCTCGGCGCACACGTGACGTTGAAGGCGGCTAGCACTTGAATTTGGACCGTTTTGCGCTTGAGGGCAGATCCGGTCGCCGCTCTTCAACTCCCTGCTGCACGAGCGAGACAGCGGCGATACCCGCACTGACCGCACGCAATGTGTCGGCACCCTTGACGGCAGCCTTTCCTCACCGTCATCACAAGGCCAGTCGTTTACCAGGAGACGCGCCGTCGCCTGGCCTCCATACGACTTGCGAGATGCCGGGCCAAGCAAAGCAAACCGACCGTATTGATTCTGATGATGATGTGAAGCAGCATCCGTCACCGCATTAGTCGCCGCCGAAGCAATGCGGTCGACACGAGGAATGGTACGACTATGTAGATGCAGAGAACGCCGATATGCAGGGAGACATTGGCGATTGGTTGGCCCAGCATCGTCGGGCGGATAACATCTATCGAATGTGCCAAGGGCAAGAAGGCGGCTATCTGTTGGAATGCTACGGGCAACTGGTCTACGGGAAAGACTGCGCCTGACAAAAACAACATCGGTGTGATGACCAGCGTTTGATAAAATATGAAATAATCGTAGCTGGGCGCGAGGGCCGTGACGACCATTCCAAGGCTCGCAAAGGCTAAGCCCGTGATGGCGATGACCGGAAGAGCGTAGAGAAGAGCCAGCCAGTGAGTGTATCCCAACATGGCGGCGACGATACCAATACCGGTGCCTGCGAGCGACGCCTTGGTTGCCGCCCACGCCATTTCCCCAACGACGATATCCCCCAGCCTGAGCTGCGTGTATAACATTGCTTCCCAGGTGCGCTGGCCCTCCATTCGGCCAAAGGCCGCATAGATAGTCTCGAAGGTTGCAGCAGTCATCGCGCTTGTCGCGATCATTCCAGCCGCCAAAAAAGCAGTGTACGATACGCCGTCAACGCGCCCCACCATCACTCCCAATCCAGCGCCGAGCCCGAATAGATATATAATGGGATCGGCTAGATTTCCCAGAATGGATGCCAACGCCGCTTTTTTCCAAGCCAAATAGTTCCGGCGCCAAACTGCGAGCCAATTTAAACCGCCGGCGGATAATGCTGCTACGCTCATTCTACTTCTCCATCTCGCGTCCGGTTAACCGCAAGAAGACATCTTCTAGATTTGGTGGACGCTCCAGCAAGCGCAGGCCCGTATATCTACGCAGCTGCGCGCGCACCTGCTCTGGATCAGGCGTGTAGCAGAACAGGGTCTCTCCGCTGATCTCCAGTCGCCTAGCATTCGGCCTGATCAAGAGACTAAGCTCCTGCGGATCGCCGCCATAAATTTCGATCACAGGACAGCCAATCTGCTCCTCGATCAGGGCATGCGGTCGGCCCTCGGCGATCTTTCGCCCAGCTTCAAGCACGCACAGCCGGTCGCACAACCGCTCAGCCTCTTCCATGATATGGGTCGTCAGAAGAATTGTCTTGCCGCATGCCAACAGCGATCGAAGTCGTTCCCAGATCAAGTGGCGCGCGTGTGGGTCGAGGCCAGTGGTCGGCTCGTCCAAAATGAGTAGCTGCGGGTCATTAATGAGCGCACGCGCCAAAGTGAGGCGTCGCTTCATCCCTCCCGATAGGTCTGCCACACGCGTATTCGCCTTGCTTTCAAGTCGCGCAAATTCAAGCAGCGATGGGATCACCGTTTCGATTTCTCGGGTGCTCATGCGGAAGTAGCGGCCGTATACCAAAAGGTTCTCGCGGACCGTGAATTCCAGGTCGAGATTATCGAACTGAGACACGATCCCGATTTTCGCGCGCGCCAAGCGAACCTGGCCCGGCTCCTGCGCTCCGAGTACAGTGATCTTGCCTGCATTCGGCGACGTCATTCCTAGGATCATACGGGTGATCGTGCTTTTACCTGCGCCGTTCGGTCCTAAAAGACCAAAACATTCTCCTGCGGCGATAGTAAACGACAAGTCATTGACGACGATTTTACCACCATATGATTTCGAAACGCCGGCCAGGTCGATTGCGACTGGGGACAATGAGCCAGAAGGCGAATACATTGCCTTAAATTTCGATTGGTGCTGCCGCTCCGATAGGATGAGATGATCCTGGTGCGGATCAGCGATCGTCGTCTTCAAATTCGTTAATTGCCCGTTCATTTCTTGTCCCAGATTTTGAGCTGCAGTGACGCGTTCATCACTCGCCACTATAGGCAATTTCAGATGTCGCCCGCCCTGGCATTTTGGTAGCGCCCTGCTGCCCAACCGTGGGCGCAATCGCGACTGATCCGCGCGACAGCCAGTCGCTATTGGATAGGGTACAAAGGGCATAGGCCTTCAAGGGAATTAAGAGAAAGATGTTCACAAGCGTGTGGAGAGCAAAACCCAGAAACCTAAGTTCGCGGGCGCGATAGGCAGCCACGCTACACCGGACAAGAGTCATGGATCCAATGACCAGGATCGTCCACCAGGGTAGTGTGGCGGTCAGCGCAAACTGGCCAATTCCTGTCAATACCGACAGCGCAAGAAGTAGCAGGCCGACATTTTGCCCGATTGCGTCCAGCGTGAGATATCGATCGAGGCCAGGCAGTACGGGGAGCGCAAGCAAAGTATCCCGAAAGGTGCTGCGTGCCCAGCGTAGTTGCTGACGCAGATAAATACCTATTGTGTCAGGAACGACTGTCGCCGCGATGGCGCTCGGAACATACTCAGTTCGAAATCCTGCGCTCAGCATGAGAATTGTCAAATGGCGATCTTCACCGAAGTCACTCGGTTTGCCGCGATAAAGCTGCGTTTCGTACTGATCGAGCAGCGAAAGCATAGCAGACCGACGGTACATCGCACATGGGCCGCAGCAACACATAACTGCACCGAAGCGAGCTTGCGCCGCGCGCTCCTCGTTGCAGGCAAGCCAGTACTCCATGTCGATCAAACGAGTTAGCCAAGTGTCCTTCTGGTTACTGGCTTTCAATTGCCCCATCGCCGCACCGACCGCTGGATCGCGCATTTTAAGGGCAAGCTTTGAGACGACGTCGGGGGCGAGCGTGGTGTCTGAGTCCACGTTCAAGATGAGGTCCCCAGAGGACTGGGTTATAGCGGCGATTTGTGCTTTGCGCTTTCCAACATTTTTAGCGAGGATTGTGAAGCTGAATCTTTCATCGTCTGCATAGGCAGCGCGCTGAGCCACAACTGCGTCGCGATTCTTGGAACCGTCGTCGACTACATAGATACGCAATTTTCCGGCATAATCTTGTTCCGCAAGCGACGCGAGGCATTCCGAGAGAACGATTGGGTCTTCGTTGAAGGACGGCACAATGACATCAACGCTTGGCACAGCTGTGGTTTCGATATCTTTCGCAGGTGTTGTTGAGATGGTTGTCCGCCTGGCATGAAAAACCTGCGCGCTCTTATAAACAGTGGAGAGCATTGCATAAAGTGAGACGGCGGCGATGCTGGTTGTTGCGAGCAGGGTCATGGTTTCTCGTTTGTCCAGTGTTTCAGGGAAGTCTACCAATTTCGAATCCGCTGCTATGCAGTGCCGGAATAATTCGAGAGAGTGCTAAAAGCGTTTGGTCACGCAGTCCGGAAAGCGAGCATTGCTCAACCTCATCGGGAGGACACCCGTCGTGCAAAAGCACGATTGCCCCAGGCCGAGCAGCAGCAAGCACCTCATCAACGATCACGTCGACGCCCGGGCAAGACCAATCTCTAGGATCTGCCGACCAATGAACAGCTCCAAGTCCAGCCCTCATCGACGCTGAAAGCACCTCTTCAGTCCACGCCCCGTAAGGCGCTCGTAAGTGCCGGACGAGGGCTTGGGGACAGGCCGAGACAATAGCTCGATGCGCCTCGTCTATTTCACGTTTCACATCCTCGGGATCGCAGGTGGCGAGGTCGGGATGCGTCATGGTATGATTGGCGACATCATGACCTTCCGCCACAAGGCGCCGAATGAGTTCGGGGTGATCCTTCACGTATGAGCCGATAGCAAAAAATGTCGCCGGGACACGGTGCTCAGCTAGAACATCTAGGATTTGCGGCGTGCAGAATGGATTAGGACCGTCGTCGAACGTCAAGTAAACGCAGCGATCTTCCTGGCCGTTTGTGTGATTGACCGGTACTGCGCTCATATATGCAGGCCGCTTCATAGTTCCGACCCGTTTCGTTCAATCAACGAGCCCGCAGGCCACTCAGTCATCGGACGGTCGACGGGAACTACCAATACGAGGACATCTTCAGTGCGCGTGGCTGGCAGGTCGGAATGCGCGTCTGGAAGCGTGGAGCGCACACGCAGCCCGGTCATAATATTGGCGGTCCCGTCTCGGCAGTATCTTTCCATATGATTCCGCATGGCGTGGCGAACTGTTCCGAAAGCAAATGGAACACTCAACTGCCGCAGAACCGGAAACATGGCGCGGACCGAGTGAGCGATGCCTAATCCTTCTAGATCCGGTCGCACTCCGTACAGGCCTAGCTCAGCCACAAGCAAATCAGTCGTACCGACCTTTATGAAGCGGCGTAACAAGCCCATGTGGCTAGCGACGCCGTGCGAGTCATATGCGATTGCGCGGCGTTCGGGCCTCGCACCACCCCAGCTTCGGCCAGTCTCGAACGGCTTGGCATTGAACGCTCCCGTCGGCCCATAGGTCTTACAAAAAAAATCAGCGAGTTCCGCGTGGTCGGAAGCTTCCAGCTCATTTTCCCAGCATATTTTCCATCGCACTTCAGAAGACATGCAAAAGCTCCAAGTTGTTTCTTCGCCCAACCACGATCAGAGCTGCGCGATATTGTTGCGCATACTTGTTGGATTGCCGGTTAGGCAATCGAGCGGTTAAGAGATTTAAGAGTCTCAAACCGGGCCCCTGCCCGGCGCTTCGTTTTTTAGTTCCTGGCCCTGATATTGATCAAGTTCCGGGTTTTCTATAAGTGATCCGAAAGATTGGTAAAATTGATTGTTTGGATGGCAATCATCTATGGAATGGATATTCAACCCATGCGTTTTAAAGGCCTAGATCTAAACCTTCTTGTAGCACTCGACGCTCTAATGACCGAGCGCAAGCTCACAGCAGCGGCGCGCAGCATCAACCTCAGCCAACCCGCCATGAGCGCTGCCATCTCTAGGTTGCGCGACTATTTCCGCGACGACCTTTTTATCATGCAGAGACGGGAGCTAGTTCCGACCCCGCGTGCTGAGGCACTTGCCCCCGCTGTCCGTGAAGCCCTCTTGCATATTCAGCTCTCCGTTATCGCTTGGGATCCAATAAACCCAGCGGAGTCCGACCGCCGATTCAGGATTATCCTCTCAGACTTCATGGCACTGGTCTTCTTCGACAAGATAATACTGCGCTTAGCTCGGGAGGCGCCAGGGGTCAGCTTCGAGTTGTTGCCACTTGACGACGATCCGGAGGAGCTTCTCCGCCGTGGTGACGTCGATTTTCTGATCCTCCCGGATTTATTCATGTCCGGCGCCCATCCGAAGGCAAGGCTTTTCGAAGAGAGACTGGTGTGCGTCGGCTGCCCTACGAACGAGCAGTTACAAGGGCAGCTCTCCTTGGAGCAATATATGTCCATGGGACATGTTGCGGCTAAGTTCGGACGTGGTCTTAAGCCTTCCGTAGAGCAATGGTTATTGATGCAGCACGGCCTCAAGAGGCGTATTGAGCTCGTCGTCCCGGGGTTTAACTTGATCCCGCCATTGCTGTCTCGCACTAATCGGATAGCAACCATCCCCCTGCGGCTGGTCAAACATTACGAACGAACTATCCCACTAAGAATCATTGAGCATCCTTTGCCGCTTCTTTCGTTCACTGAGGCTGTCCAATGGCCGGCTCTTCACAACACTGATCCTGGAAACATCTGGATGCGCGAGATTATGATCCAAGAGGCTTCGCGCATGGAATCTGAGATGGAAAGTTGTACGTCGTAAGCGGCACCGCCGGCTCATTTCACAGCCCCAGTAATTAGATCCATACGCGTTGGCTGTGTTCCCAAAGGAGGCATTACGTTACAGGCGGCCCCCGCCGCCTCAGCTCAGCTAGCAATCGAAGCTATTCCGAGAGCGATCGTTTCTACCTGAGAAGGTACGATTCGTATGCTTTCCCTGGCCTCATGCAAAAGTGATTCAAAACTTATTCCTGTAACTTATGTTCGGCGCATCGCGGAAACCAGCATTCAGCTGCGGTGACTTCCCCGACCTTCCGCACATGCGCTTCTGCGCGAAAATGACCAACGCGCCGACCCGGGATAGTAGCCGAAGCTCTACTTTCGATTCCGCAATAAATCTTGTTCTTGAGGGTTTGAAACGGCGCCGGCGCGAGAAGTTGGCCGCGGCAATATGTCGAGCCACAATCCACAGCGTGGATGCTTTTGATCCACACAATCAATTTTACCAATGATCCCATATGATCCATAGCAGGGCAGCCGCGCGGTGAGATTCCGGTAAGTTTTATTGGTTTCTGTCGTCACTTCGCAGACGAGCCGGAACATCTTCCGATGTTAGCAGCAATTAGATCGAGCCTTCTCGCAAGGCCGTCGGCTCGTCGAAATTAGGCATGATGGAGAGGAATACAAATGGCTGATCAACTCACACTGGAAATTATCAGTGCGATCAATAAGCTCGTCAAAGCTGAAGACGGCGGGAGAACGATCGTAGCGCTCGGCGAAATAACGACTGACACTGAGCTGACTTCACTTGGCATCGATTCGCTGGGTTTGGCCGATGTCCTTTGGGATCTGGAGCAGCTCTACGGCATTAAGATCGAGATGAATACGGCCGATGCCTGGTCGAACCTCAACAATATCGGCGACGTGGTGGAAGCCGTCCGTGGCTTGCTCACCAAGGAGGTCTGAATGGACAGACGCGTCGTTATCACCGGATTGGGCGGACTGTGCGGACTGGGCACCGATGCTTCCTCTATCTGGACGGAGATGCGCGAAGGCCGCTCCGCCATCGGCCCGATCTCAAACTCAGAGATTCATGAGCTGAAGGGGATGATCGGGACCGAGATCAAGGTGCTGCCTCAACACGACATTGATCGCAAACAGATCATCTCCATGGACCGCTTCAGCCTGCTAGCCGTGCTTGCAGCTAAACAAGCCATGCTACAGGCCGGCCTTTCGTGCAATGAAGGAAATGCCCACCGTTTCGGCGCGACAGTGGGCGTTGGCTTTGGCGGCTGGGACGCTACCGAGAAGGCCTACCGCACCCTCCTATTGGGCGGCGCGACTCGCACTGAGCTATTCACTGGGGTAAAGGCAATGCCTAGCGCGGCTGCCTGTCAGGTAAGCATGAACCTCGGGCTGCGGGGGCCAGTCTTCGGTGCCACCTCTGCCTGCGCCTCGGCCAACCATGCGATCGCTTCAGCGGTAGATCAGATCAAGCTCGGTAGGGCGGACGTTATGCTAGCTGGAGGAAGCGACGCGCCACTCGTGTGGATCGTGCTTAAGGCATGGGAAGCAATGCGCGTACTCGCTCCAGATACTTGCCGGCCATTCTCGGGCGACAGGAAAGGACTAGTTTTGGGCGAAGGTGCGGGCATGGCCGTGCTGGAAAGCTATGAGCATGCCGCCGCCCGCGGTGCAACGATGCTTGCCGAGGTCGCCGGCATCGGCCTTTCCGCCGATGCCTACCACATAGCTGCACCAGCTGTGCATGGGCCGGAGGCGGCGATGCGCGCCTGCCTTGTTGATGCGGGTTTAAATGCCGAGGATGTAGACTACCTCAACGCCCATGGCACCGGCACCAAGGCCAACGATCAGATCGAAACGACGGCGATTAAGCGCGTCTTTGGTGACCATGCTCGATCGATGTCCATCTCTTCCACCAAATCCACTCACGCGCACTGCCTCGGGGCAGCAAGTGCGCTCGAAATGATAGCCTGCGTGATGGCGATCCAAGAAGGTGTCGTGCCGCCCACGGCGAACTATCGCGAACCAGACCCCGATTGTGATCTGGACATCACGCCAAATGTGCCCCGGGAGCGCAGGGTGGGCGTGGCCATGAGCAACGCCTTCGCCATGGGCGGCATGAATGCTGTCCTTGCGTTCAAGCAGGTGCAATGAAGTGAAGATCGTCACGACTAACCCTTGTAAGGCCAGCGGCACATGCTTGAAGCAGGCACCGCAATCCTGTCAAATAGTCTCGCTCTAATTCCTCGGATACTCTCGCATCTGAAATTTTCCTCCGCGCAAACCATGCTACTCCGCCGTCTCGGGGCAAAGGCTGTGGGATGAGAGGGATGCAGCCCGTCGCCCGCTCTTTCCGGCATCAGCGAGCGAAGTGGGCTCGGCACCGCTGCTTGTTGGCATTGATGAACCTTCGGTGACTTTGCGGCCTTCGTGGTCATCGGAGAAAGCGATCACCACGCTGATATCAATTCGAGCGCCGTGGCTTTGGCGACAGCTTCACTGGTCGTGGCGACGGTCAGCTTTCGGCGTGCCGACGCAAGATAGAGCTGCACCGCACTTACCGAAATGGACAAGCGGGCGCAGATCTGCTTTGCCATTAGGCCGCTGGCCGTCATATCGAGACATTGCAGTTCGCGGCGCGACAATTGCGGAAAATCCGCAGTTTTTCTCAGGCCCGACAGAACCATGGCCCTGTCGTGGAGATGGTGGGCGAGAAACTGGAGGTCGCGCATGCTGTCCATGCGGAACCGACGCCAGTAGGAGGCGGGCTGATTGGAGGTGATCGTAAACAGCGATCGCTCCCCGTGAGGCCCACGCACCGGCAGTGTCACGCCTTGCTGCCCGATACCGAAGGCCATCGCCTCCTTAAAGAAGCCGTGAGCCCGCCCTGAATCCCATTTTGACGCGGACCATTCCACGGGCAGAAAGCCGCGCTGTCCGAGCCGCACGACGGGATCGATGCTGAAGTAATCCCGGGCAAGATATTGCTTCACCCACTCGGGCGGGTAGGTCAGCATCAGCAATGGATTGTTGGCCGCTGCGCCCGAGGAGCGGGTCACATGCAGAACCATGTGCGATATCGCATAGATGTGGCGGACTTCGTCCAGCGTCGTTTCCAGATCTTCCAACGTCGGCGATGCGGAGATCCGGTCCAAACTGTAGAAAAAACGAGAACTGCGCAGCATGAGATGGACTCGCGGTTGTGTGTTTTCCTGACTGGGGTAATCGTAACATTTCGCGGTTAGCGAGAAAAGAACATTTTATAGCAACCACAGCGCGATGTGAAGAACAGGTTAAGGAACTGACGAAACTGTGGGCGGCGGGACGGCGACTGACCTTACCGCATGCCACCATCGACAAGGGCCCTGCCAGGACAGGAAGAGGTTTGATTGAGAAGTCGGGCTAGGTTGGTGCGAAGTGTCCGACAGTTATCTGCAGTCACGTCCCACAGGCCGACATACAATTTGCCGATCTCGGGCAGTGATCGGGCAAGCGGCGTCGGCCTCCAGCCGAGCCTGCGATACACCCCGACCATCGCCCCATCATAGACGCCGACGATGTTTTCGATACCGGCGCCGAGGGCAAGATCGCAAAGCCCTGAGAGCAGTTCGGTGGCGACTGCGCGCGATTGCGCGATGTGTCCGGCAGATGGGTGAACGCAAAAGCGAGTACATTCCCAGGTCGTCGGGCTGTCGACGTCGATAGGCTGATCGAAGAAATGCCGAAACTCGCTTTTGAGCATCGTCGCGCCAGTGGTCGGCAGCAGGCGTAGCGAACCTGTCAGTGTGCCCGAAGGTCGTTGAGTGACGAGATATACGGGATCTTCGACCTCATCATATCGGTCCCTCTCCCATTGATCCCGGACATCGACCTGCCATCCCAGCCGATCGCGAAAAACGACGGCGCGAGCCCGAAACATTGCATCGAATGCACGTCGATCGGTCTCGAGCATGTCTTTGGTGAGTATCCGCAACATATCCGTTCCTCCTGATCGTCGATGTTTCACAACAGGGGGCCGACCTCGAGCAATCTGGATATTTCACCAGATTGACCCGCGCTTCGACTTACCTTTCATTTTCACAGGCATTTCCGAAGCTTGATCGATCTCAAGCTCGCTGTGGCTGCCACTTCAACGCAACCAAGGAAGAATCGTTCGTGACCTACGATCCAGCCCGCGGCAAACGCATTCGAGAAGCGATATCTCGGGGCAAGTTCCAGAAAGTACACGCTCTTGCAGCCGAACTGAATGTATCAGTCGCGGCCGTCTCGCGCTGGCAAAATGGCGGCCATACGTCCCTGGAAAGCGCCTGCGCTCTCGCGCGCCTGCTGGATGTTTCCCTCGATTGGCTGCTCTTGGGGCGAGGGACCATGGACGGGCATAGGAACAGCGCGATCTCCGCCACGGAATTGCTGTGGGTAATGGCGCTACGCGGCCGATCTGCGGCGGCTCAGTCCAATCTTATTGGGCTGCTCGAATCCATCCCTCCGGAACACGCCTTACGCTAAGCACAATTCTGAACGGTTTTTTAACTTGCGCTCAACAGCTTTAGGTTGCTTAAATGAGCAGCATCAACGATCTTTCTAATTAGGGTTTCATTGACGGGACCGGCAGGAAGGCTAGCCCACCCTGCCCTCGCCGACGCGAAGACCCTTGTTTTCACTATCAACGCAGAAGGGTTGCCGACATGTCTACAATGTTGACCATCAACGTGAAAAACTACGAATCCCAGACGCAAAACTTCTACTTCTTCCAGCAACCGGCAATTTATACCGGCGGCGGGCAAGTCTATTCGAACAGCCTTTTCTCGCAGTCGCTCGGCAACTACGACAACACCGGCGCGATCCTGACCTTCCAGGTCAACCTGCAATATTATGCCGGCATCCAGCAGGCGAATACACCGCCGCAAATCGGCGCCTCTTCCGGCTACTCGTCAGCCAGCCGCGCCATTGATCTTGCTCCGAGTTCGGGTGGCAGCGGTAAACCGAACGACTGGACGACTGCGACAGTCAATCCGCTCGGACTATCCTCGCCAATCTACGGGGAAGGTGTACAGCCTGGCGCATTCCGCATCACCACGCCGGTCTTCAACTCGCCGCCCTACTTCAATGTCGGCTCAGCGGTTGCCGTCAATGGCGGCATCGTGCTCTCCAACTTCGTGCAGGCAAACCCGGCCAGCAATACCGATTGCCAGCCGATCCTGAAATATTATGTCCAGACCGGCGCCTACACGCCAGGTGTCGTGATGAACTTCACGCAGTCGAGCGTGAACGCGGCGCTTTCCGACTTCACCGGCGGCTATTCCGTCTGCAACGTCAGCCTGAAATCTGACGGCACCTGGACCACGCAGCTCCAGTAAACTTGGCAGCCATGCAGGTGAAAAACCGTCCCGTCTTCACCTGCATGCGCAGCATTCGCGCGTTGCCGCCGCCCGCCGGGCGACGGACAGGCTTGATCTCAGAGGGGATTGTCACACGCCATGACCAGTTCGTCCTACCAGATCATCGTTCGGAACTTCTCGCAGACGACGCAATATTTCTATGTTTTCCAGAAGCAGGCGGCATTTCCTTTGTTGCCGAGCCATGGTCCCATCCTCAGCGGCAGTCTCGGCTGCCAAAGCATCGGCAATTACGCAAGTTCGGGAGCGCAGATCAATTTCGGTTTGGACAGTCAGGTCTATGCAGGTGCCCTCAGCACCAAACAGGCGGCGTCCCCCTCGCAGCTTATCGCGCTTCTCTCGCTCAATGCCGCCACGCTATCCGTGGTCGGCAGCAGCTCGGCGTTCCGACCGGTTACGCTCACCACGGTCGACGGTTCGCCGGACAATTGCACGACCTTGACGCTCGATCCGCTTGGACTTTCCGCGCCCGCCAATCAAGCCGGAGTTGCGATCGGAGGATTTGGCATGAACGTGCCTTCCTACACGCCGTTGCCTCGTCCCGAGCTCTATTGTGGCGTCGTCGCACTGAACGACAATCAAGCTATCATACTCTCGAGCTTCGTCGCTCCTTTGCCCAACGCCGTCATGAACTGCATACCGAAACAGATCTTTTTCGTGAAGATGGGCTACCAGCCGGTCGGAAGCACCGTGACTTATGACGAGAGCAACTCGGCATGCTGCGATTTCACCATCGGCTACGCGATCTACACCGTGACTTACAAAGCTGACGGAACCTTTTCGGCGACAGGAGGACCGTAGACCCAGAGATCCGGATCATCACTGACGCTTGAACAAGCCAACCCTTGAACCGAAAGGAATATAGCAATGTTACGTATCACGTCGAAATTCGCTGGCCAAACAGCACGTCGCGATAAAATCGCTGCCGGGCTTGCCATTTCCATCGTCTCTATCCTCGCAACAGCGCTGCCTGCCGCCGCGCAACTCGTTTTTTCGTCCGATTGTCGGAACTACCAGCCCATTGCGGTCGCCCCGCCGAACGACGCGATCCTCTTCACCAAGCAGCCGGTGCCCCATCCGAACGGAACGGCCTCCGTCTTTGCGATCGTCGGAGCCGACACCTATGTCATTCCGGCTGGGGCCAACTCCTGCATCGTCGCCGCTCCCCCCGCCGATGACAATTACTGCTTCATTGCCCGTAACGACAACACGATCGACGGCGTCGGTTTTGCCGCCATTCGAAATCCGGGGGGCCTGACCGCCTGCCAGTAAGGGGTGAATTTCCTACATCCAGCAGTTCTCGTCCGGTCTTGCGCGAAGGTGAGGCGGAAAGTGGAATATCCACTTCCGCCCGCTGTCGCGCGCTTGTCACCCTGGCGACCCAATTCTGCACGCTAAGAAGCAATCGGTGGGTGAAAGAAACTACAGCTAATGAGCAGTTCATAGGCACTGGCGAGCGGTAATCTTTCCGGCTCCAGGGATTCTATTGACGGCGGCCGCGATAGCGGCCTCCGTCGGTGAACCAGCCCTTCGTCATGCCGCGCCCCGCCAAGACGCTGACGATTTGCATTCCGCCGGCATCGAGCAAGGCGGACGGCTCATAGAGACTGGAATAGAATAAACCTTCGGGAAGCTGGGCAGTAACTTGAGTAAAAGTCTTTTTATGACGGTCTCTTAGTCAGCCTTGGTCTGCCTATGCGCTTGCCGCTGTGTTCGGAATCTGCCAAGCTAAATAGACACATCTTATTGTGCCCTCCCCCAGCCGGTGAATGCGAAGGTCGCTTCCGGTCTGCCTATCTGCAGGATTTGCCGCGCTTGAGCAGATGACTTTCGAACCAGCCGCGAAAAGGCGAAAGATTGCTGTTAACTCCTCTGTGCGCTCTGCCGGCAACCAGGTGAATCCGAGCGCAATGACCGACCACTCCTCGAACAAGATCTGAGAAGAGACGATGACACGCAGCCAAAAAGAAAAGATGCTCGCAGGCGAGATGTATAACGCAGCGGATCCTGAGATCCAAGCCGAGTTGCTCCTCACCGGGGCTTGGCTGAAACGGTACAATGACACGCTGGGCGACCCCGCCGAGCGGTGGCATGCGCTTCTGTTAGAACGATTGGGGGCTGTCGGGCTTGGAGCTGCTATTCGTCCTCCGTTCCACTGCGATTACGGGTTCAACATCCGGATCGGAGCGTGGGTCTACATCAATTTCAACTGCGTCATCCTTGACGTGGCAGCAGTGACTATCGGCGACGGAACCGCAATAGGGCCTGCTGTGCAGATTTATACTGCGGACCATCCACATGATCCAGAGCAGCGCGAGGCTGGGTTGCAGTTGGGACGACCGGTCAGCATTGGCAGGCACGTCTGGATTGGAGGTGGAGCAATCATTCTCCCGGGCGTGACGATCGGCGATCATGCTGTCATTGGCGCTGGTAGCGTGGTCACTCGAGATGTTCCTGCTGGAAGCACGGCGATGGGAAATCCAGCTCGGATCAGGGTTGGTGGACGCTTGCCGCAATCATAAAAGTAGGCGTCGGGCGAAAATCCGGTGGTTAGGGGTAGTCTCGTTGCTTGTGCGAACGACGATTCTGGGTCGCCATGGCCCGTGCGACCGTCGGCACTCTGACGCAGTTCTCTTTGCAAATGCGGTCGGGCAGTCGTGCTAAGTGATTACTGATCGCGTTTGCTACGACCGGCTGCACATTGCACCGGACCGCCGGATTCCAGTGTCAGGATCCGGCTGTCCTGTCGAAAACTTAAGGCACCATCTACTGCCGACACACGCGGCCATGTGACCTTTCCTCCGAGACCGTTTGAAGATAGCCTGCGTTCGTCCCATGCCAAAGCCTCCTTCCCATCGGCGCCCGAAACCAACCTGTCGAATCTAGATCGACTGATGTTTTCCAGGAGATGCTGGTTCTGCTTCCGATTTATGAGTTGCGAACTGGTCGCATGCGAAGGGGTCAATTACATTTAGGCTCAACTCGCAGATACAGACCGCTTCACCTGCATGAGCACGAATTGTTTTCGTGCGCTCGATGAATGACAATTGCTCGCTCTGAATAGAAATCCACGCGCGGTATGTCGTCGGTAAATATCTTGCTGTCGCCAGGAACATCTTCAGAAGTAGGCACCGATCACCCGGCGCAGCCTATCGGTCCCACTCTGCAGAAAGCGCCTTTCGCCACGTACAGCGTTGATTGACCAGCTACCTAAGTACACTGCATCCATAACGTGGATGATAGCTATCCCAACAATCAATTTTACTAATCTGTTTGGATTTATTAGCACGCGCTGGAGGACACGCGCCGAGCGGCGTCCGCCTCCTGATTACCTGTCGGGGGCTCTTGACATGGGTGACGAGCATGTGTGGAATTGTTGGCATAGTGGGACATAAGCCCGTGTCGGAGCGACTGATCGAAGCCTTGGAGCGGCTGGAATATCGCGGCTATGATTCATCCGGCGTTGCTACGATCTTCGAAGGAGAATTGCACCGACGCCGTGCGGAAGGCAAGCTCGGGAACCTTAAAACGAGATTGAAGGAAGCGCCCCTGAGCGGCACCGTCGGCATTGCCCACACACGATGGGCGACCCATGGCGCACCGACAGAATCCAACGCTCACCCGCACTTTACCGATGGTGTAGCCGTTGTTCATAACGGCATCATCGAAAATTTCTCCGAGCTAAAGGACGGATTGGCGGAGGTTGGGGCCAAGTTCCAGACCGACACGGATACCGAGGTGATTGCGCATCTCCTGACAAAATTCCGTCGGGATGGCATGGGATGCATTGAGGCCACGCATGCCATGCTGAAGTGCGTCAAGGGCGCCTTCGCTCTTGCCATCCTCTTTGAAGATGATCCCGCGACAATTATGGTGGCGCGCAATGGACCACCATTAGTGATAGGCCATGGCGATGGTGAGATGTTTCTGGGCTCCGACGCGATCGCTCTTGCTCCGTTCACCAATAACATCACATATCTGAACGACGGCGATTGGGCTGTTGTAAGCAAAACGAGTGTCCAAGTTTTCGATATGGAAGGCAAGGTCGTTACGCGCCCACGGCACATATCGCTTGCTAACGCCGACCTGGTCGGCAAGGGCAATCATCGGCATTTTATGGAAAAGGAAATCTACGAGCAACCCGAGGTCATCGCCGGTGCTCTTGGGCACTACATCAATGTCAACGATAGTCATGTCACAACGACCTCAACCGACATCGACTTCGCCCAGGTTGAGAGCCTCGCGATCTCCGCCTGCGGCACGGCATATCTTGCGGGACTGATTGGCAAATATTGGTTCGAGCGCTACGCACGCTTAATGGTTGAAATTGATGTCGCCTCGGAATTCCGTTATCGAGAGATCCCGCTGTCGGCGCGGTCGGCAGCGCTCTTCATCTCTCAATCTGGTGAGACGGCTGACACGCTTGCATCGCTGCGCTATTGCAAAGCACAAGGTCTGAGAATAGGCGCTGTCGTCAATACCCGAGAATCAACTATCGCCCGCGAGGCAGATGCCATCTTTCCGATCCTCGCCGGGCCAGAGATCGGCGTTGCTTCTACCAAGGCATTCACTTGCCAGCTAGCTGTTCTCGCTGCGCTAGCCATCGGCGCAGGCAAGGCGCGAGGCACGATCGCAGACGACGAGGAACAATTGCTCGTCCAAAGTTTGGCGACGTTGCCGAGCGTTATGCGACAGGTGCTGAACGACATCACGCCGAAGATCGAGCTCTTGTCCCGGGGATTGTCGAATTACCGCGACGTGCTCTATCTCGGCCGCGGCACAAGTTTCCCATTGGCCATGGAAGGTGCGCTGAAGCTCAAGGAGGTTTCCTATATCCATGCTGAAGGTTATGCGGCAGGAGAGTTAAAACACGGTCCGATCGCCTTGATCGATGAAAATATGCCAGTCATCGTCATCGCGCCACATGATCGGTTCTTCGATAAAACTGTCTCCAATATGCAGGAAGTGGCCGCCCGCGGCGGCCGCATCATTCTGATCACCGACGAGACGGGAGCTTCGATGTCAAAGCTTCCCACCATGCACACTATCGTATTACCCGATGTTGCGGAGATTATCGCGCCCATGATCTTTTCTCTGCCGCTGCAGCTTCTTGCGTATCATACCGCGGTCGTTATGGGGGCAGATGTGGACCAGCCGCGGAATCTAGCTAAATCGGTCACAGTCGAATGATTGTGACGATTGGTTAGATCGCAAATCGCCTCCGGGAAAATCCAGGACTTGATCAGACATCAAAAAAGTGAGGTCGTATGCACGAACTTTCGCTCGCCGACGTGCCGTCGCGAATTGGCCAGGAGCTCGGTAAATCCGAATGGATAACCGTTGATCAAACTACAATCGATCTCTTTGCCGATGCGACACACGATCATCAATTCATCCACGTGCACCCGGAACGCGCGGCAGTCGAAAGCCCGTTTGGTGGCACTATCGCTCACGGCTTCCTGACACTCTCGCTTCTGTCGGCGATGAACTTCAGCGGCATGCCAAAGATCCGCGAGCAGACCATGGGCCTTAACTACGGCTTAGACCGGGTGCGTTTCATGTCACCAGTTAAGACCGGCAGCCGTGTGCGCGGTCGCTTCGTTCTCTCTGAATGTCAATTTCGCGGCGCAAGCATGCTGGTGACTACCTACGAGGTTACGGTGGAGATCGAGAACGAGAACCGACCGGCACTCACTGCTAATTGGATCACTATCATTCAGTTTGATCCGAACGACAGACCTAAAGGGATTTGACGCCAGCTCGCGCCAGCGGGTGTCGACTTGTTGTTTTGGCTGCACGCGATTTCGTAGTGTCACGCCGGAATTCTCGATCTGCTGCGTCGGCAATTGCGCGCTGGCATCATCCTTCGGGCAGGCGAAACGGGTTTGAGTTGAATTTCGCTGTAATGGAGGCTGATTGATTGCATTCGTTCCGTCTGGCCGCTGCGGTGTTGCCGCTACTTTTGTCATCTTGCATGCTCGGGCCCGACCATGCACCGCCGGAAACGCCTTTGCCGGAGAAGTTTTCCGAGGGTGCAAAACAGAGCGCCGGCGATGTTGCGGTGTCGGCGTGGTGGGATTCGTTTTCAGATCGTACGCTCAACCAGTACGTTGCCTCCGGCCTGGATGAGAACCTCAGTGTTCAGCAGGCGCTCGAAAGGGTTAATGCCGCAGCCGCGGACGTCACCATCGCTGGCGCCGGGGGCCTTCCCAAGGCATCACACACGACAAGCGGCGAGATCGGCAAAGGGGGAGATGTCACGAGCACACAGAATATCTCCAGCGTGCAACTATCGTTGACCTGGCTGCTGGACGTATTCGGTCAGTACCGGCGCAGCACTGAAAGCGCACTGGCTTCTCTTGATTCTGCGCATGCGGCTGTCGACGCCGCAAAGCTAGCTCTAATCAAAGATCTTGTTTCCTCCTACATCGACGCCCGGTACTACCAGCAGCGCGTCTCGATTTCCCGAGCGAACCTGAAGTCCCGCCAGGAGACCTACGATTTCACGAATTTTCAAGTCGAAGCGGGAGCGGCTTCCCGGCTGGATGTCTTGCAAGCCGAAGGACTTGTCCGATCGACGATTGCCGAAATACCAGGGCTAGAACTGAATTTTCGCGTGTCGGCGCATCACATTGCGGCCCTCCTCGCTTTGCCGTCGGAAACAGTGATCAAGCAACTGCAGAAAAGTGAAGGGCAGCCGGTCTATCGCGGAAAGATCAATGCCGGCATTCCCGCCGATCTTATTCGCAATCGATTCGATATTCGCCAGGCTGAACGGGATCTCGCCGCCGCGACTGCACAGATCGGCGTGGCGGAAGCACAGCTTTACCCCGCGATAACGCTCTCCGGCTCGATCACCCCTTCCTATATCAAGCAGCGCGGCCGTCACGGGGGTATCTTGAAATGGTCCTTCGGGCCGAGCCTTGACCTCCCAATTCTGGACGGCGGCCGTTTGCGGGCAAACGTGGAGACTTCTAAATCGGACGCCGCAGCAGCCTACATAAGCTGGAAATTAACCGTCCTGACAGCTGTGCAGGAAGTCGAGGACGCTTTGACAGCCGTCCGACGCGACGTTCACACAGAGAACTCACGTCGCAGGCAAGTAGAAACGATCGAAGAAGCACTGAAGCTTTCGACGGCCTCGTACACGGATGGCGCCTCTTCTCTCCTCGATGTTCTCGAAGCGCAAAGGCAGGTGTCCAGCGCTCAGGCGAGCCTCGCTGCGGCGATCCAACAACTGGCCAAGGATCACGTGCGGTTGAATGTAGCAATCCGCGGTGGTTTTGCGGCTTCCAAAGTCGCGTCACCCAGGGAGGCCTCGACGGTTGCAGCCGCAAATGCAAACATCCAATCCGCACATTCGCAATAGCCGAGTGCTGGATGCGGGATGGTTTAACCTGATCAAGTCATTAGCGCGCCAGCGCCTGAGTTGTATTGGCGCCGGCCGGGAGGTCGTCCAATCGCGGCACATGCCCTTCACCACCTCCCGCTTACGAGCAGGGCTTGGAGCTAATGGGATGGTCCGCCCTGTCTCCCGAGAGCATAACGGAGGTGGGCAAAGGAGGGCTGAAATTATGGATCGCAACCAACTGCGCCAATGCGCCGTCTTCGGCATCGATATCGGAAAGAACCTCTTCCACGTGGTCGGCCTGGATAGTTCCGGCGCGAGACGCTACTGCAGTTCTTCGAACGAGCGAACAGAACGCTTGTCGGAATGGAATCCCGTCCGGGTTCCCAATGGCTTGCGCCAAGTTGCAGACGATGGGGCATTCCGTCCGCATCATCCCGGCGCAGTGAAGTCTACGTAAAATCGAACAAGAATGACATCATCGATGCTGCGGCGATCGCAGAAGCTGCAAGGCGACCGACGATGCGCTTCGTTGGCATTAAGCAAGCCGATCAGGTCGATCTTCAGATGTTGCATTGGGTGCGTATTCCGATGAAACCGGCCACCGATTCCGATTTGAAGCCGGCCACTTTTCGGGCTGATCCTGGGTCTGTTTGATGTTTGGATCGGGTTTTGTGTCAGGTCAAGCTTTGCTGTGTTTCAAGCGCCATCGGTGAACGCTGTTTGCGCATACTTTCGCCAATGAGATCGATGCCTCGGCGTTGTGAACGAGGCGATCCAGTATCGCATCGGCGGCGTTGGGTTTGAAATAATTTCACACCAGCGATCCAGGGGCACCTGGCTTGTGACGATCGTCGAGCGACGCTCGTAGCGGTCTTCGATGATCTCGAGAAGATCGCGGCGCTGATCATCGTTGAGTTTTTCCGGTCCCCAGTCATCGAGGATCAGCAGGTCGGTCTTGGCGATAGATTTGGGGATTCTGCCGTATCGCCCGTCACCCCTTGCAAGCGCGAGCGTGGCGAACAGCCGGGGAACGCGGTGGTATGCAACGGAGAAATCCTCGCGGCATGCTTTGACCGATGGATGCGGCCCAGCGCCGAAGCGATCTGGTGTCCACTCAGCGTATCGCCGGTGGGAACTGGTCATGTGATCTGGGTCGGTTCCATGACGACAGCCGCCATAGCGGCGCTGATGGACGGCGATGCGCTTGCCGCGGTAAAAGATCTCGATGGTGCGCGCCGTTGCTCTAAGATCGACCTGCTGGCGAATGAGGGCATGGGGGACGGAATAAAAGAAGCTTTTGAACTCGACGTGATAATCGGTCGAGACACGGAGCAGACGCCATTCGGCGAATTCGTAGTTTCACCCGGGAGGCTAGCGAGCGCAGCACGTTCGACACGTTCAAATACTTGCCGCCGGGTAAACACCCAATCGACGCATGAGGTGATCGTTGATGCGATCAAGTGCCATTAGCGGCATTGGCCTCAGCCAGCGAGAAGAAAGTCAGCTTGCGCAACCGCCCCAGGATGCAGGTGGCGCATGGCGGCGTCGTCATCGGCGACGAGAACTTGTTTCAATGGCGTACCCTTACTGGTGCAGTCGATCAATAAAATCACGTCGTTTCTATTTTCAGTTCCCTGCGCCATGTTGGAAAAGAGAAGCGCCCCAAGGGTGGAACGCTCCTCGGATCATCGAATTAAATGAAGCCGAAATTTTCCGCCGTAAGCGAGGTAAGATCCGACATGTCGTGCAGATTGTCGACATGAGCGAAGGCATGCGCGTGGTTCGCAGAATCGACATAGGCTAGTGTCGCACCGTGAGTTTCGCCATCTTGACCGAGAGTTTTTTGATCATGGAAGACAATGATGTCACCGCGGGCTTCGTGATCAATAGCAGTCGCGGCGGCAGCGGCAGACGCAAAGCCTCGATCAGTGATTACCACGACGTGCTCGCCGTGCGCGCCTTCGGCCGCGCCGTTGTAGAAGGTGTCCACAAATTCGCCCGGAAAGCCCTTGGAATGATTGATGAAATTTGCATCAAACAGATTCCGGTCACCACCGAAATCTGCGGCGTCCAGGACAAAGCGGTCCTGCTTCGTGTCGAAATCCATCACACTCGTATAGCAGTGCGTTGTTCCAACCATAGGGTCGTGGAACCGAAACACGAAGGCGTCGCCGTCGTCGCCGCCAGTCAGAACATCTGCGCCGTCACCAGCCACAAGTATATCCCTGCCAGGGCCGGCGTAGAGCACGTCATCGCCCTCGCCGCTATGCGGTATTACGCGGTGAGGGTCGGTGACGTATAAGGGGTAGGAGGCGTCGCTGTACAAGAGATCGTCACCACCGTCGGCATGGATTACGTCTGAGCCTTTCCCGGCCCAGACAATGTCATGGCCCGGACCGGCCGTGATGCTGTCTTGGCCGTCACCAGCTTTGATCCGATCATCGCCGTTGCCGGCATCAATCCAGTCGTTCTTCTTGCCGCCATCGATTATGTCGTTTTCAGGGGATCCTTTGATAAAACTGCCGTTATCACTGCCTTTGATATTCATCGCATATACTCCTTATTAGGCAACGGGCGCCGCCTGTGCCCCTTATCTTTTCCAAGAGCGAATTAGTGAAATCCATTGTTTTGATATGACCTATTTGAATGACGGATGCGAAAATGTTTATCTCGGCCGCACGGCACGCCCTTCGTAGTTGGCCGGCAGATATGAAAACGACTGGGGGCTATGACGATCGGCGGCCGTTGACGAAGGCCACAACTTCTTCCCTCGTAAACGCTGGAGACAAATCTGCAGAGCACCTGATCTCAGGGTGCTTTGCAGATCGAAAACCTCAGCTCCAGGCGTGGAGCGGTGGCTTCTCGCCGTTCAGGAAATACTTACCCAAAATGGCGTACTTCCAGCGGACGGGGTCGTGCAGAGTATGGGTGCGGGCGTTGCGCCAGTGGCGATCAAGCCCGTGCTCTGCAAGGGTCGAGCGCGTTCCTGCCAGTTCGAACAACTTGTTGGCGGCCGCGATCGCGATCTCAGTGGAGAGGATCTTGGCTTCGGCGGTAACGATCTGGGCTTCCGCAACGGTTCCCGCGTTCGGGTCGAGGATCGCTCGGTCAATGGCATAACCTGCCTTTTCAAGCAGCGCCTGCGCCGCATGAAGCCTTAGCGTCAAGTCCCCGATCGCCTGGATTGTGTACGGATCGTCCCAAGCGTTGTCGACGCCGGAATCCACCCAGGCGCGGCTCTTGGTCCGCACAAAACTGACGGTCTCGTCAATCGCGGCCTGCGCGATGCCGGTATCGACAGCCACTTGGATAATCTGGAAGATCGCTCCGTCCGCAGTCGGCACTTCATACCCTTTGTAGCCAGGCACGAGATGCGTCTTCGACACTTTGACGTTGTTAAGCAGTACCGTGCCCGACAGCGTGGTACGCTGGCCAAAGGAGGACCAGTCGTCGATGACAGTCAGACCCGGGGCACCGCGCTCGGCAATTGCGTACCAGGCCCTGCCCTCGTCATCCAGTGCCACGATTGGCACCAGATGCGCGAGCAGCGCTCCTGACGAGTAGAATTTCTGGCCGTTGACCACGACATGATCTCCGGCATCAACGAATTTTGTTTCGAAGTCGACCGCACGCTTGGATCCAAATTCGGAGAAGGCATTGCCGAAGCGCGTTCCTTTCAACACTTCCGCGAAGAGCAGCTTCTGTTGGTCTTCGTCTGACACCGTGCGGATGGCGGCGACCACACCCAGGTGGTTTTGCGCGATTTGTCCGATGGATGAATCGGCCGCCGAGATGATCTCGATGACCTTCGCAAGCGTCGCATAAGAGACCTCGGGACCGCCGAAGGCCTTCGGCACGTTGATAGACCAAAGCCCGCTTTGCGAAAACGCGTCCAGTTCCTTGACCGGCCAGATGCGGTCGCGATCGCGTGCTGCCGATTCCTTGACGAACTCTGCCGCGAGTGTCTTGGCGATGGCAATCGCTTCGGCGTCAGTCTTGATAATGTGGGCGGGCTGCGACGGGCGTGGAACAGGTGGCACGGCCTTTGCGGCATTTTCGGTATTTATGGTAGGATGGGTCACGGTGTTTCTCCTCTTGGATCGTGTTAGCCGACAACGGCGGGGATGGAGGGAGCCACGGCTCTCTGGCCGAGGTAGAAAGACTTGATGTCGTCGCGCCCGCGCAGATCCTGTGCGTCACCGGTCAGCACCGTGGCGCCGTTTTCGAGAATGATGGCGCGATCCGCATATTTCAGAGCGACGGCGGAATTCTGCTCCGCCACAAGGATAGAAAGACCTTCTTCGCGATTGAGGTGGCGGAGCTTCCGGAAAATGTCCTGGACGATGAGCGGCGCCAGTCCCATGGATGGTTCGTCGAGAACCAGGAGGCGCGGCCGCGACATGAGCGCCCGGCCGATCGCCGTCATCTGCTGCTCGCCACCCGAGGTCAGGCCGGAAAGTGCACGACGCTTTTCCTTCAACCTGGGGAAATGCGCGTAGATCTTCTCGATATCCTCGGCGATCTCAGCGCGCGTGCCGCTGCGGCCAAGCCCGCCGGAGACGAGGTTTTCCTCGACCGTCAGGCTGCGGAAGCAATGGCGGCCCTCAAGCACCTGCACGAGACCGGCACGCACCAGTGCAGCAGGGCGTGTGCGCAGGACATCGAGCCCGTCGAAGCGGATGCTGCCGGAAACGACTTGCCCACGTTCGGCTGGAAGCAGATTGGACAACGCCTTGAGCGTCGTCGTCTTTCCCGCGCCGTTGGCGCCAAGGAGCGCCAGAATTTCACCACGCGCCAGATGGAAACCGACGCCGTCGAGTGCGGTGATGGCGTGATTGTACGTTGCCTTCAGATCATCGACCGCAAGCAGAGTGGTTTCCAGAGCCATGACAGTGCCTCTTGCCTTAAAAGGTCGGATTGAGAGAAGGCGCGAGGTTGGAGAGGGAGGCACCATCCTCGCGCCCGGTTCTTCAAGCCTCGCCCTTATCAGGCGCGGCTTGAAGGGATCAGTTGGTCGCCGCCTCGGCGTCTGCCGCCGTGCGCAGCTTGATGCCCTTCTCGGCCGCGTAGGCTTCGGAAGACTTCTCGATGATGGGCCGCAACAGTGCCCAGTCCGGCGCGATCCAGTCAGAGACCACGTTCCACTTCTTCCCGTCCCACTGTTGGAAAGTCACGTAGCCGTTGCCCTCATGGTTATCCCAGGTGACATTGATCGAGTGGAACAGGCCCTTGGCGCCGAGCGCCTCGACACGCGCCGGATCGAGCTGAAGGTGTTCGAAGCCCCAGCGGACCTCGTCGCCAGTCAGCGTCCGCTTGCCGAACTTCTCCTGAGCGATCCGGATCGCCTCGACATTGAGGATGCCGTTAACGATACCCAGGTTATGGTAGACCGAGCCGATTCGCTTCTTGTCTTCGAGGTTCCCCTTGCCAGCGTCGTAGAGCGTTTTGACGATCTCCCGAACGACCGGGTATTCGGTGCCAGATGCCTGCGTGGTGATTGCCGTATAGCCCTTGGCAGCATCACCAGCGGGGATGACGTCTTCTTCTGAATTGGACCAGACGTTTCCGATTATATGATTTACCGGGAAACCAACCTTGGCTGCGGTCTCCAGCGCGACCGGGTTCATCACGCCCCATCCACGCAGGATGACGAAGTCTGGCTTGGCGCGGCGGATCGTCAGCCACTACGACTGCTGCTCGTTCCCCGGATGCGGCACCTCGATCTGCTGTAGTTCAAAGGCGTATTTCTTCGCCAACAGTTCGTAGATCGGGATCGTTTCCTTGCCATAAGGCGAGCCATGATAGAGAACGACGATCTTCTTACCCTTGAGGTTTTCGATACCGCCTTCCTTGCCGGCGATGTAGTTCACGATGCCGGAAGTTTCGCTGTACGGGTTGAGCAGCAGCGGGAAGACATAAGGGAAAACGCGGCCGTCGGTCGAATCCGTGCGGCCATGGTTGATGGTGATCAACGGTACCTTGTCGGCGGTGACGCGATCGATCATCGCATAGGCAATGCCCACGGAAAGCGGGTTCCAGGCAGCGACGTTCGGGTTGCTCTTCAGGCGCTCATAGGCCTCGACGCCACGCTCGACCTCGTACTGCGTCTCTGCTTCCGACCATGTTAGCTTGACGCCACCCACGCCGCCGTCGCGCGTGTTGATCAGGTTCAGATAATCGATGAAACCACCGAAGAAGCCGGTGCCGCCGGCAGCATAGGGGCCGACGCGATAGCTCTGGAGCGGGAAATATTGTTCGTCCGCATGGGCCATCGGCAGGGCCACCGTGAAGGCGAGGCCGGCGGCAAGAGCCGCAATCTTGAATTTGGCAAGGATCGTCATTTTTGGACATACTCCGGGTATCGACCGGGGCAAGGCGCCGGTCCGGGTTGATCTGATGAGGGCTGGTGGCATTTCGAGAGCCTTGATGGCTCCGTTTCGATCAGGAATGCACGATGGCGGCACGGATTCGTTTTCGGACCCGATCCCAAAGGGCGACAAGCCCATCCGGTTCGAGGACCAGAAAGAGGATGATGAGCGCGCCGAGCACGATGCGCTGACTCATATCCAACACGCCTGAATTGAAGATATTTCCGAGCAGGAAGGAGCCAAGCCGGGACAGGACCAGGGGAAACACAACGATCAGCGCCGCTCCGAAAAAAGCACCGCGGATCGATGCAAGCCCCCCGATGATGACGATGAACAGGACCTGGAACGACCGGTCAAGATTGAAACCGGCGGGCTCGACCGTGCGCAAATAGGCGAACGCCCACAGGACTCCGGCGATGCCGATGATGAAGGAGGAGATTGCGAAGGCCAGAAGCTTGGTTTTCAGCACCGGCACGCCGATGATCCGCGCCGCTGTCTCGTTGTCGCGCACGGCAATGAAATTGCGGCCGGTCTGCGAATTCACCAACCGATGGGCCAGCAAAGTGAGAACGGCGACAACCGTCAGCGCGAAATAGTATCGTCCGACGGGCCCATCGAAAACAAGACCGAAAGCCGAAAGCTGAGGCGCATCGATAACGCCGGACGCGGACTCATTCGAAAACCAGCTAAATTTGGTCAGTGCCCACTGCACGAAAAACTGCGCTGCAAGCGTCGATACCGCGAGGTAAAAGCCCTTGAGGCGCAGGCTGGGAACGCCGAACACCAAGCCGACGCCGGCCGCAGCGAAACCAGCAAGTACCATACTGACGATCAAAGGCAGACCGTCGACGCGAAGATTGAAATTGAACGCCGCGAACGCGCCGACAGCCATGAAGGCAGCACTCCCCAACGACACCTGCCCGGCATAGCCCGTCAGGATATTGAGCCCCAAGCCGGCGAGGCTGAGCGCCAGGAACGGCAGCAGGATAGCCTCGAACAGGTAGTCTGACCCGAGAAGCGGCACAATGACATAGGCAATGGCAAGCCAAGCCAACGGCGTCGCCCAGCGGGCGGGGAACCGGTAGGCCGGCAGATCGCAAGTGATCGTGGACATCGGTCAGACCCTTTCCAAGAGCTTCTGGCCGAACAGGCCGGAAGGGCGAACGAGGAGGAAGGCGAGCGCGATCACATAGGCAAACCAACCCTCAATGCCGCCGCCGAAATATCCGCCGATATAGACCTCAGCCAGCTTCTCGGACGCGCCGATCAGCAACCCGCCGAGGATCGCGCCGAGGATCGAGTCGAACCCACCGAGGACGAGAACCGGCAAGGCCTTCAGGACAATCAGCGACAGTGAGAATTGCACCCCGACGCGGGCTCCCCACAAAAGACCGGCGACCAGCGCCACCAGACCTGCGGTGGCCCAGACCGTCGCCCAGATCCAAGGCAGTCTCAACCCGACGGCGAGCGCCGCGAACTGATCGTCGGCCACGGCGCGAAAACCGAGCCCGATGCGGGTGTAACGGAAGAAGACAGAGAGCAGCAGCACCATGGAGGCGGCAACGACGGCTGCGAAGATGTCGAATTGACTGATGTAGACACCACCGACATCGAACGGCACATCCTTGATACCGAGATCAAGGCCGTGCACCTGCGTGCCCCAGATCAGTTGGGCAGCGCCCTCGATAATATAGGAGAGGCCGAGCGTCGCCATGAAGAGCGTGATCGGCGGTTTGTTGGTCAGCGGCCTCAACACGGTACGCTCGACAGCTATCCCGATAACGACGATGATCGCGAAGGTGATCGCGAATGCGAGCGGGAAGGAAATGCCGCGTTCCGTCAGGCAGACGAAGGTCAGCGCCGCGAACAGGAGCATCGCCCCTTGCGCAAAATTGAGGACGCCGGATGTCTTGTAGATCAGGACGAAACCGATCGCGACCAGCGAATACATGACGCCGGACAAAAGGCCGCCGACGAGAATCTCCATGAAGAACAGCCAGTCGAAGTCAGCCATCAGATGCCCGCCCCCTCTTCATTTTCGGGAGCGACACCGAGATAGGCATCAATCACGCGCTGGTCGCGCTGGATTTCGTTGGGTGTTCCATCGGCGATCTTGCGGCCGTAGTCGAGCACGACAACGCGGTCGGACAACCCCATGACAACGCCGATATCGTGCTCGATCAGCACGACGGTGGTACCGAACCTGTCACGTGCGGCGCGCACGAAATCGGCCATCTCGTTCTTTTCCGTCGCCGTCATTCCGGCCATCGGCTCATCGAGCAGCAGGATGTCGGGCTCGGCCACCAGAGCGCGCGCCAATTCCACCCGTTTTTGCAGACCATAAGGCAGTGTACCGACCAGACGATCGCCAATATGCGAAAGGTGGAGGAACTCGAGCACCTCGAAAGCCCGACTGCGGGCATCCCTCTGTTCCGTGCGGGCTCGACCGAGGCCGACGATCTGTTCGACGAAGCTAGACCGCGTCTTGTGCGCTCGTCCAACCACGACATTGTCGAGAACGCTCAAACCCTTGAACAATGCCAGGTTTTGGAACGTGCGAGCAATGCCGAGACGGGCAAGTTTCTGCGTCGGGACCTGGGCATGGCGGCGCCCGGAGAGCCACACAAAACCGCGATCGGGTCGGTATACGCCGCTGATCACATTGATGATCGAGCTCTTGCCAGCACCGTTGGGCCCTATAACGGCGAGGATTTCGCCACGCCAAACGGACAGATCGATATCCTTCAGGGCGACGACGCCACCGAAGGATAGATCGATGCGGGCCAGCTCCAGAATGATGCCGTCCGTTGCGCCGGCTTCAATGGGCGACGCCCAGGCCGCGCCTGTTCCTCTGTCCAAGCCGGCCAAGTGCTCCTGAACGTCCGGCGGAAACGGCGCCGCTCCCAAGCCTCCGAAGGCAAAAGTCATAGTGTGCACGCCCCTGCTTTCGACGGCGCGCCACGAGCCCACGAGTTCATAGGCGCACGCTATCCCACCATGAACCACCGGGTTCTTGGCCTGTCATCGTTGATGCGGCCGGCTTTGCGGGCCGGCCGACAACGTGTTGCGATTACTCGGCGGCGACGGCCGTCGCCGTTTCGGCTTCTTCCAACTCGCGGATCAACGGGATGACGTGCTTGCCGAAATACTCGACCTCTTCCTGGAAATGCAGGAAACCGAGAAGGATGAGGTCCGCGCCGGCGCGCTTCAGGTCGATGACCCGCTCGGCGACCTGGCGGGGTGTCCCTATCAGGTTGGAGCGGAAGCCGTCGTTGTACTGGATCAGGTCCTCGAAAGAGGATTTCGCCCAGTTGCCCTCGCCTTCAGGTGATGATTTCCCGGCGTTCTTGACTTCGTGCCCGAAGGCATTGACCGCCTCTGGATTGGCCTTCTCAATAATCTCGGCGAGCACGGCCCTTGCCTCTACCTCGGTCTCGCGGACGATGGCGAAAGCGTTGACACCAACGCGGACGGAATGACCGTTAGCCTTCGCCTTGCCCTGGATGTCAGCCACCTGCTTGCCGATTTCCTCCGGCGTGTTGCCATTGGTGAAGTACCAGTCGGAAACACGCGATGCCATGTCGCGTGCAGCGCGAGAGGAGCCGCCCTGGAAGATTTCCGGCTGTGGATCGATCGGCTTGGGCTTAAGCGAATAATTGTTGAAGCGATAGAAATCGCCGTGGAACGTGAAATTGTCTTCGGTCCAAATACCGCGCAGTGCGCGGATGAATTCCTCCGAGCGGCGGTAGCGCTCGTCATGGTCAAGCCAGTGCTCGCCAATTGCGTGGAACTCGCCTCGGAACCAGCCACTGACGATATTGACGGCGACACGACCATTGGTGAGGTGATTGATGGTGGCGATCTGCTTGGCCGCCAGTGTAGGATTCCATGGTCCCGGCAGAATGGCGGCAATCACCTTCAGCGTTGTCGTCGATTCCAGCAGCGCATGGCTAAAGGAGACGGATTCATGCTGGAATTCGGCGCCATAACCGGCGGTGAAACGAATTTGGCTCAGCGCATAATCGAAGCCACTAGCCTCGGCGATCTGCGCCAGCTTTCTGTTATATTCGATCGTCCAGCTCGTCCGCTGCTCAATATTGGAAATGACGAGGCCACCCGAAACATTGGGAACCCAGTAGGCGAATTTGACCGGCTCTCTGCTGGCATAGGACATGATACTCTCCCTCTTGAAATGGCTAGGCTGACGCGGCGGCGAGCGCCGGGCGGTTTGCATGAGCGCGCGCGGCAGCGGTGTGATCAGAGAGCGGCAGCACCTGAGCGAGTTCTGAAACGGCGCGCTCGATACGCTCTTGAACCACAGGACTGGCGATCTCATAATCCGTGAAATCGGTTTCGGTAGCGTAGATCGACGTCGGCAGTGTCAGGGCGTTGAAGAAGCCGAATAGCGGGCGCAACTGATGTTCGGTCATCAAACCGTGCAGCGGTGTGCCACCTGTGGCAGCCAGAATGACCCGCTTTCCGGTCAGTGCGCGGTAGTCAACAAGGTCGAAGAGATGCTTGAGAGCGCCGGTATACGATGCCCGGTAGACCGGCGACCCGACAACAAGGACATCAGCCGCCTCGACGGCGTCGATAATCGCCCGCCCCTCGGCATCCAACTGGTCCGATCGAAGCGCCTTGAAGAGAATGGGGGCAGCGTCAACCAGTTCTATGGTTTGCCCATCGAGACCCAGCTTCGATGTGGCTGCCGACACAAGTGCTTCCACAAGGGAGGCAGTTCGCGATGGTCGTTTTACATTTCCCGTAAGACCCAGAATTTTCATGTCGGCGACATCCTTTTGCGACATAGTCTATATATTTAATGGACTAATGGTAACGACACGATGCCAATATTTCTCCCTGTTGTAGATTGCCATCCTGAAATCGCGCCCAATGGGCGAAATAAAAACTTCAGCTTGGCGTTCTATGTGGCGCAGCAAACTGCACGCCACGGCGAGAGCGAACAACTCTCTATGGCCAAATGGGTTGCGCTGGTGCTGAAGCGAAATGGAGCTCGCGCAACGATCGGGAAGCATATTTTCGTCTCGCCATGGAGGGAAGAATGCGAAATTTGCAAAGGTCCGACCTGCTACAGCAGTTACTTAGCGACCAGCCACGGTGTCTAAACTAAAGAGGAGCCCGTTCGATCGTGCTCGAAACACTATCGATTCATAGCGCGAATCAAATTGACCGCATAAGCGGAACTCAAGCAGCAAACAAGCAGGGCACCATGACATCTTACCTCACAAGGCAGAAGCATGCTAAGGAAAGACTAGGCGCAGCGCTTCAAAAAATGAATGACGCCATCCGCGACGTACACAAATCCGGCATTGATGTCGATATCAGTACCCTCACGATACACACGCCGCGTGGCCCGATGGTTCAAGTCGACCTTAAGACGTTCCGCGCATATGACGCGCCCCCAGTGTTGCGATTGGTGGAAGAATAAATGCGGTTAGATTCGCTCATCGATCACCGTGCCACGATGATCGCGTGCCTGGGTTTCCACCAATCGCAGTCGGCAAGCTGTCTCTACAGCAAGGGTGCGACGAATGACTTCAGGCGCTAGCCTTCGCGCCAGCCAATTAGGCGGAAGCGTCCAGCTCGGCTAAGTCTGAAGCCTGGATGGCCCTATAAGCTGTAGGAGCTTGAAGGGCTTCCCATTAAGCGCCTCCTGTACTCGGTGAGCTGCTGCAGGCATCCTCCTTAAGGCCGCTGTGTAGCGACTTCAGTGCGACGCATGTCTCAAATCTTGTCTAAAACTCCTAGGGCGGCCGCGGTCCTTCGTATCCTTGACGAGTCAAAATCCGAGCTCTTCTCAAGAGCTGTCAAGTCAGACCATCGCTCGTCCAGCGAAAGCTAGTCGGATCTACCGCAAGGGGAGCCAGGATGTCATCGTTTCCGACCTTCCGAGAACGCTTTCTCTGCCGGCCGAATATAATGGTGGTCCGAGTAAACTGACTTCGGCGTAACTGGTGTTCGTCCCACGCGTTATCCTGTCAGCAATCTGGTGTTCGACTTTCAATACAAGAGCGAAGGAAGTGTCTCCGTCGAGACTGAGATTCTTCCAATAAATTCAACTCATTGGCGATCAGCCCGGTGGTGACGAAATACTCAATCCGACCAACATGTCGGGGTTGTCAGATAGAAGGGGAACTTTTCGTGCTGCTTGAGGGAGTCATAGCCGTACATTACCACTTCGAGGTTTGGCCATCGCCAACGGGAGATTGTCAGCTCGAACATTTGCGGACTCAAGCAAAGCTTGAACTCTCTTGCGTAATACTATATCGTACCGAGTTGTGTACTCGACCAACAAAGTATAAACGTCAGCCATGGTGATTGGCTAAATATATCAGAAAATATATTATTGTTAAATATTGATCTATGGCGGAGTGCCGTCTAGACCTGCTCAACACGCGGCATGGGACTACCCCGGTCAGCGACGGGAGGCTTAGATGAACCGACGTGACAAAATGCATCCAAACGAACCCAGGTGTGATAGCCCGGAAATGGGGCTCGTCTTGCTCGATGGCGAACGCGTGCTTGCTCAACGGCGTGGTATACGCTGGCAGCCGGCCGCACGGAACGAGCATCTGGATGCGCTTCGCGAAGTCGCAGATAGCGGAAGATATTATCGGGTTAACCGTCCTGTAGTGACCGGCATGGAGCTGAGCCTTGAAATATTGTCGACATTGCAACAACCACCTGCCGAACACGAGGCAAGCATAGGCCTGGACCTAACCAAAGCACATCTCGCCACCAAACACGAACCGGAACAAATGCATCAGATCACATGGTCTCTTTCAAAATCTGAACGTGTCTTTGATTGCGCTGGAGGCGATTCTGACAACGGCGAAGCCATCGCTACTGATGGACAAGTCGAGGCTCTCGCGAACCGCGGCTACATCAAATCCGCCGAAGCCTATAATCAGCTGATTGATAGGAGTAACCGATCACGTCCACCGAAGAGCTATCATGCACATGTTGATTTTGAAAACTGTCACTACATTGATGGCACTTCCAGGCCTTGGAGACACGGCTCGCTTAAAGGCGGCCGCTTGCGCGTAATACGACGGGCGGTAGACATTGGACCAGCGCGCCATCCCGACGCAGCCTTGTGCCTATGGCATTGAACTTAGCGGCAGAATGCGATAGCTGCCAATTACGGCCGCGGCTGTAATACAGGTGGTTGATCCCGAATCTGGTTCGGGCGTGAAACGCGGTGCCGGTATTGGAAGGGTCGACTAATTCGACCTTCAATTCCAAGCGACCGTCCGATCTCAAAGCAAAGCTCCTGTAGGGTCCTTGAAGGATATCGACAGAGGAAAACTATCAAATGCGGTGTTGCAAGAACGCGCCCCAAGGTCGTGGGGGTGGCTCGAATTTTTCTACTGAACCAGAACCTGCAAAGGCCGATATTGCCTACGATGCTATTCGAAGAATTCTCCACAGTAACGGTCGTGTGCCGGAGCAACATCTCAGGGAACAGGATCTAGCGTCTAAGCTCGATCTTGGTCGAACACCAGTTCGCGAAGCGCTTCAGCGGCTCGCAGCTGAAGGGAAGATTCAATACATCCCTCAAAGAGGCTTTTTCACCAGGCCGATGTCGGAAAGAGCTCTGTTAGATGTTTATGTTGTCGGACGTGAAACCCTGATCTCGGCATTGAATCGAATGCGGCCGCAGGTCCCAGAGAGCTGGACCGTGGCGGATAAATTGTCCTCTGACGAACTTGCCTTAAGGGCAGAAGCGATATTCACTAAAATCGCGCAAGAAGCATCGAATTGCGAGGCTTGCAAAATCGTCCACCGATTCTGTTTTTGCACTCACCCTTTACGAATGGAACTAACTGCGTCGGAACTTCGGCCCGCGTTTGTTGAAAGCCTCGAGAAGCTAGTTGACGCAATGTCTGAACTAGGCACGGCAACGACCCTGGTGGAGTCCGCGTTGATGAACCACCTTAATCTAGAACAGGGTGCCGTCTCAAGGATTGTACAAGAGGTGAATGAACGTGGATTAACAGGTTTTCCGGGGCCCGCGAAAAGTTTGTGACATTTCAAACTGTCATCTCGACGAATGATCCTAGTCAACGAGCCTGAAGAATTTTGTCGAGTGCCGCGCATATCTGCGGCTGCTGCGGGCAATCCAAAAGCCGACGTCGGCATCACCTACCAGCATTTTAATTATGTTGCCAAATCAAAGAGGCTGCCTCCATCCCTTCAGCATCCCAGAATACAGCGCTGGCAGAGCGAAAGGTGCTTGTGTCCTATCGGGCAACGCCCTCCGCAGGTTTCCATTTGCCGCGGCTTGGCCAGGCCAGCTATATTGATCGAGCGACGTTTTCAGCCGAAGTCTCAAAAGACATTGTGCCAAAGATCATAACAGCCAACGGGATCGACGCTGCGACCTTGAGGACAGAGGTTACGCCGGGCGGGTATCTCCTCAGAACAAATGCATCGCTTCAGACCGAGGGTAATCTCGATGACGCCGCGGCGGATAGGCTTGCCAGCTCGCTAGGCTACGTCTTGCGCCAATATCGCGTTCTTACCTCTCGCCTCGACGACACGACCGGTAAGACAGGCCTTGTTATCGTGCGGTTTCCGCAGGGCAGCCTTAGCGCCACCGTGGCGCAGAGATTCTTCGAGGCAGCGGATGCAACGAAAAATGGCTTGGGCGGCGGATATAGCGTAGTCGGTGACGAGCAGATCTTCCTCAATGCGACGAATTCCGAAGGAAAACCTTATAGCGGACTCGATGACGCAAGCTTCCTAGACGGATTGAGGCGCGCAGCCGTATCGTTTGGCAGCCCTAAACCAAGGGTTTCTTCCCTCGGCAATGCGACCGCGCGCTTTATTGGGAATGATTGGCAGAGGTCAACAAGAGGCGAGGGCTATCAAACCTTGCTTGGTGGATCGGACGGCGAGTTAGTGAGAAAGCTCGACGAGATCAGCAGGTGTTATGCATTCCTCCTCGCGAAGACAGCCGACAGCAAGGGCTGGGCCAGAGATGAATAAGGGCCGGACGAGGACCTACGCTCAAGTCGCTGAGCGAACTCAAAAGGCTTTCACGAAACCGGCCTCGCTGGCGACACGATTTGAGGTCCCACGCCGGCCACCCGGGGCCGCGCCGGAGAAAATCTCACTGCTGCAATGCTCAGAAATTGAGACGGCTTAATCCTGCTATAGTTCTAGAATATCTTAACGCGGCGATTTCCACGCTTGAGTGGTCACCATCTTTGCCCAATCTTGTCAGACATTCGGTTCACAAGCGACCGGGATTGCGGCATCGCGGTAGCTGAAACTGATGCCGTCTGATCGCCGTTTGAACAAATGAGAGTCGTCCAACATTCGTTATTCAAAGCGTTCAATATTAGTGCGGATCGCATCACCAGCCACCGATTTTACATTCGACGGAGGATTGCCAGGACGAGCCGTGCCGCAGGGAGTCCTTATCTCGCCGGAAAGGTACTGGCCGCTGTTGCAGGGCAGCATGTTGACGTCGAGAAAGTCGCTCCTCTTCAGGGAGTTCTGATACGCTACGACTTCTTTCATCGACAAGGGGTTCGCGAAGATCGTCACTCCCTCAAACCCCGGTAACGCCTCAATTGGCTCAATCATGGGCGATGTCTGACCGGGCACTGCTGCAGCGCCAATAACCCATGGGCCAACCGATCCGAAAATGACGGATTTCGGACGATCGGTTGGCGTGCCAGAGCTGAAAGGAGAATGCGGGAACCCACTGTCGAGCACTGCCTCATCCCACTGGTAAGCTGTAAACGCTAGGAAATAGGTATATGGCGCAAAACGGTCCATGCGAACTTTGCCGTCTGGAGTAAAGGTATAGTAAATCCACTCAGTGCCGGAGAATGCCCCTGTTGGCCCCACGACGTTCATGTCCCAGGGCTTCTGCCACCATGCAGTAGACGCCATGTCGCTTTGAAGCAGGCTTTTCGCGAATGACCACTTCTGACCATTCGGATTGGGTGCAGCTCCCAATGCGAATGATAGGTAAGCATCGTTTGAATTAGAACTTAGAAGCGATAAGGCGCTGCCGCCATTAGGAACAGTATTTTCACGGGTTTTTTCGACCAAAAGGACAGTGAACCCCGTGTCTGGTCTGATCGACGCGCTTTGACTAGTCTCGATTGACGTGCGCGGTGGAAGGTTGAAGGAAGTCTTGTTGGTATAGAAGTCAAATGCCTGCCTCGTATCTTCGGGCACCGGATAATCCGCTTCTGCCGCCGAGTCGTGTATGTACAGCTTTGGAAATTCCCCGAAAATGGGCACTACCTTCGGTGTGAGCGTCTGAGATACTTTCTCCGACGCGCTTCTAAGGCAATTGGCTTCATTGGTACATGATGCCCCTTGCCCTTCTCCAGCGACAAGACAGCCCAGCGCGGAAGACAATAGGAAGATTTTTATTCCATTATTCATCAAAACATTCCCTTTTTGAAAGCGGAGGTCTTGCACTAGCGAGTGAGTTCGGAGGTGTTGCGGCGCCGGATCTGGCGCAGCATATCGCCGACTACGTCGGGCCAATCAGTGGTGATAAGATTGGTACGATTGACGAGCGCCATCTCAGGATCTCCTCGGTAATCTGGTACGATCCCTCGCTGAGCGGTCGATTTCGGATCCGTGTTGTGCTCGAAGCAGCATTTTCCGGCGCTGTTTGCGACGCCCTCTGGAAAGTAGTTACTTTCATGATAGGTGGCGAAGCCCTGCTGCTGGTCGATATAGTCGAAATATGCCTGCAGACCGTCACCTTTATAGAATTGGTTCATTTCAAACTGAATGGAGAACGGCACCACATTCCATTGATCGTAGATTGGATCCTCGTGGGGATCATAGCTGGAATCCTTCACATTCTCGTCATCCGGGTTTTCGACGACAATTAGCCCGCCAATGAGGTTGGGGTCGTAGGTTGTCCGATTTAGAATCGTGCCGACATCCGCCGCATCCTTTGCTTTGAGCTTGAATACAACGGCTTTGCTGAGTTTCGCATTTCCCTTGCTCGCGAGAATGTCAAGGCAGCGTTGCATGAGCTCGATGGGATCAGTAGGGTCCTGATCATCGACTGCCGCCTTGATATCGACGATCATCACGTACCCATGACCATCATCGGAAACATATTCGGCGAGTAGATCGAGCGCGGCGGAGAATGTTAGGAACTTCGCCTTTCGCCCTTGTGAATCCGTAAAAACGCGGCCATGTCGGTCCCGTAGATCGGCCTGTCGTAGCTGCGACAAGTTCTGATTATATAATAGGCCGCTTCCAGTTGATTCGCGCTCAATCCTGTAGTCATGAGATAGAACGACTTCTTTGTCTGCGGTGAAGCGGGCATCGACCTCCACGCTCTCAATCTGCGAATTCCAGGCGTCTTGCAAGGCATAGGCTGAATTCTCAGGATAGATCTCCCAAGATCCGCGGTGCGCAGATAGCAGGACCAAGTCGTCATCGGGTTTCGGCAGCTTGAACATGTTTCTTGTAATCGCACTTACAAGATATGGTGAAGGCTTTACCGGAAGTAGCGCCTCTGCTGCGGCGTAGGATGGAATACCGAAAGCAAGAAGAGAAGTTAAAGTGAGCGATGCACGCAGATCACGTCGGCCGCCGAGGTAACCGAGACGCGAGGAGCAAAAATTCACAAGCACTGATGCCACATTGTTGCTGGTGTCCATAAAGTTTCGGAACCTTTCGATGAGAATTTCGGGTAGCTCGCTACTTTGTACGGCTTGTTCGTGCGGCCTTTGCAACAGCCCATCACAGCAGTGGCTAAGGCTTGGGGGAGCGAAATCCTGGGGGGTGCCCGTAGTGCGAGGAAGTTTTTAGCCGGCCCACTATCGCTGCGATGTGCCGGCAATAACACGCTCTTCAACATCAAGATGATCCATAAATCAGCTTCCACCCAAGGCGCTGCGTTGCCACGTCGCGACGTCGCGTGCTCAAGCGTTGAGAGAGTTGTCATGAAAGCAGCTTGGAGCTCCGGCGCAATTATCTCGTCCTAGCGTAGCCTCAGTTGAGAGGAAGCAGGGCTTTCTTCATTAACGCCGCTTCGCCATACGATGTTTGGACGTGATCAATTGCCCGCCAGCCGCTCTTCTCGTAAAGAAGTTGCGCGTTCTCTGTTGTCAGATAAAGACTCTTGCAACCGAGGCACGATGCTTCGTGCTCGAGCCGCTCGATCAACAACCTGGCTATTCCTTTTTTGCGGTGAAATGGATGGACAAAAAGCGACTTAAGCCAAGGGGATAGATGAGATTTTCCATCGAAATCACGATCAGCCAACGTGACCATTCCTACTGGCAACGCGTTTTCGATGGCGACTAGTGTTAGCGGCATCGAGCTTTTTGTTGCCGCTTCAAACTCGCCTCGCGTTTGTTCGTACGAGCCATTTGATTGACAACCCCATTGTCCGAAAGACCAACTTGCGCAAATGGAAATGAAATTCGGAAATCTTTCTAGGTACTCGATCGTTACCGGAGTTCCAGCTACCATTGCTTTCTCGGTCATAGTGTCTCCATTTTTTGGCGGGCCGAGCAATCGAGTGACGATCGGTCAACTTGAGGTGAAGCCCGTGCACTAGTCAGCTATCGGACCTCACGATATATCCTGCACGGTGACGCCGCGATTCAAGACGGGTCGCCAGCACGCAACAGCGTGATCAAAAACCTGCTAAGATTTGTGGCAACGCGGTCATGCGGCTAAACAGCTTAGTGGCACCTGCTTCCATCAGTTTGTCTCCGTGCCCAGGAAGGCAATGCGAAGCACCTACGAAGCCAATCACCATCATCCCGGCTGCCACCGCCGCCTGAGTGCCAGCAACGCTGTCTTCAATAACGAGACAACTGCTAGCCGGTGTGTTCATATGATCTGCTGCAAACAGAAACAGATCCGGCGCAGGCTTACCACTCGCAACCTGCGAAGCGCTGAAGACATGGGGCCAAAAGTAATCATGTAGATCCGTGACTTTAAGCGCCAAGGAAAGCTTTGCAGCATCGCTGTTCGACGCCACGCACTTCTTTAAATTAATGGTCTCCAAGGTTTGCCGAACGCCGCTGATTGCACGCAGATCGCGAGGATATCGTTTCGCAACTTCGGCCATCACACATTCATGATGATCCTCCGGTAGGCGTAAGTCGCCCTCGGATTCTATGACTGAATAACTTTGCTGGTCAGTCATCCCTATGAAGCGATCGTTATACTCTTCAGCCGATATGATGTAGCCGAATTTAGCCAAAGCTTCGATGTGCACCGCAGTTGCAATAAGCTCACTATCGACGAGAACCCCATCGCAGTCGAAGATCAGTAGTTCCGGACTTTTTGAAAAAGACATAAGCAGTCCTCATTATAGAATGACTCTGAGTTTTGTCCCAGTGCCAGCTTTCAATCTTCCAGGCATTGAGCAGGGTAGGATTGTATCCGATCGGATGTTGACCATTGCGGCACTGGGAAATTGATGCGCGGTGCTCAGCCGGAAATTGCTCCTGCGGCGATCTTCGGGCCTTGCTTATGAAGAGCATTCCAAACCTTGTGAAACGCCTCTGCATAAAGCTCCATCAATTCGCCATTGTTAGGTGGCGCAATCTCCGAGACGTAAAACATCGTATCCAACAGTTTCACTGTGTTCGGGAAATCGGCGGCCTTCCAGTTGTCGCAAATGTCCGGAAGATATTCGAATACGGGCTTCGTGAGCCAAACACAGATAGGCACGCCTTCGGCCTGCAGAGACCTGACCACGAAATCCCTTGCAGCCGGGCCGGGTGCGAAGCCAAGCGCCTCAGGTTCGATCCGGAGGGGAAAGTTGAGCATCGAATGGTCGCAGTCGGATGGGTTGAAGAGAGGAGATATGCCCACAAGTTCGCCGATCAATTCCCACAAAAGCTTGCAATTGTCTCTTCGGATTTGCAGTTGCGTATCCATCTCTGTTACCCGCAGCTTCGCTATAGATGACGAGAATACGTTCGGCCTGTAGTTGTACCCTTGGGAATAGGGCGAGAATATTCGCGCTCCACTTCGAGACGAGCTGGACAGCGATACGCGATCAACATGTGCAATCAAGTTGGCGTCCTCAGTAATGACAAATCCCAGTTCGCCGGCCCCAAGGTGCTTGGCGCCGTTTCCGGATAGAGCGAGCGCGTCTGCATCAAGATGCGCACCGCCGACGATTGCTTTCGCGGCGCCGATTGATTGGCAGATGTCGTCGATCACAGCAATGCCTTGAGCTCGCGCTGCAGACCTCGCGTCGGGGACGAGAACATTGTTTCCGAAAAGGTGAGTGACTAAAACTGAAGCTACATTAGGGCCGAACTTTTCAGCGGCCGCGCGCTGATCAATCCCGGCCAAGTTCATGTCGACATCAACGAAGACGGGTTCGAGACCGCTGATTTTGATTGGTCCTACCGCTCCTGGCCAATTCAGTGCCGCGGTAACAACTTGCTCGCCTCGCTCTTTGACGTAGTCGAGCTCGATGTGAATGGCCGCCGTTCCGCTGCCGACAGCGCGCACTTGCCACTTCCCAGTCCAGCTTGCAAGATCTTGTTCCAAATCGCTCACGATTGGGTGGTTAACGCGGTGATACCTTCCACCATCCACAACACCTTGGAGTGCATGCAAGTGCTTATTCTCCGCGGCGGGCCAAGGTGTAACACGTCCCTGGGGGACCACAGGCTTCCCACCGAAAACGGCGAGCTTCTCGCCTGAGAAAGCACCAGTTGTGTTGCGAGTTATGAGCCGTAGTGCACCGAATCCGTTCATCACGTTCTCCAATCATGCTCACTAGAATGCTGATCAGCCCACACAAACGCTAGCACTGCTTTCCCACGTTTGGTAGCTAAATTACAGTATATCACAAAGTATATTTTAAAGTAGATTAGGAGCAGGCGGGCACAATAAGTATGTTACTGAATATTTGTTGTATATTGGCGGACGGGCGCTTAAGGCGTCACTTTGGTCAGCTTCTGTGCGGAGCACGTTGGAAATTTCAATAGTTTTTTAACGGCTGGCCGGACAACTGAGATCACTGAATGAGGCTGGGGACGGGAACCGGCCAAAGTTTCCCGTAACGCCCGGTGCCGATTGAAGAAGCGTTGGACCAACAGCACATTGCCACCCCAGCTCATAATCCGAGCCCCACCGAATGGCGAAAGGTCGCCCTCCGCTAGTACTGGCCGTTGGTGGCAATGGAATTCGGCAACAGGATTGGATGCTATGGAATCCTTGATAAGAAGACACGAAGCTCATCGACTGGGAGAACGCGAGGGCAGTCCTGACGATCACCATATTGATGAGAGCACTAAGGGTATTGTACTGGCTCAAAGATTGATTCCAACGGGAACCTTGGGCGCCGCGAATCGGGGCCGATTGTTGCAAGCCTTGTACGACATAGGGCCATCTAGCAGAGCAGATCTGGCCCGCCTTACCGGTGTGACTCGAGGAACTATCGGAGGGATTGTCCAGCCCCTGATCGATCAGGGTGTTCTTGCGGAAGGAGAAGTGATACCTCCGAACGAAACAGGGGGCAAGCCAGCTACCAAGTTATGGTTTTCCAAGGATGCAAGACCTATGTGCGCGGTGCTCCTGCTGCACGACCGCGTGAGTGCGTGTTTGGTCTCTTTGGAGGGCGAGGTCTATGCTCAACACGCCGCCGATTTTCCGAAGAACCTAACACACCCCTCCGACGCCTCACGCATTATATGCACCTGTGTCGAAGAAACTATCGCATCTGGCAAGCCGATCTTAGGGATAGGTGTAGCAGTGGCTGGAACGATCAATACGGAGACGGGCACAATTGTGACCGTCAGTCTCGGGCCATTCCTGGACGGCTTACCCCTCGAAGCCGAGTTGCACAAAAGATTTGGAGTTACCGTGTGTGTCGATCAGGATACCAGAGCTTTGCTGGTTGGAGACCGATGGTTTGGGCAAGGCCGCGGTCGGAGAAACTTCGCCTCGGTCCATATCGGCGAGACTTTGGGTGGAGCGCTTTACCTTGATGGGCATCTCTATCGGGGATCCGCAGGTGCAGGCGGTGAAATCGGTCATACGACCGTAGACATCAAAGGTCGGTTATGCCAGTGCGGCCGACGCGGATGCTGGGAATCAATTGCCAGCTCGAAGTGGTTAGCAGACGAGGCCAAGGTCAGGCGGCTGCCACAACCTCACTCATTGGATGTGAGCCGATTATTGACTCTGGCCAACGACAATGTCCCAGGCGCAAGAGAATTACTTCGCGACTACGCGTTCAATATCTCGGTCGGTCTGGCGAACCTCCAGCAGTTCATGGCGCCCAATTTCATCATTATTCACGGCGACATCGTACGAGGGGGAAACCCGATGCTTCATTTAATCCAGGAAAGCTTCCGGGAATTGGTATTCCATCGCCCGGGTGATGAAATTGCCCTTGCTTTCGGAGACAGTGAATGCCTGGCGGCTTTACGCGGTGCCGCCAGTCTTCTTCTTTCTGAATTGCTGAATTTCGTCATCTAATGACATCCGCTACAGATCCTTCGGAAGCTTCTTAAGTGGCGGCAAAATGGACTCCATTTGAAGCAATCTGGGAACGACCTGAGGCGGTCCGCGGTCATTGCCGGGATCTATCTGCAACTCGACGGTCACTCACTGTGCCGAGTGCGTTCGCGACCTCTTCAAGCATCCGGCTTGCTGGCGAAGACATTGACGCTGTCTCCGGGTTGGTTTGACTGGTCTGCCTCTCAGAGAGAGCATTCTCAATTTGAAACTCCGCTACAATCCCGCGCAACTGTTTTGCCTCGATGGCAAGTGCCGTACTTGCGGCCGTGGATTCCTCGGCCATGGCTGCATTTTGCTGCGTAACCTGATCCATTTGATTGACTGTCCGGTTGACCTCAAAAAGGGTTGCGGACTGTTCGTTGGAAGCGGCGGTGACGGCATCAAGCTGAGTGTTGATCAGGACTATCTGTTGAATGATAATCTTGAGTGCTTCGCCGGTGTCTCGGACCAGCTTGACGCCACTGCTGACCTCATCAACCGAATTGAGGATAAGATTCTTGATTTCTTTTGCTGCGTGCGCGGAGCGTTGAGCAAGCTCCCGCACCTCCTGGGCAACCACCGCGAAACCTTTTCCTGCCTCGCCGGATCGTGCCGCCTCGACGCCTGCGTTGAGCGCCAGAAGATTGGTCTGAAACGCGATTTCGTCGATGACCCCCACAATACTGGAGATCTGCGAGGATGACTGTTCGATGCGTTGCATTGCTGCCACAGCGCTTGAGACCACTTCGCCGGAGTGGCGCGCCGACTTGTTTGCCTCGATCGCAACATGTCGCGCCTCCGCTGTGCGCTTTGAGGAACTGGCGACGTTCTGGGTAATCTGATCCAAAGCGGCGGCGGTTTGCTCCAGTGAAGCAGCCTGATGCTCTGTGCGGCGTGACAGGTCCTGCGCGCTCAAACTGATTTCCTGCGCCCCGCCATCGATCGATTCAGTTGCGTACGACACAGCTCTCAAGCTCTCAGCGAGTTGGGCAACGGCAGCATTGAAATTCGCCCGTAACGGTTCGAAGTCGTCGGCGAATTTGTCGTCGAGGCTGAACAGGAGGTTCCCGTCGGCGAGATGCCTTAGGCCTTCTGCAAGCCCGGACGTAGCCTCCGCCATATCCCGCGCTCGCCGATGCTCGGTCTCGGCGAGACGCGCACGTTCAATCTCATTTGCTTCACGGCTTGTCTCTGCATCCTTTTCGAAATCGCGCGCCCGTAACTCGTTGTCCTTGAATATCTGTACTGCCCGGGCCATCGATCCGATCTCGTCGCGGCGAATCGTTCCCTTAACAGTCGAAATGAGATCGCCGTCGGCTATGACCTCCATTGTCGTAACCATCTGCTTGATCGGTTTGACCAACCAGGAGCGAATTGCGAGAAAGCCGAAGCACGAGACAGCGAAGAGTGCCACAATAGCTGTTCCCAAACTCAGCACGGACGTGTCACGGACAACGCTTGAAACGTCACCACGCTTTTGCTCTGCGTCCGAAGCGAGTTTTTCCGTGACGGATGTGAATCTCGGTGAGACAGCAGCAAAGGCGGGTTGGCAAAGAGTGAGATAGAGTTGCTGCACCATGGCAAGCTCGGCTTCACTAGTTGCGCCGCGACCAACTGCGATGGCTGCACCACACGTATCGGTCAGGACGGAGAATCCATCCGCCTTCAACTTCGGCAGTTCGCTCTGCTCAGGAACTGCAGCGATCGCCAGATCCATGAACCTGACGAAGTTTTCTCGTGCGTCATTCAAGCCAGCTTCAGCGCGCGCCCTCGCCTCTTTCGACCGTGTCATCACCATGTCGCTGATGCTGGCACGCGCTGTTTCCAGACTTCGGTTCGACTGGGTCAAGCGTAGTGCTGCAGATGCATCTCTATCGAGAAGCTCCTGATATCTGTCGTTAACCTTCAGCATTTGCCGGTTCTGATAGAACGTCAGACCGAGTGCCAGGATGCCGAAGACAGCCACGATGATAAAGAACTTACCGACAATGGAAACGTGTTTCACAGGCCACTCCTCTAAGCTCGGGATCACTTACGGCAGATGGATGTTCAGATTCTGATGGTTTGATGTCTCGGGTTTTAAAAAAATGGCTGCCGCCGACCTCGTAATCGACGACAGCCAAGTTGCCTGGGAGGGCAGGAGAAAAGAGTTGAAACCCCAGATGGCGATAGTAAGTGCACTTTCTGTCAGTCGCGGATCGCAGTCCCGGTTACTGGATCGAACCAGTGCAATTTCTCCAGGTCGACAGTCAATGGCAGCACCTGATTGGGTCGAGGCGTCAGCGCCGGTGGTATACGCGCCACGAGCCGGTTCTTACCCTTATTGAGAAAGTCTTCGGTATCTTCAGCATCGTTGATATTGACCGACGGTGACGCGATGTCGAAGAACACGAAGGTGTCGGCTCCAAGCGCTTCGGCAACCGGGATCTGCTCGTTGAACAACGCCTCGGCCTCGGGACAAACCTTAAACATCTCTGGGCGAATTCCAACAATGACTTGTCGCCCGGCGAAGGCCGACAGTGCCCCCTGGGCTGGGACCGAGAAGGATATTTTCGTTCCAGTTACCGCAGCTTTTAGCGACCCGCCTTCCGCCGTCAGCTCGACCCGAACAAAATTCATGGCGGGCGAACCGATGAACCCCGCGACGAACAGATTGGACGGCTTGTCGTAAAGCATCTGCGGCGTATCGATCTGCTGAAGATTACTCTCCTGTCCATTAAACACCGGCTTCAGCACAGCCACACGATCGCCCATGGTCATAGCCTCGACCTGATCGTGGGTCACATAAAGGGTTGTGACGCCGAGCCGCTGATTAAGGAGCTTCAGTTCGCCGCGCATCTGCACGCGGAGTTTTGCATCCAGGTTGGAAAGAGGCTCATCCATCAGGAACGCCATGGGATGGCGAACGATCGCCCGGCCCATCGCCACGCGTTGGCGCTGACCGCCGGACAATGCCCCGGGCTTGCGCTCTAAATAACGGGTAAGATCAAGCATTTCCGCTGCGTCGCGAACCAGCTTGTCGATCTTGTCCTTGGGCATTTTTCGCTGCTGCAGACCGAAGGCCATGTTGTCGTAAACGGTCATATGGGGGTAAAGCGCGTAGTTCTGAAAAACCATCGCAATATCCCGGTCCTGGGGTTCTGTCTCCGTCACGTCAGCGTCATCCATGAGCAGCCGGCCGCTGTTGAGCGCTTCAAGACCCGCTGCCATCCGCAATAGTGTCGACTTGCCACAACCCGACGGGCCGACCAACACGACGAATTCTCCGTCCGCGACCGAAAAACTTACATTCGCAACGGCAACGGTCCCGTCCGGAAAGGTCTTGCCGATCCCGTCGAAGGTCATGGACGCCATTTTTATGTACTCCCGCATTTTTCAAGCGAGGCAAGCCGCACCGTTTGTGCGGACATGCCCCTCGCCTTTGGTTCCGGCTTTAGCCGATGTTCACAGCCTTGCCGGTCGCGACGGATTCCTCGATCGCCGCCAGGATCTTTGTGTTTGCCAGACCGTCCTGCGCATCTGCCAGCAGCGGAGCGTCTCGCACAACGCTATCGACAAAGCGGGCAATGGATTCCAAGACAAAACCGCCGATCCGTGTCGCGCCGGTTGGTGTTATGCCGATGTAGTCATTGTATTTCAGTCCGCCGTCGACGATCTTGCGCAGGCCGCCATTATGGGTGGGGTCCGCCTGGACCTGGCCCTTTTCACCAACGAACTCGATCTTGAAATCAACAAGCGAAGGATTGTCACGCGACAGGATCCAGCTGTTCTCCATGGTCACGACCGTGCCCTTGGAAAATTCAAGCACCGACACATGGAAGTCTTTCGTATCCACGCCGGCGGCAAATAGGGTACCCGAGCGGGCAACCGAATAAACACGCACGACTTCGTCTGCGAGAATGAAACGTAGGACATCGACGAGGTGGCTGCCCAGGAACCAGAGTGCCGAAGACTTTGCAGCCCAGCTCAGCATTTCGAGCGGAACGAATGTCGTATTCGAAAGACGCGCGGTCCCGTGTTTGGCCAAGCCGATCTGACCGTTTTGGATCATGTCACGAACCTGGGCGAGGATCGGATTCACACGGTTGTGGAAATCAATCATCAGCTTGCCCTTGGACTTAGCGGCAGCCGCAGCGATTTCCTCGGCTTCACGCACCGTCGTCGCAAGCGGCTTTTCGCTCAACACGTGTTTATCGGCTTTCAGAGCCGCTAGAATGATCGGCGTGTGGGTAAAGTCAGGCGTTGCGACCGAGATGGCGTCGATCTGATCGCTTGAGATCAGCTTCTGGTAGTCGGTGAAGGCCTGCATTGCGCTGTAGCTTTCCTTCATCTTCAGCGCCCGGCCCTCATCAAGATCGCAGACGCCGACCAGATCGGTCTCCGGCAAGACATTAAAGGTATGGGCATGATTGCCGCCCCAGAGACCGGCGCCGATGACGCCCATTCGCAGTCTATTCATTTCATTACTCCATTCATAAAGGAAAGCTCAGCCCTTCACCGAACCAAAGGTGAGGCCTCGTACGACGTATCGATCGAAAACAAGGAAGATGATCATCGGAGGTATCATCGCGAGCACTGCGGCGGCGGCGATGTAGTTCCAGGTCACTCCGCTCGTTGCGAAATACCCAAGTGTTCCGATCGGAAGGGTGGCGGTCGAGCGTGAGCTCAGCACCAGCGGAAAAGCGGCGTTGTTCCACGCGAACACGAAGGCGAACATCGAGGTAACAATGATCCCAGGACGAACGATCGGTAGCGTGATCCGCAACATGATCGTGTACCAACGGGCGCCGTCCACCCGGGCAGCTTCCTCCAGTTCCACTGGCACCTCATCGATAAAGCTCTTCATCAACCAGACGGAAAACGGGATCGTCAGCGTCTGTAGGACCAGGATCATCGAAAAGTAGGAACCCTGGAGGCCAATGCGCGTGATGAGGATGAAATATGGGATCAGAAACGCGACCGGCGGGGCCATCAACAGCCCGAGATACCACAACATGATGTTCTTCTTGCCGCGGAGCTTGAAACGGGACAACGCGTAGGCTGCGGGAACCGAAAAAGGCAGATTGAGTAGCACAGCACCGATCGCGACGATGAGGCTGTTGACCAGTTGCGGCGCGTTGGTGCCAGGATCGACGAGGATGTGCCGGAATGCGTCGAGATTGGGCTCGAATGTGAGTTGCGGCGGCATGGTGAACGCCGTCTCGGCCGGCCGGATCGCAAGGGCGATGAACCACAGGATCGGACCGACGAAGATTGCCAGGAAGAGGAGGCCGGCGGCGTAGGTGAGTGCCGTGTTGAAGCTCGTGTGTCGGCGCGACATTTTACCACTCCTCGTTCCGGAACGCGAAGAAGACGTACAGTGCAACGATGACGTTGACGATCAGCACGGTGATCCAGGTCATGGCACTGACCAGTCCGATGTTGAAGTTCACAAGGCCCTGTTCGTAGAGTGAGTATCCAAGGGTGCGTGTAGACGTGCCCGGTCCGCCGCGCGTGAGCACAAGCACCGTGTCGAAGGTGTTGAAGATCTGCATGAAGCGCAGCATGACGATAATGATTGCGGTGCGTTTGATCAGCGGTAGCTTGATCCGCATCAGGATCGTCCATGCAGACGCGCGATCCAGGCGTGCGGCCTCCAAAATCTCGTCCGGCACGGCCAAAAGGCTCGCATAGAGAACGATTGCAAAGAACGGTGTCCACTGCCAGATGTCGACGAAGAGGATCGCCGCGAGTGCTGTCGATGGCGAGCCAAGAATTCCTTCTGCGGGAACGGGGAGCCAGAGCGACTGCAACACCCAACTCAACAGGCCACCGCCGGGATCATAGAGGTAGCGGAACAAAAAGCCGACGACGATGGGCGCGATCGTTGTTGGCAGGATCAGCAGGGCCCGCACGATGTTCATGCCAGGCAGTGCCTTGAGCAGAATGAGCGCGATCGCCAGGCCAAACGTGAACTCAAGTGCCGTGCCAAGGATCGACAGGATCAGGGTATTGGTGAGCGCGGCGCGAAAGTCGAAAGCGTTGAAGGCCTGCACATAATTCTCGAACCCAATGAACTGGAGCGGCTCCGGGCCGATTTGCAGGTTCCAGAAATAGAAGCTCGATCTTAGGGCAAACAGCAAGGGGTAGGCGATCAGAGCGAGCAGCATCACCACCGAAGGCGCAATCAGCAAGTAGGGCAGGTTTCGTCGGATAAAGCTCTTCCGGGCGGGCCCGAGGGCTCGCGGAGAGCAAACAGTAGTCGTGTGCATTGCCAGATCCAGTTCTTCTTCACTTGGCTGCCGGCGCGATCGCTCTCGCGCCGGCCCGAGGAGAACTCTAATTAGTTCTTGGCGATCAGGGCTTTGGCCCCATCAAGAGTATCTGTGTAGCTATCCTTTTGATAAGGGATCATGAGATTGCCCTTCAGGATGCTCTCGAACAGGCTGTTGGCGCGCTCGAGGCCGGTCTTCGGCTCTTCGCTACCGGTCAGAAGCTGGTTCAATGTGAGACCCAACACGCTTTCGATGGCTGTGTAACCAGGGACAGGCGGGCGTGTGATCTTGCCATTGCCCTGCTTCATCATCGCATACTGCACATCGAGGTAAGGATAGATCGCCTTGACTTCCTCGTCTTGATAGAGCGAAATGCGCGCAAAGTCGGAGAACTGGTAGTTGAGGTCCGGCCAAAGGGCCATTTTCTTCTGCGTGGCTTTCGAGGTCGCCCATTTGATAAAGGCGTAGCCTGCTTCTTGCCTTTCGGAACTCGATGGAATGCCAAGGCTCCAGCCGCCGAGACTAACCGTCTGAGGCACGCCCTCGGCCTTCGGCAAGGCCGCCGTTACGTACTTATCCATGATGTCCGACTTTTTGCCGGTCATGTAGCCCGAGTTCTTGATTAGATAGAAGTACGGGGTCCACCAGTAGAACATGCCGATATCGCCCTTGGCGAAACGGGTGCCGGCATCGAACCAAACATAGTTGATCGCTTCAGGCGGAGACAACTTGTAGAGCTGCCTATAGACTTCGACAGACTTGATCCAGGCGGGGCTCGTCAGTTGCGGGGAGAAATCCCACGGAGCGGCCGGGAAAGATTTGAACCAATTCGCGCCGTGGCTTGCCGACACCTGCGTAAACATGTGGACGATCGGCGACGGCTGGGAACCGCAAACGACGGTTGGAAAGAGCGGCTTACCGGCGAATGATTTGCCTTCCATCGACTTCAGTGTGTCGATGTATTTCGTCCAGGTCCAGTCTTCCGATGTCTCGGTCGGCGGCGCTGCAATGCCGAGTTCGTCAAAGACGTCCTTGCGATACATGACCCCCTGCGCATAGGCGGCAACCGGCAGTGTGCCAACTTGGCCGCGCCACATATTCGAGGAGTAAAGGACCTCGGGGATGAAGTCGGAGAGGTCGAATTCGCTGTCCTTGGCAATAAAATCGTTCAGCGAGATGATCCAGCCGTTGTCGAGATATTGCCCGAGCCACATCTGGTCGACGACGATGACATCGGCGTCGGAGGTCTTGGCGACAAAGGCAGACACGAGGCGCGATTGAAGGGCGTCATAGGAGAGACTCTCCAGTTCGACTTTGATGCCGGTTTCCTTCTCGTATTCTGGCACCAGCGCCTTCATTGAGAAAAAAAATGGGTCTTCAACGGACAGGACGCGCACGGTGTTCGCATCCTGCGCGGCACCCCTCCGTGGAATGGCCAATGATCCCGCGCCAGCCACAAGAGCTGCGACGGAAGCGCTTTTCAGCAGGTCACGTCGCGACATATTTCCGATATCGATTGTCATAAACAGCCTCCTCAGTTGTTTCGTATCCCAACCCCGGCCCTTCAGCGCAGCCCCTGGGCTTCCGCTGGTCGATACTGAGATTGTTACCCCTAATGTGCTTTTTGTAAGCAGTTAGTTTGTACCTCGCACAAACTTATGTTAGTGTCAAGAAGGTGTCGCGGCGAAAATTCCGGCGCGGTAGTGCGGTTGTCATCGAGGTCCTGCTTGCATCACCCGAAAGGGCTTATGTTGTATGGCCGTTCGATAATGTACGGGCTAAAAGGATCCGGTAGATTGGAGAAGAGAATTGAAGTTTGAGAGCCAGCCGTCCTATTCGTTGGGCCAGCGCACCCCTGCCAGCAGAGAAGTCGCCGTCGGCGAGAACGGCGGTAACGTGACACTTGTCTCCCAATCGGCGCTTGGAGCGATAAACCGCGGTCGCGTCCTTCAAGCCTTATATGACAACGGACCCAAAAGCCGGGCAGATCTCGCTCGACTTGCAGGTGTCAACCGGACCACGATAACCGGTATTGTGCAGCCGATGATCGAAGACCAGCTTCTTATTGAGGGAGATGCGTCGCCTTCCGACGTCAAAGGCGGCAAGCCGGCTCGTCCGCTTTATTTTAACCCCGATGCACCGATGCTTGGCGCAGTCCTCCTTCTGCCCGGCACGATACAAACATGCCTCGTGGCGTTAACCGGTGAGATCAAGGCCGTTGCGAAAGCTGAATTTGATACGCATGGCGACACAGAAGCATTCATCGCGGTCATGGCGGAGACGCTTACTGCCACACTGTCTCAGGCCCAGCAGGCGCCGTTTGGCATTGGCGTGGCCTCTGCTGGAATGATCGACAGTGACAATGGAACCATTCTCACCGTCAATCTTGCTCCCGTTCTAACGGGACTTCCCCTCGTAGCAATACTACAAGAACGCTTCTCTCTTCCGGTTGCCATCGATCACCACCCCCGTGCCTTGCTTGTTGGGGACAGATGGTTCGGACCCGGTCGCGGTCAACAAAATTTCGCAGCGGTCTATACTGGCGAGGTTCTCGGCGGCGCCTTCTTCATCGACGGCAAGGTCTATCGTGGACTCGCCGGATCCGGCGGCGAGCTCGGGCACACCGTGGTGCAGATCGATGGTGCCCCTTGCAACTGCGGAAAGCACGGCTGCTGGGAGACGGTCGCTGCTCTTCCGTGGTTACGAAAGGAAGCCGCCCGAATGGGCTTGCCGCATCCCAAGAGCATCACCTGTGCCAGGCTTGTCAAGGAAGCAGACGAAGGCTCGAATGCGGCAGAGGAGCTTCTCGTCCGTTACACACGGAACGTGGCTTTCGGCATCGTCAATCTGCAGCAAACACTCTCCCTCAACTCCTACGTCCTTCATGGAGACGTCGCCGGAGGCGGAATGAAGGCAGCAGAGCTGATCAGGCAGCATGTAGAGCAGCTAGTGGTGAAGAGACCTGGTCAGGAGATATCGATCACGGTGAATGGTATCGGCGAAGGCCATACGGCTCTGCGCGGCGCCGCCGGTCTGGTTTTATCCAGCCACCTCAAGCTGGTCATTTGAGGCTTTGTAGCGACACCGATATGCAACGAAGGGGCTTGCGGACCTGTTGTGTCGATTCGCGCCGGGCAAGGCCTGTCCGGTAGGCTTCTTAAAGAGACTCAGGCGCGCTATCGAATTTTCTAAGGTCGGGATTTGGGCTTGCGACCGTTAAGGTAAGGACTGCCATCGTCTGCGACGGCGGCGGAAAAGAGAGAGGCAAAGAACGGAATGCAGGCCGCCCCGATCGCGCCGGCGCGAGGGCCAAGTCGAGAGGCCTCAACTGCGGCAGCCTCCAAGCCGCGCGACGGGCCAAGGATTGGCTGACTGGAAATTGCGCGTACCAGCCTGTCTGTCACTAGTTCTGGCAGCCGTCCCCCAAGGACAATCAGCGCGGGGTCGAACATCGCCGTAGCTACACGCACCGTCTCGCTGAGCTGCTTTCCGGCGCGTTCAATCCAGATTTCTAACGCCGCTTCGGCGCTATCTGGCAACCGATCGAGGTCGATGAAGTCGTGGATGGCGAAGCCGGCACTGTTGAGGGTGGCAAAAAGGTCTTGGCCGGATGGGCGCGGCTGGTCGTACGGGTAGAGAACTCCGGGCAGGCAGGCGTTTCCATTGACACCGCGGTACGGCCGCCCGTCGATAACCGCCCCTCCCCCGACACCGTGTCCGATGTGAATGAAGAACATCGGATCAGGCTGCGGGATGCGTCCGCCGAACACATACTCTCCGAGCGATGCAGCTGTTCCATCATTCTCGATGTAATAGGGCGCTTCGAAAGTCGCTTTAAAAGCTTGGTCCGCCTCACCATCATCGAAAGCCGGGAAGAAGCTGTGGGCCTTGAGGATGTGCGACATCGTGCCGAAATTGCCGGGCACCGAGCAGCCGACCCCGAGAAGGCGATCTTTACGCGTGCCAAGATCGGTCAGCATCGCTGCGATAGCAGCCTGCGCCGCCTCTGCCACAGACAAAGCTGTGCTGGTCTCGATGTCTACAGATCGGGAGGTAAGAATCTTACCCGCTAGATCAGCAATTGCTACCTCCATTCGGGAGACCGAGAATGTTATTCCCGCGGAAAGATATCGGTCAGCCCGCAAGCTCAGCAAGCGCCGAGGCTGGCCTTGGGCGCCGGTCCGCTCGACCACCTCGATCAGAAGTCCGATCTCAATTAAGCGACCTATCAGCCGAGTGACAGAAGCACCTGTCATGCCGGACCGTTCCGCCAGGTCGACCCGCGCAATCTGCTTGCCTACGAAAATCAGTTCGACCAGTCGTCGTTCGTTCCGTGAAAGGTCCATTGGTTCCAAGAGTGTCAAATTGTCAGCAGCCAAACAGCTATTGCAATATATATTAAATTACGCAATGTAATTAATCTGTCATGAGGATCCTTTAAGAAAGCCAAACCGGAATGACCGCCAAAATGAAATGGGAGAACACCATGCACCAGATCAAACGATTGTTGAGCCTCGCCGCCGTGCTGATCGCGATCGCCTCTCCGGCCTTGGCAAAGAGTCTCGTCGTTTATTCACCTCAGGGGGAAGAGAACGTTCAATGGATAATCGACCAGGCTAAAGCCGCCGGTCACGACGTGCAGTTTCTGCGCGCACCCGGAGGAGAACTTTTTGATCGGCTGGTCGCCGAGAAGAACAACCCCCAGGCCGACGTCGTACTTGGCATGGTCGACGCGTCTATGGCTCTGCTCAAAAAGAATGGCCTGTTCCAGCCATACACACCAGCCTGGGCGGCGGACCTGCCTGCGCACTACAAGGACAAGGAAGGCATTGTCTACAAATTCTGGAGCACACCGGTCGTCATCGCCTATGAGTCTGACAAGCTTGCCGCTGAGCGGGCGCCGAAAAGCTGGCTGGACCTGACAAGGGGCGAATACAAAGGCAAATACGTCATCGGCAACACCGCCTGGCAGACGACAAGGGTCTATCTTGCCGGCATCTTGGCCCGGTTCCTCGACGACAAGGGCGAAGTCACTCAGGCTGGATGGGATTTTCTTGGCGCATTCTATGCGAACGCGATCGTTGTCGATGACGCCGATGCGCGCAAGGAAGCCTTCAAATCGGGCGGTGCGATCATCAATCTGAACTGGTTCGGCGGCGTCATCAAGGACGCCAAGGAGCTCGGCATGCAAGTCAAGGTCATTGACCCGGAAGGTGGCACGCCCGTCATCTCTGAAGGCGTGGCGATCATGGCGGGAACCGATCAGCTGGAGCAGGCAAAGGCTTTCGTCGACTGGTTCGGCTCTGCCGATGTCATGGCCGGCTACGCCAAGAAATTCGGTCAGGTTCCGGTGCTGCCGGCGGCGTTGGCCAAATCACCGCCAGAGGTGCAGGCGAATGCGAAACTAGTCAAGGCGCAGCCGATCGATTGGGATGCCGTCGCGCCCAAACTGGACGGCTGGTTGCAGAAGATCGAGCTAGAAATCCGGTGAGGATGTAGGGCCGGGCGACGCAGATCGCCAGGCTTCTCAGGAGTATGTTTATGCCGACCCCGATCCTCATCATCGATAAACTGCATATTGGCTATGGCGACAAGGTTGTCATCAGCGACCTCTCGCTTGAGATTCACGAAGGCGAGTTCGTTGCTCTGCTCGGGGCTTCCGGCAGCGGCAAATCCAGCGTCCTAAGGACCCTGGCTGGCTTTCATCCGGTCATGAGCGGTCGGATTATTCTTGAAGGAAAAGATATTACCATCGAGCCTCCGGAGCGGCGCAACGTCGGCATGGTATTCCAGAACTATGCGCTGTTTCCAACGATGACGGCTTTCGAGAATATCGCCTTTGCTTTGCGTGTGGCGAAGATCCCGCAGGGCGAGATTGTCAAGCGTGTCACCCAGATCGCCGAAACATCCGGGATTACGGAGCAACTGCACAAGAAGCCCGCGACCATGTCAGGTGGGCAACAACAGCGGGTCGCGATTGCGCGCGCGCTCGTCGCGGGCTCCAAGGTGCTTTTGTTCGACGAACCATTGTCCAATCTCGACGCCAAGGTGCGAGTGACGATGCGCCGCGAGATCAAGAGGCTCCAGCAGGAATTTGGCTTCACGGCGGTCTTTGTCACGCATGATCAGGAAGATGCACTCACCATGTCCGACACGATCGTCGTGCTGGCGAACGGTGGCGTTGAACAGATCGGTGACGGACGTACTCTTTATCGAAAGCCCGCGACGCCGTTCATCTGCGAGTTTATCGGCACCGCCAACGAACTGCTCGCACCGGTTGTCGCGCAAATTCTGGGCCGCGACGTTCGGGGGCGCATCTTTGTCCGCCACGAAGATGTGTTCGTCGGGAAAGCGGTAGAAGCCGGGTTGCCGGCGACCGTCCGCCATGTGGAATTTCTTGGCGCCCACAGCCGCATCGACCTGGATGCCGGCGGACACTTAATTTCGGCCGCCAGGATGGGGCACGAGTTACCTGAAATCGGTGAGACCGTGTCCTGGACGGTCCGGCCGGGCTCGGCGCATATCTTCGAGGAAGCGGGCAGATGAACCGCGCGGCGCCCGTCGAGCGCGTAGTCTATTGGATCGGAGTGGCGGCCCTGATCTGGATCGTCATCACCTTCCTGATCCTGCCGCTAGTCGCGTCACTTCATGCGGCCTTTTTCAAGGACGGCAGCCTGGTGGTCGGCCAGATCGCAAGCGAACTTTCAAGATCACGAAGAGTGCGCGCTGCCCTTTGGAACACGCTTTGGATGACGTCAGCGACCATGGTTACGGTGACCATTGTCGGGATGTTCCAGGTCGTCGTCCTTGAATATTTTCACGTACGCGGTCGCGCACTCTTGAAAATCGCCTATGCAACGCCCCTGGTCTTCGGCGGTGTCGTTGCGGCGGCGGGCTACAACTTCACCTATGGTCCCAGCGGTGCGGTGACACATCTGGTGAAGGCCGCCGTCTCCAGCCTCCCGCAAGCCTGGTTCATCGGCTGGTTTGGCGTGCTCTTCACGCATACCTTTCTGATGACCAACTTTTACTATCTTTTTCTGCGCGCTGCGATGCGCCGCGTCGACTACGCAACAATCGAAGCTGCGCGCAGTATGGGTGCCTCGGAATATACGATCCTGTGGCGTGTGGTACTGCCCGCGATCATGCCGACGTTCCTCGCCGTCACCCTTCTCACCCTTTACACCGCAATCAGCTCTTTCGCCGCCCCTCAGGTGCTGGGCGGTCGCGATTTCCACATGCTGAGCCAGATGGTGCTGACCTTGAACAGCCTGCGCCGTCCCGACATGGCCGCCTTACTCGCGCTTATGATGGGACTATGTCTCATGGCGCTTATACTGCTGTCTCAATATTTCGAAGCGCGCGGCTCCTATGTCGGCGGCGCGAAAGCGACTGCGCCCATCCAGCTACGCAAAATTTGTAGCCCCATCGGCAATGCAGTGCTACATTTTTTTGCCTATCTTCTCGTGGCTATCTATACGGTGCCGATCGCGCTTGTCGTACTCTTCTCCTTCGCCCCTGCCGCGAGCATCGGCATCGAAGTGATCCCATCCAGCCTGACACTGAAGAACTATACCCGCGTCTTCACCGAAGGCAGCGCCTTTCTTCCGTTTTTCAACTCCATAGTGATGAGCCTTGTCGCGGTATCGGCGGCGCTCGTCGTTACACTGTTTGCCGTCCCGGTTATTCTTGGCCGCCGCAGTTGGCTGACGCGCCTTCTGGACATCACTTTCTTCCTGCCATGGGTAGTTCCTAGTATTCTGCTCGCTGTCGGGCTGATCGTCACCTTTGACTCGCCAAACCCGCTCGTTGGCAACGCAGTTCTCCTCGGCGGCTACTGGCTCCTGCCGATTGGCTACGCCATCGTCGCCTTGCCGCTGATGGTGAGGTTCCTGAGGGCCGCCTTCGTAGGAATTGATCCGGCCTATAACGAGGCCGCCCGCTCGATGGGCGCCACCGGTCTTTATCGCTATCGCCGCATCATTCTGCCGATAGTGGCGCCGACTGTAATCCTCGTCGCCGGGATGGCCTTCAACGATCTCCTGTCGGAATACCCCTTGTCGGCCTTTCTATACAACGTCAATAACAAGCCGCTGCCGATTGCAATCGTAGACAGCTCGCTGTCTGTCGATCCTGAGCAGGCGGCCCTCAACCTCGTCTACGTCAATCTGATCATGGTGTTTTCAATGGCGATCATTCTGTTGGCCGAGCGGATCGGCCTTGGCAAAGGTCCAGAAACCACAACATTGTAGAACAGGAGACTGATCCATTGGATACCTGCATCACCGTCTGGCATTGGCCGCACCAGGAGCGTTGGTACGACGAAGGCATTCGCAACTCGCTCACCCTCATTAAGGAAGCTGGCTTCACACACATCAACTGGAATCCCGACTCCGGCAGTTCGTACTGGCTGGCCGACGCCGAGATCGAGTTTACAAGCAGGATCGTGGCCGATGCTGGGCTGAAAGTGCACTCGGTTCATGCCAGCAATGGCCGCAATCCTATCACCGAGATCGGCTACAAAAACCCTGGCCCTTTCGCGATGGAGACGCGCAAGGACTTCCTGTCGCCGCATGAATGGCAGCGCCGCAGCGGAGTCGAGCTGTTGCGTAACCGTGTCGACCTGGCGGCCGCGTTCCAGTCCCCCAATATCGTTCTTCACATCGATATCAACGACAACGTCTTCGGCAGCGAAGCCGCCGAACGAGCGTTCTTCGACCCCCTTTTCCAGTCTCTCGACGAAATCAGGCCTTACTGCGTCGAAAAGGGCGTCCAGATTGCCGCGGAAACTCTCCTCTGCGCCAACGCCCAGAATTTCCTCAACCTCTATGATCGGCTGTTCGCTCGATACGGCAAGGAGTTCATCGGCGTCTGCTTCGATTGTGGCCACTGGGAACTGATCGAGCCAGGCAAGCTCAGCGTGCTTGAGCGCTTCGCGGATCGCGTCATTGCTACTCACATTCACGACAATTTCGGAGCAGTGGATGACCATCTCTTGCCATTCGACGGACGATTAGATTGGCACACGATCGCCTCGGCGATCGCCTCAACTCCTTATCAGACTCCGCTCAACTTCGAGACGCCAATTGACCGGTATGGGATACCAGAATCCGCCTACTATCGCCGCGCTCACGGTGTTGCTGTTAGGCTTGAGGAGATGGTAGCCGAGGCGCGCGAGAGGAAAAGCAGTGATGGCGAATGCGCCTGCCCTCGACAATTCTTCACTACGTCGTGACAAAGGTAGCAGCGTTGACGTTTGAACCGTTCCGCGGTCCAGATGGATGGACAGTTTAGACCAAAGAATCTGTCGGCTTCGTCGGTGTCGTCGAATGGGTCAGCAAATGGCCTTCGGGGCAGCGATAGCCATCGGTCTCGGGTTCGAAGACGAACGTCGACTTGCGCATCATGACGGGCTTGGGCGGAGTGGGATTGCGATAGCCTGTGACGCCAAGGATCTGCCGGTCTTCCAGGCCCTTGGCGATGCCCGGCGTAGCATAGCCGGCATCCAGCCCGTCCGCGCCGACATCGAAGCCGAAACGGGTCTGCTGCCGGTCGAGCCTTGAGAGATAGACGATCGAGTCGTGGACATTGGCTGGCGTGACATAAGTATCGGTGATGATGGCGAGCTTGCCGTCCATCGTGCGATGATCGAGAGAGAAGAAGCCCTTCGGCCTGCCGTCGCGCACCATATAGCCGCTGTCTGAACGCTGCGCGCAACCTTAGTCGTCGTCACCTCCGGCCGGCGTTCCTTGTCCTTCAAGGGCTTCTGGCCGTGCAGCTTGCGTTCGGCCTCGATCGCCGCATCCAGATCGGCCAAGTAGTCGGCGTGCGACTTCTCGACCATTGCAAGATCGTATTCGCCCTTGTTGGCATTGGCCTTCAGATGGGTCGAATCCGTGTAACGCCACCGTGCCGACCAGCCCGTGGCCGATCGCCTGTTCGACGATGTAATCGAAGATGTCCCGGGCAACCAATTTATCGTTGTAACCGCGGCGGTTCTGGGCTGAGCGTCGGGGCGTCGAACACTCGCAGCAATCTGACGGCGGGGAAATCCCGCCGCTTCGATGTTATTTTGGAAAGGCCGGCTCACGCCATGGCCTTCTGCAGGTTTTGATCGATCTTGTCGAGGAAGGCGGTGGTCGAGAGCCACGGCTGGTCGGGGCCGATCAGCCGCGCCAGGTCCTTGGTCATGAAACCGGATTCGACGGTGTCGACGCAGACCTTTTCGAGCGTTGCGGCGAAGCGGGCAAGCTCGGCATTGTCGTCGAGCTTGGCGCGGTGGGCGAGACCACGGGTCCAGGCGAAGATCGAGGCGATCGAGTTCGTCGAGGTTTCCTGGCCCTTCTGGTGCTGGCGGTAGTGGCGGGTGACCGTGCCGTGAGCGGCTTCGGCTTCGACCGTCTTGCCGTCGGGCGTGAGCAAAACCGAGGTCATCAGGCCGAGCGAGCCGAAGCCCTGGGCAACGGTATCGGACTGGACGTCGCCGTCATAGTTCTTGCAGGCCCAGACGTAGCCGCCAGACCACTTGAGCGCCGAGGCGACCATGTCGTCGATCAGACGGTGTTCGTAGGTGATGTTTGCTTCCTTGAACTGATCCTTGAATTCGGTCTCGTAGACTTCCTCGAAGATGTCCTTGAAGCGGCCGTCATAGGCCTTGAGGATGGTGTTCTTGGTCGACAGATAGACCGGCCACTTGCGCATCAGACCGTACATCATCGAGGCGCGGGCGAATTCGCGGATCGATTCGTCGAGATTGTACATGGCCATGGCAACGCCGGCGCCCGGTGCGTTGAAGACTTCCTTCTCGATGACGGTGCCGTCCTCGCCGACGAACTTGATCGTCAGCTTGCCCTTGCCGGGGAACTTGAAATCGGTGGCGCGGTACTGGTCGCCGAAGGCGTGGCGGCCGACGACGATCGGCTTGGTCCAACCGGGAACGAGGCGCGGCACGTTCTTGCAGATGATCGGCTCGCGGAAGATGACGCCGCCGAGGATGTTGCGAATCGTGCCGTTCGGGCTCTTCCACATTTCCTTGAGGTTGAATTCCTTGACGCGGGCCTCATCCGGCGTGATCGTCGCGCACTTGATGCCGACGCGGTACTTCTTGATGGCGTTGGCGGCATCGACGGTGACCTGGTCGTTGGTGGCGTCGCGGTTTTCGACCGAGAGGTCGAAATAGTCGATGTCGAGGTCGAGATACGGATGGATCAGCTTATCCTTGATGAGCTGCCAGATGATGCGCGTCATTTCATCGCCGTCGAGATCGGCGACGGGATTGGCGACCTTGATCTTGTTCATGTATCTGCCTCGTTCGAGCTTCAATGGGGACCGGCGTCCCGGGTGGGTGATGTGATGAGGAGCGCTGCTGGCGCCACAGGCTGGCCTCGCCAACAACCGCGTCGTAATCACGCGCTGATCCCGAATTCGGCAGCTGATCCCGTTCTATGCGCTGATCATCCGCTCCAGCTCATCCATGTTGGGGACGATGATATGTCGAAACTTCTCGATGCGAATGACGCCGCTCTTGCGCAGCCTGGTTATCTGGCGGCTGACGGTTTCAATGGTCAGACCGAGAAAATCGGCAATCTCGGCGCGGGACAACGGCAGGTCGAAAACGGTGGTCGTGGCGGTCTGCGGTTCGGCGTGGGTGGCGATGAGGTGGAGCAGGCTTGCGACCTTCTCCTCGGCGGTGCGCCGGCCGAGCGTCAGCATCCATTCGCGCGCGGCGTCCAGCTCCTTCAGCGCCTGATCGTGCAGGCTGCGCCGCAGTTCCGGCGTCTCCGATATCATGCGGTCGAGCAGGTCGCGGGGGAAGACGCAGATTTCGACATCGGTCGCAGCCTCAGCCGACAGCGTACTTTCGCGCACGAAGGGCCTGCCGACGAAATCGGGGGCGAATTGCAGGTCGACGATCTGCTGGCGCCCGTCCGGCATCACCTTACAGAGTTTCACCACCCCGCGCATGATGTTCGAATAGAAAGAGCTTTCCGACCCTTGAGCGATGATCTCGCTGCCGGCATCGACCTTGCGGCGCAGCGAGTGGCGGCCGAGGTCCTTTAACTGACCGCTCGACAGTACGCCGCAGACGACGCCGTGCCGCGCCTGGCAGGAAGCGCAAGCGACGGGAGTGCCGGCGTCGGAACCCTTACTGCGTGCGATGTCCATGTCCTGATCCCTTCAAAATCCGCGTGTGCCGGATGTGGCTGCGCATGCTGGGCATACTCAGACGCTTACGTCGCGATTGCGGGTTCGGCTATCCCGATTTCCTCCGGCGCGGCTTGATGATTACCAATTTCGCCGGGACCGCGAGTTGATCCAGATCAAAGGTTCCGTGCCATGGCTGTTTTTGGAAGCGCCTGCCTCGACACGAGGCCGACCCGCAGAATCCTTCAAGCTTGAACGACGAAGCAAAGATCTTCCAACCCTGGGCGACGAAGCTGCCGACGTGTTTGCGCACGAGCATATCCCAAATTGTATGACGGTTACTCGCGACGGGGAAAGGGTTCAGATCGAAAGGCATTACGGGTTGCTTCAGCTGGGTCGCCCATACTCTCCCTAGCTGTTTGATCCCGGATTTTGATGGTGCAATCTTCTCGCAAGCCTGGAGAGATTCGCTATGGGACAAATTCTACATGGGAGCGCCCGCACGACAGAGGCGGTCCGTCGAGCGATACAGCATAGTCAAGAGAGCTTGAGAGCACTTTCGAAGCGCTACGGGATCAATCAGAAGACGGTCGCCAAGTGGAAGAAACGGACTTCGATCGCCGATCTTCCGACTGGGCCGAAAGAGCCGAAGTCCACTGTTCTGTCGACCGAAGATGAAGCGATCATCATCGCCTTCCGCCGGCATACGCTGTTGCCGCTAGACGACTGCCTCTACAGTCTGCAGGCAACGATTCCTCACCTTACACGATCGTCGCTGCATCGATGCCTTCAGCGACATGGCATCAGTCGCCTGATCGATATCGACGGTGACAAGCCGGCGAAGAAGAAATTCAAAGCCTACCCTATCGGCTACTTTCACATCGATATTGCCCAGGTTCAGACTGCCGAAGGCAAGCTCCAGCTCTTCGTTGCCATTGATCGGACATCCAAATTCGCTTTCGCCCACCTCGAGGAAAGCGCCAACATCCATACCGCTGCGGCTTTCCTGAAGGCCCTGGTCGAGGCCGTCCCCTACAAAATTCATACCGTCCTGACGGACAACGGCATCCAGTTTTGCGATCTGCCTTCTCGCCGCAATGGACCCACGGCAAGGCTGCGCATGCATATGTTCGATCGTACATGCCGAACACATGGCATCGAACACCGACTGACCAAACCCAATCACCCCTGGACCAACGGTCAGGTCGAAAGAATGAACCGGACAATCAAGGAAGCCACCGTCAAACGCTATCATTACGACAGTCACGACCAACTCACCCGGCATCTCACCGACTTCCTCGCCGCCTACAATTTCGGCCGCCGCTTGAAGACCCTCAAAGGCCTCACGCCATACGAATTCATCTGTAGACAATGGACTTCAGAGCCGAAATACTTCAGCCTCAATCCAATCCATCAATTCCCGGGACTAAACACCTAGCCGATTTCGAATTGACAGCCCAGTATGTTTGTGCGACGTACGTACTAAGGCGGTGCGCGCGGCTGGTGCGGCCTGAACGCGATCGACGTTGTGTCAGATGACATCCTGAAGGAACGGGCGGATGACTGTCTACCTAATCGGAATCGACGGCGGTGGCACCAGCTGCCGAGCTGCAGTCGCCGGTGCGAACGGGAGTATCCTTGCGCGGGCTCAAGCCGGGCCAGCTAACATTCTCTCCGATCCGGATACGGCCGTCGACAACATTGCCAGTGCGACCCGCGCGGCTTTCTACGCAGCTGGCATCAATGCGCGTAGCATCGCCTCGGCGCGTGCAGTACTTGGGGTCGCAGGCAATAATGTCGGCGAGGCCGTTCACTACGTGAAAAACAGGCTACCCTTCGCCCAGGCGGACATCGAGTCAGACGGGCTGATCGCGCTACAAGGCGCGCTTGGTGATAAAGACGGAGCCGTCGCCATTTTAGGAACAGGCACGATCTACATTTCCCGCCACTGCGAAACGGTGACCTACGTCGGCGGATGGGGCTTTACTGTGGGCGACCTCGGCAGCGGTGCTCGTATTGGACATGCGCTTTTGCAAGAAACGCTGCTCGCATATGACGGCATCCACGACATGTCCGCGATGACCGCCTCCGTCCTTGCGGAATTCAAAAATGACCCGCGCAATATCGTCGAGTTTGCGCGGCATGCAAAGCCCGGCGCCTTCGGCCGCTATGCGCCGCGCGTATTCGAGCACATGAAACGGGGCGATGCTGTCGCCGCGCGCCTGTTGCAAGAAGCCGCTGTTTCAGTCGACGAAGCACTTGATCGTCTAGTCGCTCGAGGAACGCAGAAGATTTGCCTGCTCGGGGGATTGGGGCCGCTGTATTCGTCCTGGATCGCTGCACGGCATCAAAGTCTACTGGTAACGCCCGAAGGCGATGCACTGAGCGGGGCCGTGGCCCTGGCTGTGTCGCGCTTCGGGCATCTGAAAGCGATCGAATGAGCGACACGCTTGCGGCTATGCTTCCAGGATGGGGCACAGACATCAACGGCGCCGGTCCGCTCTATCAAAGGCTTCGCCTGGCGCTTGAAAAGGCGATCCTGTCGGGTAAACTCAAAGTGGGCGACGTTCTTTATCCCGAACGAGACCTCGCTGAACATGTCCGCGTTAGCCGTGTAACGGTCCGCAAAGCAATCGACCATCTCGTGCAAGACGGATTTCTGGTTCGCCGGCGCGGCTCAGGAACCTTCGTGGCCGGATCGGCGGTCCGCGCAGATCAGCCTCCGTCACGCGCGAACCTTTTGACGGGTGGCATTTCCTGGCTTGGATCGGGCACGAAAGTCGAGTGCATCGAGCGCAGCACGTCTCATCCTGCACCAGAGGAGATGATGACACTCGGCCTGTCAAGCGACAGTCACGTCGTGCGCATCACGCATTTGCGAAGCTCGGCGGGCCAGCCGCTTGCGATTGAACGCATATGCATTTCCTCCGAGTTCCTGCCCGACGCTCGTACCGTTACCTCTTCCATCTGCAACACACTCGCGGACGCAGACTTTAGACCCGTTCGTGCGATCCAGCGCACTTTCGCACTTAACATCGAAGATCCGGACGCCACAACGCTTGGGGTCGCGGTCGGGACGGCTGGTCTTTTGACAAAGCGCGTTGACTATCTTGCTTCGGGCCGTGCGATCTTATTCACCCGCTCTCTTTTCCGAGGCGATGCCGAAGGTTTCGTCACCGAGCTCACCTTTCTCGAAAACTGACCCCTCTTCTTACAAGACAGGATCCTATCATGCACGCCACCATGAAAACGAACATGCGCCGAGAGATCGACGAAGTTCAGAAGCTGCGGCCAGATTGCTCGGTCGCTTAGCGAATGACTTGGCTGCCTTCGATGCGGTTTGCGCGCCCTGGACTCCGAATTCGTCGTCACAGTCGCTCGAGGCTTGTCCGACCACGCCGCCATATCCCTGAAATATTCAATCGAGCTAAGCGCGAAATTGCCGTCGCTTCGATTCGGCTGTCACTCGCATCAAACTACGGTCTCGAGCCCAACTTGGTCGCGGGCCGCCTTCCCAAGGCAGCCACACGCGCGCCGTCGCCGCTTGGATTGCTCTGACATATACGCTTCCCGCTTGCGGGACCCACCAACGCCATGAGCATGCTGAGCACAAAGGTCGGCTTGTGCCTGAAGACGACGCAGATCTCTTGGTGTTGACCCTAGGTTTGAGTTGAAGTCGAGCTGGACAGGTAGGCCACGGGGTTTCGAGACAAGCGATCATGGTGATCTTGGATCAAATTTGCACAGGTTCTCCAATCTCATGGTCGATGCTTTCCGCTCGGAAGCCTGCTGGCTTTGGCTGAGTGGAACCAGCACGCCATGAAGATTGCGATACTCTCGCCGCTTGAACGAACCTGCCTCCATTGGATATCTAGAGGCTGGGCGGTGATTGATATCGCGTTGATCGAGGGAAAGGATACCGCTGAAATTGAGGTGTGCGTGGAGCGTGCGGTTATTTCGCTCAACGCCGACTCAGTGGAACAGGCGCTCGAGAAAATGAAGATCACGCGGTCAGATTGATCGCCACGGTCGCTGGCGCCGGACGCTTTCACCTTGCTTTGCATGCTGCTTTTAAATGCGTCGTCTTGGCAACGTCAGCCCGCAGCAAGATCGCGCCATCGGTTTTGAAAGTACGGAGACACTGGCTCCTGAGGTCGGTGCGGCACGCCGCTGAGAGGTGGCACGAAAGCAGGCCGATCCGCGTGTTTGTGATAGATCCTGGCCGAGCTCCGGATTCTACGGTCAACCCGCTGAAGGTCCGCTAGGAAGTTGTGGCCGCTGCCGCTCCGCGTCGGGCTGATCGCGTCCGTCCCCTGCCTTTGAGGAGCCATTGAGCGGGAATTGGCCAGCTCCCATTGAACCTCCTTAAAGTCGCGCGATCTTTCCTTCGCACGGTCCAACGCCTTCCAGCTCTCCCGCGTCGAAGCCGATGGCGAGTACGGCGTTCTACCCTCTGACGGAATCGACCCCGACAACGATCTTGCGATCGTTCACGAATTCTTTCCCTGGCCGGCTCATTGAACCTGCCCCTGCCTCTGGCGTGCCGCTTGCGAACTGCAAGCCGCAAGGGAGGCTTCGCCGCGGTCGAGCATAGCATGATCCGACACTTGTCAGCCGCGCCCTTGCCGCCTTTGCTCTTCGCGGCTGGCCGAAGGGTGCCCGCGAAACGACGGGCAAAGAAGGCAACGAGGGCCGATCGCCGGGCGATCGGAAATAAAATGAAGAGAAGAGACATAGAAGCGCTGCGCGAACGGGTCAGTTGCGCGGCCGTTCTCGAAAGGGCGAGCTTCGCCATCGACATCAAGGAAAGCACCCGGCGGGCGATCAAGTTTCGCCGTGACGGTGAAATCATCATCGTCACGCATGAGGGGCGCGGATGGTTCGATCCGCTCAGCGATGCGAAAGGCGACGTGTTCGGGCTTGTCGAGCATCTCGACCATGTCGGTTTTCTCGAAGGCGCCGAAAGGGTCGCGGATCTCGTCGGTGTCAGGATCACAGATCCGGAGTGGCAGCCCGCGAGGCGTGAAGGAGGATACAACCTCTCTCTTCCCGAGCGCTGGCAGGCGCGCCGGCGCCCATGGCACGGATCACCGACATGGCATTATCTCCATGGCGATCGTTGCCTGCCGGTGCCGTTGCTCCGCGTGGCGATCAAAGGCGACCTTCTGCGGGAAGGGCCATACGGGAGCATGTGGGCAGCTCATACGGACGGTGTCGGTGTTGTGACTGGCTGGGAGGCGCGAGGTCCGCAATACCGAGGGTTCGCCTCTGGAGGGAACAAGGTTCTTTTCCGTCTCGGGCCGCCTACTGCGTGGCGCCTGGCCGTCACCGAAGCTGCGATTGACGCCATGAGTCTCGCGGCGATCGAGGGTTTGCGCGACGGCACGCTCTATCTGAGCACCGGCGGCGGATGGTCGCCGGCCACGCAAGCCGCGCTGTGGGAACTGACCTTCCGGCCCGGCGCCCAACTCGTCGCCGCAACGGACGCCAATGCACAAGGCGATCTGTTTGCCGAGCGATTACGGGCGCTCGCCGAGGATACCGGGTGCGACTGGACGCGGCTGCGCCCGCCCGAGGAGGACTGGAACGAGACCCTGAAGATTGGGGAAAAGGAAAAACGGGAAAAGGAAAGAGGCGTGCCGCATTCGCACCGCCCGCATCAAGGGAGGCTTCGCCCGGCGGAGCCGGCCCTTGACCCGGCCGGTCGCGATGCCGGCAGCTCGGAAGGGGTCATGAAGGATTGAAGAGGATGGCGAGGTCGAGAGGACGGCGCCGCACTTCGGTCCGAAAACGCGCAAGGAGCCGCAGATGATCCCCTCTCCCGCAATCGCCAAGGTTTTTCAGGGCGTCGCAAGCCGCCAGCAGATGTTCCGCATGTTCGATCGCCACGCGCAGCGCCCAAACCGTTGGGATGGTGATGCCGCGCCATTCTACGCAGACGAATGGTTCGAGATCGGCGAGACCGAGCATGATTACATGTTCGAGATCCTACCGCCATTGTGGATCCGAGGGTCCATGTTTGCGATGCGCGAATACATGACCGGCTCGGTGACATCAGTGTTCTTCGCGCTCAGGATCGACGAGGCGATCCGGTATTTCCATGGCTATTGCGATCTTTCCGACAAGGCATCCGTCGAAACGATGCGCGTCGCCATCATCGAGCGCGAAAGCCGTCCGGTCCGGGCCATGACGCGGCAAGAGCGGCTCGAGCATATCTGGAGCACGACTGCCGACGATTACCGCGGCTATGCCGGAGACAAGTGGCCGCAGTCCGCTCGCGGCAAGCGCACCGTCGTGCTCTATGGCGGCAACGAGGGCACTTTCCTGAAGCTACTCGAGGAACTCACCGACGGGGAGATCGCTGTGAAGCTGCCGGTGCATCTCGCCGCCTTCCCTCCCCGATCGCCGCGTGAGGAGGACGCCATGTTCACTTTTAGCGTAGTGGACGTTCGTGTGGTGATCGCGCGCGGACGCACCGACGCCGCAGCCAATGGCGGTTTCCGCAATCCTCACTATGGGCTTCTCCCGGATAAGGACGAACGGCAAGGCCTGTGGATCGTCGGCGATGAAGGCGTCTATCTGCTTTCTAACGGAAAATTGGCGGAGGGCCAAAGAGCGCTCGCCGTCTATGCCGAGGAGTGCGATCCGAAGACCAATCCGGACTGCCGGCACTACAAGCGCCGGTATTTCGGGGGAGACGACGGCATCGTCTTCATCGACGCTGAGAGCCTGGAAGCCATGCTTTCCACAAACCCGGAAGCCACGTATCTGCGGGCGGAGTTTGCGACGGAAACAACGCAGCTCTCCGTAATCACGCGCTCGTAGCTCGCGATCGCTGCCGCCGGACGAACCAGGTCCAATTCCCACAACTCATTTTCATCCGCCTTCGCAGCCACGGGACCTGTCCCGTGGGCGATGGCGCACATCCTCGAAAAGGAGCTTTCATGTCCCACGATCCCTTCACCCTCGATATATCAGGCAGCAGCGCATTGTCGTCCGGCTTCGGCCTGGGTGTCACCGCGTTTGGCGGTTTCGCCGCCAATGACGACTATCCCGATCCACCGCCGCCCTCCCCCACGCCGGCATTGCCTCTGCCAGCTACGAAGCGGCCGGCGACGCGGAGACACGGCGAGCGAACCAACTTCTATCTCAACGACGGCGACGACCGCGGCTTGGCCGCGACCTGGAAGGAGCGGGCGAAGGCAAATCTTGCGGCCATCCTGACTGCCACCGAAATCGAAAAACAGGATCGACCCGCCACCCGTGACGAGCAGGCGAGCCTGACCCGCTTCATCGGTTTTGGCGCATCGGAGCTCGCGAACGGCATGTTCCGGCGTCCAGGCGAAGTCGATTTCCGGGAAGGCTGGGGCGACCTCGGCAGTTCGCTGGAAAGCGCCGTCACCGATGCCGACTATGCTTCGCTGGCGCGCTGCACCCAGTATGCCCATTTCACCCCCGAGTTCATCGTCCGCGCAATCTGGGCGGCCCTTCAGCGTCTCGGCTGGCGTGGCGGACGTGTTCTGGAGCCAGGGATCGGCACGGGACTGTTTCCGGCGCTGATGCCAACAGCTCTCAGGGATACCAGCCATGTTACCGGAATCGAACTCGATCCGGTGACGGCACGGTTTGCCCGGCTGCTTCAGCCGAAGGCGCGCGTCATCAACGCCGACTTCGCGCGCACCGATCTCAACGCGATCTATGATCTCGCCATCGGCAACCCGCCCTTCTCCGAACGAACGGTTCGCTCGGATCGGCAGTACCGTCCGCTCGGTCTGCGGCTGCACGACTACTTCATCGCCCGGTCGATCGATCTCTTGAAGCCTGGTGCACTCGCCGCGTTCGTGACCAGCGCCGGCACGATGGACAAGGCGGACGCGACTGCCCGCGAGCATATCGCCAGATCCGCCGATCTGATCGCCGCTGTCCGCCTGCCCGAGGGCAGCTTCCAGGCAGATGCCGGCACGGATGTAGTGGTGGACATTCTGTTCTTCCGCAAGCGCCGGATCGCCGAGCCGGAGGGCGAACTGTCGTGGCTCGATCTGGAGGAGGTGCGCCCGGCCACATCCGACGACGGTGCAATCTGCGTGAACCGCTGGTTCGCAGAGCACCCGGATCTCGTGCTCGGCGAGCACGCCCTAACGTCTGGCCCGTTCGGCGAGACCTATACGTGCCGGCCACGCGCCGGTGAAGACCTGGAAACGGCACTGAAGGCCGTGATCGCTCTTCTGCCTGAGAATCGGTATGACGGCGAGCCGACGCAGATCGACATCGATCTGGAAGAGGAACTGGGCGAGATCGTCGATCTCCGCTCCGGCAACGACAAGGTCCGCGAGGGCAGCTTCTTCATCGATAACCGCCACGGCCTCATGCAAATGATCGACGGAGCACCGCTCGTGGTTTCGGTGCGGAAAGGCCGGTCAGGCGACGGCTTAAGCGAAAAGCATGTCCGGATCATCAAGAAGCTGATTCCGATCCGCGACGCCGTGCGCGAGGTGCTGAAAGCGCAGGAACGCGACCAGCCGTGGCGGGAACTGCAGGTTCGGCTGCGCATCGCCTGGTCGAGTTTTGTGCGCGACTTCGGGCCGATCAACCACACGACGGCGTCGATCTCGGAGGATGATGAGACCGGCGAGGTCCGCGAAACCCATCGCCGGTCCAATCTCCAGCCGTTCCTGGACGACCCGGATTGCTGGCTGGTGGCCTCGATCGAGGACTACGACCTCGAAACCGATACGGCAAAGCCCGGTCCGATCTTCTCCGAGCGGGTCATCTCTCCTCCGGCACCGCCCGTCATAACCTCGGCAGCCGACGCGCTCGCCGTCGTTCTCAACGAGCGTGGCCGCGTCGATCTCGACCATATTGCCGAGCTGCTGCATCGCGACCCCGACGCTGTAATCGGGGAACTCGGTGACGCCATCTTCCGCGATCCAGCCGGCGGGTCATGGCTGACGTCCGACGCCTATCTCGCCGGTTCGGTCCGCACCAAGCTCATGGTCGCCGAAGCGGCCGCTGCTCTCGATCCGGCTTTTGAGCGCAATGTCCGCGCGTTGCAGGACGTCCAGCCGGCCGACCTCCGGCCGTCGGATATCACCGCCCGCCTCGGTGCACCCTGGATTCCGGCCTCCGATGTCGTCGCCTTCGTCAAGGAAACGATGGATGCTGACATCCGGATCCACCATATGCCGGAACTCGGGTCATGGACCGTCGAGGCACGCCAGTTTGGCTATAGCGCCGGCGGCACCTCCGAGTGGGGCACAAGCCGCCGTCACGCCGGCGAACTGCTGGCCGATGCGCTGAACAGTCGGGTTCCGCAGATATTCGACGTGTATAGGGATGTTGGGGGTGAACGCCGCGTTCTGAACGTCGTCGATACCGAAGCAGCCCGCGACAAGCTCCAGAAGATCAAAGAGGCATTTCAGCGCTGGGTCTGGACCGATCCTGATCGGACCGACCGGCTGGCGCGAGTCTACAATGACCGGTTTAACAATATCGCGCCGCGAAAGTTCGACGGCTCGCACCTGAAATTGCCCGGCGCCAGCGGTGCCTTCCAGCTTTACGCGCACCAGAAGCGCGGAATCTGGAGGATAATCTCCGCCGGCTCGACCTATCTCGCTCACACCGTCGGTGCCGGCAAGACGATGACGATGGCCGCGGCAATCATGGAGCAGCGCCGTCTCGGCCTGATCGCCAAGGCGATGCTGGTTGTGCCAGGCCATTGCCTCGCACAGGCAGCGCGCGAGTTCCTCGCCCTTTATCCGAACGCCCGTATCCTCCTCGCCGACGAAACCAACTTCACCAAGGACAAGCGGGCACGTTTCCTGTCGCGCGCCGCCACGGCCACCTGGGATGCTGTTATCATCACCCATTCGGCCTTCAGGTTCATCGCCGTTCCGTCGGTGTTCGAGAGCCAAATGATCCATGATGAGCTCGAGCTCTACGAGGATCTTCTGACCAAGGTGGACAGCGAGGATCGGGTGTCGCGCAAGCGGCTCGAGCGCCTGAAGGAAGGTTTGCAAGAGCGGTTGGAAGCGCTCTCGACCCGCAAGGACGACCTTCTCACGATCTCGGAAATCGGCGTCGATCAGATCATTGTCGACGAGGCGCAGGAATTCCGCAAACTCTCTTTTGCGACGAATATGTCGACACTGAAAGGCATCGACCCGAACGGATCGCAGCGGGCCTGGGACCTCTATGTCAAGTCTCGCTATATCGAGACCAAGAATCCCGGCCGCGCGCTGGTGTTGGCCTCCGGCACGCCAATCACCAACACGCTCGGTGAGATGTTCTCGATCCAGCGCCTGCTCGGCCACGAGGCGCTCCGCGAACGCGGGCTTCACGAATTCGACGCCTGGGCCTCGACCTTCGGCGACACGACGACCGAACTCGAAATCCAGCCGTCCGGCAAATACAAGCCGGTCAGCCGGTTTGCGAGCTTCGTCAACGTGCCGGAGTTGATCGCCATGTTCCGCTCCTTCGCCGACGTGGTGATGCCGGAGGACCTGAAACAATATGTGAAGGTCCCGGCACTCTCGACCGGCCGGCGGCAGATTCTCACGGCCAGGCCGACGCCGGCCTTCAAACTTTATCAGCAGATCCTCGACAGCCGCATCAAGGCGATCGAGATGCGCGAGGGCCCGGCCCAGCCCGGCGACGACATCCTGTTATCGGTCATCACCGACGGCCGCCACGCGGCGATCGACCTGCGGCTGGTCATTCCGGCAAACGACAACGAGCCGGACAACAAGCTCAACCTGCTCATCGAGAACGCTTTTCGCATCTGGAGGGAAACGAGCGAAAACACCTATCATCGCCCGGACGGCAAGCCCTATGAACTGCCGGGCGCCGCGCAGATGATCTTCTCCGATCTCGGCACCATTAATGCCGAGAAGACGCGCGGCTTCAGCGCCTATCGCTGGATTCGCGACGAACTGGTCCGTCTCGGTGTCCCGCCATCGGAAATCGCCTATATTCAGGACTTCAAGAAGACCGAGGCAAAGCAACGCCTGTTCGGCGACGTCCGTTCGGGCAAGGTTCGCTTCCTGATCGGCTCCTCGGAAATGATGGGCACCGGCGTTAACGCCCAGCTCAGATTGAAGGCGCTGCATCACCTCGATGTGCCGTGGCTGCCGTCACAGATCGAGCAGCGCGAGGGTCGAATCGTCCGCCAAGGCAATCAGCACGATGTCGTCGATATCTTCGCCTATGCTACGCAAGGGTCACTCGATGCTGCGATGTGGCAGAACAATGAGCGCAAGGCCCGCTTTATCGCCGCCGCCCTTTCTGGCGACACCTCGATCCGCCGGCTGGACGACCTTGGGGAAGGCCAGGCCAACCAGTTCGCCATGGCCAAGGCGATTGCATCGGGCGACGAGCGCCTGATGCAGAAGGCCGGGCTCGAAGCGGAAATCGCTCGTCTCGAGCGGTTACGCGCCGCCCATGATGATGATCTGTTCGCGGTGCGTCGGCAAGTCCGGGACGCCGAACGCGACATCGAGGTATCGATCCGGCGTATCGACGAGATCGGCAGGGATATCCGACGGCTGGTTCCGACTGCGGGAGATGCCTTCACGATGACCGTCACAGGTCTTTCATACGGCGAGCGAAAGGAAGCCGGCCGCGCGCTGATGAAGGAAGTCCTTACCCTCGTCCAGCTTCAACAGGAGGGTGAGATCGTCATCGCCTCCATTGGTGGCTTCGATCTCGTCTATGATGGCGAGCGGTTCGGCAGGTCTGACGGCTATCGCTACACGACCCTGCTTCAGCGCACGGGCGCGGATTACGAGATCGATCTCGCTGTCACGGTGACGCCGCTCGGCGCGGTCTCCCGCCTTGAGCACGCGCTCGACGACTTCGACGGGGAGCGGGAACGCTATCGCCAGCGGCTGGAGGAGGCGCGCAGACGTCTTGCCTCATACCAAACCCGTGACGGTGGCGAATTCGCCTTTGCCGCGGAACTGGGCGAAAAGCGTCGCCAGCTCCGGGACGTTGAGGCGGAACTCGCAGCCGAGGCGCGCGAGGCAGGTACCTCTGCCAGGCAATCAGCTTGATCTTGGAAGCAGTGCCGCATGCGCATAGGTGCATTGCACAATAAATGTTTTCCATCTGATCAAAAAATGATCATAGTGCACACAGCTGATGCACATGGCGGTCTCCTCCCAGTGCCGCCGCAACAGCTGTTCCCCTCTGGAGGTTTCTGACCTTCACACTTCATGGGCCTCGGTTTTCCGACGGCCCATTTTTTTGTTCCCTCGCAACCAGATTTCGAGCTCTGTAGCAGAGCGCTTATCAGAAGAAGTTGGGAAAGGGAGAAGGGGAAAGGGAAGGAGAACCGGTCGCAGATCGGTCCTCCCGCCGCCGCTGTCGCTCAACCGCCGCCTCCGCATCCCGGCCACTCGTCCTTCGCAGGGCTGTTAGCCCCGCTTGTCCTTCGCGGCAGGGCTGCTCGACCGCTGTTGCGCCGGTCGGGCCGCTTTGCGGTCCGGAAGATGTCTTCAGGAAAAAATGAAGACTGGAAGGACCGGCAGAGGGCCAGGTCCGCATCCCCCGGAAAGGAACACTCCCATGCAACTCATGAAGGTCGATCCGCGTGCGCTGAAGGACAATCCCGACAATACGCGCCAGTCGAAGTCGACGCCCCAGGCCGACGTGCTGCTGCTTGCGACCATCAAGGCCGTCGGCATCATCCAGCCACCCGTCATTTTCGCCGAAGCCGGCGGCAACGGCTATGTCATCGAAGCCGGTCACCGGCGCACCCGCATGGCGATCGCCGCCGGCATCGAGGAAATCGATGTTATCGTCGTCGAGGCGGCCAACGACAATGGCGCAATGCGTTCGATGATCGAAAACATCGCGCGCGAGCCGCTCAACCCCGTCGATCAATGGCGCGGCATCGAGCGCCTCGTCGCCCTCGGCTGGACAGAGGAGGCGATTGCGATCGCTTTGGCATTGCCGGTGCGGCAAATCCGCAAGCTTCGCCTGCTCGCCAATGTGCTGCCGGCGATGCTCGACCACATGGCCAAGGGCGACATGCCGAACGAACAGCAACTGCGTACGATTTCCGCGGCGCCGCTCGACGAGCAGAAGGAAGTCTGGAAGGCCCACAAGCCGAAGAAGGGTGACACGGCATCCTGGTGGGCGATCGCCACCGGCCTCACCAAGACCCGCATGTTCGCGCGCGATGCGAGCTTTGGCGACGATCTCCGCCAGGCCTATGGCATCGAATGGGCGGAAGACCTGTTCGGACCGGCTGACGAGGACAATCGCTTCACGACGAACGTCGAAGCGTTCCTCGGTGCGCAGCAGGAATGGATGAGCAGCAATCTCCCGAAGAAGGGTTCCATCGTCGAGCTCAACAATTGGGGCCAGCCGCAGTTGCCGCCGAAGGCGGAGCGTGTCTACGGCAAGCCAGGCAAGGGCGATTGCACCGCCATGTATCTCGATCGAGAGGGCAAGGTGCAGTCCGCCCACTTCCGGATGCCGGAGGCGAAGAAGGCGAACGGCAAAGCCGATCCGACCGCGCCCCGCGGTGAGGACGGAAACGAGGCCATCGATGTTGCAGCCAAGACCCGTCCCGACGTGACCCGAAACGGCCTCGACATGATCGGCGATTTCCGCACAGACGCTCTGCACGAGGCATTGGCACGAGCGCCGATCGAGGACGATACCCTCATGGCGCTGCTCGTCCTCGCCTTCGCGGGGCAGAACGTCTCGGTCGACTCCGGCTCCGAAACCTCCAACCGTCTCTACGGCTCCAGACGTTTCGCCCGGCACGCCGTCCGGCTGATCGGTGAAAGCGGCAAGCTGGAGTTCGACATGGATACGCTTCGTGTCGTGGCCAGGTTGACCCTGATCGACGCACTGTCGGCTCGCACCAATCGTACGGATAGCGGCATCGTTGTCCGGATTGCCGGTGATGCCGTTGGCGCCGACGCCTATCTTCCGAACATGGGCACAGAGGAGTTCCTCGCGTGCCTCTCCCGCCCGGTGCTGGAAGCGTCCTGCGGAGGCACGAGTGTCGCCCCCCGCGCGCGCGTCAGGGACACCCGCGCTGCCCTTGTCGAGCACTTCAAGGAAGAGCGTTTCGTGCATCCGTCTGGCCTCTTCGCACCCGATGACGTGAAGTTGGGCGAGTGGCTGGCCAAGAACATGGAGCAAGGGGGCGAGGACGACGACGCACCCGCCGACGGGCCGATGGGCGGCATCGAGGACGGCGTCGACGGTGAGTCTGATCCGTCGATTGAGGACGACGCAGGCGATAAACCGCAAGTTCTGGAAGCCGAGGACGGCGGCAGCGCAGCCGACACCGGGCTCTGCGATCCGGATGGAGCCGACGCTGATACCAGCACTGAGGATTCCGATACCGCATACGGAATTGCGGCCGAGTAACCTCCCCCCAGAACACCGCCGCCGGCCATCACCGGCGGCGGCTTTTTTTCAGCATCCACAATCCAACAGGAGAAAGCGCATGTTTGCGTTTCTGATTTACGAACGCGCTCCGATCGGCTCCATTGTCGCCTGGTCCGACGGCACGCCCCGCCCGCCCGAGCGCCACAGGAAGAAGCTCGCCGCCTGGGAAAACCGCAACAGCAAGGGTAGGCTGATCCGCAAACAGGGCAAGCGCGGCATCGGCAATGCCAACCTGTCGCCGGATTTTACGCTGCATGAGGGCGATTTCGGCGGCAATGGCGTCATCACGATCCGTATCCACAGGACGTTCTCGCTCGACAGCAGCCTGACATTCAAGGTGATCGAGCGCCCGCAGCTCGGCCACATCAGGGTCTTCGACCGCGCCGGCGACAACGCCGAACTCGTCCACCTCGCCGCTAATCGCCAAGCCGCGGAGGAATGGTTGGCGCGGCATGGCTATCCCGATGCCGTGCTGGAAGAGGTCACTGCCGATGAAGTGGCGGCCGATCACGTCGAGGGGAGGGTCGCGGCATGAACACGCCTGCTCTCCAAGCCAAAGCAGCTTCCGCCCGTGACTTGCCAGGGCCGGAGTTCAGCCGCAGCGCCGATGACCTGCCTGTCGCCCGTGTCGGCGATCTCGTTTTCGCCATGGTGTCGGGACGAGATGGCCAGCATTTTCTCGTGAGCGCCTGGCGTGTGGCACGGCCGCTTTCCGAGCTCAAACGCGACGACTTCTATTCGCATCATGGCGCCGTTGCCGATGAGACGGAATTTCAAGCACGGATGTTCGAACAGGCCGAACACAGCCGCGAGCTCCGGGCGCTCGCCCGGCCAACGGTTCGGATGAACAGCTCCACGCCGTGGGGGCCTTCGCTGGGCGCCACCGTCTACGCGGAGGGTATCGTCTCTCACACCACGGCCGGGCATGGTGGGTTCAAGTTGTCCAACGAGCGCGATGTCAAGATTCATCCGATGCTTCGTTGCGCCGGCGGCTGGTACGAGGAAGATGCCGCGTGGGCCGCTATAGCCCTCGCCTATCCGAACCTCTTTTCCGGATACGAGCGCAAGTGCGCCGATCGGACGATCCGGGATTCGTGGCCCGATGCCTGGGAAGCGATCTTCGGTCGCCCCCTTGCGCCCGGTGAATCCCATGAGAGGGATCGCTGCGCCTTTGAACGCGAGCATGCCGGCGACTGGATCGTCATTTCTGCGCTACGCTCGGACTACCATGCCGGGATGACCGAGGTCATCGCCACGATTGGCGGCGTGCGTGCCGCCGATGCTGAAGTGCGCCGCTTCCTCGTGCCAAGTGATGAGTACGAGGTTGGCCGATTTGGTGTCGTCATCGATCCGGCGCGCCACTCTGCCTATGACGGACCGTCGTCGTTCATCGACTGGCAGGCGCGGGTGATCAGTCCATGAATCCGGTCAGTCCCCGCCTTCCTCTGTCCAGCATGAAGGCGGCGCGGCGAGAGACGCGCCACCATCTCGATCGCATTCATCGGCAGGCCACGGGCCGGGCCGAACGGATAGCGGTCACCGAGAAGGCGAAAGCCCGCTCGCACCGCCGGGGCGGGCCGCGGTGGACGCGCTCCGACGAACAGCTGTTTCAGAATCACGTCGAGCGGCTCAGCTTCGAGCGGCGAACGGAAATCGCTGCCCTAGCTCGCAAACTCCAACATCAGGAGCGGGCGATCACTACCATGCGTATGAGGCTCGGCTATGATGCGGGCAATGCGGCGGCGTGAGTCCGACCGCATGGGGAGCTTTCGTGGCGGCTGATCCGCGCTGGAGGAAGGGATCGGTCGCGGTGGGGCTCTCTCCTCCGGGGTTTCGGCGTCATCGCCCGGCCCCCGCCGGTCTGCCCTTCGTTTTCGCTGCGGTCTGAACCGGCGGCCGGTCGTTTCAAGGCCGCTGGCGCGCCGCGGAGCGGCCGGTGCAGCCTTCCTCGCAAAACGGCTCCGCGTCCTTCGCAGCACTTTATCCCGCTTGTCCGCAAACCCGTTTCGCTCGCCCGGCCGTCCCGGACCTGTGAAATCGCCCGTCCTCAACCGGTTCCTGTCGACCGCATCGAAGGGCAGACCGGCAGGAGCTGGAGCCGCTTCGGTGAAAACCACGAAAGGAAGATCCCATGGCCAAGCCCGCAACCAATCGCCAATCCACCCGCGTCGTGCCGCTCCGAAAGGGCGCCACCCTTGAAATGGTCAGGCTCACATGCCCGGACACCGCGCAGGCAATGCTGATCGCCGAGAGTTTCGGGACCGCGGTGGTCGACAGCGACGGCATCCGTGAGCTCCACGAGCGCCTGATCATTGCGACCGCCGACAGCCTCTCGGACGGTCTCGGCGAGAAAGCGATGCAGATCCATCTCCAGCGTATCGTCGGGGCCTATGTCGGCTCTGCGCACGGAGCCGGCCAGTTCTACAGCCGCGCGGTATCGGAGGCGCGTGACGCCACCGCGAAATCAGCAAACGATGCCCGCGACGAGGACCTCGACGGCCCGGTCGGTTACGAAAGCGCCGCCCAGCGCAAGCGCGAATTCGCCGCGGACATGGGCATACAGTCCCACGCCCTGCGGATGGCCGCTGAAGGTGCAGTCGCTGCTTACAGCCACGTCATCGGCGAAGCCTGGAAGCCTTTCGACCGCCCGGTCGAAAACCCAGGCCAGTCGCTCGACCACAAGGCGGCCGAGGCGCAGATGGCAGCTCTCGGTTGAGCCGCTTGTCGGCGGAGCTTCGGCTCCGCCCTTTCTTCCCTCTCCCTGATCATTAGGCCGGTTCCTTTGGGACCGGCCTTTTTCCAGGTCATCAGAAGGAAGGGAGAGGAAGAACATGGACCCCGCTCGCCACGCCACCCCGTCCCGGTCGGCGGTCCTGCAGGAGCCGGTTGCCCGCCGCAACGGCTTTGCCGTCCTTCACTCCGTTCCGGCCGTTCCGGTGCGGCGAGCCGCCTGATCGCTCCTGCTTTCGGACCTCCGCGACGGGGCCGCGATGGCGCGGCCTCAAAAACGGAGGATAATGACATGAGCAGGAAAGCCGAAGGCGAACGCGCCGACATCTATGCGCGGATCACCGACCGGATCGTCGCAGATCTCGGGAAGGGCGTAAAACCCTGGATGAAGCCATGGCACGCGGCCAACACCAATGGCCGGATTACCCGGCCGCTACGCCACAACGGTCAGCCCTATTCGGGCATGAACATTCTCTTGTTATGGTCGGAGGCAATGGCGCGCGGCTTCACCTCACCCATGTGGATGACGTTCAAGCAGGCGCTCGAACTGGGAGCGGCAGTGCGCAGGGGCGAAACCGGTGCGACGGTCGTCTTCGCCAGCCGCTTCAACAAGTCCGAGGCGGACGGCAATGGTGGAGAAGTCGACCGGGAAATCCCGTTCCTGAAGGCATACACGGTGTTCAATATCGAGCAGGTCGACGGGCTGCCCGGATACTATCATCACCGACCGACGCCGGTGCTCGATCCTGTCGCGCGAGTCGAGCACGCCGATCGCTTTTTCCGGAACACGGCGGCCGTCATTCGGCATGGCGGCCCGCAAGCCTACTATTCGCCGGTCACGGATCACATCCAGATGCCGCCGTTCGAGACGTTTCGCGACGCCGCGTCCTACGTAGCAACGCTGAGTCACGAAAGTTGCCATTGGACGGCGCGCCCCGATCGTGTCGGCCGCGATCTCAGCCGATATGCCAAAGACAAGAGCGAGCGCGCCCGCGAAGAGCTGATCGCCGAACTTGGAAGCTGCTTCCTCTGCGCTGATCTCGGAATCGTGCCGGAGTTGGAGCCACGGCCGGACCATGCGTCCTATCTCGGCTCGTGGCTGAAGGTCCTCTCCGACGACAGGCGGGCTATTTTTCAGGCGGCAGCGCATGCGCAGCGTGCTGTCAGCTTCCTGCACGGACTCCAGCCGAAGCAGGTCGATGAGAAAGCGGCTGCGTAGGAGACGTCAAGGTCGGTCGTTGTCACCCGCAACGGCCGACAGGTCTCTCGGCTCTTTCTCCGCCGGCGTGTGCTGATCGGACGTGAGGTCCAGTTTCCCCCAGATCGATGGTCTTGGATCGGTGGCTTTCAGTTTTCGGGACTGCTTGATTTCGACGATAAACGGCTTTGTCTGCTGACGCATAGATCCTCCAGGCGACGAATCGCAAGCGCACGATACCGCGTTAATGGCAGGAGGCAACTGCCCGGTCGGCCGAGTTTGTCGCATGCAATATCAGCGCTGTGACACCGAGACAGAGCAACGGGATCGCGGCCGCGATGTTCCGACATGGCAACGCGCTGACGAGGGCCGCCATGTCCAAGTTCCTCCCACTGCTGTCATAGGCCACGTCCTCCGCGGGCTCGATGAGGCATGTCTGATCGGAGACCGGCTTCGCCTCGATCGTTCTCCCGCAACGGCCGTCCGCAACTTTCTTCCCCTGAGCGCTGCGCGCCCATTCCTCGCGCAATAACAAAGCCGCTCCCGGCCGCCCTCCACGTCGTTTCAGCCCCTTCGGGGTGCGGTCCGATCGTCCCCGATCCTTGCGACAGCCATCGAGGCCGCGAAGGGCGCGGCCCGAAACAACCGAAAGGAACAGACAATGGCTACCATCGGCACCTTCACCTCCACCGAAAATGGCTTCTCCGGCTCGATCCGCACCCTCGCACTCAACGTCAAGGCCCGCATCGCCCGCGTCGACAACCCCTCCGACAAAGGTCCGCACTTCCGCATCTACGCTGGCAACGTTGAGCTGGGTGCGGCCTGGCAGAAGCGCTCCAGCGAGACCGACCGCGACTACCTCTCGGTCAAGCTGGATGACCCGAGCTTCCCGACGCCGATCTACGCAACGCTCACCGAGGTCGAAGGCGAGGACGGCTACCAGCTGATCTGGTCCCGCCCAAACCGGGATTGAGGTCCCAACAAGGCCCCGCTACCAGGCGGGGCCTGCTGATCAGCCGAAATATCAAAGCCGGATCGGGCATCGAGCCCGGTCCGGCTTTTTTGGTGCCATACGAGAGGGGGTGAGCGGCTCAGATCGTGTCGAGGATACCGGTCGGCGACGACGGCCCCAAGGATGAGCGGTTCCCCCAATTTACTCCAGCTGCCCCAAGGGCAGCCTGCGCAAATCGGCTCCCCCACTCCCCGGCTCTGCCGGTCGCTGTCGCGATCCTTGACCCCGTCGTCACCTCCCCGGTGCCGGGGATCGTCTTTCACGAACTCAAGGAGATGAGACGATGACGTTTTCCCTGGAACAGCACATCGAGGAACTGCGGGCCGAGTTGGCGAATTGCGCGGACTGGGACGAGCGCCTTCAGATCGAGGCGGCTCTGGCCGGCGCGAGGCAGGAGCTTGCCTTTGCCAACGCAGAGCTTGATGCTCTTCTTTCCGAAGACCCGCCCTCTTGAGGGCGGCATATCACCAGCACTCTGGACGGTATCTTTCGCAGGTCCGAGAGGAGCGATCCGCTGCAACTTTCCTTTCGATCTCCTGTCATCGACATGGGGATGCTGCATTCCGTCCGTCGCGCCGCAACCGGCCGGCGCCAGAATTTCCCCGCCGCGTTGCGGCTCCTCGCGGGAGCAAAATTCAGACGCCGGCAGGTCCTCCACCTCCGTTTCGGCCTTTCAGGTGCGCCCCTCCTTGTCCGTCATGCGGCCCATCCCCGCAATGTCCGCATTTCGAAGGCTGAAAATACCGTGCAACAGCTCGCTCAATTCCTCACCGCCACCGGCCGTCGGCTCCGCGTCCTCGGCAAGGTGATCTGTCACTTCTTCCGCAAGGGGAAACTCGGTCTCAAGCTCACAATCAAGATCCCGTTCTTCGTCGAGATCGAGGCGTCGTTCGAGACCGACTGGAACCGGCGAGAATAACGCGCCAACAGGCGCCGCTTCGGCGGCCCCTGTTTCGCCATTTGAGAGATCGGAGACGATTGGGGTCAGCTCTGCAAATATCGCAGAGTTGTTCTGGGCCGATAGCCGCGAGCACGTTTTTGCTTCAACAGCTCAAGGAACAAGTGAACCGCTTCTTCTTCCCGTTCGAACACATGCTGTTTCTCCTGCCCGCGCTTGCCTATCCTTCCCCATCGCCGGATCAGGCAAGCCTCTCCGAACATCGTCTGCTCGATCTCCATGGCATAGTACCGCGCCATGTTCTTGGCTGGGTCCATTCGTTCGACGTAGAGCTGGTAGGGTTGCGAAATCATGCCGGCATGATCGCCACACGTCGCCGCCACGTCCAACGACATATGTGAATCTTACAAGTGCGACCGATTCATTTTCGTGAAGAATGGCGTGTCGGGCGAGGCGCCGACGGCGCACGGCTCTAGTCGCGCTGCGACCCAAGCCCGCACGCGGTCTGCGCCCTGGCGGGTTACGATCCTCTCGCGGCAAGACGCATTCCTGTGCCTGCTATCGTAATGGGATATGGCCGGAACGTCCCATGGCCAGCGGTGCTGGCAAGCGGTCGCGTCCTTTCAGGACGCGGTTTAATCTCTCTCTGACATCCCATTTTGCACCCGTCGTTCCGGCGTCAAGGACATCGCGGCCCCTCCAATTTTCCCAGCGCCGCAAGCGGCACAGAGAAAATCGGTTCCTCCGCTTGCCGCAGTGCGGCCGCGTTCCGCGGTCCCTGACCCCTCACGGCTACGGCGCAGACACCTTTCGTCAGAAACGAAAAGGAGACTCTGATGGCAAAGCATCAAAATACTCACCTGGTTGGCGAAGATCAGAAGCGGTCGGATCAACAGTCGAATTGGCTTGAAAGTTTGCGCCGAGTTTTCGACGCGGAGGTGCATCTTCCCGCCGATATCTCGCGCGAGTTTCTGTCAGCGGCGCTGCTTTGGGCAATCGACAACAAGGTCGATTTCGGATTGTTTCACGAAGCCGGCAAGATCATCATTGCGCATTCTGGCGGCGACGAGATCTACCTCCCGTCGAGGTGGTCCGACAAACGATGGCATATCGGCCTGGAGGACAAAGAGCCCTTCTTCGATCCCGCTGATTGAGATCCAGACCAGAGGCGGCTTGCCGCCTCTGGTCCTTGACTTCGCGTGAGCCGTTCCAGCCGGAGCGGCTATGAAAGGGGGGCTCTGCCGCCCCTCTCAAACCTCACCCCATGAAGGAACGGCAACGCCCCTCCTTCAAACTTCCTCCCATGGGGAAAGGGGACGGTTCCCTCCTCCCTTTCCCCAAACCCCTATCCTTCTCCCGTGCCGGGGAAGCGATGGTTCGCTGTCACCCGCCTTGGCACCAGCCGTGTCGGGCACCATCCCATGATCGGGCGAGCCCTTGGCCGATCAAGACGTCGCCCAGCGAATTGCCTGCGCGAGACACGGTGCGAAGTTTGCGACCGTACTTGTCTTCATCACGGAACCCGGCCGCCAGAGAGAACTTCCCAGCGTTGAGCAGCGCCAGCAGCCGGGATTTTGCCGCTTCACCTTTGATCCTTTCGGCCTCGCAGCGGGGCGGGCTGAGTTCAGGCGTATCGATGTCGGCGATGCGGATTTTCTCGCCCTCGAACCAGAAGGTGTCGCCATCGACGACGCAGTTCGTCCGGTGGCTGTCGCCGCAGATCGAAAATGCCGCCGACAATGAATCCGTCGTCGGTGTCTTGGCCAAAGTGCCGAAACCAGGGAGAGCTTCGTTGCCGCCATAGGCAAGCCAACCTCCAACGGCAATGATCACAGTGCATAGAACTGCCGCCGAGCGTTTACGCCGTCTGATCCGCTCAGATCTTGCCAGTCCTCCGCCCGCGCGCTGCCGATCGCGGGCGCGTCCGGCCTTCGGCGGCTTTCTGAACGGAACTATATTCGATTTCACCACTATACGATCCCCTCGTTTCGCCTCAGCCTATGTCGGACCCGGTTTCATCTGCGTTTACGGAGGAGCCTGGCTGCGGGCTGCGGTGTGGCCGCCAAAATGGTGTGCGAGGGGCGGGGAGCAGTCGATCCCGCCTCCCCTTTGGGGCCACTATGCTGAGGCTCCTGCGGCTGCTCTGTTTCCCGCCCGTCGCACGACGAGAATTCCCGAAATCCCGCCCGTCGGGCGTCGCTATGCTGATTTCTCCGATACTCTTCATTTTCCTGGATCAGCCTTGCTTGTTTGCACTGCGCGCCGGCTTGGATCATGCAGTTGGCGTATCGCCGATCATGTGAAACCTGTTCGTGCCGACGCATGCCTTCATGTCGCCGCGCCGGAACCAGATAGCTCGTCCGCATCTGAGCGGCGCGTTTCCTGCGGTGAACACGATCTGTTCGTCGGCACGCATGCGCAGGACTTCGTGGGGCTGGATGAGTGGTCTGGCAGCGAGCTGCTTCGAGCGCGTCCGCGATGATCCCCTTGCCTGGAAACTGCGGCTCACCTGGTCGATCTCGACCGTGGTCATGCCGCAACGTCGAGAAATGTAATCGGCGGTCTCGGGGTCGTTGATCGCGGCGAACGAAATCCAGCTGGCACTCTCGAACCATTTGCTTGCAGCATCGCGGCCGCCATAGGTTTCGCGCATCTGGCCGATCGACTGGTAAATCATCGTCAGCGTGATGCCGTATTTGCGTCCGGCGTCGCGCGCGGTCTCGATGATCCGCATGTAGCCGAGGCGGGCGACCTCATCGAGGAGAAACAGCGCGCGCCCCTTGATCTGTCCGTCGCGATTGTAGATCGCATTCAGAAACGAGCCGATGATGACCCGCGCAAGACCCGAGTGGGTCTCCAATGTCTTTAGGTCGATGTTGATGAAGACGTCCGTATTCCCAGCCGCGATGTCGCCGGTCGAGAATTTCCGTCCCGACACGAGGGCGGCATAGTTCGGATAGGAAAGCCAGTGCGTTTCCTTGACCGCATTGGCATAGACGCCGGAGAAGGTTTCCGGCGTCATGTTGACGAAGGCTGCGACGTTCTCCTTCACGAAATCCGAACCCGAATTGTCGTAGATGTCTTGCAGCCGCTTGCGCAATGTCGGCTCAGGTTCGGAGAGGTTCATGCGCACCTGCCGAAGCGTCTGCTCGTTCTCGTCCGTGTGACCCGACAGGCAGACATCGGCGATCAGCGCGGTGAGAAGCTGCAGCGCCGATGCACGAAAGAAGTCGTCACGGACACCACGCGCACTGCCGCTGTCGCTCATGATCCATGAGGCCACTGAGGCAATATCCTCTTCCTTGGTTCCGCCGAAACGGCCGATCCAGTCCAGGACGTTAAAGCCGATGTCCGGTTTCCTCGGATCGAGAACGAATACGTCCCTCCCCGCTCCGCCGCGATGCGCGGAGACCATCGGTGCGACCTCGTTCGATGGATCGAGCACGATCAGCGTGCCGCCCCATTTGAGCGCCGTTGGGATCGTCACCGACGTTGTCTTGAAACCGCCGGAACCGGCAAAGACGATCCCGTGCGACGAGCCGAACGAGCCATCGAAGCACAGCAACGGCGACTTGCCACCGGCGCCCCAGGTCTCGGCGCTGTCGGCGCGAAACGCTCGGGCGCCGACATTGTCTTTATCGACCCGATAGCGCTCGCCGATGACGATGCCACCAGCATCGGGAAACAACTTTGCCGCCTCTGTGAGCTTCATCCAATCTGCCTCGCCATGCAGCGCCCGCTTGCCCTGAATGCGCTTCGGCTCGGCCCTTGCGAATGCCGCATTGCCGATGAACGCGACGCGGAGTGCGAAGCAGGCACATAAGAGGGCCGCACTCGCTCCGATCGACGTTGCCGGATCGAGAAAGGCCAAGACCGTCTTGTCGGTGGGTACCGTCTTCATGAAAGCGGAAAGGCGTATTGTCTCGCGAAGTGCCGCGATCAGGACCGTCCCGCTGCATCCCGCAACGACGCCCCAACCTGCCTGCTTGATATTGATCGCGCCGGCGGTCGCGAACAGGAACAAGATTCCGATCGCCGCACTTGCGAGATAGGGAAGCGCGATCCCTGCCCGCCCCCATGCAAGTCGCGCGGCCTCGGTCTTACCGAAACCGGAAAGCCACTGCTCGATCCCGGTCATTCCGATAACGACCGGGATCATCAACGCCGCCGGCACGACGACGAGCGCAATCCTATTGATCGTCATTGCCGAACGCCTCCACGCCGAGTGCGGTGAGCCTGGATCGCTCGCCATCGTCACCCTTGATGCGGCGCGCTGCATCGATCAGCGCGCCCAGCACCAGCGCTCGCTTCTCGTAGCGCAGACCGGCCTTGACGATCAGACCACCGAGCTCGATCTTTTCGCGCGTGTCCTTCTTGCGGGCGTCGGATGTCAAAGTCCTCACCATCCGTTCAAGCCTCGCCAGTGCCGCCCGCAGCCGCGCCAGACGCGACCGCCGTGGTCGACGTTGCACCGCTGCTATCGCCTGCGCCCTTTTTCCCTCCGGTCGTACCCCCCTGCCCTCCGCGAAATCGCCTGCTCAGTTGGTCAAACGCTGCCTGAAGCTCCGCCTCGTCGATCTCGATGTCGCCGAGGCCTGCCTTGAGCGCGATCCGGCCAATGCGTTCCGCTTCCCGTGTCTCGGCGAGCTTGAGCTGCTCCTGCAGTTTGGCAATTTCGTCGCGGATCTTCGCGGATGGCTTCTTCATTCCGTTTGTCTCCCTGGGTGAGAAAGCTTGTCTTTCGAAGCCAGTTTCCGGAACTTAAGTAGCGAACGCACTACTGTGAATCCTACAATCGCCAAGGGCGATGCTTTGGTGGATGATCCCGGCCGTTCCGAAGGAGCGGCTTCCAAGGGCGCAATTATACGTCGCTGGCGCGACGTGTTGCTGAGAGTGCCTGGCGGGGCCGCCGCTCCCGACGAACCCTTTGATTTCGTTTGCAACCGGGAGAGAACTTCGCCGTGGCCGTCCCTCACTTCTCCGTCAGCGTCGTCGCCCGTGGCTCAGGCCGCAGCGCCGTCCTGTCGGCGGCCTACCGGCACTGCGCTAAGATGGAGTTTGAGCGGGAAGCCCGGACGATCGACTACACGCGAAAGCAGGGGCTCCTGCATGAGGAGTTCGTGATCCCTGCCGACGCGCCGGAATGGGTGCGCAGCATGATTGCCGATCGCTCGGTCGCCGGCGCATCCGAAGCCTTCTGGAACAAAGTGGAGGGCTTCGAGAAGCGATCCGACGCGCAGCTCGCCAAGGACGTCACCATAGGCCTTCCGCTCGAACTGACGGCCGAGCAGAACATCGCGCTCATGCGCGACTTTGTGGCGTGCCACATCACCGCGAAGGGCATGGTCGCCGACTGGGTCTATCACGACGCCCCAGGCAATCCGCATGTGCATCTGATGACGACATTGCGGCCGCTCACCGAGGACGGGTTCGGCTCAAAGAAGGTCGCGGTTCTCGCCCCGGACGGCAAGCCGATCCGCAATGATGCCGGCAAGATCGTCTATGAGCTATGGGCCGGCAGAACTGAGGATTTCAATGCGTTTCGCGACGGCTGGTTTGCCTGCCAGAACAAACATCTGGCGCTTGCCGGCCTCGAAATCCGCATTGATGGCCGTTCCTTCGAAAAGCAGGGTATCGACCTCGAGCCAACCATTCACCTCGGCGTCGGCGCCAAAGCCATCGAGCGCAAGGCCGAGCAATCCGACCACAAGTCGGAGACCTCGACTCCCAAACTCGAACGCGTCGGGCTTCAGGAGGAGCGCCGCAGGGAGAACGCCCGCCGCATCCAGCGCCGTCCGGAGATCGTGCTCGACCTGATCACGCGGGAGAAGAGCGTCTTCGACGAACGCGATGTTGCGAAGGTGTTGTATCGCTATATCGACGATGTCCTTCTGTTCCAAAGTCTGATGGTCCGCATTCTGCAAAGTCCGGAAGCACTCCGGCTCGAACGTGAGCGGATCAACTTTGCGACTGGTATTCGGACACCAGCCAAGTACACGACGCGGGGGATGATCCGGCTTGAAGCCGAGATGGCCAATCGCGCGATCTGGCTCTCCGGCAGCACCTCCCATGGCGTCCGTGAGACGGTGCTGCAAGCGACCTTTGCGCGCCATTCCCGTCTGTCGGACGAGCAGCGGGCGGCGATCGAGCATGTCGCTGGCGGCGAACGGATTGCCGCCGTCATCGGCCGCGCCGGCGCCGGCAAGACGACGATGATGAAGGCTGCGCGCGAGGCGTGGGAAACGGCCGGCTATAGTGTGGTCGGCGGAGCGTTGGCTGGCAAAGCCGCCGAAGGTTTGGAGAAGGAAGGCGGAATTCAGTCCCGTACGCTCTCATCGTGGGAACTTCGTTGGAACCAGGGCCGCAACCAGCTCGACGACAGGACGGTCTTCGTCCTCGACGAGGCCGGCATGGTCTCGTCACGGCAAATGGCGCTCTTCGTCGAAGCCGTCACCAAGGCGGGAGCGAAACTCGTTCTGATCGGCGATCCCGAACAGCTCCAGCCGATCGCAGCGGGAGCTGCCTTCCGGGCGATTGCGGCTCGCATCGGCTATGCCGAACTCGAGACGATCTATCGTCAGCGCCAGCAATGGATGCGGGACGCTTCACTCGATCTGGCGCGGGGCAACGGCGGCAAAGCGGTCGATGCCTATCGTGCCCATGGGCACGTGAGAGGATTGGACCTCAAGGCGCAGGCGGTCGAAAGCCTGATCGCCGATTGGGATCGCGATTACGATCCTTCGAAGACCAGCCTGATCCTCGCACATCTACGCCGCGACGTTCGGATGTTGAACGAGATGGCCCGCGCCAAGCTGGTCGAGCGCGGCGTCGTCGCAGACGGCTTTGCCTTCAAGGCCGAGGACGGAACCCGCATGTTCGCGATCGGCGACCAAATCGTGTTTCTAAAGAACGAGGGCAGCCTTGGCGTCAAGAACGGCATGCTCGCGAAGGTGCTTGAGGCTGCACCCGGACGGATTGTTGCTGAGATCGGCGAAGGGGACCATCGTCGCCATGTCACGGTCGAGCAGCGCTTCTACAACAACCTCGATCACGGCTATGCGACAACGATCCACAAGAGCCAGGGCGCGACCGTCGATCGGGTGAAGGTGCTTGCTTCCCTTTCATTGGACAAGCATCTCATCTATGTGGCCATGACGCGCCATCGCGAGGATCTCGCCGTCTATTACGGCCGACGCTCCTTCGCCAAATCCGGCGGCCTCGTCCCGATCCTGTCTCGCCAAAACGCCAAGGAGACGACCCTCGATTACGAGAAGGGGTCGTTCTACGGCCAGGCGCTGCGCTTCGCGGAAGCCCGCGGCCTTCATCTTGTCAACGTCGCCCGCACGATCGCACACGATCGCCTCCAATGGGCCGTTCGGCAAAAACAGAAACTCTCCGACCTTCGCGCCCGTCTAGTCGCAATCGGTGCGACGCTCGGATTGGTCCGCAGCAGCAACGAGCAATCCATCCCGGATACAATCAAGGAGGCCAAGCCCATGGTATCAGGCATCACCACCTTCCCGAAATCGTTCGATCAGGCGGTCGAAGACAAGCTCGCCGCCGATCCCGGGCTCAAGAAGCAATGGGAAGACGTCTCAACCCGCTTCCAGCTCGTCTATGCGCAGCCGGAAGCTGCCTTCAAGGCGATCGACGTCGACACCATGGTCAAGGACCAGTCGGTCGCGCAGTCCACCCTGGCAAGGATTGCCGGAGAGCCAGAGAGCTTTGGCGCGCTCAAGGGCAAGACCTGTCTTCTCGCCAGCCGTGCCGACAAGCAGGATCGGGAAAGAGCGAGCGCCAATGTGCCGGCGCTCGGCCGGAACCTGGAACGCTATCTTCGTGAGCGGACCGAGGCCGAATTGAAACATGAGACGGAGGAGCGCGCGGTCCGGCTCAAGGTTTCGGTCGACGTCCCGGCGCTCTCCCCATCTGCCAAGCAAACGCTCGAACGGGTGCGCGATGCGATCGATCGCAACGATTTGTCCGCAAGCCTCGAATACGTGCTCGCCGACAAAATGGTGAAAGCGGAACTGGAAGGTTTCGCCAAGGCGGTTTCCGAACGTTTCGGGGAACGGACGTTCCTGCCACTGGCGGCGAAAGACACTGACGGCAAGACCTTCGAGACCGTCACGGCAGGCATGACGGCCGGCCAGAAGGCCGAGGTCCGGAACGCCTGGGACGCCATGCGGGCGGTTCAGCAGCTGGCTGCTCATGAACGAACGACCGAAGCGCTGAAGCAGGCCGAGACGCTGCGGCAAACTAGGAGCCAAGGACTCTCGCTGAAATGACGGCGGGAGCTGGAACGCGCCAGGCGATGACCGCGCAACAACGACAAGCGACTGGGATCATTTTGGTTGCCGCATTGGTCGCCATGCTGGCGATCGGCACCGCCCTCGCCGGCGGTTACCGCGTCAATCTGACACCGAGCAAGCCACTCGGCCTGTGGCGCATTGTTCCGCTCGATCGTCCCGTTGCTGTCAATGACCTGGTGTTCATCTGCCCACCGGCAACCGCGGAAATGCGGGAGGCGCGAGCGCGCGGCTATCTCCGTTCCGGTTTCTGCCCGGGCGACGTCGCACCGTTGATCAAGACAGTGATCGCCGTTGTAGGACAGCGTGTCGAAATCGGCGTCGACGTGAGAGTGGATGGGCGGGTGGTTTCCTCATCCAGTCTCGCACTACGAGATGGAAAAGGCCGGCCGTTGACGCCGTTTCCGAGCGGCATCATACCGCCAGGATATGTCTTCCTGCATTCCGCCTTCCCCGGCTCCTATGACTCCCGATATTTTGGCCCGGTGCCGATCTCCGGCATTCTCGGGCTGGCGCAGGAGGTGTTCACCTATGTGCCGTGATTACCTTCAGCCGGCGCTGCTGATATTCGCTTCGATCGCGATCGGCGTGGTGGGCTGGAGCGGCCATGTGTTGCTCCTACCCGTCGCGCTCGGGTTTCCGGTTCTTTGGTCGATCTCGCAAACGAGATCGGTCGCGGCACTTGTCTCCAGCGGATACTTCCTGGCCGCGTCCCGGGGTCTGCCACAAGGCGTTGCCGCCTTTTATTCGTCGGATATCTGGCCAGGCCTCCTGCTCTGGCTGGGTGCGTCTATGAGTTTCGTTGCCGTGCATACGCTCTTCTGGACGATGAACGGACGCGCGCGTCCGTTTCGCTACCTCCTTGCGGCAGCCGTCATGGCCGTCCCGCCGTTCGGCATCACGGGCTGGGCGCATCCTGTCACCGCCGCGGGTGTTCTGTTTCCGGGATGGGGATGGTGGGGACTTGGCTTCATGACAGCCGGCCTTGCGGGTCTCGTAACCCGCATTTGGCCAGCTGTCGCCATCGCCTTCGCAGGCCCTTGGCTGTGGTCCGCCGCAATCTGGACCGACCCGAAACTACCGGAAGGCTGGCGCGGCGTCGATCTTGATATGGGGGCTTCGCTCGGTCGGGAGCCCGGGCTTCAACGCCAGCGTGACATGATCGCAACGGTGCGTGGCGCGGCCAGCGATGGGGCCCGTTTTGTGGTGCTGCCGGAAACTGCGCTCGGTTTCTGGACACCGACCGTGGCGCGGCTTTGGACGAACGCCTTCAGGGATGATGATGGGACGGTGATCGCCGGTGCGGCGATGGTCGATGCTGGGGGCTACGACAATGTTCTGGTCGCGGTCGACGGGAGGGGCGGCCACATCCTCTATCGCGAACGTATGCCGGTTCCCGGTTCGATGTGGCAGCCGTGGCGATCCTGGTTTGGGGAGAGTGGTGGTGCTCGGGCGGATTTCTTCGCGAACCCGGTCGTCTCCATCGGCGCCAGCCGCGCGGCACCGCTGATCTGCTACGAGCAACTGATTGTTTGGCCGGTGCTTCAGTCGATGCTGCACGATCCGGACCTCATTGTTGCTGTCGGAAACGGGTGGTGGACCGAAGGGACATCAATCGTTGCTATCCAGCGAACTGCCACTACAGCGTGGTCAAAGCTCTTCGCAAAACCGATTGTTATTGCCTTCAACACCTGAGTGCTCAGGAGACACCATGATCGACGCAGCCCTGATAAATGAATGCGCAGACCCTTCTCTCAAGCCGACGATCGTCGAGCAGTTCGTGATGGCGGCGGGCTCGGCTGATCCCTTCGCCGTCACCGTCAAATCAGGCGACCGATTGATCCTCGTTCCGAAAGCGGCATCGGCCGAGGAGGCGATTGCGATCGTGCGCCAATATGCTGGTCAAGCGGTCGTCCGCGTAGGGCTCACCCAGTTCCCCGCTGGCGTGGGAGTCAAGGAACCGGCGGATCTGAAGCCCGATCTCGTCGATCCTTGCCAGAACCTCCGGAAAGGCACTGCGATGTTCGCCAAGGTATTGAGGATCGTTGCAAAATGGTATGGCAACCCCACGAGCAAAGACGTCTTCCCGCAAATCTTCGAGGACGCGGTCTACGCATGGAAGACCGGCGAGTTCGGGGGTGTCGGCGTGTTTCAGGCGGAGGATCCTGGCATACCCATCGAAGCGCCGCAGCAAAGCGATAAGGAAGTGGATGGCGAGGAAGCGACGCCGAAAGACTTACAACCAGAGACGATGCAGGATGTTAGGCATGCGGACATACGGATCGATCTTTCCCGCATTGGTGGTCAACAACAGCGTTGAGTTCACCTCGCATTGGCGAGGCATGTTCCGGCCAAGCCAAAGTTTAGGCGACTCCAAAGCATGAAATTAATGCCCTTCCAGATGCCTCGTCCGCGGTTGCAATGGCGGCGAGCCAGTAAAACCCGCGTACTGACGGGTTCCAGCTATGAAGTTGCCCGACAAAAACCCGACAGGATCTGAATTCTGCTCGCTGAGCCATGAATTCGCGTGGTTGCGACCAAACCGCTCATTCGTCCAGCCTCGCAGCCGCAACCGCGTGCGGCATCAGGAATGTGGCAATCCCCGCGATGACGTCGATCAGATCGCCAGGATTGTGTGCAACGCCTTCAATGAAAGCACGCCATTGTCGCTGCTTTTGCTGGTCCTTGGCAAAGGCGTCCGTTAGGGCGTCCGGCAGGTCAATGGGGATCGGTGTCTCGCGGCGATCAAAGGTAGCGGCTATTGCGCGCGCCAGCCGATCATCGCTGAAGTCGAAAGACCTGCTGAGGATCCAGATGTCGTAGAAATCCTTCATGCGGCTGTTTACTCGCCCCAGCATCACCATTGCCTGGAACTTCTCGGCAATGACCGTTTCTCGCGCATAGGCCCGAAGCCGCGGCATCGGAAAATCGAGCATGGAAGGATAATCCAAAACCTCCACCCCAGGCTCAAGCGCATCGCCAAAACCGATGTCGATGGTCAGGTTGATCCGGGCTCCGCTGATCGAAGCGATCACCCGCAGCCTGAGCCCACCATAATCCAGTGCCTCGCGAATACGATCCACATGCAGCGTATCAGCGTCGAACGTAACGCCATCGTCGGCCTCTTGCGCCAGAATTTCCCGAAATGTCTCAAGCATCGGGTCCGGACTCGGATCACCGAGACCCAAAAGATCCAGGTCGCGCGTGCCTCGGTGCGGATTGTCGAACCAACTCATCATCAACATCGCCCCTTTTAGAACGAAGCGATCGGCGTGGGGCGACTGGCTAAGCCGGAACAATAACCGTTCAAGGGCGAAACGCGTCAGGACGAGATCGAAGCTTTGCCCGCTTGCCTTGGCGAGTTGCAACAGGCGGGCGCGCACCGAGGCGCCGACGTTTCTGATTTCTTTAGCCATTGGCGGTCAGCGCCTCGAGATACGGCCGGATCACAGAGCCAACGCCACCGCGTTCGGCCTGGTTGGCGATTTCGCCAGGAGTAGCCCTTCGTTGCCGCAGCGCCTCCTGCAGCCCTTCTATCGCTACCGAAAGGCCGATCTTGTTGCGATATCGAAAGCAATCGGCAATTGTCTTGGCGATTCCAAAGACCCTCACAGGAACGCCTTCAATGATATGGGTTTCGACGCTGTCGTTGAGAAGGCTGTCTGTGAAGCGCACGATGCGCACAGCGGGGGCTTCCAGCTTCGGCGGCCAGTCCTTACGGCCTATGGCAAGCCAGATTTGTCCGGGGAGCTGATCTGTCAGGCTGTGAAATGCCAATGCCGAAACGAGGCAGATAACGGCTTTGGGCGCGCGTTTGGCAACCTCCGCCAGGCTGTGGCTGGCGTCGAGCTGCGCATCAGGAAGTTGATAGAGACCGCGGGCAAGCCGCAGCACTTCACCATCTCGTTCCATTCGGCTCATGGTGGCAGCCGTGACTCCTGCGTTCCGCAGTTCGACGAAACGTGCTATTCCGCGCTCGGTTAGCACGGTCCGAGCGATTTGGCGTTGCGTGACTGAACTGGGCATCGATATAAAAGCTCGGAGAATAGGATCTATTATCCTAGGATTTGTATCACAATCCCTGGGGCCCAGAAAGCCCTCGCATTATGAATTCTTCACCACGCTAATTGCCTCGATGGACAAAGTTGACAATTCTAGTGGTCGCCTGGAGTAAAGATGTAGCTTGCGGCGAGGTCCACCATGCGCGCAGTGAGAGCCGGATAACCCTCGACGATCTCGTCTGCGGCAGCGCCTTGCAATTTCATCGCAGCGATTGTTCGGACTCGAGAGGAGCACAAATCTCAATTCCCTTTGGCTTGCTTCGACGATTTCTCGTTGTCGCGGGCCGGATTGAAGCTGCTGAGATCCCAGATTATGCGCCTGTTTGCGTACTCACTTGGGTCTCACCAATCGGTCGCACTAATTCGACGTGGCTGACATCTAAGGCTTGAGCCAGTTCATAAATCGTAATCACAGTTGGGTTGCGACGACCTCGCTCCAGGCTACTAAGATATTGCTGGCTGAAACCAGAACGCGCCTCGACCTCTTCCTGTGTCAGGCCTTTCTCCCGACGCAGGCGGGCAAAATTCGAGCCGACCAGTTTGCGCATGTCCATGCGCCGAAAGATCGCCGTTTACACACTCGGAGTTTATCAACTAAAGTATGTAAAGCTCCTTCCCGTAAATCCCGCCAATGCGGGTGGGTAATGGGTTTAGTTGTCGATATAAGCATCAGCACATTGTCTGCAACTCAGAGATTTCGGATGTAACGGTGTCCCATTTGATGTAGGCGAACCTTCGGGGCCGCTTGGTGAGAGAATGAAAGTTTGGGAGAAGCGGGTGAACAAAGCGAGCTCATCCGATGCAAATGGTCGAGAAAAGAAAAGAGAATCGCGCTTCAGCTCGATGCAACAGTCGAAGCTTGAGGCGTTGGCTGTCTCGGCAATTCTCGAACACCGCCTCCTGATCGCCGCCGACGAAGCTGTCTATGAGGAATGGGCTCGCGCGACCGCAGACCCATCAATTTCCGCCGCCGTGCTCAAGAGCCTGCAGGAGGAGTATGTCGCGCGCCAAAAGAAATCTGAAGTCCAGCAAGAAGAACTTTCGGAAATCATCGATGCGTTAGGCTACGTCCCCGAGGTTCCACTCGATAAACATGAATGACGGTCAAACCAACCCGTGATCTTTAGCAATTGCGACGAGCTGTGGGACGGTCGCAGCCTCAAGTTTTTCGCGCGCTTTATCAAGGTAGTGCTGCACTGTCCTCGGGTTGATCCCCGTTAGCATTGCGGTTTCGGGAGCGCTCTTACCCTTTGCCGCCCACATGAGGCACATTGCTTCTCTTGGTGAAAGCAACCGTCTCGGAGCGACAATGGTCGTCGCAGCGATAATCTTCAGGCAGTAATGGATCGCCAGCACCGCTCGGATCGCTTGTTGCGCATCCCGCAGTTTTGAAACGTCAGCCGTCGGCGCCGAAGATGCAAACGTCAGCATCATCGTCGACCCGAAACTTCCTTCGACGGGGATCGTCACCCCACTCCGAATTCCGTACTCGATCGCCTGGTCCCGAAAACGCCTGAGTTCGGAGGTTCCACGAGCGGGCCAATCGTCGGCCGTCCAGGAAAACATTTCCATGCGACGCTTGGCTTCAGTAACGACCGGGTCGATGCGGGAGTAATGGCCTTCGAGATAAACACTCTGCCATTCCTCCGGATAGGAGTTGAATGTGCGGATTTCCAACCCCTCAGTCTGCAGATAAGCAAAACGGTCGAAGCCGCATGCGTGCGCAAATGTTTTCAAAGCACTTTTGATCATACGTTCATCATGCGCGGCTTCTGTCATATCGATGAGAGAGCGAAGGTCACCGTCCACTAACTTTTCTCCTTTTTTCGACGGTGCAAGCCTCCCACTCGTCGCGCCGTTCTGACGCCGCGAGGTACCGGTTGCCACCGTTCGGCTAGCCGGAACCACATGGGACATTGGACGATACGGCAGTTGCTTCTACGCGAAGCAGATCCACGTTCGTTGCATCGCTTAGGTCTATTGACCTCTGCCGGGTATTCAACTCTTTCTGATCTAAAGACGATGATTTTTATAGAGATTTTTAGTCACACCTGCGCCCCGCGCGGTACTTGCGACGTTCAGCGACAAGCGAAAATCTGGGCGTCCGTTAGCTGTTTAACGGCCGCTATAGACAGAATGAAAAATAACATCCTGATCGACTAACACATTGAACTTGTAGCCCGGCCGGATGCGAATCGTCGGCTGAACGTTCAGGTTCTTCGAGATCGTCTCTTCTGCTACGCGGCCAAATGACGCGGCAAAATTCCGTCTTGCTGCATCCGAAGCCGTGTCCTGCGTCGCGAGCGTCGAACTCTCGGGCATCGACATATCGGTACCCGCCCCGATGATTGCCACCAGGGCTGCAGAACCGAATGTTCTCCAGAGATGTCGGTCGACCTTGTCCTGGAAGCCGCCATAACCTTCAGCGTCAGTGCCCGCCATACCACCGATCTGCAGGGTAGACCCGTTCGGAAAAATGAGGTCCGTCCAGACGACGAGTACCCGTTCCTGGCCGAAAGACACCTTGGAATCGTAGCGACCGACGAGCTTTGCGCCTTGCGGGATGAGAAGGCGATAACCGGTTGCGCTGTCATAGACATTTTGGCTGATCTGAGCGGTAATGCGCCCCGGCAGGTCGGAATTGAGGCCGGTGATCAATGTCGCCGGGATGACTGAACCGCGCTTCAATTCGTTGGGTGACATCTGCGGCACGACCTGGTTTGGCAGGTAGCCGAGATCCTTGATGTCCTGATTAAAGAAGTCCTCCTTCGACGTCTGCCCGTTCTGATCGACGTTCTGCTCCATCAAGCCTGATTTCATGGCCGCGCCATAAAGGTCTGAGGCGCTGCTCGTCACGGCATTTGTCGGCTGGCGGACGGTGTCATTGGTGGAGATTGCAGCCTTCTCTACATCGGAGATGTCTACCTTTAGCGGCGAATCGAGCGCCGCGGAACGGGCCTGGAGACGCGCCATCCGTTGCCGCTGGGCTTCGCGCATATATTGTTCATCCTGCTCTCGCTTCAGGCGTGCCTTCCACTCCTCTTCGGATTCGAGCCTTTGTCGGCGATCTTGTCGATCTGTTGGTTGGCGCTCGAAGACCGGTTCCTGCTTTTCCTTTTTCTCCGCGACGACTGGCGTCGGTTGAAACACCTCCTGCTCTGGGTCACCGATAATGCCGTCGGTGACACCCCGCTTAAGCTGATCGCCGAAACTGGTCGCAGGGCTGTTGGAAGCACCCTCGATGTCGCCATGATTGAAGGAAAGCCCGCGCAGTGACAGACCAATCACGACCACGCCGACGAACAGCACGATGACGATGATGGCGACGATGATCGGCAGGCGGTTGAGCCGGCGCATGCCATTCTGATCGTCGGCCTGGGCTGACGCGCCAAGTTGGAGCGACTGGACCATATTGCTCTCCGTCAGTTACGCTGCATGATCGAAAGCGGACTAGCCGGCGTGGCGCCTGCCGCCGTTGGCGTATAAGCACGTCCGAGAGCGATCGAAGGCGTCGAAACCCGCGCGAGCAGCTGCCCGTCGATTCCCTCAATTGCATAGGCAAGCTCGACCGGCTTGATGTCTTTGGCGACTTTGCCGTCCCTGACGACCGTATAACCCCGCCCCTTCAGGGCCGCCTCGAGGGCGGATGCGAACTCCGATGCGTCCGTCTCCATTTTGATCGTGGTCGTAGCACCGGCCGGGCCGATCTGTTCGGCCAGACGACTTGCCATGTCGCCGGCGATGGCGCTTGCAGCCGGTCCGGTGACGGCCACAGGTGTGGAACTGGTGGTCAGTGCGTCGTCCGCCGTTTGGCAACCGGAGAGCAGCGCGCCCACGACGAAATATGTGAGAAGCTTGCGCATGGTTCAGCCTCCCCGCCGGATGGTGATCTTCTGCTGCCGCCAACCGACACCGGAAACGAGGATCGCCTTGTCGATCGCATAGTCGACGGTCATCATGTCGTTCTTCATGCGATAGTTGACGATGCGATTTTGACCGCCGGAGACGACGAAAAGCACAGGCGCATCCTGGCCGGAGATCGACTTCGGGAACTGGATGTAGGTCTTCACCCCGTCCGAATAGACCCGCTTCGGTTTCCACGAAGCACCGCCGCTGATTGAATAGGAGAAGTTCAGCTTGTCCGGCGCGGTGCCCGGAATGCCGCCCGTTTCGAGACGGGTGTTGATGTCGGCGAGCTTGGTGGACACGTCTTCCGGATATTCGAAACCAACGCGCGCCATGTATTGGCTCGGATGGGACTTGAGTTGGATGTGATACGTGCGCCGCGATGTCGTCACGACCATTGAGGTGAGAAGGCCTGGCTCCGACGGTTTGACGATGAGATGGATCGCCTGTCCGCCTGTGGCCCCCGAAGTGGCCGGCTCTACCTTCCAGCGCACGGTGTCGCCGACCATAACATCGCGAACGATCTCGCCACCCTGAAGTTCGATGTCGCAGACCTGCAGCGGCGAGCAGACGACGGAAGGTTGCGTTTCGCCGAACAGGAAGATCACCTTTCCGTCCGGTCCCGTCGTCACCAATCCCGGCGTGCCGCGCCACTTTTTGGAAAGATTTGTTCCTTTCACCTCGTTGCTCGTCATGCTTTGCGCCTGCGCGCCCGCCGCAAGCAAGAGTCCGGCCATGCAGCCGGCGGCCGCGATCAATCCCGTTTTTTTCATTGAAAGAGTCCCTACCCTTAAAGCTGTGCCGTCCAGTCGAAATCCCGGACGTAGAGGCCGATCGGATTGAGGCGGATCGTCGCCTCATCCTGTGGCGCGGTGAGCGTCACCGTTGCGATCCCGCGGAACCGCCGCGTGCCGGTTTCCTTGCCCTTGCGGTCCCGCTCGTATTCCGTCCAGTCGATCTGATAGGTCTGGTTCGAGAGCGCCACGATGTTGTTGACCTCGATGGCAACGGTCGAGGACTTTGCCTTCTCGAACGGAGAATTGCCTCGGAACCAGGCGTTGACCTTCTCCGTCGACGGATCGGAGGTGCGAAGAAGAGCGTAGGTGCGGTCGATATATTGTTTCTGCACCACTGCATCCGGCGTGATCGAGCGAAAGCTTGTGACGAAGTTGCCGAGTGTGGCGCGCACCACGCGGACATCGGCATACTCGATCTGCTCGGGGAAGCCTGCGGTGACCGCAGTTCCGAGCTTGTCGACCTCGACGATGTAAGGCACGAGCCTCACTTGCGTGCTGAGATACATCGCGTAGCTGAAGCCGATGACGGCCATTACCAGACCGAGGACACCAACAATCCGCCATGCGGCGGCTGCCTTCACATAGGAACCATAGCGTTCGCTCCATTCCTGGCGGGCGGCAAGGTATGGGTTTTCCGGGGCGCGGTTCGCTGCCATTTATTCTTCCCTTGTCTCGATTACGGTTTGTCGTTGCGTTCGGGAGGAGGCTTCGGTCCGCTATGACCGCCGCGCTGTTCATCGAGCTTCGCATTGGCCAGTCCGAGAATGGACCCGGCATAAGCGCCCGGAGAGCCGATTGCCTTTTCCTTCGCGGCTGATCCGGCTGCTTGCGCGCCGGAACTGAAGCTCGCGCCCATGCCGCGAAGAGCGGCACCTGCAACGGATGAACCAGCAGCTCGTGCGGCTTGCGCGGCCGCAAAGCCTGCGCCGGCGGCGCTGGCGGCGAGGAAGCCAGCGCCTGCGGCGAAAGACGCCGCCTGCCCGCCGTGGCGGATCGCTTCCATTCCTCCGGACACCGATGCGCCCTGGACAACGCCCTGGATGATGTTCGGGACATACATGGCGATGATGAAGACTACGACGGAAATACCGGCGATCGCCAAGGTCGTAACGAACTGGTCCGATGAGGCAGTCGGAGCTTGCGCAAGGCCAAGCAGGACGTTCGATCCGATCTTGGCGATCATCACCAAGGCCATGAGCTTCATGCCGACGCCGAAGGCATAGACGAGGTAGCGAACAGCAAAGTCTTTCGTGAAGGACGAACCACCCAGCCCGAGCATGATCATGCCGGCGAGCAGGCCGACATACATCTCGACCATGACCGACACGAAGATCGCTGCGACAAGCGAGAAGCAGATAACGACGATGCCCATCGCCAGCACCGCCGCGATCGCAAGCGCATTGTCTTCGAACACCCCGAACTGTGCTTGCTCCGACATTTGCGACGCGACGCGGATTCCGGCGTCGAACACCTCAGCGGGTGAAGCTGAACCACCGCCGGCGCCAATCTGGAAAAGGCTGTCGACCACCGCTCGCGCAAAGGTCGGACCTTGGGTCAGAACGAATGCGAAGAACCCGATGAACATGATCCGCCGCACCAGTTCGGCAAACCAGCTGTCCAATGAGGCTGACTGGATCGCCAACCAGACGGCCGCAATGCCGATCTCGATCGTTGCGAGAATCCAGAATAGGGATTTCGCCGCCTCCATGATGGTGGTCTCCCACCCCCTCGCAGCAGACGAGACCTGGTTTTCCAGTTCCGTGAGGACTTGCCCCTCCTGTGCGAACGCGGGAACGGCATAGGCGAGGAAAAAGAGACCTGTCATCAGGAACGAGCGTGCGACAGCAACCTTCACCATCTCGGGCGCATCTCCTGACCTTCCTTGATCGGCGGCAGCTCTTTGTCGGAGCCGAAGAATTTTTCCCGGACGGCGTGCTGCTCCTCGGTGAACGCAGGTGTTCCTGTGTTTCGGGAATTGACGATCAGCACTGTCGCTAGAGACGATGCAGCGGCGACGAGTACGAGCAAGGCAATGACGACGGCGCGGTTCACCAGCGGGGCTCCATTTTCTGGCCTTCCGGAACGCTCTTGACCTCGGCGTTGAAGAACTTTTCCCGCCGCGCCTGCGCCAGATCCTTGTCGGTCTGTTCCGTCTGCAGCCAGGTTCCCATCATTGTCATCTGTTGGGAGACGAGACCGCGAAGCTTCTGCATTTGCGCGACTTGCTGAGCGGCGATTTCGTGCCCGACCTGCAAAGCCTTCATCTGCCCGTCAGCCGTCTCGGACATCGACCGCAGCGAGGACATCGTGTCTTCCTCGCTCTCGAACTGGTCGGCCGTGAGGCTCGCCGCCTTCAGCGAGCTGGCGATCGTGTCACGGTTGGTGTTCGACCAGGACTGATAGGTCGAGGAGAACGTTGCGTTGCTCGGTAAATTGGTCTTGAGATCGGCATAACTCTGAAAGCGCTGCTGAAGAACGTCGTCCGCATTCCCCATCGAAAAGGCGATGCCCTGTCCCTGGTCGACGACACTGCGCAGCTGGTTGAGATCGCTTTCGACCTGCCCCCAGACATGGTCAGGAAGTTGCGCTGTGTTTTGCAGCATGTTCTCGTAGATCTTCAGCTGGTTCTGGATCTGCTCTGCAAGCTGGCTGATCTGGGTCAGCTGATTGTCGACCTGGATGCCGGAGCTTTTCATGAGGTCCACGAGCTGCGTATTGTTGGCGAGCTGTGTCCATTCCGTCGCGGCGCCGGTGGCTGTACCGGCTTGAACTGCGCCTGCGGCTCCGATCGTGAGAGCGGCGGCTGTTAAGCAGACGAGCCATCTACTTGAGTAGCGATGCGGCATCGTGAACTCCTCTCGTTTCAAGCCAGTGGATCGGCCAGTGGCGGCCATGTTCGGATTTCAGTGCGCGGATGCGTTTGAGGTCCTCTTTGCCCGACGCGCCGACGAAGCTCAGCGCAACTGGCCCAAGTGACATGTCGAAGAGCCGCCGGCCGTCGGGGGTAGCGACGTAGTATTCGCGCTTGGGGATCGAGCTCGAGACGATCTCGATCTGACGCTCGTTGAACCCTATTCGCTCATAGAATTCCCGAGTGCCGAACTCACGGGCGGCGCCATTCGGAAGGCATATCTTTGTCGGGCAGGATTCCTTCAGCACGTCGATAATCCCGGATCGTTCGGCATCCGAGATCGATTGGGTCGCAAGAACGACGGCGCAATTTGCCTTGCGCAGCACCTTAAGCCACTCGCGTATCTTGTCGCGGAACACAGGGTGGCCGAGCATCAGCCACGCCTCATCGAGGACGATCAGACTTGGCGACCCATCCAAACGCTTCTCGATCCGGCGGAAGAGGTAGGTCAGCACTGGCACGAGATTGCGCTCGCCCATATTCATTAGTTGCTCGATCTCGAAGGTCTGGAAGGCGCCGAGCGTGAGGCCATCCTCTTCCGCATCGAGGAGCTGGCCCATCGGGCCGTCGACGGTGTAGTGATGCAGTGCGTCCTTGATCTCGCGCAGCTGCACGCCGCTGACGAAATCCGAGAGTGAGCGACCAGAGGCGCTCGCCATCAGGCCGATCTGCCCAGAGATGGCGTTGCGATGATCGGGTGTGATGGTGACACCCTGCAGACCGACCAGCATCTCGATCCACTCCGCCGCCCAAGCCCGGTCGGCAACACTTTTGAGTTCGGAGAGTGGGCAGAAGGCCAATGCCCTCCCCTCTTCCACACTGTCGCCGCCGATCTCATAGTGATCGCCGCCGGCTGCGAGCGTCAGGGGCAGAAGTGAACTGCCTTTGTCAAAGGCAAAGATCTGCGCATGTTCGTACCGGCGAAACTGCGCGGCGATCAGTGCCAGAAGCGTCGACTTGCCTGAGCCGGTTGGGCCGAAGATCAGCGTGTGGCCGACATCATCGACGTGCAGGTTCAGACGGAACGCTGTCGATCCGCTCGCAACCTGCATCAAGGGCGGGGAATTCGGTGCGTAAAAGGGGCATGGCGCGACCGGGTTTCCCGACCAGACCGAGTTCAGCGGAATCAAGTCGGCGAGATTGCTGGTGTTGATCAGCGGCTCGCGGATGTTGCAATACCAGTTGCCCGGTAAGCTGCCGAGATAGGCGTCGGTGGCGTTGAGCGTTTCGATCCGCGCCCCAAAACCTTCCGCCTGGATCAGCCGGCGGACCGCTTCGGCTTTCTCCTGCAGTGCCTCGCGATCGCTGTCGAACAACACGACGACCGGTGTGTAATAGCCATAGGCAACCAGCTGCGACGAGGCCTGCGCGATGGCATCCTCGGTCTCGGCCACCATAGTCATCGCGTCTTGGTCGACGGATCGACTTTGTGTCTGGAATATCTGGTCGAAGAACGGCCGGACCTTCTGCTGCCATTTCTTGCGTGTGCGTTCGAGCTTCTGTCGAGCTTCCTCGGCATCGAGAAAGATGAAACGTGACGACCACCGATAGGTCAGAGGCATCAGGTCAAGGCTGTTGAGAATGCCCGGCCAGCTTTCGGCCGGTAGGCCGTCGATCGCGACGACGCCGAGGAAACGGTTTTCGACCTTTGGCGTCAGTCCGTGCTCAAGCTCCGCGGTGGCGATCCAGTCGAGATACATGGGAACGTCGGGAAGCCGGATTGGATGGCTTTCCCCGGTGGTGCAGAACCGCGCGAACTGCAGCAGCTCGTCGTATCGGGCAATTCGCTCCCCTCCCCTTTCGACCGTTTCGCGGGTTTCCATTCGCCGGATCGAAAGAGTGTTGGAAAAATACTGCTCAAGCTCTCGCACTGCGTTCTTGAACACGAAGAGCACCGTGTCCGCGTAGGATTTTTTCCGGCTTTCCTCATCCGAATAGATGTATTTGCTGAGAGCGGTCTTCTTGGACTCGAGCGGCCGGTAGGTCAGGATCAGCGCATGCTTGCTCTCGAAATGCCCCTGCTCGCGCGCGAAATGTGCGCGGCGCTCGGCATCAATCGCGCGGGTCACCGGGTCCGGGAAATGGCAACGGTCTTCTGTGGGATAGTGGACCGTCGGAATGCGGATAGCCTCGACCTGGATCATCCAGCCACTTCCAAGCCGCGACAGAACGGCATTGATCTGCCTCGACAGCTCGTTGCGCTCGAGGTCAATCGCACTTTCCGAGTCCGGGCCAGCGAAGTACCAGCCAGCCATCAGGCTTCCGTCCTTCAAGAGGAGGACACCATTGTCGACGAGGCCGGCATAGGGAACGAGATCGGCAAACGATGGGCCGGTCACCCGGAAGCGTTTGAGAGCTACCATGGCCGCCTCCTCAATACCGCCGCCATGGCGAAGTGGTTGCCTTGTAGTAGGGCTTGTAGGATATGTGCCTGATATAGATCTGCCGCATGTGCGGATCGGCCTTCGCCATCATCCTGAGCAGCCCAACGATCACGACCCAGACAGCGACGCCGAAAAGCGCCGAATAGGCCGTAAGCACGACGAAGATCAGGATCACTGCTGCAAGACCGGTGATCAGCACCAGCTCCCGGTCGGCGCCCATGAGTAGGTTCGGGCGGGAGAGCGCGCGATGGATGCGGTTACGCCGCAGGCCGGACAGGGACTCAGCCATGATCGCCCTCCCCTCCTTCGTTCGAACCAATTGAGATGACCTGCTCGTCGGATAGCCCGATCGAAGCGCCGGTCGCACCGAACAGGCCGACGATGTTGGTGGCGCCGAGCAGGATGCCGGCGACGAGAACGACGTACACCAGTCGCCGCGCGAAATCGTTGAGCTCGCCGCCGAAGATGAGCATGCCGCCGGCAATGGCCACGGCTGCAAGCGCGATCGCACCCGCGACCGGGCCGGTTATCGACTCCTGGATCTGCTGCAGTGGCCCTTCCCACGGGAGGCTGCCGCCGGAACTGGCGAGCGCCGGCGCGACCGAGGCAAGTATGATGGGCGTCGCCACGAGCGCGGCGGCGATGAGGGTATGCTTACGCGACATGGCGCGCCTCCTGTTCTTCGGTGAGCTGGTCGGATTCGATCTCGTACCGTCCGTTGATGAACTGCTCGACTTGGATGATGTCGCGAACAAGCCGCCCACGCGGCGTCCGCTCAATCGAAATGACCAGGTCAACGGCCTCTCCGATCACCTCGTGCATCGGCTGCTGGCTTGCCTCGGCCGTGAGCTGTTCGAGGCGGCGTAGCGCCGACATGGCAGTGTTCGAGTGAATGGTTGCTACGCCGCCCGGGTGACCGGTGTTCCAGGCCTTGAGCAAGGTCAGGGCCGCGCCGTCGCGAACTTCGCCAACGACGATCCTGTCAGGGCGCAGCCGCATCGTGCTCTTGAGGAGCCGCGCCATGTCGATCGTATCGCTGGTATGGAGGAGTACGGCGTTCTCGGCTGCGCATTGGATTTCCGCGGTATCCTCAAGGATGACGAGGCGATCCTGTGGCGCGGACTTCACGATCTCGTGGATTACGGCGTTCGCAAGCGTCGTCTTACCCGAGCTCGTCCCCCCGGAAATGATGATGTTCAGCCTCGTGGAAATGGCACTGCGGATCGTTGTGGCTTGGTATTCTGTCATCACGCCGGCGCGAATGTAGTCTTCAAGTGGAATGAGGCGCGATGCCCGGCGACGAATCGTGAAGGCGGGCTTGGTGACAACGGGAGGCAACAGTCCCTCGAAGCGGTGGCCACCGATTGGCAGCTCGCCGGAGATGATTGGCTGTTCCGTGTCGACCTCTGACTGAAGCGCGTGCGCCACTGTACCGATCACCATCTCCGCTGCAGCGGATGACATCTCGCCTGCGGGCGCAACGCCGTGACCTAGCCGTTCGATGAATAATTTGCCGTCCGGATTGAGCATGATTTCGACGACGTTCGCGTCGTCCAGGGCAACACAAAGCTGATCGCCGAGCGCCTCCTGAAGTTTGCGGACGAGCCGAGGGTGAGAGCGAAGCTGGTTCACGGATTTCTCCTTAGGCTGCCTGGCCGAGAGGGGGTGAATTCAGAGCGGTAGGTTGAGGGGAGGAGCCTTAGGAACGTGGCCGCAGTGACAGGCAGCGTCCCGGCTACGGCCATCGTCACGCCGATCTTCTTGGGTTCGGCCAAACGCTGAAGCTGCCATCCCACGCGAGCGAGGATGCGCTCAAATCGAAGATCGGTCACAGTAACAATCTCAGTATACGCATTCGCCATGCACCATTCGATGATGCCAGCGAACATGGTCAGCGTCGCTTCATGGACCGAGCCGTCCCCCCTCCCCTCAGCGAGAGTCGTGTCGACACAGAAGCGAGAACTCTCGATCATCGCGGCATGCCCATTGAGTTGACCGCCGGGGAGCAGAGACGGGAAAACGTCGGCCACCATTGTTGGACCAAGCGAAGGGAGAAGCCTCGCGCACCCCGCCAATTCGCCGGTCTCTGCGACGGCGAGCACATAGGTCGGCCGAAGCGCGTCGAAACGATCGGACTCGCGGCCGGCCGTTACGTCCACTTCCCAACCCAGGCGATCGGAAAAAACCCGAGCACGAAGCTGATAGTGGATGTGTAGGAGATGCGCCTCTTGGATCGTCCGGGGTGTTGAGAGCGCGAGGACCTGCATGATTTTCTCCGTCATTGTTGGACGGCTGGAAATCAGCATATATCGGGACCGAGGGGCAGTTGTAGAATCCTACAAACTTGCAGGGGGTTGTCGAATGCAGCCATTAGCAAGTGTCGACCGTGGAGAATGCCGGTAAATCATGTCCTGATCCACCGACCGGATCATCGCTTGATCATCGATGTTCAACCTCGAAAGAGGGCTTAAACATATGTCGATTTCCAAGCTTACGCTTAAATCCAAGGGTGAGCCGGTACGCCGGGTTGAGGTGTTCACTGGCAATGGCCGTCGCCGCGAATGGAGCGACGATCAGAAGGACGGTGTGCTCTGTGGAGCGGCATGGGGTGACTCCGCAGCAACTGTTCACATGGCGACGGCTCGCCCGAAAGCAGCCGAGGTACTTTCTGTGCCCGAGGAAGATCCTATGTTTGCGCCAGCGGTCGTCGTGTCGCCCGGGAAGCCAGAGCCGAAGAAGGCGCGGCGGGCACGTTCGCCAAGGAAAGCTTCTCCGGAAGCGGCTATCGAATTGCAAATTGATGGAGCCACGCTGCGCATCGCCTCCGGCACCGATGCCACAACGATTGTCGCCGTTATCCAGGCGTTGAAGGCTCAATCTTGATCGGTAAGTCCGATGCGGTAAAGCTGGTGAAGGCCCAGATGGGTGCCGACCCATTCTCTGGCACGATCTACGTGTTCCGGGCCAAACGAAGGGACCGGATCAAGCTGATCTTCTGGTGTGCCTGGTCGCCAAGCGGCATGAGGATGTCGCGTTCCATTGCCCGGATGCACGACGGTTGTATCTGACATCCGCGCAGTTCTTGGCGGTGTTCGATGGACTGGACTGGAAACGCGTTCCGATCCCACGCGACAAATTCGGCAAGGCCAATTGAGGCTCACGAAAGGCCTGCGCCGACGGATGGGCGCTTCGTAGCTTGCGAAATGATTTTTGTAATTGACCCGCCCGCGAGAGGCACTTATAATCGTCACGTGATGTAAAATCCGTCAATGGACTAAAAAACCGTCACGGGGCTAAAAAGCCGTCACGCTTTAAAGCGAGAGTCACCTTGTAAGGTAGCGGAGGATCAAATGGAAACCACTTCGGAGCGCATTCAGCGCCATGCCAAAGAACTCTGGGAACGCAGTGCAGGCGCGGGGCGCCGTCCCCCGATCTATGTCTCGCAGACTTCGCGCTCGACGACTAAGGGTGAGGCGAACCCCAATCCAGAGAGCGGAGCAAATGCCCCCATACGCAGCGTATACGCTCAATGTTGTACGAACCGGCTAAGCTCTTGAAGGGGAATGGAGCCGCCATCGTGCGAATAGTGGGTCATGCTCTCCCTGTGCACCGAAGCGACCGGGACGGTTGTAGGATTCACAGTAAAACAGATCATGAACATACCGGGATGCCAGCCTTGCTAACTTACAGATAAAGAACGTAAAAGTTGTTGGGCTTGGCGTTTCCCGGGGGTTTCGCGTTAACCTTTCGTTAACCTAAAAGCCCTTGCTCAAAAATTCGAATCGGCGCTTATTGCCGGTGGCGGAACTTTACCGGTTTCGCGAAAAATACCGCCAGTGGCAACAAATGGGTTATTGATATGGCGAAGGCCGCCGCAAAAGAAGCACCTGTAGTTGAAGGATTGACAGCCTTGATGGAGCGTCATGCCGACGCCCTCTCGAGCCAACTTCAAGCACATCATCTTAAGGTCTTCCCACCGCATTCCGAGAAGAGCATTCGAACATTCGGGCCGTCTGAGGCGTCTAAGCTGCTCGGCGTTGGCGAGTCCTATTTGCGCCAGACCGCGTCAGAGATGCCAGAGTTGAATCTTAGCATGAGCCCGGGTGGCAGGCGAATGTTCTCAATTGAAGATATCCATGCGATTCGGAAGCATATGGACCAGGTCGGCCGCGGGAACCGGCGTTACCTGCCGCATCGTCGAGATGGCGAACAGCTTCAGGTTATCTCTGTTATGAATTTCAAAGGTGGATCTGGCAAGACCACCACCGCCGCGCATCTGGCACAGTATCTCGCTATGCGCGGATATCGCATCCTGGCCATAGATCTGGATCCCCAGGCGAGTCTTTCCGCGCTCTTCGGTAGCCAGCCGGAAACCGACGTTGGTCCGAACCAGACGCTTTACGGCGCCATCAGATACGATGAAGAGCAGGTTGCTATCGAGCAGGTTGTCCGAGCAACGTATATCCCTGATCTCCACCTGATCCCGGGCAATCTTGAGCTGATGGAATTCGAGCACGACACGCCGCGTGCGCTGATGAAGCGCAAGGAAGGCGACACGCTCTTTTACGGTCGTATCAGTCAGGTGATCGAAGACATCGCAGACAACTACGACGTCGTGGTGATCGACTGCCCTCCCCAGCTTGGTTACCTCACGCTTTCGGCTCTGACTGCCGCAACATCGATCCTAGTCACTGTCCATCCTCAGATGCTGGACGTGATGTCGATGAACCAGTTTCTGGCAATGACATCAAACCTTCTGCGCGAAATCGAGAACGCTGGCGCAGAGTTCAAGTTTAATTGGATGCGCTACTTGATAACTCGTTTCGAACCGAGCGATGGACCGCAAAATCAGATGGTCGGTTATCTGCGGTCTATTTTCGGCGAAAATGTCCTTAATTTCCCGATGCTTAAAACCACCGCGGTTTCGGATGCTGGTCTGACAAACCAGACCCTATTTGAAATCGAGCGTGGCCAGTTCACGCGTTCGACCTATGACCGAGCGTTGGAGGCGATGAATGCCGTCAACGACGAAATCGAAACACTGATCAAAAAAGCATGGGGTAGACCCACATGAGCCGGAAGCACATTCTTGACGTCTCAACAGACGCGCCCGAAACGTCGTCCGCAGACTACAGGGCCGCAAAGAATCGATCCATGCCGCTTCTCGGGGTGGCAAGGAAGGAGCGCGATCCCGCAACGAAGCTCACAGCGAACATTGGAAACGCGCTGCGAGAGCAAAACGATCGTCTCAGCCGTGCCGAAGAGATCGAGCGGCGTCTTGCTGAAGGGCAGGTAGTGATTGAGTTGGATGCCTCGTCAATTGAGCCGTCGTTTGTGCAGGATCGTATGCCGGGGGACATCGACGGGCTCCTTGCTTCGATCCGCGACCAAGGACAGCAAGTCCCCATCCTTGTACGACCTCATCCGGACCAGCCCGCCCGATATCAAGTTGCTTTCGGCCACCGTCGGCTGCGCGCCGTTTCAGAGTTGGGCATCCCGGTCAAGGCGGTTGTTCGCGAACTGACAGACGAGCAATTGGTCGTAGCGCAGGGTCAGGAAAACAATGAGCGAGAAGATCTTACCTTCATCGAAAAGGCGCGCTTCGCACATCACCTAAACAGGCAGTTTTCAAGAGAAATCGTCATCGCCGCGATGTCTATCGACAAGAGTAATTTGTCGAAGATGCTTCTGCTCGTCGACGCCCTCCCCTCTGAACTAATCGATGCTATTGGTGCTGCTCCTGGCATTGGACGGCCGAGTTGGCAGCAGCTAGCGGAACTGATCGAGAGAGCGCCTGCACCGGCCGATGTGTCGAAATATGCGATGTCGGAGGAAGTTCAAGCGCTGCCATCGGCAGAACGGTTCAAGGTGGTGATCGCTAGTCTGAAGCCCAGTCGCGTTGCGCGCGGACTTCCTGAGGTCATGGCCACCCCGGACGGCACCAGAATTGCTCAGGTGACGCAGAGCAAGGCCAAACTGGAAATCACGATTGACAGGAAGGCGACGCCTGATTTTGCGACCTTCGTACTTGAGCGTTTGCCAGCGTTGTATCAAGCGTACCATGTTGAGAATCAACGGAAACACGGAGAGTAAACCGCAAAAGAAAAGAGCCCCCTCAACGTCGCCGTCGCGGAAGCCCTTCTGTCTCTCTAGCAAGAACAGAATCGCATTTCCTCGAATCCTCGTCAAGAGTTTTTAGCGCCGTGTTGGTGAGCTGAGTTCCTTTGCCTGCTGAAAGGTAAAAGATAATGCACACGACAAACGTAACGACGCCCTTCGGGCGGCGGTCGATGACTCTTGGCATGCTTGCAAACCAGGTCATGGCCGGGGAGATCAAACCGGATCAGTCGGTCGGCAAGTGGAAATTGTTTCGCGCGCTATGCGAAGCAAAGCCGCTGCTCGGCATCGGCGATCGGGCGCTTACCGTGCTCAACGCTCTTTTGAGCTTTTATCCGAAGAATGAGCTGGCCCAGGGAAACGATTTGATCGTCTTCCCGTCGAATATCCAGCTTTCGCTCAGAACGCATGGCATGGCCGAACAGACGGTGCGGCGTCATCTCGCCGCGCTCGTCGATGCAGGTCTTCTACTGCGTAAGGATAGTCCCAATGGCAAGCGTTATGTCCGCAGAGACAGGGCAGGGGAGGTCGACGAGGCTTTCGGCTTCTCGCTGGCGCCGCTGCTTGCCCGTGCCGAGGAGATCGAACAGCTTGCGGCCGCAGTGATGGCTGAGCGGCTGCATGTCCAGCGTTTGCGTGAACGCATCACCCTTTGCCGCCGTGACATTGCCAAACTGATCGAAGCGGCAGTTGAAGAAGAGATCCCCGGGGATTGGCAAGGCCTCTACAGCGAATTCCGGGACCTGATCGAAGGCCTGCCGCGATCGCCGACGGTAGCGCAGCTTGAATTGCTGCTGGATGAATTGGAGGTTCAGCGGGCGGGTATCCGTAACCGATTGGAAATTCGGATTAAATCAACAAAACAGAGCGGCAATGCCGATTATATTGAGCGTCACATACAGAATTCAAAACCCGAATCCATTATTGAATTTGAACCAAGCTTCGAAACGAAGCGGGGCGCGATGGCTGAGCAAGACAACGATCGAGGGGTCGTGACGCCAGAGAAGGGTAGGGGTGAGGCAGAGCAAAGTCGGCAGTCGGGCGGCCGCAACGATGGTGGCGGCCTGAAATCCTTCCCGCTGGGCCTCGTTCTGCAGGCCTGCCCGGAAATCCTTGCCTATGGGCCGGATGGCGTAATCCGCAACTGGCGTGATCTGATGGCCGCAGCCGTCATCGTTCGATCGATGCTGGGCGTCAGTCCGTCGGCTTACGAAGAGGCCGCCAATGTGATGGGTCCGGAAAATGCCGCGACCGTAATGGCATGCATCCTGGAGCGCGGCGGCCACATCAATTCGGCAGGTGGCTATCTTCGTGGCCTGACGCGGCGAAGCGAAAAGGGAGAATTCGCGATCGGCCCGATGCTGATGGCGCTTCTGCGGGCGCACGGGGAGGGCAGGTTGAAGGTTGGGTAGAGCTTTGATCATCGTGAATTGGGACCGAACTCAAAATTTTCATGACGCGGAAACCAGTTTTCTTCGGTGGTCAACTGACCACCGGTATAAGGTGCTGAAAGATAATGGTTTTTTCGGATCGAGATTTTTGTCGGAGCTAATTATGCGCGGTGTGCGCCTATGAACAAGTTGCGTCCCGAGGCAGAGCACAAGATTCGACTGGTGAGAGAGCTGAATTGTGGCGTCAGAAAATGGGGAAGGCCCGAACGGTGACCCCGCGGCTCGCTCTGACGGCAGAGACGGCGACGATGATAGTTCGGCAGCCTATGCAATATGCGTTCCGCGGGTGGAAAACCGGACTGGAGCAACGGTCAAGGGCAAGTCGCCGTGCGAATGTGACCTTCGGACCCCTTGACCGTCACTGGGCGCGGCCAGCGCGAAGGCCGGCGGGAATCATCACTCCCTACAAATGTAGATCGGAGGCCTAGTGCTGGCGACCAACCGGCAGCAGGCGGAAATGACGGATGACCGACCAAAGCGATTTCTTTGATTTGGCACCGTTGTCGGTGAATGGTCATGACGGAATATCTCCACCTCCTGCCAGCCTATCGCCAGTATGCCGAGTTGGGGATTGAATAACGAGTCGCCTGGATCCGTGCAGATCGTTGGCAGGAAACAGCCGATGCGAGGGCTGCACTGGCGCGGCTGGAAGATCTGCTCTCCTATCCGCCGCGCGATCGAATGCCTTGTCTGCTTCTCTATGGCGATATCGGCATGGGAAAGACAAAAATCATCCGAAAGTTTCTTCGCGATCACCAGCCCATCTCCGATCGTGGAACCGGGGTGACGAGCATGCCGGTCGTGGCGATGCAGATGCCGGCCGAACCCGTCGAAGGCGATGTATACGGCGAACGCCTCAATGCAATGAGCGCACCGGGTCCAAGCGGAGACGAGACCTTCCGTCTGAAGACCACTTGCCGCACTCGGATGCTGATCATCGATGAGATCCATGCCTTGCTGACCGGGACGTATCGGCAGCAACGGGTCTTCCTCAACGTCATTCGCTTTCTGGCGAACGATCTGAAAGTCCCGTTGACCTGCGCCGGTACCGATCTCGCCCGTCAGGCGTTGTTGACGGATCCTCAGCTCGCGGAGAGGTTCGAAGCATTTCACCTTAAGCGGTGGTCAAATACACAGCAGTTTGCGCAGTTGCTCGCAAGTCTCGAAAGCATAATGCCTCTGCGCCAGTCATCTCAGCTTGGGACCGCAGCGGTTCGCCGCAAAGTTCTGGATATGACCGATGGCTTCACGGTGCGAATTTTTCGCCTGATCGAGACAGTTGCGCTCGAAGCCGTCCGAAATGGGAAGGAGACGATCACTTTTGAGAGCTTCGACGGTGACAACCTTGTCCTGCCGCTGGTTGCGATGGCGCGGCGCACTGAAGGCCGCCTGCAGCGACATGCAACCCAGTGAGACCGGTGCGGCTGCTGGCTATTGCCCGACGGCCCTTTGAGGATAAGCTTCTCAGCTGTTGTTGGCGGGTGGCGAGCCATTACTCCAACCATCTCACCCCGGCAGGTTGGAAACTGGATAAGTGGACTTTCGGAAGGCTCGAACACACAATTCTTCAATCACGACATTCCGACCGACCAGTCCGCGTCTATGGGCGCTTGCCTGTCGTCTGCGGCAAGTCGATCTGGAGCGACTGTCTCTGAAGGCTACCGGGCGCAGCAGAGCGTCTTTCGTCAGCGATGCGGCGCATCGAGGCGTTTGTCCGGCATGCCTGGACGAAGATGCCGAGGAGGGGAGGGACCACTACTGCCGCCAATCGTGGCCATGCGTCGAAGCAGTGGTCTGCCCCCGGCACAGAATTGGCCTCGAGATTAACTGCGGCGGATGTTTCCGCAGCTGTCTGTTTCAGTTTCGGTCTACGCCTGATGGTGTTGTTAGACTGGTTTGCCGTGATTGGATGCGGTCGTCTGGGCGCGGCGGTTCCAGCGCCGCGATCAAACAGACTTGCTGCAGGTCGTATCGTTAGTAGGCGAGGCCATCGGCAAGGGCGGGTCGGAGTTTGAATGCACCGAGACGGCAAGCCGCTTCCTCTGGTCGCCACGGCCGGAAGGGATACCATACATCGCCGCGCTGGGTTTATCGCTGCCTTATGGTCAACGGCCGTCAGTTACGGCAGGCGCGGCGCCGCTGGCCAGCCTTCCACCGGCATGGCGAGCCGTGACCATTACGGCCATTTCAGACCTCCTCTTTCAGGAGACCGCCAAGAAGGCTCTACTCTCTGCCTCCGTTCGCGAAGCCTTTCGGCAATTCGAGCGCGGGCCGGTCCCAGAGTATCATCCGGTACCTCCACCAACGCGGGCGGCGTCAGTTCTAAATCTACGTGCGGAAACCAAGTACCGGCAGTTGGCCCGCGGCATTGTCGAAAGCGAAGGCTGGAAATCTCTGCCGTCCAAAACAGGGCGCGCAAGAAACCGGGCAATCGGCAAGTTGATGCTCTGTGCCCTCAATGACGGATGAGACCAAACCGATGTGCCTCATCCAGCAGGTGGCGAACAGAGGACGGTTGCCATTTGCGCCCACCGCGTGCCGGCCGCTCACCCATCTGATCCAGTTGGGCGGCAATATCGCGCAGCGACAGATCTGGATCAGCAATGGCAATCGCTGCAACGAGCTTCATCAGGTGATCCTCTGGGGCACGACGGGGCGAGCGCCCCAAAAGCTCGGAGCCGGCAAGCTTCTCGCGGACCATACGATGCACGGCGCGGCGCAGGCGTTCCACCGTCCAGTCATGGCCCCGGCGATTTAGCACCCGGACGACATTGTCCCAGCTGTGCTGAGGCCGGAGTTGCCGCACCATCGGCAGCCACGTTTGGGCGGACGAGATCAACTCGTCGAGATAGAGTTTGTCTCGCGCCTTCGACACCGCCTTGATCGCTTCTGGCCGCCGCTCTCGAAGTCCAGGATTGCCCGGCAGCTTGCCACGCGCTTTTGCCGCCTTTATGCCAGCTCTGGTTCGCTCGGCGATTAAAGCCCGTTCGAGCTGCGCGACAGCTCCGAGAACCTGAAGAGAAAACATCCCCTGGGGGGTGGACGTGTCGATGGGATCGCGGATCGATCGGAAATGGACGCCGCGTTCTTCAAGGTCCTCGATCACCTGCAACAGATGGCTGACTGAGCGGGCGAGGCGATCCAGCCGGACAACCACAAGCACGTCGCCAGCCGCGAGCTCGACGAGGAGTCTCGTCAGAATCGGTCTGGCCCGTGATGCACCGGATCCGTGCTCCTGAAAAATCCGCTCGCAGCCGGCGGCGCGCAACTCGTCCATCTGCGCATCATGGACCTGATCGTCGGTCGAGACGCGTGCATAACCGATAAGACGTTTGGGGGCCGGCGCTGGATTGGCGGCTTGCCGTTTTGCCATGATTTTCTCGCGCGATTTTACGGTGCTTTGTACAGTTAAGGAACGCGTGAGAAAATGACCAGTTGCAAGCGTGTTTTAGGGCATAAATGCAGCCCCGCCAGACTCGATAAACAGCTTCGAACGAGCGTCGGCCGTATCCAGCGTGAAACGCGCTCTGGTGGCCATCTGCGTCCGAAATGCCGGAAAAATAAGGAGATCGGAGGAGGGGAGGGAACATGAAAGCCCATTTGCGCGAAAAGATAATGGAGGAACTGCGCTCATAGGCAGGGAGGGCCGCTGTGAGTAGCCAGCAGAGCAGAGACGTTTCCGCCGAACCTCGCCGAAATCTGCTCGAAACGCCGGAAAACCAAGCGTTTCCAGTCATCCAGGACGACCGACATTGCTGATTTGCGACTCCAGATCAACAACCAACGATAACCAGTACTTATCGATGGTTATAACCCTAACTGTGGACCATATCACGTGAGGAACTGTAATAATCATATAGAGTTCGTTTAGCAAATCGTTTACCATAAAATCAATGGCTTACGATCTTGCGAAAATCAGTATGACAGCCCTGATGCGGCCGGCTTTCGACGCCGGTCTCGCGCTCACGCGTCTGGATGAGCGTATCGCCCGTTCACCGGTTGGCGCGGGCTGGATCGAACGATCCCACTTCACCGATGCCTGCGCCTCGCTGTGGATCGACGGCGAACTCGTCCATCTCGAAGACCTCGTCCTCCACGACGCCACGAAGGATATTCGCACGCCCACCCACGAGCTGACAATCGCCCGCGACGTTCTTCGTACCCGCCGGCGCATTGCCGCCCAGCTGCCCGGCTGGGCGTTATCGGCAGAGGGTATCCGAACTTTGCGACAGACGTCGGACATCAATCCGGTCAGCGCTGAGGCGGTGGAGCCGGCCAGCGTCGTTCGGCCAGCGGTCGCCTTCGGTCCGGAAGGGGAGGAGGACGATGGTGATAACGCGGAGAATTTACCCGGCGTCGACTATGCCGCCATCGATGCGCTGCTCGCCCGATCGGACGCGGCGATCGAAAGTGCTACTCGGCCAAGCCGTGCCGGCGCGCGAGAAAAAGATCCGTTGGTCTATGATCTCGACTGGGACGAGGATTCCAGGCTCGACGAATGGCGCGGCGTGTTGCGTCAGGCCGAAATTTTGCCGGCGGTGTTGCAGGCCATCGTCGCCTTGGATGCCTGGAACGAACTCTCCGTGCTTCAGCACGCCCCTTGGCTCGGCCGGCTGCTGGCCGCGTCGATCCTGCGCCAGGCCGGCGTCACCACCGGCGCCCATCTCGCGGCCATCAACCTTGGCCTCAAAACCATTCCGGTCGATCGGCGCCGGCATCGCGATCGCGAGACCCGGCTGCTGGCCATCGCCCACGGATTTTTGGCGGCCGCCGAAGTCGGAATGAAAGAGCATGACCGGCTGACTCTGGCGAAGACGATGATGGACCGAAAACTTGAAGGACGGCGAACCTCCTCGAAATTGCCGGAGCTGGTCGAGCTGGTGATGGCGAAACCGCTGGTGTCGGCCGGGATGGCGGCGAAGACGCTGGACGTCACTCCACAGGCGGCGCGGCGGATTGTTTTGGAGCTGGGCCTGCGCGAGATGACGGGGAGGGGGAGGTTTCGGGCGTGGGGGATATTGTAGATTATTGTCTCCGAACAAGGTTGTACTTCCAGAGTGCTGTAATAACCAATTGATTGTGCCGCCCTCGAATGTAAGGATGGCCAGATTAAATCGTGGGGGATTTCATAATTGGCAATGAGCGCAGTTCAGGTCTGGAGCCCCTGACGACTGGGAATTATTCTCACTTAATCTGCTTCAGCATCGGCATGGCGCTTTGAATGTGCACAAAATTCCAGCCACTCATCAAGGCGACTTCGGGATTGATTTCTACTGCACAAAGGAGGCCGTCGCCTATCAGTGCTACGCAGTGGAAGAGCCAATAGACATCTCGACCCGAGCTGATAGGCAAAAAACGAAAATCACCCGAGATTTGGCCAAGATCGTCGCGAACGCGCTTGAGATAAAAAAACTGTTCAACGATGTCAAAATTAAACACTGGATTCTTCTTTCACCGCTGCATGACAGCAAGGAAGTGAACCTCCATTGCTCTAAAAAGACAAAGGATATGCGTGAAAAGAAATGCAGCGTTTTAGACGACGCGTTTGAAGTTGCCATTCATGACATGACTCTTTTTCCGTCTGCGGTGATCGCAAGCGGCCTGACCTCGATTTCGAGTGTGAAGCTGTCTGTTCCTGCGCCTTCAACTGAAGAGGTGGCAGCTTGGACTGTGGGATCATCCAATTTGCTGGCTAACGCCCATCATAAGCTTTCAAAGCGCACATCTCCCGAGAATGTTGGCGACGCTGTTGCGGATGCAACCTCAGCATTCCTGCAAGGGAATGCTTTGCTTGACGCACTGCGCAACGGGTCACCGGACCTTCATGAGAAAGTTACCGCGGCCATTAAAAGTCGAGCTCGACGGATCCAGTTCGCCGGTCCGCTAGGTGGGCAAAGTGCAAGCGGCATCTTGCATGCTGAACTGGACTCACTGATCTCAGCTGTCCTATCAGCTGCCCCAAACCTTTCCGATGAGAACGCCGAGCAGATCGCGTATGGCGCAATCTCGGAGTGGATTATGCGTTGCCCATTGGATTTCCCAAATGTCTAACAAATCGCCTTTCCGAAACGCGGTTCTTAGCGGCACATTTACTTACACGCCGAGACCAGATCCCGTGCCAGCTGATTTGAGAATGTCATGGGGCCTCGCGGTTCTCTTGCTTGCGCTACTCTACAGCAAGGGCAAGAAATCAAATTTTCAAAAGTTGCAGTTTCTCGCCCACTCGGTTCGTCTGCCGGAAGGAAGAGAAGAGGTTCGAGGTCTGCTTTCGGGGCAATATCGGCCCTCCGACGTATCAGTTCGGGTCGAACCATCTCTCAATCGCGCTGTGTCTCTGGCCTTTGGGCTAAAGCTGGTGAACATTGAACGGGGAGTTTCAATTACTTTGACGGATAGTGGCAAGATCACAGCGGAGGCGATCGCCAAAGCAGGCGATTTGCTTGAGGAGGAACTCAGATTTTTACGTGATGTTGCACCGCGGATGACCGATATTCTTATGAAGCGCGTATGGCGGTTGGAGGACCTGATTTGACTATGAGGTTTAGACACCTTCGCCTGCGAGCCTTGACGTCTGATGGAACCTATGGCGCAGACGTCAGATTCGGCGAAGGTCTGACGGTGCTGTGGGCAGATAACACCAAGGGAAAATCGACCTGCATGCAGGGCATGCTGTACGCGCTTGGCTTGGAGAAGATGTTGAGCCCGCGCAGAGAGATTCCTTTGCCGCACGCAATGACGTCCTACCTGAATCGTGACGACGGGCAGCGTGTCGACGTAGTCGAGTCGCGGGTGTCGCTAGAAATCTCCAATGGCCGAGGGCAGATCATAACAGTTCATAGGGCTGTTAAGGCGCCCACGGACAGCAGATTGATTACTGTCGATTTCGGTGCCGCTCTTACGGATGGCTCCAAGCCGCTCCGAACTCAAAACTTCTTCGTCCTTGATAGCGGCGCAGCCCAACGCGAAGATGGATTCCATTTCTTTCTCGAGCAGTTTTTGGGATGGGAGCTGCCGAAAGTACGCCGCTACGACTCTCCGGAGACCAAGCTGTATCTTGAAACGGTATTCCCACTTTTCTGGGTGGAACAGAAATACGGCTGGTCAGCGATCCCGGCTGCAATACCGACCTACATGCGGATCCGTGAAGTTCATAAGAGGGCGGTGGAGTTTCTTCTCGATCTGGATGTCCATAAACTGGAGCTGCAGCGCGAGCGACTATCGGAGCGGATTGCGACGAATGCCAAAGAGTGGTCAGCGGTGCATGAGGAAATAAATCGGTTCGCGTCCCGCAACGGGGGCAGGGTCGTTGCGCTTTTGGATAAACCTTTAGCGGACGTTGGAATTCTCGATCGCGCTCACTTGGAAATGGCTGAAGGCGTCAACTGGGCCCCCATGTCGACGATGGTAGCACGCTATCGTGCGATAGCAGCGGAATTAAGCGCCGTATCCGTCCCAGAGGTTAGTGAACAGTCGACTGAGGTCTCCCGTCGCTTGCAGCAACGAATTCAAGAAGTCGACCACCTTAACGCCGAGAGGATTCGCCTTCACGGTATCAGGCAGTTGAAGTCGGCAGACATGCTCTCGTTGCAAAGGCGGATCGATACGCTAGCTGACGATCTTGCAAAAAACCTGGACGTACAGAAGTTACAACGATACTCCGGTGTCTCGGCAATCCTCACACCGGATCGTTGCCCAACCTGTGAGCAGGCCCTGATTGACACGCTGCTTTCCCAAGACGCGCTGTCTGCTGTCATGCCGATTGCCGATAATATTGAGTACATTCGTTCGCAAAAGAAAATGTTCGAGGACATTCTGGGGCGCGAGTCCACTGACGACGAGAGCAGAGCCGATCAGCTCAACGCTATCAATCGCGAACTCGCTGATCTCTACGCGCAGATTAGATCACTTCGTTCGGAGCTTGTTGCTCCTGGTTCAAATCCGTCGGCCGCGGCTATCGAAGATCGTATCCGAGCTGAAGCGAAGGTTCGCGATCTCGAGGCACTCCAAGGAGTCTTCGAAGAAGCTATCAATAGATTGGCGGTGATTCAAGAGGATTATGCCTCGCTACTGCTCGAGCAAGCAAAGCTTCCAAAGGACAAACTTTCCGCGACCGACCAATCCAAACTTAATAACCTGACAACGCTGCTCCAGTCGCAAGCCGCCGAATTCGGATTCAGCACCTTTTCGGCGAGCGAACTGGAGATTTCCGATGACAGCTATAGACCCGAGAAAGAAGGCTTCGAGATCGGGTTTGAGACGTCTGCAAGCGACGCGATCCGTTTGAAGTGGGCGTATCAGCTAAGTCTGCTCGAACTTGCGTCGAGTTTCCGGACTAATCATCCGGAGTTACTGATATTCGATGAGCCTCGCCAGCAATCTTCGTCCAAGGTTAGCTTTGAAAGTTTGCTCAGACGCGCTTCGAAGACGCGCGATCGAGGGCAGCAGGTGATATTTTCGACCAGTGAAGACTTGGAGAGCCTACGGCAGATAACCAGCTCGATGGAGTGCCACGAAGAAATATTCGACGGCTACATCCTTCAGAGGATTGGATAGATTGCACCAAGGTCTCGGAATGCAATGACGCCGGCACAGTGCTTACCGCATTTTCTAGGGATGGCGCCCTTGAGGGCGAGTCTCCGCGCTGCGCCAAACTTTACCACCACGTTCACCGCGCCGCTTTGGGTTCCGTCAGCGTCCAAGCAAGTACGCCGGAAAGACTAGAATTCACCGAAATCCAGAGAGACGAACACTTTTTTAGATTCTATACCGTGTTTGGTCATAAACTGCTCGAGGTAAAAAAGGCCAAATCTATCCAGCATGGCCGAAGCGCTGCCTTCTCTGAGCACATGGAAGCAACTACCGTCGCCTGTCTCGTTCGACTCGTATGTTGTAATAAAACCTGCATCGCTTAGAAGACGAAGATCACCCTCTAAGTCTTTATAACGTTCGAGCAAGCGCTCTAGCTTTGTGTGGGAGACCTTATATCTATCGGACTCAGCGCTCGATGCATGGCTTTTTCCCGCCGCGTCCACATATATTCAAATATCTCGCGTGTGATGCGAGGTAGTTCTTTTAAATCGGCTACGAATGCCTCAACAAACTCTCTCGTCTCGCCCTCGGTCGCTCCCATATCGGCGTGCAGGAAGGATGCGAATTTTTTAAGGTCTGATAATCTCTCACGAGGTATCGCCTCGGCATACTGCTCGATCCCCGTAGCGAAGGTTCCGTCTTCGTTAGGAATTTCCAGCTCGATCTTCACCCGCGCAACCTGCTGCGAGACAAGCTGATGAAGGCCCTGTAATTCATCTAGAGGCAGATTAACCAGCGCCTTGCAAAGGTCGGTGTAGTCCCAAATGTCCTCAGTCTTGAAATTGGCCTTGTCGATGAACTCCTGCTTCAGGCCTGTGTAGCTCTTTTGCTTTGTCCCCGCGATCATAATTATCATTTGAGGATACAGTGTGATCTGTTCGGCTGTAAGCACTTCCAGCGTATCGTTGATCTTGCCAGATCCGCCCTGTGACGTGACTTGAATCCCTATCCCGCGAACGTCATCGATGAGGTCGAGACCAGGTGCGTTACTACGCTCCTCATTCGCATTTTTCAGGCTATAGCCGTAGATGTTGTTGATGATGTCTCGGTAAAAGTTCTCAAGGAGCTTTGTAAGATCGGTCATACCAAGCTTGTTTCTATTCGCAACCTGACCTCCGATAGAGGCGAGGTCGTCAATAAGCTGTCCGATAAAGTAGCCTGCGGTAATCACCGTCCATTCCTCTACAATTCGAAGCCAAAGGCGAGATAGTCGTACATACAAGCGAGCTTCTTGAAGAATGAACGGTATGAGCCTTCTTTTAACCTATCGGAGTTGTCCCTCAGGAACTGGCCAAGCACCGTTAGATCAATCTCGGTTTTCTGCTGGAATGGCAGCATCAGTGTAGCTTTTTCAGGCGTCGTGCGATCAATGATCTCTAGGGTGCTGAGACCCCTAAAATCTCTATCAAACTGCGTGCGATATCCATTGGTGGTAAAACCGCGACCAAGCGTGCGGTTCGCGACCAATCGCGCATCAGCGTATGGGCATGCCTGAAGACCGTCTCTATCCGTGATCCCTGCCTCGCGAAGGTACCGGAAAGCAGGGATATTTGCGTTTGATAGCTTCTTGAATAGCGGGTAGGTCGATTTCAGGATCTCGTCAGCGTGGTAATTCGTCTTCTCCAGAAGGATATCGTCGAAGACGTCATCGACGGTGATGCCTGTGTAACCGCGGGCCGTCAGGATCTCCTTCTGCTTCTCAGTGACAGTCTCTTCCCGCTTCTTGAAGTCCTTGGCCACGCCGACGCCGACGACAAATTCGATGTCGTCCTTTTCCCCGATGTCATCTAGATCTCTGACAGCCAGCTTGACCTCAGGATCAATTGATTTCACCAACTCGTACATCTGCTCCTTGCAGTATCTCAAAACGCGAGCAGGGATCTTACGCTTGGTCGCCTCGACCGCTGCGTAAATCTTAGAAAAGTCGTTCGTTCTGACCAGCGTCACGCGGACCTTACTGGCCCCGATCGTGATGGTCGCTCCTTCGAAGGCGTCGTCCTGTCCGCTGTCTGGTCGCTCGACAAAGATCAGGTTGTCTTCGAACTGTTTGAGCTTGTCACCTCCTACGCACTCGGCAATGGACCCGATGATGGCTTGGATGTGTGGGTCATTTATCGAGTAACCGAGGAAAATTACAGGATGCTCGACGAAAATCGTGATGAGTTTCGCGGCGAGATACGGGTTCTTTTTCTGAAAATCTTTATAATCGTCTTCGGTTAGAATGAGCGACGACGGACGGGACGAGCAACCGTGGATTTTATAAATTTCAGCAATTGACTGAGGGTTTGAGAAGATCAACTCCTCTTGGCCGATGAAAACTTTGTAGTCAGGAAACAGATCTTCAAGAAGTAGATCCCAGTTTGTGGTGATAATGCCGTCGACGTTCATCTGTGCCAGTACTTTGATCTCGTCAGCCAGCCCTTTATCCTTGTATTCAAGGGATAGGCCGCGCAGGTATTTTGCGATTTCGAACTTAAGGGATGCTGACTGCTCTGTGGCTTCTTTGCCGTACTCCTGCTTACTGCTCTCGTAGTCTAAGTGATCCCACCACATCGGATTGAAGTCCTTCGCGATATGGGAGGCAGTGCGGGGCAGGTCTCCATCGGCGTTCGACAAATAGAAGCCATAGTCGCGGATATTTTTACAGAACCGAGCAAGCAGATCGGACCAGGTCTCCAACCCGATATATCGCCTTGAGAAACCTGAACCAACGAAAAGGAATGGTGCTGAGCCGCTGGTGTGGAGTGCTTTCGTCAGGCTATCGGTAATATCGACCATGGCTACAACTCACGCAAGTAAAAGACGCCGCATCAAACACTACCAAAGACTGATTCGGCTATAGAAACTTGCAATCCTAACTCGCACGCTGGTCTCAAAAGCTTTTAGAAGTTATCCGATAGCGGCGGGGCTTTCCGGCGACACGTCGATCCTGGGCCTTGAAGACATGGGCGAGGGGCAGGCAAGCCAGTGCGCCATGACAAAGGCGATCGCCAGTAGCGATGAGCGATATGCGGAAAGCTGGACTTGAAGCGGATATAGCTCGCCGGGAGCGGTTGCGAGCAGCCCATGATGACCAGTATGCGGTGCGGCTCCGGATCCATGAAGCGGAACGGGAGATCGAAAACGCGACCCAGCGCATCCGCGGGGCCACCTCCCGCTCGACAATGTACCCAACGGGTTTGAAGAGGAGTGCGAGCGTTATCGCCAGCGGCTGGAGGAATAAAAACGTCGTCTGGCGTCCTAAAAGTCGCGGAGAGCTGGCACCTTCGCCTTCGCCGATGAGCCGGCAGAGAAGCGTCAGAAATTGCTAGGGGTGGAGCGATCCTTGTCGGCTGATGCTGATGGGGCTCTACAGTCGTTTGGTCTCCCGGCAAGACTGAGGTAAATGATATTTCTGTGTCTTCGCACTTCGAATTGTGGACGTTTTCCATTAACATTCTTCTGAATGAGACCAAACAGCGGTCCTTGGGAGGATGAATGGCTATTGATAGTCTAGAAAAAGTGCCTCTGCTTTATCATTTTACTGATCGGAGAAACCTATCGATCATCAAGGAGATGGGAGGTCTCTACCCTTTGGCGCAGCTTGATCAGAGAAGGGTCAAGGTTCCTGCACCTGGTGGCAATGAATGGAGCCGGGACGCGGACGCGTTAAAGGGAATGGGTAACTACGTCCATCTCTGCTTTCGCAGCACCCATCCTATGGAATTTGTGGCACGTCAGGAGGGGCGGATTACGGACACAATCTTTTTGCAAATCCACCCGTCGGTCATGCAGTTTGACGGTGTCCGCTTCACGAATGACGTAGCGAACAAGGCCGGGGTCGAATCAGTTGCGATTGCAGAAGCTCTCATTGACTTCGAAGTTTTGTACACCCGGACAGACTGGAAAGACCCTGCCATTAAAGCGCGTCTTTCCCAAGTGGAAAAATATGAGGTGCTAGTCCCTCATGTCATTCCGCTGGCCTATATAAGGAACATATAGCATGGCAGAGAGACCGATCTTCATTCCCACATCTGAGGAAGATGGCTACGTCAGGAGCATCGATTTTGAGATTGCGTGGGCGGGCGGGTTTGCCGAGGTTCAGAAAAAGAAGAACATTCGTTCGCTCCATAACGCCGCCAAGGCCGCCGGATATGAATCTCTCCTGGAGGTTTCGACTAAATCCGACGAGGTGGCGGGACGTCACCTGAGTGCGTTTCATCTCCGAGTTATCAGCGATGGCGGCGAGATGCCGCTTGAGAGTGCCTTTCAAGGTAGCAAGGTGTTCGAGCACGGTGGCCCCTATACTGAGCTCTATGACGTTGATCCAAGAGAAGCGAAACGGGACCCACGCCTTCGCAGTTCTGGAGCCCTCACTGGTTTCGAATACAGTGGATTTCAATTTCCCCTAGAACCTACGACGGTGTTTTACGACTGGCTCTATCTCAATGCAATTTTCCCACACCGCCAATGGCTCAAAAATCGTGTGGACGGTGAGAAGCGGTATGATGGTTTTACAGACATCGAATTTAATCCAAACAGATCGATTAACTGTCAGGCAAAGTCGTGTGCGTTGTTCGTATCATTGATGAGAGAGGACAAGCTGGAGCAATATCTGGAGACACCCTCGACCTTTATCGATGCAATGTCTGCACACCCGTCGCGCTCGGCACAACATCAGCCACATGTACGACAGGCGCGTTTTCATGTCGCTTAAACCCGGTTGGGGTACCAGTATCTGACGTGAAATGCTTCAGTGCCACGCGATGTGATTCAGGGGAACATCCCCGCTTTTGATGACCGCGCATATCTGCGCCGATTGCGCGCATCAAGCCAGAGATGGTAGCGATGGCATATGGGGCCATGCTTCGGTCGCTTGTGCCCATAACTTTAACTTCAGGAGAATGGGTCTCGAAGTAAAAAGTGGCAATTATATCAGTCACGTAGCCGACTGGGTAGGTGCCGCCGGTTGGTATGAGTTCAAAGGCGGTGCTATTTTTCGGTAGCGAAAATTATGGCTAAGCGAACAGCTCCGCGATTGTTTCGGTGACGAGTTCGAAGGGCGTGAGAAACATCGGCGGGTTCAGAACGGCGTCTGTGCCGTGGGCGAACATGTTTCGCAGATGGCTCAGGCCCACCACGTCAGCCGACATCAGGCCCTGGGCTTTCGCGCTCTTGAGCAACTCGTCGAGCATCGGCGCAGGCCGCAGCTTGCCTTTTCTGTCCAGTCTTCCGAAGAATTGCGAGCCGATGCGCTCCCGCAGCGCCAGCTCAAGGCAGGGGAAGGTCTGGGCTGCCGCTACGGTCAGAAGGTCATACGAATAGTATGAGTAGATATACGAGTGACGGACAGCGTCGTGACATCGGCGAACGGTGTCTGGGACATTTTGGGGTAGTTCAAATCTGCACATGTCATCATACAGGTCCTCAAGGCTGCTTTCAATAAAGCCGGCTGCCCCTGAAAAATAGGGGTCAGGCGTGCGCAGCTCACTCACTCGTTTAAACATACACTCGACTCCGCCCAACATGATCACGCGAACTATGCTCTACACGAGTCTAGACTTGGCCGCGGCGCTTCGGGAATAAAAAGGGTCGTCTACACCGACGTCAAATTTCGTCTCGAAACACTGCGGAACTCTGTTTGACGTGTTCACGCGAATTGAATGGCGCTGAAAACACCCTTACGTTGTGTGCATGGATGAATAGCTGTGAGAGTTACGATGGTCGCTGAGGTTGGCCCTTGGGCAAAAGAGAAGCTGGAGATCCTGGCCCGCTATCTTGATTTTTACACAAAAGTCCTCAAGAATCAGCCATGGCGCACCATTTATGTCGATGCATTCGCCGGCGGTGGACGTGCCAAGGTGCGCAACAATAACGAACCGATAGCAACGCCCGACCTATTGGAAACACCTGACGCTCAGGACAGTGAACAGACGCAATTTCTCGATGGGTCGCCCAGGGTGGCGCTTGGTATCGCCAATCCTTTCTCGCGCTATGTTTTTATCGAGCCTGCGCCCAAACGTGCCGAAGAGCTGAGCGGACTTGAAGCAGAGTTCGGCGACAGCAGACAGATCACAACGCTCAGAGTGCCAGCAGCAGAAGGAATTGCTTGGGTAACCACCCAGGCGATTTCCAAGAGTAAACATCGTGGTGTGGCGTTTCTCGATCCCTTCGGGGCAAGGCTTGAATGGTCAAGCGTGAAATCCTTGGCTGATACCGGCTTATTCGAAGTCGTTGTAAACTTTGCCCTCAATATGGCGATCAATCGGATGCTTCCTAATGACGGCAACGTGCCGGTTGCTTGGGCCGAAACGTTGGATCGCTATTTTGGTAGCCACGAGTGGTTCGACGAGGTTTACTCATCCGATGCTCATGGCCTGTTCGCTTCGACAGAAATTCGTAAGCGAGACGACTATTCTGTGCGATTGCTGGAATTGTACCGGCGCAACCTCAAAAACGCGTTTGGCTTTGTGTCGACACCGAGGCTCATCTGCAATAGGCGCGGCGCACCGCTGTACTATTTGTTATGGGCCGGCCCGCATCGCAAAGGCCTTGAGGGTGCGGACTACATCCTGAGAATGGGTGATAAGCTGCCTAAAGTCCGGAAGGGCTCAACCTAAATACGGACCGATTTCCGGTCGTCAGCTTTCAATCGGTCGTAGTATTTGATGGAATGTACGTTGAGGGTTCAGACTGATAGTATCAGCTACCTTAATGGTACTGGCCTTGCGCCGTTCGCCTCCGGATTTGGTCGTGACCTTGACGTCGGGATGACCAACCAGCGATGAAAGTATGTCGGCCGAATGCGCAGGCGTCAAATTGTAGATACTTTCATAGAAATCAAGCACATTAATCGCACGGCCCCTGTCGGTGAGAAGTCGCGGGACGTCGTCCCGTAGTTGGTCAACCGCCGTTGTGCGCCCTGCTTGATCGAAAAGGTAAAGATGGCCGTCGGTGTGACGAGCGTTATAGCTCAGCATATTGAGGCCGGCCCTGCCGAAATGGGCTTGCGAGCTGCTGTTGTCATGCAACACATTGTTATAGACTTGGCGGGCGCGGTATGACTTGGCGAAGTGGATAAACCAGTAGCGCCATCCATCTGGATTGTGGATGGAGAATGGGCTCACAAATGGCGCGCAGACCTGAAACGCGCCGAACACGAGGCGCTCTGCCGTGCCCAGCCATCGTTCGTTGCTCATCGGAAAATTCAACTGCTCGATATCTCGAAGGGGCAAGCCCAAGAAAGCCAATTGTGACAGCAAGAGATCGGGGTTTGTTCGGCTCAAAAAGGCCAAGAACGACTGGATACTGAAGGTGTAAAAAATTTCAGATTGGTAGGTCTGGATTATGTCGACCAATGTCGCGCGGTCGACGTAGCTATGTCCGCATTGATCCAGGTTGAACAATACGTTCGTAACTTTCGCTGATGTCAGTATTGTTTTGATCGTTGGGTAAGCGTCTTCGAATCTCTCGTTGAGAAAGCTCGTTTCAATTCGCAGATTTTTGCTGCTTTCCCGCACCTCGGCAAGCAGTGGAGCAATGTTCTGCTTCAGGAGAGAAAGTGCGGTCGGGTCAGAGTCATTCAGAATCAGGTGGCATTCTAGGTCGATGTTGGGAAGCCCTTCGATAGCCCGCGCCAGATTTATCTCCTCAGCAGCGGCATTTACTCGGTCAACGAAGATGAGGGGTGAGCCCAGGGCGCCTCCAGCATATCGTCCTGCACCAGCGAAGCCGTCAACAATGGCGAAGCGGAAGCGTGGCTGCTGCGGGTGCTTACATCTGACAACTATATATTGCAGGACATATTCGTGCAGAATCTTGTGTTTGCGCTTCGAGTGCTCGTCAAGTTGCGCGCCACCTTCCCAATCATACCGTTTCCTGACCACTCATCCCCCGATTGTGAAAGCGTTTCGTGGTGACCTCACGCTATTGCATGGGTAGGCATCTGATCCCATGTGCGGCCTTTATATTCTCGGCCATTTGCTTTCTTCGACCGCCGCTTATTGTCCTTGCCCCACGTTCCCCATTGCTTGAAAAAGAACGCCGTCTCGTGGTCCAGGCAACGGGCGTATATCTCATCGATCCACTCCTCCTGAAGTGGTCGAGCAGATTTGCCGCTTTCTCCGCCGACGATAGCCCAATGGATATCGGCAAGATTAATGGTGCCGACAGAACCGATCAGCGGTTCGAAAGAAATAAAGCGAATGGCTGCAGGCACTTGACGAAGATGGTCAACGCGCTCCGTCACAGCCTCGTTCTCGACGCTGGTTCCAAGCCACACGTTTGGCAGAATTTCGCCAATCACCTGGCGTATAACAGCAGCCATGCGGTCTGGCCGTTTAGTGAGGATCTGGTAGTTGTGATGCGGCGTTTCGCGCATCACCTGCCAGATTTTTGAAATGAATTCATCGGAGACTGAACCATGGAAAAGGTCGCTCATCGAATTGACGAAAATCTTGCGAGGCTTTTTCCACGCATGCGGAATGAGGAGGGCGGTTTCATCCTCCCGGACAATCCCGGTCCAGATTGTCCTTGTTCCGCTCGTACGGGTTAAGCCCACATATTTGTCTACATGCATAGCTTCCAGCCGCTTGGCCATGGCCATTGCGTAGCAGTTCGTGCATCCAGCGGACATGATAGTGCAACCCGCGACGGGATTCCATGTCGCGTCAGTCCATTCGATCTGCGTCTCAGCCACTTGCAACCCTCCGATAGTCTGGGTGATATGACATCAGCATACCCTTAATTCTCGTTAATTTGCAGTGTTCGTCTATAGATTGTAGAAATGATTTATGCGCCTTTCTAATATGGGAAGTTTGTCCCTCGTGAACCGAGCTGAACATCCATGACAACTCCCTTTCAGGTCTCATTCGACCTATTACCTTCGTCGGGCCATTTATCTACTTTTTCGCCCAAAGGTGTGGGCGAGTTTTTAAGCGATAGCTTTAATGCTGACCTCCTTGCTAAGCGGTTGCAATTCCCGATCCTCACGCGGGGTCGCACGCTTCTGCTAGTCGCGGATTTTGGCGGCCACCATCAAAAGCAGCACTTTGATACTTACACATTCTTGATATTGGACCTTGCGAAAAACCAGAACTGGTTGGCGCACCAACGCCGATTTCGCCATTCAATCCTGCCGAACAGCCGACGAATGTCCTTCAAGGCACTAAACGACGGTATGCGGCGTCAGGCACTAGTTCCATTCATGCGGGCGGCGGCTGGTATCGAAGGTTACTTGGTACAGTTTGCCATATCCAAAAAGGGTGGATCACTTTTCACGGGTCCCGCCGAGGACGAGGTGGGCGCTGAATTACTGAAGGGATGGAAGGCGAATGTGCAAGAGCGCTTGCTACGAGTGTTGCACCTGAGCGCATTTCTATTGTCAGGCCTGTCGTCGCCAGGACAGGACGTTCTTTGGGTTATTGATGAAGACGCTATCGCCGCGAATGTGAGTTTGCTTACAAGCCTAACGCGACTTTTCCAGCGTGTCATGGCCTCCTATTTTTCCCATTCCCTCGGTCACATTCGCTGCAGCACAACGGGCATTGCCGAAGATGGAAGTCTAGTTCTCGAAGATCTTGCTGCTATTGCGGACCTTACCACGGGCGCGCTGGGCGAATTATGTACTGGGTTGGTCAATGAGAAGGTGTTTCCTCGACAGGGTCTGCTTACTCCGCTGCCCAAGCAACTCACATGGAAGACGAGCTTGCTCGCATCCTGGATGGCGGCGCCCGAGTTTGCGATACGTCGCCATACTACAATCCTGGGGTTGGGTCCGGGTGAAAAAAACACTCTTGTCTCGACGCTGGAGTGGCGGATGTACGAAAGAACTTTTGCTACGTCGCCGTGACGTCAATCTGTCGTTGGGTGATCTGCCCGCACTCAATCTCACGCCTGCCGGAAGATATGGGGTAAGCGACTGCACAGGTGGTCGACGTACAGACCGGCGAGCGCAGTCCGCAGAGAGACTTCTATCTCGACAGAGCGCAATTTCAGCCATACGTGTAACTCTACGTTGGCTATGCCGCCTACAACATACGCGTCTGCACCATCGCGGCGAAGACATGTTCCCGAACCGTCGGCGAGACAATCGATAGAGTGAAACTATCAAACCTTCTCAAGTGGTTGAAATTCTAGTAAAGGGAGGGTCAACGGTTCGAATCCGCTCAAGGCGAGCATCGTTCACTTTCGCAATGGCGCCCAATCGGAAATAGAAGGTCAGATCGCTGAACGTCAACTTTGCGCCTGCTTGTCGGCCGTTGAGCTGATCTTTGCTGTTGCCCGATAGCAGACGTTGCTGGCGACTAGCCTGAACATCGTAGTTGCGCCAACAGCCGACTGTGGCCAATCGCCTGGAATCACACGTTGGCACTTGCTAGCCTACTAAGCAGGAAGCAGCATTCGGCCCCATCGCCATCCGGCGTATAGCTCGCTAGTCGGCGTCGGATACAGCCAACCTCGCGACGCCCATCTTGGAACTTGGCGACTAGGCCTTCACGACCCAACCACACATGGCGAGTTTGGCGGTCAAGCTAGAGCAACGCTGCCGGCACTTTGATCGATCATCGCATCAGGCTGCTACCGTGACCAGGAGCCGATCATGTGCTAGCTTGCCTTTCAATCTAATCGGGATGCCGCAAGCCAATGACCAAGCGTACCGCAGTTCTCTTGGCCCCATTAATCGGTACCTGGCTGGCTCTTGTCCAACCGGCTGCGGGCCAAGTAGAAACCGCCATATTGGTCGTAAACGCCGCCTCTACGATCGTAGGGGCGTTCAGGAAAAGCGGCAGCGGCGGGCTCACCTCCATTCTGACAGCTATGTCGGAAAATCTGTCTCAGATCAACCGCGGTTTGCAGACCGCCTTGAGTGAGCTTGGAGCGATCAGAGAGGGGCAGGCTAAACTTCCGGTAAATATCTATGACTACTTCTCCGTGAGGGCCGTTGCGGGCCAGGCCCAAGCACTCTATGAACTTCGAGAGCAGGGTCAGACATCAAACACTGACGCAGATAGGTACGCTTACTACCGCGACCTCTTCGCTCTCTACGACGACGTTAGAAAAGCTCGGCAACAAGTGCTGAATGAATCGTATGAAGTCGGCGAAAATCTTGTGATTCATTTACCGCTGATGTTCATGATTGAGCAGGAGGCCTATGCCCTGCTCACCGGAGCGCTTACCGGGAATGCAAGCGACAACGCGCTGCTACCGTTCGCTGTCAGCGAGGCTGCGTGGATTAGCGCGTTAAGCAATTACCTCCGGTTTTACAACATGGCCGTCGATGCAAACTTTACGGGGTCATTCGCAAATGAGAGGCGCGCGCTGAACCAAAAGATCAGTGGCTTGTTAGAGCCTTATTCAAGTCCTTCGCTGGAGGCGCTGCGTAGATACGCTACAATTGAGCGATCGGAGTTTATCTGTTATTATGTGGACTCGACCCACGAGGAAGCCTACACATTTCCCGATGGCATGGGCGGCTCGGATTCAAATACAGTAATATATACAACTCGCGCCCTTTACTATCGTGAATACAATTTCAACAGATTCGAAGGCGAGCTAACGCTGGCAGCGAGATCTGAAAAACCATTCGGCATGAGGATAGGCCCGACTCAGAGTGTATCTAGCCTCGACCAGCAGACATATAATGAGTTGCAGAGACTGAATGAAGAGCTTCGCATTGACTGTAACTACCCGGTGACGAAAGAAGGACTCATCCAAGAGGACACACTCTCACGGTTGGATATCAATGCTCTCCAACCGGACATTGTTCGTAGAGGATTCCTTGCTGCGATCGATGAGTTAGACCGCAAGACAGCGGCAATGCTGGTGGAGCAGGCGGCACCCTACGACGCGAAAATTGAAATGTCGCTGTATCCGACACTGACAAGGGTCGCACGAGAAATCGGGGGAAAGTAGTTTGCCAGTTCCAACTATTGCCGCGTGGTTTCTGGAAACACTGGGCGCGTGGGGTCTCACGAAAGGGCTCGACAAGCTTGCAGAAGGATACAGCGACTTGACGGGCGACTATACGCCGCGTGACGGCACTCTCGATGCGGCCTTGTTGGAAACCTATAAGAGCGGATTTCCGAACTCGTACAGAAAGTACGGTGTCCTGTTCGAGGTGGTTTGGGTCCAAGGGGATGATGGATACGAGGCCTTGATGGTGCCGCGTGGATACGGCCAGACGCCCTCTCACGCAATCATCAATGAGAGAACATTTGCATCCGAAGAGCCTAACCTCTCGGCAGATATGCAACATGAAATTGCTGACCGACAATTGCGGATCGATGACTTCGCTGAACGCAGCAATGTTCCTGTCTTACGACACGGACTCTGGCTTGAGTATGACCCGGCAAGGCGTGTGTGGAGAACCGATAAAGTAAGGATCGCGGACGCGGAACTTGCTGCTGATCAGCAAATGCGGGCGGCGACCGCCCTGGCAAAACTGCATGCGACAAGCGCTGGCGTTGAGAAACTCAGGCTGCAAGCAGTGGCTTGGCAGCGCTACTACGAACAGTACCAAGAACAGCTGATTAAAATGGGCATCAAGGAGGAAATTTCAAACTTGGTGGCAGCAAATGAATCAATGACACGCAAAATCGAGGGCGCAATTGACGAGATGCGGCGCTCTGATGCGTCAGCGGGTTTTTTCAATTTCCTCTCCCTGCTTTCGGCCGGCCTCAATCTGGCGAAGGCTGCAATGCCAACATCAGATGTTGCTGCGAACCGCTACATTGCCCTGCGTGATTATCACGCTACCGAGGTCCGGCAGATCGGAGAGAAGCTTTTTAGAAATGACCTTCGACTGCGGGAATCATTGAGAGATGGACCTGATGGTCCATTTGTGGTGCCGGAATGGTCGTACAAAGAGACCGTTGAACCTTTATTACGCTCGAAATAGCGCACTTGCTGGCCTGTCCAGCTTCCACTGGCCAGCCGACGTGCACCGGTTTGGCGCTCGCCACGGTTGGCCAAGACCGGCAGCTCCGCCGTCCGATCTTCGAACGATCTACCCTACCCATGCTCGCCCGCCCGGGGAAGCTCCAGTCAGATCGCCCTGCGCCTGGATCGCCCCATCGACGGTCTCGCCCTCGTCGGCGCCTTATGGTGCTACTGCTATGGCGAGACCGAAAGGCGCATCCGCGATGTCAGGAATGGTCGGTCAGGGACCACGGACCTACCGGATCGGTTGTCCGCTATCGCCTTTCGGATGCCAGAAACTGCCGGTCGGCAAACGGCCCAGATTGGTCATTCCTCTAGGGACCGGGCGCTGTTAGCTGGAGGTGCATTCGAAATAAGCGACCTCTGAAGCTTTGCAACAATGTGAGACGGATGAACATTATGGCCGTGATAAAACCAGTAGATGGTGCTAGCAATCCCATCGACCTTTCGGGCGAAGCTCTTAATACCACCGCGGCGTGCCATGAGAAGCGATTGACGGGCATCTTCGTCGAGATCGTAAAAGTTCACAGGCTCACCATCAGATGAAGATCTCTACTGTCGATGTTTGAAGGTGCGAATAGGATGGACGATGGCTATCAGTGATAAGCCTAAGTTGGTCGGGGATGCGTGCTGCGGATTTAGATCTTCCAGGATTGGCCGTTGCCCATGCGGAGAGATCATCAAACGACATCGCTCTCGACTAGCCGTTGACTAGGTTCGTATATCTTCACGGCTAGGACTTTTGCCGCAACATGATCGTAACACAAACAATGCGGTAGCGATCGCACAAACTACCGGTCGTTGGTTCGAATTGGCTCAAGAGCTTAACAGTCCGGCAGTTAAGCTAGTTTACCCACACGAGGCGGCTGGTGCGGTCGACGAACCCGGACTCGGCTCGCTGCTCAGGCGCCTCAGCGGGTTTTCGAGAGAATCTTGCGGCCTAACGCAACAGAAACTCGTAGCGGACCAATTTTAAGCGCGCAATTATTGACAGTACCTGCTAGAGACGTCACTCCACACCGCAGAAATCCTCGTGTAATATTCTTGATATACTTGCGTTGGCGCTTCCCGGCGATCGCCTGGTTGCCGGCCAAAATAACCGTACAGGCGAACAACGCGCGAACCCGTATCGCCGATGCCCGGCCGGAAGCTGATGTCTGCCGCGATTGACTCCCAAGAATCGTTTCTGATTTTGGAAACTCTCGTTTCGGTTTCACCGACGATGCGGAACCATCGCTCTTCGATCTCCAGTTCAAAGCGATCTTTGGTGAAGGCGATACCCGGGTTCGACGCCAAGGCATCATGCAGTCCCTCCGCCATTTTCCTCCTACAAGTGTCCGGTATTGCGACCGCTCTAGCTGGCAGGGTGTACGATGGGGTACTGCTGTCTAGATCTAATTCGGAAATCGGCGCATGTTGATATGAGGCGTCCACAAACGGGTTGCTAGCCCGTCGTTCCGCAGGTGTTGTCCTAACGCCTACAATTGTCCGAAATAACGGCCGGTCGCCTGACAATATTGCGATCAAATAGCAACCGTGCATCACGCCTTCCCGACCTTTGCGCAAGCGGGTTGCGCAGATGGCGATACCCCTGGCGACCAATGGCGGGATCGAGACCGTGACGGATTTGTAGGCCGTATCGCGGTCGACAAGACGGAAATTCAAATACCGATGTTCGTCGAATTGCCTTATATTTTGCTTCTCGAGAAAAGCATAGGCATAGCTTGAATTGGTGGTGACGTAGCGCGCCCGGTTTAGCGAAGCATCGCGCTCGGTCGTAATTTCTTTGAGAATTTCTTCATCGGCGAGGGACATAAAGGAACTAAATGGCCGAGCTAACTCTAAGTAGCGGCTGTACGTGCCCAGCTTGTTGTTAAGCTGAGATCCAGTGTCGACGCAACTTAAAGTCTTGCATATAAAATCAAACGGAGCAGTCGCGCTGTCATTGTATTCATACAGGCCAAAGAACCTACTCTCGTTTCTGACGTGTAAATCGATATAAGTTAGTCGACCTGGCTGTTGGAGTGTGAGGATATCGTCGGTTGCACGGAGGTTAGGACTTGGACTGAGAAGCGTGGCGGAGAAAGCCAGCAATAGGAGCACGCGTCTCATTGCCGCTCTTTCTTAAACAGATATGCGACCAGAGCGCTGGTCGTTGCCGTATAAATCCCGATGACCAATGAAAATATGGAAGAAAACGTCTCGAATGACATTGAGTCCGACAGCGCGCTACCAGAGTCTGTGCTGTTTGCTATCCAGAACGCCACGAAAAGCGCGAGGCTCATTATTGATGCTGCAACGAATGGACCTTTAGTCAACAGTCCGAGCAATTCGGGCGTGGCTATCGCTGGGGGAGCATCTGTTCCTTCGAACATGAACACGATTGCCGTCGAAAGATAACCGAGAAAAAGCGGAAACACGATTTGTAATAATTGAATACTTTGATCAAAAGCCAGAGGGTATCTCAGGGCTGGCCCGACAATGAACACAGCTCCGTAGACTGTCATGAGGCCAAAGCTCCAAGTAACGATCCACTTTCGCGCATCCTTGTAGGTCATGATGGTCCTGGTAAAACAATTCTGTCCTGTTGAGAATTAACATCAAAACGGCGACCCTGCAACTTTAAGTCTAACGCGACATGCCAAGCTTGGGACGACAAGCATTTATTGTCACCAAAGATGTTCGGTGAATGGAACCTTGTATGAAGGGTCTTAACGGTGAACTCAGTGATCTGGCCAATCCTGTACCCCGTCAATTCGGGACCGGGTTTTGTCGGCCGCCATTGCCATATCCCTTTCCTTTGACGACAGGGGCTCCATTCGCGGGGTGGATGAGGCATGTCTGGCCGGAGCGGCTTCGCCTCGCTCCTATTCACGAAACGGCGCTCCGATGGCTTAGAAACTTCAGCACGTTGGCTATATTCCAATAGCAGGGTCGCTGGTTCCAATCCTTTCAAGGCGGTCATTTCGACTAAATGACACCTTTGCTGAAAATAAAGCATCCGTACGGACCGGGATCCGAGGTTCTGACAATTGCGAACGAGTTTTTTGCCGCCTCGTAGAATGCGAAGCGTTCCAATGCGTCCATCCTGATCGGCCGCACCTCCGCGCGATCGAGGACCGTCTGCATCGCGGAAAAGATTGGCATCTGCTTTTCCGGGTCGCCCACAACCTGCATCCGTATCACGGGGGCGTCGACGAATGTGTCGAGCGGAAACAGCTTTAGGATCGCTTCCGCTGCACGCTCAAGACCACAGCCGGAGAGGTCAATGAGGCGGCCGTAGGTGGTGTGCCGGGCGATGGTCTGGGCGGGATGGTTGATATCGCACAAGACCAGCTGGTCCCCGTGCCCCATTAGCATCAACGCATGGATCAGTTCAGCGTTGATGACCGGATCGATTCCTTTCAGCACCTGGTGCCTCCCTTGGCTGCAGCGATTTTCTTCACATAGTATATACACGTCGTGATGTTTGCAAATCATGCTTTAACGTCGAGCAGAGGATCGTCATCGGGTATCTAGGGCGATCCACCGGCTATTGCAGGCATAAATAGGAGCAAAGAACGGAGAATGAGAGGCGGCATAAAAATATTTCGGACGTGCGGGTAAACGACTTTACACGCAGATGTTATTATGTGAAGTTTCTAGCCGAATGATGTCCCTTCCAGGGCGGACCGGGCGGCGGCGGTGTTGCTGGATGCGACGCCCCGCCGCCGCCTTCTGGAGGGACGATCAACCGTCGTGGGGAGCGCGACGCATCGGGAGGAATTCGCATTGGCATCCATGGATATCGTGAACGTCGGCAAAGCCTACGGAAGCCTGACCGTTATCCACCGGGTTTCGGTGGAAATACCCGACGGCGAGTTCGTGGTGCTGGTCGGCCCTTCGGGCTGCGGGAAGTCCACCCTTCTGCGCATGGTCGCCGGCCTAGAGCCGATTACATTCGGCGATATTCTCATCGACGGCCAGGTGGTGAACGATCTGCCGCCAAAAGATCGCGACATCGCGATGGTGTTCCAGAGCTACGCTCTCTATCCCCACAAGACAGTCGCCGAGAACATGGGCTTCGCCTTGAAAATGCGCGGAGAGCCTAAGGCGGATATCGATGCCCGTGTGAAGAAAGCGGCCGAGATTCTCGATCTGGTTCCTTATCTCGCACGCTATCCGCGTCAACTCTCAGGCGGCCAGAGACAACGCGTCGCCATGGGACGGGCGATCGTGCGCGATCCCAAGGTTTTTCTATTCGACGAACCGCTTTCCAATCTGGATGCGAAGCTGCGGGTGCAGATGCGCGCAGAGATCAAGGAATTGCAGCGGCGGCTCGCGACCACGATGATCTATGTCACCCATGACCAGGTCGAAGCGATGACGATGGCGGATCGCATCGTCGTGCTGCGGGACGGACGCGTCGAGCAGGCCGGTTCACCGCTCCAACTTTATGACAAGCCGGCCAACATTTTCGTTGCCGGTTTCATAGGCTCGCCGTCGATGAACCTGCTCAAAGGCCACATCCGGACGTCCGGGGCACGTTTTTTCGAGACCGACGACGGTATCCGGCTGCCGCTTGTTCGCTCCCCGGAAGGCTCCGATGGCCGGCCCGCCTTTTACGGCATCCGGCCGGAGCATTTCGCGCTTGGCGGCGAAGTGACGGCCAACGTCACTGTCGTGGAAACAACGGGATCGGAGACGCAGGTTTTTGCCCGGATCGGCAACCAGAAGGTCATCGGCGTCTTTCGCGACCGGGTGGAGGATCAATCCGGCCAGCCGATGGCGATGACGCCAAACCCGGCATCCGTGAATCTTTTCGATCTGGAGACCGGATTGCGGCTCGATTGAAAGCCGCTTCGCCGATGCACCGCGACGCAGGGGCTCGGCCGATACCCATCACATGTGATGATTTGTTCAACGGGAGGAGTGAATTATGAAGGTCAGTGACTTCGAAAGAATGATGGCGATCGGCCTGAGCCGCCGCGCCATTTTGAAGACCGGCGCCAGTCTGGGGGCTCTTGCCGCCGCCGGCACCATTCTCGGTGCTGTCGGCAGCGCCCGCGCGCAGGACGCGTCCTTGCGCAGCCAGATCCTGCAGATTCCCGGCGTCGGCAAGGGTTCGCCGACCGATGCGGATTGGCAGAAGGTCGGGGAACTGTGCCTCGGCGCGACCAAGAGCAGCGTGAAGCAGGGCGAATTCGCCGGCGTCGAACTGTCTTTCATGGGGCTCAACAACCAGAATCTCCACAATGTGATCTTCCGCGGTTTTCTGAAATCTTGGGAAGATTATACGGGTGCGAAGATTTCGTGGATCGATCTGGCGCAGGCAGACTATAATCCGCGTCTGCAGCAGGCCATCGCCACCGGGACGGTGGATTTCGATATCCTGGAGATGGGCGCGCCTTTCGAGGGCGACGTCTGCGGCAAGGGGCTTGCATCCGAAATGCCGGACTGGGTCAAGGCCCAGATCGACATGGACGACTATGTCGACTACCTCAAGGCGCCGGTCGGAACCTGGGAGGGCAAAACGTATCGCATCTCGGTTGATGGCGATTGCCACAACTTCAACTACCGCGCCGACTACTTCACCGATGCCGACCTGGCAAAGGCCTGGAAGGACGAGGGACATGAGGGCGACTGGGGCGTACCCAAGACCTGGCAGAAGGTTCAGGAAGTCACCAAGTTCCTCAAGGGCAAGACGATCGGCGGCATGGAAGCGATCGGCTATCTCGATGCGCCGAAAGCCTGGGGTGGGTTCGGCTTCTATTTCCTCGGCAGCCGCGCCACCGCCTATGCCAAGCATCCAGACGACAAGGCCTGGCTCTTCGACGTTGATACGATGAAGCCGCGGATCAACAACCCGGCCTGGGTCCGGGCCATTCAAGACGTGATCGACGCGCTGCCGTCGGAGTCTGGCGATCAGCTCAATGCGGACCCCGGCACCACCGCCTTCCAGCAGTTCCTGGCTGGTACCGGATCCATGGTTTCCTGGTGGGGCGATGTCGGCTCCGGCGCGCGCACCAGCGACACGTCGGTGATCGGCGACACCGTCGCCTTCGATATCCTGCCTGGCTCGGACGACGTCTACAATTCGAAGACCGGTCAGTGGGACAAGTTGCCGAGTGGTCCGAACCACGCCCCGAACATGGCCTACCTCGGATGGGGCGTTTACGTCATGGCCCGGGTCGACAGCGACGAAAAAAAGAAGAAGGCAGCCTGGAGCGCGGCTGCCCATCTCGGCGGCAAGGACCTGGCTCTGTGGATGGCGGCATATCCGTCCGGTTTCCAGTGCTATCGCAAGAGCCAGTTCGACACCAAGGAATGGGTCGAGGCTGGCTACGACGAGGCCTTCATCTCGAACTATCTTGCCTCGCAGTCGAACTCGTATAATCACCCCAATGCTGCCATCGAGCCGCGCATCCCCGGCATCTTCCAGTATTACAGCGTTGCAGAAGACGAGTTGGCCAAGGTGTTCGCCGGCCAGATGACAGCCCAGAAGGGGGCGGATGCGATTGCCGTTGCCTGGGAAAAGATCACCGATCAACTGGGTCGCGACAAGCAGATAGCGCTTTACAAGGCATCGCTCGGCGTCTGAGCCTGAGGTCAATCGCCTCAAAGGCTCATCTGAAGGGCTCCGGCGGCATGATTCTCCCATGTCGCCGGAACCGCAGAAACAATTTTCGAACTTCTGCCGTGAGGGTCTGCTGCCATGTCTCAGTCAATGACGCTGGTCACGAATGCACCGTTCGCAGCGCGCCGTGCTGCTCCTGCCGGAAAGCATATCCTGCTCGGCAGGGCTTTGTTGACATTTGCGACCATCGCTTTCATCGCGGTCCTGGCGCTGCAGTCGCTCGATGCCATGAGCGTCATCGCACTGGGCTTTGAGAGCTGGCGCCCTCTGCTCTATGTCTATCTCATCTGGGCTGTGGTCTTCGGCGTATCCCAGGTGATGATCCGCGGTGAGGCTGGCGAGCGCGCGGCCTTCATCCTTCCGGCCGTTCTTTTTACCGTCGCCATGGTGATCTTTCCGACCATCTTCGGCCTCTACATCGCGTTTACCGATTGGAACCTCAGTGCGGTCGAGGGACGACACTTCAACGGCCTCGACAATCTGCGCACGCTTTTAGCGGATGCCTACTTTTGGAACGCGCTTTTGAACATGGTCTACTATGTTCTGGCGGTTCTCGTTCAATATGCGATCGCCTTCGGCCTTGCTCTTCTCCTCAACGCAGAGATTAAGGCGCGCAAGTTCTTCCGCGTCGCTTTTCTATTGCCGTTGATGCTGAGTCCGGTCGCCGTCAGCTGGATGATCGGCAAGTCGCTAATGGAGTACCGCTTCGGTCCCGCGGCGACGCTGGCACGTTATCTTGGCTGGGACAATCCCGCCTTCTTCTCGACCCCCTGGCTGGCGCGGTTGTCGATCATGGCCATGGATGCGTGGGTCTCCATTCCCTTCATGATGGTTCTGCTGCTGGCAGGCTTGCAGGCATTGCCTGCGGAAATCAAGGAGGCGGCGCGGGTCGATGGCGCCACCGGCTGGCAATCGTTCAAGGAGATCACCTTCCCCCTGATGCTGCCGGTGAGCATGACCGCCTTGATCCTGCGGATCATATTCGAGCTGAAACTCGCCGATATCGTCATCAATGTCACGGCAGGCGGCCCGGGTGGCGCGACGGACACGGTGTCGAGTTTCATCTTCCGCGAATATCGGGACCGTTCCAACGTCGGCTACGGCACCATGCTTGCCGAAGTCTATCTCGTCATCATCATCGTCTTTGTCGCGCTCATCCTGAAATGGGCGAGCCGATGGATGCAAAGAACAACTGAGGGCTGACACGATGTCGACAGCACATGGGGCAATCCGTCCAGAAACGCCCGCACGTCGAAGCTTCGCGCTGCCCGGCTTCATGACCCGTAGCATGTTGATCTACGCCGCCCTGGTCTTTTGGGCCTTCGTTTCTCTGTTTCCGATTTACTGGACGGTGACGACGTCGTTCAAGACCGCCGTGAACGTCACTCAGGGCCATCTCATTCCCTTCGTGGATTTCAAGCCGGACTGGAAAGGTTGGCGTTCGCTCGGCCTGTCGCCCGACACGATCTTTGCCCAATCGACCGTGCGCGACGAGTTCATCCGCCGGTTCTTCAACAGTGTCGTTGCGTCGGCGGGCGCCTCGCTGCTCGCCGTGATGATTGGATCGCTCGCGGCCTACGGCCTCAGCCGCTTTTCCTACAAATTCCTCTGGATGCGCAACAAGGACATCTCCTTCTTCTTCCTGTCCCAGCTCATCCTGCCACCGGTCGTGCTCGCGATGCCTTTCCTGGTTCTCTACAAGCAACTGATGCTGCTGGACTCGCTTGTCGGCCTCATCCTGGTCTACACGCTGATGGTGCTGCCGATCGTCATCTGGATCATGCGCGACCAGTTCGACACGATCCCTCTGGAGCTGGAGCAGGCTGCGCTTGTCGATGGCTGCTCGATCTGGGGCGCGTTCGTGCGGATCGTGCTGCCCATTGCACTGCCCGGCATGGTCGCAGCCTTCATTCTGTCGGTTATTCTATGCTGGAACGAGTATTTCTTCGCAGCCCTTCTGACCAGCACCGAAGCCAAGACACTGCCGGTAATGGTCGCAAGCCAGACCGGATCGCAGGGCATCAACTGGTGGTCCATGGCAGCGATCGCGAGTGCTGCCATTCTCCCGCTCCTGCTCATCGGCATATTCCTCGAGCGCTACATCGTTAAAGGCCTGACGGCGGGCGCGGTGAAATAGCGCGGAGCCTCGTTCGTCGACCCAGGACGAGCACGATCGCGCGAAATGGTGCGCCGCACAACATTTCATAACTTTACAAATTACTATTATTATGTGAAGTAGACCCCAACGCTAAACGATGTGAGCCCAGTCCAGTGACCCCATTGAAATTCGCCACCCGCCTCAACTCCTTTGCCTCCCGGCCGCAGGCCGAATGGCCTGATCTTTCCGGGAAGCCGAGTGTCAAGCAGATGGTCGCCCGTGCTGCAAAGGTCGACGGCTTGACGGATCTCGATCTCAATTATCCTGACCACGTCTCTGAAGATTCGCGCGAATTGGCACGGCAGATCGGGGATATGGGCCTTGCGGTCAACGGCTTTGCGATGCGTTACTACACCAATCCCGCTTTCAAGATTGGCGCCTTCACCAACCCTGATGCAGCGGTTCGCCGTGAAGCCATCGACCTCACGAAGAAGGGCATCGACGCGACCCGTGAGGCCGGCAGCAATCTGATGACCATCTGGCTCGGGCAGGATGGGTTCGATTACGCGTTCCAGGCCGACTATGCAACCTTGTGGCAACACGAGATTTCTGGAATTCGTGAAGTTTGCGAGCATGATCCCGATTGCCGGATCAGCATCGAATACAAGCCGAACGAGCCGCGCTCCTATAGCCTGATGCCCGACTGCGCCACGACGCTGTTGGCCATCAAGGAAATCGGCCTCCCCAATCTTGGTGTGACGTTGGACTTCGCCCACGTGCTCTATGCCGATGAGCAGCCGGCCTTCGCGGCGGCGCTGATCGCCCGCTACAGCCGGGTGCTCGGCGTCCATCTGAACGACGGCTACGCCAAGCGTGACGATGGCCTGATGGTTGGCGCCGTTCATACACAACAGACGATCGAACTGCTGCGCCAGATCCGCAAGGACGGTTATGACGGGGCGATCTATTTCGACACATTCCCGGATATGACCGGTCTCGATCCGGTCCACGAATGCGAGGTGAACATCCAGACCGTCAAGCGCATGCTTGATGTCGTGGACCGCCTTGAGCAGGACAATCGCCTGTCTGGTGCGATTGACCGTCAGGATGCCGTTTCCGCCCAGGCGATCATTCAAGAAGTGATGCTTGGCGCGGGATCTTGAACTCCAACAGCCACAGCACGCCAGACGGCGTGTGACTTTCACACTCGGGAGGAACCGATGAAGACATTTTTGAAGACGACTGTTGCCGCAGGTCTGGCTGCCAGTTTCCTGTTCAGCGCCGCCATCGCGCAGGATCTTGCCCCACTCAACTCCGACACCGAAAAGGACCGCATGGACTGGTCGCAGCTCGAAGCCAAGCTCGGTGCGTTTCCCAAGCTGCCGGAAGGTACAAAGGCTGGTGCCGTGTCCAAGACGCTGACCAACGAATACTGGCGCTCGCTGGGTGATGGCTACAAGAAGTTTGGCGACAAAGTCGGCGTGCCTGTCGTCTACCAGGCGGCACAGAGCGAAGGCGATCAGTTGGGTCAGCTGACGATCGCCGAGGGCCTGATCACCCAGGGATACAATGTCCTGCTGGTCTCGCCGCAGACCGACGCCAATCTCCAGCCGGTCATCGAACAGGCGAAGGCTGCCGGCATTCCGGTCGTCAACGTCAACGATGCCGTAATTCCGCAGGCGGAGCACTATGTCGGCAACGTCCAGCGCGACAATGGTGTGCGCGTGGCGAAATGGTTCATCGAGAACCGGCCGGAAGGCGGCAAGGTTGCGATCGTCGAAGGGCAGGCTGGTGTCTACGCCGCCGTCCAGCGCACTGATGGCTTCAAGTCGACAATCAGCGAAGGCGGCAAGTTCGAAGTCGTCGCAAGCGTTCCGGGCAACTGGGATCGCCAGACATCCTATGACGCCGCCACCAACATCCTGCAGCAGCATCCCGACCTGATCGGCTTCTATGCCAACAATGACGGCATGGCGCTCGGTATCGTCGAGGCGGTCAAGGCAGCCGGTCTTCAGGACAAAGTCGCCGTATTCGGCACGGACGGCATATCCGATGCCTATACGTCGATCAAGGCTGGAGAATTGACGGGCACCGTCGACAGCTTCCCAGTGCTGACCGGCGAAGTAGCTCTTGAAACCGCCTTGCGTCTTGTTGCCGGCCAGAAACTGCCCCGCGTCGTCGCCACGCCGCAGGCGCTCATCACCAAGGACAATGTCGCGCGCTACCAGGGCGAGGGCGTCGATGTCCGCGCCGTGCTGATGGAAGACGCAGCCAAGGCGAAGTGATCGCCAAACGAGAAAGATGCCGGTCGTTCTGGCCGGCATCTCTTGCCGATTGGAGGGTGACGCAATGACACCGAGATTGAGATTCGAGGCGATATCCAAAAGCTTCCCGGGCGTGAACGCATTGTCCGACGTGTCCTTTGATGTCGCGCGCGGCGAAATCCATGGGCTTCTCGGTGAAAACGGCGCGGGAAAGTCGACGTTGCTCCGCATCCTGTCTGGCGTCTTTCGTCCAACCTCCGGGTCCATGTTTGTCGACGGCGAAAATGTCTCCTTTCGCAAGCCGATGGATGCGCGTGGTGCCGGCATCGCCATGATCCACCAAGAACTGCAGCAGGTCCCGCATCTGAGTGTCGCGCAGAACATGTTCCTCGGCCATCCGCTGACGACCGTGGGCGGGTTGTTCGTCTCGAGGCGCGAGCAGGAGCGGCGGGCTGCCGAAGCATTGTCGATGATCGAACCCGGCATCGATCCCGCGGCCCCGATCTCTTCGCTAAAGGTGGCGCAGCGCCAGATCGTCGAGATTGCCCGGGCCTTGCTCGACCGCGCCAGGATCATCGCCATGGATGAACCGACATCCAGTCTGACGCCCAGTGAGTTCGAACGGCTGGCCGAGGTTATAACGAAGCTATCGGCCAGTGGCGTGACGATTATCTATGTCTCGCACAAGATGGACGAAGTGTTCCGCATCTGCCAGCGCGCCAGTGTCATGCGCGACGGCAAGCTTGTCGGTGCGGTGGATGTACGAGCGGCTTCCCACCAGGATGTCATCACAATGATGGTGGGGCGCGAGCTGATGCAGGAGCAGCATGTCTCACACGCGACCGCGACGGTCAAACTCGAGGCGCGGGGGCTCTCGTCGCTGACGAAAATCAGGGACGCATCGTTCAAACTTCACCGTGGCGAGGTTCTCGGCATTGCCGGGCTTGTCGGATCCGGCCGGACGGAACTCCTGCGCCTTCTGGCTGGAGCTGACAGACTGACGGCGGGCACGATCGACATAGACGGCAAAACCGTGAACCTGCGCAATCCCCGCGATGCCATTTCTGCCGGCATTGGTCTCGTTCCTGAAGAGCGCAAGCGGGAGGGGATCATCCCCGTCCGCTCGGTCACCATCAACATGGCACTTCCCTCGCTCGGAAGTTTCTCCAAAGCCGGCATCATTCAGGGCGGCAAGTTGCGCAACACGGCGGAGGACCTGCTGCGCCGGGTCAATCTCAGGCCTTTTCAGTTGGACAGACCGATCCGGCTCTTCAGCGGTGGCAATCAGCAGAAGGCGATCATCGCCCGCTGGCTGGCAAGTAAATCGCAGATTCTCCTGTTCGACGAGCCCACACGTGGAATCGACGTCGGCGCCAAGGCGGAAATCTATCACCTCATCGAGGCGCTGGCCGCCGATGGGTATTCCATCGTGGTGGTCTCGTCCGAACTGCCGGAAGTCATCCGGCTTTCCGATCGGGTCCTTGTCATGCGGGACGGGCAGATTGCCGCGGAAATCGCACGCGCCGACCTCACCGAAAGCGCCATCGTGGCGCATGCCATTCCCGGTGCAAATACCGGCCGCACGCCAGCTCCGGCCGCCTAGGCGTGGACGAAACAAAGGAACACGTTATGAGCAACTCGCCGGCCGCCGCCGACACGAAACTCTTGCCCGCATTCGGTCGCTTCTCGTTTTCTTTGAGAGACGCCGGCACGCTGATCGGCCTCGTCGTCATCATGGCCGTGTTTGCAACATTGGTTCCCGGCTTCCTGTCGGAACGTAACCTGGTCAATATCCTGCAGCAATCCAGCATCAACGCCTGTTTGGCGCTTGGCATGACATTGGTGATCATATCGGGCGGTATCGATCTGTCCGTCGGTCCTACGGCTGCGATATCGGCGGTCATCACGGCGACCCTGCTTCTTTCCGGAACGCCGGTTCCACTTGCGATCTTGGCGGGCCTCGGGATCGGCATCGCCTGCGGTTTCATAAACGGAGTGCTGGTCGCCTATGTCGGTCTGCAGCCCTTCATCGTGACACTCGGTACGTTGAGTACATACCGCGCGCTCGCGCTCATCTATACGGGCGGCAATCCCGTTCTTGGCATCCCCACGGGTTTTCGATCGCTCTTCAATGGAAACCTGTTGGGGATCCCAACACCCGTTCTGATCGTTGCCGTTGTGGCGCTGGCCGCCTGGGTCCTACTCAAGAAGACCCCGATCGGCGAGTATCTCCTGGCCGTTGGCGGCAACGAGGAAGCGGCCTACGTCGCCGGCGTACCGATCGCCCGTACCAAGATCACGGCTTATGTGATCTCCGGTGGACTTGCAGCTCTTGCGTCCCTGATTCTGATCGGGCGCCTGGGCGCTGCCGAGCCGATCCTCGGCAATCTCTGGGAGCTTGATGCGATTGCCGCCGCGGCCATTGGCGGAGCCTCGCTGATGGGCGGCAAGGGCAGCATTCTGGGAACGATCCTCGGCGCCATCATTCTCGGTACGATGCGCAACGGTCTGACGTTGATGAACGTCCAGGCCTTCTATCAACTGCTGGCAACCGGTCTTATAATCCTCGTTGCGATGATGATCGATCGCGCCACGAGGGGACGAGAATGAATACCGAAAACTTCGACACGAAGGCCGTCGGCCCTCGAATCCGCATGATGATGCCCTTGCTGACGCCGCTTGAAGCTAAGGTGGTCGATACGGTGTTTGCGTTGCGCGACTTCAGCGACGACACGTCTCTGAAACAGATTGCCGACGATGCCGGAGTTTCGGAAGCCATGGTGGTGAAGATCACCAAGAAACTCGGCTTTGCCGGGTATCGGGATTTCCGCGCGGCGGTCAGCCAGTATAACCGCCAGCCCACGGCCGAAATGCATCAGGAACTCTCGGTAGACGATACGTCGCAGGAGATCGTGCAAAAGGTGTTTCGCACCTCGATCAATGCCCTGGAAGAAACATTGTCGATCCTCGACATGGAGGCGTTCGACAGGGCGGCGGATCTGATCCATCGTGCCAAACAGCGCGATTTCTATGGCGTGGGCGGCTCCGCGCAAATTGCGCGGGATGTGTCGCACAAATTTCTGCGGATCGGCGTGCGGGCCAGCGTCTTCGATGATTTGCACATGATGCTGATGTCGGCGTCGCTGCTGGTCGACGGAGACATTGCAATCGGCTTTTCCCATTCGGGCAATACCACGGCGGTGATCGAGGCGATCCAGCTTGCGCGGCGAAACGGCGCTCGCACGATTGCCATCACCAACTACAACTCGTCTGCGTTGGCGCAGGCGGCCGACGTGGTGCTTTGTTCCACCGCGCAGGGTTCTCCTCTGATGGGCGAGAATGCCGCCGCGCGGATCGCGCAGCTCAACATCCTCGACGCTGTGTTCGTTGCCGTTGCCCAGCGTGACTACAAAGCTGCCGAACGCAATCTCGAGCGGACCATGTCCGCCGTCACGTCCAAACGAAAAGATCGACTCCCATGACAACTGCACCCCGCGTCACCGTCTTTGGCAGCCTCCACTACGACATCGCCGTGATGGGACCGGCCCGGCCGCGCAAGGGTGAAACAGTGACGGGAACATCATGGCATCCGAAAAGCGGCGGCAAGGGCGGCAACCAGGCCGTTTCGTCGGCGCGCACGGGTATTGCGACGTCGATGATAGGGGCGGTTGCCGATGACGAATTCGGGCGGTTTCTCATTGCAAATCTCGATCGCAAAAATGTCGATCACACCTTCGTTCGGCGTAGCGCATCGCAATCCACCGGCATGAGTGTGGCGATCTTCGATGCCGAAGGAGACTATGGCGCAGTCATCGTCTCCGGAAGCAATCTCACGCTTGGCGATGGCGATGTCGCAGCGGCTCGGGATCTTCTGGACAGGACGACGCTCCTTGTTTTGCAGAGCGAAATCCCGGATGCCGCCAATGTCGCAGCGGCAAGAGCGGTGAAGCGGGCGGGTGGGCGTGTGCTGATCAATGCAGCACCGGCGCGCCCGCTATCGTCCGATCTTCAGCCGCTCATCGATATCCTCGTCGTCAACGCAATCGAAGCGGAAATGCTGGCAGGGCTTCCAGTCGTAGAAACACTCGCTGGCGCTCTGGAAGCTGCAAAGAGGCTTGCCAGTGTCTTTCCCGAGGTCGTGGTGACCGCAGGAGGTGTCGGTGTCGCTTTTGCAGATCGCCAAGGGAATGAAATCCTTATTGAGGCCGTCAGGGTCGTTGTTGAAAGCACCCATGGCGCCGGTGACGAGTTCATTGGCGTGCTGGCTGCAGAAATCGCATCTGGGAAAACGATGAACTCTGCTCTTGGGAAGGCGAATATAGACGCCGCGAAGCTGGTCAGTACCCCTGAAAAAGATCGTGTGTGACCGGAAAAGCTTAAAACAGAGGCAGCGTTGATTGAGACTACCATGTCTTCCAGAACAAGGGTTCTAGCGTCCTCATTCTTCTATCGTTTGACGAGGGCTATGACATAAAACCGGTCGAGTTCGGCCGAACGACATGCACGAACCAAGACAGCTCAAGTCCTATTATCAGTTAAATGCTGCGTGCGTTGATAGCGTGCCAGCGGTTCGAAACGGGGGCGCGGACGAAAACTGGACCACCAAGGAGGTAGTTCATGTATTCCTCCGCAGACAGCGCAACCAACAGACCAGAGGTACTTGATCCCGCTCTGCTGCGTGCCGGTCGTTTCGATCGGCAGGTGCTGGTGGATCGGCCGGACAAGTCGGGCCGGCTCCAGATTCTCGGCGTGCACCTTAGGAAAGTGAAGCTCGCGGCCGATGTCTCACCGGAAAAAATCGCCGCGCTCACACCGGGGTTCACTGGCGCCGACCTCGCCAATCTCGTCAACGAGGCAGCCCTGCTCGCCACGCGCCGTCGGGCGGAGGCGGTGACGATGGCCGATTTCAATGACGCGAACGCATCGTCGCCGGTCTCGAAAAGCGCAATCGCCTGCTCAATCCAAGAGAGCGTGAAATCGTCGCCTATCATGAGATGGGACATGCGCTGGTCGCCATGGCGCTGCCCGGCGTCGATCCGGTGCACAAAGTGTCCATCATTCCGAGAGGGATCGGTGCCCTCGGCTATACCGTCCAGCGTCCGATCGAGGATCGCTTCCTGATGACGCGGGAGGAACTGGAGAACAAGATGGCCGTGCTGCTCGGTGGCCGCGCGGCGGAATGGATCGTCTTTGGCCATCTTTCGACGGGTGCTGCCGACGATCTCGTCAAAGTTGCGGACATTGCCCGCGCGATCGTCACACGCTATGGCATGACCGACAAGCTGGGACACGTGGCTCTGGAGAAAGACCGGCGCTCGTTACTGGGGGCTGATCGGTTGTATTACGGTCCGCAGGAGCGCGACTATTCCGATGAGACCGCAGCGAGGGTTGACGAGGAGATCCGTCGGATCGTCGACCGTGTCTTCGATGAAACAGTGGCGCTCCTCGGACAGCGGCGAGAGATACTGGATCGGTCCGCTAGGCTTCTCCTCGAGAAGGAAACTCTCGATGAGCGTGAATTGCAGGTGCTTGTGGACACCGTTGAACAGCCGGAACTCGGCCCGGCCGCAACCCCACCGGTAGCATAACAATGACGCCGCTGATGGCCGGCTCGGCGGAGACTTTTGTTTTCGTTACTTCGATGGGAGCTGAAGTTTTTCCCTCTGCATCACGTCGCCAACCCGGCGCAGCCCAACCTGCAGCCCTCCCACTCGACGGTCTCGCGGTCATCGGCAACGATGCCAACACCCCCGCGGTGCTGAGGGATTGAAGTCGACCACCGAAAAGCTTGCCAGGAGGTCCGCGCGGCCATCAGGTATCGGGGCCATCTCTCCGATATTGCGCTGTTGATCCCTGTCCGATTGCGCACAGACGCCGACGAATGGGAACTGCCGCGCAACAGCAAGGTTCGGTCGACTGGCATCGTACGCAGCTAAAGAAGGAGGCTCGTCAATGGAGACGATCATCAAAGCTGACCCGAACATCAGTTGGGGAGCCCCCGTGTTCGTTCGTATCGGAAATGGCTTCCTCGAGCGTATCGACGGTCCTAAGGCTGCATTGGAAGCCTTGCTCCATCGTTGGCCATCGCAATCGCAACCAGAATACGCGGCTGCAAAATGCAGATGCTCAGACGCCATCAGACACCGTGGAGGCGCTGAGCTTGCCCGCAGGACGTTCATGGAGGCTGCTGTCGCTGCGAGGGTGCTCTCATGAGCGTTCCTGTGGAAGGTTCGGCTGCGCGGAATTTCGCGGCTTGCGGGCCGGAATCGAACCGGCTTGTCACCATACATCAGCAAGTGCTTAAATTGCCGTCTACCGATGGATGAGTCCAGCAGTGGAAGATGTATATACCAGCCGATCTACAAATGGCGCGAGACCTGGCCAGGAGAGACACCCTGACTTCAGCGGTCTCCACGGCGAACAGTCGTTCGACCGCGTCCCATGCCGGATGGTCGAGAAGGACTACGAAAAATTGTTGGAATTGCATGGTTGGCTGAAACGCGGTCGATAGCTCCGGCATCGACCATTGCATGAGCTTGGATGAGCGGCACCGACAGCCGGCGCTGATAAACGCACCGCAAATGTGCAAAGGAATCTACCTGCGTTCCACGTCCATGAATCGGAAGAATTTCAGCCTTCGTACCCGTGCTCGTCAACCAGCGCCGGAGGTTTCCGCGTCTATCGGACCGGACCGGGGGCAAAGGCGCTTAGTCAAGTCCTGGAAGAGAGTATCTCGGGAGGAGTACTGGACGAGGTCGATGGCAAGGGTCAGGGCGCGACGGCCTTCGTTACTATCGATCTCGCAGTCGTTCATTGTACACCACTGCCGAACCGCGGTGATGACGAGCTCGATGTCTTGATCGGGCAATGAAATGAGGGACTGAAGCATTTCTATGCCTCCAAGATCCGATAGGAGCGTCTTGTCACCCTCTAGTGTCAGGCCAGGAGAGGAGACCGATATCACTAGTGGTGAGACGTGGACGACGGCGCGTTGACCTTCAGCGAGTCGGGGCTATCAAACCTAGTGATCAACAGCGTGACCAGCTCCTCGCGCGTCCTGTGTCCTTGATTATAGAGGTCGACCGCCGCGCTGCAAAGCAACTGCATTGATTGTTCCGTTGGCGCGGCGTGATTATGCCGGCACCAAGTCCGAACAGCGTCCGAAAGCACGTTCACGTCTTCTATCTGGAGTGAGAGATTGAAGTTCGCCATATCATCCTCCTTGAGCCTCGCAACAGCTCGCCCGGATCGCGATAAGAACCGTAGTGCATCAACCTCCCAAGGCCAACCATCCGTGCGGTTGCGGACAGTTGCCGGCTGCGACATGGCATAGTGGCGAACGCGTTACTGATGTTGTTGCTTTGACCGCGACAGACAGGCAAAATGAACAGGCTATCCTGCCGGCCACGCCGGGCTGTGAAGGATTTCGAATGCCACGCTTCTACTTCAACATTCTGTCTGAAGCAGGATCGCTCGACGACTGGGAAGGAACCGAGCTTGCTGATCTGGATGCCGCTCGCATGGAAGCGGTGCGTGATGCTCGCGCATTGATGAGCAGTGCCGTGCTGCTTGGATATGACATTGCGTCAAGAAGCGTCGAGATCAGAAACGAAACAGGCGATATCCTGCTCGTATTGCCCTTTTCCGAAGCGGTTAAGCGAATGGGCTAATCTACCTGGCGCGGAGCGGACCCAGCAGCTTTTCGTATTCGCGCTCCGGCACTCCATAGCAGCCACCGGCAATTTCGATCAGTTTTTCCCTGTCCATTATTCGCACGTTACCGCGGGTCGATCGGATCGCGTGGA
>NZ_JAAXQT010000012.1:0-267493 GCF_019778565.1 Rhizobium laguerreae | reverse complement strand
CGCTTGCAATCGAGCCTACCTTGTTTGGCGAAACCGCGGTCGTGCGAAGCTGGGGGCGGATCGGGAAGTGTGGCGGTGAGAGGACCGACGTGTTCGGGACCGAACAGGAAGCTGTGGCGCATTTTCTCGATCTTGCACGCCGGAAGCGCCGGAAGGGTTACAGGCCGGCCAGAGGCTGCGTCTGCCGTCCGTGACCCGACATGATCACTCGGCAGGTGGCGCGCGCTGCCGCGCAAGGGATCTATTCACGTTTGAGGCGGGCGCCACAAAACTATTGCCCAGGTGGGTCCAGCGAAGTTGAGGGATCCGAACAGGTCAAGAATTCAATACCGTAAAGCGGCACATTCTGGTCCTCCGAAACGAAATGCGCGCCCTCCGCGACCGCCTGCGCCATAAGGAGATGGTCGAAGGGATCTCGATGATGGAGCGGAAGCTTTCCAAGTGCGATCAGATGTGCGTCGGCAATATCGAGCCTATCAAATCCCTGATCTGGCAGGACCTCTAGGATCTCGTCTATGTCTGCATCGAGCTTCCCGATCCGCAATTTCACGGTGATTTCCCAAAGGGAAACGACACTTACGCGTACATCGTTTTCAGGATCCGCAATGAGGCTGCGGATATGACTGCTCAACCTTTCGTCGTCATTAAGCCACCATAACAACGCATGTGTATCGAGCAGAAGCCTCACGTCCCCTCTTCCATCGCCTTCAGAACGTCTGCGGGCAAGCTGTCGAAATCGTCGGGAACGCTGATCTTTCCACGCAAAGCGCCGGGCTTGCGCACTGCCATGTCAACTGACGGAGGGCCGATTTCGGCAACAACCTTGTGATGGGACATCAGAACGAACCTCTGTCCGTCCTGAACCTGCTTCAGGAAGGATGTCAGATTGCCACGAAACTCCCGCACGCCCACACGGCGGGGAGAAGATGCGTTCGGCCGAGGTTCAGACATTGAAAGGCTCCATGTTCCCCAGAATTGTGTACACAAATGCATCGAAATGCAAGTTCCCTGTTTTTCTCCGCGATAACGCGCGATCTCATTACCATCAGGTTTTTCCCCGCATGGAGGAAATGGCGCTCACGCGCCATTCTCCGCAGCCTGCCAGACCGGGACGCCGAGGCGACGTGCCTTGTCGGCGAGATTACCGGTGATACCTGAGCCCGGGAAGATGATGACGCCGGCCGGCATGACCGAGAGCATCTCGTCGTTACGGCGAAAAGGAGCGGCCTTGGCGTGCTTCGTCCAGTTCGGCTTGAAGGTGATCTGCGTCACCTTGCGAGCTTCGGCCCAGCAGGCGGCGATGCGCTCGGCGCCCTTCGGCGAACCGCCGTGGAGCAGGATCATATCGGGATGCCTTAGGTGCGCCTGGTCAAGCTTCGCCCAGATGCGTTCATGATCGTTGTAATCCATGCCGCCGGAGAAGGCGATCTTGGTCCCGCTCGGGATCAGCACCTCGGTCTCGGCGCGGCGGCGTGCGGAGAGGAAGTCCTTGGAGTCGATCATCGCCGCAGTCATGTTGGCGTGGCTGACCTTGGAGCCGGTGCGCGGCCGCCATGCCGATCCGGTCTGAGCCTCGAAGAGGTCGGCCGCGTAGTCGCGCATGAACTCGAAGGCGTTGCGGCGTTCGAAACGTGATGCCCTCGGCGAGCAGGCGCTCGAGCTCGACGCTCTTGACCTCCGAGCCGTCCTGCTCCCGCTGTCCGATGCGTTGTGCGTCCTCGTTGCGTTGCAGCTCGCGCTGGATGCGCTCGCCGGCCCGGTGGAAGAGGTTGACCATCGACCAGAGCAGGTTTTCGAGATCAGGCTCGAGCCGCGTGTGGCCAAGCATCTCGAACAGGGCGTCGAAGATTGCGGTCAACGCCGACTGAACAACCGGCTCTTCCGGGAGCGGCCGTGGATCGGGTTCGTCCTGGAAGGGCCGGTGGCCGTAGATCTGCATTTCGTAAATGAAGCGGTCGGTCGGGGAGGAGGCATGGTGGGGCTCGAAGGCGTCGTCGATGGGAAGTGTCAGGTTCATGATAGTCTCCGTCGGTTGCGGCGGCGCCTCTCGCGGCCTGACGGCGAACCCCGCTCACGCGAAGACGGGCCGGAACCGCGGCGCGAAGCGCTGCGGCCCAGCGCAGCGCCGGGCGGCAGAAGGAAGGTTTCTTGAACCGCGAGGAGCGCCGGCGAAGCCGGCGCGGGGAAGAAACCTGACTGACCCGCTGAAGGCCCGGCCGCCGCGTGGTAAAGGTCGCCTCTCCACAGGCCCGCGGGCGCGCCCAGCTGGAGGAAGTGCCTCATGGAACGACCTTGCCAGTTGTGACGAACGCCACCCCTCCCCACTGTCTCTGCCAGCCTCACATGGGCAGATGGGCCATAGCATCTTCCGGAACGAGCTGCGCCTGCAGGCTCCCAATCAGCCGCTCCGGGCCGAGCCAGCGCAGATCCTCGTTGAAGTCGCCGAGCTCCGGGGCAAGCACCAGCGGCAGGATCCCGAGCGCCTGCGCACGGCTGCTCAATCTCTCGATCCCGTGTCGCCCGGCTGCATCGGCGTCACCGGCGATGTAGAGGCGCAGACACCCGGCCGGCGGTGAGAAAGCCGCGAGGTGGTTGGCAGTGAGCGCGGCCGCCATAGGCAAGCCGGGCATCACATGAGATAGCGAAAGCATGGTTTCGAGACCTTCGCCTGCCGCCATGATCGGCACGGGTCCGTTGATCGGAAAACGAAGGCGCACGGCGTTGCCGAGAAGACCGCCAAGCGCGCGTCGGGGGTCCTCGACCTTGGCCTTTCCCTCGCCGCCAGGATCCAGCCAAGTGCGATGCACGCCGGTGATCTGCCCTGCCGGGTCAGTGACGGCCGCAATCAGGGCTGGATAGCTGGTCGTTCGGGAGGACCCCAGATCCCGATAGTAGCAGGACGGATGGAAGCCAAGCGCCGCATGCGTCGATGCCTGCAGGATGCCCCGCTCGCGCAGATAGGCATCTGCAAGGGTGCCTGCCAACGGCTGCGTCATGGCGAACAGGCGCCTCGCGCGTTCCGCCGCCGGTTTCTCGACCGGCGGATAGTCGGGGGCGCCGCCCCCGCGGGACGTCGCCGGTTCGGATTGCGGAAGGCTCAGGAAATGCCGTGCTTCATCGGCAACATCGCGAAAGTCTACAAGACCGCAGGTTTCCCGAACGAGATCGAGCAGATCGCCATATTGTCCGGTCGCCGCGTCCGTCCATCTGCCGGCACGAGGGCCGAAGAGGTAGACGTAAAGCGATCGGCCTTTGCTGTTGGCGACATCGCCAACAATCCAGTAATTGCCGGCCCGGCGGCCGGCGGAGAGGTAGTGGCGGCAGACCGCCTCGGCGTCGCGCGCGAGACGGTCCGCCAGCTCGGAGGCGGATAACATCGCAGAAAATCCTAGCAAGAGTGAGAACGAACCGACCTGCCCAGGCGCTCTCCAAGCGCTGCCAGGTCAAGCCTTCCCAGCCGCTCTCTCGCTCTTCCGCCAAGCCTACCGCCGATTCCTCCTGCAACCGACAGGTTCCTGACCTCCAATTATCATGTCGAATAGTTCCAATTTTCAGGAGGCAGAAACGGAAGCGTATTAGCCTCGCCAGCTCGCCCGCTTCGTTACCTTTGTGGCGGAAGTAGCCAGGAGGGCATCTGCATGAGCCAGGTCGTTCAACAGCTGCGTCGTGAAGCCGTTGAAGCCTACATCGAGCGATTGATCGCGCTCTTGGATCTCCTGGGAGATACAGACCTGGAAGACAATGGCGACTGTGAACCGTAGCTTTGCAGCACATCAATATGGGTGGGCGATCGGTGCGTCGAGGACCTTGAGCTCGATGACTACAACGATGAGGAAAGTGGCGATGAAGAGCCGACCATGGGCTGGTCAAATCCTGACGGTTTGAGGATTCACATTTCCGGAGAGGCCAAGCAGATCACAAGCTTCGACTTTGATGACGGTCCGCTTAGATTTGATGGATCCGGTAACACCATCGCACGCATGGTGCTCCGACCGAATACTTGCAACCTATGATCAATTGGGAGGTTCGCCGCCCCGCGAACGATCCGGTGCCGAGGGGCAAGGTCGGACTCCTAAAAGAAGAGTTTGAAAAGGGTGCTCCGGATCAGGGGCAGACACCCTTTTCATGCCGAGTTTTGCATTCTCAGCGGAACGAAAATTAGCAGAGAGATTGCTGTCTTCAATCGGACCGAAGTCTGACCCCGCAGTAATTCGTGGATGCAGCCGCGGGAAATCCTCGAAGAGACAAAGGTCTCGAAGGCAGCAAAGTAAAATTAGGGGCGGCTCTCCGGAGTTGCCTCCGTCGTCGCGGTATTGACGACTCGTCCTTTCCGTTCAGCTTCTCGTTGGCGGCACTGAGAGGAACGAATGTCTGAAGACCAGAAGCCCCCGCATATCCGTCTTGAGTCGCAAACGATCAACGAGAACTGGATCGGCGCAATGCCGAGTTGGATCTGCATTTGGCCCTTGAACCGATTGGCTGCGAAACTCGTTCGCATTGTCACAGGCACCGCCCCCAGCCTATTATACTAATTAATTTACGCTAGTATTATTCAGCGAGTTTGTGCTACGTCCTATACGGCTTGATCAGCCTTCGGTGACCGAAGCGAGGGACGATGTGCGACGACTTTTGATCGGCAAAGAGCCGTTGGACGAAACCGCTCCAGAGTTTCAATCGCAGCTCGAACGTGCTTATGAACAGAAGCTCAGGCCACTTTGTAGGTGCAAGGAACCGCCGGTTCCGATGTACATCGCTCGGGTCGGATCTTGGAGAGACGCTGAAAACCAGCCAGGACCTGCGCGCCCAGGTCTCCAGTGGTAATCCTGATGCAGCACAAGCTGAAGAGAATAGATCCGGAGCAGATTTATCGGAAGGATTACAACTGGACCTTCCATGCCTCGCGCCAGCAGATAGACGATTTCCTGTCGACGACGACGCTGCTCGCCGAATTCGGCCCTGCGAATTATTTCGAAACCTATGATGTGTATCTGTTGGACGGTGATCGGAAATAGACCGTCTGAGGATGAAGGAGGCGTCCGGCATGAACACAAGCTTGGGTGACCGCAGGGTGACCGCATCAGGCCGAGCGGGCTTGCGCGACTATATCGCCATTGCACGGCTCGATCACAGTACGAAGCATGTCTTCATCGTTCCCGGCATCGTCCTCGCCTATCTTCTGCGGGGGGTCAGAACCGACGACCTGGCGTCCTCAATCCTGCTCGGATTTGTGACCGCGCTCTGCATCGCATCCGCGAACTACTGCATTAACGAGTGGTTCGACCGCGAGTTTGACCGACATCATCCGACGAAATCGCAGCGGTCCGCCGTGCAAAGCGCGATGAACGGCAGGCTGGTTCAGCTCGAATGGACCGTGTTGCTCATCGTCGGCCTCGGCTGCGCCATCCTCTCGAGCAAGCTTCTGTTCTTCGTCGCCTGCCTGTTTGCGATTCAGGGAATCGTCTACAATCTCGATCCGATCAGAAGCAAGGACAAGGTCTATCTCGACGTCATCTCAGAATCGATCAATAATCCGATCCGCCTGGTGATCGGCTGGTCGATGATCGACCCAACGAGCCTCCCGCCGGGATCGATCATTCTGGCATACTGGTTCGGCGGCGCGTTCCTTATGGCGGCAAAGCGCTTGTCGGAATATGACGAGATCGTCGCGTCGCATGGCAAGGATCTGCTGTCGCGCTACCGGGCGAGTTTCGCCCAGTATACGCAGGTCTCGCTGACCGCCTCCTGCATTGCCTATTCACTGTTTTCGATTGCCTTTCTGTCCGTCTTCCTGGTCAAGTATCGCATCGAGTACATGCTCGTCCTGCCCTTCGTCGTTGCCCTATTCACGGCCTATTTCGTGATGGCGACGAAACCGGGTTCTACGGCGCAGAAACCGGAAAAGCTGTTCCGCGAGCCCGGCCTGATCGCGATCGTCGCGGCCCTGCTGGCGGCCTTCATCTTCACCACATTCGTCGACATTCCGCTTCTCGTGACTCTGACCGAGCAGCACTACATCACCGTCCAATGATCGCGAGCAATGTCGACTGGGGCACTATCCGATTTGTCGTCTTCGACGTCGACGGAACGCTATACAACCAGCGGAGGCTGCGCCTTCGGATGGCCGGCGAGTTGCTTGCTGATGCGGTGGCGAGAGGCAGCCTGATCAATCTGCGTGTGCTACGCGCATATCGTTTCCTCCGTGAAGCTATCGGCGAGGAGGAGATCGACGATTTTCAGACGAGCCTGATGGCGCGAATCGTCGCGCGAACCGGCCAGCCAGCCGAAAAGATCGAGGCTATCGTCAGCGAATGGATCGGGCGCCGTCCGCTCGCCTATATCGCATCCTGCAGGTATGATGGGCTGGTGGAATTGTTTGCCGGGCTCAGACGGCAGAACAAGGCGATCGGGATCTATTCTGATTATCCTGCCGACGAGAAGCTGCAGAGGATGACATTGTCGGCCGACTACGTATTGGCCGCAAGCGACCCCGGTGTCGGCATCCTGAAACCTCATCCGCGCGGCCTGCAGATGCTGATGCAGCGCGCCGGTATCGACCCCGCGCAAACCGTTCTGATAGGCGACAGGCCCGAGCGGGATGGCCTTGCGGCGCGCCGCGCCGGTGTCCTGCCGCTCATTCGCTCCGACGGGGCGCGGGAGGGCTGGCTGACCTTTTCGACCTATTCGGACCCGGTGTTCGCAGCGCTGCGGGCAGAGGAAGCGTCCGGATGATCTTGTCAAAGGCTATCCGCTATGTGTTCACCGGAGGTCTGGCTGCGATCGTCGACCTCGCGGTGTTTCGTGGCCTGTTGGCGTTTGGCGTGCCCCTCGGCCTTTCGGCGACATTAAGCTGGCTGATTGCGGCCGCCGTCAACTACAGCGTCACCAGCCGCTATGTCTTCAATCAGGCAATAAGCCGCAAGCGCGCTTCACTGTTCCTGACCGGCGCGCTGCTCGGCCTCTCGATCAATGTCTGCGTGACGTTGATCCTCGTGCAGCAGGTCGGGCTCCCGCCCTTGTGGGCAAAGCTTTTCGGCATCGGCACGGCCTTCCTCTTCAATTTCCTAATAAACCTTCTCTGGGTGTTCAGGTAGAGCCAGCGCGCGGCGGCACCATATCTTTCCCGCCTTTGGACTGTGCCCAGAATAAGAGAGGTTCAGCGGAGCCTTGTTGGAAGGCTTGTTCGAGAGCGGCGCGATATGAACCATGCCTGAGATAAGCGTCCGCCAGCAGCGTCTAATCAATATGTGCCTAATGTCCGCTGCGGAGAGAAAGCAGAGATGTTGCAGCTCTTGATGGAAGCAGGATTCAGAGCTCGTCATTCGAGGTCCGGGCAGTTGAGGGGATCTGAACCGACGACCATGCATTTGATCAGCAATCGCTTCGAGGTCGGGCACGGTCGCATTGGTCGGCGCCATCGCTCGTTGGGATGAGGGCGGCCGGCCCTACTGGAAAGGCGACATTAAGGAATGCATCAACCGCCGGACCGCTGCCGATAGGGCCCAATCAATCTGCGGAAGTTGCAGGCAGGTCTCGACGGCTGCTGGAGGAGACTGCCCGCCTAGCGCAAAGCGTATGTGGTGCCTAGCCTGGGTCCAGGAAAAGCCGTGGCCGCGGGCGAAGGAAGCTCCGGCGACCATTTTTCCACCCGGCGCTCGCCGGCGCGATTGTCGCGACGGCATCGGCAGCCGAGGGGGCGTCGAAGAGGACGATATCTGCCGCGCTGCCGATCGCAATGCCGTAAGCCTTTCTTCCCAGGAGGGTGGCAGCCTGTGTCGTGATCATGGCGAAGACACAGTCGAAGCCATCGGCGGTGCCGATCTGGGCGACGTTGGCGTAGAGATTGGCCATGCGCATCAGGTTGACGTCGCCGAAGGGCGTGAACGGATTCAGGACATTGTTGGTGGAGATGGTCGTGACGACGCCGAGCCCTGCCAACCGGTGAGCGGGTGTCACGCCGCGCGGGACGAGATGGGTCCAATCACGGCCGGTCAGGAAGAGATCGGTGGCCGGCAGGACGGTCAATGCGATGCCGGCCTCGGCAAGACGGCGGCCGATCGGCTCAAGCTCTTCCGGCGGCAGAGCAGAGAGCTTGGTGACATGGCCGACCGAGACGCGCCCTTGGTACCGGCGCGCGACGGTCTCGGCGATGACGACAGGGAGATTGGAGCCTGCGGGGTCGAGGTCGAAATCGAGGTGGAAATCGACGGCGACGTCGTGGCGCACGGCGAGGTCGAAGATGCGGCGGATGTGTTCGGCAGGCTCCGGATCGGTGTAGGGGCAGCCCCCCACCAGATCGGCCCCCGCTTTCAGCGCCTGTTCGAGCATGCCCTCCGTGCCGGGATCGTTCGTCAGACCTTCCTGCGCGAATGCGCAGATTTCGATGTCGATGAGGCTGGTATAGTCGGCCTTCAATTTTCTGATCGCCTCAAAGGAGCGGAAGCCGGCGCGCGGGTCGATCTCAACGAAGGTGCGCAGGTGGGTGGTGCCGTTGACGATCGCCTTTTCGATGACCGCGGCAGCGCGGGCATAGACATCTTCCTCGGTGAAGGCCGCCTTGGCCCTCGAGGTCTCGCTGACGGCCTCCGCGAGTGTCCCGGTGCAGAGATTGCAGCGGCTGATGATGCCGGCCTTGTCGAGGTGGATATGGGTCTCGATCAGGCCGGCGCAGGCGAATTTCCCTCCGGCATCATGGTGCGGCGCGTCGCAGACGAAGCGACGTGCGATTGCCGCAACGCGGCCTGCCTCGAATGCGACGTCGGTCGGCTCGGTCAAGCCGGCCATACGGGCATTGCGGATGACGAAATCGATCGCCATGGGGCCTCCTCAGACCGACAGAAGAAAATTGCGGGCGACGCGGTTGTGATCGGCAATCAGCGCCTCGATATCGACACCCTCCGGCATGCCGTCGGTGACGCGCCATTCGCCTGCGATCATGACGCGATCAGCCGTGGTGGCGCCGCAGAGCACGAGGGCTGCCAGCGGATCGCCGGCACCGGAGAAACGCAATTCTTCGAGCTTGTAGAAGGCCAGATCCGCCTCGCGGCCCGGCGCGATGATCCCGATGTCGTCGCGGCCGAGCAGCCTTGCCGAGCCAGCGGTTCCCCAACGCAGCGCGTCGAGATGGGTAACGGCTTCGGCGCCATAGGTCAGGCGGTTCAGCATCAGGGCATGACGTACGCTTTCCATCAGGTTGGAATTGTCATTGGAAGCCGAGCCATCGACGCCAAGGCCGACTGGCACTCCTGCGGCTTCCAGCTCGCAGGTGCGGCACATGCCTGATGCAAGCACCATGTTGGAGGTCGGGCAATGGCAGATGCCGACGCCGTGCCGGCCGAGTTCGACGATCTCGGCATCGTCGAAATGAATGCCGTGGGCGAGCCAAGTGCGGGCACTCAGCCAGTTGCAGCGGTCGAGATATTCGACCGGCGTGCAGGCGAATTTGCTGCGGCAGAATTCTGCTTCCGCCCTGGTTTCGACCAGATGGGTATGAAGACGGCAATCGTAGCGTTCCGCCAGCGCCGCCGTTTCGCGCATCAGTTCCAGCGTGACGTCGAAGGGCGCGCAGGGCGCAAGCGCCACCTGCGTCATCGCCCCTTCGGATCGGTCATGATAGCGCCGGAGCACACGCTCGCTGTCGGCAAGGATCACGTCGTCATCCTGCACGACATTGGCGGGCGAAATCACGCCTTGCTGGTCCTTGATATTGAGACTGCCCCGCGTCAGCGTGATGCGCATGCCGAGGCGAGCCGCCTCCTCGGCTTCGACATCCATCGCGTCTTCGAGACCGGCGGCATAGAGATAGTGGTGGTCGGAGGTGGTGGTGCAGCCGGAGAGGAGGAGCTCGGTCAGCGCGAGACGGACGGCAAGACGGAAGGCTTCGGGCGTCATGTATCTTGCCCAGATCGGATAGAGCGCGCGGATCCATGGCCAGAGCGACCTGTTGATCGCGGCCGGATGGGCGCGCGTCAGCGTCTGGAACATATGGTGATGGGTGTTGACGAGACCGGGAATGACGACATGCCGGCCGGCGTCGAAGCGTGCATCGACGGGGGTCGAAGGCTGCCGCCCAGCCGCGACCAGTTCGACGATGCGGCCATTCTCGATGACGATGCCCCCTTCGGCGCCTTCTGCCATGATGGCGAGCGGCGATTGGATCCAAAGTCGGTCCTTCATCTGCGGTGCTCCCATGCGCCATACATTGATGTAAAAATCAGACGACGAGCCGGCCCCCGCGGGCGATAATGGTGCCGCCGCGAAACACGATGCGATCGAGGGGACGGGCAGCGACGGCTTCTGCCAGCGACGCGGCGGGCAAAATAACAAAATCAGCAGGTGACCCGGCCCGGAGCGGGCCGACGGAGCGGCCGAGGATCTCGGCCGGCGCTTGAGTCGCCAGGCGGAAGGCCGCCGCCAGATCCTCATCCGAACGGAAGTCCTGGCGATCGCAAAGGATACCGACACGCTCCAGCATGTCGCCATTGCCGAAAGGCGACCAGGCGTCGCGGATATTGTCGTTGGCGCAGAAGAGCCGGACGCCGGCGGCGGCAAGCCGCTTGACTGGTGGCATCGGCACGGCTCCTGGCGCACTGGTCATGATCGCCACGCCCGATCTGGCGAGTGCGGCGGCAGTGCGGCCGAATTCGGCATCGTCCAACTCGCCGAGGCAGAAAGCGTGGCTGACGACCACCTTGCCTTCGAGGCCGAGTGCTGCCGTGCGATCGGCGATCTGGCGAAGTTCGAAGGCGCCGAGTGCACCGCCATCATGCAGATGGATATCGAGCCCGACGCCGTATTTGCCGGCGACGGAAAAGATCGCATCGAGATGGCCGGTCACATCGTTGTCGATGCCGGCGGGATCGAGGCCGCCGACGAGATCGGCGCCGGCGGCGATGGCAGCATCGAGCAGCTCGGCCGTGCCGGGATTGCGCAACACGCCGGATTGCGGGAAGGCAACGGTCTGGATATCGACGAGATGACCATGGCTCTGCTTCAGCGAGAGCACGGCCTCGAGGCCTTTCAGGCCGACTTCGGTATCGATGTCGACGTGGCTGCGAACGGAAAGTGTGCCGTAGGCTGCGAGCTTCTCCAGCAGGGCGCCGCCGCGGGCTTCGACCGGCAGCGCCACCGTGCGCCGCAGGGATTTTTCCGCCTCGATGCGCTTGGCGACCGTGTCGCCCGGGATATGCGGGATGAATGGCAAGCCAATCAGCGTCTTGTCGAGATGAATATGGCCGTCGACGAAGGGAAGGCAGAGAAGGCCGCCGGCAGCATCGAAACGCGGCACTGCGGGGTCGATGCCGGCGGCCGCATTCGGACCGATCGCGGCGATCCGGTCATTGTTCAGAATAAGCGAGACGATCTCGCCGGCTTCTGTCCTGGCGTTTTCGACTACGAGGCTCGGCGTCATTAACTCTTCCGTCATCCGCTATGCAATCAGCCCGACCCGACGCGCCGCGACGACGCGATAGAGCGGATCCTTCCACACCTCTTCCTCCTGCAGGGCAGAAAAGACCAGGCTGACATCGTGTTCGTCGTCCGAGGATACCGCGGCGCGTTTGATTTCCGCCCAGGCGGGCGCCTGTCGGCTGCGCATTTCTTCCAGCGTCTCAGTGGTGGGGAGCGCCGGAAAACCGATCTTCGGCACCAGCGAGGCGATCACCTGCCAGAAGGCGCGGTAGAAAGGCTCGGCGTTTTCGAGGTGCGGAGAGACGAGGCGCAGCCAGTGCATGCCGGTGACGGAATGGAGTGCGGAGAAATCCATGGTTCCGGCGAAGAGGGCAAGCGAGGTCGCGGCCATGCGGCGCGGCGTATCGGGGCTGAAAGCCAGGCGGTCGATGACAGGGCGGAAGCCCGGAAGTGCTGCGACGGCGCGGATATTATGCCAGAGCAGATCGGTTTCTGGCTCATAATCGCGGATGCCTTCAATATTGCCGACATCGGCAAGCACGCTCCCCGGATCATCCGTATCGGGCACGGCACCGGTCGCGGATGGCAGCGGCAGATAGCAGGCCGCCCAATAGCCGAGCGCAGTGCCAACCTCCTGGTCGTCCCTCTTGAGCACACCATAGGCAAGGCGCATCAGCGGATGCGTGGCGCTGCCGGCAAGGCCGTTCACCATGGCGGGCAGATAGGTACGGATGACGGCATCGATGCCGAGCCGGCGGGTTTCGGCGATGAAGAAGGCACGGTAATCCGCCTCGCGCGTACGATCGCCAAGCGCCTCGGCCCAGGCCGCCCTGATAATCGGGGCAACCGGCGGCGGCATCAGCGGAAGTGCATGGCTCTCGCGATACTGCTCGTACCATTGTTCCAACCGCTCCGCCGAGGCGCCGAGGCGGTCGAGCGCGATCAGCACCATCGGAACGTGGTTGGCCAACAGATAGGGAAATTCGACGCTATCCTCGCGTGCCCGCAAAAGGACGGCCTCCAATCCCGAAAATTGAACGGCGGCAGCCTGTCTCATGCCAAAACCTCCCTTGATGTCGTGACGTCCTCGTCTATGCCAGGATCGAAATGCGGTTCGTCATAGGCGGCCAATGCCTCAAGATACCGGTTGGAGTCCTCGATGAACAGCGCTTTCACCAAGGCGCTGACGATGCGCGGCACGCCGTATTTGAGACCGGTGACGCCATTGCTGATCGGGCCAAGGCTCGCCAGCGCGCCGGCATTGAACATATGGATGCGCGAGACCCAGCCGGCTTCGGCATCCCTGGGCGTGAGTTCGAAACCGGGCCCGAGATAGGGATAGTCGGCAAGCATGGCGTTCTCCTCCCCCTGCGGCGGCTCGAAACGGTCCTTCCAAAACGCTGCGGCGTCGACGAGGCCGGCAAGCTCGGGCCTGAGCGCGAGATTAATCTCGTAACCGGTGCCGAGCAGGAGATGATCGGCATAGTGGCTACCATTTGCGGTCGCCAGCCTGATCCTGCCGCCGTCCATCGAGAGTTCGCGGACGCCACAGCCGAGCTGCATGGTGAAACCGGAGTGGCGGCGGGCCCGGTCATACTGCTCCTGGGTCGGCGGCACCTTGAAATTGAAGTAGAGGTGGGCGAACCGCCAGCGCTCCAGATCCGGCAGGTCGGCGAAATGGCCGAGAAAGCCGGGGAAATTTGTCCAGGCGAGAACCTCGGTGCGGGGCATATCGGTGCTCCGCGCAAACATCGTCACCTCTCGGGCGCCGGTTTCGAGAGCCGCCACCGCCCAGTCGAAGCTCGACGTGCCGCCGCCAAGGATCGCGACATCCCTGCCCTTGAGGAAATCGATAGGTATCGGCTCATTGCTGTGCGTCCAGATGGATTTCGGCAGCGCCTTGACCATTGTGGGTATGCGCGGGCCGCCGCAGCCGTCGATGCCGGTCGCCATCACCAGCTGGCGGCAGGTGACCGTGCGGCTGGTGCCGTCACCCTTTGACAGCGTGAGAGCAAGTCCGCCTTCCGCCTGATTGATCGAGGAAAGCGTCGTGTCGTTTTCGACGTCGATGCCGACGGTCCTTCGAAACCAGATGAGATAGGCCATCCAATCCTCGCGGCCGATCTTGTCGAGCGCTTCCCAGGCGTCGGCGCCATTCAGCGCCTCGTACCAGGAACGCAGCGTCAAGCTCGGGATGCCGAGATCCGGGCCTGAGAGATATTTCGGCGAACGCAGGGTCTGCATGCGGGCGCAGGTGATCCAGGGGCCTTCGCGGCCCTCCTCGCTCTGATCGATCACATGAACGGACCTGATACCGCGCCGCTTCAAGGCGAAGGCGATCGACAGACCGGAGAGGCCAGCGCCGCAGATCACAACGGAATGCAGGTCGTCGCGGTCTTCATCGCCCAGCGTCGGCCAGCCGGCACAGAGCGCCTCAATGCGGGCCATTTCATCATGGGCGCGGCGTTCCAACTCTCTCAGGCGCTCATCCGGTGTGGTCTTCATGAATGTGCAGCTCGCCGCGTTGGACAGGACAGTATAGACGCGCAGGGAATGATCAACTTCCTGCTATTTTTTATGCAACGCGCACAAAATATGGACATTTATGCGCGAATATGTTCTAATTTGTGATTTTTAATGTTTGTGGTTTTTTGTCAAGTGCGCTTGAGTGCGATTTTGTTTGATGTATAGTGCCTCAAGCCAATCAAAAAAGGGGAGCAAACATGAAATCGCTCAACAGTCTCACACGGAAATTGGCGATCGCGGGCCTCGTCTCGGTCGCATTTGTGGGCTCCGCCATCGGCGCCGACAAGAAGTATGAGGGCATCACGCTCACGCTTGCCTCGCAGAATGACCAGTTCGCCGCTGTTCTGGCTGCCATCGCCCCTAAGTTCACCGAGGAGACGGGCGCCAACGTCAAGGTCGACATTCTCGATTACGGCTCGCTGCTGACCAAGACCACGACCGATTTCGTCGGCGGCACCGGCGGCTACGACCTGGTGACGATGGATATCGTCTGGGCGGGCCAATATGCCGAAAACAAATACACCGTCGATCTCACCGAGTGGATGAAGCGCGACGCCGCCGAACTGAAGCTCGACGACATCTATCCGACGCTTCTCAATGCGCTTGGCCACTGGGGAGACAAGCAGGTCGCCTTTCCCTTTGCCGGTTATGCCAACGTTCTTGCCTATCGCAAGGATCTCTTCGACGCCGCCGGCCTGAAGGCGCCGACGACGATGGAGGAAATGGTCGAGGCCGCCTACAAACTGACCGACCCCAGCAAGAAGATCTACGGCTTCGTCGCCAACGGCCAGAAGGGCCCGGCGGTCGCACAGGATTGGATGCAGTACAATACCGAGATGGGCGGTTCGATCCTCGGCTCCGACGGCAAGCCGGCGCTGAATTCCGAAGCCAATATCAAGAGCCTGATCGTCTATAAGGACCTCTTCATGAAAGCGGCACCTCCCGGCGCCGTTAATTATGATTGGGGCGGACGCGAGGAAAGCTTCCGCCAGGGCATTGCCGCGACCATGCAGACATGGTCGGTCGGTGCGCCCGACTATTATGATCCTTCGATTTCCAAGATCGTCGACAAGGTGGCGATCACGACGGCGCCCCGCGGCGCCGGTCTGCCGAAGGTCTATGGGATCGGAGGCTGGGGCATGGCGATCAACGCCGGCATCAAGGACACGCAGAAGGAAGCCGCCTGGGCCTTCATCAAGTGGCTGGTCAGTCCGCCGGTGCACAAGGAATTCAACATGATGGGCGCCGGCAGCTTCCTGCGCAAGAGCGAGATGACCGATCCCGATCTGCTCAAGAAGTTCCCCTTCCTGCCTGTCATCGCGGAAACCTTCGAGCATGGTGACGGCGAATATCGTCCGCGCATCCCGCAATATCCAGAGATTCAGGACCTGCTCGGCACCGCCGTCAACGACGTGCTGGTCGGCAATGCCGATCCTAAGAAGGCGCTCGACGCCGCTCAGGAAGCCGCTGCAAAACTCTTCTAAGAACGGTTCTCCCCGGGGCCGCGGCCTATGTCGCGGCCCTGCCATTTCGAGACCATTGATCCGATGCGCCTCGGGCTTCATGATCGGGTGCCCCCGGCTCGATCCCCGGGACGCGCATCGAACCAGGAACCCGATGGACATGACGTGACCCTATCCCTCACTTCCGCGCTGAAGCCCTCCCCGGCCTTGAGCGTTTCCTATCTGGAGCGCAGGCGGCTGTTCTTCATCCTGATGACACTGCCGGCCGTCATCTACGTGCTCGTCATCGGCGTCTGGCCGCTGGCGCAGGGCATCTGGTTCAGCTTCTACGAATATAATTTGCTGAAGCCTGCACGGACGCATTTCGTCGGCCTCGGCAACTATATCGACCTTCTCTCCGACCCGGTGACGCGCGGGGCCTTCGTCAATACCGTCATCTTCACGGTCGGCGCTGTGACTGTAGAACTGCTGCTCGGCTTTGCCATTGCGCTGGCGCTCTGGCGCGATGACCGCTTTAACCGGATCTGCCTGGCGCTGATCCTGATACCGGTGACGATCACACCGCTGGTGGTCGGACTGATCTTCCGGGCGCTGCTGCTCGCCGATTATGGGCTCATCGGCTATTACCTCGCCGAGTTCGGGCTTTCCGATCCGCGCGGGCTTTTTGCCAATCCGAGTTCGGCTCTGGCGACCCTTATTTTCGTGGACATATGGGAATGGACGCCGCTGGTGGCGCTAATCCTGCTTGCCGGCCTGAAAGCGCTGCCGGGTGATATTCTCGAGGCATCGGAAGTGGATGGGGCAACGGCGCTGCAGCGGCTGAGAATCATCGTCATTCCGCTGATGTTGCCTTCGATCCTGCTGGCGCTGACGCTGCGCACCATCGATGCTTTTCGCATCTTCGACAGCGTTTATGTGACGACGGGCGGCGGGCCGGGCAACGCGACCAACACGCTGATGCTGCATGCGGTGAAGCAGGGTCTGGAATTCTTCAATATCGGCCGCGCCTCGGCGATCTCCAACCTGACACTGATCTGCATCGCCGTAATCGCGGCAGGCTTCATCCTGTTGATCCGCAAGGCGGACAGAAAGGCGAACGGGCGATGAGCACACGCACCTTGAGCCGCATCGGCGAGCGCGCCTTCATCCTTGTCATGCTCGGCTTTTTCCTGCTGCCCTTCCTGTGGCTGGCATCGACCGCCTACAAGCCGTCGCGCGACATCTTCTCGATCCCACCAAAACTGACTTTTACACCGACCCTCGAGCAGTTCGCGACGGTCTTCCGCCTGTTCGACGTCTGGAGCCTCGTATCGTCAAGCCTGCTGATCGCCGGCGGTTCGGTGATCCTGTCGCTGCTTCTCGGCGTGCCGGCAGGCTATGCGCTGGCACGCTCGACCAGCCGCTATGCCATTGCCGTTGCCTATTTCTTCATGGCGATCCGCATGGTGCCGGCGGTGGCGGCGCTGATCCCCTTCTATCTGATGATGCGCGATGTCGGGCTGCTCGGCAGCTGGGTCGCCGTCGTCCTCATCAACGCGATGCTGAATTCGGCCTTCGTCACCTGGATGATGTTTTCCTATTTCCGCAGCCTGCCGAAGGAACTGGAGGAGGCGGCGCTAACGGATGGCTGTACGCTGTTCGGCTCCTTCTGGCGCGTGGCGCTGCCGGCGGTGCGCTCAGGCGTCGTCGCCTCCACGCTGTTCTGCTTGATGTTTTCCTGGAACGACTTCCTTTATCCGATGTTCCTCACCCGGCTCGATTCCAAGCCGATCTCAGTGGCGCTGCTTTCAGCCTACGGCACGAAGGACATCACCTGGGGCACGCTCGGCGCACTGGCGCATTTTTCGACGATCCCGATCGTACTGATCGTGCTCTTCCTCAACCGTTATTTCGTGCAGGGCCTGACGAAGGGCATTCACTAAAGAGACACCACCTCAGGCGCGGATCGCCGCTTCGGTCACGGCATCGAAGACGTGGACGCGGGCGGGGTCGGCGGCAAGCGACAGGCGCTCGCCGATCTTGACGCGGCGGGTAGCGTCAATGATGACGCGCAGGCGCGGGGCGGACAGCGCCACATCGTCCTCTTCGGCCGAGAGCGACTTCAACCGGTCGGCAGCTTCGACATCGACGTGGACGAGGAGGTTGGCGCCGAGATCCTCGATGAAGGCGACGGACCCGGCCAATCCACCGGCATCGACCGGCCGGAAGGCTTCCGGGCGGATGCCGAGCACGACAGCGCGACCGGCCGGGGAGGCGATGCGCGGCCGCTCGGCGAGCACCTCGCCCGAAAAAAGGATGGAGGCCTGGCCGAAGCGGGCCTCTGGGCCGTTCTCCGTCGCGAAGAGATCGGCCGCCAGTAGGTTCATCGCCGGCGAGCCGATGAAGCTCGCGACGAACAGATTGGCCGGCTGATCATAAAGGTTGCGCGGCGTGCCGAGCTGCTGCAGGACGCCGCTTTTCATGACGGCGACGCGATCGCCCATGGTCATGGCTTCGACCTGATCGTGGGTGACATAGACCGTAGTGATGCCCGACATCTTCTGCATGCGGGCGATTTCGGCGCGCATCTGGCCGCGCAGGCGAGCATCGAGGTTGGAAAGCGGCTCGTCCATCAGGAAGGCCTGAGGGCTGCGGGCGAGCGCCCGGCCCATGGCGACGCGCTGGCGCTGGCCGCCGGAGAGTTGGGCGGGCTTGCGGGCGAGATAGTCCTCGAGCTCCAGGAGCTTTGCCGTCTCCTGCACCTTGCGGGCGATGTCGGCCTTGTCGAGGCCGCGGACACGAAGGCCGAAGCCGATATTCTCGGCCACCGTCAGATGTGGGTAAAGCGCGTAGGACTGGAAGACCATGGCAATATCGCGATCGCGCGGGGCAAGGTCGTTGACGATGGCGCCGTTGATCGTCAGGCGGCCATCGGTGATCTCCTCGAGACCGGCGATCATACGCAACGCCGTCGACTTGCCGCAGCCGGAGGGGCCGACAAGGACCAGGAATTCGCCGTCGCGGATGGTCATGTCCAGGTTGCGGATCGCCGCATAGCCATCGCCATAGCTCTTGCTGATCTGGTCGAAGACGATTTCAGCCATGCTGTTTCCTTGCTGAACGGGAGGCCTGTTGCAGGTCCTGGACGGGTCAGGTCGTGTAGACGCCGCCGGTGACGTTGACGCCCTGCCCGGTCATGAAGCGGGCCGAATTCGAGCAGAGGAAAACGACGACATCGGCCACGTCTTCAGGCGTTTCCAGCCGGCCGAGCGGCGTCTGGGCGATATAGTCCGCAACGACGCGTTCGGGCGTGACGCCGCGCAGGCTCGCCTCCCAGGCGATCTCGCGCTCCTGCATGCCGGTCTTGACGAAACCGGGGCAGACGGCGTTGACGCGAACGCCTGAAGCTGCGAGCTCGCGGGCGAGCGCCTGTGTCCAGCCGAGCACGGCAAACTTGCTGGCGGAATAATGGGCCAGCAACGGTGCGCCGATCTTTGCGGCAAGCGAGGCGGTGTTGACGATGACGCCGGTGCCGGTGCTCGTAAAGCGCCGGGCGGCAATCTGGTTGGTCAGGAAGATGCCGCGAATGTTGACGTCGAAATTATAGTCCCACTCCTCGTCGGTCAGTTCCAGCGCATGCTGCATCGTGGAGACACCAGCATTGGCGCAGAGGATCTCGTAACCGCCTATCCTCTCGACCACCTCGGAAAAGGTCGCCTCGACGGAGGTGCGCTTGCGAACGTCGATCGCATAGGCAGTGGCGCCGTTGCCGATCTCGGCCGCCGTCTGTTCGGCGGCGGCCAGGTTGATGTCGCAGATCGCCACCTGGATCGACTGGCGGGAGAGCGCGGTCGCGATCGCGCGCCCTATCCCAGTCGCCCCGCCGGTTACGATCGCACGCTTACCGGATAGTTCTGGAAAGCTCGGAGACTGCATGTTCGCCCTCATCGACTGGAAACATCACCGATCATATAACAACAAAATCATACACAACAAGAAAAATTTATGTTTGAATTTGTTCGAGTTGTTCGATACATAGGGAGCAACAATCAGACAATCGTAGCCACGAGTTGCGACGGCGGGAGGATGAGAACGGTATCATGGACGCGGAACAGCAGATGGTCGCCGCAGCGGAAAAACCGAAGGTTCTGGCCCAGGTGCGGCATGCGCGCATCCTGGAGACACTGGCCCGCAAAGGCGCGGTTTCCGTCAGCGATGTCGCCTCCCAGCTTGCCGTTTCCGAAATGACCGTCCGCCGCGACCTGATCGAACTCGAAAAGGATGGCAGACTGGTGCGCACCCATGGCGGCGCGGTGCGCAGCGGCAAGGCCTTCGAGCCGATCGCCAATGAGGCTGTCGACCGCGAGGAGCCGACTTTCGAATCCCGGCTGACGCGCAATGCCGCCGCCAAGCGGACCATTGCGATGGCTGCGGCAGGCGTTGCCGCCGGCGCACGCACCCTGGCACTCGACGTCGGCACCACGACCTATCTGCTGTCCGGTCTGCTGCTCAACCAGCCGCATACGAAGATCTTCACCAACGGCGTGCGCAACGCCATGCAACTCGGCACCGGCTTTGGCGAGGTCTACCTGCCTGGCGGGCGCATGCGTGGCGAGGAAATGGCGATTAGCAGCCAATCGGCCGTTTCGCAATTCGAGGAACTCTGGTTCGACATCGCCTTCGTCGGCGTGTCCGGGATTACGGCGCAGGGAATTTACGACTACTCCTTCGAGGACACCGACATGAAGCGGGTCTATCTGCGCCGCGCCACGCAGAAGGTGGTGCTTTGCGATTCCACCAAGTTCAAGCGTATGTCGCTGGTGCATATCGCGCCGCTGCAGCAATTCGACATGCTGATCACCGATGCCATGCCGCCGGCCGATCTTGCCGATGCGCTCGCCGCCGCTGGGGTCGATGTGCGCATCGCGCCCGAGGAGCAGCCGCTGCTTTGATTTGCCCGTTCCCGCATCCGTCCCCGGCGGATGACTGTTCCACTCGATTTCGCTTCAGGGAGTTCCCGCATGGTCTTCGACTTTTTTGGCGTCAAGAAGAAGGCGGTCATCGCGATGGCGCATATCGGAGCCCTGCCCGGCTCGCCCGCCTATGACGCCGCCGCCGGTGTGAACAAGCTCGTCGACGACGTGCTTTCCGACATCGAGAAGCTGCAGGCAGGCGGCGTCGACGCCATCATGTTCGGCAACGAGAACGACCGGCCCTACGTCTTCCAGGCGCCGCCGGAAGGGCTGGCGACGATGACCGCGATCGTCGAGCGGGTGAAACCGCAATTGACCGTGCCGTTCGGCGTCAACTATCTCTGGGATCCCTCGGCAAGCGTTGCTATCGGCGCAGTGACGGGCGCGAGCTTCGTTCGCGAGATCTTCACCGGCGTCTTCGCTTCCGACATGGGCATCTGGCAGCCGGATTGCGCCAAGGCGGCACGGCTGCGACATAGCCTCGGCCGCGACGATATGAAGATGCTCTTCAACATTAACGCGGAATTTGCCCATTCGCTGGACCAGCGATCGATTGAACTCAGGGCGAAGAGTGCCGTGTTCTCGTCGCTCGCCGATGCCATCCTGGTGTCGGGACCACTGACCGGACAGGCGGTCGATCAATCGGACCTCAGGCGTGTCTGCGAGACGGTCAAGGATGTCCCTGTCTTTGCTAATACCGGCGTCAACAAGGACAATGTGCGCGACATATTGAGCGTTGCCAGCGGCGTCATCATCGGCACGCATTTCAAGGTGGACGGCAATACCTGGAACCCAGTCGACGGCGACCGGGTAAAGCGCTTCATGGAGATCGTCGAGGCGCTGCGCTGAACGAGAGGAACCGCCATGTCCATCACGCTCGGCCTCGATATCGGCACCACCTCCACCATCGGCATCTTGATCGAGCTGCCGAACCGCGTGCTCGGGCTCACCTCACGACCGTCGACGCTTCATTCGCCGCAGCACGGCTGGGCCGAGGAAGACCCGGCGGAATGGTGGGCGAATGTCTGTGAGATCACCAGGGAACTGATTGCAACGAGCGGGATCGAGGCTAGGCAAATCTCGGCCGTCGGCGTAACCGGCATGCTGCCGGCCGTCGTGTTGCTCGATGACGCCGGCTACGTGCTGAGGCCGAGCATCCAGCAGAGCGACGGGCGCTGCGGTGAGCAGGTCGAGGAACTTAGGGCCGAGTGGAATGAGGCGGATTTTCTCGCGAAGGCGGGAAACGGCATCAACCAGCAGCTGGTGACGGCGAAGCTGCGCTGGATCGCACGGCATGAGCCCGCGGTCTTCCAGCGCATTGCCACGGTCATGGGTTCCTATGATTTCATCAACTGGAAACTGACCGGAGAAAAGGCGATCGAGCAGAACTGGGCGCTGGAAGCTGGCTTCGTCGATATCAACACCGACAGGCTCGACGACGAACTGATCGAGCTTGCGAGGGTCCGGCGGGACGCTATTCCCAGGAAGGCCGCTTCGCATGAGGTGCTTGGCCATGTGACCGATGAGGCGTCCAAGGCGACGGGGCTCGCACCCGGAACGCCTGTTATCGGCGGAGCAGCCGACATGATCGCCTCGGCCTTCGGCGCGGGGATCAACAAGGCGGGCGACGTGCTGCTGAAATTCGGGGGTGCCGTCGATATCCTGACGGCAACGGATGTCGTGCGGCCCGATCGTCGCATGTTTCTCGATTATCATCTGGTTCCGGGGCTTTACATGCCGAACGGCTGCATGTCGACCGGCGGCTCGGGGCTCAACTGGTTCATCAGCATCTTCGCCGGACGCGAGCAGATCGCGGCAAAGGCGGAGGGAATATCCGTGCACCACTATCTCGATCGGCTGGCGGCGGCATGCGCGCCCGGCGCGGACGGGCTGACGATCCTGCCTTACTTCCTCGGCGAGAAGACGCCGATCCATGATGCCGGTGCGCGCGGCCTGATTGACGGGCTGACGCTGTCGCATCATACCGGCCATCTCTGGCGGGCGATGCTGGAAGCCTACGCCTATGCGCTGCGCCATCATATCGACGTGCTGAACGACATCGGCCATCCGACGACGCGTTTCATCGTTTCCGACGGAGGATCGCAGAGCCGTATCTGGATGCAGATCGTTTCCGACGTGCTGCAGCAGCCACTGCAGGGTCTCACCGGCCATCCCGGCTCCTGCCTCGGTGTCGCCTGGGCCGCGGCGATCGGTGCCGGACTGACCGAGGATTGGTCCGGTGTGACCGCCTTTGTCGGCCAAGGTGACAGAATCGTCCCCAATCCCGACAATGCAGCGGTTTATGATCGAGGTTATCGGACCTATCGCGCGCTTTACAGGCCATAGACCCAGCGAGATTTGAGCGTGACGACACCGGCAGAACGGGATTCCACGAGACAGGCAGCCGGGCGCGGCGGCATGGTAACAAGCCCGCATGCGCTGGCGAGCGAGGCAGGCGCGGCGATCCTGCGAGCCGGCGGCAATGCGCTTGAGGCTACGATCGCCATCGGCAGCACCGTTGCCGTCGTCTACCCGCATTTCTGCGGGCTTGGCGGCGATTCCGTCTGGATCGTTGCTGATCGCAGCGGGCGGAAAACATGTTTTCTTGGCATCGGCCAGGCGGCGCGGAAATTGCCGGATTTCGGCGGCAGCATTCCGCTGCGCGGGCCGCTTTCGGCGCTGACCTCGGCCTGCGCCGTCGATGCGTGGCGGCACGCTCATGACTATTCCGCGCGGCACTGGGGCGGAAAGATCGATTTTTCCGTCTTGCTTGCCAATGCGATCCGCCATGCCGAAGAGGGCTTTCCTGTTACACGCTCGCAGAGCTTCTGGCTTGCCTTCCGGCAGGCGGAGGCAGCCGGCTGGCCGGGTTTTGCCGCACTCTTCATGCGGGATGGCGCGGCGCCGGAAACGGGCAGTCTGTTTCGACAGGAGAATTTGGCGCTATCGCTTTCGCTGATTGCCCGTGATGGGCCGCGTTCATTCTACGAGGGCGCGCTCGGCACGAGGATTGCGGCGGGCCTGCAGGCGGCGGGTTCTCCGCTGACTGCCGACGATCTCAAGGCAACCCGAACGCGCGAAGTGGCACCCGTCAGTCTCTCGTATCGCGGCTTCGAGCTGCTTGCGCCGCCGCCGCCGACACAGGGTCTGTCGACGCTGGCGATCATGGGCATTCTCGCCCATTTCAATCTTGCCGCCCAAAAGGCCGGCAGCGCCGATCATTTCCATCTCTGCGTCGAAGCCGTCAAACGCGCTTTCCTAGACCGCGGCGGCATTGCTGATCCCGATGTCGTGCCGCAGCCGGTGGAGGAATGGCTGAGCGCGCAGCATCTTGCACAGGCGGCAGCCTCCATTGATCCAGCACGAGCGCTCGAATGGCCGGCGCCCTTTCGCAGCGGCGACACCGTGTTCTTTGCCGCAACCGACGCAGAGGGCGGCAGCGTCAGCGTCTTGCAGAGCACGTATTTCGACTGGGGCAGCGGCGTGGTGGTCGGCGATACGGGTATTCTCTGGCAGAACCGCGGGGCGGCCTTTTCGTCCGATCCCAAGCATGTCAATGCCATCGCACCCGGCAAACGGCCTTTCTATACTTTGAATCCCGGCCTCGGCCTGCGCAACGGCAAGCCCGCCCTGCTCTACGGCACGCAGGGCGCCGACGGCCAGCCGCAGACGCTGGCAATGCTGCTGACCCGATTGATCGACTTCGACGAGGAACCAGCAGCAGCGCTGGCCGGTCCACGCTTTCTTCTCGGCAAGACCTTTTCCGACAGCCGTGACAGCCTCAAGCTGGAAAGCGATGCCGGCGAAGCGGTGTTTGCCGAACTGGCCGCACGAGGCCACGCACTGTCACCGATCGAGGCGCAGAGCCCGCTTGCAGGGCAGGCAGGCGTAATCGTTATCGACGAGGACGGCATGGCGACCGGCGCGCATGATCCACGTGGCGACGGATTGGCGATCGGGTCTCCTCCGGCGGCATGAGTTATGGGGTTATGCGTCGGCGAGACGCGTTCAAACGCAAGGAAGCGGGCAAAAGCTAATAATTGATCAGACGGACCGCTGATGACAGTTCCCGAGCATCGTGCTCCCAGCAGATCGGCGACGTTCTCCGCACTGGGTATCATTCCGCTATGGATTCGAAAGTCGCCGAGGATTCCAGTGGGAGGCCTTAGCGCTTCAGGGGGAATGGACCGCTGGGGGATATCCGGGTACTTGCAGGCGATCTTCGTGAGAGACGCCGGTGGTCACTGGATAGACGGTCCGAATATGCTGTCGGCCACCGCCGTTGTGATCTCGGCACAATCGACCTCGCTCATCCCCGAAGCAAGCCCCAACCGCGGGCCTGTGCTACTACAACTGCAAACGTTCCAGGCACGTAAGGGCGGCGTGAGCCCGGCTCTGTGAACGAGCATGAAGTGGCGCGAACGTTTTCAGTGTGCGGTGCCTGGTTTCTCGTTTGCCCTCACAATGGCGTCCGCTTCCTTGCCGTATAGTTCCTCGAAGTGATCGAAGGTCTTGGAAAAATAACCGATGCCCTGCGTCGCCGAGCGCAGCGCCCGCGCCAGATCGTTAAGTGCGCCACCCGGAACGAGCGCCCGGAAGATGTCCCATCCCTTGGCGGTTTCATCACGGTCGAAGCCGAGAACCTGACCGTTGAGAGCGGAGACGATCTGGACAAGGCTGCCTGAATAGACCGCCGGGATGTGGAACTCGCCGCGGAAGACCGGCTGCATCAACACCGTCGATCCTTCGGAAAGCGCCTGTCGCACCCCCATTTTCGACGCTGTCCGGAAGGCGTGTTCCGAACTGTCGACGGTATGGTGCTGACCATCTAACAGCGTTACGCCGACATCGATGACTTCGAAGCCTAGCGGTCCTTTCTCCATCGCTTCGCGCGCGCCCGCTTCGACGGCAGGGATGTAATTGCGCGGAACGGCGCCGCCTTTGATGGTTTCGCCAAAGGTGAAGCCCTGGCCGCGCTCGTTGGGGTGAATGCTCAACTTCACATCCGCGAATTGCCCGGCACCGCCGGTCTGTTTGCGATGGCGGTAATGAACCTCCAATGGTTTTGTGATCGTCTCGCGGTAGACTGGGCTGGGCGTTCGGTCTGTCACGGAGATATGAAAGACATCGGACAGCGTTCGGCAGAGATCACGCAGATGTACCGGCCCCTGGGCGCGGACGAATTGAGCGCCCGTGCCTTCCTCCTGCAAGACTTCCAGACCGCGATCCGTCTCGGAAAGTTTCGCCAGCGTTTCGGAAAGTTTGTTTTCATCGCGCTCACTGCCCGGAATTAGGATCCTTTCAAGCATCGGCGTGGGTGGTTCCGTCCACTCAGGCGGGGCGACCACCGCGCCGGAGGTCAACAGCGAAGGGACGGGCAGATGGTCGGACTTGACCGTCGCGAAGACATCCCCCGGCGCAGGCAGAACCGCCAAATTAGACCGCCCGTTTGCGAGATTTTGTACGGCGCCGAGGCTGGAGCCACCAAGTGATGCGCCTTGCCGCAGTCCCTCGCCAAGTGCGCGCACGAGCACCGTCTTGCCGACATTCTGGCGATGATAGGCATGGAAGCTCAAGGCCACCAGCTTGCCTTCATCGACAGTTCCCGTGTGAGCGAGACGCTGCCGAAGAACCCCTACCGGCGGCGCCTCGTGGCGCAGCGCCTTCATCAGCCTCGTCATGCCGTTGCCGTGAATTGCAGCACCGATCAGGACCGGGATAATTCTGTTTTCTCTTAGAACCCGTGATGAAATGGCATAGAGGGCATCACTGGGTGGCTCGCGATCTTCGATCAGTTCCTCGAGAAGCCAGTCATCGAATTCGGACAGGTGTTCCAGGAGCTCGCTGCGCGCTTCGTGCTCGCGTTCGGCGGCGCTTTCGGGGATTGCGATCAGCGCCGAAGTCTGGCCTTCCCGGTATCGCCACGCCCGTTCCGAAATCAGATCGCAACTGCCAATGACCCTGTCCCCCTCGCGGATCGGGATCTGGCGAAGCAAAAGCGTGTGGTTGGCGTAGTCTTGAAGCGCGGCGATCACGTCCCTCAACCGCCCTCGCGGTTCGTCCATCCGGTTGACGAAGAGGATGCAAGGCGTCCCCGAGGCTTCGACTATCCGCAGATAGGGCGCGGCGAGCACAGCCTCCTCGGGTGCCGATGAAACGCACAGTATGCAGGCGTCGCTGGCAAGAAGCGCGTGCTGCGCATGCGCCAACGCTTCGTTGGGTCCTGGCGCATCCAGTGCACACCACGCCTCGTTTCCGAAGGTGAATTCTGTGAGGTTCAATCCATAAGGGGAGCTGGATTTTCTCGGCGTTCCCTCCAGGGAGCCGAGCTTTTCCACGATTGTCGATTTTCCGGTCTGCGAGGGTCCAAGCACGGTGAAGCAGCGCATCAGCCTTCCTCCAACTGCCATAAACACAATTTTCAGCCATCATAGGATGCCCTGAACTGCTGCAAGGCGCCAGAGGTGTTCAGTGTCACAACGCTTGATCTGGACTTGCATTTGAGGCTGATCCATTCAGGTGCAGAGAACGCATTGACGAATTTGCGATATCGACGTCTATGCGCGACGAACCACTGCCATTGTTTGCAGCCGCGCCCGAACGGGCGATCGCCAAGCAGCAGGAGCCGAATGCCTGAACCAGCACTGGTTCCTGACCCTTGCGGATGCCCGCAAAAGATGGAGGATTGGCGTAGAGACTATAACGAGTTCGGCCACATGGCGCGATCGGCAACAAGGTGCCGATCTCGCTTTTGAACGGCTCATCGGCACCCTCGCCGAGCTGAGCCATACCCCCGAAACTTCCAGCTCCCGCTGGCCCAAAAATCGGGGAGCATCTTAAAAAAACCGCTGGAGCAAATTCAAAACTGGCCCAGGACGCCGAAAGCGCTTGAACTCAGATATGCAGCGCACTTCCCAAAGCTTTAAGCGCCGCCTCCGTGACCGCTTCGCTGCGGGTCGGGTGCGCGTGGATGGTGCCGGCGATGTCTTCCAGGCGCGCACCCATCTCGATGGCGAGGGCAAAAGCCGCCGAGAGTTCGGAAACCCCGGCTCCCGCCGCCTGCAGGCCGAGCACGAGATTGGTGTCGGCGCGGGCCACAACGCGCACGAAACCCTCTTCGGACAGCATCGTCATTGCCCGTCCGTTGGCGCTGAACGGAAACTGGCCGGTGCGAATTTCATAGCCTTGCGCCTTCGCCTCCGCCGGCGACAAGCCGGCGCTGACGATCTCCGGGTCGGTAAAGCAGATGGCGGGAATGCATCTTTTGTCCCAGGCGCGCTTCTTTCCGGCGATGATTTCCGCCACCATCTCCCCTTGCGCCATGGCCCGATGGGCAAGCATCGGCTCGCCGGTTACGTCTCCGATCGCATAGATGCCGCGCATCGAGGTGCGGCAACGGTCGTCGATCCGGAGATAGGGACCGGCACGATCGAGATCGAGCTCTTCGAGACCGGATCCTGCGGTTCTTGGGCGGCGGCCGACGGTGACGAGGACACGGTCCGCCGGCAGGGTCTCTCGCCGGCCATCCGGCGTTTCGACGATCAATGCCTCGCCATTGTCGGCAAGGCCGATCGCCTTCGCACCCGTCAACACCCGGATACCGCCTTCGGCCAGCTTGCGCATGACGGGCCGCACCAGCTCGGCATCATATTGCGGCAGCACCTGCGGCGTCGCCTCGACGACCGTCACATCAGACCCCATCTTGGCAAAGGCGGTCCCGAGCTCCAGCCCGATATAACCGCCACCGACCACAACGAGCTTTTTTGGCAGATCTATCAGCGACAGCGCCTCTGTCGAGGAAATGACGCGGCCGCCGAAAGGCAGGTTCGCAAGCTCCACCGGATCCGAACCGGTGGCGATCACCACCGTCTCGGCGCGGATGATCTGCTGGCCAATTTCCGTCTCCACCTCCACCGTCTTGCCGTCACGGAAGTGGGCGCGGCCATGAACGATCTTGACCCGCGCCTTCTGCAGCAGCCCCGAAACACCGCTGGTCAAGCGGCCGACGATCCCGTCCTTCCAAGCAATCGTCCTCATGAGGTCGATCGAGGCGCCTTCGACGCGGATGCCCATCGGGTTTTTTCCGGCAAGCATCTTTTGCGTCGCGTCGAATTCCTCCGCCGCATGGATCAACGCCTTGGAGGGAATGCAGCCGACCGTCAGGCAGGTGCCGCCCGGCTTGCCGGCCTCGACGATAACAGTATCGATGCCGAGCTGTCCGGCGCGGATGGCGCAGACATAACCGCCCGGACCGGCGCCGATGACGAGGAGCTTGCAGACGATCTCTTTCATTGATCTCAGCCTTCGATAAAAATGAGCGCCGGCGTTTCGATGAGCGTGCGGATGCGCTGCACGAAGTTTGCCGCATCCCAGCCGTCGATAATGCGATGATCGAAGCTGGAGGAGAGGTTCATCATCTTGCGCGGCACGAACTGCGTGCCGTCCCAGACCGGTCGTGTGGCGATCTTGTTGACGCCGATGATCGCCACTTCTGGATGATTGATGATGGGTGTCGAGACAATGCCGCCAAGTGCGCCGAGCGAGCTGATGGTGATGGTGGAGCCGGACAGCTCATCGCGTGTCGCAGTACCCGATCGCGCCGCTTCCGCCAGCCGGTTCATCTCGGCGGCGCAATCCCAGATGCCGCGGGCTTCCGCGTGCCGCACCACCGGCACGGTCAAACCGGCCGGCGTCTGCGTGGCGATGCCGATATGCACGGCACTGTAGCGCGTGATGATGCCGGCATCGTCGTCGAAAGTGGCGTTGACGTCAGGCTGCTCGGAAATGGCCTTGACCAGCGCCCGCATCAGGAAGGGCAGAACCGTCAGCTTCGGATGACCTTCCCTGCGGTCGCCGTTCATGGTGGCGCGCAACTCTTCGAGCGCGGTCATATCCACTTCCTCCACATAGGTGATGTGGGGAATACGCGAGGCGGAGAGCACCATCTTCTCGGCGATGCGGCGGCGCAGGCCGGTCAGCTTGATCTCATCGGTCGCCGTCTTCCTGGCAAAGCCGTTCTTTGCCGTTGCAGGCGCGGTCCCATGGCCTAGGAATTGCTCGATATCCTCGCGCAGGATGCGCCCGGCCGGTCCGGTCGCCTGCACTTGTCTCAGATCGACGCCGCTTTCCCTGGCGAAGAGCCGCACGGAGGGAGCGGCAAGCGGCTTTTCCCCCGGCGCCGGCACTGGCGCCGCCGCAGGGGCTGGCACTGCGGGAGCAGATCTTGCAACGTCGGTCCTGATCGCCTCAACAATCGGCTTCTGCGAAATCCCAACGGACTGAGCCTCGCCGACATCTCCCGCCGTCTCGATCCGTACCAGCGGAGCCTTGACCGCGATCCGGTCTCCGACCTCGCCGGCAAGCCAGATGACGGTGCCACTGACGGGAGACGGAATTTCCACGGTGGCCTTGTCGGTCATGACGGCGGCGATCACCATGTCCTCGCGGACGGGATCTCCCGTCTTCACATGCCATTCTACGATCTCGGCCTCGGCGACCCCTTCCCCGACATCGGGCATCTTGATGATGAATTCGCGCACGGCTCAGGCCTCCATGACTTCGGCAAGCGCCCGCCCGACACGGCCGGGACCGGGGAAATAGTCCCACTCCTGCGCATGCGGATAGGGCGTGTCCCAGCCGGCAACACGCACGACCGGCGCTTCGAGATGATAGAAGCATTGTTCCTGTACCAGCGCCACGACTTCGGCGCCGAAGCCGGATGTCAGGGTTGCCTCATGCACGACGACGCAGCGTCCCGTCTTCGAGACCGATTTGACGATCGTATCGAGATCGAGCGGCAGCAGGCTTCTCAAATCGATCACCTCGGCATCGATGCCGGCATCCTCGGCTGCGGCAAGCGCCACATGCACCATGGTGCCGTAGGCAACCACCGTCACCGCCGATCCGGCGCGCCGCACTTCGGCCTTGCCGATCGGGATGGTGTAGTGGCCGTCCGGCACCTCCCCGAGGTCGTGTTTCGACCAGGGCGTCACCGGCCGCTCGTGATGGCCGTCGAAGGGGCCGTTATAGAGCCGCTTCGGCTCCAGGAACATGACGGGGTCGGGATCCTCGATCGCCGCGATCAGCAAGCCTTTGGCGTCATAGGGATTGGAAGGCACGATCACCTTCAGCCCGCAGACATGGGTAAAAAGCGCCTCCGGACTCTGGCTGTGTGTCTGGCCGCCGAAGATGCCGCCGCCGGTCGGCATGCGCACGACGATCGGGCAGGTGAAATCGCCGTTGGAACGGTAGCGGATGCGCGCCGCCTCCTGCGTCAGCTGGTCATAGGCCGGATACATGTAATCGGCGAACTGGATTTCGACACAGGGTTTCAGCCCATAGGCCGCCATGCCGATCGCCGTGCCGACGATGCCGGATTCGCTGATCGGCGTATCGAAGCAGCGCGTTCTGCCGTATTTTGCCTGCAGGCCCTGTGTGCTGCGAAAGACGCCGCCGAAATAACCGACATCCTCGCCGAAAACGACGACATTGTCGTCACGTGCCATCGAAACGTCCATGGCACTGCGCACGGCCTCGATCATCGTCATTCTGGACATGTCAGTACCCCGCCTTCTGTCGCTGGCGGCGGATATGCGGCGGCATCTCGGCATAGACGCCCTCGAAAATGTCGCGCACCGAAGGCCTGCCGCCGGCATGCAGCGTGCCATGCGCCTCTGCCTGGCGCTGCGCCTCGATCACCTCATCCATGATTTCGGCTTCGGCCTGCACATGCCGTTCCTCCGACCATGCGCCCTTGACGATCAGATGTTTCTTCAGCCGCAGCACGGGATCGCCGAGCGGCCAGGCCTCCGATTCCGTCTTGGGCCGATAGGCGCTCGGATCGTCGGAGGTCGAATGCGCGCCAACGCGATAGGTTACATATTCGATCAGCGTCGGCCCGAGATTGCGCCGGGCGCGCTCGGCCGCCCAGCGGGCGACGGCATGGACGGCGAGATAGTCGTTTCCGTCGACACGCAGCGCCGGAATGCCGAAGCCGAGGCCCCTCGCCGCGAAGGTGCCGGAACCACCGCGGGCAATGCCCTGGAAGGTCGAGATCGCCCACTGATTGTTGACGATGTTGAGGATGACCGGCGCCTTGTAGGTCGAGGCGAAAACGAGCGCCGAGTGGAAATCCGATTCCGCCGTCGATCCGTCGCCGATCCAGGCGGCGGCAATGCGGCTGTCGTTCTTGATCGCCGAAGCCATCGCCCAGCCGACAGCCTGCACATATTGGGTGGCGAGATTGCCCGAGATGGTGAAGAAGCCGTGCTCCTTGGAGGAATACATGATCGGCAGTTGCCGGCCGCGCAAAGGATCGCTCTCGTTCGAGTAGATCTGGTTCATCATCTCGACCATCGGATAGTCGTCGGCAATCAGCAGGCCGGCCTGGCGATAGGTCGGGAAATTCATATCGCCCTTCTCGAGCGCCTTGCGGAAGGCGCAGCTGACGGCCTCCTCGCCGAGATGCTGCATGTAGAAGGAGGTCTTGCCCTGCCGCTGCGCCATCAGCATGCGGGCGTCGAAGGCGCGCAGCTTCATCATGTTGCGAAGCCCTGTCAGCAACGCCTCATCGGAGAGCGACCCAGCCCAGGGACCGACCGCCTCGCCCTCGCGATTCAAAACGCGGATGATGGAATAGGCAAGGTCACGGATATCTTCGGATGCGACATCCACCTCCGGCCGCGGCACCGAACCGGCCTTGGCAATCTTGACGTTGGAAAAATCGGGCTGACCACCGGGGCGAACGGCGGGTTCGGGGACATGCAGGCTCAAACGAGCGGAATCCACCATGTCTTTCTTTCCTCCCTTTGCCGGCCTTGCTCCTCCTCCGGAAGCAGGGCCGGATGTGGTGCTTAGAGATTGCGGGCGATCACCATGCGCTGCACGTCGCTTGTTCCTTCATAGATCTGGCAGATGCGCACATCGCGGTAGATGCGCTCGACCGGATAATCGGCGATGTAGCCATAACCTCCATGGATCTGGATCGCGTCGGAACAGACGCGCTCGGCCATTTCGGAGGCAAAAAGTTTCGCCATCGAGGCTTCCGACAGGCAGGGCAGCCCAGCCTCTCTAAGCGAGGCGGCATGAAAAACCAGCTGCCGCGCCGCCTCGATCCGTACCGCCATATCGGCAAGGCGGAACGCAACGGCCTGGTGCTCGACGATCGGCTTGCCGAAGGCGATGCGCTCCCGGGCATAATCGCGCGCCGCCTCGAAGGCCGCCCGCGCCATGCCGACGGCTTGTGCCGCGATGCCGATCCGTCCGCCCTCGAGATTCGCGAGCGCGATGCGATAGCCCTCGCCTTCCGCACCGAGCCTGAGTTCTGCCGGAATGCGCATGCTGTTGAAGGCGATCTGGCAGGTATCGGAGGAATGCAGCCCAAGTTTTTGCTCAACACGGATCACCTCGTAGCCCGGCGTATCCGTCGGCACGATGAAGGCGGTAATGCCCTTCTTGCCGACATCGGGATCGGTCACGGCAAAGACGATGATGACATGACCGTTCTTGCCCGAGGTGATGAATTGCTTGGAACCGTCGAGCACATAGTGATCGCCGTCGCGGTGCGCCCGCGTCTTCAGGTTGGAGGCATCGGAACCGGCCTGCGGCTCGGTCAGCGCAAAGCCGCCAATCCATTCGCCGCTAGCCAGTTTCGGCAGGAAGCGCTGCCGCTGCTCCTCGGTCCCGAATTTGAGGATCGGCACACAACCGACGGAGCTATGCACGCTCATGATCGTAGAACAGGGTCCGTCGCCGGCGGCAATCTCCTCCAGCGCCGCCGCATAGGCAATCACACCCGTATCCGACCCGCCATAGGCCTCCGGCACCAGCATGCCGAGCAGCCCGAGTTCGCCCATTTCCTTCAATTCCTCGCGCGGGAAGAGATGCTCCCGGTCGCGTTTGGCCGCCCCGGGCGCCAGCCGGTCGCGGGCAAAGTCGCGGGCGAGATCCGAGATTTGCTGCTGGAGGTCGGAAAGGATCATCTGTTTCGCCCTCCCCGCTCGTGCCGTTCGATGGCGACAGCCGTCGCCTCGCCGCCGCCGATGCAGAGCGCGGCCATGCCGCGCTTCAGGTCGTATCGGTCCAGGGCGGCAAGCAGCGTCACCAGAATCCGCGCCCCCGAGGCGCCAATCGGATGGCCGAGCGCGCAGGCGCCGCCATGCACGTTCACTTTTTCATGCGGCAGGTTGAGATCACGCATCGCCGCCATGGCGACGACGGCGAAAGCCTCGTTGATTTCGAACAGATCGACCTCCGACAGCGGCAGACCAGTGCGATCGGACAGCTTCTGCAGCGCGCCGATCGGCGCGGTGGCAAAAAGATTGGGCGCCTGCGAATGGGTGGCATGACCAAGGATCGTCGCAAGCGGCCTGAGGCCGCGGCGCTCCGCCTCGGAACGGCGCATCAGCACAAGGGCTGCCGCGCCATCGGAGATCGAGCTGGAATTGGCGGCGGTCACCGTGCCACCCTCGCGGAAGGCGGGTTTCAGCGTCGGGATCTTGTCAAGCTTCGCCTTGCCGGGTTGTTCATCGCCGCTCGCCACCTGCTCGGCTTTGCCCGATTTCACCGTAACCGGCGCGATCTCGCTTTCGAAACAGCCTTCGGCAATCGCCTTCTGCGCCCGCGTCAGCGAGGCGATCGCGTAGTTGTCCTGCGCCTCGCGCGTGAACTGATAGGCCTCGGCGCAATCCTCCGCGAAGCTGCCCATCAAGCGCCCCTTGTCATAAGCATCCTCCAGCCCGTCGAGGAACATGTGATCCACGACACGCCCATGGCCGAGCCTGTAACCGCCACGGGCCTTGTCAAGAAGATAGGGCGCATTCGTCATGCTTTCCATGCCGCCTGCAACCGCCACGGAGGCGCTGCCGGCGGCGATCAGGTCATGCGCCATCATGACCGCCTTCATGCCCGAGCCGCACATCTTGTTGACGGTGCTGGCCGCGGTCGCGAAGGGCAGGCCGGCATGGATCGCCGCCTGGCGCGCCGGCGCCTGCCCCTGCCCCGCCGGCAGCACACAGCCGAAGACGACCTCCTCGATCGCCTCGGCCTCGACGCGGCTCCGCTGCAGTGCCGCCCGGATCGCGGTTGCTCCGAGTTCCGGCGCTGTCGCCTCCTTCAGCTCTCCCTGAAAGCTGCCGATCGGGGTGCGCGCCGCACCAACGATGACGATGGGATCCTGCAATGTCATGTTTCCTCCTCTGGGCAACGCGCTCAGCGCGCGCCCATCCGCAATGCGCCGTCGAGGCGGATGACCTCGCCGTTCAGCATGTTGTTTTCAAAGATATGACGCACCAGCCCGGCAAATTCCGCCGGACGGCCGAGCCGCGGCGGAAAGGGCACGCTCTTGCCGAGCGCCGCCTGAACCTCGGCCGGCATGTCAGCCATCATCGGTGTCTCGAAAATGCCGGGTGCGATCGACACGACGCGAATGCCGTGACGTGCAAGCTCGCGGGCGATCGGCAAGGTCATCGCCGCCACCCCGCCCTTGGAGGCGGCATAGGCTGCCTGGCCGATCTGGCCATCGAAGGCGGCAACCGAGGCCGTGCTGACGATGGCGCCGCGTTCGCCTTCCGCATCCGGCTCGGTATTCTGGATCGCTGCGGCGGCCAGCCGGATCATGTTGAACGTGCCGATGAGATTGATGGCAACCGTGCGCGCAAAACTCTCCAGCCGGTGCGGTCCGTCGCGGCCGATCACCTTTTCGGCCGGCGCCACGCCCGCGCAATTCACCAATCCGCGCAAGCCGCCGAAGGATTCGACAGCAGCGGCAACCACCGCCGCCCCCTCCTCGCCATCGGTCACGTCGGCCTTGACGAAGCGGGCATCGCTTCCGAATTCTCGGGCAAGCTCTTCGCCCGCTTGCATATTGAGATCGGCGATTGTCACGCGCCCGCCGGCCTCCACAAGCGCGCGCACTGTTGCCGCACCCAAGCCGGAGCCGCCGCCGGTCACGATGAAACTTGCTCCACGGATCAGCATGAATCTCTTCCTCCCTGCCGATCGCACCCCTCCATGCGCAACCGACGGATACGATTCTATTCGCTCCACCTATTGCAAGCGATGACAGAACTGCTCCATTATTTCGGCCAGTTTTGCCATAGCGAGGATAGAATGGCCGAGATCGAGCGACGCATGATCGCGCCTGGCTTCGTCGAGGAGGCACTCGACAGCCTGCGGCGGCTCGGCAAGCCGACGGCGCCGATCCTTGCCCGCCTCGGCCTGGCAACCCCGGTCGATCAGCCGGTTTCGGCAGAGACCTATGGCGCACTCTGGCTGGCGATCGCCGCCGAACTCGACGATGAATTCTTCGGCATGGGCGCACGGCCGATGCGGAGCGGCAGCTTCACGCTGCTCTGCCACTCCGTGCTGCATGCGCCGACGCTGGGTCACGCTCTGCGCCGGGCGCTGCGCTTCCTCGATGTCGTGGTCGACGATCCCCGGGGACGGCTCGTCATCCGCGACGGTCTGGCCGAGATCGAGCTCAGCGATGCCGGCGGCCCGCGTTCGGCCTTCGCCTACCGCACCTACTGGATCATCCTGCACGGCATCATCTGCTGGCTGGTCGGCCGGCGCATTCCGATCCGGCTCGTCGATTTCCGCTGCGCGGAACCCAAACAAGGGGCCGACTACCGGCTCTTCTTCGGCGCCCCGGTGCGTTTCTCGCAAGCCATCAGTCGGCTCGGCTTCGACAGCGCCTTGCTCGACCTGCCGGTGGCGCGCAGCGAACAGGCGCTCAAACAGTTCCTGCGCGGCGCGCCCGCCAATATTCTGATACGCTATCGCTATGATGCCGGCATCGCCGCCGCCGTCCGCCGGCGCTTGAACCAGGCAACGCCTGCCATGTGGCGGAGTTTTGCCGAGCTTGCCGCCGATATGCGCATGCCGCCCTCCACGCTCCGCCACCGCCTGCGCGACGAGGGACAAAGTTATGCCGCCATCAAGGACGACATCCGCCGCGACCTCGCCGTCGAACTGCTGCTGAACACGCCGAAGACCATCGGCGAGATTGCCGTGCATCTCGGCTATTCCGAGCCGAGCGCCTTCTTTCGGGCCTTCCGGAAATGGATGGACAAGAGCCCCGAGGTCTTTCGGCGGGACGGAGCGGAAATCGAGGGCATGTCAGTCGAATCGGTTGACCCGCCCTGACTGGCCTCGCGCTTTCGCGAACATGGCGGCAATCTTCATCATGAAGGACTTGCTGAAGCGACCAAGAACCGCCTGATGAGGTTCGATGTACCAGGAGCGCTCGACGATATCGTAATTGTATTCGTCGACGACGATCCAACTCTGTTTGAGATCACCGAGACCGGCCCGCCGGCGTTCGATATCAGGAATTTCCAGGCCAACCCTTCCCACTTCCGGCGGCTGTGTGGTGATTGCCAGAAGGACGAGATGGGTGTTTCCATCGCCAGCACTGCGGATCGCGATGACGACACAGACTGGGCGCCGTTTGCGCCCCTCGGTCTCACCACGCTGCTGTTGCCATGCCCAGAGATAGGGATAGGTTATCACCTCGCCAGGACGAAACTCATGGTTCATCGTCGTAGCTTTCCCCGCGCGCCAGCCGCTCAATCGCCTCGTCGAACAATTCGGCATGCTCGTCCGGCATCTCCGAAATGTGATGCGCACGACGCGGGTCCCCGCCGCTGCGCATTCGCTGATAGTGCTCATAGCTCATCAGCACGAAACGTGGCTTGTTGTGGCGGGTGAGAATAACCGGCTCGCGGCTCGCGACATCGGTGACATCGCCGATCTGTTTGTTGAGATCACCTGTCGTGAACTGTCGCATAAAAATCTCTCCGGTTTAATTCCATATATTCCATATATTCCATATTTTCAAGAAAATGACGCTCACGCGCCCTCGACAAGAATTCGCAAGGCTCTTCGGCCGCATCATTCAAGGGCACTTTGAACCCGCCGCAACCCGCGCTACATATTTCAGCGGGAGGAGTGCCATGTTTGATTTTTCGCTCGGCGAGACGGCGGACGCGATCCGTGAAACGACGGCGCGGTTTGCCGCCGATCATATTGCTCCGCTGGCTGCGGAGATCGACGAAAGCAACACGTTTCCACGCCAGCTCTGGCCCGAGATGGGTGCGCTCGGCCTGCATGGTATCACCGTCGAGGAAGAATTCGGTGGCGCCGGTCTCGGTTATCTCGATCATGTCGTCGCCATGGAAGAGGTGTCTCGCGCCTCGGCCTCCGTGGGGCTCAGTTACGGCGCCCATTCCAATCTCTGCGTCAACCAGATCCGCCGCTGGGCCTCGCCGGAACAAAAGCGCCGCTATCTGCCGAAGCTGATCTCCGGCGAACATGTCGGCTCGCTCGCCATGTCGGAGGTCGGCGCCGGTTCCGATGTCGTCTCCATGCGGTTGCGTGCCGAGAAAATAGGCGATCACTATATTCTGAACGGCACCAAGTTCTGGATCACCAACGCGCCGCATGCCGACGTGCTTGTTGTTTATGCCAAGACCGATCCCGCAGCCGGCCCGAAAGGCATTTCCGCCTTGATCATCGAGAAAGGCCTGCCCGGCTTCAGCGTCTCCAAGAAACTCTCCAAACTCGGCATGCGCGGCAGCGACACGGCCGAACTGGTCTTCGAGGATTGCGCGGTGCCGGCCGAGGCGCTGATGGGCCGGGAGGGAGAAGGCGTGAAGATCCTGATGTCCGGCCTCGACTATGAGCGCGCCGTGCTTGCCGCCGGGCCGCTCGGCATCATGCAGGCCTGCCTCGATGTCGTGCTGCCCTATGTGCGCGATCGCAAACAGTTCGGCAAAGCGATCGGCGATTTCCAGCTGATGCAGGGCAAGATCGCCGACATGTATGTCGCGCTGAATTCGGCGCGCGCTTATGTCTATTCCGTCGCCCGCGCCTGCGATGCCGGCCGCGCGACGCGCACGGATGCAGCTGCTGCAATCCTTTTTGCCAGCGAAAATGCCGTGAAGGTCTCGCTGGAGGCGATCCAGGCGCTCGGCGGCGCCGGCTATACCAAGGAATGGCCGGTCGAGCGCTTTTTGCGCGACGCCAAGCTCTATGATATCGGCGCCGGTACCAATGAGATCCGCCGCTACCTGATCGGCCGGGAGCTCATTGCGTCATGACGGTGATTTCGACTGCGATCGACCGCGACAGCGACAGCTTCAAGGCCAATGCCGGCAAGAACAAAGCCCTGATCGACGAGCTCCACAACCGTTCGGCGAAAGCGCGCGAGGGTGGATCGCAAACGGCGCGCGAGCGCCATGCCAGCAAGGCCAAGCTGCTGCCTCGCGATCGTATCCAGCTGCTCATCGATGCCGGCAGCCCGTTCCTGGAGATCGGCACGCTGGCGGCCAACGGCATGTATGATGACGAGGCGCCCGGCGCCGGCATCATATCAGGCATCGGCCGCGTTGCCGGCCGCGAGGTGATGATCGTCGCCAATGACGCGACGGTGAAGGGCGGTGCCTATTTCCCGATGACGGTGAAGAAACATCTCCGGGCGCAGGAGATCGCCCTGCAGAACCGACTGCCCTGTCTCTATCTGGTCGATAGCGGCGGCGCCAATCTTCCGCATCAGGCCGAAGTCTTTCCCGACCGCGACCATTTCGGCGCGATCTTCTACAACCAGGCCCAGATGTCGGCCGAAGGCATTCCGCAGATCGCCTGCGTTATGGGAAGCTGTACCGCCGGCGGCGCCTATGTGCCCGCCATGTCCGACGAAACGGTCATTGTGCGCAACCAGGGCACGATCTTCCTCGCCGGCCCGCCGCTGGTGAAGGCCGCAACCGGCGAGATCATCTCGGCCGAAGAGCTCGGCGGCGCCGAAACCCATGGCCGCCGCTCCGGCGTCGTCGATCATGTGGCCGAAAACGACGAACATGCGCTGCTGCTCGTTCGCGATATCGCAGCCACCCTCAACAGCGTGAAATCAGTCGATATCGACCTGCAGCAGCCACGGCCGCCGAAACTCGATCCCGAGGATCTCTGCGGCCTCATCCCGGAGGATGTGCGCTCGCCCTATGATGTGCGCGAGGTCATCGGCCGGATCGTCGATGGCTCGGAACTGCATGAGTTCAAGCCGCTCTACGGCGCCACGCTGGTCTGCGGCTTCGCCCGCATCTGGGGCATGCCTGTCGCCGTCATCGCCAATAACGGCGTGCTGTTTTCCGAAAGCGCGCTGAAGGGCGCGCATTTCATCGAGCTTGCCTGCCAGCGCCGCGTGCCTTTGCTCTTTCTGCAAAACATCTCCGGCTTCATGGTCGGCGGCCGCTATGAGGCCGGCGGCATCGCCAAGGATGGGGCAAAGCTGGTGATGGCGGTTGCGACCGCGAGCGTGCCGAAGGTCACGGTCATCATCGGCGGCAGCTTCGGCGCCGGCAATTACGGCATGTGCGGCCGCGCCTATCGCCCGCGCTTTCTCTTCACCTGGCCGAACAGCCGCATCAGCGTGATGGGCGGCGAACAGGCGGCCTCGGTGCTCGCCACGATCCGCCGAGACTCCATGGAGGCGCGCGGTGAGAATTGGCCTATTGACGAGGAGGAAGCCTTCAAGGCGCCGATCCGCGCCGGCTACGAGGCCGAGGGCAATCCCTATTATGCCACGGCTCGCCTCTGGGACGACGGCATCATCGATCCGCGCCAGACCCGGGATGTGCTGGGCCTTGCCTTTTCCGCCTGTCTGAATGCGCCGATCCCGAAAGGGCCGCGCTTCGGCCTGTTCAGGATGTGAGGCGTCGATGATGGAAAGTCTTCTCATTGCCAACAGGGGCGAAATCGCCCGCCGCATCATCCGCTCGGCCAAGATGCTCGGCATCCGCACTATCGCCGTCTATTCCGAAGCCGATGCCGGCCTGCCCTACGTCAGGGAGGCGGACGAGGCGATTGCCATCGGCCCGGCGCCGGCACGCGAGAGCTATCTCTCTCAGACCCGCATCCTCGATGCCGCCCGGAAAACCGGCGCTGCTGCGATCCATCCCGGCTACGGTTTTCTTTCGGAAAATGCCGAATTTGCCGAAGCGGTGGAAAAGGCCGGCATCCTCTGGGTCGGCGCGCCGCCGGCGGCCATCCGTGCCATGGGCCTTAAGGATGCCGCCAAGGAATTGATGCAGGCAGCCGGCGTGCCCGTGACCCCCGGCTATATGGGCGCGGACCAGAGCGAAGAGAGACTGACGGCCGAGGCGGAAAACATCGGTTATCCCGTGCTCATCAAGGCGGTCGCCGGTGGCGGCGGCAAGGGCATGCGCCGCGTCGATCGCCCGCAGGATTTCGCCGAACGTCTCGCCTCCTGCCGCCGTGAGGCGGCCGCCGCCTTCGGCGACGACCGCGTTCTGATCGAACGCTACATCGCCAATCCGCGTCATATCGAGGTGCAGGTTTTCGCCGATACGCTCGGCAACTACGTTCATCTCTTCGAACGCGATTGTTCGCTGCAGCGCCGTCACCAGAAGGTCATCGAGGAAGCCCCTGCCCCCGGCCTCGATGCCGCTACCCGGGCATTGATCTGCGATGCGGCAGTGAAGGCCGCAAGAGCGGTCAACTATGTCGGCGCCGGCACCATCGAATTCATCGCCGATGCCTCGGAAGGCCTTCGCGAAGATCGCATCTGGTTCATGGAGATGAACACCCGCCTGCAGGTGGAACACCCGGTCACCGAGGCAATATCAGGCGAGGATCTGGTGCTCTGGCAGTTGAAGGTCGCTAGCGGCGAACCGCTGCCGAAAATGCAGGACGAGATTGCCATGAACGGCTGGGCCTTCGAAGCCCGGCTCTATGCCGAAAATCCTGCCGCCGGCTATCTGCCGTCGACAGGCCGGCTCGAACATCTGCGCCTGCCTGACACAATCCGCGTCGATAGCGGCGTCGAGCAAGGGGACGAGATCACCGCCTTCTATGACCCGATGATTGCCAAGATTGTCGCCCATGGGCCGAACCGCGAGGCCGCACTTTCGAAGCTCGCAGCCGCCTGCGCAGAGATCGAGGTCTGGCCGGTCAGATCCAATGCCGGCCTTCTCACCCGCATCGCCGTCGATCCGGATTTTCGCGCAGCTCGGATCGATACCGGCTTTCTCGACCGCCATGGCGACAGGCTTGTGGCGACGGAGCCGAGCGAAACCGCAATCGACACCGCGGCCACCGTGCTTTCAAAAAATACGGATGGTGATCCCTGGTCTGCGCTGACCGGGTTCCGCATCGCCGGCGCGGATGACAAAAGGGTGCGCATCCGTATCGGCGATCACCTCCATTGGGGGCAATCACGTCCGGAGCTTGAGGCAAATACAGTCACGATCGGTGAAACCACGGTGCTTTTCGACGCCGGCAATGCCTGGCCGATCAGGCTGCCGGTCGCCAGCGAAGTCGAGGCAAGTCAGGGTGCCGGCGATGGCGCGATCCTTTCTCCCATGCCCGGCCTCGTTATTTCGGTGGATGTCGCCGAAGGCGATCGTGTCGCCAAGGGGGACCGCCTGCTGACAGTCGAAGCAATGAAAATGGAACATTCTCTGCGTGCGCCCTTCGACGGCATCGTCGAAAAACTGCAGGTTTCCTCGGGGATCAGGGTCTCGGAAAACCAGCTGGTCGTCAGCATTGTGAAGGAGCAGGATTGATGGCCGGCCGTTATTTCGACGAGTGGACGGTCGGCGACCGCATCGCCCACGACATCCGTCGCACGGTCACCGAGACCGACAATCTGCTCTTCACGACGCTTTCCCACAATCCGCAGCCTCTGCATCTCGATGCCGACTATGCGGCCGGCACCGAATTCGGCCGGATCGTCGTCAACGGCACCTTCACCTTCGCGCTCACCGTCGGCCTTTCGGTCGGCGACACCACGCTCGGCACGCTCGTCGCCAATCTCGGCTATGACAAGGTGACGATGCCGAAGCCGGTCTTCATAGGCGATACGCTGCGGGTGGAAACGGAGGTGATGGAGCTGCGTCGCTCGAACTCCCGCCCCGATGCCGGCATCATCACCTTCCGGCATATCACGCTTAACCAGCGCGGCGAGATCGTCTGCCAGTGCCTGCGCACGGCAATGCTGAAGGTGAAACCGTCATGAGGCTGCGCTCGCTGCTCTTTGCGCCCGGTGACCGGCCGGAGCGTTTCGAAAAAGCGCTTGCCTCGGGCGCCGATGCCGTCATTCTCGACCTGGAAGATTCGGTTGCGCCCCTAAACAAACCGAAAGCGCGCGAGAGCGTGCACGAGTTCGTCTTGCATCATGCCGGCGAGACCCCTCTCCTGATCCGCATCAATCCCCTCGCCTCGCCAGAATTCGAAGACGACCTTGCCGCTTTGGGCGGCCTTCATCCTTTCGCGATCGTGCTGCCGAAGGCCGAGGGTGCCGCCTCGGTGCTGAAGCTCGCAGGCTCTCTTGCATCTGCAATTCCCATCTTGCCGATCGCAACCGAAACGCCATCTGCGATCTTCGAGATCGGCAGCTACCGGGATGTCTCAACCAGCCTCTGCGGCCTGACCTGGGGGGCTGAGGATCTGCCGGCCGCGATGGGGGCTGCGACCGCGCGGAGGACGGATGGCCGCTATACGCCACCTTACGAGCTTGCCCGTTCGCTCACGCTATTCGGAGCCCATGCCGCCGCCGTTCCGGCGATCGACACCGTCTATCCAGATTTCCGCGATCTGGGCGGTCTCAGGGCCTATGTCGGCCGCGCCCGGCGCGATGGCTTTTCCGGTATGATGGCCATCCATCCGAGCCAGGTCGAGGTGATCAATCACGCCTTCACGCCGGATCCGTCCGAGATCGCCTGGGCCGAGAAAGTCGCCGCCGCCTTCGCCGCCAGGCCCGACGCGGGCGTCGTTCAGCTTGATGGGCGCATGTTGGATTTGCCGCATCTCAAGCTCGCGATGCGCATCCTGGATGTGGCCGGGCGATAGTCAAGAAGCCGCCTTCAGCCTGACTTCCCCGCTCGTTCGGAGGCAACAGGCCCTTGTCCTGTGAGGTAGCCGGCACCGACCGGGACATAAAGGTCCACATAGCCTTTGGCGACCTGCTGCACGTTGGGTCGGGCGTCATAACATTGGCTTCATGGCTGCGAAATCGGGCAAAGCGCCGCTCGCGTAGCCGACCGCCCCGAGCGAGCCGATGGCGATCCGGCCGTCGCGGATCGACAGGAGCGGTCCATCGGCACCCTGCTCGTAGAGATCGGGATGGGCCGCGGCAAAGCGCGCCTTCTCGGCCTGCGGCGCACCCTGCATGCCGGCGACATAGTGATGGCCGTTGCGCTCGACATGAGAGAGGCCGAGCAGCGAGACCAGCGCCAGATCCTGCTGCACGGCAAGCCCCGCCTGGCAGGTCAGATCCTCGCCCGAAAGGAACAGTCCCGGCACGGTTCCGGTTCTGATGCGGATCGCCTTCATGAGCGAACGGTAGATGCCCTTGCAGGTCTTCGAGGAGACGCCGGTATATCCCAGCCGCCTGGCGCCGGCGAAGGCGCCGTCGCCGTCGTCGCTCTCATCGATCAGGAAGAGCAATTGCGCCGCCAGGTCCCCCAGCGACGTTTCCATGGTGATCGCGCGCGAGAATGGCTGTTCGACAAAGGCAATGGCCGCACGCAACCTCGCCAGCCGCGGCGTCGCCTCGATTTGTGCCAGCAAGGCGGCAAGCTGTTCGGCGGCGCCAAACTGTTCGTTGCCGTCGACCGTCACCCGATAGTCGGGCAGGCGGTCCAGCACGGCGGCGATCCTGGTCAGGCGGTCGATATCGGCATCGATCGTGCCCGAAAGCTTGATCTTGAACCAGCGGTTGCCATAGCGTGTTATCACCGCCTCGAGGCTTTCCGGCAGGCCGTCACCGACGGGATGGACGATATCGCCCTCGGTGATCGGATCGACAAGCCCGATCGTATGCCGGGCCGAGATCGCGCCGGCAGGACGAAGATCGGAAAGCACCGCCAACGCTGCATCCACGTCGATATCGTCGGGCAGCATGGGGCCGCCGATGCCGACGAGGTTGCTCCGCACCGCCTCGAAGAAGGAAATGCCGGCAAGGCGGCAATAGGCATCGAGCGCGGCGCGGGCGATCAGCGAAGGGCCGAAACAGGCGGCCAATGGATTTCCAGGCAGGCGCCGCACGGTCTCCATCTCGTTCAGGCGGGCGGCGGCAAACAGTGTCGCCGGCGCAGACGGTTCGAGCGAAGCAGCCGCAGCGGTACGGATCGAGGTGCGCAACTGATCGACATTTTGCGCCGGCGTGAAGGCCGGATTCTTGTCGAACCATTTCGGCACCATCATCTCGGCGGCCGCACCAAGGGCGGTTCGCCCCTCTTCATCCTCGACGCGGACCCTGAGGAAGGCTTGCGGCGCCTTTTCGAGGGTTGCCGCACCAAAGCGGAACGGCAGGCGCAGCCTGATATCGCGCTCGAAGGCGTCGATCTCGATGATTCTGATACGCGGCGCCGTCACGGAACCTCCAATGTTTCTGTCCACGGTCATGCCATCCGGTCGAGCATGGCGCGCGACACTTCGTGATGGAGCGGCTCCCCGCGAAGCAGCCGGCCGATCTCGTCCACCATGGCCTGGCCTTGGGCGAAGTGCGCCTCTTCAGTGTGACCGGCGGCATGCGGCGAAATGGTGACATTGGCCAGTGCGGGATCGCGGAAGGGACTGTCCGGAGGCAGCGGCTCGTTGTCGAAGACATCAAGAGCCGCTTCGATACGGCCGGAGCGGATCTCGGCGAGCAGCGCCGCCTCGTCGACCAGCTCCGCGCGCGCCGTGTTGATGAACAGCGTCCCGGGGCGCAGTAGCGCCAGTTCGCGGGCACCGATCATGCGGCGCGTTTCGGGCAGGACAGGCGCATGCAGAGAGACCACATCTGCCTGGGCCAGCATATCGTTCAGCCCGGCTCTGAAAACGCCGAGCGCAGCAGCCTCGCTATCATGGAGAAACGGATCGACAACCAGCACGCGGCAGCCGAATGGAACGAGCAGCCGCATGACCGCCCGCCCGACATAACCGGCGCCGACGATGCCGACCGTTCTGGCGCCAAGCAATCTCTGCGGCACGGCGGCGCGGACGTCGAGCCATTCGCCGCCGTTGCGCAATTGATGATGCAGCCGATGAATGCCGCGCATGGCGAGCAACGCTTCGGCGACGACGAACTCGGCAACCGAGGCGGCAATTTTCGAGGCGGCATGGGTGACGCGAAGGCCATCGTCGAACAGACGGGCGGGAACGAGTGTTCGGACGCTGCCTGCCGAATGGGCGACGAGGGCGAGTTGCGGATGGCGTTGGCGCGCGGTGGGATCGAAGACCGGCGTGCCCCATCCGGTGAGGCACGCGACAGCGCCCTGCAGCAGCTGGTCGACATCGGCAGCGTCGATTGCGGCACCGGTCGGCCAACGCACCTCGCCAAGAGCGTTCAACTGGGCAATCGCCACATCGTCCAGCATCATCCGGCGGGTCTTTTCGGTCAGCAGTACGGCGATAACGGGAGCCTGTTCGTTCATGGTTCTACTCTTTCGCTGCGGCGACCAGGCGCCGGAAATGGGCAAGATCAGCGCGAACCTTGTCGAGCGCCTGCTCTCGGGAGACGCGGTATTGGGAATGCATCGAGAGCACGCCGGCAAAGCCGCTGGCGACCAGATGCGGGACGATTTCGTTCCAAGGCACCATGCCTTCGTCGAGCCCGTACCAGTCGGAATGCCAGGCGCGCTGGCCGTTGGATCCGTAAGCGCCGGGCGACCAACCGCTGTTCTTGACGCCCATGCAGCAGAACCACGGATCGAGAATATCAAGGGTCAGACGCCAATCCTCGCTTCCCTCCCGAATGATCTGATTGGCGGGATCGGGATAGGCGCCGATCCGGATCGGATCGCGCCCGGCCAGCAATCGCACCGCCAGCGCGCCCGAACTGTGCAGGGTGCCGCCGTGAAGCTGGACGGTCAGCTTGATGCCGAAGCGTTCGGCCAGGCGCTCGAAGCCGTCGAGATCCCACCGTGCCTCATCGACCTGGACCTGCCAGCGCCGTGACGGGTCGTAGCGCCAGAAGCCAAGCCTGATCTGCCCGATGCCGGCCTCGCCGCAACAACCGAGAAGCCGAGATGCGGCATCGTCGGGCCGGGTGGAATCGATGGTCGCCATCGGGGTGCGAACACCGGCCGCGGCAAAGAACTTTACCGCATTGACGATCCCCTCCGGCCTGTCAGGGGAAACGGCATGGCCATCGCGAATAAGGAGATCGGCACAGTCGAACCCCAAACCGGCTGTGATCTTGGCCGCCGTCGCGAGCGGCAGACCTTCGAGGGTCTTGGTGAAATAGGCGATATCCATGGATCATATCCCAGACGGAAAGGCGCTGTTCACGAGCGGGAGAGACAAAGCTCGCTGCGGCGACCGAATGCATCGTGAGCCTGCACCGCATACCGCACGCCCTCCGGCGGCGACATGTGCAGGAATGCCGTCGAGATCAGCGGCACGGGACTGACCTTTTCAAAAGTCCCCCCATCGGTGCTGACCAGGACATCGTAGAAGATGGCCGGCCCGGCATCGCCGGCAGCCCAGAACAGCATGCGCTCCTCCCGACCGCCAAGACCAAGGTAGCGTTCGACGACAAGGCGGGCAGGTGCCACCGGGGGCGCGCCGATATCGGGAACGACAAGCACCTGCGTCAGCGACGGCAATGGCACATCCAGGTCGACACTGATCCGGCCTTCGTCGCACGCGACGACGCTGATCGGATGCAGCAAAGCGGGCTCCTGCGCCCGGCGCATTTCGCCAAACTGCGCTTCATCAGGTGCGGGCGGTGCGCCGACCGGCTCGAAGAGCCCACGCGGGTTGCTTTCGTCGCGCTGGGCTTCCCAGACCTCCATCGGATTGGTGAATTCCTCGTCGATGCGCAGCAGACAAAGCGCGTGGCGGCCGGCAACCAAACCGCTCACCTCGAGACGGACGGCGGTCCGGCCCGAGCGGTTGATGGCATCGACGCTATGGATGAGGCTGATGGAAACACCGCCACCCGGCAGCCGCGTCGGCAGGATCGCCAGGCCATCCTGATCGGGCGCAAGCGGCGGTTCGGCGGTCACCTTGCAGACGGTATCGCCAAGCGTTGCCAGCAATTCCATCGATGTGAGGCCGGGCTTCTTGATGATGTCGAAGGGCGGCGCCCTGTCGACATCCGTGACCAGCATGTCCAGATTGGTCTTGTGCTCCCACTGCGCCTTGGTGAAATTGCGCGAACCGAAATAGGCAAAAATCGTGCGCTGGCTCCAGCCGCCGATAAAGGCGTGGTCATTGCTGAGGAAAGTGAAATTCGCCGCTTTCGGGGCGATGATGCGCCGGTCGTGCTGTTCGATGATGCGGGCGATGATCCCGGCGTAATAGGCTTTGCCATGCCAGCTATGGTGATCGCTCCAGCCGAGCTGCGGATCGCATTCATCGTTGATGATGGGCAGGCCTGCAAGGCGCGGGTGATGCTCCTTGAGATAGTCGACGACGAGAAGCGTGCGGTCGACGATACCGTTGGTTTTCGGAGTCAGGTCTACCTTGCTGCCGTTGACACCCTTTTCGTGGATCGAGATGTAATCGATCCGCGGCTGGCCGTCACCGGTCAGACAGTTCGTGCCGCTGTCGCAATGGGCCATGAGGGCGCGAAAGATCGGCGACAGCGTGCGGGCGGTGCCGGGTCCGCCCATCGGCAGGCTGGGATCGATGGCATCAAGCCCCGCGACGCAGGCGTCGTAGTAGTTGGTGTAACCCTTGATCCCGTAGGTCCACCAGCCGGAGTCGGCCTCGTTCGTCGTTTCGAAATACCATGTGCGCAGTTCGTCCATGCCGTAGCGCGCGCCATAGCGATCGGCCGTCGCTGTTACGAGATCCCGCCAGCGCCTGACCTGATCCATGTCCTCATAATCGGTGAATAGGCCCGACGGGTTGCCCATCAGCTCGAAGAACGGCTTAAGGCGGTGTTCGATCATCACGTCGAGCGCGCGATCGAGCAGCGACCAGTCATAGCTGCCCTCGCCCTTCGCGCTCAGCAGATTGTAGAGATAATGCACCCGCAGGAACCGTATGCCCTCATTCGGCAGGCCGCCGATATAGGCGAGCATCTGGCGCATCTCGGGCTCGAGCAGCAGCTCGGCGGGCGAAAAGCCGGTGCCGCGCCAGAACCGGTTGAACGGGCGCACCGCTTCACTGGCATCAACGTTTATTCGCGTACGTTCACGCATGGGTCGTCTCTCCTTGGGCGGAATGTTGGCACAGCGCCGCAATTCCGGCGCACGAGGCCAGGAGCCGGATTATTTGAACTTGTCGCGCATCGCATCGATGCCGGGGATGGTTTTGGTCAGATGCTGATGGGCGGGATCGAAGCGCTGGATCAGCCCCCGGCGATGCTTGCCAACCAGAATGGTAAAGATGTAGCCGCGATGCCCAGGCGAGGTGACCGTCGGGTGGTAACCCCGGTCGACCAGGACAGTGTCGCCGTTGCGGGTCATGAGGATCTTGACCGGACCGTCTTCGTCATAGGTGATCTGGCTGCCGAAGCCGGTCTCGGGCTGGAAGCGGTAGTGATACAGTTCTTCGTGCCGGGTCTCGACATCGCCGTCTTCCGTATCGTGCTTGTGAGGGGGATAGCCGGACCAGCAGCCCTCGCCGGCATAGAGTTCACTCACCAGCAGGTTGCCGCAGCGTCCGTTCTGCCGTTGGCCGAGCAGATGGACGATCCGCCGCTGGCTGTGCGTGTCCGACGAACCGACATTGACCGCATCGACCTCATCCGGCGTCACCCGAAACGGCTCGTAGCGCGTGTCGCAGAGGCCGCCGGCGATGGCGACTTCCGCCGCCGCACCACGAGCCGATATCCGGACCTTGGCGTCGACGGGCGCGTAAACCGAGTCCGCATCGCCTCGCCAGATATCGGCTCGCCGGCCCACCGCTTCGAACATGATGCCATCCACCTCGATATCCACCTGACCCGACAGCACGACGTAGAGGCTTTCGTGCGCCGGCAGCCGCCGGATGTCCTGCTCGTTGGAGGCGAGCGTGACGAGATCGAAGTAGATGAGATCGAGCGTCGTGGAGGAGGTATCCACAATCGGACGCTGCTCGGAGCGTGGAATGAATTCGGGCATCAATTGAACTCCGGAACGATACGGTCGGCAAAGGGATTAAGCGTCAGGGATTCTGCGTAATGACAGGCCACTGCGTGCCCATCGGCCGTGACGGTGCGTAAGCCCGGCACCTCCTGCTTGCAGAGCTCGGTGGCGTAGCGGCAACGCGGATGAAATGCGCAGCCGGGAGGCGGATGGGCGGGATCGGCAACCTCGCCCGCCAGCCGGATGCGCTGGCCGTGACGGCGCATCCTCGGATCGGCGATCGGCACCGCCGAGAGCAGCGCTTCGGTATAGGGGTGAAGCGGGCGCGAGAAGATCTGCTCCGTCGGCGCCTTTTCGACGACCCGGCCGACATACATGACGGCGATATTGTCCGAGATGTGCCGGACGACCGAGAGATCGTGGGCGACGAAAAGATAGGTCAGGCCGAACTGTTCCTGCAGGTCCTGCAGCAGGTTGATGGTTTGTGCCTGCACGCTGACATCGAGCGCCGAGACGGCCTCATCGGCGATCACCAGCCGCGGATTGGACGCCAGCGCCCGGGCGATGCCGATGCGCTGGCGCTCGCCGCCGGAGAACGCATGGGGATAGCGGTGCATATATTCGGGCCGCAGGCCGACGCTCTGCATCAGGTCGGCGACCCGGTGCTCGAGCTCCCGGCCCTTGGCGATGCCGTTGACACCAAGCACCTCGCCGATGATGTCGATGACAGGAAGGCGCGGATTGAGCGACGATTGCGGGTCCTGAAACACGATGCGCAGGTCGCGATGGATTTCGTCGAGGGCGGAACCCGATAACGCCGCGAGATCGACAGTGCCGCCGCTGCGGTTGCGATAGCGGATTTGGCCGCTTGTCGGCTGATAGATGCGCAGCACTGTGCGCGCAAGCGTGGACTTGCCGCAGCCGGACTCCCCGACGATGCCGAGTGTTTCACCATCATCGATGCGAAGCGAAACGCCGTCGACCGCCTTGACGTGTCCGACCACACGCCGAAATGCGCCCTTGCGAATGGGGAAATGCATCCTGAGATCGTTCAGTTCGAGCAGCGGGCTTGGTTGTGTCATGGGATCGGCCATCATTGTCTTCCTTCGTAAAGCAGACAGCTGGCGACATGCTCGTCGCCGATGGTGACGGGCTGCGGATCCTTCTGGTCGCACAGGCCGGCCCTCGCCTCTTTGCATCGGGGATGAAAGCTGCAGCCTGGGGGCCGGTTGAACCGCGAGGGCACCATGCCATCGATGATCGCAAGCCGTTCGGTGGGTTGCCCATGCATGCGCGGCACCGATTGCAACAGCGCCTTGGTGTAGGGATGAACAGGTGCGTGGAAGATCGTATCGACATTGCCTGCCTCGACGACCCGGCCGACATACATGACGACGACCTCGTCGGCGATTTCGGCCACCACACCGAGATCATGGGTCACGAACAGCACCGAGAGCCCGAATTCGGCCTGCAGCGAGGCCAGGAGATCGAGGATATTGGCCTGGGTGGTCACATCGAGCGCCGTGGTCGGCTCGTCGGCGATCAGCAGTCTGGGGCGGCAGGCAAGCGCGAGCGCGATGCAGACGCGCTGGCGCATGCCGCCGGAAAACTGGAAGGCATAGTTTTCCATGCGCTCGGCCGGCCGCGGAATGCCGACCAGAGCCAATGTCTCGATGGCATGTTCGCGCGCCTCCTTCTTTCCCATCTTCAGATGCAGGCGGATCACCTCGACCATCTGGTTGCCGATCGTATGGACGGGAGAAAGGGCCGCCATCGGCTCCTGGCTGATCAGGCCGATCTGGGCACCGCGGATCGCCCGCATATCGTAGCCGCGCGGATCGAGCGCCGCCAAGTCGATCGAGGGTGCGGCCGGATCCGGCCGGTAGCGGATTGCCCCCGAGACGATCCGCCCTCCCCTGGGAACCTGGTTGAGGATCGAGCGGCCGGTGATGCTCTTGCCCGAACCGGATTCGCCGACGACGCAGACCGTCTTGCCGCGCGGAATGGAAAAGGAGACGCCGTCGACCGCCTTGATGGTGCCCGCACCCCCAAAGAAATGGGTCCTGAGATCAACGACCTCGATCAGCGGGTCGCGATCCCCGTGCCGGCCGCCGGCAGCGGCAAAATTGGGATCAGTATTCATAGGGATCTGCAGCATCGCGTAATCCATCACCGAGGAAATTGAGGGCGAGCACGGTGACGATCACCGCGAGGCCCGGAAGAAACAGCCAGGGCGCGCTCGAGACTGCGAGAATGTTCTGCGCCTCCTGAAGCAGCACGCCCCAACTCACCACCGGCGGGCGCAGGCCGATGCCGAGGAAGGAGAGCGCGGTTTCTGCGAGGATCATCGTCGGGATGGCGAGCGTCACCGAGGCGATGATGTGGCTCATGAAGGACGGAACCATGTGCCGCCAGATGATGCGCATCTGCGAACAGCCGTCGAGACGGGCGGCGATGACGAAGTCTTCCGTCTTGAGCGACAGGAAGCGCCCGCGCACCACCCGCGCCAGGTCGGTCCAACCGATCAGTGACAGGATGATGGTGATCCAGAGATAGACCAGGATCGGATCGGCGCTGATCGGGACGGCAGCCGCAAGGCCCATCCACAGCGGGATGGTCGGGATAGAGTTGATGAGCTCGATGGAACGCTGGATGACATCGTCCACCCAGCCGCCGTAGAGCCCTGAAATGCCGCCCAGGATGATGCCGAGGATGAGGCTGATTGCCACCCCGATCAGCCCCACGGACATCGAAACGCGCGTGCCGTGGACCGTCCGGCTGAAGACGTCGCGACCGAGGCGGTCGGCGCCGAACAGGTAGAATGGTTTGCCCATCTCGATCGGGCCGATCAGGTGCCGGTCGAAATCGAACAGCCCCCAGAGCCGGTAGGGTTCGCCCTTGACGAAGAAGCCGAGGGGGATGACGACGGCCGGATCGGGCACGTAATTGCGGCTGAGCGCGATCGGGTCAACTTTCATCGAATAACCGTTGACGTAGAGCGGATGAAACTGCCCGGCCGCGTCGTAGCCGGCGAACTTGATCTGCTGCGGCGGCGCATAGGTGTAGCGGGAATCGTAGGTCTGCGATGAAACCGGGGCGAGAACCTCGGCAAACAGGGCGACCAGGTAGATCAAAAAGATGACGACGCCTGCCGCCAGCGCCAGCCGATGGCGACGGAAGCGCCGCCAGATGAGCTTCCATTGCCCGGCGACCGCGTCGGAATTCTGGATCAGTTCAGGCGATAGCGCGATGGCTTGATCGGTCATGGTATCGTCCTTCAGCCGTTGCGAATGCGTGGATCGAGCCAGGCGAGCAGCAGGTCCGAAATCAGTGTGCCGATCAGCGTCAGCATGCTCATCAGCAGGATGAACGTGCCGGCCAGATACATGTCCTGGGCAAAGAGGGCGTTGAGCAGCAGTGGTCCGGTGATCGGCAGGCTGAGAACGATGGAGACAACCACCGAGCCGGAGACGAGGTGCGGCAGCACCCAGCCGACGGTCGAGACGAACGGGTTGAGCGCCACCCGCACCGGATATTTCAACAGCAGCCGGATTTCGCTCAAACCCCGGGCGCGGGCCATGTCGACATAGGGCTTGTTGAGTTCGTCGAGCAGGTTGGCGCGCATGATCCGGATCAGCGCCGCGGTGGCGCCGGTGCCCAGCACGACGACCGGTATCCACATATGCGAAATGAGATCGCCGAGCTTGGCCCAGCTCCAGACGGCGTTGATATAGGCGGGTGAAAACAGCCCGCCGGTGCTTTGGCCGAAATACTGTGCCGAAACATACATCAGCACCAGCGCCAGCAGGAAGTTCGGGATGGCAAGGCCGAGAAAGCCGAAGAAGGTGGCAACGTAATCTCCCACCGAATATTGCCGCACGGCCGAATAGATGCCGATCGGAAAGGCCACCGCCCAGACGAAGAGCAGCGTGGTGACCGAGACCACCATCGTCAGGCCCATGCGGGCCCAGATCAGCTCGCTGACCGGCTTGTTCCAATCGAGGGACTGGCCGAAATCGCCGCGCAGCAGGATGCCGCTGATCCATTTCCAGTATTGGACGGCCCAGGGCTGATCGAGGCCATAACGTTCACGCAGCCCGGCGATGACGCTGGGATCGATCGTTTCGTTCTGGGAGGCAAGACGCGCGGTCAGCGCGGTCAGGAAGTCGCCGGGCGGCAACTGGATGATGATGAAGGTCACGACGGAAATCGCAAACATCATCGGGATCATATAAAGCAGGCGTCTGATGATGAAGCCGGCCATGGTCAAGCTCCTTCAATCGGCGATCGCCGATCGGATTGGATGATTGGGACTGGGCTGGTGTCGATGGGATGGCGCCCGCGGGCGCCATCCCTGTCGGTCGCGATCCGTTATTGCTGGTAGTAGAAGGTCTCGGGCTTTGCCGGCCCCGGCGTCATGTAGAACGACGTGCTCGGAATGACCTTCGGGACATTGCGCATATTGGTCTTGACGATTCCGACGCGGTCCGGCTCCAGGTTGGTGCCGATGACGTAGAATTCGTCACGGGTGATCGCCAGCAGTTCCTTCATCGCGGCCAACTGCTTTTCCAGCGTCGGCGCTTCCTTCACCTGCCGGTAGAAATCTATCTGCTTCTTGGCAGCGGGGCTCGGTTCTTGCGCGTTCGGATCCTTGGGGTTCTGGTAATAGAGGCCCCAGGCTGTCGCGAAGCTCGATTCGTATTCGTGCGGGAAATACCATTTTGGATCGAGCAGGCCGAGGAAGTCGTAGCCACCGCCGCCGACCCATCCAAGGCCGTCATTCTCGTTGTTCTGCAGGCGGGAGAAGATCAGCGAACGTTCGGCCGGGCGGGGCTGCATGTCGATGCCGACAGCCCGCCAGTAGCGCTGGATCATCTCAAGGGCGTCCACCTGGATCGGGCTTCCGGTCAAGGCGTCGATCGCAAAGGTAATCCGCTTGCCGTCCTGACCGAGGCGATAGCCTTCCGCGTCACGTTTGGTGAGGCCGGCCTTGTCGAGATACTGATTGGCGAGATCGACATTATACTCCAGATACTGCGTCGCCATCTTCTCGTCGTAGAGCGCAGTGCCTTCGCGCGGTGCTGCCTGATAAGGCTTGGCCTGTCCGGCATAGATCAGCTGGTTGAGCTCTTCGCGGTTGATGGCGAAGCTGAGGCCGATGCGGAAATCCTTGTTGGAAAAGACAGCCCGCAAGGCCGGATTCTTGTGGGTCTGGTTGAGGGTGATCAGCAGGGCGTTCGACCACGCCGGCCGGGCGATGAACAGGCCGTAGCCGCCTTTCTCCTGGTTCTGCACGATCACCGTACGGGCGTCCGTCGTCTCGATGAAGCGGTTCTGCATGTCGATTTCGCCGCTAATCGCCTTCAGGATGATGGCCTGGGTATCCTGCATCACATCAATGGTGATCCGATCGAAGTAAGGCAGCTGGTTTCCTGCGGTATCCACCTTGGCATAGTATGGATTGCGTTCCGCGACGACCTGGGTGGTGCCGTTATAGGGCGCGGTCAACACCCAGGCATCGAGCGTTGGACGGCCGAGATCGCGCCAGCGGCCGGGAAAGCCGATCTTGTTGTTGAAGAGCTGGACCCAGTCGGTTGCGCCGGCTGCTTTCACCAGGGCGTCGACGCCGTCGGGATTGAAATCCTTGTGGAATTGCTTGAGGTAGTGCGCCGGCGCGGCCGCCAGAATATCGGAGCCGCGCACGGTCGCCATGTTCATCAGGAACAGGCCGTTCGGCGCGGCAAACTTGAAGGCGACCTTGTCGTCGGCGAGCTTTTCGACCTTGACGGTCTCTCCGCCTGCGGTCAGCCAGTTGGGTGCGGCAGGGGTGATCCTGGTGTTGCGAAGCACGTTCTCGTTCCACCACACAAGATCGTCTGCGGTAAACGGCTCGCCGTCCGACCAGCGCGTGCCTTCCCGCAAGGTAAACGTATATTCGGTGGCATTGGCATTGACCTCGACGCTCTTGGCGATATCGGGGATCACTTCGGTCCATTCAGGATTCCAGCGGACCAGTCTTGTATAGCCGATCGAACGTTCGATCTCGCTGTCGCCACCGCCAAAGGTGGCGGTGCGCCAGGTGCCGCCGTAGGTACCGACCGATTCAAGCGGAGTGAGCACCAGCGGCTCCTTGGGCAGCCGCTTTTCGACCGGCGGCAGTTTGCCGGCTTCGACGAGCGCCTTCAGTTCGGGCGACTCCTCAAAGCCGAATGCGACACCGGCCCAGCCGGCACCCATGAGGATCGCCGCGGCAACGGTCGAGACAACCTGCCGTCTTAAGATTCTGACGTGTTGCATTCTTTCCTCCCAATATTCCGCTATAGGTTATCGTTAACGTATTCTCCTCTTTCTTTAACGTTATCGTTACCGTTAAATCTTGTCAAAGAGATTCTCGGAGCCCCATCCATGCCCATATCAGCCTTGGCTTTCCCCGAAATTATGTTAGTTATCGTTATCGTAGATTCCCGCCCATTTTGATGAGACTATCCAGTTGAGCCGCCCTAAAGAGCCAGAATCCAAAATAACCATTGCCGATGTCGCTCGCGCCGCAGGGGTATCGCCGATGACGGTATCGCGCGTGCTCAATGATCGGGGCGGAGCCAGCGCGGAGACCAGTCAGCGCATTATTTTAGCGGCGAGCGAACTCAATTACCGGCCCAATCCCTTTGCGCGCGGGTTGCGGTCCGATCGATCGAAGGCCATCGGCCTTCTCGTTCCCGACATCACCAATCCGTTCTTTCCCGAAGTCATCAGGGGAGCCGAGGATGCCGCGAGCGCCGCCGGCTACAATCTGCTTCTGTCCAATGTCGTCGAAAACAGCAAGCGGGAGGAAGAGCTCATCGAAACGCTGCTGCGGCACCGGGTCGACGGGATCATCGTCTGCAGCCCGCGGCTGCCCGATGCCGCGCTGCACAAGGCGCTTGCGCCCCACCGCGCCGTGGTGCTCATCAACCGCGAGGCGCCCAACGAGGTCGCCGGGACGATCGTCACCGACTACGAGACGGGAGCTTCGCGTGCCATCGACCATCTCGTCGAGCGCGGGCGCCGCAGGATCGCGATCATCGCCGGGCCGCGCAGTTCGTTTGGCGGCAAGAGCCGTCTTGTCGGCTTTCGCAAGACGCTGGCAGCCCACGGGCTCAAGGCGCAAGGCATCGTTTATTGCGATCCCACCGCGGCAGGCGGCCAAACGGCGGGCGCGCAATTGCTGGCGGAGGCGCCCGGCATCGATGCTCTCGTCTGCTACAACGACCTTAACGCAATTGGCGCCATGAAGGTCTGCCGGGCCGCCGGTATTTCGATCCCCGGGCAAATCGCCCTGATCGGTTTCGACGATATTCCGACTGCCGAACTGCTGTCCCCGGCGCTCACCACCTTGCGGGTGCAAAAACGCGAAATGGGAGAGGAAGCCGTGCGTCTGCTGCTCAGCCGCATCGCCACCAGAAATCGCCAGCACGGCATCGTCATCGTGCCCGAGCTCATCATCCGCGAAACAACCTGAACGCCCGGAGCATGATGCCGAAAAGTGTGAGCGGTTTTCGGACGACATCATGCTCCAACTCTTAAAGCTTGGAACAGGAGGAGTATCCGATGGATATCAGCAATCTGCAGTCACTGGCCCTGCCCGAGGAGAAGAAGGCCTGGTTCGTCCACGACCGGTTCGGCATGTTCGTGCATTGGGGGCTTTACGCCCTGCCGGCACGCCATGAATGGGTCAAGAGCCGCGAAGAACTTGATGATGCCGACTACCAGAAATATTTCGATCATTTCGATCCCGATCTCTACGACCCCAGAGAATGGGCCAGACGCGCAAAGGCGGCCGGCATGAAATATGTCGTGCTGACAACCAAGCACCACGAAGGCTTCTGCCTCTGGGATACCAAGGCGACCGACTTCAAGGTGACCAACACGCCTTATGGGCGGGATCTGCTGGGTCCATTCGTCGACGCTTTCCGCGCAGAGGGCCTGAGGATCGGGTTCTACTATTCGCTGATCGACTGGCATCATCCCGACTTCACGGTCGATCCGCGCCACCCGCAGCGCAATCATCCAGATGCGCTGAAAATCAACGAAGGCCGGGATATGCACCGCTATGCCGCCTTCATGCGCGAACAGGTCCGCGAGTTGCTGACCGAGTTCGGGCAGATCGACATCATGTGGTTCGATTTCAGCTATCCGCAATGGAAGCTCGGAGAATTGGTCGGAAAGGGCCATCAGGATTGGGAAAGCGAGAAACTCGTGCGCCTGGTGCGCGAACTCGCCCCCGATATCATCATCAACAACCGGCTCGATCTCGCCGGCCTGCAGCCCGACATCGTCACGCCGGAGCAATATATGCCGCGCGCCCGGCCGCTCCGCGATGGCAGACGCGTCGTCTGGGAAGCGTGCCACACGCTCAGCGGTTCCTGGGGCTATCACCGAGACGAAGATACGTGGAAAAGCACGGAACAACTGGTGCAGATGCTGGTAGGTACCGTTGCCATGGGCGGCAATCTGCTGATGAATGTCGGCCCGACGGCGCGCGGCACGCTCGACCACCGAGCGATTGCGGCCCTTGCCGCTTATGAGGAGTGGATGGCGCTGCACGAGCGCAGCATCGTCGGCTGCACCCAGTCCGACTTCACCGCGCCGGCCGACTGCCGCCTGACCCAGAATGGCGATCGTCTCTATATCCACCTCTTCAACTGGCCCTATCGCCATCTGCATTTCGATGCGCTGGCGGGGAAAGTCGAATATGCGCAATTCCTGCATGATGGCAGCGAGGTCACCTGGCTGCGCCCGTCCGCCAATACCTTGTGGGCAAACACCCAGTTCCCCGTCGGTGATGATCAAATGACATTCGTCCTGCCGGTGCGCCGACCTCAGATCGTGGTCCCGGTCATCGAAGTTAAGCTCAAGGCGGGGAGCTCCTCCGGCATTCAGGATTAAAGGGCGGCGGACGATCGCGCAGCTGAGATAGATTGCCCGAGCGGGCGGGGCATATGCCGGCTCAGAACGGCTCCGCCCCGCCATAAGCCGACAGTGGCTTACGGATTGGCTTCGGTGGTTTCCACGAAGAGCTGGTTGAGTTGTTTCATCTCGAGCGCATGGGCGCGCCTTCTGAGGGCGGCAGCCTGTTTGAGCGTTGCAAGATTGTCAGTTGTCTCGATGAGGTGGGCATCGGCGACGAGCACCTCCGCCTCAATCCTTCCCTGCTCTCGCAATTGCCAGACATCCCTGACGCGAAATTGAACCATTATAACGCCGAAAAGTGCCACGAGCGCGGAAGCGGTCATTGGCAGCCAATTGGGGACAACCGGGCCGTAGGCGGAAAACAACGATGAGAGACCGCTCAAAACGATGATCCCCAATGTGAGAAAATTCCAGAGATATTGATTGAGCTTGGAGGAGCGCGCATAGCCGTTTCGATGTGTTCGAAGGTCACGCAAAGCCTGCCTTTTGATCTCGGCTGCGTCCGATGGAAGCATGCTTTCGGCCGTTTCTTGCTCGATCTCCCGTCTTGCTGCCAAAATCACGTTGATGACGGCGATAGTGATCCCGAAGGTAATCATGAACCAGGCGATGTAGTGCAAGGGGACGTCGTCGAGAATGACGTTTGACAAAAACGAAGGTTGAAAAAATTCAATTAAAGCACCAAACGATATCAAGAATATAGACAGGGCAACCACGGCTATCGAAAGCATCGCTGCTATATTTCTATATCTGCCAGTCAGTGTCATTTTCTTCAGTTGAGCGTGGTCATCCCCCTCCCTTCTGAACAAATCCATCATCCTATCCTCGAGACTATAGGGTTAACCATAGTCAACCTTTTACCACGCCAGAAAGCAAGTAACGTTTGTGAAGTAATACTTTACGGATCGAATTTCCGGCTACCCTCGCTAATGTGCGGGCCGGGGCAGCCTCCGCGTCATCAATCCGGTCGCTTCAGGCTACGCTGATCGCCGGCTGCCGGCCGAGATCGCGGGCAATATATTCCTGGTTCTGTCGGACGATCTGCGCCGCGTGAGCGATCGTCAGCCGCCTGACAGCCACTTGAAAACCGGCGCTGCCTGAGCGGGCAGGAGATGGGGCCTGCTCAGGAGAATGGCTCGGTCGGTCCCGCCGCCGGATTGGTCAGCCAGCATGGTCCCTCGGTGGTCATGTACAAATGGTCTTCCAGCCGGATCCCGAATTTCCCGGGGAAGACGATCATCGGTTCGTTGGAAAAACACATGCCGGCGGCAAGCGGCGCGTCGTTGCCGCGAACGATGTAGGGTTCCTCGTGGATCTCGAGCCCGAGGCCATGACCGGTGCGATGCGGCAAACCTGGCAGGCGATATTTGGGGCCGAGGGAGTGTTTGGCAAGCACCTTGCGGGCCGCATCGTCGAGGCTCGAGCAGGCGGCGCCGATCCGGGCTGCGTCGAAGACGGCCTGTTGCGCCTCGCGCTCGATCCACCAGGCCCGTTCGAATGCGCTTTCGCCGCCCTCCAGCATATAGGTCCTGGTGATATCGGAATGATAACCGTCGATTCGGCATCCTGTATCGATGAGAATGACGTCATCGCGACCAAGGACCTGATCGCCGTCGGCGCCATGCGGAAGCGAGGTCGCCGCGCCGAAGGAGACGATGCAGAATGTCGAGCCGGCATCGGCGCCGGCCTGGCGATGCTGCCGGTCGATGAAATCGACCACCTCGGATGATTTGATGCCCGGCTTCAAAAGCCCATGCACTTGCCTGTGGACGTCAAGCGTCAGGTCCATCGCATACTGAATGAGGGCAATCTCCGCCGCCGATTTGATGCAACGCAGGTCGCGGATCAGCCGCCCGCCATCGGCAAGCCTCACCGCGCCCATCTCCGCTGCCAATGCATGATAGAAGAAAAGCGGCAAACCATCGTCGAGGGCAAGTCTGCCGCCCTGGGCAACAAGACGGGCGATGAGAGCGGCACTGCTCTCCTCCTCTTCCCAGACCAGGATTTCCCCCGGCAGATGCGGCAGCGTTTCGACACGGCTGCGCTCGAACCCCGGAACGATGTAGGAAATGGTCGCGGACGTGACGAGCGCGCCGAGGAACCTCTCGCTCGGATGCCAGACCAACCCCGTGAAGTAATGCAGGCATTCGGTCGGCCCAAGAAGCACGGCAGCCAACCCTTCGGCTTCGATCATTTTGCGAAGCCTGGCGAGGCGGTTCTGCCGTTCATCCTCAGTTATGCGGGGTACCGTATGCTGCCACGACATGTTGTTTTCCTGCTTTTCCTGCGCTTCCAGATCGATGAAGCCCTCGCCTTGCAGCCAGGATCTTGTGAACCGACACTAATGCCGCTGTAGGCAATATGTCGACATGAAAATGAGGAGAGCGATGGCCGCCATGGCTTGCTGAAGCTTGAAGACGCACCGCTGCCGGGTTTTCGCTCGAAACGGCGCACCACGTAGCCAATGTGCAGGCATGGGTGACCAACGAATTCGAACATGACGGCGTTCGCCAGTCGGCGGCTGTCCTGCGCAGGCTGATAACCTTGGTCAGGGAGCAGGGCGGCCCCCTCGCCTCCTGAGGCTCCAACGGTTCCATTACTCTCGTCGCGTCAGGACATGCTGATCGCCACCGGCCGGTCGAGGTCGCGGGCGATATATTCCTGGATCTGGCGGACGATCTGGGCGGCATGGGCGATCGCCAGTTGGTCGGCCCGCTCGACGTCGCCGGCCTCGATCGCGGCGATCATTTCCTCGTGTTCATCGACATACTGGCGCGGCAGGCGGTCGTCGAATGTCGAGTAGTAAAGGCGCAGGATGCGGCGGCCCTCGTCGAGCAGCCTGGCGAAGAAGGCCGTGTAATAGGGATTGCCGGCAAGTTCGGCGATCGAAACATGAAATTCGCGGTTTGCTTCGATCATCGCATAGGCGTCGTGCGCGGCTACCGCGTCGGCGAAGTCCTTCTGATGCCGGCGGACGGTCTTCATGATCTCAGCGTTTCGCCGTTGTGCGGCGCCGCGGGTCGTCACCCGGTACATCAGCGTCAGCGCTTCGAAATAGGTGGGCAGGCTTGCGAAATCGATCGTCGCAACGATCGTGTTCCTGTTCGGCAGCGTCGTGACGAGCCCGTCGGCGGCGAGCCGCAACAGCGCCTCGCGAATGGGAGTCCGCGACATCCTGAAACGCTCCGACAGCCGCACCTCGTCGAGCGGACTGCCAGGCTCCAGCGCCATCGACAGGATTTCCCGGCGGAGCGTCACATAGACGCTCTGCGTGCCAGAGCCGCGCACCCGCACATTTTCCGCGTCGTTCCGCATCCGTCTGCCCTCTTTCGTTAGAGCCTTGTATTTCGTTTCGGCCGATTCTCGCAATGTCGGTCTTCGGGGGCCTCAAATTTGTAAGCTCACATCATTGAATCTTGTCGACAGTTTGTATATAAGGCAACCAGTTTCAACGAGGCTCGATCAATGACCACAGGATGGAAGGGCGTATTTCCCGCCGTAACGACACAGTTCAACGATGATCTTTCCGTTGATTTGCCCTCGACCCAGCGCGTCCAGGACGCGCTTGTAAACGATGGCGTCAACGGACTAATCGTCATGGGCACATGTGGCGAGAACAATTCGCTGGACCCCGAGGAGAAGCGCACGATCTTGAAAGCTGCCGTCGAAGTCGTCAACGGCCGCGTTCCCGTGGTCACCGGCGTGTCCGAATTCGACACGCGCCGTGCCGTCGCCTATGCTCGTGACGCCGAAAAGCTCGGCGCTGACGGCCTGATGCTGCTGCCGGCCATGGTTTATGTGCCGAAACCCGAAGAGCTGATCGCGCATTTCCGCACCGTCGCCGAAGCGACCTCGCTGCCGATCATGCTATACAACAACCCGCCGGCGTACCGCGTCAATATCGGCGCCGATGTGCTGAAGGTGCTTGCCGACGTGCCGAACATCAAGGCGGTCAAGGAAAGTGCGCCGGATCCGCGCCGCTTCACCGATCTCATCAATGAATTCGGCGATCGTTTCGATATCTTCGCAGGTCTCGACGACGTCGCGCTTGAGGGCCTGCTGCTCGGTGCCAAGGGCTGGGTCTCGGGCTTGACCAGCGCCTTCCCGGAGGAATCCGTGCAGCTCGTTGCCGCCGCCGAACGAGGCGACTGGGAAGAGGCCCGCAAGATCTATCGCTGGTTCATGCCGCTTCTGCACCTCGATGCCGAACACGACCTCGTGCAGTCGATCAAGCTTGCCGAGCAGATCATGGGCCGCGGCTCCGAGCGCGTTCGCATGCCGCGCCTGCCGCTTTCGGGCGCCCGCCGCGCTGAAGTCACCGCCATGGTCGAGAAGGCCGCCGCCACGCGTCCCTCGAAGATCCGCCAGGCCGCCTGATACAACGAGGCCGGCGACCCCGCGGTTGCCGGCCTTTCCGTGTTTGCGGTTCAGGCAAGCGCCAGCGACCGGCCGCTCGCCGGATCGAACAGATGCATCCGGTTCATGTTGAACGAGAGCGGCATCGTCGACATCGGCCTCGGCCCGCTCTCCGGATCGATGCAGGCGCAAAGGCTTGCCTCGCCGATGCCGAAATAAACCATGGTCTCCGGCCCGAGTGGTTCCACAAGATCGATCTTCGCTTCGATGTCGGCATAACCAGGACGGGCCTGGCGCTCGGTGATCGATTCCGGCCTGATCCCGAACACGACTGATTTACCGGCATGGCTGGCATAGTCGCCGGCGCGCGTCTCCGGCACTGGAAGCTCGCTGCCGTCGGTCAGCTTGACAACGAGACCCTTCTCTCCTGATAGCAGCGTCGCGGACAGGAAGTTCATCGACGGTGAGCCGATGAAGCCGGCGACGAACTGGCTGACCGGCCGATGATAGAGTGCTTGCGGCGGCCCCGCCTGTTCGATAATGCCACCATTCATCACCACGACACGATCCGCCATGGTCATCGCCTCGACCTGGTCGTGCGTGACGTAGACGGTCGTCGTCGGCAACAGCTGGTGCAACCGCTTGATCTCCGTGCGCATCTGCACGCGAAGCTTGGCATCAAGGTTGGACAGCGGCTCGTCGAAGAGAAAGACTTTCGGATTCCGCACGATCGCGCGCCCCATCGCGACGCGCTGACGCTGGCCGCCCGAAAGCTGGCCCGGACGCCGGCCGAGCAGCTCGCTGATATGCAGGGTTTCCGCCGCCCTGATGATACGCGCATCGATCTCGCTCTTGGCGAGTTTCTGCTGCTCCAGGCAGAACGAAATATTCTCCCGCACCGTCATGTGCGGATAGAGCGCGTAGTTCTGAAAGACCATGGCGATATCGCGTTTGCCCGGGCCAAGCCGGTTGACGACCTGGTCGCCGATCACGATCTCACCGCCGGTAATGTGTTCGAGACCCGCGATCATGCGCAATGTCGTCGATTTTCCGCACCCCGACGGGCCTACGAAAACGACGAATTCATTGTCTTCGATGTCAAGGCTGATGCCGCGCACGGCCTCGTAGATGCCATAGGATTTGACGATGCTCTTGAGTTCCAGCCGTGCCATGGTTTTCTCCTAGACCTCCTGCAGCCAGATCGCCATCGCTCCGGGCTCGCGATTGGCCCAGAGGTGATAGGGGATCGCCGTGAAGGGCCGCTCCTTCAGCGAGGGAGGCGCGGTGCGATAGAGTGCATTCTGCCAATCGGCTATATCGGCTTCGAGCGCGTTGCCTTCGAGGACGGTCGCTCCGCCGAGAAGCGCGGCATCGTAACGGGCAGAAATTTCCTCAGATGCCGGCAGGCGGAGCCGCTGCGGCTCGCCGCCGAGGTCCGTCTCCTCGATGCAATAGACGACAGGCCCGCGCCGCAGCGCGACGCGTCCGCCGTCTTCGGAGACGGCAGGATGTGCGTAGATGCGCTCGACCGGCATCGAGAAGCCGATGCGGACCTCGTCACCATTGCACCATTCCCTTGATATTGCGGCATAACCCTTCGTCACGCATTGATCGAGATCGACGGCAACGCCGTTGACCGAGATCTGCGCCTGCCTGCACCATCCGGGGATGCGAAGACGAAGCTGAAACCGGCTTGGCCGCTCGACTGCGAACCGCAGGCTGATGTCGCCATCCCAGGGATATTGCGTCTCCTGTACCAGGCGCACGAAGCTGTCGCCGACTGTCAGCTCGGCGGAATTGGTGCCGTAGAGATGGACGGCGAGCTCATGATCATCAGTCGAATAGAAATATTGGCCGAGCGACGTGATGAAACGGGCAATGTTGGTCGGGCAGCAGGGGCAGTAATGCCATTTCCACCGGCGGTGCTGCCCGTGGCTTTCAAGGACGTTCTCATAGAAATAATGTTCGCCGTCGCGCGAGATGCCGGAAAGCGCGCCGTTGTAGAGCACCGTTTCCAGTCTGTCGGTGAACTTGCTATCGAGATCGACCTGCGCCATGCGATGGCTCCAGAAGCCGAGTGCGACGGCTGCGCATGTCTCGGCATAGGCCGTCTCGTTCGGCAGGTCGAATTCCTGGGTGAACCCTTCATTGGATGCGGATGGGCCAAGGCCGCCGGTCACGTAGAGCTGGCGGCTGACCAGATTGTCGAAAAGCCGGTCGCAGGCCTCCTTCAATGTCGGATCGTCGTTTTCACGGAAGAGATCCGCCATCGCAGAAAACAGGTACATGGCGCGAACCGCGTGTCCGACGACCTGGTGCTGGTCGCGCACCGGCATATGAGCCTGGCTATAGGCATATGTCTTGTAGACGTAATCATCAGGGCTCTCGCCGCGCTTGCGGGCCTCCTCGTCGTAATATGAGGGCATCCGGCCACGTTCGTCGACGAAATAGGTCGCAAGCTTCAAATGCCGCGGATCGCGCGTCACGCGATAGAGCTTGACCAGCGCCAGCTCGATTTCCTCATGGGCATCGTAACCCCTGAGCTTTCCGGGCTCCGCACCGAAGGTGGCGATGATATGGTCGACTGCGCGGATCATCACATCGAGGAAGCGACGCTTTCCCGTCGCCTCGTAGTAGGCGACGGCCCCTTCCAGCAAGTGGCCCATCGAATACATCTCGTGCAAGTCGCGCAGATTGGTCCAGCGCCTGTCCGGCTCGCGGCGAATGAACCAGCTGTTGAGGTAGCCATCCGCCATCTGCCCTTTTTCGAGCTTTTCGACGATAGCATCGATCTTAGTTTCGAGCGCAGCATTCGGGTGAGCCTTCAGCGTGTAACTTGCGGCCTCGATCCATTTGCCGAAATCGGAATCGAAGAAATGCTGCATCGACAGTCCGCTCGGCTGGGTCGGGCGCACCAGCGGCCCGGCCGGCTTGTCAAAATCGAGCACCTCGAGGAAGCCCTCCTCTTCCAGCCGCTTGTGCTGCGTCGGGATGGTGACGTTGCGGACCGTCTCCGTCCAGCTCTGCCAGAAACCGCCATCGAATACGACGCCGGAATGGTCGGCAGGCCTGTATCGCTGCCGTCCCGCAGCGCGTGCCGGTTGAAAGCGAGGTGAGCTGGTCATGAGGACTCCTGAGCGGACGAGCGCTGTTACTTCACGGCGCCGGCCGTCAGGCCGCGCACGTAATATCGTTGCAAGAGAAGGAAAAGCAGGATGCAGGGAACCATAGTCACGGCTATGCCGGCCTGAAGCGCGCCCCAGTCGATGATGCCATAGATGCCCGACGAAACATTCACCAGCATGATCGGCAGCGTGAACTTGTTCTGATCGGACAGAAAGATGAGGGCAGCGAGGAATTCGTTCCAGGAATTCAGGAAGGCGAACATGGCAACGGTGGCGACACCGGGAAGCGCGATCGGCAGCATGATCCGGCGCAGGATCGTCGCCTGCGACGCGCCATCTATCCGCGCCGCTTCGATCAGCGCCTTCGGCACCGCGTCGAAGGCGTTGCGCATCATGAAAACGGAAAAAGGAAGCTGGAAGGTCACGTAGATCAGCACCAGGCCGAAAAGATTGTTCTGCAGCCGGAAGACTTTCAGGATCAGGAAAAGCGGCGTCAGGATCGACTGGAACGGGATCATCATCGTCGCCATGATCAGCACGAAGAGCAGCGACTGGCCGGGAAAGCGGAATTTCGAAAAGCCGTATCCCGCCGGCACCGCAACGAGCACCGTCAGGAGCACCGTTCCGGCAGCGATCAGCACCGAATTGCCGGCATAGACGTACCAGCCGGCGCCGACATGTTCGAGACGGCGGTAATTTTCAAGCGAGAATGCCTTCGAGAAAAGCGCTGCCGGATCGGCAAGTGCTGCGGCCGCGGGTTTGAAGGAATTGGCGAAGGACCAGACGATCGGCATAACGAAGAAGACGGCAAAGACGCATGCCGCCAGAACGAAGGCGAGATAACCGAGCCGCTCGCTCACCGGCTTCGCTGCGAGTTTGTGGTTGAGCCGTTCCATCAACCCTCCTCCGGCCGCTGGCGCAGCAGGACGAACTGGATCGCGCTGATCGCCACCAGGACGACGAGCAGGGCAAAGGAGATCGCCGAGCCGTAACCGAGACGGTAGGATGAGAACGACGCGAGATAGATCGAGAAGACCGCGGAGATCGTGCTGTTCTCAGGGCCGCCCTGGGTGATGATGAAGAACTGATCGAAGGCCAGCATCGATGAAGTGACGTTGAGGACGAGCGCCAGCACGACCGAGTTTCTCATCAGAGGCAGCGTGATCCGGCGAAACCGGCTCCAGACGCTGGCGCCGTCGATCCTGGCGGCTTCGATGACGTCGTTCGAAATGCTCTGAAGGCCGGTCAGGAGGATGATCATCGTGAAGCCCGCCGTTTTCCAGACGACCATCAGGATGACGACGCCGAGCGCCGGCCAGAAACTTTCGAGCGGCCTCGGCGCGCTGTCGATGATGCCCGCGCCGCGCAACAGCTGCGCAAAGACGCCGCTATCTGGATTGAGCAGCCACATCCACAATGTCGAGGCCGCCCCGAAGCCGATGACGACAGGCATGAAATAGATCGTGCGGAAAAAACCGGCGATACGCAGCGGCCGGTCGACGAGCAGCGCCAGGGGAAAGGCCACCAGGAAGATCGCAGCCGTGACCAGCACGGTGTAGAGCAGCGTGAAGCCCAGGGAATGCCAGAGCTGGGTGTCGCCGATCAGTTCGGCATAGTTGGACAGGCCGACGAACTTCGTCCGGCCGAGAAGCGGCCAGTTGTAGAAGCTCATCCAGACCGTCATGACAAGCGGCACGAGGAAGAGCACGACGATGAACAGCAAGCCCGGCAAGATGAAGGCAAGGCCGAGCCAACCCTTCGGCTCGGGCTCTCCGGTAGCGGCTGTGCGCCTCCGGTTACGAAGTGTCGAGGGTATCACCGCAACTCCTCCTTCCGTTTGAATGTCGAGATGTGAAGGGAACGGCAGGGCATCCGTGGACACCCTGCCGAAGCCCCGTCGGACTCAGTTCGGATTGGTGCGTTCGAGGATACGGGTGAAGTCGGCCTGCGTCTTGGCGATCGTTCCGTCGACATCGTCACCGAAGATCGTGCCCTGGATCAGATTGAGGAAGGGTCCGGTGCGGCTGACGAAGAGTTCGTCCGACGAAAATGTGTAGGGCGTGCGCGCCTTGGCGAGGATATTGTAGGCGACGAGATTGCGCGGGTCGAACTTCGCATAGGCTTCCGCTGCGAGATCGGTGCGCGAGGGCATCCCTGATTCCTGGGTGATATAGACCTGCTGCTCGGGCTGCATGTAGAAATTGACGAAGTCGAGCGCGACTTTCTTCTTCTCTTCGCTGATGCCCTTGATCAGGGAAAGCGTATCGCCGCCGGCAAAGCTCGATTCACCGCCCTTCGGCCCGGGGATGGGTGCGACGGCGAATTTCACGTCGGGATATTTGCTGGTCAGCAGATTGACGATGTAGGAGCCTGTCATCAGGATGCCGACCTTGCCCGAGGCGAAGGCCTCGACGGCGTTGTTGCCGTTGCCAGAACGCGAGGTTGGATGGATCGCACCAGCCTTCCACATATCGCGATAGGCAGCGATGGTCTCACGCAGCGCCGGCGTATCGACCGTGGCGCTACGGCCATCATCGCTCAGCACATCGGCATTGGCGGCCCAAAGATGCGGCAGGAAGTCGTAGATCAGCCAGCTTCCCGAATTCGCCACGAAATAGAAGCCGTAGGTCTCGTTGCCGAGCGCGGCGATCTTTTTGGCATCGGCGGCGATCTCCTCCATCGATGCCGGCGCCTTGTTGGGATCGAGGCCGGCCTTGGTGAAGAGATCGGTGTTATAGGCGATGATCGAGGCATCCGGCAGGGCTGGCACGCCGTAGATCTTGCCCTCATAGGTGGCAAGGCGGATATGCGACGGGCTCATGGCCGAGGAATAAGGCAAGCCCTTCACGAAGTCGGAGATATCCTCGAGACCGTCCGCGGCGGCAAAGGTCGGGAGGTAGATCAGGTCGAGCACGGCGCCGTCGGGAGCCGCGCTGCCGGCAATCGCCGCACCCAGCTTCGGCACCATCTGCTCTGCCGTGATCTGGGTAACGTTGACCTTGTCGGCGTGCGATGCGTTGTATTTGTCGGCCAGTCCCTGAAGGACGGCGCCGGAGGACGTGCGCACCCATAGGGTGATTTCTTCGGCGCTGGCGAGAGAAGAGCTTGCCAGCAGCGCAAGAGCAGTAATCGTTGTTTTCAGTCGAAGCATGCTTGTTCCCCTTTTTCTCGTTCAGGCCTCAGGCCTTCGGACGAAATGGACGTTAAATCAGATTTTTTTTGCTGTCGACAGTCTGTGTGCATAAATCTGGTGTGCGATTGATAAAACCTTTTAACAGCACGATTTTTTCTGCTAAAAGCTTTTAGCATGAATTGAAGACGAGGCGTGGTTTGAAGAATACGAGTGATCGGAGACGGACGATCTACGACGTGGCGAAGGCTGCGGGCGTCAGCATTTCGACGGCGTCGAACGCGCTGAACGACACCGGCCGAACGAATGCGGAGACGCGCGAACGGGTCCGGCGCGTGGCAGAAGAGATCGGGTTTCGGCCGAACGCACTCGCCCGTGGGTTGCTAAGCAAGCGAAGCCATGCGATCGGCATGCTGACCAACGACACCTATGGCAGACTGACGCTGCCAATGGCGGCCGGGGTGTCGGAAGTGTTGGTCGATCACGGCGTTTCCGTCTTCCTCTGCGCCACGAACAATGATCCAAGGCTCGCCCAGCTGCACCTGGAGGCGCTGCTCGACAGGCAGGTCGACGGCATCATATTCACCGCGACGCGCCTCGACCTCGCGCCGCCGGTCCAGCTGTCCCGCTTGCCGATACCCGTCGTCTACGTCTTTGCCGAGGGACCGGCCGACAGCGTCACCTTCTTTCCCGACGACGAACAGGGCGCGCGCCTCGCCGTCGACCATCTCAAGGAACTGGGCCGGTCGCGGATCCTGCACATCACCGGCCCGCGGGATTACCTGGCCGCTCGCATCCGCGCCCAATCCTATCTCGACGCCTGCGGCGACGGTGCCGAAGCGATGTTCGGCGAATGGTCGGAGGAATGGGGTCACGAAGCCGTCCAGACGGTCTTTGCCCGGCCCGGCCCAAAGCCCGACGCCATCTTCTGCGGCAGTGACGAGATCGCCCGCGGCGTCCTCGACGCGCTGCGCGACCTCAATGTGGAGATTCCCACGGATGTCGCCGTGGTCGGGTTCGACAATTGGGAGGTCGTCGCACGGCAAACGCGCCCGCCGCTGACCACCATCGACATGGAGTTGAAGGAACTGGGCCATCGCGCCGGCCTGGCAATCCTCAGCCTCTCCAAGGGTGAACTGGTCCCGACCGGCATCACCAGATTGCCGTGTCGCCTGGTCGTGCGGCAGTCTTGCGGCAGGCTCCTTCAATCCGACTGAAAACGACGGCAAGCAACACAGGCAAGCCGGCCGTCGTCGCTATTATCTATCCGTGGAATTGCCGGAACGGATCAGGCTGTTGCGGCTGACCAGCGACGGTATCTGGAGAATATGCTCGGAAGCGGTGCGGCCTTCTATTCTGGAAATGAGGGCTCGGGTTGCGATCTGGCCAAGCTCCCTGCCCGACTGATCGATGCTTGCGAGATTGACGAGGCCGAGTGCTGCGGTCGACGAATTGTCGTATCCGATGACGGCGAGATCTTCTGGCACGCGCACACCCATCTCCGTAGCCAGGCTCAGAAGGGTGATCGCGTCGAGATCGCTCCAGCAGAACACGGCGCGCGGCCTGTCCTTCCTCGATAGGAACTTTCGCATCGCCTCTTCCCGCTTCGGCGAAGCAATGGGAATTTTGCCGATCGCTGGTGAGGAGCCGAGCCCGCCACGCTGCATCGCCCGGCGAAACCCGATCTCACGCTGGCGGACGACGGAGACCGCGTGCCCCTGGCGCTCGCCAAGGCTCAGCATTTCGATATCGCGATAGCCGCAGGCCAGAAGCGCTTCCACGGCGATCTCCGCTCCGCACTGATCGTCTGCGTTGACGGTGTCGAAGGCAGTAGCGCTGGCATCGTGGTAACCGACGGCGACGATCGGTATCTGGACTGCGAACTTTGCGAGGATCTCCGAGGGCAAGCGCGGCGCAACGAGGACAAGGCCGTCCATCTTGTAGTCGATCATCGACTCGATCAACGACGTCTCCAGCTGCACGCGCGCATCGCTGACGCCGATCATCGCCTGGTAGTGCGAAGGCCCAAGCACCTCGTTCACGCCGGCAATCACCTCCGGAAGGAAGGGATTGCGGATGTCGATCAGGAGCACGCCGATGGTGAAACTCCGGCCACGCAGGCCTCTAGCTGCCCGCGAGGGGCGATAGGCGAGTGCCTCGATGGCATCCGTCACCCTTGCGCGCAAGGCATCACTGACTCCATAGGCGTTTCGCATCACCTTGGAAACCGCTGCGACCGATACGCCTGCGTGAGTTGCCACGGTCCGGATCGTCACGCGGCCGTTTCGTTGCAGCTTTTGTTTGTCTTCGATTGACATGAACTCTCTGGCTTGCGGCTGCGGGTCGTCAACATCGCCCGCAGAATCACCATGGCAGACTGGCAACGAAAATTCTATTGCGCTTCCGAAGAAAATGTAGAACGTTATATGGAGAACGTTCTACATTCGTCGGGAGGACTTGATGAACTTTCAGCCGGCAGCCATCAGCGGCAACCTCGTTTCGCGCGCCTGGTCCGGGGATATGATCGCGCCACTATCGGATGGCGGCCAGGGAACGGCCGCAAGTTTCGTCTCCAAGACTTTCGAACATGATGGCGCCAAGCTTCCCGTCGAGCTCTTTATCTCCGCACTTGGCCTCTATCGCTGCTTCATCAACGGCGTTCGTGTCGGCAGCGACCTCTTGACACCAGGCTGGACGAACTACGACGATCGCATTGCCTATCAGCGATACGACGTCTCGACCCTGCTCAAGCCGGGGCCGAACCGCATTGAAATCTGGCTTGCCGACGGATGGTACCGATCGCCCTTGATGTGGGGCGCCAAGGCGATCCCGAACTGCTGGGGCGACAGGATCGGCGCCATTGCGGATCTGATCGGAGCTGATGGCACCGTTCTTTCCACCGACACGACATGGCGAAGCGGTGTTTTGCCGATCCTGCAGTCGGGGATCTACTTTGGCGAAGTCTATGATGCCCGCGAGGAAAACTATGCCGAGACCCACGGCACCGAAAGATTGCCGTTCGACAGGGCGCTGCTCGTCGCGCATGAAACTGCGGCGGTGCGGGAGTTGCAGCCGCTTGCTCCGGTCGAAAGCTGGACTGACGATGGCGGCAGGACGGTCTATGACTTCGGCCAGAATGCCGGCGGCTATGTTAGATATACCGTCCGAGGCGCTGCCGGCGCCGAAGTCCGGGTGGAGCATTCGGAAGTTCTCGGTCCCGACCGTCATTTCGACAATCGCAACTATCGCACGGCCGCCGCGCACACCGTCTACACGCTGCGGGGAGACGGCGACGAGACCTACGCGCCGCATTTCACCTTCCACGGCTTCCGCTATGCCAGGGTGACGATCAAGGGCGATGCGAAGATCCTCGCAATCGCATCCATCCCGATCTCATCTGTGCCCGAGCCTGCCGGCGGTTTCACCTCGGGCAATGCGCTGGTCAATCGCCTCGTCGAGAATACCATCTGGTCCCAACGCGCCAATTTCGTCGAAGTGCCGACCGATTGCCCGCAGCGCGACGAACGCCTCGGCTGGACGGGGGATGCCCAGGTGTTTGCCGCAACGGCGTGCTGGCTGAGCGACAGCCAATCCTTCCTGAGGAAATATCTGCGCGATGTGATGGCCGATCAGCGCGAGGATGGCGCCGTCTCACATTTCTCGCCGGATCCGACGCGCTTGCATCCGGCCAATTTCCCGGGCTATGCCGGCTCGACCGGCTGGGGCGACGCGATCGTCGTCATCCCCTGGGTTCTCTATACCCATTACGGCGACCGGGCCGTCCTGTCGGAGTGCCTGGATTCCATGGTGCGCTGGGTCGATTTCGTCTGGTCGATCTCGGATGGTCCGCTCGTGCGTCCGCCCTCGCATTGGGGCGCCCGCGGCTTCACCTTCGGCGACTGGCTGCAGCCGGTCGGCGACAATCGAAAGCCTCGTCCGACGATCGCCGACGACTGCGCGGCGACGCTCTACCACTTCATCTCGACCGACCTTCTGGCAAGGATCGCAGCCACTCTCGGTGAGCACGTCCTTGAAGAGAAGATGAAACAGCGCGCAAACGAGATCCGGCTGACATTCGCCAATGAGTTCATTACGCCGGCGGGACGGCTCGCGCACAACGACCAGACGTCCTATGCGCTTGCCTTCCTCCACGACCTGATACCGGCGGAGCACACGCAAGCCGCACAGCAGCATTTCCGGCAGGTGATCATCGATGCCGACTACAAGATCGGCACCGGCTTCATCGGCACGCCGGCCCTGCTGCCGGCGCTGACGAAGCTCGGCATGGACGATCTGGCCGAAAAAGTCTTCCTGCAGGAGGATGTGCCGGGCTGGCTCTACCAGGTGTCGAAGGGAGCGACGACGATCTGGGAGCGCTGGGATTCCATGGCGCCTGACGGCACCATCTACGAACCTGATATGAACAGCTATAACCACTATGCCTATGGCGCGGTCTGCCAATGGCTGTTCGAAAGCGTCGCCGGAATTTCGCCGAGCGCGAGCGCACCCGGATTTGCCGAGGTCATTGTCGATCCGGCGCCGATCCCGTCCCTTTCGCCGGTTTCGGCCCATCATGATATCAGCCAGGGCCGCATCGAGGCCGGCTGGCAGTGCGACGGCAACAAGGTCATCTATGTATTGACACTTCCGGAAGGCTGCATCGGCCGCTTCCGACCAGGAAAACGGCATCAAAACCCGTCGCTCAACGGAGAGCCCGTCGTCGAGGAAGCCGTTCTTCCCCCGGGAACGCACCGACTGGTCTTTTCCCTACCCAGTTCTTGAGGAGCATACACGTCACACCGTTCAGAGGAGGAACGTCATGACACATCGGATAAAGCTCATTCTTGCGGGCGCGTCCGCGCTTTTGGCGCTGGCCGCGGCCGACCCGTCGCATGCAGACACCACGCTGTCATTCCTGATCGACAACAATCCGGACACCGTCGCGGCGGCCGAGGCACTCGTTGCCGCCTATCAGACAAAGGCGCCTGACGTGACGATCGAAATCGAGCCGCGGGCAGGAGGTGGCGAGGGTGACAACATCATCAAGACGCGCCTGGCGACGGGCGAGATGTCCGATGTGTTTCTCTATAATTCCGGCTCGCTGCTCCAGGCGCTGAAACCCGCGCAGACGCTTGTCGATCTGAGCGGTCTTGCGTCCCAGGCGAAGGTGGACGAAGGCTTCAAGTCGGTCGTCCGTGCCGACGGCAAGCTCTACGGTGTTCCCTTCGGCACGGCGATGGCGGGCGGCATCCTCTACAACAGGAAAATCTACCAGGACCTCGGCCTGTCAGTCCCGAAGACATGGGCGGACTTCATGGCGAACAACGCAAAGGTCAAGGCATCAGGCAAGGTCGCCGTGGCGCAGACCTATCGCGATACCTGGACCTCGCAGTTATTCGTTCTGGCGGACTATTACAACCTCCATGCCGCCGTGCCGAACTTCGCTGCCGACTACACTGCCAACAAGGCGAAATACGCCGAGACGCCGGCGGCCATGAAAGGCTTCGAACGGCTGAAGGACGTTCACGACGCTGGCCTGATGAACGAGGATTTCGGCGCGGCAAGCTATGACGATGGCTTGAGAATGGTGGCAACGGGCGAGGCAGCGCATTATCCAATGCTGAGCTTCGCAATCGGCGCGCTCAAGCAGAATTATCCCGAGAACCTCGCAGATGTCGGTTTCTTCGCGCAGCCGAGCGACGACGCGGCGACGAATGGCCTGACGGTCTGGATGCCGCCCGCCCTCTACATTCCCCTTACCAGTCAGCACGCAGAGGAAGCGAAGAAATTCGTGGATTTTGCAGGAAGCGTCGAGGCCTGCAAGATCATGGTGGAAACCAATGCCGTTCAGGGGCCTTCTCTGATCGACGGCTGCGACCTGCCAGCCGACGTGCCGCCTGCGATAAAGGACATGCTCCCCTATTTCGGGGCCAAGGACAAGACGACCCCGGCGCTGGAATTTGGTTCGCCGGTCAAGGGGCCGGCTCTCGAGCAGATCACCGTCGAAGTCGGCTCCGGTATTCGCCAGCCTGCCGACGCGGCAAAACTCTATGACGACGATGTGCGCAAACAGGCCAAGCAACTCGGCCTGCCCAACTGGTAGCGGTCTTTCGGGTCAATTAACCTCGCTCCTAAAGGGGCGAGGTTCCACCCGATCGAAGAGGTAGTCATGACCGAGACACGCCCCCGCTCGCGCAAATCGCCCTACCCGCTGTGGTTTTTCATTCCGGCCGCAATCATCTACGGCGTGCTTTTTCTGGTTCCCACGGTATCCTCTCTCTGGTTCAGCCTGACACGCTGGGATCTTTCGACCGCCGAATTCATCGGGCTCGAAAACTTTCAGCAGTTCTTTTCCGAACCCTTCCTGGTCAAGGGACTGGTCAACACGCTGATCTATGCCATGACGACATCCGGCCTGAAGACGGTCTGCGGGTTGCTGCTCGCCGTGATGCTGACCAGCAATATTTTCGCCCGTGGTTTCCTGCGCACGCTGGTCTTCTTTCCCGTTCTGGTCTCGACGATCGGCATCGGCATCACCTTCACGGTGATGATGCATCCCACCAGGGGCATCATCAATGTCACGCTCGAAACGCTCGGCATTCCCGGCCCGGGATGGCTCACCAATCCGGCACTCGCGCTTTTTTCCGTGGCGCTCGTCGATCTCTGGAAGGGTGTCGGCCTCGCCACACTGATCTTCATCGCCGGCCTCGCTGCGATCAGCCCTGACTATTATGAGGCGGCCAGAATTGACGGCGCCACACGCCCCCAGCAATTTTTCCGGATCACTCTGCCGCTTGTGCGTCCCGCTACCATTACCGTGGTGACATTGTCGCTGATCGGCGGGCTTCGATCCTTTGACCTGATATGGGCGATGACCCGCGGAGGGCCCGGTTTCTCCTCTGATGTGATCGCTTCGGTCATCTACAAACAGTACCAGGCAGGCTTCTACGGTCTGTCGACCGCTGGAAACGTCATCCTGTTTGCGCTGATTGCAGTGATCATCCTGCCACTCACCCTTTGGTTCAACCGACGTGGGGTCGAAGAATGAGAAGCTCCCGCCCTTACGTGACCGGCGCGATAGCCCTTGCGGTGGCTGCCGTCGTCTTCGTGATGCCTTTCGTTTTCGTCGCTCTGCAGGCGGTCAAATCGAAATCCGAAGCGTCCCGCCTCAATTTCGATTTGCCTGAGCAGTGGCTGTTCTGGGACAATCTGGTCGCCGTTTTCAAGGCGCGCGACTACCAGCTCGTGCTCGCCTATTTCAACTCCACCCTGATCACCGTCGCCTCCGTCACGATCCTGATCCTGCTGTCGGCAATGGTCGGATATGTGATGCAGCGCCGCAAGAGCGTCTGGAACAGGGTGGCCTCCATTGCCCTTTTCATGGGTCTGATGATGCCACCGGCCGTCGTGCCCACCATCGGCCTCTTGCAGGAGATCGGCCTCTTCAAGACCATGACCGGGATGATCCTGATCCAGGTCGCCTATAATCTCTCCTTCTCGACATTGCTCTACCGGTCGTTCATTTCGACCATACCACGCGACCTCGACGAGGCGGCGCTGATCGATGGCGCCAAGCCCCGGCAGATTTTCTTCAGGGTGATCCTGCCGCTGCTGAAGCCGGTGACCGTCACCAACATCGTCGTGCAGTCGATCGCGATCTTCAACGATTTTACTAACCCGCTCTACTACCTTCCCGGCAAGGAGAACGTGACCGTGCAGCTGACACTCTATAATTTCCAGAGCATGTATACGAGCCAGTACAATCTCCTCTTCATGAATATCCTCCTCGTGACGATCCCGCCGCTGGTCGTCTTCATCTTCTTCAACCGGCAGATCGTCGCCGGCATGACATCAGGCGCAGTAAAAGGGTAACCGAATGGCTGAGCTCACTCTCAAGCAGGTTCGCAAGAGTTTTGGCGCCCTTGAAGTCATCAAGGGGATCGATCTGGAGGTTGCCTCCGGCGAATTTGTCGTTTTCGTCGGCCCGTCTGGATGCGGAAAGTCGACGCTGCTGCGCATCATTGCCGGCCTAGAAGAAACGAGCTCAGGCATGCTGACCATCGGCGGCAAGGACGTGACCTATGCCGAACCCTCCGAGCGCGGCATTGCTATGGTATTCCAGAGCTACGCGCTCTACCCGCACATGACCGTGGCGGAAAATATCGGCTTCGGGCTTTCGCTCGCCCGCCGCCCGAAGGCTGAGATCGCCGCCAAGGTGGCGGGGGCTGCCGAAACATTGCAGCTCACCCATCTCTTGCAAAGAAAACCGAAAGCACTCTCCGGCGGCCAGAGGCAGCGCGTCGCCATCGGTCGGGCGATCGTTCGCGACCCCAAAGTCTTCCTGTTCGACGAGCCGCTCTCCAATCTCGACGCTTCGCTCAGAGCCCAGATGCGCCTCGAGATATCAGATCTCCACGCCCGCCTGAAGTCGACGATGATCTATGTCACCCACGACCAGGTCGAAGCGATGACGATGGCGGACAAGATCGTCGTCCTGAATGGCGGAGCGGTCGAGCAGATCGGCAGCCCGATGGAACTCTACCGCAATCCCGCGACACCCTTCGTCGCCGGTTTCATCGGCAGCCCGAAGATGAACCTCTATGGCGGCGAGACCGCGCGGCGAATGAACTGCACGACTTATGGCATCCGGCCCGAACATATCAGGCTTTCGGAAGGTGCCGGGCAATGGCAGGGCAGGATCCGGCATCTCGAGCGGCTTGGCGCCGACGCGATCCTCTACCTCGACGTTCCCGAGCTCGGCGAGATGGTCGTGCGCGCCGAAGGCGAGACACCGTTTGCGCCTGGAATGACGGTCTGGGCAAATCCGGTCGAAGGAGCGGAACATCGGTTCTGAAGCTAACGCCGCCCGTCGTCTCAGCGTTGAAAAGTTGCAACCGCTCAGCATCGACCTGATCGGCACCAGGCGAAAAGTGCCAGGGCTGGAACCTTTCCTGGTCAGAAGCCTGCGGAATTTCAGGCGAGAAGACGGGCGGGTTGGCCTTGGCTGATTATCAGTTCGACCGCCTGCTTGTCGAAAGATACGAAGCTCTCGCCGCCAAGCCATGCTCCTTCATGGGCAATCACGCCATCTGCGAAATCGCCACCTGCCTCCAGCATGGCCAGTCCTGCTTCGACCGCAGGACGGTTCATCGCCACATTGCCCGCGTTGAGCAGGTCGTGGATCGTCTGTGAAACATCTTCCTTTGACAGCCTGGCTCCTCGACGCAGTATCCACACCAGTTCACACAAACTCGGCACGGAAACCGCGATCAGCGATGCTTCCTTGAGGAGCTTTGCCGCTGCCCTGCCCTGCTCGGCATCATCCTGCAGGACTGCTCGAGCAAGAATGTTGGTGTCGACTGAAACTTTCATTCCTCGCCAGCCCAACCCGAAGCCGCAATTTCGTTCATCTCTTCGATGGTCAACGGCTTCTTCATCTTGCCAGCATGCCGACCGATAAAGTCGTCGATTGTCCCCCTTGGACGAGCAGCCTTTACCCGCAGCTCGCCCCCAGGCAACTTGTCGAATTCGATCCGCTCCCCCGGTTTGACCCCAAGGTGCGTCAGCAAATCCCGTCTCAGCGTGATCTGCCCTTTCATTGTGACGGCAAGGGAAGCCATGGAAAATCTCCTATCTCCAGCCAATACAAAAGTAATGGAATTTTTCCTTACATTCAAGGTTCGAGCGATAGACCTCCACTAGCCTTGTTCGTTCGTGGCTCGCGCTGAAGTAACGCTTTCAAATTGCAACAAACGGCCACAAAATCCACTAAACCTTAACCTGTGATTGATAATTGATCACGCACACGTCAAGGGATTACCTCATGTCCGAGACATCCAAAGCGCGAGCCTTTTTGATAGGCCTTACCGGATGTGCCTACGCGATTGTTCCGATACTGGCTTGGCTCGTTGGCCTGTCGGTGGATCCAAGAGGCTTCACGCAGCTAAGCGCGGGCGCCATGATTTTTCTCTTAGGCTTTGGCCTCCTGTGCCATTGGCGCGGGATCCCGTCACTGCTCTGCATTGTTGAATGCACTGGCATGGGATTATTGCTAACGAGTCCGCTCGTCGTGTCCACCTACATTGCTTTTGCGCTGAAGCTGCCTCTGCAGGATCAGCAGCTTCTCCAACTGGATCGCCTTCTTGGCATCGACTGGTTGAGTTTGATTGCCTTTTTCGACGCGCATCCGCTGCTCGCAAAGTCACTGATGACCGCATATCAAACATTCCATTATCAGCTTTTATTCCTTCCAGTGGTGCTGAGCCTGTGCGGTCATCGCTCTCGCGCGTATCAGGTCGTGGGGACATATGGCCTCATTTGCGTCATCGCGAGTATCATCACCATTTGGTATCCAGCGCTAGGAACCTACACAGATTTTTCCCTCCGCCCTGGCGATCTCAAAAACATAAATGGCATACTCGGAGTTGAGTACGTCCCACAAATTGTAGCCGTCAGAAATGACCCAAATTTTGTCCTGCAATTGGAGCATGCAAGCGGCATCATTTCGTTTCCGTCGGTCCATGCGGCGGTAGCTGTGTTGTGCAGTTGGGGCGCATGGACAATACGATGGATAAGATTTCCGATGATTTTCTTGAATGTGCTAATGCTGCTGGCGGCCATCACCGAAGGCGGACACTATGTCGTCGATTTGGTTGCTGGAATCGGTGTTGCGGGTTTCAGCATGGCATCGGTGCTGTATATTTCGCGTAGCGGCAACGTTCAATTCTATCGCAGCCAATCTCAGAGAAACGCGCAACAGATCTAATGGTCGTGTATTTTTCCTCCTCTATCACGGTGAGGTGAGATGACAACACGGCGGAGCTGATTTTCGCAGCTCGCACGACAGACGAAGGATACCGATCAGATCCGGCGGTTGCTGGCTCTTGCGGCGATCTGTTACGACTGTTCGTGTTCGGATGCGGCCCGAACTGGCAGCGGGACGCTGCTGATCCTGCAAGACTGGGATGGCGCTTGAAGCGCGGCCCCGTTGCAAAGCCCAAGCACCGACCAGCTCAGGCAATGCCGCCCAGGCATACATATTTGAGCTCGGTATATTCGTCCAATCCGTGCCTCGACCCTTCGCGACCGAGACCCGACATCTTCACGCCGCCGAACGGAGCCTCGGCCGTCGAGACAAGACCGGTATTGACGCCGACCATCCCATATTCGAGCGCTTCGGCGACGCGAAATACCCGCGACAGATCGCGGGCGTAAAAATACGAAGCAAGCCCGAACTCGGTGTCATTCGCCTGTTCGATGACGTCCTCTTCGTCGCGGAAGCGAAACAGCGGTGCGAGCGGCCCGAAAGTTTCCTCACGCGCCACCTGCATGCCGGCAGCAACATCGCGCAGGATCGTCGGCTCGAAGAAATGGCCGCCCAGCGCGTGGCGCTTGCCGCCTAAGACGATCCCGGCACCCTTTGAAACAGCATCGCCGATATGGCTTTCGACCTTGGCGACGGCGTTGTCGTCGATCAGCGGGCCAAGCACGACGTCCTGGTCGAGACCGTTGCCGACCTTCAAGGTCGAAACGGCCACGGCGAGCTTGGCGGCAAATGCCTCATAGACGCCGTCCTGGACATAAAGCCGATTGGCGCAGACGCAGGTCTGGCCGTTGTTGCGGAACTTGGCGATAATTGCGCCTTCGACGGCAGCGTCGAGATCAGCGTCGTCGAAGACGATGAAGGGTGCATTGCCGCCAAGCTCGAGGCCGAGCTTTTTGATCGTCGGCGCGCATTGCCGGTAGAGCAGCTCGCCCGTCCGTGTGGAGCCGGTGAAGGTCAGGACCCGAACGTCACGGCTGGCGGTCAGCGCCCCGCCAATTGCCGCTGCGTCACCCGTGACGATGTTGAGAAGCCCCGGCGGCAGGCCGGCACGCTCGGCGAGAACGGCGATCGCTATGGCGGAGAATGGCGTCTGCAGCGCCGGCTTGAGAACGACGGCACAGCCGGCGGCAAGCGCGGGGCCGATCTTGCGGGTGATCATCGCGTTCGGAAAGTTCCAGGGCGTGATGGCGGCCACTACGCCTGCAGGCTGGCGCAGGACGAGGATCCGCTTGTCCGGCTGATGTCCCGGTACGACCTCGCCGTTGATGCGTCTCGCCTCTTCGGCGAACCATTCGATGAAGCTCGCACCATAGGTGATCTCCCCCTTGGCCTCGGCCAGGGGTTTTCCCTGTTCCAGCGTCAGGATCATCGCCAGATCGTCGCGGTTTTCGATCATCAGCCGATGCCATGCCTTGAGAACGGCGGCGCGCTCCCCGGCGGTCTTCTTCGCCCAAAGCTTCTGGGCAATGACCGCGGCGCGGATGGCATCTTCCGTTTCCGCGGCACCGAGGTCGGGGACCACCCCCAGCGGCTCGCCTGTCGCCGGATTGCGGACCGTCGCCGCCTTGCGGCCTTCCGCTTCGATCCAGCGATCGGCGATGGGGCATGCCTGACGGAACAGCGAGGGATCATTGAGCTTCATATGACAACTTTCAACAGAATACGTGAGCCGCACCGGGATCGAAATTCAGATGGACTATATCGCCACGGCTGAGCCCCGCGATAGCCTCGTGACCAAACGGCAAGCGAACCGCCAGTGCCTCGCCCGTCGCCGTCTCGGTCGAGACGTGAATATTGTTACCGAGGAAGGTAATGTCGCTGACCGTTGCGGCAAGACCCGCTCCCGCCGCCTGGTTTCGCGACAACCGAATGCGCTCCGGCCTCAGCATCAGGGCCGCCCTCGTCCCGGAGGTTCCTTTTCCATGCACCGGAATATGATTGAAGACGCTCCCGCCGCCAAGCGAAATGGTGGCCTGCCCATCGGAGGATGACAGCAGGTCGCATGAAATAAAGTCGCTGTCGCCGATGAATTCGGCCACGAAGCGGGTCCGCGGATTGGCGTAGAGTTCCGGGCCTGTCCCGATCTGGTCGATGACACCCTTGGAAAAGACGGCGATGCGGTCGGAGAGCCGCAACGCCTCCTCCTGGTCATGCGTGACATAGAGGATCGTCACTTCGGTCTGCTGGTGGATCCGGCGTATCTCATGCTGGATTTCCTCGCGCAGCTTCTTGTCGAGCGCCGACAGCGGCTCGTCCATCAGAAGCACCGGCGGATCATAGGCAAGGGCTCTGGCAAGGGCGACGCGCTGCTGCTGACCGCCGGACATTTGCGCAGGCTTGCGATCCTCGAAGCCTTCGAGCCTGACGAGGCGCAGCATCTCCTTCACCTTGCTGTCGACATCGGCCTTGGACTTGCGCCTGACCTTCAGCGGGAATGCGATGTTTTCGCCCACCGTCAGGTGCGGAAACAGGGTGTAGCGCTGGAACACCATGCCGATGTTGCGCTTGTGCGACGGCGTGTCGAGCAGGGTCTTGCCCTCCAGCGTGATGTCGCCTTTCGTCGGAGTTTCAAACCCGGCCAGGATGTAGAGGGTGGTGCTTTTCCCGGATCCGGACGGTCCGAGAAAGGTCAGGAACTCCCCGCGCCGAACGTCGAGATTGACGTCGTGGACGGCGACGACAGGGCCGTATTCCTTGCGTATTCCACGGATCTGAAGGAATGGTTCTTTCATTGTTTCAGTACCTTACGCACGACGGCAACCAGCGCCATCAAGAGAATCGTCAAAAGGATGAGAAGGGTCGACGCCGCAGCGACAACGGGCGTCAGGTCCTGCCGCAGCGTCGCCCACACCTTGACGGGCAGCGTCTGCAGGGTCGGGCTGGACATGAAGATCGCCACCACTACCTCGTCCCAGGATGTCAGGAACGAGAAGACGGCAGCCGAAAACAGCCCATGGCTGATCGCCGGCAGGGTGACCCTGATCTTTGCTTCCAGAGGCGAGGCGCCGCACAGAACGGCCGCATCCTCGATCGACTTGTCGAAGCCCTCCAGGGCACTTGAGATGGACAGGATCGAGAAGGGCAGTGCGAGAACGAGGTGCGAAATGACGAAGCCAGCCAACGTGCCGCCGAGGCCGATCCTCAGGAAGAAGGCGTAAAGGGCAACCGCAAGGACCACGACGGGCAGGATCATTGGCGTCAGGAACAGCGCTTTCAGCGCATCGCGGAACAGGAACGAACCGCGCACCAGCCCGAAGGAGGTTACGAGCCCGAGCAGCACCGACAGGATCGTCACGATGACCGCGATCTTGAAGCTCGTCCAGGCCGATTCCAGCCAGCGCGGATCGGCAAAGAGCTCGCTGTACCATTGAAACGTCCAGCCCGGCGGCGGAAAGATCAGCCACTGCGAGGAGCCGAAGGAGAGCGCCGCGATAAAGACGATCGGCAGCAGCAGAAAGGCCGCAGTCAGAAGCGTGATCGCCAGCAGGATATATTTCCACCAGCCGAGGCGGTCGAAATTGAGCAACATGTCAACGCCCTCCCGGGTTCTGGTTGCCGACGAAGCGCAGCTGCACGGCATAAAGCGACAAGGTCACCACGAGGAGAACCAGCGCCGCGGCACCTCCCATTCCCCAATTGACCAGCGACTGCACGAATTGCGCGATCAGCTCTGCGAGCATCATGTTCGCGGTGCCGCCGAGCAGCGACGGCGTGACGAAATAACCAAGGGACATGACGAAGACCATGAGGGCGCCAGCCGCCATGCCGGGCATGGCCAAGGGCAGCAGGACACGGGTCAGGCACTGCCACCGGTTGGCGCCGCAAAGTGCTGCCGCCTGCAGGGTCGACGGGTCGATCTTCTTGATCACGCCGTAGAGCGGCAGGATGATGAAGGGCAGCATGATATAGGTCATGCCGATCGTGACCCCGGTCAGGTTGTTGACCAGTGCCAAGGGCTTGTCGATCAGCCCCATTCCGATCAGCATCTTGTTGATCAGCCCCGTCCGCTGCAGAAGCACCATCCAGGCATAGGTGCGGGCCAGCAGGTTGGTCCACATCGACAGGAGCAGGATCGCAAAGATTACCGAGGTCAGCCGCCCGGGCATGATTGCCAGCGCCCAGGCAACGGGAAATCCGATCAGCAGCGAAATCGCCGTGACCAGACCCGAGACGATGAAGGTGTTGGCGAAAATCTTGAGATAGGTCGCGGACCCGATCAGCTGCGCATAGTTTCCAAAACCCGGCACAGGTTCCAGCACGCTTCGCAACAAGAGTACCGCCACCGGCGCGATGAAGAAGATCGCCACGAAGGCGAGAGCCGGAAGGACCCCGCCGAAACCTGTTGCTTTGCGTACCTTTGGCAGGGGCACAATTGCAGCGGAGGCATCGCTATATGTCGACATGACAGTCCTTCCCACCCGTCAATTTCCACAGGCGTCGCGGTCCAACAAACCGGCACCGACGCTGCGGGAGGCACGGCGAACAGTCGCCGTGCCTATCCGTCTCAAGTTTCAGGCTATTTCGCCTGCCAGGCGTACCACTTCTCGCCGATGGCATCGCGATTGTCCGCCCAGTAGTTCATGTCGGCATTCACCTGGCTGGCCGTCTGCTGATCCGGCAGGGTCTTGGCCGTCTCCGGATCCATCAGCTTGGCTGAGTCAACATTGATTGGCGCATATCCGGTGGCTTTTGCAAGGGCGGCCTGCGGTTCGGCCGAGGTCGCCATTGCAATGAACTTCATCGCGGCTTCCACATTCGGCGAACCCTTCGGCACGACGAGCGAATCCGCAGCGGTGATGTTCTGTTCCCATGAGGTCTCGGTCTTGATACCGCTCGCCGCAAGCGCGGTCATGCGGCCATTCCAAATGCTGCCGAAGGGAGCCTCGGCGGATGCCAGAAGCTGCTGCGACTGTGCGCCGCCCGACCACCAGACTATATCCGATTTGATCGTATCGAGCTTCTTGAAGGCGCGGTCGAGATCAAGCGGATAGAGCTTGTCGGCGGCCACGCCGTCGGCAAGCAGCGCCGCTTCGATCACGCCAGGAGCCGACCACTTGTAGAATGTGCGCTTTCCCGGAAACTTTGCCGTGTCGAAGAGGTCCGCCCATGTCTTCGGGCAGGCGCTGACGGCATCGGCATTGCAGCCGATCACGAAGGAATAATAGAAACTGCCGACCGAATAATCGGTCACGAAGCGCGGATCGAGCTTGGACTTGTCGATGACGGAGAAATCGAGTTTCTCGAGCTGGCCATTCTTGCCGGCCTGGGCGGCATAGTCGCCTTCGACGTCGACGACGTCCCAGGTGACCTGGCCAGCCTCGACCATCGCCTTGAGCTTGCCGTAGTCCGTCGGCCCGTCCTGTACGACGGTGATACCGGTCTTCTCCGTGAACGGGCTGGCCCATGCGGCCTTCTGCGCGTCCTGGGTCGTTCCTCCCCAGCTCGAAAAGACCATGTTGTCGGCGTGCGCCGGTACGGACACAGCCACGAATGCGGCAACCGCCGCGAAAGCAAATGTTGTTTTCATGTTCCCTTATCCTTGTTCTGGTTTGTCCTGTATGCCTTATGCCGTCAGTGCGCCTCGCTCCTCGGAGAAAAGTTGGCTGGCTTCATAATCTTGTTTTCCGCCACCTCGATCAGATCGCGGATCTTGGGCAGAAAGGCCTGCCACCGGGGATCGGCCAAAAGCCTCTGGCGCCTCGCCTCCCGGTCGTCCAGGCTCGCAAAGGCCCAGATGTGAACGATCTCGTTGATCGTCCCGATCTCCGAGAAAAAATAGCCGACGAGCGTGCCGAGATGGCTCTTCTGGATCTCGATCCCTTCTTCCTCGACGACCTTGAGATATTGCGGGATGGTGCCGTTCTTCAGCCGGTAGGTGCGGATCTCGTAAAACATCGGCGCTACCTCATCACGAAGGGATCGGGGATCGGATCGTCCGATGTCCTGAGCCAGATCGTCTTGGTGCGGGTATAGTCGAGAGCCGCGGCCATGCCGCCTTCCCTACCATGGCCTGACAGGCCGAAGCCGCCGAACGGCGCGATCGGCGACACCACGCGATAGGTGTTGACCCAGACGATCCCGGCACGCAGCCCCTTCATCAACCGGTGCGCCCGGGTGAGGTTCTGGGTGAAAACGCCGGAAGCCAGGCCATAACGGGTATCGTTGGCGAGCCGCAGCGCCTCGGCCTCCGTCTCGAACGACACGACGGACAGGACCGGCCCGAAGAACTCCTCGATCAGCGACGGCGAGGCGACATCGTCGCAGTCGAGAATCGTCGGCGGGAAATAATAGCCGTCGCCGTCGATCTTGCGCCCTCCCGTGACAAGGCGGGCGCCGCTTTCGATCGACTTGGCGACGAGGGCGCCGATATTGTCCTGCTGGCGCTTGGTGGCAAGCGGGCCGACTTCGGTCGCCATATCGAGCGGAGCACCGATCCGGATCGCCTCCGCCTTATCCCGTAACAGGGCGACGAATTTATCCTTGACGCTGCGTTCGACGATGAGGCGCGATCCGGCAACGCAGCTCTGCCCTGTCGCGGCGAAGATGCCTGCGACCTGGGCGTTGGCAGCGCTCTCGAGATCTGCGTCGGCAAAGACGATGAACGGCGACTTACCGCCAAGTTCAAGCGAGGTGGAGGCGAGGTTTTCGGCCGAGTTGCGAACGACGTGCCGGGCGGTTTCAGGGCCGCCGGTAAAGGCGACGTGGGCGACCTTCGGGTGCCGGCCGAGGGCAGCGCCGCAGGAGGCGCCGAAACCGGTGATGATGTTGACGACACCGGCGGGAAAGCCTGCCTCGTGCACGAGCCGTGCAAATTCGAGAAGCGGCGCCGGCCCGTCTTCCGAAGCCTTGACGACCATCGTGCAGCCGGCAGCGAGTGCCGGTCCGATCTTCACCGCAGACAGGAAGAGCTGGCTGTTCCACGGCACGACCATCGCAACGACGCCGATCGGCTCGCGGCGAAGCCAGACATCCATGTCGGGCTTGTCGATCGGCAGGTAGGCGCCTTCGATCTTGTCGGCGATGCCGGCATAGTAGCGATAGTATTCGGCGACATAAGCGATCTGCGCCGAGGTTTCGCGGATGATCTTGCCGGTGTCGCGCGTCTCCAGTTCTGCGAGGATCTGCGCGTTGGCGGCAACCAGATCGGCCAGCTTGTAGAGCAGCTTGCCGCGTTGGGTGGCCGTCAGTTTCGACCAGGGGCCCTCGTAAAGCGTCCTGTCGGCCGCGTTCACAGCCCGATCGACATCGCCCTCGCGCGCTTCGGGCATCTCCGCCCAGACCGCGCCGGAGGCTGGATCGATGCTCGGATAGCAGGACTCGCCATCTGAAAATTCGCCATCGATATAGTGCTGGAAACGCCGCATGGTCTTACTCCTGAAATGCCGGCATGACCTCGGTGATGAAGCGTTCGAGCGACGCCTTCTTGCGCTCGAAGCTCATGCCGGTGTCGATCCAGAAGGAATATTCGTCGTAGCCGAGTGCTTCATACGCCTTGAGCCGGGCGATGACGGTCTCAGCGTCACCAACGACATTGTTGGTGCGCATGACCTGGTCCGACAGCATGGCGTTTGCTCTGATCTGTTCGTCCGGGATACGTTCGATCAGACCCTGGGTAACCGGCTTCTCATTCTTGAACCAGGCGAAGAAATAATTGTAGTAGACGCTGAGCTCATGGGCGGCCTGGGCGACATCGTCCGCCGACGAGCCGACATAGGTATGGCGCAGCAACATGATCTTGGGCCGCTCGATCTCGGGATGCTTGGCGCAGGCGTCGTTGAAGCGCTCCATCAACGACTGAACCTCGTCATCGCCTTGCCAGAGGGGCGTCACCTGAACGTTGCAGCCGTTGGCGACGGCAAATTCGTGCGAGTTCGGATCGCGCGCTGCCACCCAGATGGGCGGGTTCGGCTGCTGCAGCGGTTTCGGCGCCGACGTGGTCGACGGAAACTTGAAGAATTCCCCGTCATGGGCGTAGTCGCCGGCCCATATGCCCTTGACCGCCGGGATGAGCTCGCGCATCCGCTGGCCGGCGCCCCAGGCATCGAGACCGGGCAGCAGACGCTCGTATTCGAAAGAATAGGCCCCGCGCGCGATACCGATGTCGAGTCGTCCATCGCAGATGATATCGGCCATGGCCGCCTCGCCGGCAAGCTTGATCGGATGCCAGAAGGGGGCGATCACCGTCCCCGTTCCGAGCCGTGCCCGCGATGTGCGGCGCGCCAGATCGGCAATGGTCACGAACGGATTGGGCGCGATGGTGAAATCCATGCCATGGTGCTCACCGGTCCAGATCGCGTGCATGCCGCCTTTGTCGGCGATCTCGCAAAGCGCGACGAATTCCTCGTAGAGGCTCTTATGGCTTTGATTGGCGTCGAGCCGCTCCATATGGACGAAGAGGGAGAACTTCATGCTTTTGCGTCCTTGGCTGGAATTGGGTGAACAGTGCCGCCGGTCTCGTCGCCGAAATAGACGCCGAAATTGCCGATCGAGCTTTCCATCGCAAAACGGTTGACGATATCGGCAGTCGAACTGGTCTTGAACTTTGCCGCAACCAATGCGTCAGGCTTCAGGAACCTGCCGCCGGCAGGCTCGCCCTCTCCGGCAACGGCGTGATAGACGATGTGCTGCTTGCCGTCGCTCTTGCCCTCATAAACCGAATAGAGAAAGCCGATGCTGACTTTCAACCCGGTGAGCGTTTCCAGGTATTTTTGCAGCGTCTCGGTCGGACTGCCGTCATGGGCATCGACACCTGGCAGGGAGAGCACATCTTCGCCGAGCAGCAGAACCTCGCCGCGGCGTTCGACAACGGCTGCAAGTTCCATATTGCCTTCGCTTGCCGCGGACACCGCCTTGCTTGCGAGCGTCGGCGTGAAATAACCGCCACGCGCATAGCCGAGACCGTTGCGGCCGCTATTGTCGAAAGCTTCGATGCGCCCCATCAAGATGACGTGGTCGCCAGCCTCGATGACCTCTTCCATGGCGCATTCGAACCAGGCCGCAACGCTAGAGAATATCGGGCAGCCTGCCGATCCCTTCGCCCATTCGACCGCCGCAAACCTGTCCTCGACCGGGCGAGCAAAAGTGTTCGACACGTCTTTTTGCGTTTCCGAAAGCACGTTGATCGCAAAGTGCTGTGCTCCGGTCATGGTGGCGAAATTGCGCGACGACTTGGCAAGGCAGACGAGCAGCAAAGGCGGATTAAGCGAGACTGAGGTGAAGGAGTTCGCTGTGAAGCCGATCGGATTTCCATCCCCGTCACAGGCGGTGACGACAGTCACCCCGGTCGGAAAGGCCCCGAATGCATCTCGCAGTGCTCTTGGGTCGACAGTCTGGATTGTCATCGTTCATCCTCCCCGAACGACAGCCACTCGGCGAGCAGCGAATTGACGATATCAGGCGCGGTCAGGTTCACCATATGACGATGGCCTTCGACGATGCGAGCGTAGCCCTGCGGCGCAAGCTCTGCCATTTGCGTCGCCATCAAGGGCGTCGAGTTCGGATCATCGGACCCCGTCAGAAACAGGGCCGGACCAGCCACGTCTTTCCAGCCGTCAGCATAGGTCTCGTCTCCTCCCGCAAAGGCGGCGTAAGCGACGGCATAGCCCTGGGGATCAACGAGGTTCAGCCATTTTCGCGTCAATTCACGCGCAGTGACGCTGTCTGCATCATCGCCGAACCAGCGGGCCAGAGGGCCTTCCTTGTCGACGCCCGATACCGGAATGGCCGCGGCGCGCGCAAGCACGGCGGCCTTTGCTTCAGGATCACGCCTGTAGACGCCGTTGAGGTAGGCGACGCGGCTGATCCGCTCGCCAAAGGTCACGGCCGCCCCTCCTGAAACCAGTGCGCCCATCGAGTGTCCGGCAACATTTGCCGTGTCGATTGCCATCTCGTCGAGAAAGCGTCCGAACCAGTCGACGAACTTCTCGAGCCGACTGCCCGCCGGCAGCTTTGCGCTCTCTCCATGTCCCGGCATATCGACAGCGATGACGCGATGGCCTGCAGACAGGAATGCAATCTGCGGAGCCCAGGCCTCCAGCCGCATGCCGACGCCGTGAATGAGAACCAGCGGCTCGCCGCTGCCGGCCTCGTGATAGGCCGTTCCGCTTGCCGTTTTCTTGCGGGGCAAGGCACCGGCGGCGTTTGTTGCTGCAGCGGTGCGTGTGGTCGATCCGGCTGTCAGCATCTCAGGCGCTCCCTCAAACGCCCGCAGGATTGGCAACGTCCTGCCCCAGGTCTTTCAGATCCTGGTAGCGGTCGCCGATGCGGTGATGCGGGCGCCCGCCTATCGAAGCACCGAGAGCCACGACGATCTCGTCGGCAGCAGGCGCGTCGGGGATCGACGTCTGGATGGTCAGGTAGTGCGAACGGCGGCCTTCATCGTTCTTGTCCATCAGCGGGATCATGATCGGCGCATTGGCCGGACCGCGTGTGTTGCAGAAGGCGAGATAGGACTTGGCGCCGACGGCCTGGCGATAGAAATTGCCGAAACGCAGCGTGTGGATAAGCGCGGACCCGTGTTCGATTTCGCCGTCCAGGCCGACGACAGCGGACTTTCCATATCCTTCGACAGCTTCGCCGGACCCGACCGCATCGATGATCATCTTGGTCAGCAACTCGCCGAGCACCGGAGCGCCTGCGTGAATTTCGGGCTTGAGGTCGTCGACGAAGCCGCGACCGGCCCAGGGATTCTTCACGACCGCGAAGGCGGTAAACAGCTTCAGCGGAACCGCCGCGGCCTTGCCGCCTTCGATCAGCGTCGTTTCGATCTGCAGTCCCGTCTTGCGAATTTGAATGGCCATAGAGCACCTCATTTCTCAATTTCGTATTATGGTATACCATAATATATGAGTGTCAAGTTGGTTCCCTCGAGGAGCAGTTTAGGCCAAGGCGAGTTTTTCGATTTGCCGCGCGTGCGCCCTTCGACCCACCGGGCAGCGCTTTCTTCCCGTCAGCGCGTTGTCAGCTGACAAACGACATGGCGGCGCCCGTGGAGGCAGGCCGAGTGCAGAAGTCACGGTCATCCCAGTTCATGCTACCGCCTTACATATTACTTAATATGGCATACCATCACATTGGACAAAGTTGGGTGTCAAGCGCGGAGTATGGGTTCCGCTAAATTGCGCGGAACATCATCGCGAATGGAGTGATATCGACAGCTGAGATGAGCGCTTTGCCAGGCCTGCGGGGAAGCGGCAGGGGCCGCTCGTGCCTAGTCGGCAGGCTTCTTCCCCGACAGCACCGCTTCGGCAATCGCGCTCGCGGCGGCGACGTGATCCATCGCCGCCCGGTAAGCCCCCTCGCCGTCGCCGCGGCGGATGGCGTCGACGATCTTCGACATCTGCAGCGGGCCTTCGATGCCGCGTCTCTCCGTCTTGATCGTCATCGAGCGCAGGTGGTTGATGCGCACGGTGAGAAGATTGACGACACCCCAGGCAACGTTCCTGTCAACCATCGTGAACAGCGTATGATAGAAGGAAGAGGTGTTCGTCAGCACAGCCGCCATATCGTTATCGCGGTAACTGTTGCGGATCCCGGCCAGAGATTCCTCCAGCGCAGCGACGATCTCGGGGCTGCGGCGCTCCGCGCACAGCCGCGCCGCCATGCCTTCCAGCGCGCCACGGATCTCATAGATCTGCTTGGCTTCCCCGATGTCGAGCTGCGCGACGATCGGCCCCTTGTTCGGCAGATTGGCGACAAGCCCTTCCGATTCCAGATGCCTCAGAACCTCGCGCACGACTGTTCGGCTGACGCCGAGCTGGGCGCAGAGGTCACGCTCGACAAGGCGATCTCCGGGACGGAAATATCCGTTGACGATGGCTTCGCGGACCTTGTCGAGCGCCAATTCCCGCAAGGTCTTTGCAGGACGCTCGACTCGAATTGCGTCCTTTAGAGCGCCGCTCATTCTGTACCTCAGTGTTGGACTTTGCACGCTCAACTTCCGCCGCGGCAGCCGAATGCAAGAATCGTATTATGGCGTACCAGATACTGTAGCTGTCGGCGCCCGGCAATTCAACAAGCGCTGTGCCGACCAATAGCGCCGCTCGCCTTTTCAGACGCGCAAAGGACGTTGCAGCACCTTTGATCTGCTGCCGACACGTCGGGAGCTAGCCTCTTGAAACGATCTCTTCGACCACGGCCTTGGCCTGCACCCGGATATCCGGAACGGCCGTAATCTCCCAGAATTGCCCCGCCGTCAGGGCACCGACCGCAAATAGTCGGGCCGGCGATATCCGGGACGGGGCTATCACCTCGGAAGCCGCATCCACCTGGATCCCGAGGCCAAGAGGATCGGGGGCAATCAACTCGAAGCGGCTCATTTCCTTCAAAAGCGGTGAATGACTGATCCCGGCCCGCTCCATTCCCGTGCAATTGACGAGCCAGTCCGCCCTGATCTCGGCGATCTCGCGCGCCGCTCTGACCCTGTAGCCGGCAACAAGCCGGCCCTCCTCGGCCCCGAGCGATTTCATGAAGCCTGCGTGGAAACGAACAGTTCCGTCTAAGACCAGCTTCTCAAACCTGTCGAACACGTCAGGCGCGACCCGGTGACGGTGGATGTTCCACCAGGGAAGCGCATGCCTGAGGAATCGTGCCCGCTCTTTGCTCGAAAGCCGTTGCCAGAGAGCTTGCGTTGCAGGCCTCAGACCGTCCATCACGGCTCGCCAGTCGGCAACCGTCCTGCTCTTTCCCCGCAGGGTCTTCAATATGCCGCTGATCGTATCTGGAAGCTTCTCGACGTCGATCGGCAGAGGCGCCGGCGGCTTTCGCGCATGTCCGAGGGGTGCGAGCCCGCGCCGCGAAAGCACATCGATCCTGCCACGGTGGCCATGGGCACGAAGCGCCAGCACCTGATCGATCATCGTCAGGCCGGATCCGAGGATACACACCGCATCGGATGGTGCGACGCGCCTCAGCCACGAAAGCCGCCACGGGTTCTCGATGATCCGCGATCGCAGCGATGACGGAATTCCGTCCGGAGCGACCGGAAGGGTCGCGTTCCCGACGCCGAGGCAGAGCACCACGGTCTTCCCGGCAATCTCGTCACCGTTGCCGAGATGGAAGGCCAGCGTGCTGCTGTAACGTTCAACGCATCCCGCTGCCTTAGCCTTGATGAAATCGACCCGGCAACGGCCGTCCCGCTTTCGAAGCAACCGTGCAAGCGTATCGCGGACATAAAGACCATAATCGCTGCGCGAGGCGAAATCGCCGGCCTGCAACGGACGGCCATGGCTTTTAAGCCAGTCGACAAAGTCGTCGGGTTGATGCGGCAAAAGGCTCATGCGGCCGGCCGGAACATTGAGGCGATGGAGATAGAGCTCCGTCCGGTAAGCCGTCCCGCGGCCGAAACCAGGATCGTCGCCGACGACGGCGACCTTCGCCGAAGCGGGAAGCTGCTCGATGAGATTGCAGGTAACCGCTATCGCTGAAAAACCGGAACCGACCACGATAACATCATATGCCAAATACATTCTCCCTGAAGCTCAGAGCGTCATCGAGATATTTCGTCATTCAAGCCCAATGTCGCTCGCCGGTCCCTGTTGATCGCACAAGCGGCAGAATCACGAAACAATTATCTCTATTGTCTATAAATATAGTTTGTTATTTCTCCCGCTAGCCCCTCCCCAACCATTACGCTTTTGAGGGTGAGATCAAGGGCCGTCCGGCCCTGAACAAAGGGGCTCAAGATGAATTTCAGGAATTTGGTTGCCGCGATCGCCGTCGGCGTCGGCACTTTTGCAACGGCTGTTGTCGCCGAAGCGGCGGACAAGAAGGTCGTTGTCGCCTATCAGACCGACGCCTTGCCGTCTTCCGTGGCGATCGCCAATGGCGAATTCGCCAAGGAGACGGGATACGACATCGACTTCCGCAGGTTCAATTCGGGCGCCGAAATCTTTGCGGCCATTGCCTCCGGTGACGTCCAGATCGGCTATGTCGGCTCCAGCCCGTTTGCGGCTGCGGTATCACGCGGGCTCGAGGTCAAGGCCTTTTACCTCGCCTCCATCTCGGGCATCGACGAGGCTCTGGTCGTCCGCAACGGTTCCGGCATCGAAAGCCTGAATGATCTGAAGGGCAAGAAGCTTGCTGCCGCGCCGGTATCCACGGACCACTATCAGCTGCTGGCGCTGATCAAATCGCTTGGCCTGACCGAAAAAGACGTTCAGGTCTTCGCAATCCCTCAGCCTGAGATCGTCGCCAGCTATAACCGCGGAGATATCGATGGCGGCTTCGTCTGGGATCCGGCGCTCACCGAACTGAAGAAGAACGGGAAGGTTCTCGTCACCTCCAAGGAGGTGGCAGACAAGGGTGCGCCGACATTCTCGGCCTGGGTCGCGACCTCGAAATTTGCCGCCGACAACCCGGACTTTCTGAAGGGCTTCGCTTCGGTCATCAACAAATACTACGCCTCCTTCGCATCGGACAAATCCGCCTGGGGTCCCGACAGCGACAACGCCAAATCACTTGCCAAGCTTCTCGGCGGAACAGCTGAGCAGCAGGCATCGGCCCTGAAGAACCTCACGCTTCTGACACCTGAGGTCCAGGCATCGGATGCCTGGCTCGGCGGCGGCGAAAAGGCAGGTGCCGGCAAGATCCTCAAGGACACGGCATCGTTCCTGAAGGAACAGGGCAAGGTTTCCGATGTACAGGCGAATTACGGCGCCTTCGTCACCGCAGATGCCCTCACCGGCGTCAGCAACTGATCCTCCCCAGCGCCGGCGCGGCTTATCGCGCCGGCGTCGAACCTGCGAGCGCAACATGCTTAAAGTCGATCACGCCAGCGTTTTCTTCGCAGCCCGCGACGGGCGGACCGTTCACGCGCTCGATCGCGTTTCCTTCGATATTCCCGAACGGGGCTTCGTCGTCGCACTCGGCGCGTCGGGATGCGGCAAATCAACCCTTCTCAACGCGATTGCCGGCTTCCTTCCGCTTTCGGATGGCCGGATCACGCTCGATGGCCGTGCGGTGGAACAACCCGGCGCAGATCGCGGCGTCGTTTTTCAGAAAGACTCGCTGCTGCCTTGGAAATCGGTGATCGACAATGTCGCGCTCGGTTTGAAATTCGCCGGGGTCAAGCGCAGGGAGCGCCAAGCGCGCGCTCTGGAGCTTCTCCGTCTCGTCGGCCTCGACGAATTCGCCGGCGCTTTTCCCTACGAGCTGTCGGGCGGCATGCGCCAGCGTGTTGGCATCGCACGGGCTCTGGCGACAAATCCCGACATCCTGCTGATGGACGAGCCGTTCGGCGCCCTCGACAGCCTGACGCGCGAGCAGATGCAGGAATTGCTGGTTTCTATCCGGGATAAGACGGCGAAGAAAGTCTTCTTCATCACGCACTCGATCGAAGAGGCCTTGTTCCTGGGCACGCAGGTCCTAGTCATGTCACCTCGACCGGGGCGCGTCGTCGCACGCTTCGATCTGGATTTCGTTCGTCGCTTCGCCGAAACCGGCGATGCCCGATCGATCAAGGCATCGCCGCAATTTGCCGAGCTGCGCGAGGAGATACGCGCCATTCTCCACAGCACAGAAGACCTCAGGAGCGCCGCATGAGCGATATAGTGCAGGCCCCGCCGATTGCGGCGGGTAGAGAGGACCATCAGGTCAAGCTGGTGAAAATGGCGGGCTTTGGAGCCGGCGAGAAATCGACGGTGGCCATCAGCATTGCCACGGCGCTGGCCATACTGCTGCTGTGGTGGCTCGTCTCCGCCCTCGGTGTCGTTCCACACCTGTTTCTGCCGCGTCCTGACGAGGTGCTGACACAGATCGGCGCCATCTATCGCGACGGTTACGCCGGAGCGTCGCTATCCGAGCATGTTTTTGCGAGCCTGTTCCGCATCGTGCTCGCCGCCCTCATCGCCGTCTCCGCCGGCATCCCGCTCGGATTGCTCATGGGCCTGAACCGCTGGGCAAAAGGGGTGCTCGACGCGCCGATCGAGTTCTACTGGCCGCTTCCGCCACTTTCCTACCTGCCGCTGATGATCATCTGGCTCGGAATTGGCGAGACGTCGAAGATCACGCTGCTGGTGCTTGCGATGTTCGCACCGATCTGTCTCTCGGCCCAGGCCGGCGTCCGTTCGCTGCCGATCGAGCGCGTCAATGCCGCGCGTTCGCTGGGCGCGAGCCGGCTGCAGCTCTTCCTTGATATCGTCCTGCCGTCGGCCCTGCCCGAGATCCTCACCGGCATTCGGATCGCGCTCGGTGTCGGCTGGGGCACGCTGGTTGCGGCTGAATTGATCGCCTCCACGCGCGGGATCGGTTTCATGATCATGTCGGCTTCACAGTTCCTGGCGACCGACGTCGTCTTCGTCGGCATCGGCATCATCGCGATCTGCGCGTTCACCTTCTCGGCTGCCATCCGGTTTCTGGAGGCGTTCCTCGTGCCCTGGAAGGGCAAGCTCTGACCAGAGGGCGGCAGGGAGCGATATTCAATGGTTTCCCGCCGCCGCGTTCAGCCCGTGTATGGCGACGAGCTCGGCTGCGACCAGCTTCTGAAGCCGCCATAAATTGCGGTCCCGGATGCCACGTTCTTCCAGATGTTTCACCGTCAGATACAGATATTCGGCGCAGGAGCCCATGTGTCCGCAGGCTCTCGCGAGCACCTGCGCCACCGTCTCCAGCGGCAATCTGCGGGAAACACGCTCGCCTTTCGGACCAGCCCAAAAGACCAGCGCGCGCACCAGCCCATGCGCGGTCGCGACCGGGATCCAGCGAACGGTCGCAGTGTCTTCGATCGTGCCGACTTCACGGCGGATCAACCGCCGAATCTGACCAAGGCGATCATCATCGGCAAGCCTGAAGACGATGCCGTTGCAACGTCCACCACGATCAAGTGCCATCATCAGTCCCGGCTGGGCGCGCGTTCCCCGCCAGCGGGTCATCTGCAGGCAGAAGGAGCGATGCCACCCTCTTGTAGCGCCATGTTGCGATTCGACGGCATCGAAGTCCGGCTTCCATATTAATGATCCATAGGCGAAGATCCAAAGTGGCGCGCCGGTAGACTCCTGGAGAAGCCGGTTGGCGAGCATCTCCACCTCCGCTTCGGTCAGCGGTTTTCGGTGTGGCTCGGGGCCGACGTCGATCGCGGGGCGAAGGCTCAGCGATACGAGCTCGTCCGTCAGAGCCATTGTTGATCCGGTCATCAAAAGTTTGCTTCCCTGGACCGTCACCAGCTTATGCTCCCGGATATCCGTCATGCGTCAGTGCACCGTAAATCTGGCCGCGTCGGCCTGGCGCCGCTGCAGGCTGCGTATCAGCATCGCGGCCTCCCTGACGATTGCCGAAAACGTAGCATCATCGGCCTCTGCGATCCTTCCCGTCATCTCGCGGATGATCGTCGTCAAATGAATAATGGAATGGCGATGCTGCGGATCTTCCGATCCCATTTGGGCATCGGCCATGGTGAGCAGCGTCTGCACCAGCCGCTCCATGGTTTGGCGGCGCCTGGTCCTCGGGTCGGCATTCGGATCTTCGCTCAGGCGCAGCAGGTCGGCGACAATGTCGGACATTGCGATTCCACTCACATAGCAAAAGCCGGCGGCGTGGAAACGACATGCCTTCGACCGCGCGTTTGCGTCTTCAAGCCCTCCAGCAATCGGTAGCCGTTGCGCCAGCGGCCAAAGCCGCTGGCGACATTGATGTGCCCGGCAAGGCCGATATTCCTGGTCTCTGCGTTCCACAGGCGGCCGAACAGGGTCAACCGGTCGACCGTCATGTAGGCATCGTTCATGCTGCCGACGACGATGCTCGGAAAAGGCAAAGGTGCCGTCGGCATGGCGCCAAACGAAATATGCCCCGGATGCAGGTTTTCCGTGACCGGCAGATCGCATGGAGCAACGAGCAATGCTCCCTTGACGCGCCGCGCAGCACTTCGCCCGGCCAAGCGGGCGGCCAGCAGGCATCCGAGACTATGGGCGACCAGATAGGCCTCGCCGGCCTCCTCAAGCGCGCCTTCCAGTCGCAGCAGCCAGTTGTCAAGGTTCGGATGATCCCAGTCGTCCTGAACGACGCAACGACTGCCCGGCTGATCCTGCTGCCAGTGCTGTTGCCAATGCCCTTCTCCCGAGCCGAAAAGCCCGGGAAGAATAAGTACATCGATCATCTGCCGGCATCCTCTCTCAAGCCGCGCGCCGGTCTTTTTCCCGATCGGGGCAAACATCTGACCTCACTCATCAGATCCACCCGATCACCAGCGCGAACAGGAAAGTAAAGGAGCTGACGATCGTGCAGATTCCGGCCGCATGCCTGAAATGCGACATGACACTGCCTTCCGCTCTTCTCGCACCGTGCCGACGCAGGTCGGTCTCAACGATAATTGCCATCACGCCGCTCTCCTCAATACCAAAGGCCGGGCATGGTGCCCCAATAATGGAGTTCGTATTCGCGGGCGGACCGGTCGCGCTCTTCGTCCCGCGCATGCAACCCGTTTACAGGCTCGCGCACAGCCGGCGTCTTCGGCTCTAGCAGCCGACCAATCGCGAGCTTCAGCCAGAAGTGGAAATCAGGCTTCATGCAAACCTCCTGTCAGGAACCGGTATTCTTCGGCTAGGAAATCAGCGAATGACGTTGTGCATTGGCGAGTAGAACGTGAAGCGATGCCGTCGGTCCGTAGAGCATCAGCAGGCGGTTCTCCTCGCGTTTGGCGAGACGATATCGTCGGGCGAATTCGAAGACGCTCCACAATTGATCGCTTGGCCCCGGCCTCTCCGCATCGGTGATCGTCGCTTCTTGAGATCGAACCATGGCGGCCCCCTTACTCGGCCGCCGCCAGGGTCGGGTTTGCGCCCGGAAAGAAGGCCGCCAATTCGCCGATCACGTCGTTGATCCGGGCCAAAAGCGCGTCGGATGAAACCGCATAGTCTGTGAAATCGCGGTCGGACGCGTAAACGGCAGTCGGTAAGGTATGGGCCATGAAAAAACCAAACAGCGGCCGAAGCTGATGCTCGACCATCAACGCATGCCGGTCACCGCCGCCGGTCGCCGTGATGATGATCGGCTTTGCCCGAAGTTCGTGGGGGTCGATCAGGTCGATCAGGTGCTTGAAATGGCCGGGATAGGAGCCCTTGTAGGTTGGCGAGCCGATGATCAGGGCATCGGCCTGCACGATCTCGTCGACGACATGTCTGGCCTGCGCGTCGAGATCCTTGCGCCACAAGGCGCTGCCCAGCGACGGCCCGACATCATGCAGATCATAGCTCTTGCTGGTAAATCCGTAGCGAATGCTCGCACGTTCGGCGACGTGCCGCACAAGTGCTAATGTCTTCGATGGACGATTGAAGCTGCCAGCGATGCCGACGAGTTTGAAACCTGACATGGTTTTTCCTCTCTTTGCGTTGCTTCAACTATTGTCTACAAAATTGATAGATTAAAGGAACGTGCATCTCTCCTTGTTCGTGTCGTTGAAAAAAACGTTCGCCGCGGCTTCGGCACGCATAAGCTGCAAGCCGACCGCCATCGACATCTGCGACCTCGGGACGCTGCAATTCATTGCGGCCACATTACTTGCTTCAAGTCTAAGGCTTGTCGCCGTGAAGATGCCGTTCGAGGAAGGGCAAATTGTCCTGTCCCCAATAGATCTCGCCGTCAAAGACATAGGTGGGAAAGCCGAAGACGCCGCTGTCGCGGGCATGCACGCGGTCCGCCGACCACTTGTTCTGGACATCGTCATCGGCTTGTCGTCTGAGGAGTGCTGCGCCATCGAAACCTGCTGATGTCACGATCGCCTCGCGCACATCGCGCTTGCCGATATCCCTCGCCTCGCTCCAGAAGGCATGTTGCAGGGCGCGGGCAACGCCGATCCAATCCTGTCCGTCGAGATAAGCCGCAATCACGAAGAGGGACGCCGGCGTCGGATCGCTCAAATCCGGGCGATGTTCGAGCCGCAGTTCCTTGCCGCGCACGCGCGCCCAGCGCTTGAGGTCCCGCGTCCAGTAGGCGCGCCGGATCTCCGGGCGGTTGCGCGAAAAGATACCCCCATTTTCCTCGACCACCGTCGTCAGATAAGGCGTGATGACGACGTCGTTCTTCGCCGCAAGTTCGGCGAAGGCGTCGAAGCCGATGTAGGACCAGGGCGAGCCGATCGAAAAGAAATATTCTACCGATTTGGTCACTGATGCATGTTCCCCTGTGAGGTGATTGTTCTGCCGTCGAATGGGCGACGGCATTTTCAGGAAGCGGCGCGGATGTCGGATGGCGCTTTCCATCCGAGTTCCGGTGCGATTGCTGTCGCGAAGTCGTGGAGAATCTGACGATACTCCTCGTGCTCGAACTCGTAAGGAAGCTCCAGCCTCAGCTCGCTGACCTCGGGCAGGATCGGATCGGCAAACAGCTGCGCCAGTATCTCGTCCGATGTGCCGACGACATCCCGGGCGAACAGAGTGCGCCGCTCGCCCTGCGGCGAAAGCGTCCGCTCATGGCGGCCATCGGTATAATCTCGATATCGGCGGCGCGTTGCCGCATCGGCGCTGTCGAAAGGCACGATGACACGACCCAGCGCGACGCGGCGCTGCGTACCGGCGGCGCGATAGGTTTCGATCAGCCGCGATTGAGCGATGAAGAAATCATCCGTCCCCTCCCCTGTTATCACATTGCCGGTCAACAGGTTGAAGCCATTGCGGCCGGCCCATTCGGCCGAGCGCTGCGACCCGCCGCCATACCAGATCCGGTCGATCAGGCCCTTGGCATAAGGCTGCAGGCGTGGCCGCTGCGGGCCGAAGGGCGTCTTGATCAAGGTCTGTTCGTCGCCGAGATAAGTGCCACGCAGATTGTCGGCAAAGCGCAGCACGCGGTCGTGCGAGAAATCGTAACCCGTCCAATCGCCGTCGAAGACGAGCGGGGCGATCAGCTCGGCGTGCAGCGGCCGGCCGGCGCTGACGCCGATGTTCAGCCGTCCGCGCGACAGAACATCGACGGTGGCGAGATCTTCGGTCAGCCGATAGGGGCTCTCGTAACCGATCGGGATGACCGCGGTTCCAAGTTCGATCCGGCTGGTGCGCTGCGTCGCCGCTGCCAGGAAGGCGCTCGCGGAAGAGATTCCAGGCTCCAAGTGCCGCTGGCGGACCCAGGCGCTGTCGAAGCCCAGATCTTCGCCATATTGCAGCTGCTCAAGCGTCTGCTCCAATCCCGACAACGGATCGCCGTCGGGATAATTGCCGGGGGTGAGGAAGCCTATATGGTTGATGGATATGTCGCCCACTCGTGCCATCCGATGATCAGTATTTCGGCAGGCCGGGAGGGTTGGTCTCGGATGCCGGCAAGGCTTCTTCGGAGAGATGCCAGTGGTCGAGGATTTTTGCGTAGGTGCCATCCTTGATCAGGCCGTTGGTGGCGACAGTCAGCGCATCGGCCAGCCCACTTCCCTTGCGGGTGGTGATCGCGACATCCGAGCGATCCGGCCAGCCGGCGCTCAGCGTGCCGACGCGCTTGATGTTCTTGTCGCGCGCGGCGATGAAGACGAGCTGCGCATGCGGCTGGACGATGACATCGGCTCGGCCGGAACGCAGCGCAAGAAGGCTTGCCGCCTCGTCGTCGTAATATTGCAACTCGATCGGTTTCAGGCCGGCGACGACATCTTCCTCGCTCCACTTCACCAGGATGCGCTCCTGGTTGGTGCCGGCCCCGACGATGATCCTGAGGCCGGCCGCATCCTTGGGCTCCTTAATCGAGGTCACAGGGCTGTCGGATTTTACGAAGAAACCATGCAGGCCCTGGCGATAGGTGGAGAAATCGAACTTTTCCTTGCGCTGCTCGGTGACGCCGACGTTCGAAATGACGGCATCATACTTGCCCGAGACGAGGCCGAGCGGCCAGTCTATCCAGGCGACAGGCACGATCTCCAGCGTCAGCCCGAGGCTGTCGGCGATGGCATAGGCATAGTCGGGATCTGCCCCGACCACGGTCTTCGCATCCGTGGCATAGGTTGCAAGCGGCGGGCCGCCGGGGCTGACGGCGATGGTGAACTTGCCTGACGTGACGAACTTGAAATCCTTCGGAATCGCAGCGATAGCCGCATCGTTCTTGGCGGCGTGAAGCCGGCCCGGCTGCTCTGGGCTGAGGTCGAAATCCTCGGCTGCATGGGTTGCGCCAAAGGAAAGGGCCGACGCCATGGCGGCGATCAGCAGGGTCCGGAATGCCGGAAGGGCAATCATCGTCTTTAATCTCCAAACTGTGGCAGGGTGGCCGGCGGCAATGCCGCCGGCCCATGGGAACTGATCAGGAACCGCTCTTCGGCAGGCCCGGCGGGTTGGTCTGGGCCTTGTCGATCGCCTCAGGACCGAGGTTCCACGTATCGAGAATCTTCCGATAGGCGCCGCTGGCGATCAGGTCATTGACGACATCGGTCAAGGGCGCTGCCAGGCCGCTGCCCTTGCGCGTGGTAACGGCAATTTCGGCCGTGATCGGCCAACCGCCGCTGACGGTGCCGACGAGCTTGGTCTTGCCGTTGATCCCCGCCGAATAGGCCTGCGTCGCGTTCACGCTGAAGACGGTGTCGGCCCTGCCGGACTGAACGGCGAGATCCTTGACCGCGTCGTCGTCATAATATTGCACCTCGATCGGCTTCAGGCCTGCGGCGACGTTCTCGCGATCCCACTCCAGCAGGATTTTTTCCTGGTTGGTGCCGGCATCGGTGATCACCTTCAGGCCGGCAATATCCTTCGGCTGCTTGATCGCCGTAATCGAACTGTCGGCCTTGACATAAAAGCCAAGCTCATCCTTGCGGTAGGTCGAGAAATCGAATTTCTCCTTGCGTTCTTCCGTGACGGTCACGTTGGAGATCACCGCGTCGAACTTTCCGGAGGTCAGCCCCAGAGGCCAATCGGCCCAGGCAACGGAAACGAGTTCGAGCTTCAGACCCAGGCTGTCGGCAATGGCCTGCGCCAGATCGACGTCGTAGCCGATAACCGTCTTGGAATCGGAGGCATAATCATGCAGTGGCAGATTGCCGCTCGAGCTGATGCCGACGGTGAAGACGCCGTTTTCGACGAACTTGAAGTCCTTCATTTCGGCAATGCGCTTCTCGTTCTTTTCCACCCGCAGCCGGTTCGGCTGCTCCGGGCTGAGATCGAACTTCTGCTGCGCCTGCGCGGAACCGAAACCGATCGCGGCCATGGTGACCGCTCCCGCTATCAGAAGCCTTGCCCTAGCTGTAAATGTCATGCCCCTTCTCCATTTCATCTTCAGGTTGTGGTTATTGTTATTCGGCCGGAGCAGCCCATCGCGGCCCGGCATTTCACCAGCACAATCAGGCGCTAGAGAACCTTGGCGAGGAATTCCCGCGTGCGGGGATGTTCCGCTTGGGTGAAGATGCGGGCCGGCGGGCCAGCTTCCAGAATACGGCCGCTTTCCATGAAGACGACGCTGTCGGCGACTTCGCGGGCAAAACCGACCTCATGGGTGACGATGACGAGCGTCGTGCCGGTGCGGGCAAGCTCCTTGATCACGTCGAGCACTTCGCCGACGAGCTCCGGATCGAGCGCCGATGTCGGCTCGTCGAAGAGCAGCACCTTCGGGCGGAGCGCCAGTGCGCGGGCAATCGCCACACGCTGCTGCTGGCCGCCGGAAAGCTGGCGCGGATAGGCATTGATCTTGTCGCTGAGGCCGATGCGTGCCAGCAGCTCCTGCGCCAATTGCACGGCGTCCTCGCGGCCGGCGCCGCGAACCTGGATCGGTGCCTCGATGAGGTTTTCGAGCACGGTCAGATGTGGGAAGAGATTGAAGCTCTGGAAGACCATGCCGATATCGGCGCGGCGTTTGAGAATATCCTTCTCCTTGAGCTCATAGAGCGTGTCGCCCCTCCTGCTGTAGCCGACGAAATCGCCGTCCACCGAGATGAAACCCTCATCGACACGCTCCAGGTGGTTGATGGCGCGCAACAGCGTCGACTTGCCCGAGCCGGACGGACCGAGGATGGCGGTCACGCTGCCGGCCGGCAGGCTGAGCTCGACATCGTCGAGCACTTTCAGCGAGCCGAAGCTTTTGGAAATGCCGTGAATGCGCACCGCGCCGCCAGCGGCCCGCAGCGTCGCTGCATCCTGGAAACCGATCTTGCGCACGGTGTCGGTTGCCGTATCGAGGACAGGCAGCGGACGGCGGAAACGCTCGAAAAATGACTGGAAGGGCAATGGCGTCGGATTGCGCACGGAGCCTTTGGAGAAGTAGCGTTCGATATAGCGCTGAGCAATCGACAGCACCGTCATGATGATCAGATACCAGACGGTCGCGACCATCAGCAGCGGAATGACTTCGAGATTGCGGCGGTAGATCACCTGGACCGTATAGAAGAGCTCCGGCAGCGCCAGCACGTAGACCATGGAGGTGCTCTTCGCCAGTCCGATGAGTTCGTTGAAGCCGGTCGGCAAGATCGAGCGCATGGCCTGCGGCAGCACGATGCGGAAGGCCTGGCGGCGGCGCGGCAGACCGAGTGCGGCGGCGGCCTCCAGCTGACCGTGATCCACCGAGAGAATACCGCCGCGCACGATCTCGGCGAAGAAGGCCGACTGGTTGAGCGTGAGGCCGAGGAAGGCGGCGGCAAAGGGTGTCAGCAATTGCACTGTGGGATAGTCGAGGAAGACGGTATCGGTGAAGGGAATGCCGATCTTGATCGTCTCGTAGAGGTAGCCGAGATTGTTCAAGATCAGCAGCAGCACGATGACCGGGATCGAGCGCAGCAGCCAGATATAGCCCCAGGAAAGACCGGAGAGCAGCGGCGACTTGGAAACGCGGGCGAGCGCCAGAGCGGTTCCGAGGATGGAACCGGATATGGCGGCAAGCACAGTCAAAAGCAGCGTCCTGCCGAGGCCGACGAGCACTGGTTCGGCAAAGAACCATTCGGCAAAGACGCCCCAACCCCAGCGCGGATTGGTGAAGATGGAATAGAGCACGGCGATGATGACGAGGGCAGCAAAGATCGTGCCTGCCAGGCGGCCCGGATGACGCGCCGGCACGATGCGGTAACGGGAATAATCCTTCGATTCTACCGTCCTGCTGCCGGGGTCGATGCCGGCGAAATCCGTCGTCAGTGCCATGGTGCTTCCCTTTTATGATTGTCGGTCTTTGCCGTTTTCAGAAATTTGCGCCGGCTACCCGCAGGCGCGGTTCGGCATCTTCGAGAGTCCGCTGAGCGAGATGGGTGATGTCCTTCTCGAAGGGCAGGCTCTTATAGATTTCGGGATCGGCGGAGGTGTCGAAGAGAGCGGTGTAGCCGTAGTTCAGATAGAGCCCGACCGCCTCGGGCTGGCGAAAGCCGGTCGTCAGGTAGATGCGGGAATAGCCTTGGCGGGCGGCCTGGGCCTCCAGTTCCACCAGCACCTTGCGGGCAAGGCCCTGACGGCGCAGATCGGAGCGTGTCCAGATGCGTTTGAACTCGGCCGTGCGTTCGTCATAGTTCTTGAAGGCGCCGCCGCCGATGGTTTCGCCATCACGGATCAACAGGAGAAAATTGCCGTGAGGTGGCACGAAGGCTTCAGGAGGATAACGGTTCAGCTCGGCCGCAGCCCCTTCGGCATTGAAATAGTTGCCGTAGCGGCTGTCATACTCGTAAATCAACTCATCGATCAATGGCTTGGCGCGCGGGTCGAGTGGGCTGGTATAGAGAAACGTATCGCTCATATCGTTCTTCACCCGTTGTCATCAGTGAGGAAGGTTTCGGCGAGCCGCACCCAGTAGCGGGCGGCCGGCGCAATGATCGCGTCGTTGAAATTATAGTGGGCGCTGTGGAGAGGAGCGCTGTCGCCGTTCCCGACGAAGAGGTAGCTGCCGGGATTTGCCTGCAGCATGAAGGCGAAATCCTCGCTCGCGGTTCTCGGCCGGAAATCCTTCTCGATCGCCGCCGGGCCGAGTGCGTCATAGGCGACATCGCGGGCAAAGGCCGTCTCCGCCGCATGGTTGACCAGCGCCGGAAAACCGAGGCGGTAGTTCACATCCGCCTCGGCGCCGAAGCTTTCGGCCTGGGCGCGGGCAAGTGCAGGAATGCGCTCTCGCAACAGCTGGCGGACCGCCTCGCTATAGGCCCGCATGGTGAGCTTCATCTCAACGCTCTCAGGGATGACGTTCGAGGCGGAGCCGGCATGGATCGAGCCGACGGTTGCGACCGCCATGTCCTGCGGGTCGACATTGCGGGAAACGACGCTCTGCAGGGCGGTGATGAAGGAGGCCGAGGCGAGCACCGGATCGACGGCGCGGTGCGGTTCGGCGCCGTGGCCGCCCTTGCCGATGATCTTGATCATCGCCTGATCGACCGAGGCCATGGCAGGGCCGCTGACGAAGCCGAATTGACCCGCCGGCACACCCGGCCAGTTGTGCAGCCCGAAGACCGCATCGACTGGAAAACGCTCGAACAGGCCCTCCGAGATCATCTTGCGGGCGCCGGCGCCGATCTCCTCGGCGGGCTGGAAGATCAGCCGCAGCGTGCCGTTGAAATTGCCGCTTTCGGCGAGATAACGGGCGGCGGCGAGCAGAATCGAGGTATGCCCATCATGGCCGCAGGCATGCATGACGCCGGGATTGCTGCTGGCATAGGCAAGACCGGTCGCCTCCTCGATCGGCAGCGCGTCCATGTCGGCGCGGATGCCGATCCGCTTTTTGCCATCGCCGCGCCTGAGGGTGGCGACGATGCCGGTTCCGGCAATGCCCGTCGCCACCTCATAGCCCCAGGAGGAAAGGCGGGATGCCACCAACTTGCTGGTCCTGAGCTCCTGGAACGCAAGCTCCGGATATTGGTGCAAGTCGTGGCGAAGCGCGATGATCTCGTCGAGATAGGCAGCGATACCCTTCTCGACCGTATCCTTGCTGCGCGGGTTCTGAGCGATGATGTTCATGACGGTTCGTCGGCGCCTCAGGCGCTGACAGCCTTTCCACGCTCGACCTGATCCGCCTCCGCCGCATACCGGCTTTCGCGGAAGGGCAGGCCCAGATGGTCGCGCAGCGTCTCGCCCTTCAGGATCGGATCGAAATAGCCGCGCTCCGTGAGGATCGGCAGAACATATCTGGAGAAATCGTCGAAGCCCTCGGCGATGACAGGGAAACCGAGGATGAAGCCGTCGGCAGCGCCATGGTCTACCCAGCGGATGATCTCGTCGGCGATATGTTCCGCCGTGCCGATGAAGGCCGTGCGCGGCGTTGCCGAATCGAGCGCGACCTGGCGGAGCGTCAGGCCCTTTTCCCGCGCCGTCTTCTTGATGCGGTCGGTGGTGGCGCGGAAATTGTTCCTGCCGATATCGCCGAGTTCGGGGAACGGCTCGTCGAGCGGATAGACGCTGAAATTATGATGATCGAAGAAGCGGCCGAGATAGAGCAGTGCCTCCTCTGTCGTGACGAGGTTGCGGATCGCCTGATATTTGGCTTCCGCCTCTTCCTGCGTCGCACCGACGATCGGTCCGATACCTGGATAGATACCGACTTCCGCAGCACTGCGGCCATGGGCAATCACGCCGTCCTTGAGCTGGCGGTAGAAGGCCTGCGCCTCCTCGAACGGCCCGCCATTGGTGAAGACCGCGTCGGCATGTTTGCCGGCAAGCCTGATGCCGGAATCCGAGGCGCCTGCCTGGAAAACGACGGGCTGGCCCTGCTTGGAGCGGCCGATATTGAGCGGCCCCTCGACGCGGAAGAAGCGGCCCTTGTGGTTGAGGCGATGCATCTTCGTCTTGTCGACAAAGACGCCAGTCTCGCGGTTGCGGACGAAGGCGTCGTCATCCCAGGAATCCCACAGCCCCTTGATCGCATCGATATAGTCCTCGGCGATCTCGTAGCGCAGTTCATGCTCTGGATGTTCGCGGCTGTAATTGCGCCCCGAACCCTCGAGCGGCGAGGTCACCGCATTCCACCCTGCCCTGCCGCCGCTAATGAGATCGATCGAGGCGAACTGGCGGGCGATGGTGAAGGGATCGCTATAAGAGGTCGAAACCGTGCCGACGAGGCCGATTTTCGAGGTCGAGGCGGCGAGCGCCGAGAGAATGGCGATCGGTTCGAACCGATTGAGGAAATGCGGAATGGACTGCTCGTTGATGTAGAGCCCGTCGGCAACGAAGGCGAAAGCGATGCCGGCCGCCTCCGCCTTGCGCGCCGTCTTGACGAAGAAGTCGAAATTGACGCTGGCATCGGCCGGTCCGCTTGGATGTTTCCACGCATTCATGTGACCGCCGGGACCCTGCAGCATGATGCCGAACGTGACGTGTTTTTGAGCCATGGGATCAATCCTCCTTGGAAACGGTCAGGCGACGAGGGAAAGCCGCTCCTTGGCGAGTAGCTCGATGGAAGCCAGGCGCTCGGCGACCGAAAGCGCCGGCGTGTCGAGCACGAACTCCTTGACCCCGTAGCGGTGATGAAGTTCGTCCAGTTCCTTGCGGATCTGCTCCGCCGTGCCATGCAGCACACTCGGCACCTTTTCCTCGATGCGGTAATCGGTGACGCCGCCCTGGCGGGCGAATTCGGCCGCCTGCTCCTCGCTGCCGACATTGACGGTCTGGCCGTTCGGCAGGAACACCTTGACGATGCGCAGCTTGCCGACGCGCTCGCGGGCATAGTCCTCGCTTTCGGCGGCAAAGGCTGCGAGCGCCAGGATCGGACGCTTGCCGCCTGACGCCCGCTCATAGGCCTCGAAGGTTCGGCGCAGATTATCCGGATCGCCGTTCAAATGACCGGCGAAAACAAGTTCCCAGCCCTTCTCGGCAGCGAGCTCGGCGCTTTCGACGCTGGCGCCGAGCAGGAAACGCTCAGGCGCAGTCGGCGGGAAAGGCGTCGCCTGCGCCCCGTCGTAATTCGGGTCGGCGGCGAGATAGACGTTGAGATCGGAAAGCTGGCTCGCGAAATCCGGCCTCCTGGCCGGATCGACGGCAAGCTGCAGCGCGCGCGTCGAGAGCGGAAATCCGCCCGGTGCCTTGCCGACACCGAGATCGACGCGGCCGGGCGCAAGCGATGCCAGCAGATTGAAGGTCTCAGCAACCTTATAGGCGCTGTAGTGCTGCAGCATGACGCCGCCGGAGCCGATGCGGATCCTCGATGTCCTGGCGAGAAGATAGGCTATCAGCGCCTCGGGCGCGGAACTCGCCAGATTGGACATATTATGATGCTCGGCGACCCAGAAACGGTGATAACCGAGTTCCTCGGCCCGGGCGGCAATCTTTACAGTCGCCCGCAGCGCATCCGCGGCCGTTAGACCCTGTTCGATCGGGCTTTTGTCGAGAAGACTGAGGAGGTAGGTCATGGCACCACGATCCGATCCCTGGTTGCAAAGTTTCGTCTATAAAATCAGTAGACAAACTTCATTATAAGAAATGGCATTCTCTTTCGAACGCGCTGAGTGAAAAAAACCGGCCGCCCCTAAGATGGAAAATCTCTGAGGGCGCGCTGTGTGACGACAGCATAAGGCTTCTTTCAATCGACCACTTGATGGTCTATATTCTGGTCGAAAGGGAGAAACCGCATGAAGCTGTCAGAACAGGTCAAGCCGATCAGCTATCTCAAGGCGCACGCGCCGGAAATCATCCGGACGCTGAAGGATAATCCGCAACCGGTCGTCATTACTCTTCACGGAGAGGCGAAAGCCATCCTTCAGGACGTCGGCCAATACGAAGAAACCCAGGAGACACTGGCGCTCCTGAAGGTGTTGGCGCTCACCAACCGGCAAGTCGAGGACGGCAAACTGCGCCCTGCTGCGGAGTCCTTCGCGCGCATCCGCAAACGTCTGGCCGACAGCCAATCCTGATGCCATATCGTGTTCTTTTCGCCGAGGATGCGGAACGCGACATCGAGGATCTCTATCGATTTATCGCCGGCCGCGACGGCGCCGACACGGCAGAGCGCATTCTGACGGAGCTTGAGAGCGCCTGCGCCGAGCTTGAAGAATTCCCCGCCCGTGGAAATATTCCGAAGGAGTTGGCGGGTATCGGAATTTCCGAATATCGGGAACTGCACCATAAGCCGTGGCGCATGATCTATCGGATCCTGGGCACGGACGTCGCCGTCTACTGCGTCGTAGACGGACGTCGCGACATGCAGAGTTTTCTGGAGCGAAGGCTTATCCGCGCTTAGCCACACGCTGCCCACACGAAGGTTGAACACTATCCAACTTTCCGCCCGGCCGGCGCATTTGCCCGCAGAAGTGCCATCAGCATCGGGCCGATCGCGAATTCTCCCTTTTCGCTTCGCCGCGTCAGGCCTCGAAGATAGCCACCGGCCGAATTAATATGGCCGCCGCGCTCCAGGATGCACGCCATCACCGTCGCGGCGTTTTCCGGACCCATCACATTGGCGGCCTCTTCGTAAGCCGACGGACTGACGCCCAGCATCGATCGAACGATGACGGCTGCGGCCATCAGATCGCGCCAGTTGCGGATTGCGCCATTCGGCCCATAGGCAAGGATTTCCGGGCAGGCCTGCAGAACCAGGCCGAGTGGGAAGGATTTCAGTCCGCCACCATCATTGCGGACGTCCGGCCGTCGACTTTGCTCTTCCTCCTTCTTCTGCCCGTGCGGATAGGCTGCCTCACCCCTACCCTTCTCTGGCGCCACGGCCCCTCGGTCGTTGTCTTGCTCAGCTATCGCGCCCTGCTTCGTTTCGAAGCTTGGTTCAAGTTCAGAGGTGGATTCGGGATTTGAATTCTGTATGTGACGCTCGATATAATCGGCATTGCCGCGCTGTTTTGTTGATTTAACCCGAATTTCCAGCCGGTTAAGAATATCTGTGCGCAGGGCCGTCAATTCATCCAGCAACAGTTCAAGCTGCGCTGTCGTCGGCGATCGCGGCAGGCCTTCGATCAGGTCCCGGAATTCGCAGTATAGGCCTTGCCAATCCCCAGGGATCTCTTCTTCAACTGCCGCTTCGATCAGTTTGGCAATGTCACGGCGGCAAAGGGTGATGCGTTCACGCAGACGCTGGACATGCAGCCGCTCAGCCATCACCGCGGCCGCGAGCTGTTCGATCTCCTCGGCACGGGCAAGCAGCGGCGCCAGCGAGAAGCCGAACGCCTCGTCGACCTCCCCTGCCCTGTCCCTGCGGACGTAACGCTTGCCGTTGGGGCTATCCTTGCGCAGCAGAAGGCCTGCCTCGACGAGCGCGGCAAGATGGCGCCGGACGGTCTGTTCGGCCATGCCATGCGTTCTGAGAGAAAGCTGGATATTCGACGGGAAGACGACCAAGCCGTTTTCCTGGGCCAGCTCGTTCTTCGGATAAAAGCTCAAAAGCGCGTTGAGCACGGCAAGCGCTCGATCGCCGATGCCAAGCAGCGGCTTTGCTTCGCATAGCGCGCGAAACAATTTCCACTTGTCGACCGACTGGTCCGGCTTGATCTCCCCGGCCATGACTTGATTTGCAAGCATGCCAAACGTCATCGACCGCCGCCCGAAGGGCGTCGTCACACTTCCGGTTTCCATATCTTCCACCTCAACGAGGCAAAAGAAATCCGCTCACCAAAACGGCGCCAAAAACTCTTGACAGCGATTCTCGGAAGTGCGATTCTCGGAGGTGTTCAAGACTACGAGGAAAGCTTCCGTGACGGTGACGTTCGGGGGCTTTTTTCTTTTGCGCGTTATCTCCTATCCGGATTGTCAGCTGACAACCGGTCTAACTGCCTCATTTTCCCGCATTTTCCTCTTCGAACTCGGCGGCGAGGCCTATCAACCGCTGAGCCAGGAACTCCGAAAACGCCGCCGATTTGACGGTGATGCGAAAGGTTTTGCCGGAGCGGGCCACCAAAGCAAGCGGCGCGCCCCCTTGGGTCCGGAGCGTCTGCTCGGCCCGCTGCGGTGCGCTCTTCTCCTCCAGTGCCTTCCAGATGACATCGAAGCGGCTGTTGGTCTCCAATACATCGAAACCGGCGGCACTGATTGCGGCCCGCGCCTTCTTCTGTCCGCCCGTCTCTCTGAACTTCTCGGCAAACGCCAACCAGCGTGGACGGCCGACCTTGGGGGCCGGCCCGATGGCGAGAATGAGCTCGGGGTCGATCGTCAGAGCCACCTGCAGGAGCCTTGACGTTTCCGGCTTGTCTGTCGCCAGCGCCTTGGCAATCATGTCGCGGCTGAAGCCATGTTCATCCATGCGGCGTGCAAACAGTGCCCGCTCGATAAAACTCAAGTCGACACGGGGGCCATTTTCCTGACCCTGTGCGAGGATCAGCTCTTCATCCGTGAGCTTTCGCACGACGGCCTTAACGGGAACCCCGATCTCTGCTGCCGCCCGCAGGCGCCTGTGGCCATAGGCGGCCTGGTAGTGCCCGGCCCTTGTCGGGTCCGGGCGCACCAGGATCGGAACCTGCTGCCCGCTTTCCTGGATGGACTGCTTCAATCGCTCGAACTCGGCATCTTTGTCGACCGGGATACGGTCGCGGATGAAGGACATTTCGACGGCAGCCGGATCGATCTCCAGCACCTTGTCGCCGGAGGCCAGCGATTCGCGCAGCGCCTTTGCGGCGGCTGCTTCCTCTCCCAGTCGTCCAAGCGACAGGTTCATCGCCTTGACCGCTCCCGATGGTCGATGCGGCTGTTGCACGCTCGGCACTTCCGGCCGTGTCGGCTCGACGGCGCCGACCATGCTCTTCAGGATGTCGCGTCCTTTTGGGCTCATGTCCTGCTCCATGCGCTGCGAATGAGTTGCTCGACCTCGGCATTGACGCTGTCGACGGATTCCACCCCGCGGTCATAGGTCTGGCGATGCATCGTCTCGCGTCCCGCCTCGTAGATTGTCTGCTTGGACAGGCCCGCATCCGAGACCGCTGTCGACTTGACCATCATCGAGGTCAGCACGCGCTCGCCGAACAGGCTGCGAAGGAAGGCGACGATCTGCGCCTGCGGTCCATCATTGGCCTCATAGCGGGTGATCAGATAGCGCATCCAATCATAATCGAGATTGCCGCCTGCCTGCTTGACCACGGCCAGAAGGTCGGAGGTCATCGTCAGGAACTGGTTCATCGACGCGACGTCGAGCATCTGCGGATGGACGGTAATGAGGACGGAAGTAGCGGCACAAAGAGCAGACAGTGTCAGGAAGCCGAGGGTCGGCGGGCAATCGATGATGACGACGTCGTAGCTCTGCTCCAGCGAATGCAGCGCATTGCCGACCCGCATGAAGAACATGTCCTTGTCGTCGCGGTTGGTGTCGGCGAGCGCCTTTGGAGTATCGTGCTCGAACTCGTGCAGTTCGAGATTACCGGGAATGAGATCGAGCCCCGGAAAATAGGTCTGGCGGACGATCTCGGCTACGTCGCGGCGCGTTTCGTCATATTTGATGGCACCGTAAAGCGTCTCGTTTTCGCCGACGTCGAATTCGGGCTGATATCCGAGCATCGCCGACATCGATGCCTGCGGATCGAGATCGACGGCGAGCACGCGGTAGCCGCGAAGAGCCAGGAACTGCGCCAGGTGGATGGATGTCGTCGTCTTGCCGGAGCCACCTTTAAAATTGGTGACGGCGATCACCTGGAGATGATCGCCCGGCCGGCGCATCGGCAGATAGGAGGGTTTGGTGCGCCCGAGATGGTGGCGCATCGCATGAATTTCCTCAAGCGAGAACACCCGTCGACCCGCCGCCGTCTTTTCCGGGTTGATGCTTTCCACCTGCGCGGCGAGGTGGCGAACATAGCTGTCGGTGACGCCGAGCAGCTTGGCAGTCTCGGTGCTGCTGAACCGCCTTAGCGATTTGCGGGCGTCGGGCGAAAACAACCGCTCGAACAGCACCTGCAATTGGCTGCTGAGCATCGTCGAGTCCTGCGCGATCGTCTCGTCGATCGAGACTCGACTCGCTCTCTTGGCTTTCTCAACAATCGCGGCCTTGGTCGGCATTCACGCAAATCCTGATAAATCGGGTCATTTTGCGCAAATGATCGTGAGTCTGCCGATTCCGTCAAGCGATTTCTTGGTTAGCCAATGGATAACAAACCGGATTCGACGAAAAAATCATGTGGAATTCCGGAATCTTAGCGCCATTGTCAGCTGACAATGGCGACCGTGTCCGCCTCCATCGACGGCCACCCTTAGCGCATCTCAGCATATTTCAACACGGCAGAACGCCATTACCGACGCACTGGAAGACAACATCCGCCGCTTGGGCATGCCGGATCAGGCAATCCGTTTCTCATTTATAGGCAGACGAGCGGCACAGGCTTTCGACCTCCAGCCCGCGAACGGATTCGCTGCCGGAGGCCTTGTCATTTGCGTCTTGGGTTTCGGCGACGCGGCGTGGCTGAGCAAGGCTCAGCATTTGTTCGAGACGGCCGGCATTGAGCGGAGCGCTTATTCCCTTGAAGTTCATGATCCATCTTTCGTCTGCGCATCGATTGCGTGAAGTTGTGGAGATAAGCGCAATTTGAACCCGCCGAGAACCGCCCGCCGGCGTTATCACCATCTTTTCCGATGCCGCGCTGGAAAGGGGAGGGAGACTTCCATCTTCGAGCGCCGCTCTGAAATGCGGTTCGGCAGCGAGGCTCGCCGTCTCGGATCGCTTCGGCGCGCAGAGATCGAGTGGCGCGCAGGAGCGGCCTGCCATGCGAGACTGAATCTTCGCCGGCGCACCGGCGAACCGGCCGCTGTCTCCGATCACGAGGCATCGCCGGAATTCCGAGATGCCGGTGCGGGCCTCACTTCAGGGAGCGCTGTTGCTGAGTGATATCGGGGAAGGGGAGGTGTGGCCGGGGTCTAGATCGGCAGAATATTGAGGGCAGGGGGCGTTGAAAGGTGGGGATCGTTTGTCCGCAGATCCGATCGATCGCCAGGCCAGGCCGATGACACCAGTCCGATCAGATGCCGGCAGTTGTGCGCGAACAGGTTTCCGACATCCCGCGGGCGTCGTCCTCCGCGAAGATCACAACAGCGTATGCTAGGCGAATCAGGTCGCGGCGGGTATGATCGATACTGCTAATCGGGATCATGCGTTGGTATCGCAGACGTTTGCCGATAGCCTGATCAACCAGATCTCACTCCTGTTCGGCAAAGCGACTATCTTCCCTAGCGGAACTTATTGGCAAGTTCGCTTCCGTCTGCGGAATTCCTTCTTGTTTACCTGCTATTTACCATAATGCTCCACGGCCCGGTCGATCCGGCGTTCATTGCGTGCAGAGTTGCGCGAGACAGGCATTCCACTATCGCGCCTTCGTTCCCTCGCGATTCGTAAAATGCGCATTGCCCAACCCGGTGCCGATGGTCAGCACCGCCCATCTCGACACGTCGTTCATAAAAGGGATCTGCGACAATCCCTGCACGACGGCATCGTTGTGCATCATTACGAATGTGCTGTGGTCGCCGATCTCGGGAATGGCCTTGATCAGTGCGGCGGGAAGGTTGAAGCTGTCACTTTCCCAATTTCCGCCCGGCAGGTTTTGTCCACCGCGTTCGATCGAGCCATCGGCTTTGATGATGCCCGGACAGGCGATCCCGATAATGGGAGCAGGTTTCAGGTTGGCCTTTTCGGCCTTGTCGATCAGGTCCTGCAACATCGCCGCCAGCCTCTCTATCGTTCCGCTACGGCTTGGCTCGTCATCGGCATGGCGCCAGATCGCCGATTCCCAGACGCTGGCATCCGCAAAGTGCGGTGTTTTTTCCTTTCCGAACTCGACGACGCCGGCGCGCACGTTCGTGCCACCAATATCGACGGCGAGGATGGCCTCATAACCCTTGAACATCCACCCCGGCATGAGATGGACTGAGCCGATCAGCCCCGCCTCGTCGGGATGATGGACGATCGGCACAACCTCGATATTGAGGCCGGCCGCCTTGAGAAGAACCATGGTCCTGGCGATCGCCAGTTCTCCGAAGCGACTTCGCCTGAAGCCTCCGCCAACGACAATGCGCTCGGTCTTGGACCAGCGCTCATCCTTGAGGAACTTTCCGATCACCTCGGCAAAGTCCTGGGCAAAGTCCTCCACCGCTCCCATGACCAGAGCGGCAGCCTCCATGTCGTCGCCCGTCAAGAGGGCCTCGATCTTTTTCTTGGAAAGCTTTGTCGTCGCGGTCTTGCCGATCGGATCGTCCCCAAACTTGCGGATGCGTTTTCGCCAATCGTCGAGCTTCTGCTGGAACGTCTTCTTATTGGCGTTGTCGCCAACGAAACCGTTCTTGTCACGCAGTTCATTGTTGTAATCATCGATGGTCACCAACGGCAGAACTATGGCGCCATGTGCCAATGGTACATGGATCTCATCACGGGGCTCGGAACTGCCTTTGGGCATCAATGTACCTTCTGCCGCGCGAGGTCTCGAACAGGCGGCGAGATACAACGCGGACTAGCTCTGGATGTTCCGGAGTCTGAAAAGTCACCTTGCCCTCATCGACTAGCGACCTAGCTTCAATGATTGCAGAGTTTGGAGAATGCCGTGCAGGACGATGCCGCTACCCAGGAAATGCTTTCAATGGTCTTGGAGGAGCCGGACCGCTGGGCAATGTTTCTCGATATCGACGGGACGCTGCTCAATCTTGCGCCCACACCGGATGCGATCGAGGTCCCGGAGGCGCTTCCCGGACAACTGCATCGCCTGTCGAACAAGCTCGGCGGCGCCTTGGCGCTGGTCACCGGACGGTCGCTTGCTTATGCAGACGCGCTGTTCAAGCCCTTTGCATTTCCGACAGCAGGCCTGCACGGCGCAGAAATCAGGAACGCCGCTGGAATGCAGACGATCGAGGCGACACCTGAATTTCAGGCGCTGAAGCATGCACTGACCGCAGAAGCCGAGCACTACCCCGGCGTCTTGATCGAGGACAAGGGCGCAGCCGTTGCCGCCCACTACCGGCTCGCGCCCGAATATGAAAAGGTACTTGAAGAGCGCATGCACCACTATGCTGAGATCGCCGGGCCGAACTGGGCATTGCAGCTTGGCAAGATGGTGTTCGAGCTGCGTCCGGCACGGTCGAGCAAGGGCGATGCGCTGGAGCGGTTTTTCCAATCCGACCCGTTCAAGAACCGCTCCCCGATTACCATCGGCGACGACCTCACCGACGAGTCGATGTTTGCGATCGCCAATGCCCGCGGCGGCGTGTCCGTGCGTGTCGGTGCGATCGGCGCCCCGAGCTGCGCCACGAGCCGGCTGTCTTCTTCTGCGCTGGTCAGAAACGTCATTGCAGCCTTGGCCGCCTGAGGCCGGCCCTTGGACGATGTGCGAAGTGGATTACTGCCGTCCTTACACCGGTTGCGCAGCGCCGATTGTCAAAAAAGTATCGGTTTTAGCCGGGAATCGTGGTGGCGGGCGTGACACGAGCCCACTACACTCTCCTTAACAATAAAGCCAAAAAGGGAATTTGGCGGGCGGCTTGGAACCGTCCTCGGAGGAGGAAACAATGGAACCTGACTTGGAAGTCATTCAGATCCGCCCGGGCGAATCTTTCGCAACGAAGGCGCATGGCTATCCCTACCATACGGTTCGTTGGCATTTTCATCCGGAATACGAACTTCATCTCGTCGTGGCGACAACAGGACGGTATTTCGTCGGCGACTTCATCGGCGAGTTCGAGCCTGGTAATCTTGTGCTTGCCGGGCCTAATCTTCCACACAACTGGATCAGCGATGTCCCGACGGGATCGAGCATCCCGCTTCGATGCCAGCTCATCCAGTTCAGCGAGAATTTCATCATCGACACGATGAAGGTGCTGGCCGAACTCGGCCCCTTCGAACCTGTTCTCGAAGCCTCCCGCCGCGGCGTGCTTTTCGGCGCCGAGACCAGCCGGCAGGTCGCACCTTTGATGAACGAGGTGCAGCAGGCGCAGGGTGTGCGCCGTATCGAGCTTTTCATGATGATCGTCGGCCTGCTCAGCCGCGCACAGGATGCGCAGCTTCTCGCCAGCCCGAGCTATCTGCCCGATCCCTCCGGTTACATGTCGGCCGGCATCAACAAAGCGCTCGCCTATATCAGGGAACACCTGACCAAATCCTTCGACGAAGCCGATCTCGCGGCGATTGCTGGACAATCGACAGGCGCCTTTTCGCGCGGCTTCCGCCGCCATACCGGCATGTCGCTGGTGCAGTATGTGAAACGCCTGCGCATCAACCTAGCCTGCCAGATCCTGATGAGCGATGACCACGCATCGATCACCGATATCTGCTTCGAGGTCGGCTTCAACAATCTGTCTAACTTCAACCGGCAGTTTCTCGCGGAAAAAGGCATGACGCCTTCCCGTTTCCGACGGTTGTTGGGTGACAATGTCGACGTGGCAAAGGCGGCCTAGAGGAGCCGAACGAGCACGTCCAAGGGACGAGGAGACGAGGAGGAGGAACGAAAACTGACACTGACTTGAACGCGAGCACGCGATGAGCGGCTCGTGATCGGAGATGCCTGTCCTCAAAAACGTCAAACCGCCGGGACAGGCGCGACCGTTCCTTCAGCCGAACGGCCACAGCAGAACAGTGCGATCACTACGCAATTTTTTCAATGGGAGGAGATGGAAATGATGAAATTCTCAACACGGGCGGCAGGCGCCGCGGTATTTGTCCTGTCCTTGCTGGGCGGTACTTCCGCCTTTGCGCAAACGGCCGTTTCGGATGCGACAGTGGCATTCCTCATGCCCGACCAGGGCTCGACCCGCTACGAAGAGCACGACCACCCGGGCTTCGTCGCGGAAATGAAGAAGCTTTGCGCGTCGTGCAAGGTTCTCTATCAGAACGCCGATGCCGATATCGCCAAACAGCAGCAACAGTTCAATTCGGCGATCACGCAAGGCGCCAAGGTCATCGTGCTGGACCCGGTGGATTCTGCGGCCGCCGCATCGCTCGTCCAGCTCGCACAGAGCCAGGGTGTCAAGGTCATTGCCTATGACCGTCCGATCCCGAAGGGGAAGGCCGATTTCTACGTCTCCTTCGACAACAAGGCGATCGGCAAGGCGATTGCGGAATCGCTCGTCCAGCATCTGAAGGCACAGAAGGTGCCGACCGAAGGCGGCGGCATTCTGCAGATCAACGGTTCACCGACCGATGCGGCTGCCGGGCTGATCAAGGACGGCATTCACGAGGGCCTGGCGAGCGGCGGATACAAGACGCTTGCCGAATTCGACACGCCCAACTGGCAGCCCGCGAACGCCCAGCAATGGGCGGGCGGGCAGATCACCCGCTTCGGCAAGCAGATCGTCGGGGTGGTCGCTGCCAATGACGGCACCGGCGGCGGCGCCATCGCAGCTTTCAAGGCGGCGGGTGTCGATCCGGTGCCGCCGGTCACCGGCAATGATGCGACGATCGCCGCGCTACAGCTGATCATAGCAGGGGATCAGTACAATACGATTTCCAAGCCGAGTGAAATCGTCGCCGCTGCCGCTGCCAACGTCGCCGTGAAGCTCTTGGCTGGAGAAACGATCAAGGCCGAAATGACGCTCTACGACACGCCCGCACAGCTCTTCGTACCGGCTGTCGTTACCGCCGAAAACCTCAAGGCCGAGATCATCGACAAGAAGATCAACACCGCCGAGGAGCTGTGCACCGGTCGCTATGCCGACGGCTGCAAGAAACTCGGCATCACCAAGTAATCGAGCCAAGGGAAAGCGCGGCCGGCCACCGGTCGCGCTTCCGATTTTCGCTTTTTCGAAAGGCCAGGCGATGTCTGAAACCTCTCATACTCCTGACCCTTCCCGTCAGCCTGTCCTCAGTCTGCGTGGAATATCGAAGAACTTCGGAGCAGTGTCGGCGCTCACCGATATCGAACTCGATGTGTATGCCGGCGAGGTCGTGGCACTGGTGGGCGACAACGGCGCCGGCAAATCGACGCTTGTCAAGATCCTGGCCGGCGTGCACCAGCCAAGCTCGGGCACGATCTTCTTCGAAGACAAACCGGTCAACCTGTCGAGCCCGAGCGCCGCTCTCGACCTCGGCATCGCAACCGTCTTCCAGGATTTGGCGCTTTGCGAAAATCTGGACGTCGTCGCCAATATCTTTCTCGGCAAGGAGCTCAGCCCCTATCAGCTCGATGAAGTCACGATGGAGATCGCCGCCTGGAAGCTCTTGAACGAGCTTTCGGCCCGCCTTCCGAGCGTGCGCGAACCCGTCGCCTCACTCTCCGGCGGACAGCGCCAGACGGTAGCGATCGCCCGATCGCTGCTGCTCCAACCGAAACTGATCATGCTCGACGAACCCACAGCAGCGCTCGGCGTTGCCCAGACCGCCGAGGTGCTAGACCTCATCGAGCGCGTGCGGGAGCGCGGCCTCGCCGTCATCATGATCAGCCACAATATGGAGGATGTTCGCGCCGTCGCCGACCGTATTGTCGTCCTTCGGCTCGGCCGCAACAACGGCACCATGCCGCCCGACGCATCCAACGAACAGCTCGTCAGCGCCATCACCGGCGCATCCAACAATTCCGTCTCCCGCCGCGCGATGCGCCGCAAGGCGCAAAGCCAACAAAACGAGGAGGGCAGGCCATGACGAAGACCATCCAGAATGAACCGGCAGCACCTGCGCTCCTCGACCGACGTGACGAAAGAGTGCACCACGACGATAGCCTTGCCGGCTCGATCCGCGCCTTTGGGGATCGCATCCGCTCCGGCGATCTCGGTTCGCTGCCGGTCATTGTCGGCCTGGCGATCATCTGGACGGTGTTCCAGGCGCTCAATCCGGTGTTTCTCTCGAGCAGCAACCTCGTCAACATGCTGTTCGACTGCTCGACCGTCGGTGTCATCTCGCTGGGTATCGTCTGCATCCTGATGGTGGGTGAGATCGACCTTTCCGTCGGCTCCGTCAGCGGCTTCGCCTCTGCGCTGGTCGGCGTCTTCTGGGTCAACCAGGGCTGGCCGGTGGTTCTGGCGATCCTCGCCGCCATGATTGTCGGCGCCCTGATCGGCTCGCTCTATGCGTTTCTCTTCAACCGCTTCGGCATGCCGAGCTTTGTGTCGACGCTGTCGGGGCTGCTCGCGGTTCTCGGCCTGCAGCTCTATATCCTCGGAGCAACTGGTTCGATCAATCTTCCCTATGGTTCCTGGCTCGTGAGTTTCGGCCAGATCATGGTCATGCCGGACCCGGTCGCCTATCTGCTGGTGGCCCTTGCCGGCATTGCCTTTTTCTTCTCCAGCTACCGCACCTCGGCGCGCCGGCGGGCGGCCGGCCTGTCGGCGAAATCGGCCGGCGGACTGCTTGTCCGCGCTGTCATCATCACCGTCGCCCTGGAAGCAGTCGCATTCTATCTCAACCAGTCGCGCGGCATTCCCTGGATGTTCGGTCTTTTCGTCGGGCTCGTCGCCGCGATGAACTATGCGCTGACGCGCACGAAATGGGGACGCTCGATGCATGCCGTCGGCGGCAACAGGGAGGCTGCCCGTCGTTCCGGCATCAACGTCTCGCGCATCTACACGAGCGCCTTCGTCATGTGCGCCCTGCTTGCTGCCACCGGCGGCGTTCTCTCCGCCGCGCGGCTGGCGACGGCAAGTCAGCAGGCCGGCACGGGCGACGTCAATCTCAACGCCATCGCCGCAGCAGTCATCGGCGGCACGAGCCTGTTCGGCGGGCGCGGCAGCGCCTATTCAGCCCTTCTCGGCATCATCGTCATCCAGTCGATCGCCAGCGGGCTGACGCTTCTCGATCTGTCGTCATCGCTTCGATACATGATCACCGGCGCTGTCCTTGCCGTCGCCGTCATCGTCGACTCGCTGGCACGCCGATCGCGAATTTCGCACGGCCGAGCCTAAAGCAACCAGAAAGCAGAGGAAGAAAATGGGACAGGATCTGTCTGGAAAAGTCGCGGCTGTCACCGGAGCGGCGTCGGGTATCGGCCTTGAATGCGCCAAGACCATGCTTGCCGCGGGCGCTCGGGTCGTGCTGGTCGACCGAAATGAAGACGCTTTGAAGGAAATCTGCTCGAAACTCGACGCCAACGCCATTCCCTTGGTCATCGATCTCACCGATCCGAAAAGCGTCGAACGGATGATGCCTGAGATTCTGGAGAAAGCCGGCCAGCTGGACATCTTCCACGCCAATGCCGGCTCCTATATCGGCGGCGAGGTGCTGGGCGGCGACCCGGATGCCTGGGACCGGATGCTCAACCTGAACATCAACGCCGCCTTCCGTTCGGTGCATGCCGTTTTGCCGCATATGGTTGAGCGCAAGACCGGGGATATCATCCTGACGAGTTCCGTCGCCGGCATGATCCCCGTCGTCTGGGAACCGATCTACACGGCCTCGAAACACGCGGTCCAGGCATTCGTCCACACGCTGAGGCGGCAGGTGGCCAAGCATGGCTTGCGCGTCGGCGCCGTCGCTCCAGGCCCAGTCGTCACCGCCCTTCTCAGCGATTGGCCGCAGGAGAAGTTGGACGAGGCGCTCGCAGCCGGCGGCCTGATGGAGGCGAACGAAGTGGCCGAAGCCGTGCTCTTCATGCTGACGCGTCCACGCAACATCACCATCCGCGATCTCGTCATCCTGCCGCAAAGCGCCGACATCTGACGAAAGTGCATCCGTCTTCTACACTCGCGAACCCACTCAAGAGGAAACGGCCATGATCTTCGACAGATTTCGTCTGAACGGACAGGTGGCGCTGGTGACCGGCGGCACGCGCGGCATCGGGCTTGCCATCGCCGAGGCGCTCGGCGAGGCGGGTGCCAAGATCATCATCACGGGCAGAACCCGCAATCTGGCCGCGGAAGACCGGCTCTCCAAGGCCGGCGTCGATTGCGATTTCATCGCCGTCGACCTGACGAAGGAAAGCGCTGCCGACGAACTCGTCGCTGAGACTCTTTCGCGGGCGGGGCGGCTCGACATCCTCGTCAACAATGCCGGCATCGCCATTCACGGCGACAGCGGCGAATTTCCCGATACCATCTGGCGCGAGATCATGACGGTCAATGTCGACGCCGTCTTTCGCGCCTGCCGCGCCGCACTCGCACCGATGCGCCGCCAGGGCGGCGGCGCCATCCTCAATATCGGCTCGATATCGGGCATCGTGTCCAACATTCCTCAAAACCAGGTCGCCTATAATACCTCAAAGGCAGCGGTCCACATGATGACGAAAAGCCTCGCCAGCGAAGTTGCCGCCGAGAATATCCGCGTCAACGCCATCGCCCCCGGCTACATCGAGACCGATCTGTCGCGCGGCGGCATCGACAACCCTGACTGGTTCCCGACCTGGCGCAGCATGACCCCGATGGGACGCGTCGGGCAGCCGGAGGAGGTGGCGGGTGCCGCATTGTTCCTCTGCTCGGCGGCGGCAAGTTATGTCACCGGCGAAGTGCTGGTTATCGACGGCGGTTATACGACGCGGTGAGACGCGAAGACGGGATTGGGGGGAGGGTGGCTCGCAGCCGCTTGGTCGGCGGCGAGTTTCTCTCCTGCCGTCACATGGACAGCACATGCTCACGCCAGGCAATCAAGCATCCACTGGACTCCAAAGCGATCCGTGAGCTTACCATAATAGCTTCCCCATGGCTGGACGGCGAGCGGTGTCGTAATCTTGCCCCCCTCGGCCAGCCGTGCGAAGAGGCTGGCGGTACTGTCTCGGTCGTCCATGATCAGCATATGGGCGGAGCCTCGCATCGGCTTGGCATCGTGATTGTCCGAGGCGAAGAACAGAATACCAGGTCCTTCGAAACGAGCGTGCATCACCTTGCCCCGCATGGCTTCGCTGGCAACGGGCATCCTGTCTGCGCCGTGGCGCTCCAATTGCGTGATCCGGCCAAGCCCGCATTCGGCATAGAAGGCGAGCGCCTCTTCGCAACCGGTGGAAAAGAACAGATAGTTGGCAAGCTGCATGGTCTGGCTCCGTCAAGGCGCCGGACCGCGACGCCCTGGTATCGCCGGCCCGGCATTGCATCAAGTCTGAGATTTCCGAGCGTACGCCGCGATCGTTACGAGGCGGCAACCGCACCCTGGATAGCGCCGACAAGATCGGCATTGTTATAGCTGCGACCGGCGATGCCCCACGCCCCCTCGGGCGCGTAGACGATGTTAGACCATATATGCTCGCGCTTGAGCCGGCCTTCGGCGGCCTGTTCGATGACATCGGCCGCTTTTTCGAAGAAGGACTGTTTTGCTTCAGCGCTCACCAGCGCTATCTCGGGCAGCTTGAGCTCAACGAAGGCTGCAGCGATCGGCTCTCCCGCCGCAAGTACATGCTCCCGCGGCAGCACGTTGATCGTGCCGATAATATTGGCTGTCATGAAGTCATTGCCGGTCAAGCCGGCGGCATCGAGCACTGCGTCCGTCAATCCGGCAAAGGCTTGGGCCTGAGCCCGCTGCGAAAGCAGGCCTTCAGGAACGGTGAGTGTGATAGGCATCGTATATCTCCCTGTTTGAACCGTGACCGCTTCTGATATATACCGATCACTCTTTATACATACACATCGATCACTCTCTTAGCAAGGCATAAAGAGTGATCGCTCTTAAAAGGGACATGCATGCGATACAGTGCGGAACATAAGCAGGAGACTCGAACGCGCGTCATTGCGGCGGCTGGACAGGTTTTCAGAAAGGAAGGCTATGGCGGTGCGGGCATCGATGCATTGACCAAGGCGGCAGGCGTGACCAACGGTGCCTTCTACGGACATTTCAAGTCCAAGGGCGAAGCCTTTCGCACCGCCGTGCTGACGGGCCTCGAAGAGCTGCGGCAAGGAATAGCGGCGCTAAGGGCCAGTCAACCAAAAGACTGGCTGACGACATTCGTCGGCTACTATCTCGGCTATAAAAGAACCTGCGATCTGGGCGAGAGCTGCGCTCTGCCGAGCCTTTCCCCCGACGTCATGCGCGCAGACGATGAAACACGAAGCGCCTATACGGCAGAACTCAAACGTCTCATCGAGGAAGTTGCGGTCGGCTTGCCGGAGGGTGAGATACCGGGTCAATCCAAAAGGCGCCGGGAAGATCAGGCGATCTTGCTGCTCGCCATGCTCAGTGGTGGTGTGACCCTCGCCCGCGCTGCTTCAGACCCGGCGCTGTCCAAACGCATTGCAGATGTCATCGCGCAGGCTGCATTGACGACGATAGAGCCTGGAAACTGATCCACTGGCATGGCGACATCACCTTGCTCAGGGGACGCCTTTCCGAGCAATGTTCCGATCAGTCTCTGGAACGTCAGCTCGGTCCGGGGATGGTGATTTCGAACTTGGTGCCGGCGCTGGTCGCCTTCACCAGGCGGATCGTACCGCCATGAGAGCTCAGCATGGCGTGGACGATACCGAGGCCCATGCCGGTACCGCCCTGTTCGCGGCGGGTTGAGAAGAACGGCTGAAAGATGCGTTGGCGATTTGCCTCGGAAATACCGCTGCCGTCGTCACAGACAAGAATGACGGCTGTTCGGGCATCGACCGATATTCTGAGTTCCAACAGCGTGGCACCGTGCTGAAGAGCGTTTTCGGCAAGATTGGCAAAGACGATGCCGGCTGCCTCCTGGGGAAGAGCAACCGATATTTCCGTATCGCCGGCGCCGGAAATATTGAGAGCGGGAAATCGCCCGCGCAGTAAGGATATGATGTCCGTGATGCTGCTTCTGCCCTCGGCGACAGGCGTTTCCGCCTGCGCAAGTTCCCTCAGCCGCTGCAACAATGCATCGAGCCGGACAGCATCGGCGATGATGTTGTCGAGAAAGCGCAAACGCTGCGCCTTCGTCATCGGCCTCTCGACGTCATCGTCACGCAAAAGCTCTGCCGCACCGCGGATGGCCGTCAGCGGCGATTTCAGTTCGTGGGAGACATGGGCGGCAAAGGAGCGAACATATTCAGTGCGATCGACCAGTTTTCCGGCGAGATCGAGGAAGCTTTGCGACAGCACGGCGATCTCACGCGTTCCATAGCTTTCCAGCGGCCGGATTGCTTCCTTGCCGCCGCGGGCGATCTCTTCCGTGCGGGAGATCAAGGCGTCGATAGGCCCGGTGATGGTGCGCGTCAGCACGTAGGCAACGCCGAGCGTCAGGATGAAGGCGACGACGAGGGCACCGATTTCCGCCGGTGCCATCCGGTTCGAACTCGCCTCCACGGCACGAAACCAGATGACGATCAGGATTGGCAGCGCCATGACCGCGAGAAGCACGACATAGACGATCAGCGCCAGCGTCGGCCGCCATTTCATCCTGACTTTCGGTGCCGGCATCAGGCCTTCCTCCCGCTTTCGATGCCGAGTTTGAAGCCGATGCCGTGAACGGTTGCAATGATCGCGGAACCGCCGACCGCCAGGAACTTGGCCCTGATGTTGCGGATATGGCTGTCGATCGTCCGGTCAGCGACATAGGTTCCGGCGCCATAGGCCGCCTCCATCAGCTGTTCGCGGCTGAAGACCATATCGGGGCGTGCCAATAATGCGTCCAGGATTGCGAATTCGAGCGCTGTCATTGCGATGGTGCTCTCGCCAAACATGACCGTCCTGCCACGCCGATCCAGGCAGAGTTCACCGGCGACAAGGGTGGCGTGGCGTCTGTCAGGCCCCGCTTCATTGCTGCTGCGCTTCAAAATCGCCTTGACCCTAGCCACGAGTTCGCGCGGGCTGAACGGCTTGGTAACATAATCGTCTCCGCCGATTTCGAGACCCAGTACCCTGTCGATCTCCTCGTCACGCGCCGAAAGAAACAGGATCGGCAATGCCGACGTCTTGCGGATCTGGCGGCAGACCTCCAAGCCGTCCATGTCGGGCATACCGATATCGAGGATGATGAGATCGATGTTGCCGCGGCGGAAAGCCGTCATCGCCTCGGTGCCGTTACGGGCGACCGTCCAGGCCAGACCGGCGCGCTCAAGGGCGAAGCAAATCACGTCGCGGATATGAGGTTCGTCATCGACGACGAGAATGCGGGGCGCCATCACCAGTCCTGCATTGGTTTGTCGTGCCTGTTGTTATCGTTCTCGTTCTATCTTGCAATGGGAGCCAGAAGATAACTCTCCAGCCGCGCCGCCCGGAAGGTCCAGTTCCGCCAGTCCCGCAGGCGCATCTTAAAATTCCTGGCGAGGTAGTACCGAACTGTCACGGCTTGGCTCCTCTGGTCGATCAGGTGATCCGGCAGCTTGAGGAGGTAGAGATCGAGCGCCGGAATGACGGAAGGACCGAGCGAGGAGAGATAATCGAGGTCGAGCGGCGGGCCTTCGTGGCTGATTTCCTGGCTGTGGACGACATTGAAGCGGGCGATGACATCAGGGAAATCGATGAAGGCGCTGATATAGAGCACCGCAATCAGCGAAGCGAGGTTTGCGGCGATCAGCCACTCGTTGGATCGGTTGAGCAGAATGCGCAGCAGGATCAAGACGAGGCCGATAGCGACGAGGCCCATCCAGAGACCAGCGGCGACGCGCAGTTCCGTCAGCGAATAGGCCTCGACGTAAAGCCCAAGCCGCAGCATCGAGGACAGGCAGAGAAGAATGTTCTGACCGATCCAGGCGTGGACGAGGCCGCGGATCAGCGGATTTTGATCGCCAGGCCCGCCGCGCCGCATGGCGACGAGAACAAAACCGGCGGCCAGAAGCGCCGTCGCAATCAGCGGATAGGCGCCGCGATGAGCGTATTCGGCATGGCTCATGTGATCGGGCAGGTCTGCGCCGCCCCAGAGATAGACGAGATCGAGAAGTGTCTGCACGGCAAAGAGCGCGTTGAAGAGGAGCAGCGACCGCAGCAGGGAGGCCTGGCCGAACGGTGCGTTTCTGGTCGGTACGATGACGAACGCCCTGCTGACTTGCGACCTCGCAGTGCGCCGCTTCAGCCGCGGCCGCAACATCGTCCAGACCACAGTAGCGATCATCATCCAGAAGCCGATTCGCCAAAGGTCGAGAAACTGCAACAGAACGGCAAAGCGGATGCTGCGCAGCGCGATCTCGATAAGCGGGTTTGCAGCCGCAAAGAGGAACACGAAGACTGCGGCGAGAGCGAGCGGCATGATCCAGAGGCCGACGCCCTGCCAAACGACGGTGAAGGAGAAACGTGTGGCCGGCGTCTTAAGATATTTCCTAATATCGTCGGCAAGCCGCAAGGGAATGACAAGAGTGAAACGGAGAAACACCAGCGGCAGACCGGTCAGACTGCGAGGCATAAGCCTGGCGCCGACGAGAGCAACCGCTATCTGCGCACTGAAGCAAAGGGCGATGCCGGTTAATGAGGGCGCTTCCAGCAGGGGTGCCGACGCCAGAACCGAGAAACCAAGCAGGAGTGCAGCCATTGACGGCGCCCGGACCTTCCCGGCCGAAAGTAGAATGCCGGCGCAGACGGCGAGCGCAAACAGGAAAAGGTTTATGCCGGGCATCTGACCAAAGATCAGAAAATCAGCCAGCGCCACCAGCGCAAATAGCGTGGCAATCCGGCCGCCGCCACGCCTGATCGGCATTGCTTCTGTCAGGGTGTCGGTTGTGTCCATTGGTGCTCCTCTCGTAGATGCCGCTTTTCGATCACGATGAGCATGGTTGCTGGGGTCTCCTCGGAGGCGGTCCCTCGAGGCCAGCTCGCCTCCGTCAGCCACCATCCGTCATTGCGGAGGCGATCCGGCAAAGCCGGACGGTGTGGCGCGAGGGGGATGTCGTTCTTGCTCATGGCGGAAGAATGCCGCGCCAAATTGCAGATTTTGTGCAGAGAGTGAGCAGCAATTCAGGAAAATCACCCGGACCTATGAGGTCATGCAGCAGGCCTCTCCAGATCATCGCGTGAAGATAGCCTAGTAGAATTTACGATTGCCGCGGACGGCTCTTTCCATTCGTGCGGGACGGCGTTGCCGGCCTGTTTCCGGCAATCGGGATCGAGGCAATCAGCCTGGCGAGAGCCGCCTGGGATCGTACCCCCGTTTTGCCAAAGCATCGGCCGGTGTGGGTTTTTACCGTGTTGGACGAAATTCCAAGAACCCGGGCAATCTCGGGCAGATTCATTCCGCTGCCGACCAGTGCGGCGACCCGGGTTTCGGCTTCGGTCAGGCCAAAGATGTGTTGCAGTTGTTGCGCTTGCCGACGCGTCTTCGCTTCCGGATCGACGATATGAATGAGGACGCGCGCTCCGCTATCAACCGCATCCCATATCGAAACCGCTGTCGGTGCAAGCGGCGTGATCATCACCAGATAGGGCGGCAAACCCGATGGCCGGGAGATCGACAATGTCCCGTCGAAGCGCGTGTCTTCGCCATCGGCTATCAGCAAAGCCTTACGAATGGCATTCACTAGGCGGGTGGATGTCTTCGAAATATGGGCAGCAAGCGAGGGCCTCTCGGATCGGCTGAGAAAAATGCCGTCGGCTTGCTTGAGCAGTGTTTCGGCTGCCGCATTCAAGAGAAGGACGGCACCCCGACTATCGATCAGCACGGCCGCATCAGCGATTGCATCGATCAGCCGTTGCGGCAATTCGGGTGCGCTGGCGATCCGGTTTACCTGAAAGGAAAGATCGATCGCCCGCGCCATGTGCGGGCTCAGCCGCTCTAACCGTGCTGCCGCCTCCGCGGCGTGCTCGTCTTGCTGACGAGACAGGAACAGAGCGACACCGCCGATACCTCCCCGCTCGTGCAGGCTGGCATGCGGCAGGAAGAGCTGATTGAAGATGTTTTGAGGCTCGCAGATATCGGCATAAAAGGCCGAATGCCGGACGGCCTCGGCATCGATCAGCTTGTTGCCGACCGCGATCTCGCCCGGCCTTACCTTCTCGAACGCACGGGCATAGGGATTGCCCGTGTAATGCTGAAGATAGAGCGCATTCAAATCTTCACGCATGCGGCCGGGGATCAGAAAGCTGCCGCGGCCATCAGGCGCCTGATAGACAATATTTCCGGCGACAGCACCGACGTAATCAACGATCGCGCACAGCGTATCCGGCCATAGTTCTGAACGGACCGCCGCCTGATAGACAGCATCAACGATATCGACATGATCCATATCAGCGCCGCTCGTTTTCACGATGATGGTTCCGCCAAATGCAACGATCGCACCATTTCGATTACTGCCTAAAAGTCTAAGGAGAGGCAAGATAGCGAGCGTCACCCGATCAGGCGATATCTCGCGCCGTCTCGTTCACCAAGTGACTTGCCGGGATTTGTGAGGTTGAAGAGGGGTTCATCTGAACCTTGGCGCGCGCTTGGCATTGTGAAGCAATTCGGAGGCGGTCGCGAACGGGCCGAAAAGTTTGAGCAACAGCGCCTGCTCCTCGTCATCTATCCGATGGCGAGCGCAGAACTCTGTTACGGACCAGACTTTCGTCAGATCGTCTGTCTCGATTTGCTTGGGTTCGATGTGTTCGGTCAAGGGCCTGTCCTCCGAACTTCGAGACTACGCCTCCCCTGCGTCTATAAGAACTAGCTAAAAAGGATTATATACCGGCTCCCGCCGGGCCTTGTATCAAGTGGCGAAATGCGGACGCCCGCCGATTGCGCGGCGGGCGTCGTGTCTCACTGATCTATCGCTGCGGATCAAACACCGACGCCGTCGGGATGAGCATCCGTGCCGGTGATGTTGAGCGTCACCTTGGCAGTGTCCGTGTGGCCTTCGCCATCGGAGATCTTGTAGTAACGGAGAACTTCCGTGTACGTCTGACCTGCATCCAGATCGGAGGTCAGTTCATAGGTGAATGTGCCGTCCGCCTTGACGTGGAACATGCCGTAGGTGCCGGCAACGTCGGTAACGGCGCCATCCTTGCCGTCTACCTGCTCGGTCAGGAACTGACGCAGGAACATCTTGCCGTTGTCGCCGGCAATGTCGTTATCCAGAACGTTGCCGCCGATGGCGTTGCCTTCGGTGAAGCTGAAGGTATCGTCGACTGCGATCGGCTTGGTTACGCCCTGGATGTTCAAAGTGAACAGGCCGACGTCGGTGTGCCCGCTGCCGTCGGAGATCTTGTAGGACACCTTCTCTTGGAACGATTCGCCGTTGGCGAAACCGATCTTGGCAGCGTCGCTCAGGACATAGGTGTAGCTGCCGTCCGGCTTAACGAAGAAGGTGCCGTAATCGCCCTGGATTTCAGTAACCTGGCTGTTGCCGCTCTTGGCGCCAACACTTGCGCCATCGAATGCGCGCAGGAACAGGTGGCCGTTGTCGGAAGAATCGTTGGAAAGCAGGTTTCCGGAAATAACATCAGTTTCTTGAAATGTTGCACTATCATCAGTTGCATGTATCAGCGAAGCCATGGCTCTCTCCTAAAATGTTTATTGGCGGGTCAATTTCGACCTCAGCGAGCGGCTCCTTTAACAACCTATTAATACTACAAGTCAATGGTCTATTTAACAGAAGGTTAATTTCGATGGCGGTCTTCGCGTTGCTTCCATTCCGGCGGAATAATGTCACTCTCGCGCAAAATTGAAGAAAATTCGGGAAAAACTATACCCGGCTAACTTGAATAAAATGGCACCGAGTATATCTGAAGGCGATCGGCGATGCCCCGAGCCAACCATCCGGGCTATCCGTTGCAATTCTGCTCGCTGAGCCCTATGTTGCTGATGTACCCGATCCAAGCGGAAATCCAAGCCGTTCCCGGCTGCTGATTGAGACGCTTATGCATCGGCGCGCGCCTTAAGGCTGCGTGATGGGCAATCCCACAAACAATCGATAACGCCGGCCAAGGCCGGCAAAGGATTTCTTTTTGAACAACACACATACAGCCACCGCGGTTGCGGCGGCGAATCCGCGTGAGGATGACGAGGCTGTCCGCAATGCTCCCAGGAGCTGGAAGCCGTTTCCCTGCCTTCTCACCCGCCGCGAATTGCAGGCTCTGATCGCCGAGCAGCTCGGCTGAGCGGCGACCGGCGCACCATCCCAAACAAGGAGAACTCGAAATGCAGGTACTCGTCAGAGACAATAATGTCGATCAAGCGCTCAGAGTCTTGAAAAAGAAAATGCAGCGCGAAGGGCTGTTCCGCGAAATGAAGGAACGGCGCGCCTATGAGAAGCCGTCCGAACGGCGCGTCAGGGAAAAGGCACAGGCGATCAGCCGACATCGCAAGGCTGCACGCAAGCAGATGCAGCGTGAAGGCCTGCTGCCCGGTCCGAAGCGGGCGGTGGCCGCCCGTTAACGGCTTTATCCTCGCCAGCCTTCCCGGGCCTTGGCGGTTACATCCCCCTGAAAGGACAGACAATGGACGAACTCAATAGCCTCACCGTTTCGGAAGAACGCCTCGAGGATTGCCGCGATGTCGTGGAGCCGGATCTGCAGGATCTGATTCAACGCGCTCTGACATCGGGCTTTTCCCGGGAGGAAGTTCTCATCGCCGTCAGCGAACTGGTCGCCGAAGATTTCGCAATTGTCATGAAAACCCCAAGCGTCCATTGATCGACTGCGTGCCTCGATCGCCTTGGGAATCGGCTCATGAGGCCCGCCGACTGGGAACATCGGCCGCGGCTGATGGTTACTTCGTCTCTTGCACAGACGGAGATGACGATGGCCAATCAAGACGATGCGATACGGGTATGGGAATTGATCGACAAGATCGGGTTTTGCATGCTGACGACCCGCAGCGGCGACGATCTGCGAGCCCGCCCGATGTCCGCCTATACCGCGCAGCTCGAGAATGCGATCTATTTTCTGACGGATGTCGGCAGTCACAAGGACGATGAAATCACTCGCTGGCCAAACGTGTGCCTCGCCTTTGCCGACACCAAGGGACAGAAATATGTTTCCGTATCGGGGACGGCCGAGGTGCAAAACGACCGGGAGAGAATCAGGGAATTATGGGCGACGCCGGCAAAGGCCTGGTGGGACAATCCCGACGATCCTTCCATCCGTATCCTCAAGATGACGCCGGCTTCGGCGGAATATTGGGACAGCCCGGGCACGATCATCAGCTATATCAAGATGGCGGCCGCAGCAGTCTCGAACAGCAAACCTGATATGGGCGACAATGCCGAGGTCAAGCTCTAAAGCGCGTCGCGATCTTTCAGATTCGCGTGCCGCGCTTTAGGTCTTTGTTTTCCGCATGTCTTTGCCGCAAAACCGCTGCACACTTTTGCGAGACATGCTTTAGCGCATCGTCGGCCATTAAGGCCGCTTACAGCGCCGCATCTTTTAGACGCGCAAAGGATGCTGTAACACCTTGAATTGCGACACCATTTTATCCCTAGATCGATTCCGGTTAAAGAATTATGCCGGAGCCGATGCCTTGACAAAGTCGATGAATGCCCGGAGCGGCGCCGGTACAAGCCGACGCCCGGGATAGTAGAGGAATGGCCCGGAGAAACGCTGCCACCACGGTTCGAGGATGGGCTCGAGCGCGCCACTGTCGATATGCGGGCGCAGCCAGTCCTCGAAGAGGCAGACTATCCCTGTTCCTGATATCGCTGCATCGACGGCCAAATCGGTCGCCCCGCCGACCCGCACGATCAGCGGCCCCGTCGGGTCCACTCGCACTATCTCGCCATCGCGCTCGAACTCCCACGGCGCCGTCATCGCGCCGCTGGCAAAGCGACCCAATAGACAGGCATGGCCGAGCAGCTCGCTCGGATGTTGCGGCCGGCCACGGCGATCGAGGTAGTCCGGGGAGGCTGCGATGGCAAAGCGCTGGACGCGTGGCCCGATCGGTATCGCGATCATATCCTGCTCCAACCGCTCGTCATAGCGGATGCCGGCGTCGCAGCCGGCCGCGATCACGTCGACAAAGCTCTCGTCGGTGACCACTTCCAGCCGAATATCGGGATAGGCGGCAAGGAACGGCGGAACGATGGCGGGCAGCACCAGCCGCGCCGCGCTGACCGGCACATTGAGGCGTAGCGCACCGGCCGGCCTGTCGCGAAAACCGTTGACGACGTCGAGGGCAGACTCCACCTCGCTCAAAGCAGGGCCGAGCCGCTCCAGCAAGCCTTTGCCCGCTTCGGTCGGGACGACGCTGCGTGTCGTCCGGTTGAGCAGCCTGACGCCGAGCTGGCCCTCCAGGCGACGCACCGCTTCGCTGAGGAAGGAGGCGCTGCTGCCACTGACGCGCGCGCCTTCGCGAAAACCGCCGGCACGCGCCACGGCAACGAATGCATTGAGATCACTGAGATCTGCTTTCACTGTTCGCCACTCCGCACAGCCTGTGCGGATTATAGCCAATTTTCACACGCGCCGACAATGCTTATCTTGAGCCTATCTTGGCGTCATCTCTTGAAAGGAGTTAGATCATGTCCACTATCGATCAGTCCGGCACGTTCAACCTCGGCGGCCGCAGCGTAAAGCGGCTCGGCTATGGCGCCATGCGGCTTGCCGGGCCTGGCGTATTTGGCCCGCCCAAGGATCATGGCGCGGCCTTGGCCGTGCTGCGAGAGGCGGTTGCGAGCGGCGTAAACCACATCGACACCAGCGACTTCTATGGCCCGCACGTCACCAACCAGATCATCCGCCAAGCGCTGCATCCCTATCGCGACGATCTCGTCATCGTCACCAAGATCGGCGCCCGGCGCGGCGCGGATGGATCATGGATTCCGGCCTTCTCGCGCGAAGAGCTGACGGAGGCAGTGCACGACAACCTCCGCAATCTCGGCCTCGATGTGCTTGATGTCGTCAATCTCAGGATCATGTTCGACGTGCACGGCCCGGCCGAAGGGTCGATCGAAGCACCCCTGACGGTGCTGGCCGATCTCCAGCGGCAGGGCCTGGTGCGTCACGTCGGGCTGAGCAACGTCACATCCAAGCAGATCGCCGAAGGGCGTGGGATCACCGAGATCGTCTGCGTGCAGAACCAGTACAATCTGGCGCATCGGGCCGACGATGCCCTGATCGACGACCTCGCGCGCGACGGCATTGCCTATGTACCATTCTTTCCGCTCGGCGGGTTCAACCCGCTGCAGTCTTCCACCCTGTCCGATGTAGCCGCACGCTTCAATGCCACGCCTATGCAGGTGGCGCTCGCCTGGCTGCTGCGTCGCGCGGAAAACATCCTGCTGATCCCCGGCACTTCGTCCCTCGGCCATCTCAGGGAGAACCTCGCCGCCGCCGGGCTCGCGCTGCCGGATGAGGCTCTCGAGCAGTTGGACGGCGTGGCTGGCAGCGCCGCCTGATGAAGTCCGAAATCGCAGGCGCGACGTCACGCTCTCAACGCGTGCTCAGGCTTTCGCCCAGTTGCAGGCTGATGACTTCCTTTGGCGGACCGAGAGGTCGCAGGCCTTCGCCGTCCATGTAAAGTACCCTGTCGGCGGCAGCGATGGTTTCCTGCCGGTGAGCGACGACGATGCGGGTAATGCCGAGTGAGCGTATGGAATGATTGACACGCGCTTCGTTGGCGGCGTCCATGTGAGATGTGCCTTCATCCAGGAAAAGCATTTTCGGCTTTCGATAAAGCGCGCGCGCCAGCAACACGCGCTGCTTCTGGCCGCCGGAGAGGCTCGATCCCATGTCGCCGACGAGCGTTTCATATTGCATCGGCATTTTCATGATCTCGTCGTGAATTGCCGAAGCGCGTGCGGCATCGGCAATGGCTTCGAGATCGGCCTGCTCGGCAAACAGCGTGATATTGTCCGCTATGGATCCGGCGAAGAGATTGTCGTCCTGCAGGACGGCTGCGATCTGATCGCGAAAGCTCTTGTGACCGAACTGCTGGAGGGGAAGACCGTCGACGGCCACCTCACCGGATTGAGGCAACAGCAGCCCGAGCATCACCTTGAGGAGCGTCGATTTACCCATGCCTGACGGCCCGGTGATGGCCACATGTTCGCCGGCTTCAACGGAAAAGTCGATCTCCTGGAGAACGAGGGGATCGGTTGGAGAATAGCGGTAGGAAACGCTTTTGAGCTCCATCCGTCCTTTTAATTCCGTGACGGCCATGGAACTGGGGGCAAAGCTTCTGTCATCCTCCTCCAAGGCGATATCGGCCAAGCGTTCCAGATGCAGCCGTAGCATCAAGAACGCCATGCCCTGATCAACGAGATTGCCGGCCTTTTCGAGGAACTGACCTTTATAGGCGAGGTAGGCGAAAACCATGCCGACGCTGAAGCCGCCATTCATGACGAAGCCGATTGCGAGATAGATGGTGACGACATTCTCCAGACCGAACAACAAGGCATTGCCGGTCGTTTGCCAAATGCCGATGCGCGAGGAACGGATGTTGGCATTGACGGCATCCGTCAACAATGTCTGCCACATGGCATGCCGCATCGTTTCACCATTGTAGAGACGAAAGGTCTGGATACCGCGTATCGCCTCGATGAGCGCCGTCTGTTCCTTGCCGTGCGCGATGATACTGCCTTCCTGGGCGCGGCGCTCGAACGAGAAGGATATCAGCCGAACGACGAAATAGAGGAAGAAGGCGGTCAGCGCGATCATTGCAAGCTTGGCGCTGTAGAAGAACATGATCGCCAGCGTCGTCAGCGCGAGCAATCCATCCACCAGCGTTCCAGCAACACCTTCGGTCAGCATTTTCTGGATCGGCGTCACCGACTGGAAGCGGGAGAGAATGTCGCCGACCTCCCGCTTCTGGAACCAGTCGAGCGGCAGCCGGAACAGTTTCCTGGCAATGTTCGAGGCGATGCCGAAGCCCAATGCCGAGCCCGCCGCCAGGATCACGAAGGAGCGAAGGAAACTCGCGCTCGCATTGAACACGGTGAACAGCCCAAAACCAAGCGCAAGCACCGCAAGTAGATCGTGATCGAGCGCCGGCAGCGCGTTGTCTATGCCGATCTGCAAGTAGTAGGGCAGGGCAAGCACATAGATCTGCAACACGACACTGAGGAGGATGACCTGGAGGAATGAACTTCCAAGCCCGTTTATCCGCGTCCAGAGCTGCGACCAGCGCAACACCGTACGCTCCGTTTTCTTCTCGAATGCTTCGTTTGGCCGCAACTCCAGCGCAACGCCGGTAAAGTGGTCCGAAACCTCAGACATTTGAAGCCATTCACTGCGGCCAGCAGGGTCGTGGATCAGCGCCTTGTCGCCGGAAACCCGCTCGATGACGACGTAATGGTTCATGTTCCAGTGGAGGATCGCCGGCAATGCGAGATTGGGCAGCTCCTCCAGCGGCAGCTTGACGGCGCGAGGCAGGAGGCCGACCTGGTCTGCGATCTTGATCAGGCTCGACAGCGGGGCTCCTCGAAATGATGGGGTGAAACGTCGGCGCATCGTCGCCAGATCAACGTCGTGCCCGTAAAAGCTCGCCATCATTGCCAGACAGGCCAGACCGCATTCGCTGACCTCATTCTGACGAATGAGACGAATCCGTGAGGTTGAAAAGAACCCGGCCTGAAGTGCTCTGGCAGACAATCGCGGGTCCTATCGTCGTTGAAGGGCGAACAACGGCTCGAACAGCCATTCGAGTAGAGATTGGCGCGCGGTCGCAATCCGGGCCGACAAGGTCATGCCGGGAAACAGCGCTTGCTGCTTCCCGAAGGCCGTGATGCTCTGCCGTTCAAGGTCGACTGTCACGAGATAGTTCAGGTTGGTGCTCGCGCCGCTGCCACGGTTGATCGGGCTTTTCGACAGGCTCTTGACGCGACCTGCGATCGTCCCGAAGCTCTGGTAAGGAAAGGTATCGATCGCCAGCCGTACCTCCTGCCCGACCTCGACAAAACCGACGGCGGCGTTGGGCATGTCCAGTTGCGCATGCAATGTTGCATTCAGCGGCACGACGCTCATGAGCGCCTGCTGCGTGTTCAGCGGCTCGCCGATCTTGGCCGTGAGGGCAGAAACCGTACCGCCGATCGGCGATCTGATCACATAGGCGCGGGACTGTTCGTTGGTGGCGAGGCCGCGATTGATATCCTCGCGCTGCGATTGGAGTGCTGCGACCTTCTCGTTTGAGCGCGCCTTGACCTGATCGAGCATTCGTTCGGCATCGGAGAGATCCGACCGCCGTTCCGTCAACGTGCTTTCCAGTACCGCCATTTGCTGACGCCGCTCGGTGAGCGAATCTTCTCTCAACGTCACGTCTCGTCGTGGAACGATACCCTTGTCGACCAAGCCGCGAATGCGCTCGACATCTTTCTCGATCGAGGTGATCAGCTCCCTTTGCAGGGCGATCTGGCTCTGAAGCTTGTCGATCTGCGTCTGGTAACCGACAATCTGCGCACCGAATTGCGCCGTTTGGGCAATTTCATCGTTTTTGACTTCCGCCAGTTGCTCGCTGATGCTGGCATTCTGCCGGTCGAGCATTTCGGCGACTTTTTCGGAGGCCGATTCACCGCTGACCAGATAGTCCTCGGAGCGCACGGCCACCAGTTCTTGGCCTTCTTCGACTTGATCGCCGTCTGCGACCATCATCTTCATGATGACGCCTGAGCGCGAGGGCATGACGACCGCCACGCCCTTGTCCGGCTGGATAATGCCGGTTGCGGTGACGATGCGGGAATAGCTTGCGATGGAAAGAAAGATCAGAACAACGATGAGGATGCCGGCCATCAGATAGCCGGTGACGTGCCACCCCATTGGTACCGCCATCGACACCGTTCCCGTTAAACGCTGGGACTGCCGTTCGAGGGCTTCTCGGCGAAACAGGCTCATTGTGATCAGATATGGTCGTTAAGGGGGAGGGTGCCCCGCCGTTCCGGCGGAGCCCCCATGTTTTAAATCTTAGGCAAAAGCTCTCGCCAGTCTGTAGACACCGTAGACGCCAAGGGCAGCACCACCGACGGCAAGCGCTCCGACGCCGAAGGCGGAGATGCCCACGCCCGCGCCGATCGCTGCCGCGTAGCCGAGAGCGCCACCGCCTGCGAGTGCTGCTGCGCCGTCGATTGCGCCCCGAACACCGGAGCTGACGCCACCACCGGATACGTGTTCAATCTCGGTGCTCGAAAGTTCTTTGATACCCTGCACTTAACTCACCATCTGTTTGCTTCGGGAAGGTAGTCGAAAACACTACGTGCACGGGAAAATTAGGTAAGCTGCTGGAAAGCGTCAACCTGCAGGCGACAACTTTTGAGTGCTGAACAGCAGTGAATCATAACGGCCGGGAGATTTACGCCTCCCGGCCGTTGAAAAAGTCAGAGGCTTTTCAGGCCAGACAATAGCATCAGGATGATTTCTTGACGAAAAACTCGTAGGCGACGAAGGTCGCTGCCATTGCCAGGAAAACCCCGATCGCCAACGGATAATTGGCGGCAGCATTCGGGTCGGTCAGCTTGGGAATGCCGATGACGGCGCCTGCCGCCAAGACCGCCGACAACGCAACTTCCTGCACGATCAATTTTGAGAAGGCTGTCATGATTGACCTCCTGTCGCCTCGGTCTTCTCCACCCAAAGCGGAGCCCAGTCCTTCTGCTTCACCACGCTGCCGATCAGGAAGCATAGCGGCTCGCCGATAAGGCGCACCACCTTGCCGCCAAGCGAGCCCTTCGAACGGCGCCCGGCCTGGTAGGCAATCTCCAGAGCTCGTGCTCTGGCGAGAGGATACATGATTTTTTCTGCCAGCGGGCTTCGGCGCATCAGGCGGACATAGGGGATCGCCCAATATTGATATCCGCGAACCGTCGTCTGGGACAGAGACTGAAAGGTGAATTCCAGATCCGCCCGCCAAAGATCGCGGTCAAGCATGCCACGCCGGAAGAAATGCGTGCAGATAACACGGCCGCTGCTGTTGCCACCGCCGGAGAGGCCGCCATTATATATGCTGCCCGACGCCCCTGCTGCGAATCCGGCACTGCCGGCAATACCAGCTGTGCCGAGGCTTCCGGTACTCGCAAGAGCGCCGCCGGCCGCAAACGTGCCGCCTATCAGCCCACGATCGACATGGCCGACCCACGAGCCTGCGCCATTCACGGCGTCGATTTCAAAATCTTCGAGGGGATGGATGTAATATCCGCTGGTATTTGCATTAACACTCTGAACGTCAACCATAGGTGCCTCCGAGGTAAAGCCAAAACCCGCCATATCGGGCGTGCGAGGGGGAAGGTTAGAGCAATCAGGGAGCGTATCAAGGCTTTGTTCTCGCGGTTTATACTCGGCCAGCGAGAATATTTCACTGACCATTGACGAAACGCCCCTGAATCCAGTGCTTTGACAACAAAGCCAGCGGATCGATTTTTTTTGCCTTGCCGCCGAGCTTGCGGCTGAGAAATAGCTCGATTTCGCGGGCGCGCACCAGTTTGGTTTGCCAGCCGGCATAGCCATGGCCCTCCCGATCGAAGTATAGTGCCGTGACATCGAGACCCGCCTTGCGCAACGCCTTCTCGAAGGCTTGCGTCTGTCGGCAACCGACGACCGGATCTTCCATTCCGGCCGTGAGCAGGAACGATCCGCGCAATTTCTCCACATTGTGGAGCGGCGAGAATTCCTGCATCTGCGTGAGATCACCGGGATCATCAGGATTGCCGAAGTAACGGATGACCTGGCCCAGGAACAACCCCCAGCCGACCGGGTTGTTCTGCATCTGGTAGGGCAGATCCAGGATCGCGTAGTCGATGATTGCCGCGGAAAAGAGCCGGTCGTCGCTGGCCATTGCCAACGCGGCCATGAAACCTCCGTAGCTTTCGCCGGCAACCGCAAGCTTGCCTTCGGCCGCGATGCCCTGGGCGAGCAGCCATCGCCCGGCATCGGCGATATCGTCCTGCATCTTTCGCCCGAACTGCCGATAGCCCAGAGATTGGTATCTCTTCCCGAAGCCAGTCGAGCCGCGATAGTTGACCGACAGGATTCCGTATCCGCGGCTTGCGAGAAAACTCTTCTCGATGTTGTAACCCCAGCTGTCGTGGCGAGCCGGGCCGCCGTGAGCCATCACGACGGTCGGCACAGGATGAGGCGCGCCAGCCGGAAGCGTCAACAATGCCGGTATTTCCTCACCATCTCCGGCCGTGAAGGAAACAGGCTTCGTGACTGCCGAATAAGAGGACTTGAGCTTTTCCGCCGGCGTGGAAAGGAGCGTCTTGCTCTTGTCCGCCAAGTTTAGAAGATAGTGCCGGTAGGGTCGTTCATCGTAGGAGATCGCGACTGCAAGCAGCGCACCATCCTTCGAAGAGCCTGAGATTTCGACGTCGGCATGCCCGTTGCGATCCAGAACGAGCTCGGTGAAGATCGTACCCCTTTCCGAAAGGGCGATGTATCGCGGATAGCCGTCGCGAATGACGGCGACGTCAGCCGGTTCGGTGGGCGTAAAGCGCAGCGCGTCTGAAACATCGACATCGCCGTCCTCGACCAGCACGGTTTCTCTGACGGCAACCGGGTCCAGCGAAACCAACGCGATCTTGTCCCGCTGTCGGCTGGAAAGCGCCTCGAAGGCATTGCCTGACCTGTCCGTACGCCAGATGACCAGCGTGTCATCCGGCTCGACTGCCGCCATCTCTTGCCACGGCTTGTCGGCATCGCTGCGGTGAAGGTATCGCCTCATTCCGGAGGCAGTCAGCTCGACGCGAATGCATGGCACCTGCGCCTCATTCAACAACCAGCTTTCGGTCGAGCCGTTATTTTGTTCCACGAGCCGCTTGTCGCGTCCGTCCGCACTGGTTGCATAGAGATCGGCGACAGCGCGGCTGCGATCGTAGGAAACCAGGAATTGGCTGTCTCCGGCGTGTCGAGGTTCAACGATGACCTGCCACGTTTGGAAATCTTTTGGAGTGACGTCGGTCCGTGTCCCGGGTCGCTTGGGATCCACTTCCCACAGGCGGTCTTTCTCGGTGAGAACCAAAAGATTTGCGTATTGCCGCCAGCCAAAATGGAAGAGGTCGCCTTTGAACGTGGCGATGATGTTAAGTTTTCCGCTGGAAAAATCCCCGACGAAGACGGCGCGCGCGCCGCGTTTGGAACCCCACCATGCGATGAGAGCGCCGTCGAAACTTGGTTCGTATCCCCACGTGGCACGCGTATCGGCGTAAAATCGGCTACTGGAAAGCAAGCAATTCCCTCACTCGTCCACTCTGAGGCACGTCGACGGAACCTCACTCTTGAAGCGGAACCTAGTGCCGGGCGGGGAATCATCCAGAGGCAGCACGCCGCGAGGGCCGCCCCCTGAAGACAATTCTGGGGGCGGCGTAAGCTATAATTTCAATAGCGCTCCGGCACATACATTTCGGGCGGAACCGGCGCCCTGTTGTAATCGGCGTTACGGATGCGGTCCGGCAACTGGATCTCCGGTTTCGGAACATCCTCATAAGGGATCTGCTCGAGAAGATGGGCGATGCAGTTCAAACGCGCCCGTTTCTTGTCTACGGCCTGTACCACCCACCAGGGTGCATCCTCCGTGTGGGTACGCGCCAGCATTTCTTCCTTGGCTTTGGTGTACTCCTCCCAATGGACACGGCTTTCCATATCCATCGGTGACAGCTTCCATTGCTTCAGCGGATCGTGGATACGCATATTGAAGCGGAACTCCTGCTCCTCGTCGGTGATCGAAAACCAGTATTTGATCAGCACGATTCCGGAGCGGACCAGCATGCGTTCGAATTCAGGCACCGAGCGAAAGAACTCCTCGAGTTCATCGGGGGTGCAGAACCCCATCACGCGCTCGACACCGGCGCGATTATACCAGCTTCGGTCGAAGAGCACGATCTCGCCACCGGTCGGAAGATGCGGGACATAACGCTGGAAATACCATTGATGGCGCTCCCGTTCGGTCGGCGCGGGCAGTGCCACGGTTCGGCAGACGCGCGGGTTGAGGCGCTGGGTCACGCGCTTAATCGCGCCTCCCTTGCCTGCCGAATCCCGGCCTTCGAAAAGCACCACCACCTTCAGCTTCTTATGCTGAACCCAATCCTGCAGCCGCACCAGTTCGTGCTGCAACCGGAAAAGCTCCCGGAAGTAGATCTTTCGCTCGAGCGTCTGCTCCGCCGGTTCCGACATTCCTTCGGCGACCAGATCGTCGAGCCGGTCTTCCTCCATCTGCATTTCCAGCTCTTCATCGAAGCTGTCGGCGATTTCGGCCTTTATCCGGTTGAGCTGGTCCTGATGTGTTCGCGACATGGGTTTCCCTTCCTGCTTTTGTTGACAGGAGCATGTCAGTGCGAAGTTTATATGACGACCACTGATCGAAGGCTGAAACGGTTTACCCGGGTCCCTCGTTCCAAGCGCGGCTACAGCCGTCCCGTCCGGTACTGGTCGACAAGATTCCGGCAGGCGCGGATCGTCAGGGCCATGACGGTGAGCGTCGTGCCGGCGATGCCGCTGCCGGGGAAGGCGCTGGCGTCGGTGACGATGAGGTTCGGGGCATCCCAGACCTGGTTGTAGGGATTGAGCACAGAAGCTTGCCGGTTTTCGCCCATGCGCGCGCCGCCCGTCTCATGGATTGCCGCACCCATGCACATGGTTTTGCGGAACCATTTGCGGAACATGAAGCGGCTGAAGGCATCGGCTTCGGGAAAGGCGCCCTTGCCCATTTCCTTGAGGCCGGTGGGCGAGCCGATAAATTCGAGGTCGCCGCCAATCTCCTTGATCATGGCGATCAACGTCTCCTCCTGCCTTTTGAGCAGTGCCTGCTCCTCCTCTTGCATGACGCAGCGGATATGCGGCACGGGAATGTTCCAGGCATCCCTACGCCTGACATCGAGCGTGATGCGGTTGTCGGCATAGGGCAGCATGCGGCCGAAACCGAAGAAGGCGAGACGCGCATCTCTGTCGCCGGAGACCGGCGCGCGGCCGACGCTTCCCTGGTAGTCGAAATCGCCGCGGGCGGCGTCGCCCTCGCCGAAGCGGGGAATGAAGATCCCGCCCGACGGATTGTAGAATGGGTCGGTCGGCGCGGAGTCGTCGGGCGCCCAACCCTTCGCCTTGGAAAAGGAGCCGAAGGCGAGGCACGGCAGTTGGTCCATGAAATAGCGACCGAGAGCGCCCGAGCTGTTGCCGAGCCCATCAGGATGTTTCGCCGACGCCGAATTCAACAACAGTCGCACGCTCTCTATCGGCGAGGCCGAAAGCACCACCGTCGCGGCGCGCGCGGTCGATACGTCGCCCGTATTACGATCGATGAACTCCGCGCCGGTGGCGCGGCCGGTCTTCTCGTCCGTGGTGATGCGGCGAACGACGGCGTCGTAGCGGATGGTCAGCTCACCGGTCGCCTTTGCTTCTCGCAGCGGTCGCGGCATCCGGTCGGCGTCAGGCGCAATGTAGCGCCAGGAGACGACGTGCCTGTCCGGCCAGCGGTTTTCAACCGCCTGCTTGAAGATCTGTTCGGCCGGCGTCAGGCTTGCCGGCTTCGCATAGATGCCATCTGGCAGGGTGGCCACGTTGTCCTTGTTGCCGTAGAGCCCGAGATAGGCCTCGACCTCGTCGTAGAAAGGCACCAGTTCGTCATAGGAGACCGGCCAGTCCACGCCCTTTCCGGAGCGTGAGCGGATCTTGAAATCGTCGTCGGTCCAGCGCAGCAGCACCCGGCCGAAACTGTGAAGGCGCCCACCGCCCTGGCGGCCTCGGATCCAGAGGAAGGGTTCACCCTTCGGCGTCGTATAGGGGTTCTTGCGGTCGTTGACGAAGAAGTGGCTGAAGCGCTCGGTGAAAAAGGCTGCGCGCGCCTGGATCGGCTGGCCCTTGAGGGTGGCCCGCGCACGCTCCCAGATATTGATGCTGCTTGCCGGCGCCTTCTTGCGCGCGGGATCGAAATCCTTCGGTCCGACGGCGCGGCCAGCCTCGAGCAGCAGCACCGACAATCCCTGTGCCGTCAGTTCCTTTACCGCAAAGGAACCCGCCGCGCCGGAGCCGATCACCAGCGCATCATAGACGATCTCAGACATGTATTTCCAAATCCTGTCCTGGAGCAATCCTCAAAACGGCGCGAAGCGCGTCCGGAATTGCGGGAAAACAAAGGGATGGCGCGTCATAGCCGCGATCCGTCAGCGCCGAAGAGGGATGCCTTGGCGATATCGAGCCCGGGAGCCACGGCATCGCCCGGCTGCAGGGTGACATCGCCCATGAGCCGGAGCGAGAGGCTCTGGTCCGCCCGGTCGAACCAGACAACGGCGTCCGAACCCATCGGCTCGACGACGGAAACGCGACCGGGAATGGTGGGCAGGCCGCTCGTAGCCCCATCGAGCACAAGGTGTTCCGGGCGAAAGCCGAGCGTTGCTGGTCCTTCCGCTGCGTCCGCTCGAAAGGAATAACCGGAGAGATCGAAAGCGAACTCCTTGCCCCGGAAAACCGTCGCCCCATCCCCGTGCTCGATCCGGCCCTCAATGAAATTCATCGCAGGAGCGCCGATGAAGCCGGCAACGAAGAGATTGATCGGACGGCGATAGATCTCGGCCGGTGAGGCGAGTTGCTGGATCACGCCGTCCCGCATGATGGCGATCCGGTCGGCCAGCGTCAGGGCCTCGACCTGGTCGTGGGTGACGTAGATCATGGTGTTGCCGAGGCGCTGGTGCAGTTTCTTGATCTCGACGCGCAATTCGTTGCGCAGCTTGGCATCGAGGTTCGACAGCGGTTCGTCGAACAGGAAGACATCCACTTCGCGCACCAGCGCCCGGCCGATGGCGACACGCTGGCGCTGACCGCCCGACAGCTCGGCAGGACGCCGTTCGAGCAGCTTGTCGAGCTGGAGGAGGTCGGCGGTGCGAGCGACACGGGACTCGATTTCGGCCTTCGGCAGGCCGGCTACGCGAAGTCCGAAGGAAAGGTTCTTGCGGACCGACATGCGGGGGTAGAGCGCGTAGGACTGGAATACCATGCCGATGCCGCGATCCTTCGGCTCCTCCCAGCTGACATTCTTGCCTGAGATCCAGACCTCGCCTGATGTGATGTCCTGGAGACCGGCAATGGCGTTCAGAAGCGTGGACTTGCCGCAGCCGGAAGGGCCGAGCAGCACCAGGAACTCCCGCGGCGCGATGTCGATCGACATCTTCTCGATCACCGTGTGATCGCCATAGGCGATCTTCAGGTCCTTGACGGAGACGGCAGATTGCATGGAAGCGTTACCCCTTGACTGCGCCGGCCGCGATGCCGCGCACGAACCAGCGGCCGGACAGGAAATAGATGGCGAGCGGAACGATGGCGGTGAGGATCGTCGCGGCCATGTTCACGTTGTAGGTTCGCTCGCCCATCGTGGTGTTGACGATATTGTTGAGCTGCACGGTCATTGGCAGGTTATCGCGCCCGGCAAAGACGAGACCGAGCAGAAAGTCGTTCCAGATGCCGGTGAACTGCAGCATGGAGACCACGACGACCATCGGCACGGCAATCGGCAGCATGATCTCGAAAAAGATGCGCCAGAAGCCCGCGCCGTCGACGCGCGCCGCCTTGCAGAGCTCCTCCGGCACGCTGACGAAATAGTTACGGAAGAGCAGCGTCACCAGCGGCAGGCCGAAGATCACATGCACGAGAATGATACCGGCCAGCGAATTGTAGAGATCGATATTCGCCATCGCCCGGACCATCGGATAGAGGAAGATCTGGTAGGGGATCAGGCCGCCGGCCATCAGCAGGCCAAAGAGCAGGTTTGCCCCGCGCGGCCGCCAGAGCGACAGCGCATAGCCGTTGACGGCGCCGATGAAGACCGAGAGCGCGACCGAGGGGAGGGTGATCGCCACCGAATTCCAGAAGCCGCTGCGAATACCGACGCAGACGGTTCCCATGCAGGCGCCCGACCAGGCGGTAGCCCAGGCGGAGAAATCGAGCGTGGCCGGCAGGGCAAAGATCTGCCCGAGCCGGATTTCGTCCATGGACTTCAGCGAGGTGACGACCATGGTGTAGAGCGGCAAAAGAAAGAAAAGCGCGGCGACGACAAGGAAGGCATAGAGGCCGATGCGCCCGGCGGTGATCTGTGCCGGCTTCGGGCCGTTCGGATGAGGACGGGCCATCACGCAGCCCCCTTTGCTTTGTCACGCATGTGCATCGCGTAGCGGAACGGGGCGACTGCGATGATCACGCCGAGGACAAGCACCGTCGCACCTGCTGTGGCGAGGCCGAGGTTCTGGCGACCGAACAGATTGTCCATGATGAATTTCGCCGGCACCTCCGTCGCATTGCCGGGGCCGCCATTGGTCATGGCGACGACGATGTCGTAGGTCTTGATCACGCCCATGGCGAGCAGCATGCCGGCCGCGGCCAGCGCCGGCCCGAGCTGCGGTAGGATGATCGAGACATAGATCCGCCAGACGGGAATGCCGTCGATCCGCGCCGCCTTCCATTGCTCGGCTTCGATGCCACGCATACCGGCGAGCGCAATGACCATGACGAGCCCCGCGCCCTGCCACACGCCGGCAAGCACCAGCGCATAGATCGCCATGTCGCGATTGACCACCCAGTCGAGGACGAAGCTTTCCCAGCCGAGCGAACGCACGCTTGCCTGGATGCCGAGCGTCGGATTGAGCATCCATTGCCAGATCAGCCCGGTCACCACGAAGGACATGGCGTAGGGATAGAGGAATATGGTCCTGAAGGCGCTTTCGAAGCGGATCTTGCGATCGAGCGCCGCGGCCAGCAGGAAGCCCAGCAGCAAACAGCCTGCGACGTAAAGGACACCGAAGATCAACACGTTTTGCAGCGATGCCAGCCACTTGGCGGAAGAGAAGAGCTTCGAATACTGCGCCAAGCCGACATAGGTCGAGGACGGAAAAAGCGTCGAATTGGTGAAGGACAGGCGGATCGACCAGGCCATGGTGCCGATGAAGACCACAACCGCGACGAACCAGGTCGGCAAAAGGGCGATGGTCGCGGAAAGATTGGGCTTGCGTTTGATGGACATCGGCCAGCTCGTTGACGGGTGGAAAGCAGGGCTCGCGCCGCCGCGCGAGGCGGCGGCCGGCAGCTGTGGCGTCGACATCAGGGCCGACGCCACAGGCGCTATCCTACTCGAAGATGGCGAAGAAATTCTCGGCCGCGGCGGCCGCATCATTCGAGCCGCCGCTCCAGTACTCGTCGACGAAGTCGTCGAGCGCGCCGACCTGCTGGGGCGTCAGCACGATCGCCTGGTCCGGCACGATCGCACCCGCGGCCATCAGCTCGGCACCCTTCTGGGCGCAGACGTCCAGCTTCGACTTGTCGACGTCGGAGCGCATCGGAACCGAACCCTTCTTGAGTGCGAATTCGACCTGGACGGCCGGATCCATGACCACTTCGGCGAGAAGTTTCTGCGCCTTGTCGGTTTCGGCCTTGCCGGTCTTCGGGAACCAGAGGGCGTCGGCGATGTAGACCATGCCCTTCGACTCCGGCACGATCATGCAGCCATAGTCTTTGCCCGGCTCCTTGCCGGCAACGGTGAATTCGCCCTTGGCCCAATCGCCCATGAACTGCACGCCGGCCTTGGCGGTGATCAGCATGGCGGTCGCGTCGTTCCAGTTGCGGCCGGCAGCACCGGCATCGACATAACCGCGCAGCTTGCCGAGGATTTCAAGGGTCTTCGTCACACCCTCGACGGAGGCCTGGCTCTTGTCCTTGTCGACATAGATCTTCAGGAAGCCGTCGATCCCGACCTGCGAGAGCAGGATCATGTTGAAGACCTTGGTTTGCTGCCAGGGCTGGCCGCCCCAGGCGACCGGAACCATGCCGGCAGCCTTCAGCTTGTCGAGATCGGCAAAGAGCTCGTCCCAGGTCTTGGGCTCTTGCGAAATACCGGCCTTCTCGAAGGCTTCCTTCGAATAGAAGATCCAGCTTTCGCCATGGGCGCCGGTCGCCGCAAGATAGACCTTGCCGTCATAGGTGATGAGATCGTGGATCGATTTCGGCAAGGCGTCGGCCCATTTGCCGGCGGCGGCCACGTCGTCGATCGGATTGAATAGTCCCTGGTTGATGAAATCGGCGGCAGCGAGACCGATGACGCCCTGCTTGGCGCCCGGCGCGTCACCGGCGACGATACGGTTCTGGAAGGCGGCATCGGCCGCGCCGAAGCCGGCGATCGAGGAATCCTTCCAGACGCCGCCGCGCTTTTCGAACTCGGTCTTGATAACGTTAAGCGCTGCTGCTTCGCCGCCCGACGTCCAGGATGACATGATCTCGATCGTCGGCTTGTCCTCGGCATGAGCCGAGGCAGATAGGCCGGCGAATGCCACGCCTGCTAGAAAAAGCTTCATCATGGTCTTCATTGTTCCACCTCTTGAAAATGCCCTCTTTGCGGGGCGTTTGTTGTCTTAGGGATGACTGTCAGCGATAGATCGGCAGGAGCGCCTGCCGGACGAGCGTGAGCCCGTTGGCGATGTCGCGGACGGGATCGGGCGCGGCATCGAGTTCGAGGATTGCCCAGCCTTCATAGGCCCGGTCGCGCAGCAGCCGAATCCAGGCCGGCCAATCGACCCGTCCGAGGCCGAAGCTGCAGAAATAGGGCTGGTGGCGTTCATGGATATGTTTGTCGATCGGTATGTCGGCGGGCATAGGACCGATCGCATCCTTCCAATGGGCGATGATCATGCGCTCGTGATGACGATCGACGAGCTGGATTGGATCGGAGCCGGCAACGATGATATGGGCCGTGTCCGGGCACATGTGCACATAGGCAGGATCGGTAAGCAGCATCATCAGATCGACGTCGCGCGCGGCGGCAAAGATCGAGTGCGCCTCGGTGTGCAGAGCAAGCCGCACGCCCCTGGCATAGAGGGTCGCGCCGAGCCGGTTCAGGAGATCGGCGATCACCTTGGCGCGGTCGAAATCGTAGAACTGCACCGGCTGGGCGCCGAGCGTCTGGCGCAAGGGAGCGCCGATCACCATGATGTCGCTGCCGCAGGCTTTCAGGAAGTCGGCATATCGTTCCGCCTTGTCGATCAGCGCGCGCTGGGCCTCGGGCTCAGCAAAGTCGCCGGCCGCCTCCAGTTCCGCGAAGAAGCCGCTGCACAGCGTCAGGCCACGTCTTGCCAACTCGGCCGCGAAGGCGTCGACGGAACCATAGGTCTTGATCGCGTCCTGCCAGTTGAAAGGAGAGAAGGTCAGCTCGACGCCGGTAACGCCGGAAGCCTGGACGCCGTCGAGAATCTTGTCCCAGAAGGCGCGTGGCTCGGCGCGGGCATAACCGACGATCGCATCGTGGCTGTCGACGCCCCAGAAGCCGGGATGAAAGAATGTCACGAGATCGACGCCGAAGCGCAGCCTGTCGCCAGTTGCCATAACCTGTCCATTTCTCGAGGCATGACCTACCCGCGTGCGGAACAGCCATTCCGCGTCCAATAAGCCATGGATTTTCAACGCATTAAGAAATGGCAATCGTTTGCCATGGCTAGATAATAGCCAAGCCGGTTTTTTAAGCAAGCAGTTTTTGGCAAACGTTTGCAATAAATCGCCCCCTGCCTTAGAGTTGCAAATCGAAGCATCTGGGAGACCGAAATAAACGTGAATAAAAACAAAGATGTGCCCGGAGAGGAGCCATCGGGTGCATTGATGGCCGATGTCGCGCGGCTCGCCGGCGTTGCAATATCGACGGTCAGCCGGGCACTCGCCAATCCCGGACGGGTCAACGAGAAGACACGCGCCAAGATCAATGCCGCAGCCAGGCAACTGGGCTACACGCCGAACGCCATGGCGCGCGGCCTCAGGGTCGGCAAGTCCAACATCATCATGATCATCCTGCCGGGATCGCTCTATTACGGCGCTTCCCAGATCATCCCGCAGGTGCTGCAGAGCATCAACAAATCGCTGATCCAGGGCGGTTACAACCTGATGATCGCCAACCTCGATCGCGACGAAATTTCAGAACGGCATATTCTCGACCTCGCCTTCGGCGGCAGCGTGCGCGGCGCCATCATCCTGTCGTCGAAGCTTCCGGAGGTCGACGGGCGCTCGCTGGCCAATTCCGGCCTGCCGATCGTGTCGATGCTGCTCGACATGAGTGATGCCGGCCTGCAGAGCGTGATTACCAACGACCGCGAAGCCGTGCGCGACGTCATGGCCGAACTGATCCGATTGGGTCATCGACAGTTCTTCTATCTTGCGGGGCCTGAAGGCAATTACCACGATGTCGAGCGTTATGGCGGCGTGCTCGAGGCGCTCGAGGCGGCAGGACTGTCAGAGGGTTCGGTGCGCCGCTCGGGCGGTCATCTCGATTATCAGCACGGCTTCGACATCGGCGTCCAGGCGGCAGACGATTTCGCCAAACTGACCGAAAAGCCAACGGCCGTCATCGCGACCAGCGACGACATGGCCATTTCATTTGTCAGCCGTATCCAGCGCACGGGCCTGAGCATCCCCGGTGATCTATCCGTCGTCTCCTTCGACGGTTCCCCCGTCTGCGAATTCTGCTCTCCACCGCTCTCGACGATCAAGCAGCCGGTGGAAGAGATGGGGCGCGCGGCGGTGGATCTGTTGCTCGGCGCCATTGACCAGAGAGAGACTACGGCGGCGGTTCGCACCGTCATCCACAGCGAGCTTATTCTGCGGGAGAGCATCGGCCCCACGAAGAACTGACGATGAGGGAACAACCGGCTGCGCATCCCATGCAGAAACGCTAACATTGTCAATTTTGACGCGCAACTTGCATCCGTCTAAGGCGGCTACATTGCTTGACCCTTCCAAGGATCGACAATGACGACACCGGTGCCGTCGAAATCTCTCACGTTTCGGGTGACCACTGTAAGATTGTGCACCAGTGCAGTGGCAGCAATCAACGCATCCGCCTCGTTGCGCCGGTCGGGAATATGCAGATGCGCGCAACGCGTTGCGATAGCATCATCGATCGGCAGTATCCGGCCGGCGAACTGCGGACGCACGTGATCATCAAGCCATGTACGCAGGCGTGAACCTTGCCGGGCATCGCGTCGTTGGACCGCAAGCACGCCCCGTTCCAATTCAAGAATGGTAATTGCAGAGAGATAGAAGTCAGAAGCGTTTGCCATCTGAATCCATGCCACGACTTCCGGATCAGCCTTCCCGTCACCGACCTTGCGCAGTTCGGAAATGACATTCGTATCCAGCAGATAGCTCAAGACAGGTCAACTTCGCGGGTTTTGATCTCGACCCGCGGTGGCATGAAATCGATTTCCGACAGGCCCGGCATGGAAAGCCCATCGACCAGGCTTTGGCGCCTGCCGGAAAGACGCTGAAATTCCTCATATGTCAGAAGGACATGGGAAGGTTTGCCGCGGTCAGTGATGATGACTGGTCCTTTTCTGGCAGCTTTCTTCGCATTGCTGACGTCGTGATTAAGTTCACGGCTGGAAAGTGTCGTAATGGTCATGGCTGCCTCATGTAGGTATTTACCTACATATAGCACTTTCAGCCGTCAGAACAAGCATTGTTCCTTCATTGAATCCATTGCGGGGTTCTGCCGCTTCCGGCTGCCGGTCGCTGACGTTCGGCGATATGTCCTATAAGGCGCCAATTGCACTCCATCAAAACTTCGTCTGACCCCATCAGTCGACGCGTCGTGCTACGAAAAATCACAACACCGAGCGACTTGAAACTTCGGGTCAGCGCGGTGGAAGTTTGAAATTCCGAGCACGCATATGGACCTCTCGAAGATCAAGACGCTGATCGACTTTGTCGGACGATCGAACATTACCGAGCTGACCGTGACGGAAAAAGACGTGACGGTTCGGATTTTCCGCACGTCGCCGAGTCAGGAGGCTGCTGCCGAGCAAGAGGCGGGATCGACGACAAACCCTGCCCAGGATGCCGGCGCCGATATGCCTTCGAGGCCCGAGAAAACCTATGCGGTGAAGGCGCCGGTCTTCGGCGTTCTGCATCGGACCCCGGCGCCCGGGGAGCCGCCATTCGTCGCGATCGGTGACGAGGTGGAAGAGGGGCAGACCCTTTTCATCATCGAGGCAATGAAGGTCTTCAACACGATCGCCGCGCCGCGATCGGGGCGCATTACACACCTCACCGAAATCGACGACGGCGAGGTCGAGACTGGCGATCTGCTGGCGGAGATTGCCTGATGCCGGAAACGCTTGAACATTCCGCTGCCGCCGGGCACCGCTTCGATACCGTTCTGATCGCCAACCGCGGCGAGATCGCAGCCCGGATCCAGCGTGCCTGCCGCGAGCTCGGCCTGAAGACGGTCGCCATCTGCTCCGAGGCGGACAGGGAAGCGCCCTATGGCAGCACCGCCGACAGCTTTCTCTGTATCGGCCCGTCGAGCGCTGCCAAGAGCTATCTCAATCAGCATGCTATCATTCTGACGGCGCGTCTCGCCGGGGCCGGCGCCATCCATCCGGGTTATGGTTTTCTGTCGGAGAACGCCGCCTTCGCCGATGCCGTCGAAAAGGCCGGCCTGGTCTTCATTGGTCCGACCGCGTCGTCGATTGCCATTATGGGCGACAAGATCTCGGCAAAACGCGCGATGATGGCCGCCGGCGTCCCCTGCGTTCCCGGTCCGGATACCGCGCTGCCCGATGACCCCGCCACGATCGAGCGCATAGCGCTGGAAATCGGATACCCTGTCATCATCAAGGCAGCCGGCGGCGGCGGCGGACGCGGCATGCGCGTCGTGCCCAAGGCCGATTTATTGCATGAAGCAATCGCGCTGACGCGGGAAGAGGCCCGCAAGGCCTTCGGCTCACCTTCGCTCTACATGGAGAAATTCTTAGAGCACCCGCGCCACATCGAGATACAGGTCATTTGCGACGATCACGGCAATGCCCTGTGGCTCGGACATCGGGATTGCTCGATGCAGCGCCGCCATCAGAAAGTGGTGGAGGAGGCACCGGCGGCGGGAATTGCGCCCGACATCATCCAGCCGGTCGGCCTGGCTTGCGTAAAGGCCTGCCTCCAGATCGGCTACCGGGGCGTCGGAACCTTCGAATTCCTCTATGAGGATGGCGCTTTCTATTTCATCGAGATGAACACGCGACTTCAGGTCGAGCATCCCGTCACCGAGATGACGAGTGGTGTCGATATCGTCCAGGCGCAGATAAGGGCGGCGCAGGGTCACGTCCTGGATCTCATCCAAGGCGATGTGACCTGCGAAGGCCATTCCTTCGAATGCCGCATCAACGCCGAGGATCCGGAAAGTTTCCTGCCGTCAGCGGGTGTCGTCACCCATCTGGCGTTGCCTGCGGGACCAGGCATCCGCGTCGATACGCATATTCATGCCGGCTACAAGGTCTCGCCCTATTACGATTCTCTGATCGCCAAGCTGATCGTCCATGCGCCGACGCGGGCCGAAGCGATGGCAAGAATGCGCGAAGCGCTTGCCGGCACTGAGGTCGAGGGGATTTCCACCAATATCCCCTTCCTGCGCGCCCTGTTCGAGGACGGCGCATTCGCGCGCGGCGAGACGGATATCCATTATCTTGAACAATGGCTGAAGCTGCGGAGGGCGGCATGAGCGCGATCGATTTCAGCGATCCGGCGACCATCGCATTGCTCACCGAGGCGCTGACGGCCGCCGGTGTGGACGGTCTCGAAATCTCCCGGCCGGGCGGACAGCTTCGCATCATCGTCGCTGGAAAAGACGGCGCCCGGATCAGCTCGACCGGAGCGACGCCACGCGCTCTCGGCTTCGCATCGGTCGTCATGAAGGCGCCAATGGCAGGCCGCTTCTGTGTCGAGCATCCGACCTCCACCACGCCGCAAAATCTGCCGCGCTCCGTGTCCAATGCGGATATCGTCGGCTTTGTCGGGGTAGGGCACATCCTGCTCCCCATTCGCGCCGGCCGTTCCGGTGTTTTGACCAGGCTGCTCGCCGAGCCCGACGCACTGGTCGGCTTCGGTGATCCTCTGTTCGAAATCGAGTTCCCATCATGATCGCCACGACGAACAGACATGCATCGCAACGCGAAATCGTTCCGGCCACCAAACGCCAAGCGCGGGTTTCCTCGATCGGCGCCAAATCCTTCCTGCTAGAGGCGCCAGGCGACTTCGATCTCATCGCGCAGCGGCGGATCTGGGCTCTGTCCCAGACCGTGAAAGGCTGGCCGGACCTTGCCGAAAACATCCCCGGCATGACCAACCTGCTGGTGATCTTCAAGGAGACGCCCGAGGATCCTGATGCGGTGGTCGCCCGGCTGCTGGAGGCATGGGAGAATGCGCGCAGCATCGATCTCAACGGCAAGACCATCGAGATTCCCGTCCATTATGGCGGCGAATATGCGATGGATCTGCCGGCCCTTTGCGATCTCTCGGGCTTGAGCGATCGCGAGGTCGTCCGCATCCATCATGAAGCGACCTACCGTGTCTTCGCCTTGGGTAGCGCGCCCGGTTTCGGCTATCTGCATGGCCTCGATCCGCGCATCTATATGCCGCGAAAGACCGTGCCCTCGTTGAAGATGCCGAAGGGCTGCGTGACCATCGGCGGCATGCAGACCGGCGTCGCCATGCTCACAGGTCCGAATGGCTGGAATTCCATCGGCTTCGCGGCACTGCAGATGTTCGACCCTACCTTACCGAGCCCCGCCATGATGGCGCCGGGAGATACGGTGCGGTTCCTGCCGGCAAGGATCGAGCTATGATCGAGATCATCGAAAGCGGCCCGTTCAACACGGTGCAGGATCTTGGCCGCCCCGGCTATCGCGATATCGGCGTATCGGCCAGCGGCGCGATGGATCCGCTTGCGGTCCGGATCGGCAACATTCTCGTCGGCAATGATGAAAATGCGGCTGTGATCGAGGTGCAGACCTTCCCGTTCAGCCTGCGTTTCGAGCAGCGCGTGGTCTTTGCCGTGACCGGCGCCGACGGCAATCCTCATCTTAACGGATCGGAATTGCTTCCCTGGTGCGCTTACATCGCGGAGCCCGGACAGGTTCTCGAACTGAAACAGCCTCCACGGCTGGCGCGCTCCTATATTTCGGTCGGAGGCGGGCTGGATATGCCCATCATCATGGGTTCGCGAAGTACGTCGCTGCGCGGCGGTTTCGGGGGCAATGCCGGCCGGCCTCTGGCGAAGGGCGATCGGATCGCGGTCGGCGAGGATGCAGAGATCGCCATGCTGCCGGCCTCGGGTCTTGCCGTCGTCGAACCGGCCGTGGCACTGCGCGATGTCTTTCCGGCTGCTGTCAACGGCACGCTGCCGATCCGTGCCCTGCCGGCCGGCGAGCACGATCTTTTCGCAGGCGATGGCGAAGCTTTCTGGAACCAGACGTGGAGGATTTCCTCCCGAAGCGACCGGACGGGCTACCGATTGTCAGGCGAGCCGATCAAGCCGACCGCGTCCATTGAGATGCGCTCCCACGGCGTCGTGCCCGGCGTGATCCAGGTCCCCCCCGGCGGCGAGCCGATCGTGCAGATGAGCGATGCCAACACCGCCGGCGGCTATCCAAAGATCGCCGGCGTGATCGAATGCGACCTGTGGCGGCTCGGGCAAGCCCGCATCGGCACGCGTCTGAGCTTCGTTCGCTCGACGCATGCGGAGGCGCGCAGGGTGGAACAGGCCGTCGCCCGCTATGTTGACGACGTCAGGCAAACATCCCGGATGGTCAAGGGCGCCCTGAAGGCGATGGCCTGATACGGGCAGCATGCATGAAAGCAAAGATACCGGCCGTCAAAAGGAAGAACCGATGAAGATCGATCTGAATTCCGACATGGGCGAAGGTTTTGGCCCCTACCGGCTGTGCGACGACGAAGCGATGATGAAACTCGTCTCGTCGGCCAATATCGCCTGCGGTTTCCACGGCGGCGACCCCGATACGATGGGGCGTATGGTCCGGCTTGCGAAACTGAACGGCGTCGGCATCGGCGCGCATCCGGGCTTGCCCGATCGGCTCGGGTTCGGCCGCCGCGAAATAGCGTTTTCGGCAGATGAGCTTCGCCAGCAGATGCTCTATCAGCTCGGCGCCCTGATGGCGATCGCCAAAGCCGAGGGTGTCACGCTGTCCCATATCAGCTTCCACGCAGCCATGGGCAATATGGTCAACCGCGATCCTGTGCTGGCCGACCTGATGATGGATGCGATCGCCACCGTGGATGCCGGCCTCGTCGTCTTCGTCACTTCAGGCAGCGAGATCCAGCAGGCGGCCAGACGCGCGCATTTGAAGACGCTGGCGCTTTTCCTTGCCGACCGGGCCTATGATGCCGAGGGCAGACTTGTCGCGCGCGGGCTCGCTGGCGCCGTCATCAAGGACGAAGCCTCGGTGCGTGCACGCGTACGGAAATTTCTGCTCGAAGGAACCGTCGAGACAATCGACGGAGCGGTGATCGCAATGCCGGCCCGCTCCATTCTCGTCCATAGCGACACACCCGGCGCCTTAGAGCTTGCCGGCATCGTGCGCGGCGAGATCGAAGCCGCGGGCGCCACGATCGCGCCTGCCGCCGAACTCGCCGACTGACACAATCCTGATCGCCTGCGGGCGGTCTCCCGTTCCAATCTCTCATTGAAGGACCATCGCGATGTCCGCCATATCAGACCGCCTGAAAAACGTCTCCATATCCGCCTCCGCCGCCATGACCCAGCGCGCCAGGGAACTGGCCGCCAACGGGATCAAAGTCGTCAGCCTCTCATCCGGCGAGCCGGATTTCCCCACTCCGGCCCACGCGATCGAGGCGGCCCATGCGGCAGCTCTTGCCGGCGATACGAAATATCCTCCGATGGACGGTACGCCGGTGCTCAAGTCGGCCATCATCCGGAAGTTCAAACGGGACAACAATCTCGACTATGATGCCAGCCAGATCGTCGTCTCGGGCGGCGGCAAGCAGGTGATCTTCAATGCCATGCTGGCAACCTGCAATCCCGGCGACGAGGTGGTCATTCCGACGCCCTCCTGGGTCAGCTATGCGGATATCGTCAAGTTCGCCGGCGGTGTCCCGGTCGCCGTCCCGTGCCACGAGCAGACCGGCTTCAAGCTGCATCCCGAGGATCTGGAGGCGGCGATCACGCCGCGCACCAAATGGCTCTTCCTGAATTTCCCGAACAATCCGACCGGAGCCGCCTGCTCCCGGGCGGAGATGGCTGCCATCGCTGAGGTCATGCTGCGACATCCCAATGTCTGGATCATGACCGACGATATCTACGAACACCTGGTCTATGACGACTTCCAGTTCTGCACGATCGCCGAAGTCGAGCCCAGGCTCTATGATCGCGTCCTGACGATGAACGGCGTCTCCAAGGCTTACGCGATGACAGGCTGGCGGCTCGGCTTTTGTGCCGGGCCGAAAGACTTGATCTCCGCCATCAGCAACGTCAACGGACAGAATGGTGGCGGCATCGCGACGCTGACGCAGGCTGCGGCGACCGCGGCGCTCGATGGGCCTCAGGATCTCTTGAAGGAGCGTGCCGCGATCTACAAGGAAAGACGCGACTTCGTTCTCGACCGATTGTCTGAGGTGGAAGGGCTGCGCTGCCATAGGCCCGAAGGCGCCTTCTACATCTATCCCAATATCTCGGGGCTGATCGGCAAGACCAGCAAGGGCGGGCGAAAGATCGAGACCGATGTCGATTTCGTCATGGCGCTCGTCGACGAGCATCATGTCGCGACCGTGCAAGGGGCGGCTTACGGAATGAGCCCCTTCTTTCGCATTTCTTACGCGACCAGCATGGAGAAACTCGGCGAAGGCTGCGCGCGCATAGCTCAGTTTTGTAAGGATATGCGCTGATCGGCAGCGAGCTTTTAGTTTTTCAAGTGCGCCGTCAACTCGAGAAGGATGTCCCGGACGGCAAGGGCCGGTTCCGATAGGGGATTCTGATCGGAAACGCACAGCGACAGGGTTTCTTCGATCCGCGGCGAGACGAGCCGGCAGATCAGCGGCTCGCTCGATTCCGATACGATACGGTCGGCGATGGCTTTCGGCATGATCGTCGCGCCGAGACCGCTGCCCACCGCGCGGGCGAGCGTGCGGACGATTTCGACTTCCGCCACGACTTTCAAATTGGTGCGGGTGCGCGTGAAGGCGGTATCGACCGCGCGGCGAACGAAATTATAGGCCGGCGGCAACAGCAGCGGCATCCCGTCGAGAGTATTGACCAGAACGGGTTTCGCATCCGCTTCGATCGCAAAGTCCCGATGCGCGACAAGGTAAAACTCTTCGCTGAGGATCGGCTCGAACCGGACGCCTTTGATCGGTCCGGTTCCATGGAGAAGCGCCATCTCCAGCCGGCCGTTCATGATCATCTGGCTATAGGTCTGGCCGACGCTTTCGGTCAGGTGCAGCAGAATACCGGGATGCCGTTTGCGGGTCTCCGCCAGGAGGTCGACCGACAGCGTGGCCGCACTGCTGAAGGGCACGAGACCGACGGACACACGCCCGGCAAGCGAATTGCCGGCTGCCGATGCATCCGCTTGCGCCTGCTCCATCTGCCGAAGGATAATCTGCGCATGGCGATACACCGCGTGTCCTGCATCGGTCATGCTGACGCCCTGCTGGCTGCGGATCAGCAGCTTCTGACCGAAATGTTCCTCCAGTGCCGCAAGCTGCTGGCTGAGGGCCGGCTGGGCGATATGCAAAAGGTCCGCCGCTCGCGTGATGCTGCCGCTGTCGACGATCACGATGAAAGATTTGAGGCGTCTGATGTCCATGAGGATCGGGGTACCGTTCTGATCTGCGCGGCTTACATGTTTGCAGACACGCATTGCTTTTGCAACGCGAAGCCGTCGCTGCTTTCCTCAGGCTTGGACGCCGCAAGGTGGTGTCCGGCATCAGCCCTTTCTCTTCTTCAGCAGCCTGGGCCGGCTCCATAACCGTTGCTTATTGCTCCAGAGATAATCGGTCTTAGGCAAGGGGTTTAAGCTTCGCTACTGTCTCGATCAACAACAAGGGAACGACAATGCCATTCTCCGACTACAAGACCGCACTGGTGACCGGCGCATCTTCCGGTATCGGCGCAGCCGTGGTGGAGCGGTTCCGCCGGGAGAACATCGAGGTCCATGCGGTTGCCCGCAGCGCCGAAGCGCTGCAGCAGCTGGCTGCGCGGACGGGCTGCATCGCCCACGTCATCGACGTGACCGACCGTCAGGCCATGGCAGAACTCACACGTCGGGTGGAGTTCGATATTCTCGTCAACAACGCCGGTGTCGACCGGCCGAAGAAATTCCTGGAAGCCGACGAGGGCGATATCGATCTCCTCGTCGACGTCAATCTCCGGGCGGTCCTGCACATCTGCCGCATGGTCGTGCCCGGCATGGTGGCGCGCGACCGCGGACATGTCATCAACATCTCGTCGATCGCCGGCGCCTACAATTTCGGCGGCAACTCATCCTATCACGCCACCAAGGCCGGGGTGAGCATGCTGTCCAACCAGCTGCGCATCGACGCTTTCGGCAAGCGGGTACGGGTCACGGAAATCTGCCCCGGTCGGGTCGCCACTGACATTTTCAATCACGTCCATGGCGATGACCCCAGCATTAGGGAACGGTTCATCGATGGCTTCGAACTGCCGCAGGCGACCGATATCGCCGACGCGATTGCCTTCGCCATAGCAGCCCCCGTGGCCGTCAACATCGGGCACATGGAGATCACGCCGACACTGCAGGTCATGGGCGGCCTGCAGACGGCAAAGCCCCAACCTGCAGCGAAGACGGATCAATCCGGGGAGCCAAACCCGTGAGCGGTTTCGACCTTTCGGCAATCCTCGGAAATCCGGAATATACCGCCATGCTGCTGCATGGCATCGAGATGACATTCATCATCTATGCCGGCTCCTGGTCTATGGCGATGGCGCTGGCACTTCTGCTGCTGGCATTGCGTTTGTCGCCCTTTCGCGTCGGCGATCCGTTAGTTGCCGCTTACGTCTCCTATCACCGGAACGTCCCCACCCTGGTTCAGCTGATGCTGTGGTACTTCGGGATTTTCACCCTGATGCCAAGCGGAGTAGCGACATGGCTGGCCGTCCATAATGCGGAGGCCATCTTTGCGGTAATCGGGCTCGGTCTCTGTCAGGCGGCCTATTTCAGCGAAGATCTTCGGTCGGGCGTGCGCTCGGTCAGCCCCGCCCAAATGCAGGCAGCCCGCGCGCTTGGCCACGGCTATCTCTCGGCGATGCGTTTCGTCATCATGCCGCAAGGCGTGCGCAACGCCCTGCCGCCGCTCATCAATCACAGCGTTTCCCTGTTCAAGAACAGCAGTCTCGCCGTCGTCATCGGAGCCTCGGAACTGACGCACGCCGTCAAGGAAATCGAGAACCTTAGCTTCCGGACCTTCGAGATCTACCTGATCGGGACGGTTCTCTACCTTTTCTTCTCGCTCGTGATCATGAGCATCGGCGCCTATCTGTCGATGCGCGCGGATCCTGCCAGGAGCGCGCGGGCATGATCCACGACATGATCGCCATCGTCCAAGACTACTGGCTGCTGCTGCTGATCGGCCAATATCCGAACGGGCCGCTCGGCGGGCTCGCCAACACGCTGATCCTTTCTGCACTCAGCATCGCTCTCGCCTTTCCGGTCAGCATCCTGTTCGCACTGGCGCGGCTCTCCAAGTCGCCGCTGCTGCGCTGGCCGGTCACCGCGCTCGTCTATTTCACCAGGGGCGTGCCGCTCTTGATGCTCATCCTGTGGAGCTATTTCCTCGTTCCGCTGCTGACCGGCGCTGATGTGCCGAGCTTCGTCACGATGCTGACGACGCTCGTGGTCTATCAGAGCGCGTTCCTGAGCGAAGTCGTGCGTGCCGGCATCGTAGCGCTCGGACCGGGCCAGATGGACGCGGGGCGTGCGCTTGGCCACGGCTATCTCGGTGCAATGCGCTTCATCATCCTGCCGCAGGCACTCTACAACATGATCCCGAGCATCATCTCCACCTTCGTCTCGACGATCAAGGACACGACGCTCGGCTACGTGATCAACGTGCCGGACCTGACCTTTGCCGCAAGCCAGGTCAACAACCAGCTCCTGACGCAGCCTTTCCAGGTCTTCCTCATTCTGGCGATCGTCTACTTCGCCATCTGCTGGACGCTCACCTACTTCGCAAACCGCCTCGAGCGGAGCATCACGCGGCGGCGTGCGGGACTTTCCAACCTTCCCTCTGCTGCGTTGGTCGCGCCATCGAAAATCATATCGGAGCAGCTATGACCATGTCAGTTCCAGCACAGGAATTGCAGACGATCCGGCTTTCGCAGGTCTGCAAGAGCTACGGCGACTATCCGGTCCTGAAGGATATCGATGCGCAGGTCTCGCACGGCGAAGTCGTGGTCATCTGCGGGCCGTCCGGTTCGGGAAAGTCGACGCTGATCCGCACGATCAATCGCCTTGAAGAGATCAACAGCGGATCGATCACGCTCGACGGGCAAAACATTCACGCCGCCATGCGGGCAAAGGAACTCAATACGCTGCGCAGCCGGATCGGCTTCGTGTTTCAGAACTTCAACCTGTTTCCGCACCTTTCAGTGGTCGAAAACGTCTCGATGTCGCCGATCCGGGTGAAAGGCGTGGCGCCGGATATTGCAGAGGACAAGGCCCTCAAACTTCTCGATCGGGTCGGTCTGGCCGACAAGGCGCGGGCCTATCCCGGTCAACTCTCGGGCGGCCAGCAGCAGCGGGTGGCAATCGCCCGCGCCCTTGCCATGGAACCGCCGGTGATGCTGTTCGACGAGCCAACCAGCGCGCTCGATCCTGAAATGGTCGGCGAAGTGCTGGCCGTCATGAAGAGCCTGGCGTCGGAAGGCATGACCATGCTCTGCGTCACCCACGAAATGGGTTTCGCGCGCGACGTCGCGGATCGGGTCTGGTTCATCGATGCGGGCCAGATCCTCGAAATGGCGACGCCTGAGGAATTCTTCAACAATCCAAGCCATCCCCGTGCGCAGCGTTTCCTCGCTGATCTCAGGCATTGAAACCAACCACCAAAAACAAAGGAGAACAGCAATGAACTGGAAATGCCTAACCCTCACCGTCGCATTTGCCGGCATGGCGGCGGCCTTGCCCGCACAGGCCGATCAGCTCGACAACATCATGTCGGCAAAAACCCTGCGCTGCGCGACTTTCGCCGACGTTCCTCCCTTCGCTTCGCCCGATCCGAAGACCCGCGAAATGGCCGGTTTCGACGTCGATCTCTGCGGCGCCATCGCCAAGGAATTGGGCGTCAAGGCTGAAATCAAGCCGGTTTCGGTCGAGGCGCGCGTGCCCGAGGTCAAGCTCGGCCGCGTCGACATCACCGTTGCCAACCTTGCCTATACTCTCAGCCGCGCCGAGCAGATCCAGTTCAGCGATCCCTATTATCTCGCCAAGGAAATGCTGATCGTGCCGGCGGACGATGCCGGCAAGAAGAAGGCCGACTATGCGGGCCAGCGTATCGCTTCGACCAAGGGTTCGACCTCCGAGATGTCGATCAAGCTCAACAAATCCGACCCGCTGACCTTCCAGGATACCGCCTCGGCCTATCTCGCCGTCCAGCAGGGCAAGGCGCGCGGCATGGTGGCCAACACCATGACGACGACCAAGTTCGTCAATGAATCGAAGAGCAAGGGCAAGGCAATGCGGATGATCGAGGAGCCGATGCTGTACCAGCCGATCGGCATCGGCATGGCCAAGGATCAGCCGGCGCTGACCGCCAAGATCAACGAGATCCTTCGCAAGCTCGACACATCGGGCGAGATCAACAAGATCTGGGACAAGTGGCTCGGCCCGGATACCGAATACAAGATGACACGCACTGACAAGGTCGTATCGCTCTCCGAGCTGAAGTTCGACCCGATCCCGTAAGCCGATCGGCAGCGGCACCATCCAATGACGATATCCAAACGAAATCAGACGGCGGGACATGCCCGCCGTCGGCCAACGATGTGAGGCATCCATGATCCATATTAAAGATATTGCCGAACGGCCAAGCAAAGCCGATATCGACGCCGTTTCCAAATTTTCGCCTGCGACGATCCACGAGGCCCAAGGGCGCCGCGGAGCCCTTTCCTCCCGCCTCAAGCCCGTCGACTACCGCATGAAACTGTGCGGTCCGGCCTTTACGGTGAAGTGCGCACCGCGTGACAACATCATGCTACAGCTTGCCATCAACTACGCAAAGCCGGGCGATATCATCGTCGTATCGGCGGGCGAATACGAAGAGGCCGGATCCTTCGGCGATGTACTTGCCAATGCCTGCCTGGCAAAGGGCATCGGCGGTCTCGTGACCGACACCGGCGTGCGCGACACGCTGCAACTGAGGGAGCTTGGCTTCCCGGTCTTCTCGCTCAGCGTCTGCATCAAGGGGACGGTGAAGGAAACCATTGCGGCGGTGAACGACACGATCATCGTCGGCGGCGAAATCATCCATCCCGGCGACATCATCGCCGGTGATGCCGACGGCCTGGTGGTCGTGCGTCGCCAGGAAGCGCAGGAAGTCGCCAGGCTGTCACAGACCCGCGAAGATGCCGAGGCCGGTTATATCGCGGCATATAAGCAGGGCAAATCGGTCATCGAGGTCAGCAATCTCGAACCGGTGCTGAAAGCCAAGGGCCTCGTCGCCGACATCTGAGATGGCCGCCCGCGCCGAAAGATCAGTCTGGACACTATTATGGACACATGTTCTATAAAATGGACAGATTCAGCGGGAGCACGCCATGCATCTTTCCATGTGGACTTACCCCTGGGATATCCAGGACCAGGGGCTCGACCCCTTTGCCGTCGAGCTTCGCGGCCGTGCGGGCCTGACGACGGTCAGTCTGGCGACCTCCTATCACGCCGGCCGGTTCCTGCAGCCGCGCAGCCCGCGGCAGAAGGCCTATTTCCCCGAAGACGGGACCGTCTACTTCCGGCCGGACGCAAGCCTGTGGCAGGACAAAGTGATCCGGCCGCTGATGGCTGGGAATGTCACTGAGCGCGGCGACATGCTGGAAGCGCTCGTCAAGGGACGCGAGGCGACGGGTCTCAAAGTCTCCTGCTGGACGGTCTGCCTGCACAATACCCGTCTCGGCATGCTGCATCCCGATCACGTGACGCGCAACGCCTTCGGCAATCCCAACTATTACAATCTTTGCCCCTCCAGCCCGGGGGCGCGGGACTACGCCGTTACCCTTGTTCGCGACATCACGACGAACTACCGGCCCGATATGGTGGAGCTCGAGAGCCCGAACTTCATGGGATTCGCGCATGAATACCATCACGAGAAGGACGGCGTCGGCCTGAACGCCGAAGACGATTTCCTGCTGTCGCTCTGCTTCTGCGACCATTGCACGGCACGCGCCGAAAAGGCCGGCGTGCCGGTCGAAGGTGCACGCCGATCGGTCGCGCGCTTCATCGCCGAACTCTGCGAACGCGCTGTCCCGGAACGACAATTCCCGGACTTCCCGGCAGCCGGCACCGATGCCTTTCGAGGCCATCCCGATCTTCATGCCTATCTCACCTGGCGCAGCGAACCAGTGACCAGCCTGATCGGCGAGATCAAGGCGGCCGCCGATCCGGCAACACGCATCGTGCTCATCGACTTGAAGGACGGCTGGCTCGGCGGCGTCGATCTGACAGCGGTCGGCAAGCTCTGCGACGGCGCGATCCTCTGCTGTTACGACATGGAACCGGATGCCTTCGGCGATGTCATCCGGACCGGCCGGGCGGCAATCGGACCGGGAAAGTTTCTGGGCGTCGGTCTGCGCGTTTTCTATCCCGAAGTCAGCGGGCCGGCGGTGCTCGCCGCACGCGCCAAGGCTGCCGTCGACGCCGGCGCTGACGGCGTGAACTTCTACAATTACGGCCTGATACCGGCAAAGCGCCTCGACTGGGTCAAGGCAGCGGTCGACGCAATCATTTAAGCGGATCAGCGCTCCTCAGGATGCGATGGGTTCGGCGATCTGGATCAGGCAGTCGCCGGCCTGGCTGTCGCAATGCAGTCTGTGGGAAATGACAATACCGCTCTCGGCAAAGCGCAGTTCTTCCTCCGGCTGCTCCAGGCGTTCCAAGTCATGATACCATCCGGCAAGGTCACCGGCGGAAACGGTAGCGCCGAGGGCAACGGCCGGCTCGAACCAGCCTCTGCGGTTCGCATAGATGCCCTGGCTGTGTCTAGATAGTGCAAGCAGCTGCAACGGTCCCGGCTCGGTGAGCGGCACGCGCGACAGCACCGGGCGCTCGACGATGCCGAGTGTGATGAGCAACCGGTCGATTGCCGCCGCAGTGAAGGCCATTGTCGCAGGCGTCACGGTGCCGCCACCGCCGAACTCGCCGGAAAGACCAATGGTCCCGGCCCTTGCCGCAGCCCCCATCGATGTCGGTGCGGTCGGCCCGTTATCGGCGATGAAGGCATGCGCGGCACCCATGGCGCGCATCAGTGAAGCCGACCGTTCGAAACGGGCGGCATCGGCCTGCCGCTCGATCAGCGTGCAGGGCAGGTGGGTCATGGAGGTGCCTCCCGAATGCAGGTCGAGCACGACGTCATGGCGCGGAAAGAGCTCGTGTTCGAGGAAATGCGCGAGCCGCGCCGTCGGTGACCCGCTGGGATCGCCGGGAAACGCCCGGTTGAGGTTGCCGCCGTCGAAGGGCGAGCAGCGCTTGGCCGCCATTACCGCCGGCAGGTTCGCCATCGGCAGGATGGTGACGGCGCCGCGGATTTCGGCGACAACAAGCATCCGCATCAGCCGGCCGAGTTGGAGTTCGCCCTCATACTCGTCGCCATGATTGCCGGCCATCAGCAGCAAAGACGGCCCCTCGCCATTTTTCAGGCGAAGGATCGGAATGCGGATCTGATAATAGGGCGACCGGTCGATCGAATAGGGAATGGCGAGGTGGCCGGCTTGCCGGCCCTCGCGCAAAAAGTCGATCGGATTGACGAGACCGCTGTGCATGATGTCTCCAGTGCGGGCGGTTGCGATGCCGTCAAAGAGCGGCGATCGCGGTCATTTCGACGCGCAGATCGGGATCGGCCAGACGAGCTTCGGTGCAGGCGCGGGCCGGCGGGTTTTCGATGTCGATCCAGTCATCATAAACGCTGTTCATCGCTTCGAAATCGACGATCGCCGGCAGGAAGACGTTGACGGCGATGAGGCGCGAGCGATCGATGCCGGCCTCCTTCAAAAGGGCGTCGATCTTGCCGAGCACGTCGCGGGTCTGGTCCTCGATATCAGCCTTGCGATTTTCCGCGACCTGGCCGGCAATATAGACGAGACCGCCGTAGCTGACGGCTTGGCTCATACGCGAACCTTTCTGATAACGCTGGATCATTGCGGGTTTTCCTTTTCTTGCTTTTGGAGGGAGAGTTCAGCCGAAGCTGGTCAGATAGGCCGCCGTCACCGAATGGTCCGGGTCGAGGCCGTAGAGGATGGCATGCCGGTCAAGGCAGGTGCAGGGATGCGAGATGCCGTACTCGATGACGTCACCGACCGCGACGCCGCTGCCGTCGGCAAGGCTAATGAAGGCGTGCTGATCGTTGAGGCGGAAAACTTCGGCGCCCGCGAGATCGGCGAGATACGCACCATTGCGATAGAGCGCCAACGGCCGCGGCAGGCCTTGGTCCATCGCCACGTCGCGCATGCCCATGCCTGAGATCGCCAGCCGCGGCTCCGGCCGGGACAGGACCTCAGCCCAGAGCCGCAGCGCCGGATGGAAACCCGCGGCCGCCGAAACCGTCTCGCCGCCGATGCGGAAACCGCCGCGTGCATCGAGGCCGGCAAGGCCGCGTTCGTAGATGCCGTGATCGTGGAAGAAGATCGCGCCGCTGCGCAGCACCAGCCGGCAGGCGGGATCGGCCGCGACGGCGGCGGAAAGCCTGGCAATCACCACGTCGAAAAACACTGAGCCGCCGGCCGTCACGAAGAGCGGCCGCTCCTTGCCTATACGGGCGCGCACCTTCGGCAGGAAATCTGATGTCACCGCCATCAGCGCCTCGATCCGACGCATCGTCTCTTCCGCATCAGCGGTCGCCGCCGCGCCCTCATAGGCTGCGATGCCGGTCAGCCGGAAGGTCGGCGTCTCCACGGCAAGGATCGCCTCGAAAATTGCCTCGGCGGCGTCGATGCCGCGGGCACCGGCGCGGCCGGCGCCGAACTCCACCAGCAGGCCGAGAGGCGGCAGATCGGGACGTTCCTGCCAGGCGGAACGCAGAGCCTCGACCAGCGCTGTCGAATCCACGAAGACATGCAGCTCCGCATCGGGATAGTGGCCAAGCAGGGCCGCAAGCCGGCGGGCGGCGGCGGCCCCGCCGATCTCGTTGGCAAGGATCAGCCGGCGCTGTCCCGCCTTGAGCAGGACGGCGGCCTGGCGGATATCGGCGACCGTCGTGCCCCAGGCGCCTGCCGCCAGAAGTGCCTCCGCCAGCGCCGTCGACATCGGTGTCTTGGCGTGCGGCGCGATATCAGCGCCGTGGCTCTTCACATAGGCCATCATCAGTTCGACATTGCCGGAGAAAGCCTGCCGGTCGAGCGAGATCAGCGGCAGGGCCATCCTGCCGTCATAAGGCTTCCATCCCTGTTTGCCGATTGCATCAAGCGGAAGCGGCGGATTGCCCGGCGGAAAGCCGCGCACCCGCTCGTCGATCAGCACGTTTTCCGTCGCGCTATGAAGGTCAGACATGGCAGCCACTCCTGATCTCGGCCGGATCGGCGATACCGAGGCGATAGGTGTCGTTGGCGCTGGCAAAGAACAGAGCGCGCTGCTCGTCGTAAGAGAGCTGCGAGGCGACCGTGCGGAAAACCTGGTAGACCTCATCGAAAGAGGCATGCAGGCCCGCAACCGGAAAGTCGCTCGCGAACATGGCGCGCGCCGGACCGAAACAATCGAGGCAGTGCTCGATCACCGGCCGCAGGCTTTCGAGCGTCCACTTATTGTCATAGGCGACCAGGTTGGAGATCTTCAGTCGCGTGTTCTGCTCATTGCCAAGCGCCCGCAGACCACGACGCCAGAGCGCCATGCCGTCCTCCGTCCGATCCGCCGGGCTGCCGCCGTGGTTGAGCACAAAAAGCGTTTCCGGAAAAGCGCGCACCAGTTCGAGCGCCTCGCTCATCTGCCAGGGATAGAGCATCAGATCGAAGACCAATCCGAGCCGCGTGGCCTCGGCAAGCCCCGCCCGCCAGGCGGGATCGGCCATACGGTTCGGGCGCGGCGCAAAACTCTTCGCCGCGTCCGGATGCCAGCTCAGAATATCACGGATGCCGACGACATTCGGGTTCGCCGCCTCCGCCTCGAGCAGGCGCATGGCGTCCGGCCCGTCGAGGGGCACGCGCGCGATATAACGATGCGCCACACCGGAGCTGCGGTCGAGGCCATCCAGCCAGCGGCTCTCTTCCAGCGGATGCGCATCGGACCAGCCGGCCTCCACATGCACGGTTGCAATCACGTTCTGGCGGGCAGCACCGGCGCGATAATCGTCGATGCCATAGTCGCGCAGAATCGGTGCGAGGCTTCCGAAAACCATCTCCTCGCCGGATGCGCGCGCCTTCTGCAGCCAGGGATGGCGTTCTAGGCTTAAGTCCCAGAGGTGGTGATGCGGGTCGATCACAGGCCCGTCGTAGCGCTCCATCATCGGCGCGCCTCGCGGCCGGAAACGAGCAGAAGGGCAAGGATCAAGGTGCCGAACATGATCGAGCGCCAGCCGGGCGAGGCATTGACGACAGTAATCAGCGCCGTCGTCGTGACGAGCAGGATTGCCCCGGGAATGGTTCCGGCATAGGTGCCGCGGCCGCCGAGGATGGAGGTGCCGCCGAGCACGACGGCGGCGATCGAGGTCAGCAGATAGGGATCGCCGATGCCGACATAACCTTGCCGGTTCATGCCGAGCACGAGAATGCCGGCGAGCCCTGCGAAAAAACCCGACAGAGAGTGGACGATCAGCGTGTTGCGCGTGACGCTGACGCCGGAAAGTCGGGCCGCCAGCGGGTTCGCCCCAAGCGCCAGGAAACGGGCGCCGATCGGCATGCGGTGGACGAGCAGCAGGACGACGATCGCGACGACGAGCCACAGGATAATGCCTGAGGGAATGCCGAACGGCCGCGCCTGCCCGAGCAGAATGACCGCCGGATTGCTGACGGTGACCGCGCTGCCGCCGGCGACGATGACGAGCAGCCCCTGCAGGAAGGTCGCCATGGCCAGCGTCATGATGATCGGCGGCACGCGCAGATAGGCAGCACCGGCACCGTTCATCAGGCCGATAGTGGTGGCGATCGCAAGGGCCGCCGCAATGCCGGCGAGGCCGGTCGGGTCCCAGGCGGGCGAAATCAGCGGCAGCAGGATCGCCGTGACTGTTATGACCGCGCCGACGGAGAGATCGATGCCGCCCATCAGGATGACAAGCGTCTGGCCGGCGGCGGCAATGCCGATCACCGCGGCGAGTTCGAGCAGGTAGCGCAGGTGGCCATAGGCTCCGAAACCACGCAGCGAGACGCTGGCGACGATCCAGACGAGCGCGACCAGAAGGAAGGTCAGCAGCGGCGGATTGCGGAACGCGGACCTGATCATGTTCATCGCCTTGCTCTCCAAGTCCCAAGAAGTTCCGGCACGGCGACCGCGCCGACGATGATCAGGCCTTGCGCGACATATTGCGCGACCGGCGGAAAACCCAGGAAGAACATGACGTTGATCATCACCGAGAGCAGCAGGCTGCCGCAGATCGCGCCGCGCATCGTGCCCTTGCCGCCGAGGAAACCCACGCCGCCGAGCACGGCGGCGGCGATCGAGTTCAGCGTGAAGGGCGTGCCGATGACGGGATCACCCGACCCGGTCTGCGCAGCGACGAAGAGACCGGTTAGGGCTGCGAGAAGGCCGGACAGGGCGAAGGCGACAACCTTTACCCGTTCGACCGGGACACCGGAGCGGAACGCGCCGACCGGATTGTCGCCGGCCGCGTAGATGCCGAGGCCGAGCGGCGTTGCAAGAAAGGCCTTCCAGAGCACCAGGATCACGATGAGCAGCAGGAAGGCGACGGGCGTGTGGCCGGCCAGCACCGTCGACAGCCAATCGGGAATGAACCCACCCGGCCGCGGCAGCAGGATGAGTGCGACCCCGCCGATGATGAAGGAGCCGGCGAGCGTGACGATGATCGCAGGCAATCTCAGATAGGTGACGATGGCGCCAATGACGGCACCGATCGAAAGACCGGCAAGCGAGACCGCAAGAATGCCGCCCGGCACGCCGAGCGCCCCTTCCATCGTCGTCGCGGCAATCACCGCTCCAAGGCTGACGAGCGGGCCGATCGCCAGCGTGATGCCGCCGTTCAGCATGAGCAGCGCCTGCGCCATGGTGACGAGCGCGAGCGGGAACCAGTTCTGCGTGAACTTGGAGAAGCCGCCGATCGAAAGGATGCCGGGAAAGAGCAGCGCATAGAGAATGAGAAACGCGGCGACAACCAGATAGAGGCCGGCAAGGCCGCGGTTGCGGCGGAGCTGGATCGAGCCGTAGAGCCGGGAGGACGAACTTGTGCTCATGCCGCCTCTCCCTGCGTCGTGGTGGTGATGCCCATGGCCGCGCTGACGATCGCTCCTTCGCTGATTTCATCCTGCGACAGCACCGCGGCGACGCGCCCCTCGCGCAGAACCACGACACGATCACAGAGATGCACGAGCTCCGGCGTGTCGGAACTGGCCAGAATGACGAGCCGCCCCTCGGCGGCGAAGGCGCGGAGCATCAGGTAGATTTCCCGCTTGGTCTCGATGTCGACGCCGCGCGTCGGATCGTTGAGGAGCAGAACGGAAGGATCGAGCGGTAGCCATTTGGCGAGCGCCACCTTCTGCTGGTTGCCGCCGGAAAGCGCCTGCACCGGGCGGGCCGTGTCGCCCTTGATCGTCAGCCGGCGCGCGAGGTCGGCGACCAGGCCGATTTCCGCCGGCCGGTCGCGTAAGCATTTGCGCGCGAGCCGTCCAAGCGAGGGCAGGATGAGATTGGAGGCGATGGAGTGGGGCAGCACCAGTCCCTCATGCTTGCGGTCGGCCGGGACATAGACGATGCCGGCGGCATTCGCCTCGCCGACATCGGCGGGCAGGGCGGGTTTGCCGGATACTTCCGCGCGAGCGGCCGAGGCCGGAATCGCGCCGTAGAGGCCGAGCAGCAGGTCTTCCTGTCCTTGCCCCACAAGCCCGCCGATACCGACGATCTCGCCGGCACGGGCGGAGAAGCCGACGTCACGCACCATGCCGGCGGAAAAACCTTCGACGCTGATGCCCATCGGGCCGGGCGCTGCTGCCAGGTGCGGCGGGAACAGGTCGCCGGTCTCGCGACCGACCATCAGGCGCACCAGGCCTTCGCCGTCGATGCCCGACAGCGACTGGTCGGCGGTGACCACGCCATCCTTCAGCACGGTGACATGCGAGCAGAGCGCCTGCACTTCATTGAGGCGGTGGGAAATATAGAGAAGTGCCGTGCCGCGGTCCCTCAGCGTCTCGATCAGGCGGGCAAGGATGCCGGCTTCGTGCGCGGAGAGCGATGAGGTCGGCTCGTCCAGGATCAGCACACGCGGCTTGCGGAACAGCGCCTTGGCGATCTCCACCATCTGGCGTCGGCCGAGCGCGAGGTCGGCGACCGGCATGTCGAGCGGCTCGGTGAGTCCCACCATATCGCAGACGTCTAACACGCCGCGATGGAGCGCTCTGTAATCGATGAGGCCGAACCGGCGCGGAAATGCGCCGAGCCCGATGTTTTCGGCAATCGAGAGACTGGCCGTCAGGCTCAGCTCCTGCTGAACGACGGCAATACCCGCCGCGCGCGCAGCCGCCGGGCTGAAGCGTTCGACCGGCTTGCCGTCGACGAGGATGGAACCGCCGTCCGGCTGCAGAGCGCCGGACAGGAGGTTGATAAGCGTGGACTTGCCGGCGCCGTTTTCGCCGAGCAGGGCGTGAACCCTGCCCGGCAGAAGGGCGATATCGACGCACTTCAACACGGGATTGCCGAAAAATCCTCTGAACACCTGCCGGGCTTCCAGCAAGGGTCTTTCTTCCGTCATGACGGTTTTCCTCAACCCCGGATTACTTGGGCGGATTACTTGGCAAGCAGCTTGTCGAAGAGCGCCCTGTCGTAGTCCGAGTAGATATAGCCGTCAGCCGGGAACTTGTCGGCCCGTGCGAGGTAGCTGCCGATCGTGCTGTCGTCGATGACGGGCAGCGGCACCTTGACGAAGGCCGGAACGTCCTTGCCTTCCAGCGCCTGCACGGCGGTGTAAACGGACAGCGCGCCGAGCCAGTTGGGCTGCATGGTCGCCCAGCCCTTCAGTCCCTTCTCCTTCCAGAGTTCCAGGAACTGCCTGGCGTTTTCGCCTGTTGTCGGCACCTGGTCGCGGCCCTGGCGCTCGAAGGCGAGGACGGAGCCGGCCGATAGCGCGCCGCCGAGCGACAGCACGCCGTCGATTTCGGGATTGGCGAAGAGCAGGCTGGTCATCGCTTCCTGTGCCGGGGCGACGTTATATTCCGTGTTCGTCTCGGTGATCACCTGGAGACCGGGATTGGCATCGAGGACCGGCTGGGCGCCCTTGCGGCGGTCATCGCTCACCGAAATGCCGGCCGGGCCGTTCATGATGATGATCTTGCCCTTGCCGCCGAGCTGGCTGACCATCCACTTGGCAGCGGTCGCGCCCCATTCGTTGGAATCGGTGTTGATCTTCGCCGTCACCTTGTCGGTATTGACCAGACTGTCGAAATTCACGACGGCAATGCCCTTGTCGCAGGCATCGGATATGACGCGGTCGAGCGCGTTGGAGGAACCGGCGATCACGACGATGGCGTCGACATTGGCGTCGATCATCGACTGGATATGCTGGATCTGCGTCTGGGCATTGCCCTGCGCGTCCGTGATCATCAGATCCTTTACCAGGCCCGCCTTCTTCAGCTCCTCCACTTCAGCGGTGATGGTGCCTTCGGTCTGCTTCATCCAGGTCGGCACCGAGTAGATGTTTGCCCAGCCGATCGTATAGGGCGCTTTCCTGTCACCCTTGATGCAATTGGCGGCGGCCGAGGCCGTACCGGCCGAAAAGACCAGGAGTGCCGCAGCGGCGGCGGCACCCGCGAGAAGGCGGCGGCGCAGCGAAGCGGAAGTGCCGTTTTCAAGATTCTTCATTTCGATCCCCTTTTTTGTGTGCGGCAGCGTTGACGGCTTGCCATCTGTGTCCAATATAGCGTACATATGATCTATATATTGGACGAGGTGATCTTATGCCGATTTTTCCACCTCGCAAGAGGGGTGGGAAAATTTCATTCCCTGGGAATGACGGGATCGATTGACAGATACGGCAGACGGCTTGAAAAGCTTGGCCGGACAAAAAAAGGGATCGACAGCAATGGATGCAGTTCAGGACGAAGCAGCCGGCAAACGCGCCCGAGGGCTCGACCGCGCCTTCGAGATCCTCGATTTCCTGCGCCAGAAACGGCAGGCCCTGAAGCCGAATGAAATCGCCGCGCAGATCGGCGCGCCGCGCTCATCGGTTTACGAGCTCGTCAACCTGCTGCTGCAGAATGGCATTCTGGAATTCACCGGCGGCGAGGGGCGTGTCTATCTCGGCCGCAAGCTCTATTTCCTCGGCGCAGCCTATGAGAACCATTTCGACTTCACCCGCGAATGCGAGGCCGCACTAGAACAGCTTGCCGACGAGACGCGGGAGACGGCGCAGTTCTGCATGCTGGATGGAAACAGATACACGGTCGTTCGCATGCGCGAAGGCGCACGCCCCTTCCGCATTTCGACGGATGTCGGGCAGTCGGTGCCGATCCCGTGGACGGCGTCGGGCCGCCTGCTCGTCGCGCATCTGTCGGATCAGGAAATCCTGAACTTCATTCCGCCGCAGGATTTCCGCCTGCCGAACGGCGAATGGCTCGAGCCGCAAACCTTCATCGCCGAAGTGCGCCAGGCCGAGCGTGAAGGTCTCTTCACCTTCAACAGCATCGTCGACAGCTTCACGCACTGTTTTGCCGTACCTGTGCGGGGCGAGGAAGGCCATGCAGCCGCGACGCTCTGCCTCGTCACCCCGCGCGACGATGGCATCGCCAACCGGGACCGCTACCTCGACTGCCTGAAGAAGGCCGCCGCCGGCCTGGACCACGCCCCGACCCGGCCAAAACGAGGCTGAGCGCCCTGCATCTTTCAGAAATCAGGGTGATGGCGCCGAAGCTGATCAGCCGAAAGCGGATGAAAGCGCTCGCGCTGTCACTTCACCGAGAGGATCAATAAAGCCCGAGAATTGCGATTGCCGGCAGCAACCTCACTCTCGGCTATTCAGCGCAACAGCGTCTTCCTCAGGCGATGGATATGGGCCGCGCCGATGCCGCAGCAGCCGCCGATGATCGTCGCACCGGCTTCGGCCCAGGAGCAGGCAAAGCGCGAATAGGTGTCGTCATTCAGGTCGTCGCGCGTGTCGTGCAGGCCTTCATTGGCGGCTGCCTCGCCTGTTTCCCCTTCGAAGGCATTGGCATAGACGCCGATTTCGATATGATCGTCCATCTTCCGGAACACGCGCGCCGCGGTTTCCACCGCCGCCTGCATCACCTCGGGCTTGCTGCAGTTGAACAGGAAGGCTTCGGCGCCTGATGACACCGCCCAGGATGCCGCGTCCTCCACGCTTTGGCCGGAGCGAAGCTTCGGCTCGCCGCCCTTGATCGCGGCCTCGTCATCCGCCAAGGTGAAGGAAATCCAAAACGGCTTGCCTGATGCCGCTACCGCCTTGCGGACAGCCTCGCCTTCGGCGATCAGGCTCAGCGTCTCGCCGAGCCATATATCGACAAAGGGCGCGAGGTTTTCGACAAGCACTGCGAGATAGTCCTGCACCCGCAAAGGTTCGAAATTCTGCGGCTCGTAGGAGCCGAAGATCGGCGGCAGCGAACCAGCTACCAGCGCCTTCCTGTCGGTAGCGGCATCGGCGGCGTCGCGCGCCAGGCGACCGGCAAGACGGATCAGCGCCGGCCCCTCCGTCCAAAAGCGTTCTTCGCCGATGTGAAAAGGCACGAGCGCATAGCTGTTCGTCGTAATGATCTGGGCGCCGGCGGCGATGAATTCCTGGTGTACCTCTCGCACGATGTCAGGCGAATTCATCAGCGCCAGCGCCGACCATTCGGGCTGCTTCAGTTCGGCGCCGAGCCGCAGAAGTTCGCGGCTCATGCCGCCGTCGAGAATTCGCGTGGTGCTCATGAGGTAATCTCCATTCAGGCTGTCGCGCCGTCCTCGGCTGCGGGCTTTCAAAACAAAGTAGCGGGATTCATCGACCTAGCGGCGAATTGGCACCTGCGCTTCGAGACCTCGAAAGACATGGGCGATCACCGCGGTCAGGGCGAGATAGAAGAGGGTGACGACCAGCAACGGTTCATAGACGAGCAGCGTGTCCTGCCGAACCTTGTTGGCCACGGCATAGAGATCCATCACCGTCACCGTAAAGGCGAGCGGCGTCGCCTTGAGCTGCATGACGATTTCTCCTGCAATCGTCGGCAGGGCAATGCGAATGGCGCGCGGCAGCCAGATGCGGCGGATCAGCATCCAGGGTGAGAGGCCGAAGGCCCGGCCGGCTTCGAGCTCGCCCTTCGGAACGGCAAGCAGCGCGCCGCGCAACACCTCTGCCTCATAGGCTGCGTAGTTCAGGGTAAAACTGACGGCGGCGAAGAAGAAGCCCTCGCGCAGGACCGGCCAGAACAGGCTCTGGCGGATGCCGGGGACCATGGGCAGCAGTGAGCCCACCCCGTAGTAGAGAAGCCATAGCTGTATCAGCAGCGGCGTGCCGCGAAAGAAGGTGGAGTAGCTCCGCGCGAGCAGCCGCGTCAGTCTGCCGCCGCTGACCTGCGCGAAGGCGAGGCCTATGGCGATGACGAAGCCGAACACCACCGAGATTACCAGCAGGCAAACGGTCTGCCAGGCGCCGGTCAGAAGCAGCGGCCAATAGGAAGAGATCCAGGTGAAATTCATGGGGCGCTTTCTTCAGGCAAGGCGCGGCTGCCCCCGCCGTACCCGTCCCTCGATCAGTTTGAAGACGACGTTGGAAACGAGCGTGATGGCGAGATAGAGAAGGGCCGAAGCAAGGAAAAAGACGAAGTAATGCTTGGTGCTTGCCCCGGCAAGTCGGGTGGCGAGCGCCAGTTCCTGGTAGCCGACGACTGCCACCAGCGCGCTGTCCTTGGTCACCGACATCCACAGATTGGCAAGACCCGGCAGCGCGTTCGGTAGGAGCGCCGGCAGCAGGACGCGGCGGAACCTCAGCACCGGCCCCATGCCGAAGGCCTTGGCGGCCTCGATCTGGCCGACGGGAATGGCAAGGATCGCGCCGCGCAGCACCTCCGTCATGTAGGCACCCTGGACAAAACCGAGCACGGCGATAGCCGCGACGAAGCCGTTCACATTGACAGGCGGCAGGTCCAACGCGGCGAGCAGTCGGTTGAGGCCATCAGTGCCGGCATAATAGAGCCCGACGATCAGGATCAGTTCCGGAACGGCGCGGATCAGCGTGGTGTAGAGATCGAGCAGCAGCCGCAGCATGCGATTGCCCGAGAGCTTCCCAAGTGCGCCGCCGGTGCCGAGCAGCAAGCCGATCGCGAAGGCGCAAGCCGAGATGGCGATCGTGGAGACCGCACCTGCCAAAAGGACGCCGCCCCATCCCGGAGGATAGGGAGACAGCAGGTCCAGAATACCTTGTTGCGCGGTCGCCATCGTTCCGGCTGCTTACTTTGCGCCGTAGATGTCGAAATCGAAGTATTTCTTGTTGATGGCGTCATACTGGCCACTGGCGCGGACGGCAGCGATCGCCGTGTTCAGCTTGGCCTTCAGCTCAGTGTCTTCCTTGCGCAGGCCGCCCGAAACGCCGGCGCCGAGAATCTCCTTGTCGTCGGCAACGTCGCCCATCTTGGCGCAGCAATCCTTGCCGCCATCGCTTTTCAGGAAAGCGTCAAGCGCCAGTGAATCGCCGAAGACATAGTCGATACGGCCAGAGGCAAGATCCTGGAACGCCTCATCGAGCGTCTGGTAGGTCTTTTCCTCCGCAGCGGCGGCGAAATACTTCTTGTAATATTCCGACTGGATCGTCGACACCTGGATGCCGATGGTCTTGCCCTTCACGTCCTCGGCGGTAGCGCCGGGCTTCTGGTCCTTGGGGCCGATCAAGGTGCTCGGCGTGTTGTAATATTTGTCGGTGAAGTCGATCACCTTCGAGCGTTCCGCGGTGTTCGACATCGACGACCAGATCACGTCGAACTTCTTGCTCTGGAGAGCCGGAATGAGACCATCCCAGGAAATCTCGACGATCGAGCATTTCTCCTTCATCTCTTCGCATACGGCATTCATCAGGTCGATTTCCCATCCCTGCCATTGGCCGGAGGCGTCCTTTGCGAAGAACGGCGGATAGGATTCGTTCATGACGCCGAAGCGGACCTCTGCCTGTGCGGTGACGGCGGAAAGCACGAGTGCCGCGCCGGCGAACAGTGTGGGGAGCAGTTTCATTCGCAGGATTCTCCTGGTTTGTGTTGTCGATGATAGATCGATGCGCATCAATGGGCGCTGAGGCCGGTGAATTCCCGGCAGCGGGCGCTGACGGGCGCCCCGAATATCTGCTCCGGCGGGCCTTCCTCCTCGATCCGTCCCTGATGCAGGAAGAGAACACGGCTGGAGACATCGCGGGCGAAGCGCATTTCATGTGTGACGATCAGCATGGTCCGGCCCTCTTCCGCGAGATCGCGGATGACTTTCAGGACCTCGCCGACCAGTTCCGGATCGAGCGCCGATGTCGGTTCGTCGAACAGCATGACATCAGGATCGACGCACAGCGCCCTCGCAATCGCCGCGCGTTGCTGCTGGCCGCCGGAGAGGAAGGCGGGATAGGCGTCGCGTTTATCGAAGAGCCCGACCTTGTGGAGCAGGGCCTCGGCCTTTTCGATGGCCTCGCGCCGCGAAATACCCATGACGTGCACCGGCGCCTCGATGACGTTTTCCAGCACCGTACGATGGGCCCAGAGATTGAAACTCTGGAAGACCATCCCCAGTCCGGTCCGTATCCGTTCGATCTGCCGCCAGCTGCGCGGCTGCAGCCGGCCGCCCCGCCCCATCTTCAGCGCGATTTCCTCGCCGTTCACGGCGATGCGGCCACGATCAGGCGTTTCCAGGAAATTGATGCATCTGAGAAAGGTGCTCTTGCCGGAGCCCGACGAGCCGATGATCGAAATCACATCGGACTTCTCGGCCTGCGTCGAGATACCCTTGAGAACCTGTTGCGAGCCGAAGCTTTTATGGAGATCATCGACGCGAAGAGCAGGAAAGGGTTGATCTGGCATGCATGGTTCCGGGTGAATTGAACTTGCGAAGGATAATGATAAAACAACGCGGTTTTTTCGCGCAGTTTTCATCTATTCTGAATATTTTATGCAAAATAATCTTCTTCGTGCGGCAAGTACGGCAGGATGCGCGAATTGCCGGGGCGAGAACTAGGATTGGACAATGGAACAGCTGGATCGTTTTGACCGTGACATTCTCGATATCGTTCAGCGCGACTGCCAGCTGAAAGCCGAAACGATTGCCGAACGGATCGGACTGTCGGTCTCGGCCGTGCAGAGGCGGTTGAAGCGGCTGCGCGAGGAAGGGATCATCAGGGCGGAGGTGGCCGTCGTCGACCGCAAGGCGACGGGCACAGCAATGGTGTTCATCGTCGGGATAGAGATCGAGCGGGACAATTACGACGCGCTGGCGAAGTTCCGCCTCTGGGCGGAAAAGCAGGATCACATCCAGCAGGTCTATTACGTCACAGGTGCGGTCGATCTGATCGCGATCGTCACCGCCCGCGACGTCGAGCATTATGACGACATCGCCGCACTGATCATGGCTGACAATCCGCAGATCCGCCGCATGCATACGAATGTGGTGCTGCGGGACGTCAAGCTCGGCCTGTTCGTGCCCCTGGACTAGAGCATGATGCCGAAAAGTGTGAGCGGCTTTCGGACAACATCATGCTCACCTTCTTTGGGCCGAAAATGCGAAGGGCAGCAAACGCTGCCCTTCGCAAAATTATGCCGCTTTTGCTTTCTCAGCGGAGGCTGGAAAGAGATCAGGGCGCCTTAAAACTCTTCCCAATCACCGGCCACTGCTGCATTCCCGTTCGTCTGGAACGATTTGCCCACTTTGGCAATCATCTGGCGCGCAGGCGAGGGCGCCGGTTGAGCATGCGGCGCCGCGGCAGCCGGCTGCGCTACGCGCTTCGGTGCCACCACTCCGCCAATGTTGAACTGGCCCAGCAGCTGGAACAGCGCATCGGCTTCCTTTGCGAGGTTGTGGGCCGCCGCTGTGGCTTCTTCCACCATGGCGGCGTTCTGCTGCGTTCCCTGATCCATCCTGTTGACGGCGGTATTGATCTCTTTCAATCCCGTCGCCTGCTCTTGCGAAGCGCCGACGATGGCGCCCACATTGCCGTCGACCTGCTGCACCTGCTCGGCAATCTCCTTCAGCGCCTTTCCGGTCTCGCCAACCAGGGCCACACCGCTTTTGACGTGACCGTTCGAAGCGTTGATGAGTTCCTTGATTTCCTTGGCCGCCTTGGCGGAACGTTGCGCCAATTCCCGCACTTCCTGAGCCACGACCGCAAAGCCCTTGCCAGCCTCACCCGCACGTGCGGCTTCGACACCGGCATTCAGCGCCAGCAGATTGGTCTGGAAGGCGATTTCATCGATGACACCGATGATGCTGCCGATTTCGGTGGCGGAGGATTCGATCTTGCCCATGGCATCGACCGCATCCCGAACGACGCTGCCCGAGCGTTCGGCACTGTCCTTCGTCTTGCGAACGAGCTGGCCGGCTTCCTGAGCCTTGTTGCTCGAGTCGGCAACGGTGGTCGTAATTTCTTCCAGGGCAGCGGCGGTTTCCTCGACCGAGGCTGCCTGCTGTTCGGTCCGCTTGGCGAGATCGTCCGAGGCGGAGCGGATCTCCTGTGCACCGGCGGCGATGGCGCTGGCGTTCTGCGCAACCTTCTGCATGGCGGCACGGAGCTTTTCGACCGCAGAATTGAAGTCGGCTCTGAGCTTTTCCAAGGAGGGAATGAACGGAGTGCCTATCTGCTGTGTAAGGTCGCCGTCAGCCAGCGCCTGCAGCGCATCGCCAAGCTGGCCGACAGCCTTGTCCGTCTGCTCGGCAAGGGTGCGGCGTTCATCGGCATCCTGCTCGAGCCGATGCCGCTCCGACACGGCGCGCTTCGCCTCCGCGTCGGCTTCCCGTTCTGCCTTTGCCGAAATTGCATCGCGCAGCCCGGCCACCGCCCGTGCGAGCTTGCCGATCTCATCGCCGCGCTCTTCGAGGCGGCGATCGCCGTCGAGATTACCGTCGGCCATTGCTTTCAGCGAAAGCTGAAGTTTCGCCAGCGGGCCGACGATCGTGCGTGCGGTCACGGCGGCGGCAACCAGTGAAAGAATGGCCGCAATGCCAAGCGCGGTCAGGGCGAATGGCTTGAAGCCGCTTGCCATGCTGCGAACCTCGCCGCCGATCGATTTGTTCAGCGCCTCCTGATAGTCGATGAATTTGTTAATGGCGCCGAGCCAGGCAACGAAGGCCGGCCGCGCCTGTTCGAGCAGGATCTTGCGGGCGGCCTCGCCGTCGCCCTTCTCCTGCAGCGCAATGATCTGGGCGACCAATGGATTGGTCTTCGCCTGGATGTCTGCGATCTCGCCGAGGATGGTCTTTTCCTGTTCCGTCGCACCGGCCGGAGATGCAACCATATCCGCCATGCGCTTTTCATTCTCGGCGTAAGAGGCTGCCAGCTTTTCGATCAATGCCTCGGCCGTCTTCCGTTCATCGGGAGAGGTCACCAGAGTGACGTCACGGATGGCAATCGCCCGATCATGGACGCTGCCGCGATAGTTGATGGCAAACCGCTGCTTCACGCTATTGACGTCGTTGATCGCTCCAAGTTTATCGTTGATCTGCGCAACTTCTTCCGTCGAATAGATGGTCAAGCCGACCATCAGCAAGAGGAGAACGCCGAAGCCAAGCGCCAAGCGCGCCACAACCCCGAAACTCATGATATTCTTCATATGCACTCTCCCCCGCGGTGAGCTTTGTTGGAAGAATGTCTCGGCAGCCGACGGGCACCCTGTGCCCGGAATCGCGCTTGAGATACGGGACATCCGTCAAAGCAATAAAAGCCGATTTCATGCGAAATTCGGGTGCCTGGCCCGCCATCATGGCGGAGGTGACAGTTCTCAAGAACGTCGGCCCGATACCTAAAAAATTAGAGTAATATATTTTAGAGAGTGTAAACGGAGCCGACGGAGCAAGCTATGGCGCTCTATCTGGATAGCATTTGCGCTTTTCGGATGGGCGATTGGACGAGCGCTCTCCCCGTGGTTGCGAAATCTCCCATCTCGCCCAAACAACAAGGTTCGGCGGCTTGCCCGCGAACTGCGCGCCGCTCTGAACGGCCTCGCCAATAGGCATGAATTGCAGCGGCGGTACCGGAGCGCCGCTGCTGCGGTTTCAGCCGCGCAGCAGCGGAAGAAGCTGATCGCCTTGCCGTTTGATTTCGGAGAGATAGGGCGTGTCGGACAGCACAAACTGGGTGACGCCGAGATCCTGGTATTTGCGCAGCGAGCGGGCGACGTCCTCCGCCGAGCCGACCAGCCAGGTGGTGCCGGCGCCGCCGCCGCCGAATTTGCCCGGCGCGGTATAGAGGTTGTCGTCGAGGACTTCGCCGCGCTCATGCAGATCGAGCAGCCGCTGCTGGCCGACGGCGAGCGCCCGTTGGTGATCATGCCAGCCGCTGCCCTTGCTTCTCGCCATCTCGGCGACCTTCGCCTCGGCATCGGCCCAGGCCTGTTCGGTGGTGTCGCGGACCAAAGTCGTTATTCGCAGTCCGAATTCCAGCGGCGGGAGGTCGCGGTCCAGCTCCCGGCTCAACGCCTTGAGCCGCGCGATCCGTTCGCGGACACCGTCGAGCGGCTCACCCCAGAAGAGCTGGACATCGGCCTCGGTCGCGGCCACCCGTTCGGCCGCCTGCGAAGCGCCGCCAAAATAGAATTTGGGGTGCCGACGGTCGTCGCGGACCTGGATGCGCGGCACCACGGTGGATTCAGCGACCCGGAAGTTCTCGCCCGCGGATGTGACGTTTTCTTCGGTCCACAATCTGCGGACCAGCCGCATAAACTCCTTGGTCCTGGCATAGCGGTGTGCCTGATCGCCCTCGCTGTCGCCGTAGGCGGGCAAGTTGTCCTTGCCCGATACGACGTTGATCCGCACGCGGCCGCCGGTCAGATGGTCCAGCGTCGCCGCCGCGGAAGCGAAATTCGCCGGTCGCCAATAGCCGGGACGGATCGCAATGAGCGGTTCGAAGGTAGTCGTCCGGGCGGCGAGCGAGGCCGCGACGGTGAACGTGTCGGGGCGGCCCCAACCGGTGCCGATGAGCGCGCCCTTCCAGCCATATTCCTCCAGCGCCATTGCGTGGCTGGTCAGCGTGTCCAGGCTGTTGTGGTTCTCGACGGCGGAATCGCCGCGATGGCCGGCTTTGACGTCGTTGGGAATATACCAGAGAAATTCGGAATTATTGCTCATGCGATGCTGCGGTTCTGTGTGTGATTGGAACAAGACGAGGGGAGGAAAGCCCCTCAAGAGATCATACGGCCACCTGCACCTGCTGCTGCCCCGCCTGAACCACAAAGCCATTCGGCGGGCGTTGGAGGCCCAGGTTCTCCCGCAGTGTCGTGCCTTCGTATTCGTGCCGGAACAGGCCGCGTTTGCGCAGGATCGGCACGACCTGATCGACAAAATCGGTCAAGGCGGTGGGCAGGATCGGCGGCATGATGTTGAAGGCGTCGGCAGCACCGTTTTCGAACCAGCTCTGCATCGCATCAGCGATCTGCTCGGGTGTTCCCACAACCGTCCGATGGCCACGAGCGGTGGCGACCGCCAGATAAAACTGGCGCAGCGTCAGATTGTTGCGCGATACCAGATCGGAGACCAGCTTGAGGCGGCTTTTGTTGAGTTCGGTATTTTCGGGCAGGGGAGGGGCGGCATCATCTAGCGAGTAGCCGGAAAGGTCGATGCCCTTATAGTGGCGGGCAAGGATATTCCAGGCGATGGAGGGATGAACCAGCGATTGGATATGGTCGTAGTTCGCCTGGGCTTCCGCTTCCGTCCCGCCGAGAACCGGGAATATGCCGGGACTGATCAGCAGTTCGTCCGGCCGGCGTCCATAGCGGGCGAGCCGCCCCTTGACGTCGGAATAGAATTCCTGCGCATCCTCGAAGGTCTGGTTGGCGGTAAAGATCATCTCGGCCGTGCGGGCGGCAAGTTCGCGTCCCGGTTCCGATGCGCCGGCCTGCACGATGACAGGGTAGCCCTGAACCGGGCGGCCGACGTTGAGCGGACCCGCCACCGAGAAGAACTTGCCTTTGTGATCGACGAGATGCACCTTGTCGGGATCGAGATAGACCCCGCTTTCCTTGTCGCGGATGAAGGCGTCGTCTTCGTAAGAATCCCACAGTCCCTTCACCAGGTCGACGAATTCCTCGGCTCGCTCATAACGATCGGCATGGGCGGGATGGCCTGCGATTGAAAAATTCTTCGAAACATCCGCACCTGTCGTGACGACGTTCCATGCCGCACGACCCTTGGAGATATAGTCCAGCGACGCAAACCTGCGGGCGAGAAGGTAGGGGTCCTCGTAGGTCGTCGATGCCGTGGCGACGAAGCCGATATGTTTGGTCACCTGGGAGAGGGCCGCCCAGAGGGTCAGCGGCTCGAAATGCGCGCCCTGGGCAGTGCGACGAAGCGCTTCGTGGTCCTTGGCGCGGTCCCATCCCGCCGGGCTGTCGGCGACGAAGACGAGATCGAATTTGCCGCGTTCGGCTGTCTGCGCGAGTTCGCGGTAATGATCGATATTGAGGCCGGCATCGGCCTGCGCCTCCGGATGGCGCCAGGCGGCGATATGATGGCCGGTGGCCATGATGAAAGCGCCAAGCCGCATTTGCCGTTTCGATGTGCTCATTGGCTTATCCCTAGGATCAAATTGAACTGTTGCTGATGTCAGGCGGCCTTGCGGCCCGGAAGCTCGACCCCGAGCCGGCTGAGGAGGCGGATTCGGAATTGCGCAAAGCGCGGATCGCCGTGATCGCGCGGCGTCGGCAGATCGATCTTGAGATCCTCGATGAGGCGCCCTTCGTCGAGGACCAGTATCCGGTCCGCCAGCGAAATCGCCTCATCGACGTCGTGGGTGACGAGCAGCACGGCAGGACGGTGTCTTGCGCACAACTCCCGCAGCAGATCGTGCATTTTCAGCCGGGTCAGCGCGTCGAGCGCGCCGAACGGCTCATCTGCGAGAAGCAGGGCCGGCTCGCGCACTAGCGAACGGGCAAGCGCGACCCTCTGTTGCTCGCCACCCGAAAGCTGGTTCGGCCACGCCGTTTCCCGGCCTGCAAGTCCGACTTCCGCCAAAGCCTTCCGTCCGGCTTCCTGGCCGGAGGCGCCGGTCAAGCCGAGCGTGACGTTCTGGATGACGGTGCGCCAGGGCAGCAGGCGGGCGTCCTGGAAAACCACCGAAAGGCTCTCCGGCGTCTCGAGGGTACCGGTTCCCTCGACACCATGATCGAGACCGGCAAGAGCTCTGAGGAACGTGCTTTTGCCGGAGCCACTGCGGCCAAGCAGAGCGACGAACTCGCCTTCCTCAATATCGAGATCGACGCCGTCGAGGATCGTCTTCGTCGCAAACCGCCGTGCGAGGTCTCGCACGTGGACGGCCTTGGTTGCGGGCTTCAGTTTGCCAGGGTGCGGCGCCATGAGAGGGCCCTCTGTTCGATGAGGCGGACGAGACCGTCCGAGACGAGACCGAGCAGCACATAGACCACCAGGCCGACGAGAATGACGTCGGTCTGCCCGTAATTTCGGGCAAGATCGATCATATAACCGAGCCCACTGGTGGCGTTGATCTGCTCGACCACGACGAGGGAAACCCAGCAGAGGGTGACGGCAAACCGCAGACCCAGAAGGAAACCCGGCAAGGCGCCCGGCAGCACGACCTGAAGGATGAAGTCCTTCTGGCTCATCCGCAGGGTCTCGGCCAGCTCGACATAACGGCTGTCGATGCTGCGGAGCGCATTGTGCGTGTGGATGTAAATCGGCACGATCACGGCCAGCGCGATGGTCGTAACCTTCATGCCCTCGCCGATGCCGAACCACAGGATCAGCAAGGGGATCAGGGCCAGCGTCGGTATCGCGCGCTTGATCTGGACCGGCCCGTCGATCAGGGCTTCGCCGATCCGGGAAAGGCCGGCGATAACCGCCAGGATCGTGCCTATGAGCAATCCGATGCTGAGGCCGAGCAGGGCGCGCGTCGCCGACGTCACGAAATTGTCCTGCAGGCGACCCTGCTCTATGAGCCTTGCGAAAGCCTCGACCACCGTCCACGGCGCCGACAGGATCCGCGGATCGATCCATCCGAGCGCCGAGCCGACGACCCAGGTCAAGACGAGCAATACCGGCCCGATCTGCAACCCGAAAGGGATCGCGGGTCCGGGACCCAGCCTGCCCCGGGCGCGGGGGCCCGCGGAGCCAGCCGGTCTTACGAGGCGAGAACCTGCCCGCACAATTCTACCGCCGGACGACCGCGACAGTTTCGCCTCATCTGCATCCCAAGTGGTGGCCATGCTTCAAATCTCCTCTCCGAAGGGGTGTCGAGCGTTACTGGCTCTTGGCCAAAGCCGCGGCGCCGAGCTTTTCGAAGCGATTGTCGAAAATCTGCTCCACATTGAAGGGCTTGTAGCCGAGCTCGGCTGCCAGCAGGTCGATGGTTTCCTGGTGGCGCTTCTTCACTTCGCTCCAATCGCTGGGAACGACCTGTTCGCCGGTCAGCTTGACGAGATATTCCCCGTCCTCCTGGCTCAACCCCTGCTGACCGACGTAGTATTCCTTGATCCAGAGATCCGGGTTCCGGTTCACCCATTCGGTGGCGCGTGCCCACAGGCCGACATATTCGGCGAGAGCTGCCGCCTTGGCGGGATCGTCCAGAACCCATTGCGGCGCATAAAGATGGCTCGGATCATCGCGCAGGCCATGTTCCACGAGGGTCGCGCCATCAGGTCCGTACTGGGTGATGTAGCGCCTGATGTAGACGCCGCCGAGCGGCGCGATGTCGACCTGCTTGCTCGCCAATGCCTTCGGGTAGACGTCGCTGGTGCTCGGCAGCTCCACCAGAGTGACGTCGCCGCTCTTCAAGCCTGCGGCATTGAGGGCACGCAGAACGAGCGTGCCCTGGGCCTGTCCCGGGCTAAAAGCGATGCGCTTGCCGCGGAAATCCGCCAGCGTCTTGACCGCCGCGCCTGGCGCGATGCCGAAGCGGTAGATCGGATTGGCGATCGGGTCACGGCGTTCGCGATAGGCGATGTTGCGGACGGGCAGATTGTTCCAGTTGGCGAAGATCGAAGGGATCTCGGCCACCGACCCGACATCGAGTGCATGGGCGCGGAAAGCTTCCGACGTCTGCGGCCCGCCGCTGATATTGGCCCATTTGACCTCGAAACTGAGCTCCTTGCCCAGGCCGGACACTTCGAGCGCTTTCTGCGTGACCGGATCGCCGATCGTCAGCACCGTGCCCGGCGGCACTTTGGGAAGCAGGGGAGCGTCTGCCTGGGCTGCCGCCGGACCGTGAATGGCACTGAGACCAAGCAGACTGAACAACGCAATTTTGAATGTCTTTGCCAATGTCATCGTCGATCTTCCCGTTTCGGATTGCTGATTGCAGGAGCGATGCACGGTAAGATGGAATATAATCCACTAATTCGATAGACTATTTAGTTTAATGAAAGTGGCGCAGAGGGAAAATTGTCCTCAAAAGTCGGGCAACCGGAACGAACGCATCCGGCGCGCCCGAGGATGCTCGGCGCACCAGACGTGAAAAAGCGCCCGGGAGGCTCGTCCGCGGGCGCTTTCCGGGTCTTTGTTCAAACCCTTACTTTTGTTTAAGCCGGGCAGCGGACCGAAGCAGTCGCCCAAGCCGTCACGGACGTCGGGATCGCCTTATGTCAGGCAATATACGGTGCATATTCGTTGGCCGCGAATACGTGATGGTGCACCTTGCCGGTAAAGAGCTGCAGGAGTTCGCCGGTGACCTCGCGGCTCTGCGACCGCACATCGGAGAGAAGTGCCGCGTTCACCGTATCCATATCGGGATAACGAATGGCGAGCGCCATGGCATAGATCGGGGCGCCTTCGTCGCGCTCCATTCCATCCAGCACCCGGATTTCCTCGGCGCCCGGAAATTTCGTCCAGAGAGGGACGAGCCGCTGCCGCACGAATTCGCGGAATTCCGCTTCTCTGCCGGGATGGATTTCGCCTTCAAACAAAGCATAACGAATGATCATAGGTTCTCTTTTCCAAAACTCGCCGGAGCTGGATCGATGTTGGTATGTTGTCAGGAGGTCAGGGCATATCGATCGATACGCCCTGACTGAGAGGGTTATTTGCCCCAGATTTTCTTGTATTGATCGCGATAACCGTTGTCGGGGTCGAAGCTGTTCTTCGGCCCACCGTCAAACTCGACGTTCTGGCTGGTCACCACATGCAGCGGCGACACGTAGCCCGACCATGGGGCGCCCGCAAAGGCGCGGTTTAGTTCGTCGACGAGCTGCCAGCCCTGGAGGTTGAGCGGCTCGGCGACCGTGACGGCCTGGAACTGTTTCGCGCGGATACGCTGATAGGCGCTCTCCGAACCGTCGCCGGCTGCGACGTTCACCGGTTTTCCATCACCGGCAATGCCGGCCGAAGCGAGCGAAGGTCCCATGAAGTCGTAGTAGAGGTCATTGATCGCCAGCGAATGCGTCCACTTCGCACCATACTTCTGCAGAAGCGATGTGGTCAGCTGCGGCATGCGTTGGGAGGTTTCGGCGATCGGCGTGTCGACATATTCGAGCACCGTACCGCCGAGATCCTCGATCTCCTTCTTCATGCGATCGGCCTTGGCAATCGCGATCGCATAGGTGGAGTCGGTAAAGATGATGACGCCCGGCTTGCCGCCGGCATCGGCAAAGGCCCAATCCGCCGCCGACTTCGACACTTCCATCGCATCGGTGGTCACGTTTGCGAAGACACCGACTTCGGGAACCGGACCGACCGCCGAGGCGGCGTGCCAGGAAACCATCGGAATGCCGGCAGCCTTGGCCGCTTCCATCGCCGGCTTCTGTTCGACCGCGTCAAAGCCGTTGATGATGATGCCATCCGGCTTCAGCGCCATGGCCTGGCCGAAGGCCGCGGTCCGTCCGCCGATCGAACCGGCGCCGTCAAGCGCCTTCACCGTCCAGCCGAGCGCGCCCGCCGCTTCCTGAACGCCATTGACCACGCCGAGGATGCCGCCGTTTTTCATATCACCGGCAAGAATGACGATGTTCTTTCCGGCAGCGCCCTTGGGGCCGCTCGTCGGGCCATCCCAGGCGTTCACCTTGGAAGCATACTTTTCGACTATGGCCTTGGCGTCGGCCATCGAATCGGCCAATGCCGGCATGCTGAGCATAACGGCGACGGTTGCGACCGTTGCCTGCAATAACGTTCTGCGCTTCATGTTCACTCCTCCATTTTGTTTGTTATGAAATGCCGGGATCAGCCGGCATCCTCATTTGGATGCGGGTGTGATCCTCCTCACAGCTCCGCGCTTGCGCTGGGCGTAACCTGCTATGCCGATGGCAATCAGCAGGGTCACGCCGTTGAACAGCGGTTCGACGAAGAACGACCCGCCGAATTGCTGAATTCCTGATATTCCGACCGCCAGGATGATGACGCCGATCAAGGTGCCCCAGACGTTCACCCGGCCGGGCTTGATCGTCGTCGATCCGAGGAACGCGCCGACAAGCGCCGGCAGGAGATATTCGAGGCCGACGCTCGCCTGGCCGATCCGCAGCTTCGAGGCGAGCAGGACCCCGGTCAGAGCCGCGAGCAGCCCCGAGGTGACGAACGCGCCGATCACGAATTTGCGGACCGGAATGCCATTGAGGGCAGCCGCCTTCGGATTGGCGCCGATGGCGTAGAGATAGCGGCCGATCGGCAGGTATTCGAGCACGATCCACATGCAGATGGCGATCAGGAGCACGTAGAAGCCGGTGATCGGAAGGCCGAACAGCATCGTGCCGTTCAGCGCATAGAAACCCTCAGGCAGGACGCCGACCACCTGTCGACCGCCGGTGTGCCAAAGCGCGAGCGCGTATAGGACCGTTCCGGTGCCGAGCGTCGCGATGAAGCTGTCGATCTTCGCAACCTCGACCAGCAGACCGTTGATACAGCCGGTCAGAACACCGAGCGCGAGCACGATGACGACCGCGACCGGCCAGGGCAGGCCGTAGGCCGTCTGCAGGCTGATGGCGAGAATGTGCCAGAGCACGATGCCATAGCCGACGGTCAGATCGATGCGACCCGATGCCATCGGGATCATCGCAGCCAGCGACAGAAGCGCGATGATAGCCTTGTCGGACACGATCGAGCGGACGTTCAACACGGTCGGGAAAGTATCCGGCAGAAGGATCGAGAAGATCACGATCAGGCCGACGGTCAGGATCACCAGTCCATAAACCGGGATCAGACGTCCGATCTTCTGTCCTGTGGACAGGCCGGCCATTTCGCTCTTGGTCGGCTCCAGGGCCGTGGATTCAATGGATTGCATGGCTGTTCTCCCGATGGCTCAAGCGGCTTCCGATGCGGATGCGGCCGTGATGACCGCCTCCGTCGTCAGAGCGCTTCCAGTCAGTTCGCTGACGATTTTGCCGCGCGAGAAAACCAGCGCGCGGTGGCAGATATGGGCGATTTCCTCGAAGTCCGTCGACACCACGACAACCGCGAGACCGGCCTCGAGCGCCTGGGTGATCAGACGGTAGATCTCCGCACGCGCGCCGATGTCGACGCCGGCGGTCGGATCTTCGGCGACCAGCAGCTTGCGGCCGGTCGCCAGCCAGCGGCCGACGACCACTTTCTGCTGGTTGCCGCCCGACAGGGCCTCCACCGGCAGATCCGGGTCGTTCGGCCGCAGGCCGACGGAATGGCCGATCTTATGGGCAAGGTCGGCTTCGCCGCGCGGCGACAGGAAGGACAAAAGCCCACGCCCGACGGCTCCCGGATTAAGATAGGTATTTTCCCGAATGGAAAGCGAGAGCGCCACGGATTCCTCTGTCCGGTCGCGGGCAATCAAGCCGATGCCCGACGCCATTGCCCCTCGTGGGCTGGAAAGGTCGGGGGCCCCGTCATGCAGCAGAACCGAGCCGTTGAAAGGCTCGCAACCGAACAGGGCGCGGCCGATCCGTTCCTGGCCGGCACCGCGCAATCCAGCCAGGCCCAGAAGCTCGCCCTCGCGGATATCGAAGGATATCGGGCCCGTGCCGGCGCAGACGAGATCGCGAACCTTGACGATCGCCTTGCCGGGCGTGATCGCGGTCTTGGAAAAGAGGCTGTCGCCGCTGCGGCCGATGATCATCGTCACCAGCTCTTCGGGGGTGGTCTCGCTGACGGGCTTCTGTCCCACCATGCATCCGTCGCGCAGAACGGCGACCCGATCGGCAATCCGGAAGATTTCGTCCAGCCTGTGGGAAACGTAGATCATGCCGACTCCGCGATCCTTCAACGGACGGATCGCATTGAACAACCGATCGACTTCATCGGCGGGAAGGCTCGCCGTCGGCTCGTCGAGCACCAGCACGTCGGCTTCGACGGCAAGTGCACGGGCGATGGCGACAAGCGACTTTTCGGTGCGCGACAATGCCGAGACCCGCGTCGTGGGGTCAAAGTCGCAACCGACCAGTTTCAAGGCCTCGTTGGCGCGCGCCTGCGTCCTGTTCCAATCGATGAGGCCGCGACGCATCGAGAAACCCTGCGACAGGCCCATGTTCTCGCCAACCGTCATCCACTCGATCAAACCGAGATCCTGGTGGATGAAGGCAACCGGCTGCCGCTCGTTCGGCTTCGGGGGACGATGATGGTAGCTCTGACCGCGAAACAGGATGTCGCCGGTATCGGGCTTGTAGATGCCTGCAAGCGTCTTGATGAGTGTCGATTTGCCGGCGCCGTTTTCCCCCAGCAGCGCGAGGATTTCTCCTTCGCGCAGGTCGATCGAGACGTCCCGCAGCGCCTGCGTGCCGCCGAAGCTCTTGGTGATCGACTGGAATTCCAGCAGTCTCTTGGCTTCCACTGTGGCTCCTCCCAAAGCTGCGGTTTTCATGGATCATATGTTATCGATAACATTTATGGATGGTCAAGCGGAAAGATGACGATCTCGAATTTCTCGGAGAGATTGACGTCAATCGGCCTGAAATCCATCGAGAAGGCGCATCATCTCGGCCGAGTCTTTTGGCCCAAGCCCGGCAGCGCAGAGCAGGCGGTGAATCTCGACCACCGAGCCCGTCATCGGCAATGGCGTCTTCGTCTTGAGCGCAAAGGCCTGAAGCGAATCCAGGTCCTTCAACATGTTGTCGATTCTGCCTGTCGGCGAGAAATCCCGAGCGGCGAATTTCGTCATGAATTCCTGCAATATGCGGCTGTCCGCCCTGCCGCCGGCAAGGGCGGCCGGAATGGCGGCCGGATCGACGCCGCCGGCTTCAGCGAGCTTGACCGCCTCCGCGACGGCCTGAAACAGCACGGCGCAAAACAGCTGATTGATCAGCTTCGTGGTCTGCCCCGCGCCGGATACACCCATCAGCGTGTAATTGGCGGCAAGATGCCGCATCACCACGCGTGCCCGTTCGAAATCCTCAGCGCTGCCGCCGGCCATGATCGTCAGGCGTCCGCTGAGCGCACCTGGCACGCCGCCGGAGAGCGGGCAATCCACCCATGCCATGCCGGTTTCCCGACGCAGCCGCGTCGCCATGTCGGCCGTGTCGGCCGGGTCGATCGAGGACATATCGATCAGCACCTTGTCGGCATTCGCCGCCGCCGCAACGCCCTTTTCACCGAAGACGACAGCGCGGACGATGTTTGCGTGATTGAGGCTGAGCACGCAAAACGCCGACCGTGAAACCGCTTCCTCCACGGAGCCGGCCGCGCTTGCGCCCTTGGCCTGCAAAGCCGCAACTTTTTCGGTATCCAGGTCGAAGACCGATACCTTATGCCCCGTTTCGATCAATCGGGTGACGATCGCCGTTCCCATGATGCCGGCACCGATGACGGCGACATCTGCTCTGTAGTCATCCTGCATGATAATCTCCTCCGTTGACGGCCATGCCGCTCAATCCCTTGCAAGCCAGTGCCACGATATCATCCAACGTATTATCGATCGCCACCGTCACGACATTAGCTTCACCGGTCGGCGGCTCCAGCGTCTGCAACTGGCTGTCGAGCAAAGTCGCGGGCATGAAATGGCCCTGACGGGCCTGCATCCGCGACAGCAGCAGGTCGCGGGATCCCTCCAGGAAAACAAAGGCGAGATGCCCGTCCGCCGCTTGCCTCAACCTGTCCCGATAGCTTCTCTTCAGCGCCGAACAGGAAATCACCAGCCCTTGCGATACTTCTTGCGCGGTCCTTATTTCCTCGCCGATCCGGTCGAGCCACGGCAGGCGGTCGTCGTCGGTCAACGGTATGCCCTGCGCCATCTTCTCGACGTTTTGAGCCGGGTGGAGCTGGTCGCCCTCCAGAAACGGCAGGCCGTTTCGAGCGGCGAGATGCTCTCCAACCGAAGATTTACCGCAGCCGCTGACCCCCATGACGACGACCGCCAGAGGCGGTGCCTTTCTCCCGAATTCCATCGCTTCGTCTCTATCAGAGGCAGGTCGTGATGCCGCCGTCGACATAAAGTGTATGCCCGTTGATGAAGGATGAGCCGCGGCCTGACAGGAAAACGGCGGCGCCGACCAGTTCCTCGACATCGCCCCAGCGCCCGGCCGGCGTCCTCTTCTCGAGCCAGGACGAGAACTCGGGATTGTCGACGAGCGCCTGGTTGAGCGGCGTCTTGAAATAGCCCGGCGCAATCGCGTTGATCTGCAGACCGTACTTGGCCCAGTCGGCGCACATGCCGCGGGTCAGATTGCGCACCGCACCCTTGGTCGCCGTATAGGGAGCAATGCCGGGGCGCGCCAGTTCGCTTTGAACGGAAGCGATGTTGATGATCTTGCCCTGGCCGCGGGCGATCATGGGTTTGGCTGCCGCCTGGCCAACGTAGAACACGCTCGAAATATTGGTGGTCAGCAGCAGCTCCCATTTGTCCGCCGGAAAATCTTCCAGCGGCGTGCGAAACTGCATGCCGGCATTGTTGATCAGGATGTCGAGCGGCCCGATATCGGCTTCGATTGCGTCGATACCCGCTTTGGCAGCGTCCTTGCTGGTCACGTCGAAGATCGCCGCATGGGCAGACAGGCCTTGGTCCTTGAGACTCTCGACCGCGCGGTTGACGCTTTCGGGCGTGCGGCCGTTGATGATGACTTCGGCGCCATACTTCGCCAGGCCGTCGGCCAGCGCATAGCCGATCCCCTGGCTCGAGCCGGTGATCAGGGCACGCCGTCCGGTAAGATCGAACAAGTTCTTCATGCAAATAACTCCTCCGGTTTCGCCGCGGGTGACGGCTTCAACTGCCGCTGACGGTGAAACTCACTTGACATCGCCTTTCCGAATTATATGTTATCGATAACATAATCAACTGTCAAAATGCGGGATGGAAACGGAATGCCTAAGGTAGAAATCTTGATGGCCGGAGCTTATCCGGAATGGGACATGGTAGACCTGGAGGCGAACTACCGCGTCCATCGCCTCTGGGAAGCGGCAGACCGGCACGAGCTGATTTCCAGGGTCGGCAAGGATATCCGCGCCATAGCGACCCGGGGCGAACTCGGAGCGTCCGCAGAGCTGATGGCTCAATTGCCGAAACTGGAAATTGTCTCCTGTTACGGCGTCGGCACCGACGCCATTGACCTATCCTATGCCCGCGCCAACAGCATTCGCGTGACGAATACCCCTGACGTGCTCACCGAAGATGTCGCCGATATCGCCATTGGACTGCTGCTTGCCACGGCGAGGCAGGTCCCTCAAGCCGATGTTTTCGTCCGCTCCGGCCAGTGGGGCAATGCCGCCATGCCGCTGGTGACGCGCGTCTCGGGCAAGAAGGTGGGGATCGCCGGCATGGGGCGGATCGGCAAGGCAATCGGCAGAAGGGCGGCCGCATTCGGCTGCGACATCTCCTATTTCGCCCGCAATGATCACCAGGATGTTGCCTACACCTACGAGCCCGATCTGGTCGCGCTTGCCGCTTGGGCCGATTTTCTGATCGTCATCGTCCCCGGCGGGGAGGCGACCATAAAGATCATCAATGCGGAGGTGCTTAAAGCGCTCGGTCCGAACGGCATCTTGATCAACGTGTCGCGCGGGACGACCGTCGACGAAGAGACGCTGATCGCAGCCCTTCAAGACCGCACTATTCAGGCTGCGGGCCTTGACGTCTTCCTGAATGAACCCAAGATCGATGCACGTTTCCTGACACTCCAAAACGTCGTGTTGCAACCCCACCACGGCTCTGGCACCGTCGAGACCCGCAAGGCCATGGGCCAACTGGTCAGAGACAATCTCGCTGCGCATTTTTCAGGTCGCGCACTTCCAACTCCCGTCGTGTGAGGATCCCGATATGAAAGCCATCGTCATTCATGCCGCCAAGGATCTCAGGATCGAAGAGCGCGAGCCGGAGGTTGCGGGCGCCGGGCAGGTGGAGATTGCCATCGAAGCAGGCGGCATCTGCGGTTCAGACCTGCATTATTACAATCACGGCGGTTTCGGCACAGTTCGCCTGCGCGAACCGATGATCCTCGGTCACGAGATCGCCGGAACGGTCAAGGCGCTGGGCTCCGGCGTCGCCGATCTTGCCGTCGGAGACCGTGTCGCAGTTTCTCCGAGCCGGCCGTGCAATCATTGCCAATATTGCCTGAAGGGGCAGCAAAACCACTGCCTCAACATGCGGTTCTACGGCAGTGCCATGCCGATGCCCCACATTCAGGGCGGCTTTCGCCAGCGCTTGGTGGCGGAGCGTTGGCAGTGCCACAAGGTTACGGACGGCATTTCCATCCATGAGGCGGCCTTTGCCGAACCCTTTGCGGTGACGTTGCATGCGGCAAACCGCGCCGGATCGCTGCTCGGCAAACGGGTGCTGGTCACCGGTTGCGGCCCCATTGGGATGTTGGCGATCGTTGCGGCACGCGTTCTCGGCGCCCGCGAAATCGTTGCGACCGACGTGACCGACAGCGTTCTAGCGATTGCCCGCACCAGCGGCGCCGATCGAACGATCAATGTTGCCACGCATGCTTCCGACCTCGCGGCCTACAGTGCCGAAAAGGGATATTTCGATGTCATGTTCGAAGCGTCGGGAAATGAGCGGGCGGTGCGCGCCGGCCTGGAGACGCTCAAGCCCCGCGCTGTTCTCGTGCAGCTCGGCCTTGGCGGCGATGTTTCCATTCCGCAGAACATGATCGTTGCGAAGGAAATCGAGATGCGCGGGACATTCCGTTTTCACGAGGAATTTGCGCTCGCCGTCGAACTGATCAATGCGCGTCACGTCGATCTGAAGCCGCTGCTGACGGGTGTTTTCGGGATCGAAGAGGCCGTCGCCGCCTTTGAATTGGCGGGCGACCGCAGCAAGTCCATGAAAGTGCAGATCGCTTTCTGACCGACTGCACAATTCCTTAAATCGGAATCGATTTGAGGATAAAATTATACAACAATTCAAAATGTTAAAGCGCCGCGCATATGAAAAAGACGCGCGGCGCGCTGCAGTACTTAAGCGGTCGGCGCGGCGTTGCGATCCGTGCTTTCGCGCAAGACAACCTTGTAGCCTGTTAATGTGATCTCATCGCCGGTCGCCTCGCCGGTATGGAGGGCATCCAGCAGGCGGGCGGCCGCCTGGCGGCCGATGCCATAACAGTCCACATTGATGGTGGTAATGCGTGGATGACAGATGGACGAGATCTCATAATCGCCGAAACCGGCAATGGCGATGTCCCTTGGAACCTTCATTCCCCGGCGCGTGCATTCCATGATGGCGCCGAAGGCGGAAAGATCGGAGACGCAAAGAACCACTTCCGTGTCCGGCCAGCGCTCCAGCAGGCTGACGATCGCCTGGCCGCCCTGTTCCATGGTGATGGGCGGCACGCCGAAGGAAATCATCCGTCCCGGTCCGAGGCCGAGTTCTTCGACAGTCTTCTGGAAACCGCTTCGCCGCTGGCTGCCGCGCGTATCGCGCGCCGTCGTTCCGCCGATATAGCCGAACTTCCGATATCCCTGACTGGCAAGTGTCCGCACCAGCAGGGCCATCGCCTCGCTGTTGGAAAAACCGACAACCTGATTGATCGGATCCTCCGGAAGCTCCCACGTCTCGACAACAGGAATGTCGGCTTGCGCGAGCATGCGCCGTGCGCGCGGCGTGTGCGAACCACCGGTCAGGATGATGCCTTCCGGGCGGCGGCGCAGCATCGCCTCGATCAGTTCTTCTTCTTTCTCCGTCGAATAGTCGGTATAGCCGAGGAGGAGCTGAAGCCCGGTCTTTTCAAGTGCATCAGTCATGCCCCGCGCAGTGTCGGAAAAATTCGAATTGTTGATCGAGGGCACCAGGGCGGCGATGAAGCCGCTTCGCCTTGACGAAAGACTGCCGGCAGACAGGTCGAGCACATAGCCGAGTGCGTCGACGGCCTCCATGATGCGCTTCCGAGTCTCCTCGGAAACGCTCGCATCCTGGCGAAAGGCACGCGAAACGGTCATGGCGGAAACGCCGACATATTTGGCGACCTCCGCCATCGTCAGCTTTTGAGCATCTCCCGGCTTGAGACGTTTGTCTTTCGGCTCATCCTCGTTTTTCACTGATCTCCGCTTTCACAAGGCTTCCTGATTGGATAATTCAAGACACGATAAAGTTATCGCTATCATCCTACAATCGATATTATTACAAGAATACACCATTCCAATGTCGAGAAACCACGATTACCTGGGAATTTTCGCAGAGGCTGGCAGATCGGCATCTGTACGAAGTCGTTAAAACGCGGCAAGATGATATCGATAACAATTTTTGTGAAGTGGAGGAGCATCTTGTTCGGGCAAATTGACGGGACGGGGTTTGAGGTTCTCGACCCTCGCTTTGAAAGCTGCTTCGTCGGTCACGCTCGCGTCGAGCGTCTTTGGACGGGCGGGCGCTGGCTGGAGGGGCCGGCCTGGTTTGCCGCCGGGCGGTATCTGGTTTTCTCGGATATCCCCAACGACCGCATGATGCGTTATGACGATACCAGCGGGCACACATCGGTATTCCGCTCGCCCAGCAACAACTCGAATGGCAACACTGTCGACAATCAGGGCCGGCTGATCACCTGCGAGCATCTGACGCGCCGTGTAACGCGCACGGAATTCGACGGCAGGATCACCGTTCTGGCCGATCGAATTGCAGGCAAACGGCTCAATTCCCCAAACGACGTCACCGTCAAGTCCGATGGGACTATCTGGTTCACCGACCCGAGCTACGGCATCCTCCATGACTACGAGGGCGATTATGGCGACGCGGAAATCGTCGGATGCCATGTATACCGGCATGATCCGGCAACAGGCACAACCGATCAGGTGACCTCCGATTTCGTCAAGCCGAACGGACTGGCCTTTTCCCCGGATGAGACGGTGCTCTATGTTGCCGATACCGGGGCAACGCACCTGCCCGGCGGTCCGCGTGATATCAGAAAGCTCGCGGTCTCGAATGAGGGAAGGTTGAGCGATCTCGGCGTTTTCGCAGAATGTACCTCAGGCCTGTTCGATGGTTTTCGCGTCGATCGGAAAGGCCAGATATGGACGAGCGCCGGCGATGGTGTGCACGCCTATGATCCGGATGGCACTTTGATCGGCAAGATCCATATTCCCGAGGGCGTCTCCAACGTCACTTTCGGCGGAGAGAAATTAAACCGTCTCTTCATCACCGCGAGCACGTCTCTCTACGCTGTTTATCTCACCGCCAACGGGGCGAGACCGGGATGATCACCAAACAAGAGGCCGCCCTTTTGGGACGGCCTCTTGTTTGGTCAGTTTTGTGCCTCTTGTCTCATCGTTGACTGAGGCCGTCCGCCAGCCGAACGAGGCCAAGAAAATCCGACCTGTAGCCGAAGGCGTCAGTGCCTCGCGATGCCGCGGCGAGATCGGCAATCGCCTGGTAGGAATAGGTGTCGACGGCTGCGACATGGCTGAGTTTCTGGCCGAAGGCAGCGACGGCCACCGAGAAGCGGACATCCTGCGGCGCGGCATCGACGGTGGCGACCGCGTTGCCATCGTTGACAGGAGTGGTGATGAGGGCGCTTTTGTCCTCGCCCGGCCGCTTGTAGCGCATCTTGACGAAGGCAAGCTCGCCTTGATGGGCGCTGTCGGAGGTCTTGGGCGGCACCTGATCGGCGGCGCCATAACGCAGGTCGTCATTCATCACCGCGGGGCTTCCCTTGGGCGTAATCTCGTAAATCGCCGTGACGCTGTGGCCGGAGCCGATATCGCCGGCATCGACGCGGTCATTGTTGAAATCCTCGCGCTTCAGCGCCCGCGTCTCGTAGCCGATCAAGCGGTACTCGGCGATCCGTTCCGGGTTGAACTCGACCTGGAACTTGACGTCGCTGGCGATCGGAAACAGCGTCGATCCGGCCTCTTCGACCAGCGTCTTCTGCGCCTCGGCCAAGCTATCGATATAGGCTGCGCTGCCATTGCCGTTCTGCGCCAGCGTCTGCATCAGGGAATCGTTGAGATTGCCCCGTCCGAAGCCGAGAACGGTGAGGAAGATGCCGTCCTTGCGCCTCTCTTCGATGATGCGCTTCAAATCCTCGTCGCTCGACGGGCCGACATTGAAATCGCCATCCGTCGCCAGCATCACCCGGTTGATGCCGTCCTTGACGAAGCCCTGTTTGGCAAGATTGTAGGCCGCCTCGATGCCTTCGGCGCCACCGGTCGAGCCTCCGGGCTCCAGCCTGTCGATTGCCGACAGGATCTTCGATTTCTCCGCCACGCGTGTCGGCGTCAGCACCGTGCCGGCATTGCCGGCATAGGTGACGATCGAGACGGTATCGTCGGCTTTCAGCCTGTTGACCAGCAGCCGGAAGGCGCTCTTCAGCAGCGGCAGCTTGTCCGGCTCGTCCATCGAGCCCGACACGTCGATCAGGAAGACCAGATTGGCGTGCGGCGTGGTCGCCGGCGCGATGTCATAGCCCTTGATCGCCACATGCATCAATTCCGTGTCGCGGTTCCACGGCGTTGGCATGACAGTCACGGTCGCCTTGAAAGGCTGGTCGGCATTGTCAGGACCCGGCCAGTCAAAGGGGAAATAATTGATCATCTCCTCGACGCGAACCGATTGCGGATCGGGCATCGCCCCGCCTGTCAACGACCGGCGGACGAAGGCATAGGACGCGCTGTCGACATCGGCGGAGAAGGTCGAGACCGGATCCGTCGCCACACTCTTGATCGGATTTGCCGCCGCATTGGCAAACCGCTCGCGATCGGGGTCGAGTTGAACCTGGACACGCCCCTCCGCAGGCGGCGCAGGCGAAGGGGCGATGGCAGCCATCGGTTCGGCAAACTGCCGCTGGGGAACAATGCCGGGAGCGGCCGGCGCCGAGCGTTTGGCCGCCCCGAGTGCCGCGGCAGAACCCTCCGGCTTGTTCGTGAGGGCGGCGACGTCGTTGGCATCGAATTCGGACATCCGCGCCGCGCCGGATTTCGCGAGGGCCGGTGTCTCCTTGTCCTGCAGCGCTTGGGCGTCAGCGACAGATTGCTCGGCCAGGCTGGCGTTCCCGGCCGGGGCTTGCGGCGCGACAGCGACCGGCTGACCCGCGGTTGCGGCCGGCTGTTTCGACACCCCATTTTGCGAGAGGTTGCCGGCGATCTCGGTCTGGTCGGTGATCGGCAATCCATTGCGGGTCAGTTCGATTGCGAGATAACCGGCGGCGGGAATGACGAGCAGTGTCGCAAGGGCTGAACCAGCGAGGAATTTCTTGTTCATGGCAGGGCTCCATATCCAGTTGATGATGGAGCTTTGACGCCAGCCTTTCGCATTTCCTTGGGGCGTCGCTGCATTATTTCCTGGGCTGTCGAAGGCCTGCATCGCGGCAGTAAGCGCACGCGCACGCGCCTCCGGCGTCGCTGCCGGCGGTGTCAGGCGGGAGAGCTTTTCGAGTTCCTTGTCCACGGTCATACCTCTTCCTTGCCGAGCACGGTCTTCAGCCTCTTGCGCGCCTCATGAACCTGCCAGGACACGGTCGCCTCCGAGCAGCCCATGACATCGGCGGCAGCCGAATGGCTGAGACCTTCGCCGTAAACGAGCAGCACGGCGTCGCATTGCCTTTCCGGCAATGCGCGCACGGCTGCCCATAATTCGCTCGATAGCTCGTCGTCATTTCCATCAGGCGCATCCTGCTGCGGTTCGGCGGCGTAGGCGCGGAATGTCTGCTCCTCTCGTGCAAGCTTGCGTCTATGGTCGCGGGCAGCGTTCAGCGTCAGTGTATAGAGCCATGTCCTGAAGCGGCTGGCGCCGCGAAAGCTGCGGATCGCCGCGCCGAGCTTGACGCAGACCTCCTGGGCGATGTCGTCGGCATCGGTGGAACTGCCAGACCACCGCCACGCGGTCGCGTGGACGAAATCATAATGGCGCGAGACCAGTTGCCCGAAGGCCTCCCGGTCGCCGCCCTGCGCTCGTTCTATGAGCTCTGCGTCCAATTCCGCACCTACCCCATCCTATCCAGCAAGATGCTATTTCGAGATTGAGACGTTTCTCGGATGACTTTCCTTGGGTCGGCGATGAAAAAATTATCGCGAATTTTGAAAGCCGCGACATCCATGGGTCGCGGCCAGACAGATCGTCCGTCTCACAGAGGCGCATGATGAGGACAGAGTCGGCCAGGGACATGATCTGTCATGTCCCAAATCGCGAAAGGACCTCCATGTCCGTTCAACCACCTGCCCCCACCGAAAGGGGCATCCTGCAGTTTCTGGCGATTTGCGATTCCTTCTATCCGCCAGACGCCGTTCAAGCATCGATCGAACAGCAGCGACATTGGTACGACGCTCTCTGCGCGCGTTTCGACCGCCCGCTGCCCCCGGAGATGATCTTTGCGGACGGCATGCTCCAGCGCATACCGATCCGGCGCTACCGCCCGCGCAAAATCAGCACACGCACCATTCTGCTCTATCTTCATGGCGGCGGCTTTGTTGTCGGTTCGCTCGAGAGCCATCATGCCATCTGCGCCGAGATCGCCGATTTTGCCGGCGCGGAACTTGTTTCGGTCGATTACCGGCTGGCCCCTGAATATCGCTGGCCGGCCCAGACGGATGACGGCTTTACCGTGTCGAAACATCTGCTTTCCGCCAACAGCAAGGTCGTGCTGATCGGCGACAGCGCCGGGGCCAATCTGGCGGCGGGCCTTGCATTGCGCGCGCGCGACGAGGGCCTGTCCGGAGTCGTCGGCCAAGTTCTGATCTATCCGGCGCTTGGCGGTGACCTTGCCGCAGGCTCTTACGTCGAAATGGCCGCGGCGCCGGGCCTGACGACGGCGGATGTCGCCTATTATCGCGAAATCCTGCAGGCGCCGGCAGGCAATGAGATCGCCGAGCCGCTGCAGGCAGCTTCGCTTGCCGGGCTGCCGCCGGCCTTCATCACGGTCGCGCATTTCGATCCGCTCCGGGACGACGGCCGGCAATATGCCGCCCGGCTCACCGCGGAGGGCGTCGAAGTCTGGTTCAGGGAGGAGCCGCAGATGGTGCATGCCTGGCTGCGCGCTCGCCACATGAGCGAAGGCGCCCGCGACGGCTTCCGCGCCGTCTGCGAGGCCATAAGGCGTTTTGCTGCGGCCTGATGGTCACATCAGGTCGCGCGCAATCCGCTTTTCCGCAAAGACCTTTTCGAAGATCTGCACGTCATCCTCGAAGGCGGTGACGACAGCGCTGATGACCCAATCGGTGCCGGTGCAGGCAATACGCGCGGTCGCGACAGTCCGCACGAACCAGCCGGGGCGGCGCATGTCGCAGGTCCAGGTCGAGGTCCCGGTCATCGACTGGGGATTATCGGGTGAAATCGACCAGACTTCTTCGCGCAATTGCCGGGTCGAGAGACCTGTCTCAGGGTGTTCGGTGAGCCCGGTATCCTCGTGGATGTGATAGTCCGTTCGGGCGGCTGAGAGATCGCGGGCGACCTGCCGCTTCGTTACGGCGCCCGCATGCTCGATGTATTTCGGCAGCGGATCGGGATTGGCCGGTTCCTTGATGTCTATCCGCTGGTGCTCGCCGAGCATCGGCAGCCCCAGGCCGAGTGCCGCGATGTCGACCTCGATGCCCTCGTCATCAGGCGGCGGCAGGATCATCGGCCAATATGCGGTGGAAAGCGAAAGGCGGATGCGATGACCCTTGCGGAAGCGATACCCGCAGGCATCGAGCACCAGCCGGATCGGCACCTTCTCGCCTGGTGTCAGCGGCTTGGGATCTGCATTGCCGTCCCTGTGAGTGAGATTGACGACGCCGAAGGCGACACGTGTTGCCGTGCCATCCGGATGGACATCGATGAGCCGGGCGCAGAGATTTCCGCCCGCCGCCTGCGACCGCAGCGCAAGCGTGAGCACAGGCCGGCCGAGATAGTCGCAATCGCCAGCAAGCGGCATCGTATCGAAGACCAGCGAGCCGGCATCGTCTAAGCGCTGATCGATCGCCATTTCGGCGTCGGGCTTCAGCGTGAAATACTCGCCTGACGCCGTCCCGATGTCGAGCGGAGAGCGGAGATAGACGGGATGTTCGGGCGCATGCGGGATCGGCATGCCTTCGGTCAGCTTGCCGAACTGCTCGACATAGAAGCACTGCATCTGCGGCGGCGACCAGAGATCCTTGGCGATCCAGAAACCCGGATCGCTGTCGCGTCGCGGCGCAGGGCGGATGGCATCGAGAATATAGGCGCGGGCCTGCGGCAGCCTGTCGATCCCATTGTCCTCGCCCCGCAGCCATTTGTTCCACCAGGCAATTGCCTCGCCATGAAAATCGGTGCGCGGTTTCGGCCAGGCGAAATGCGGATATTTGTGAACCCAGGGGCCGATCAGCGCCTTCGCCTTGTCGCCCAGGCCTTCGACCGCCATCAGCGGCGTATTGCGGTAGCCGTCGGCCCAGCCGGCGATGACAAGCGCCGGGATTTCCACGCTCGAAAAATCCTCCGAGATCGAGCCATGACGCCAGAAATCGTCGCGCCGCTGATGGGCCAGCCACTCCTCCATGAAGAAGGGTTCGCCTGCCAGGCGTTCCAGCCACATTTCCTTCCAGCGCTCGCCGACAAGCGCGGGGTCGGGCGGCCGCGACTGGTAGCCAAGCATCGTCGCCGCCCATGAGAGCTGGGCGGAGAGATGGCAGCCGTTCTTGTAGTGGATGTCGTCGTTGTATCGGTCGACGGTCGAGGCGATCGAGATGACGGCCTTCAGCGCCGGCGGGCGCAATGCTGCGACCTGCAGGCTGTTGAAGCCGCCCCAGGAAATGCCCATCATGCCGACCGCGCCGTTCGACCATGGCTGCGCGGCAATCCAGGCGATCAGCTCGCAGGCATTGGCAAGCTCGCTTTCGGTATATTCGCCGTCGATGACCCCGTCGGATTCTCCGGATCCGCGGATATCGACACGCACGCCGGCAATGCCTGCCACAGCGAATACCGGATAGGTGGACTCGTCCCGCAAACTGGTTCCGTCCCGCTTGCGATACGGCAGGAATTCGAAGACAGCGGGGACGGGGTCTTCCTCCGCACCGTCAGGCATCCAGATGCGCGCGGCCAGTCGCGTCCCATCCTTCAGCGTAATCCATTCATTCTCGATGGTGGTGAAGCCGCGCGAGATCATGCTCATTCCTTGATGCACATTTCATGAGACGAGGGTTCCGCCCCCGTCAGGTCAGTTACCGGCGCTCTCCATGCGGCGCGTGGCAAGCACCCGTTCCAGCCAGCCGATTTCCATTTCCGGCACGGATTTCAACAGCAGATCGGTGTAATCGTCAAACGGCGGCGACAGCGCCGTCGATTTCGGACCGAACCGCACCAGCTGGCCGCGATGCATCACCGCCACGCTGTCGGCGATCGCCCGGACGATTGCGATGTCGTGGGTAATGAAGACGTAGGACAGCTGCTCTTCTTCTTGCAGACGCAGCAGCAGCTTGAGGATACCCTCCGCCACCAGCGGATCGAGCGCCGAGGTCGGCTCGTCGCAGAGGATGAGTTCCGGCTTGGCGGCAAGCGCTCGCGCGATCGCCACGCGCTGCTTCTGCCCGCCGGAGAGTTCGGCCGGGTAGCGATCGACGAAGCCCTTGCCCATCTCGATCTGATCAAGCAGCTCCTTCACCCGGGCGGTCTTCTCGGCACCTCTCAGGCCGTAATAGAAGGTCAGCGGGCGGCCGATGATGTCGCGGACCGTCTGGCGCGGGTTCATCGCCGTATCCGCCATCTGATAGATCAGCTGGATGCGCCTCAGATCGTCGTTCGGCCGGCTCTTGAGATCAGGCATCAGCGGCTTGCCATCAAAGACGATGCGCCCGCTGCTCGGCGGCAACAGGCCGGTGATGACGCGCGCCAGGGTCGATTTTCCCGAACCGGATTCGCCGACAACCGCGAGCGTCTGCCCCTTCGGCACGTGCAGCGTGACATCATGCAGCACTTTGAAGCCGTTGGAATATTCCGCGCTGACATTTTCCACCTTGAGAAGTGCCGTGGACTGGTCGGCGGCTTCCTCGCGATAGGCCTGCCTGACATTGACGAGAGCGCGGGTATAGTCTTCCCGTGGCGCCTCGATGATCTGCTGCACACTGCCATATTCGACCTGCTTGCCATAACGCAGGACCATGATGTCGTCCGAGATCTGGGCGACGACGGCAAGGTCATGGGTGATGTAGAGGGCGGCCGTGTGCGTTTCCTCGATGGCATGCTTGATCGCCGCCAGCACGTCGATCTGCGTGGTGACGTCAAGCGCTGTCGTCGGCTCGTCGAAGACGATGAGTTCGGGGTTGGAGCAGAGCGCCATCGCCGTCATCGCCCGCTGCAGTTGGCCGCCGGAGACCTGGTGAGGAAAGCGCTCGCCGAAGGTTTCGGGATTGGGCAGGCCGAGAACCCCGAACAGATAAAGCGCCCGTTTGCGCGCCTCGTCTTTGCTCATCAGACCATGCTTGACCGACGCTTCGATAACCTGATCGCCGAGCCTGTGCGCCGGATTGAAGGCGGCCGCGGCCGACTGCGCGACATAGCAGACCCGTGCGCCGCGAATTTTACGGATGCCGTTCTTGCCGAGCGCCAGGAGATCGGCGCCGTCGAGCCGCACCTCGCCGCCGGTGATTTCGGCGCCGCCCCGGCCATAGGCAAGTGCCGAAAGGCCGATCGTCGACTTGCCGGCGCCCGATTCCCCGATCAGGCCGAGAACCTTGCCCTTCTGCAGGTCGAAGGAAACGCCGTCGACGATCGTCACTCGCTTCGGCGGTTCACCCGGCGGATAGCTGGTTGCTTCGATCTTCAAATTGCGAACGGAAAGAAGCTCAGGCATCGCCGCGCCCTCCCTTGAGGCTGGATGTGCGTTTCAGGAGCCAGTCGACGACAAGGTTGACGCAGACGGCAAGTGTCGCGATCGCGGTACCCGGCACCAGCGCTGCCGAGATACCGAAGATGATGCCGTCCTTGTTGTCCTTGACCATGCCCCCCCAATCGGCCGCGGGCGGCTGAATCCCGAGGCCGAGGAAGGAAAGCGTTGAGAGAAACAGGATCGAGAAGGCGAAGCGCAAGCCGAATTCGGCAAGCAGCGGCGACAGCGTGTTCGGCAGGATTTCGCGGGAGATGATCCAGAGCTTGCCTTCGCCGCGCAACGTCGCCGCCTCGACGAATTCCATCACCGCGACATCAAGCGCCACGGCGCGGCCGAGACGATAGACGCGGGTGGAATCGAGGATCGCCATGACAAGGATCAGCACGACGATGTTTTGCGGTAGCACCGCCAGAACCACGAGTGCGAAGATCAGCGTCGGGATCGACATCATCAGATCGTTGAAGCGTGAGAGGACGGTGTCGATCACGCCGCGCGAGACGGCGGCGGTGAAGCTCAGGATGATGCCGAGCGAGAAGGAAATGACGGTGGCGGCGGACGCGACCACCAGCGTCGTGCGTGCGCCGTAGATCAGCCGCGAGAAGATGTCGCGGCCGAGATTGTCGAGGCCGAAGATATATTGATCATCCGGCATCTGCCAGACGTCGCCGACGACCTGCGTCTCGCCATAAGGAGCGATCCATGGTGCGAAGATTGCGAAGATGAAGGCGATGACGATACCGGCCATGCCGATCCAGGCGGTGATGGGAATATCTCTTAATCTCATCGCGGATGCCTCAGCCTAGGATTGGCGATAATCGCGAGAATATCGGCCGTCATGTTCAGGAAGATATAGACGGCCGCGAAGATCAGGCCGCAGGCCTGCACGACAGGCATGTCACGCACGGTGACCGCATCGACCATGTACTGCCCCATGCCGGGATAGACGAAGACCACTTCGACGACGACGACGCCGACCACGAGATAGGCAAGCGTCAATGCGATGACGTTGATGATCGGCGCAAGCGCATTGGGGGCGGCATGCTTGACGATCGACCGGAAGGCGCTAAGGCCTTTCAGCTCCGCGGTCTCCATATAGGCCGACGACATGACGGAAAGGATTGCGGCCCGCGTCATCCGCATCATATGCGCGAGCACGACGAGCACGAGAGTCGCCGTCGGCAGCGCGATTGCCTTCAACCGCTCGACGAAACCCATGCTGTCATAGACCGTCGCTGGAAAGGTGGCCACGCCGAATTTCACCGCGAAGAACAGGATCAGCAGGTAGCCGACAAAGAATTCCGGCAGCGAGATCGCCGCAAGTGAGATGACGTTGATGATCTTATCCGGCAGGCGGTTGCGGAAATGCACCGACAGCATGCCGAGCCCAACGGCGAGCGGCACCGATATCACCGCTGCGAAACCCGCCAGGAAGAGCGAATTGCCAAGGCGCTTGCCAATCTGTTCGCTCACCGAATTCTTGCTGGCCCAGGAGGTGCCGAAATCCCCCTGGACGGCGTTGCCGAGCCATTCGACGTAACGCGTGGTGATCGGGCGGTTCAGCCCGAGATCCTCTCGAATATTGGCGACGGCCTGCGGTGTCGCCGACTGGCCGAGATAGGTGGTGGCAAAATCGCCGGGCAGGGCTTCCAGACCGCCGAAAATCACGATGGAAACGGCAAAGAGCAGGACGATGCTGAGCAAGAAGCGCTCGAGGATAAGGGCAAGCAGCGGAAAACGCTGCCGAAACCCGAGGCCGGGCAAGATATTGCTTGGGGCAGGATTGGTCATGGCGAGGACCTCGCGCTAAAACGTCAGGAGGACCGCGGGTTTTCATCCCACGGTCCAGGCTTCGTTGGAGATCGGAGGGGCAAACGCCCCCATGCCCTCAGGCGTCCAGCCAGACGCGGGTCGCGACGTAGCCGTTCGACATGTCGTTACCGATGTCGTGGACATAACCCTTCACCTGCTTAGTGGAGGCGTTCACGAAATCGTTGAACATCGGCAGGATCACCCCACCTTCGTCGCGCACCGTCATCGCCATGGTGCGATACATCTCCTTGCGCTTGGCTTCATCAAGCTCGGAGCGGGCCTCCAGCAGCAGCTTGTCGAAGTCAGGACGCTTGAACTTGGTGTCGTTCCAGTCCGCCGTCGAGAGATAGGCGGTGGAATACATCTGGTCCTGGGTCGGACGGCCACCCCAGTAGGAGGTCGAGAAGGGTTGGACGTTCCAGACATTGGTCCAGTAGCCGTCGCCCGGTTCGCGCTTGACCTCAATCTCGATGCCAGCCTTCTTGCAGCTCTCCTGGTAGAGGACGGCTGCATCGACACCGCCAGGGAAGGCGACCTCGGAGGTGCGCAGAAGCACCGAACCGCTATGGCCCGACTTCTTGTAGTGGAACGCGGCCTTGTCGGGATCGTAAACGCGCTGCTCGATGCCCTCCGGAAACAGCGCATAGGTGCTGTTGATCGGGAAGTCGTTGCCGACCTTGCCGTAACCGCCGAGGATCTTCTCCACCATGGTCTCGCGGTCCATGGCGTATTTGAGGGCGAGGCGCAGGTCGTTGTTGTCGAACGGCGCCTTGTCGCAATGCATGATGAAGACGTAGTGGCCGCGGCCGGCGGTCGAGAGAATCTCGACGTTCGGGGCGCGCTTCAGCAGGTTGACGGTCTTGGGGTCGACGCGGTTAATGTAATGCACCTGGCCGGACGACAGGGCCGCGATGCGGGCGGTGGCATCATTCATGCCGATGATCTCGATCGAATCGACATAACCGCGGTCGGTGCGCCAGTCGTCCTTGTTCTTTTCGAAGGTGGCGCGGACGCCGGGCTCGAAGCTCGTCATCTTGTAGGGGCCGGTGCCGATCGAGGCGAGAGGATCGTCGACGCCGCCGTTCGGCTGGATGACCAGATGGTAGTCGGACAGCAGCAGCGGCATGTCGGCATTGCCTTCGCTGAGCGTCAGCACTAGATTGCCGCCGTCGGCCTTGATCTCTTTGATCGAGCCGAGAACACCGAGCGCGCCGGATTCCGACTTCGCATCGGTGTGACGTTTCAGCGTCGCAACGACGTCGTCGATCGTCAGTTCCTTGCCATCGTGGAACTTGACGCCCTTGCGGATCTTGAAGGTCCAGGTGACAGCATCCTTCGAGGGCTCCCAGGATTCGGCGAGTGAGGGCACGGCGGCACCCGTCAGTGGATCGGATTCGACCAGCATGTCGCCCCAGCAGCGGCCGATGCAGAACATGACCTGCGACAGGAACTTCGCCGGGTCCTTCGAATCGGTGGCTGCACCGCCTTCAAGGCCGAGCTTCAGGTGGCCGCCGCGCTTCGGTTCGGCGGCTTCGGCACTTTCGGTGAAGAGCTTGTCGGCGACGGCAAGTGTGATGCCGGCCGCCATGGCGCGTCCCATGAATTCGCGGCGGCTGAGCCCGCCGGCGGTGACACGGCTTGCGAGATATTTGGTGTAGTCGTTCATTCCCCTGTTCCTTCTTTATGGTGCGTTGACAGAACTTCCGGGCTGGTCCGCAGGCGGTTTCCTCTCCCCCTCCGGTGCCCGCATCATGCGGGAAAACAGTGCGGTTGCTGCCGCCTGGTTATTTTCCTTTCCAAATGGGGCTTCGCTTCTCGGCGAAAGCCCGTGCGCCTTCCAATTGGTCCTCGCTCGAATAGAGCCTGTCGACCGTCGCAAACTGCCGCTTGGTGATCTTGTTCATGGCAGTCTGGAACGTCGAACCCTCCGCCTCGCGGACGATTTCCTTGATGGCCGCATAAACGAGCGTCGGACCGCTCGCGAGCAGCCGGGCAAGCTCCCAGGCTCTTTCCATCAGCCGATCGGCCGGTAGGATCTCGTTGACGAAACCCCAGCGATGCGCCTCGTGAACGTCGAGCCAGCGTCCCGTCAAAAGCATGTCCATGGCTATGTGATAGGGGATGCGTTTCGGCAGCTTGATCGAGGCCGCATCGGCAACCGTGCCCGAGCGGATTTCCGGCAGAGCGAAACTCGCATGCTCGGCGGCAACGATCAGGTCGGCCGATAGCGCGATCTCCAGTCCACCGCCGCAACAGATGCCGTTCACCGCACAAATGACCGGCTTGTTGAGGTCGCGCAGTTCCTGCAGCCCGCCGAAGCCGCCGACGCCGTAATCTCCGTCGACCGCGTCGCCTGATGCCGCCGCCTTGAGATCCCATCCGGCACAGAAAAACTTCTCGCCGGCGCCTGTCACGATGGCGACGCGCAACGCCGGATCGTCGCGGAATTCTCGGAAGATCAACCCCAGGGCACGGCTGGTCGCAAGGTCGATGGCATTCGCCTTCGGCCGGTCGATGACGACTTCGAGCACTCCGTCGTCATATCCTGTGCGAATGGGATCGCTCAACCTATGCTACCTCCTCCGCCGTATCAGAGCATCAACGACGGCAACGCCACGCCCTTCGGGAAGAACCATCAGTGGATTAATGTCCAGTTCCTCCAGGGATGCCGCGTTCTTTACGACATAATCTGCCGTTGCTGAGACAGCGCCGACAGCGGCTTCTAGATCGCCTTTTGGCCGACCGCGATAGCCATAGATCAATTTTGCGAGCTTGAGACGTGAAATCGCCGCGTGAATGTCGGTTTTCGTCGCCGGAAGTGGCAAGATGACGGAATCCTCAAGCAATTCAACAAAGATTCCTCCCGCTCCAAGCGTGAGCGACAATCCGAAGACAGGGTCGCGGATGGCGCCGACAATGAGCTCGGCGACCGGCGGATCGATCATCTTCTCGACCAGAAAACCGGCATTCGGCGGCATTGCCGCTGCCGCATTCGACACGGCCTTAATATCCTTCAGGTTGAGTACAACGGCCCCGGCCTCGGTCTTGTGGGCAATGCCGAGCGCTTTCAGCACGACGGGAAAACCGAGCCGCTCGGCCTGCTCGGCCGCTTGACCGGGAGAGGAAGCCAACAGCCCCTTTGGAACCGGAAGGCCAAAGGCGGCAAGCTCAGCCTTCGCATCGGCCTCCGTCAGCGTCTCGATCTCGCCATCGATAGAGGACACGTCGAGCAGCGGCAGGGGAGGCGGGCGAATCCACGCCTGGCCTATGCCGGCGGCGACTTCCGCAGCCGTGATGGCTTCGTCGATACCGCAGAAGGCAATGATGCCATTTGCCATCAGCCGATCGGCGATAGGCTCCGGCATGTTTTCCGGAAGGGTCGCCAGAAGGCCGGCCAGCGCACCGCTTGCGGCGGCAGCCGTCATGACAGCGTCCGCCGTCATCGCCCATTCGGAGGCATCGCAGCGGTCACCGCGGGGGAAGTCGAGGACGACGAGATTGAGGGCATAGGCGCCCTCGAACATGGCACTGAAGGCTTCGGTCTGGCGTGCGAGATCACCCCAGACGAAGGTGTGGTAATCGAGCGGATTGGAAAGCGTCACCATCTCGCCGAGGACCCGCCGCAGACGGGGTAACTGTTGCGGCTGCAGCGCGGGGAATTCCACGTTGCGACCGACGACGGCATCCGCCATCAGCGAAGCTTCGCCACCGGAACAGCTCATCGACGAGATCGAATGGCTTGCGAGCGGTCCGGCGACATGCAGCAGCTTCAGGGTTTCGAGCAGCGCCGGCAAGGTCTGGACACGGCCAAGGCCGAGGCGGGCGAGCACGGCATCAGCGACGGCATCGCTGCCAGCAAGCGAGGCGGTATGCGAAACCGCAGCGCGTTTTGCCTGCTCGGATCTGCCGACCTTCAACACGACGATCGGTTTCCTCGACCGCCGGGCAATGGCGGCCAGGCGTTCGAGTGCCGAGAGATCGCCGAAACCTTCGACATGAAGGCCGAGCGCCGTCACACGCGGGTCGTCGATCAATGCGCAGGCGACATCGGCAAGCGATGTCTGCGCCTGATTGCCTGCGGTGACCACATAGGCGATCGGCACGCCGCGGGTCTGCATGGTCAGGTTGATAGCGATATTGGAGGACTGCGTGAGGATCGCGACGCCACGTTCGATACGCTGCATCCCATGCTGATCAGGCCACAGCAGCGCACCGTCGAGACCGTTGATGAAGCCGTAGCAATTCGGCCCGAGGATCGGCATGTCGCCGGCAGCCGCCAAAAGGGCCTGCTGCAGCTCGGCGCCGTCGCCGAGTTCACTCGTCGCCTCGCTGAAGCCTGATGCATAACAGACCGCCCCGCCGGCACCGGTCTCGGAAAGGCTGCGGACGATCTCGACGGTTAGCGTCCTGTTGACGCCGACGAAGGCGGCGTCCGGCGCCGAAGGCAGGTCGGAGACGGAGCGATAGCAGGGCCGCCCGAGCACCTCGTCGAGCTTCGGATGAACAGGCCAGATCTCGCCCGCAAAGCCCATGCGGTCGCATTGCTCGATCACCCTGCGCGCCTCGCGGCCGCCGAAGACGGCGATCGTTTGCGGTCTGAGCAGGCGGTCGAGCGGGCGAGATGTCATCGGCTCACGCTCCCAAGGGTCTGAGCAGATCGCGGCTGATGATATGCCGCTGGATTTCAGAGGTGCCGTCCCAGATACGCTCGACGCGCGCATCGCGCCAGAAGCGGGCGAGCGGCAGGTCGTCCATCAGGCCCATGCCGCCGAAGATCTGAATCGCTTCATCGGTGACGCGGGCCAGCATTTCGGATGAGTAGAGTTTGGCCGAGGCGATCTGCCGGTCTGCCGAGAGCCCGGCATCGAGCCGCCAGGCGGCGGCGAGCGTCAGCCAGTCGGCCGCATCGATCTCGGTGATCATGTCGGCAAGCTTGAACGACACGCCCTGATTGGCGCCGATCGGCTTGCCGAACTGCTTGCGCTCTGCGGCATAGGGCAGCGTCATGTCGAAGACGCGCCGCGCCCGCCCGACGCAAGTGGCGGCCACCGTCAACCGCGTGCCGTAGAGCCATTGATTGGCGATATCGAAGCCGCGATGCACCTCGCCCAGCACTTGGGCTTCGGGAATCCGGCAATCGTCGAAGCTGAGCGTTGAGTTGTGGTAGCCGCGATGCGAAACGGAATCGTAGCCCTTGAGGATCTCGAAACCCGGCGTGCCGCGATCCACCAGGAAGGCGGTGATCTTCTTCTTGATACCTTTCGGCGTTTCCTCCTCGCCCGTCGCGGCAAAGACAATGACGAAATCGGCGACATCGGCATGCGAGATGAAATGTTTCGTGCCGTTGAGGACGAAATCGCTGCCGTCGCGGCGGGCGGCGCATTTCATACCGCGCATATCGGAACCGGCGTCCGGCTCGGTGATGGCAAGCGCATCGATCTTCTCGCCGCGCACCGCAGGCAGGAGATAGCGCTCGCGCTGCTCGCCCTCGCAGGCCATCAGGATGCCGGAGGGCCGGCCGAAGAAAACCGTCAGCCCGAGGGAACCGCGCCCGAGCTCCCGCTCGACCAGCGTGAAGGTGACATGGTCGAGGCCGGCGCCGCCGACTTCTTCCGGGAAATTGCAGGCGTAGAAGCCAAGATCGACGCATTTGCGCCGGATCTCGACTCCGAGCTCCGGCGGGACGATGCCGCTGCGCTCGACCTCGTTTTCATGCGGATAGATTTCGGTCTCGACGAAGGCGCGGACCGTCTCGACGATCATTTCCTGTTCTTCGCTCAGTCCGAAATTCATGCCGATCCTCCTACCGCCTCTGGCCGACGTGACGGCCGGCGCCTTCGGGCGCTGCCAACTCCGCATGGGCTCTGGCGATCGCCTTCGCCTTGTCGATGATATCAGCCGGCGCCGGCACGGCCTTGCCGGCCTTACTGTCGACATGCAGCAACATGTGCTCGGCCGTGGCAAGCGCCTCGCCCGTCGCCGTATCATGAAGCGTGTGGAAGACGTGCAGCCGCTTCTCGTCGACATCAAGGACCTGGCAGGTCGAATGGATCGCCTGGCCGAGCTTCGCCTCGCCGAGATGACGGATGTGGGTTTCCACCGTGTAATAGCTCTGCCCCGCCTCGACATAGGCGAGATCGACGCCGATCAGGCGCAGCAGCGCATCTGAGGTATCGCCAAAAACCTGCAGGTAGCGGTGTTCGGTCATATGGCCGTTATAGTCGACCCAGGCAGGGCTGACCTTCGTCTCGACGAGCTTCAACGGCTTCGACGGGTCGAAAGAGGTGGTCGCTCTGCCGCCTGCTGCCCAGAGCGATTGCTCGAAGTCCTTCAGCAGCTTGCCGGCGCCCCAGCCCCTGCCGCCATCGCCGCCCTTCAGGGCCTGCAGGATGCCGACAAGGTTTTCGTCGCGGATGCGTTCGAGTTCACGGATCGACAGGCCAGCCGCCTGTTCGTCGGATTGCCGGCCGATCTTTTCGATCAGTGCATCGTCGAGATCGACGACATCGGTAAGCTTGGTCCAGGGCCAGGCAAGGCAGGGGCCGAACTGGGCGAGGAAGTGGCGCATGCCGGCCTCGCCGCCGGCGATGCGGTAGGTCTGGAACAGACCCATCTGCGCCCAGCGCAGGCCGAAGGAGTAGCGGATGACGTCATCAAGCGTCTCGACGGTGCAAATATCGTCGTGGATCAGCCACAGGGCCTCGCGCCAGAGCGCTTCGAGCAGCCGGTCGCCGACAAAGGCCTCGATCTCCTTGGCGATGTGGACGCCCTTCATGCCGATCGGAGCCAGTCTTTCCATCGCCGCCCGGATGGTCGCCGCCGAGGTCTTTTCGCCGCCAACGATTTCGACGAGCGGTAGCAGATAGACGGGATTATAGGGGTGAGCGACGAAGAGGCGCTGGGGATGCTTCATGTCGCGCTGCAGATCGGTCGGCAGCAGGCCTGACGTGGAAGAGCCGATCAGGGCGTCCGGCCGCGCCACAGCATCGATCTCAGTCAGCACACCGCGCTTGAGGTCGAGCCTTTCCGGCACGCTTTCCTGAATCCAGTCGGCGCCGGCGACGGCCTCCTCGAGCGTCGTGCAGAAGGTCAGCCTGCCGCGGGGCGGCAGGGGCGCTCCGGTCAGCATGGCATAGGCTTTTTCAGCGTTGGCGAGCACTTCGCCGACGATGCGGCTCGCTTCCGGATGCGGATCGAACACGTTCACGTCGATGCCGGCCAGCAGAAAACGCGCGATCCATCCGCCGCCGATGACGCCGCCGCCGATACAAGCCGCCTTGTTGATCCCAGTCATGCCGTCCTCAGCGCTTCGTCAGTTTGAGTTTCTTGCGAACGTCTTCCGGACCGATGATCCGCGCACCCATGCCTTCGACCACCTGCACGGCCTTTTCGACGAGGTCGGCATTGGTGGCGAGCTGGCCCTTGCCGACAAAGAGGTTGTCCTCCAGGCCGACGCGCACGTTGCCGCCGGCGAGAACGGCCGCCGCCGGATAGGCCATGGCGTTGCGGCCAATCGAAAAGGCCGAGAAGGTCCAGCTCTCAGGCACGTTGTTGACCATCGCCATGAAAGTGTTGAGATCGTCGGGCGCGCCCCACGGAATGCCCATGCAGAGCTGGATCAGCACCGGGTCTTCGATCAGGCCTTCCTCGGCAAGCTGCTTGGCAAACCAGAGATGGCCGGTGTCGAAGGCCTCGATCTCGGGGCGCACGCCGAGATCCGTCATCTTCTTCGCCATCGCCCGCAGCATGGCCGGCGTGTTGGTCATGACATAGTCGCCGAGATTGAAGTTCATCGTGCCGCAGTCGAGCGTGCAGATTTCAGGCAGGCATTCGGCGACATGGCTGACGCGCTCGGTAGCGCCCGCCATATCCGTTCCCTTTGGATTGAGGGGAAGCGGCTTTTCGACATCCCCGAAGATCAGGTCCCCGCCCATGCCGGCAGTGAGATTGAGGACGACGTCGATATCGGCCGAGCGGATGCGGTCGGTGACTTCCCTGTAGAGGTCGTTGCGGCGGCTGGCGGCACCCGTTTCCGGGTCGCGGACATGACAGTGAACGACCGCAGCACCAGCCTTTGCCGCGTCGATGGCGGAATCGGCGATCTGCTTGGGAGTGATCGGCACGTGATTGGATCTGGAAACCGTATCGCCGGCACCGGTAACGGCGCAGGTGATAAAGACATCGCGGTTCATCGCAAGAGGCATGTTTTTGGTCTCCCTCGTCTTGTCCCCATTACGCGACAGGATGGACGGCGATGCGTTGCAATTTCGGAAGCAATCCATACATTATCGGAACTCAAGGGAGGTGATCTTGCTGCAGCGATCGACGGAACGGCTCGATATCGACCTTCTCGTCCTGCCGGATGCGAACCTGATCCTGATCGCCTCGGTCATCGAGCCGTTGCGCGGCGCCAACCGCATTTCCGGCAGCGAGCTCTATCGCTGGCGGCTGCTGACGCCGGACGGAGCGCCGGTCCTGACCACCAGCAATATCGCCGTGCCCGCGCGAGGCGCTTTCAAGGCGACGACCGAGGATGCGCCGCTGTTTGTGCTGGCCAGTTACAACTGGCGGCGCAGCGCGACCCCGGCGCTGAAGATGCAGCTCTCCCAGGCTGCCCGCTATCGCACGGTGATTGCCGGCATCGAGTCCGGCACATGGCTGCTGGCCGAAGCCAGCCTGCTCGACGGGTTGCAGGCCACCGTCCACTGGGAAGACTATGAGGATTTTGCGCTGACCTATCCTGAGGTACAGGCCGTCAAGGATCGCTTCGTCATCGACGGCAAGCGCCTGACGACCTCGGGTTCGCTTCCGACCGTCGACCTGATGCTGGAGGTGATCCGGCAACGGCAAGGCTATTCGCTGGCGCTCGAGGTCAGCCGGCTATTCCGTTACGAGCAGCCGTCCTTCCATACCGATGAGCCTCTTTCCGCAGCCTCGGCCGGACTGCGCATGCACGATCCCCGTGTTGCGCAAGCGGTGCGACTAATGGAGGAGCATATCGAGCAGCCTCTGATTCTCACGCGGCTCGCCCGCAGGGTGGGCATCAGCGCCCGGCATCTGCAGGATCTCTTCCAGCAGAGTATCGGCGCGCCGCCGCATGTGCATTATCTCGCGCTGCGCTTGAATGCGGCCCGCCGCAAGGTGATCGAGACGACGGCCTCCTTCGCCGACATCGCGGCGGCGACCGGCTTCAACTCGGCCTCAGCCTTTGCGAGAAGCTATAGGGCGAATTTTTCGGAGAGCCCGTCCGAGACCCGCCGCCGCTTGCGCCGCCGCATCACGTCATCGCAGGTGCTGGGATAGGCTGGAACGCGTCCCGTATCATTTCAGCTAGTTCCCGGACGGCTTCGCTGGAACGATAGGTGCTTCGGCGCAGCACGACCTTGGAGGAATCGACCGGCGGGAAACCATCTTCGGCGGTGAGTTCCCGGCAGCCGGGCGGGATGTTGCTGCGGGAAAGCGTGGTGACGGCAAGACCGGCGATGACGGCATTCTTCAACCCCGAGCCCGTATCGGCGATAAAGGCGATCCGGTAGTTGCGGCCGGTCTGCTCCAGCGACCGGAGCGCAAAATCGCGGCACCAGGTGGAATTGCGATAGATCGCAATCGGCAGGGGATCGATATCGTGCAGCCGATGGACCATCGATGTGACCCAGACCGTGGGATCAATGCAGATGACCTCGCCTTTGGTCTCGTCGCTCCAGTCAAAAACGACGGCCAGATCGAGCTCGTCCCGCTCGAGGGCGGCCAGGTTGCGGACCGTGTAGTCGCAGGACACAGTGACCTCGACGGCCGGGTGGCGGACGGCGAAAGCCGCAAGGGCCGCCGGCAGCACCGTCTGGCTGTATTCCTCGGGAATTCCGATGCGTACCGGTCCATCCAGCGGCTTGCTGCGAATCGTCGCAGCCGCCTCGTTCAAGAGGTCGATGATCCTGCGGGCGTAGGGCACGAGTTGGATGCCCGGGCGCGTGAGCAGCACGCCGCGGGCGCCGCGATCGAACAGCGTTTCGCCGATCGTCTGCTCGAGCCTCTTAATCTGGGTGCTGACGGCCGACTGCGTCCGCCCGATGCGCTGCGCGGCGGCGGAGAAATTGGATGTCTCGGCAACGACCAGGAAGGTTCTCAGCAGGTCGCTCTCAATCGGCTCGTGCATCGGAATAGCCATAGAAAAAATCGATGGTAGTCATCTCTACTATTCGTTTGTCCGATGTCAATTCCTGGTGCAAAAAGGAGCCGCGTTCGACTTCCTTCTTTGAGAATATCTGCGTGACTATTGAAAATCCGTCCAGACGCCTCGCAGGCAGCGAGCACGAGAAGGGTGTGCTTCTCATCATTGCCGCGACGCTTGCCTGGAGCGCGAGCGGCGTCTATTCGCGGCTCCTGACGACCGACGTATGGACGGCGATCGCCTGGCGGTCGTTGTTCGGCGGCCTGTTTCTGCTGATCCCCTGCTTTTTCCTCGAAGGGGGCATGTCACGGCAGCAATGGCGATCCGTCTTCCATCCGTCCGGTCTTGCTATGATCGCATGCCAGACCTTCAGTCAGGTATGCTTCATCGGGGCGCTCTACATGACCACCGTCGCCAATGTGACGATGATCTATGCGACCGCGCCTTTCATCGCAGCGTTGCTCGGCTGGGTCATCCTCCGGGAGAGGGTCTCCAGGCGGACGCTGATTGCAGGCGGCATCTCGCTCCTCGGCGTTGCGGTCATCGTCGCCTCGTCGATCGGCGGCGGTACCGGTTGGGGCGACCTGCTGGCGCTCGGCATGACGGCGTCCTTCGCGCTCGTCATCATCATTCCGCGCGTCAGTCCTGATGTGCCGAGCCTGCCGCCGACCGTGGTCAGCGCCTTCCTGACGCTGGTTATCTTTGCTCCGTTCGGTTCGGTCGGCTCGCTCGACCTCCACAACTGGATCGTCCTTGCTGCTTTCGGTGCGACCAATTTCTCGCTCGCGCTGGTTCTCTTCCTTGCCGGAGCGAAACGGATGCGGCCGGCAGAAGCCGCGCTGATCGGCACGATGGAAATCGTGCTCACACCCTTCTGGGTCTGGTTGTTGTTTTCCGAGCAGCCGCCCGTTGCCACCTTTTTCGGCGGTGCGATCATCCTTGGAGCCGTGCTCTGGCACACAGCCATCGACGTCAACCGCAGCCGCCGGCCGCATCGCGCGTAAACCTCTCATCCTCAACGCAGGCCGCAATCAAATCTTCCCGGGCGATCCGGAAAACCGCCGCATTCGCGGGATCAATTATTTCCCCTGCGCAGCGAGCTATTGCGACTTTGCCGACTGTCGTCTTTGGATCGCGCCCATGTCGTTTTTTTGATCGCTGTTTTGCGTCAACCGTGGTTTGTTTGGGGTGTTCAAGGCGCTACCTCGCAAACTGGCGAAATGGACGATTGGGAAGCCTGCCTGACGCGCCGGCGCTCCCCGCAGCGGTAGAAGAACTGACATCCTCATGGAAATCGCCGGACAAACATCCGGAAAGATATCGAGATCGATCGAAAAGGAGATTCTGGAGCCGGAAACCAGCTCTTGTCACAGCAAATCGACGGATTGCAGGCAGACGATCACGAGCGGAACGAAGGGCGAAAGCCATGGCGTTTGCTCCTCTTCTCCATTCAATCTGTCCCTTTTGCCAAATCCAAATATCGCCCGGTGCGGCGGTATCCTCGTGTTGTGGACGCCGGGCTGCAGAGGAGGCAGGCCGGAGGGAAGGTTGCCATCGACTGCATCGGTTGCAGATCGAGGCATTCAAACAAAGTGGGAGGAATCCATGAGCAAAAATAGAGGCGTCGTCTATCTCCGGCCGGGCAAGGTCGAAGTCCGCGACATCGACGATCCGAAGCTGGAAGCGCCCGACGGCCGCCGCATCGAACACGGCGTCATCCTGAAGGTGATCTCGACCAATATCTGCGGCTCCGATCAGCACATGGTCCGCGGCCGCACGACGGCGATGCCGGGCCTGGTCCTCGGTCATGAAATCACTGGCGAGATCATCGAGAAAGGCATCGACGTCGAGATGCTCGACATCGGCGATATCGTCTCGGTGCCCTTCAATGTCGCCTGCGGCCGTTGCCGCTGCTGCAAGTCTCAGGATACCGGTGTCTGCCTGACGGTAAACCCGGCCCGCGCCGGCGGTGCTTACGGTTATGTCGACATGGGGGGCTGGATCGGCGGACAGGCACGCTACGTCACCATTCCCTACGCAGATTTCAACCTGCTGAAAATCCCTGATCGGGACAAGGCGATGGCGAAGATCCGCGATCTCACCATGCTCTCCGACATTCTGCCCACCGGCTTCCATGGCGCAGTGCGTGCAGGCGTTGGGGTCGGCTCGACCGTCTATGTCGCCGGCGCTGGCCCCGTCGGCCTTGCGGCTGCGGCTTCAGCTCGCATTCTCGGCGCTGCAGTCGTGATGATCGGTGATTTCAACAAGGACCGCCTGGCGCATGCGGCGAAGGTTGGTTTCGAACCGATCGACCTGTCGAAGAGCGACCGTCTTGGCGATATGATCGCGCAGGTCGTTGGAACCAACGAGGTGGACAGCGCCATCGATGCGGTCGGCTTCGAGGCACGCGGCCACTCGGGCGGGGAACAGCCGGCGATCGTGCTCAATCAGATGATGGAGATTACCCGCGCGGCGGGTTCGATCGGCATTCCCGGCCTTTACGTGACCGAGGATCCGGGCGCCGTCGACAACGCCGCCAAACACGGCAATCTTTCGCTCCGTTTCGGCCTCGGATGGGCCAAGGCGCAGTCCTTCCACACAGGCCAGACTCCGGTGATCAAATACAATCGTCAGCTCATGCAGGCGATCCTCCACGACCGACTGCCAATTGCCGATATCGTCAACGCCAAGGTCATCCCGCTCGACGATGCCGCCAATGGATATGAGAGCTTCGACCAGGGAGCGGCGACGAAATATGTCCTCGATCCGCACGGCGAGGTGGCGAAAGCCGCATAGCGATGCGACCTAGAGCAATTCCAGCAAAAGTGCGCAGCGGTTTTGCGTCCGGGGTTGCGTAACACAGGACTTGATAGGGATGGCCGGGCGAAAACCCGGCCATCCCGCGTTGTCGAAAATTGGCCGGCGAACTACTGGATGCTGAACGGGAAGTATTTTGCATTGATCATATCGTAGGTCCCGTCCGCCTTGATGCTCTTCAGCGCTTCGTTCAGGCGCGTCAGACGCTCCTTGTCATCCAGGCGGAGCGCGATCCCGGCACCTTCGCCGAAGTATATGACGTCGACCAGATCCGGCCCTTTGAACTCGCAGCAGGTTCCCGCCTTCGTGTTGGCGATCCAGTCGTAGATGGCAAGTTTGTCCTCCAGGATGATATCGACGCTGCCGTCCGACAACCCCTTGTACAATTCAGGCGAAGACCGGAAGACCTTCTTTTTCATCTTCGGATAGACATGGTTGGCGTAGGATTCCTGCGCCGTCGACGACGTCACCCCGAGGATCTTGCCGCTGAGGCCAGCGGGGCTGACATCGCTGATCGGCGAATCCTTCCGAGCGATGAACACGGAAGGGCTGTTGTAGTATTTCTCCGTGAAGGCAACCTTTTGACGCCGCTCAAGGCTCATCGACATGGATGAGATGATCGCGTCGTATTTTTCCGCAACGAGATTGGGAATTATGTCGTCCCACTTCTCGATGATGAATTGGCATTCGAACTTGCCGACCTCGCAGAGGGCGTTAGCGATATCGATATCGAATCCCTGAAGCTTGTTATTTGCATCGAGATAGTTGAAGGGTGGAAACGCACCTTCGACGGCAACTCTCATGGGAGTGCGATCTTGCGCGGCCACCTCGAGCGGCGAGGTCGCAGCCAGTAGGATACCCATCCCGCCCGCCATCAGCGCTCCGCGCAGTATAGTCTGAATGGATATGCGCAACATCGTCGGGAACTCCTTGGGCGTATTCAATCTCGCCCATAGTGCGCCGCAGCCTTTAATTCTACGTGAACGCTTCTTTGTTAGCGTCGACGAATGCGCCCATGTCGTGGTGTTCAGGGGTCTACGCTTGCACATCGTTCTTCCTTCCAGCTCCAACACGTTTCAGCAATCCTGGATCGCTTCGGGAAGAATTCTGTTTCTGATTGCCGTCAGCGGGCTTGGAGCGATCGGACTCGTCGTGCTATCGGCGCTCTGGGCAGGAACCGAGAGCGACGCTGCCGCCCTTGATCGACAGCGCCAGCTTGTGAATGCCCGCCTGCGGGAACAGGTCGATCAAGTCGCACATGTTATCGGGCAGTTCGGCAATGGTTACCTCGCACGTGTTTATCCTGCCGCCCTGGCGACCGAAGGCTCCTCCAGCCTCGATGCCGTTTTGACGGCGGCAGCCGGGAGTGCGATCAGCCAGACGGCGATGTCTGCCTTCGGCTACGATCAGGCCTTTGTCGTCGATGACAAGGCTCAACTGCTCATGCTGGCGGACGCTCAAACGGAGAAGCGATACCGCTGGATGAAGCCTCTCTTTTTGCCTCTCCTTAAGGATGCCCGTCTTGGGGTCAGGCGAAGCACGGCTTTGAACGAACGAACGCCGTCCTCAATGGAAGCCCGCCTTGCAAGCGCCGCCCGTTCCAACCTTGCTTTGGCCAACCTGATGCGGCTGGAGGGCCGGCCGACGATCGTGGGCGCCGTCGCCATCAACGAGGTTGCCGGGGGACAGCAGCAGCCGATGCGGCAATTCTTGATCGTCGTGCGATTTATCGATGGTGCGGCGTTGGATGAATTGAGCCGGGAACAGGGCCTTAACGGCGCCCGCTTCGCGCGCACGGCCGATGCAGACGAAAACGAGGTTGCGTTCCAGATTGACGCCACGGCAAACGGCGAACCGATCGGCTTCATCGTATGGCGGCCCGATCTTCCAGGTTCGAGGGTGATCGGTCGATTGATGCCGGCGCTTTCAATTGCCGCCTTGGTGATCGCGATCCTGTTCTCGGTCTTGCTGGTGCGCCTGCGAAGCAGTCTCGGCGAGTTGAGGAAAAGCGAGCTGCATGCAAGGCAGCTTGCCTTGCATGATGTGCTCACGGATCTGCCCAACCGAGCCTTGTTCGCCATGAGGTTCGACGAATGCTTGGCCGAGACGCAGAATTCGACCGAGCGCTCGGCAGTCGCACTTCTCGACCTCGACCGCTTCAAAGCCGTGAACGACACATTCGGCCACGCCGCCGGCGATGAACTCATCAGGATGGCCGCAGAGCGGATCCGCTCCTTGCTTCGTCCGGGCGACACACTGGCCCGGCTCGGAGGCGACGAATTCGCCCTGCTTCTCCGGGACATCAAAGATCATGACCACGTTTTGCCGGAAATATGCGAAGCAATCGTTGCCGAACTTGGCAAGCCCTTCGCGCTTTTGAGGGGCGAGGCGGTGGCGCGCGTCGGCGGCTCGATCGGCGTGACCGTCGTGCCGGACGCCGGGCGGAACGCCGATGACATCATGCGCTACGCCGACGTCGCGCTGTACGAGGCAAAGATGGGCGGGAGAGGCCAGTGGCGTCTCTATTCACCGTCCATGGACGGCGGCAGGAATGCGCGCGACATTCTCAAGAACGAATTGCGGGACGTTTTGGCCAAAAGCGCGGCCTCGTCCGCTGATGCTCCTCAATCCGATCCGATTGCGAACCGGCCGGACTTCGGATCGCTCGAGGTCTATTACCAAACGGTTCATCGCGCTGAGGCAGAATACGCGGCGTCGGGCGCGGAGGCTCTGGTGCGTTGGCGTCACAGCCAGCGCGGGCTCTTGACGCCTGCCAGCTTCATCCCTGTCGCCGAGGAGGGCGGCCTCATCGACGCTCTCGGCTTCTGGGTCTTACGCGAAGCCTGCAGAGCCGCCTGCAAATGGCCGGAAGACACATTCGTTGCGGTCAACGTGTCTCCCGCCCAGTTGAGAAGACCAAATTTCGCCGAGGAAGTCTTCGCCGTGCTTGAGGAGAGCGGCCTGCAGCCGTCCCGGCTCGAGCTCGAGCTTACCGAATCCTCGCTGATCGAAGATAATTCGGACGTTTATACGGTGCTGAAGTCACTGCGCAGCCGGGGTGTTCAGGTTTCGCTGGATGATTTCGGAACCGGCTATTCATGCCTCAGCCACCTGGTGCGTTTCGATATCGACCGCATCAAGATCGATCGTTCATTCGTCTCGCAGCTCGGCACGAAAGCAAACGGGGCGGCAATCATCGGCGCCATCGTCGCGCTCAGCCGCAATCTCGGTATCTCGACGACGGCTGAAGGGGTCGAAACCGAATATCAACGCGACTTTCTGGCCGCCCTTGGCTGCACCGACCTCCAAGGCTACTTCTTCTCCAAACCGGTTCCTCTGCACGAACTTGACTGCTTCCGGAAAGCTGAGAGCACCGCCGGATTGCTGACGATTGCTCCAGGCGCCGTCGCGTAAGGGACTTCTGATCTTCCGCTGGTCAGGGGAACCTTCGCCCCGTGCGACAGTTGACGACCCGAAGAGCGGATGGAGGATCTGATGGGCGAGGTCGGCGAGTGGCGGCACCTTTGCGTCGACGTGCAGCGGATGTTTGCCGAAGACACACCGTGGCACGTACCCTGGATGGCGCGGGTCTCCCCCCAGATCGAAAAGTTGGCCGGTCGGCACCCGTCGCGAACGATATTTACTCGCTTCCTGCCACCCGAGCGTGCGGACGACATGCCGGGGAAATGGCGGGACTATTACCGGAAATGGTGGATGATGACGGGCGAACATCTTCCGCGCGACTTGATCGATCTGGCTTCATCGCTGGCGGCGTTGGTTCCGCCGGCAAGGTATTTCGACAAACGCACCTACTCCCCTTGGATCGATGGTCGCCTGCATGCGATCCTTCAGTCGGAGCGGGTCGATACGCTTGTCGTAACCGGCGGAGAAACCGATGTCTGCGTGCTTGCCACGACGCTCGGCGCGATCGATCTCGGCTATCGTGTCATTGTGCTGAAGGACGCCGTCTGCAGCGGCGCCGACGATACGCATGACGCGTCACTGGAACTTCTGCACGATCGGTTCTCCGTGCAGCTCGAACTCATCGAGACCGAAGAATTTTTGAGGGGCATTGGTTAAAGCATGTCGCGCAAAAGTATGCGGCGGTTTTGCGCAAACGACATGGTCTTGGCCCATCCGGCCAATTGCCAGAGATGACCGAGAGGTCGGTCTCAGCGTTTGCCGATCGACGGACTGAACACCATGAGGCTCAGGATCTCAAAGAGCACCTGTGCTGCGGCGTGCGCCGTGTTGGTCGTTGCGTCATATTGCGGGGCAACTTCGACGACGTCACCGCCCACTAAGTTGATCCCTTTCAGCCCGCGTATCAGCTCAAGGACTTCACGTGTAGTCAATCCACCGACCTCGGGCGTGCCCGTGCCGGGCGCAAAGCTCGGATCGAGGCTGTCGACGTCGAAGGAAAGATAGGTCGGGCCGTCGCCGACGATGGATTTTGCCTTGGCAATGACGGCCGCAATCCCCATTCCGCTGATATCCTCTGCGTGGATCACGGTCATTCCCGACGCATAGGAGAATTCCCATAAATATTCCGCTGAACCACGAATGCCAATCTGGATCGTCCTTGTCGGATCGAGCACGCCGTCCAGCACGGCATTGCGGAACGGCCCGCCGTGATGAAACTTCGTCTGATCGAAGGCGCCGCTTGTATCGCAATGAGCATCGATATGAATGAGGCCGACTGGCTGCTGCCGGCCGATGGCCTTCAAAATCGGGTGGCTGATGGAATGATCGCCGCCGACGGAAAGCGGGGCAACGCCGGCATCGACGATCTGGCCGATGCGTCTTTCGATGTCGTCATGGCTGAGCTCCAGCCGGTAACGGCTTTGGAACGATATGTCGCCGATATCGGCGACCCTGAGATCGAAGACCGGCGCCGTGGCGAGAACGTGATTGTAGGGGCCGATCCTTTCGATGGCGCGAAGTGCTCTTGGTCCGAAACGCGAGCCTGGACGATTGGTGACGCCAAGATCCATGGGGACCCCGGTGATTGCAACCTGGACATTGCCGAAGTCAGGATCATCGGCCGCGACCGGCATGTAAGGCGCGCTGAGGAAGGTCGGTATTCCGGCATAGGGCGCCAGTCTCGTGCCGCTCTTGGAGATGATCTTCTCCGCCACTTTGCGAAACTTCTCGTCGAATATCTCGCCGCCATTGGCATCTGCAAATTCTGCGCGCAGCTGTTCCAGCCGCGTTTTATCCCACACCATGCGCATGTGTCTCCGCTTCAGGTCCGTCTCGTCAGACAAAGAGGTTGAGAAAGCAATTGGTATCGTTGTAGCAATCAGTATCAAAGAGAAATCGATATGATTGCTGCAAAACCCAATTCGCTCGTTGCCCGCCTCTCTGCCCCGCCCATTCCTTCCGTCGTCGCCTGGAGCCGCGAATACAAGGGGGAAAAAGGGCCGCTCATCGATCTGTCGCAAGCGGTGCCCGGCTATCCCGCGCATCCGGAGATGCTGCGGCTTCTGGGCGAAGCGGCCGGGCAACAGGCCATGACGGGTTACGGGCCGATCGAGGGTGAACCTTTATTGCGCAAGACCTACGCGGCTCATCTTGCCGAGCTTTACGGTGCCGCCCTTTCCGCCGGCAATATTCATATTACCGCCGGCTGCAATCAGGCGTTCATGTGTGCGGCAATCGCGCTTGCGGGCGCCGGCGATACGGTCGCGCTGACCAAACCCTTCTATTTCAATCACGACACGACGCTATCGATGCTGGGAATCGGGCGCCGGTTGGTCGATTGCGACCCCGCCTTCGGCTTTCTTCCCGATCCGGGTTCAGCCGAGGCGGCGCTTGCGGCGGGCGCGAAGATGCTTGCCGTCGTGACACCCAACAATCCCACAGGAGCCGTGTATCCACCAAGGCTGCTTCACGAGCTTTTTATGCTTTGCCGGAAATACGGCGCCTGGCTGATCCTCGATGAAACCTATCGCGATTTCCTTGGCGAGGATGACGGAAGGCCGCACTCTCTTCTCTCCGAGCCGGGCTGGGAGGACACGCTCGTTCTTCTCTACAGCTTCTCGAAATCCTTCTGCATTCCCGGTCATCGATTGGGTGCAATCACGGCAGGGCCCAAACTCATCGCCGAAATCGCCAAGGTGATGGACAATATGCAAATCTGCGCGCCACGGTCGGCTCAGATCGCCGTTGCATCGGCGATCCCCGCGCTCGCCGATTGGCGGGCCGGCAACCGGCTGGAGATCGCTCGCCGGGCGGAGGCGTTGAGGCAGGTCTTTTCCGGGCTGCCGGATTGGCAGATCGGAGCAATCGGCGCCTACTTCGCTTTTGTCCGCCATCCTCACGCCGATCGATCGTCTTCCGAGGTTGCCGAAAAACTCGCCAAGGAATCCGGCGTTGTTTGCTTGCCCGGCGCCTATTTCGGGGAGGGGCAGGAGCGATACCTCAGACTAGCCTTTGCCAATGCGGATGTCGCATCGATAGGGCTATTGTCCGAGCGCCTTCGCTAGACCGTTTTGATCAACCTCCGCCGGAAGTTGATGATAGCCGCCGCGCCAATATAGGAGCGGCCCTATGCCCTGCCGGATTTCCATCGCGCAGACATGTCCGACCAAAACGGCATGGGAATTGTAGTGGAATGCGGTTTCGAGCTTGCAGTCCAGGGCCGTCAGGGCATTTTCAAGGGCCGCCGCGCCGGTCTTGAGGCGATACCATCCCGCATCGCCGTAGCGTTCGGCGCCCTTTCGCCCGCCAAGACCGGCAAAGGATTGCGCCACCTGCTGCTGGTCGGCGGCGAGCACGTTAACGCAGAAGCAGCCGTACCGCTGCAACGCCGGCCATGAGGAAGATGCTCGGTTGACGCTGACCATGACGGACGGCAACTCCGCCGAAAGCGAGGAGACCGACGTTGCCGTGAAGCCGGTGCGGTGTTGCCCGTCGCCGACCGTAATCACGCTGACGGCACCCGCCAGATGACGCATCGAAAGCTTGAAGTCCGCTTCGCTGATCAGAGCCTCGACACTCATCGAGCCGGCTCTTTCGTTTTGACAAAGCGGTTGACAGGCATTGAAAGGCCGAGGTTCTCGCGCAAGGTCTTGCCCTCATATTCCTCACGGAACAACCCGCGGCGGCGAAGCTCCGGCAGGACCAGCCGCACGAAGTCGTCGAGGCTGGACGGCAAGGTGGGGAACATCAGGATGAAGCCGTCGGCGGCGCGCGTCTCGAACCATTCCTCCATGAAGTCGGCAATCTGGGCCGGCGTCCCCGTCATGCCATTTCCGGTATGCTTCTCGGCATAGTGCCGGATAAGTTCGCCGACGGTGCGGCCGCTTCTGACGAAATCGACCAACTCGTCGAACAAGGCGCGTGATCCCTTCGGCGCCGCCGGCAGCCGATCCATGGGGAAGGGCTTGTCGAGAGCGACATCGCGCAGGTCCGCTTCCAGGAATTCGGAGAGCATCAGCCGGCCGACATCCGGATGCATCTTGTCGATCAGATAGTCCACCTTCGCCTTTGCCTCGGCTTCGGTTTCACCGACGTTGATGACGATGCCCGGCATGATTTTCAGGTCGTCGGGATCGCGCCCATGGGCGGGCATCCGGCGTTTGACGTTTTCGTAAAAGGCCCGGTTCCGGTCGATATTCGATGCGAGGCTGAAGACGATCTCGGCCGTGCGCGCCGCCATGTCCATTCCGGGTTCCGAACCGCCCGCCTGGGCAATCACGGGGCGGCCCTGGGGCGTTCGCGCGATGTTGAGGGGACCGCGCACCTGGAAGTGCTTGCCTTTGTGATTGAGCGTGTGGTGCTTGTCCTTGTCATAGTAGACACCGTTTTCGCGGTCGAGAAGCAGCGCGCCTTCCTCGAAGCTGTCCCAGAGGCCGAATACGACATCGACGAACTCGTTGCCGCGCTCGTAACGCAATGCATGCGGGTCGAGCCCCTCGCGATTGAAGTTGTAGCCGGTTTCATCGTGATCGGAGGTAACGACATTCCAGCAGACGCGCCCCTTGCTCAAATGGTCGATCGAGGCGAACAGGCGCGCGACATTGTATGGCTCGTAGTAACTCGTCGAGACCGTCGCCACGAGACCGAGATCGTTGGTGGTGACGGCCAGAGCCGAAAGCAGCGAGAGCGGTTCGAAACGGTTCATCTTGGTCGGGATGCGGGCAAGCGCCTTCGGATCGCCGACGGCGGCGGCAGGAGAATCCGCCATGAACATGAAATCGAATTTGGCCGCCTCCGATCGTTTGGCGACATCGAGCAGATGAGCGAAGTCGTTGGCGCCGTTGACGTCACTTTCCGGATGCAGCCAGGAGGCGGGATGAAAGCCGAACGTATAGACGAAAGTCCCGAGTTTCATCTTGTCAGTTCGCGCCATCGAGCTCTCCTGCTATGTCGGCCACGCCGCCAACGGTGGGCGGCGACTGCGCAAATTATCGCCAGGCGCAATTTTTCATCAATATCGCGCAGCTGAGTTCCGTTTTAGTTTTTCTAAAGTATCGGCTTACAGTGCCGCGCGTCTTTTCTGACGCGCAAAGGACGCTGTAACATTTTTGAATCGGTGCATAATTTCTCAAATCGATTCCGATTTGAGAAATTATTCAGCAGGCGCGGACGCCAGGGCCTGCTGACGGGAAATAGCAATGAGCCAATCGCGGAATTCGCGCCCGTAGGGCTTCTGCAAGGCCGCCCGATCCCAGGCGAGAAAATAGCTTTCCCGCAGAGCAATGCGCAGGTCGACGGGAATGACGAGCGTTTGCGCCTCGAGCTCATCTGATATCATCGACATCTGCGCGAGAACGACACCGCGCTTGTTGACGGCGGCGTCAATCGCACTGCTCGACAGGGTGAAGGAGAGGCCCGGCGTTGCCGCATCGAAGGAGACCCCGGCCTTGGCGGCAAACTCCGCCCAACTCGGGTAGGGAGTGAAGTGCCGTTCCCACTCGACATGGAGGAGGGGCTGTTCGAAGAGATCGCGCGCCGCATGCGCGCGATCTCGCATCAGCGCCGGCGAACAGGCAGGCACCACCCAATCGCGAAACAGTTCGGTATAATGTTCGTGCTGCAGCACGTCCGATCCGTAGCTGACGCGGAAATCAACATCGTCGAAGCCGATCCGGGGCTCCTTATCGCGTCCGATAATTCTCACTGGAACGTCGGGATGAAGCGCCTGCCAGTCGAAGATGCGCCTGCCGATCCATTTGTTGACAACGGAGGAAAGCGCACTGAGCACCAGCGCCGTCTCGTTGCGCGCCTTTTCCAACAATTGCCCGGCGAGCGCAAATTGCTCGAACCCCTTCGATATCTCCTGATGGTAGAGCCGGCCCCAGGCGGTCAGCTCGATGGTTCGTCCGCTGCGCTCCAGAAGCGAAATTCCAAGAAAGCTTTCGATCTTGCGGATCTGCTGGCTGATGGCCCCCGGCGACACCTTGAGCTCGAGGGCTGCCGCCGTCACGCCGCCGCAGCGCCCCACCGCCTCGAACGCCTGCAAACTTTTCAGCGGGATCGCCTTGAAGCGCTCATCGGTCACTTACGGAGCCTCTCGTGATTTTCGCCAGCTCAAATTGCCGTCGGGTGAAATGTCCCTGCGAACTGGAACCGGTCGCCTGGATGGGTAATCTCGACATATGTCACCGTGCGCCCGTTCTGCCAGGTCTGGCGGATCAGGCTCAGGCAGGCCTCGCCCCTCTCCGTCTGCAGGATTCGGGCCGTCACGGTATCGGCCGAGACGGCACGGATGACATGTTTGGCCTTGGACCAGGGTACCTGCTCAAGCAGCCATTTGCCGGGCGGGATCGAGGCGAAGCTCTCTTCTCTCGCCCGTGGGACGGCATCGAGCATGATGATCCGCCGCTCGATGGCATTCGGTCTGCCATCGACGATATGCAGGCATTGAAGCCTGAGGACTTCTGCATCGGGAGGCTCCGACAGCTGCTGCGCCTCCGCCTCTCCAAGGCGCCCGACCGTGCGGGCGAGGATTTCGAAGCGGTGTTCGTGCCCGGCCAGTTCCGCTTCGGTGCTGATATCCTGGATATCCATCACGGTGCGGTCGATCTGGGGCGATGCGACAAACGAACCGGTCTTTCGCCGCCTGACGATCATGCCGCGTTCGGCCAGCGCCGACAGCGCCTTGCTGACCGTCATGCGCGAACACCGATATTCGGCCACCAGCTCGTGCTCGACGGGAATGCGGTCGCCGGGCCGCCAATCACCGCTGATAATCTTCGTCTCGATATCCGTGAAAATACGCTGGTAAATCGACACCAAGTCCGCACCTCATCCGGCGTCAGCGATCACAAATGCGGAACAGCACGCCAGCGAGATCGACGCCATCCGGCACAAATTTTGCGTTCCTCGTCTTTTACATTGACACTCTAGGCCAGCCTATATCTATTTGTATAGTCAAAAGCGGAGCATAGAAATCCGTGCCGAGGAAAATCGAAGTCGGGAACAAAACTCCTCCGCCGGGGGAATAAAAACTGGAGAGATGATCATGAAGGCACATTCACTGCTGAAGGGTCTGGTCGGCGCTGCGTTCCTCATCGGAGCAGCCGTTTCCGCCCATGCAGCCGACACGCTGGCAGCCGTCAAGGCAGCCGGCACCCTCAAGGTTGGCACCGAAACGGCTTTCGCACCGTTCGACTATATCGACGCCGGTGAACACACAGGCCTGAACGTCGACCTCTTTGCCGAGATCGGCAAGGAACTCGGCGTCAAGATCGAGTGGGTGGCGCTTCCCTGGGATGGCGTCTTCCCGGCGCTTGAGGCCGGCAAGTTCGATGTCGTCGCAGGTCCTGCGACGATCACCAAGAAGCGCTTGGAGCGCTATCGCTTCACGCCGCCGATCGCCGAAGCGACAATTGCGATCCTGAAGAAGGCCGGCGATACGACGATCAGCAAGCCGGAAGATATTGCCGGCAAGAAGATCGGCGTCGGCAAGGCAACTGCTCAGCTCGACCAGCTGAAGGAATTCTCCGACACGCTGCCGACCAAGGTCGACGTGCGCGAATATCCGGCCTTTACCGAATCCTACGCCGATCTCGCAGCCGGGCGCATTGCCGGCGTTGCCAACTCGCTGCCGAATATCGCCTTCGTCGCCAGCCAGCGAAAGGGCACGTTCGAAGTCGTCCAGCCGCCATTCGGGAAGAAGTCCTATTTCGGCTTCATCGGTCTCAAGGATGCCGATCACGCCCCATTGATGGATGCGATCGATGCCGCGATGCTCAAGATCAAGGCAGATGGACGCATGGCTGAGCTGCAGAAGAAATGGTTCGGGGCATCTTTTGATACGCCGGATGCTGTCAAGGACCCGGCATTCTGATTAGCTGCCGGTGAAACGAACGCGCCCCGCCATCGGTCGGGGCGCAATCTGCCGTGGCATCAGAGTTCACGGCCGCAGCGCCCAGGCAAATACCGCCCATGTCCATCAAACTTTTCGAACTGCTTCTGCAAGCCGCGATCTACACGGTGACGATCAGCGTGGTTTCTATCCTGATCGGCTTTGCGATCGCCATCATCGTTTCCGCCATGCTGCTGTCGCGGCAACGGCTCTTCGCGCTGCAGGCGCGGATTTTCATCAGCTTCTTTCGCGGAGTGCCGCTGCTGGTGCAGCTGCTGCTGATCTATAATCTGCTGCCGGCGATCGGCATGAACGTGCCGAGCATCGTTGCGGCCGTCGTTGGTCTTTCGCTGTGTACGGCAGCCTATCAGGCTGAAAATCTGCGCGGCGGTTTTTCCAGCGTTCCCTCGGGCCTTGTCGAGTCTGCCGAAATGGTCGGCATGACACCCGTTCAGATCTTCCGCCGCATCAAGGCGCCGATCGCCCTGCGCCTGACCTTTCCGGCGCTCGTCAACGAAGCGATCCTTATCCTGAAGGCGTCTTCGCTGGTCTCGGTCGTCGGGGTCATCGAGTTGACGCGCATGGCCCAGGACCTTGCCGGCAGCACCTTCCTGCCGCTCGAGATTTTCGCTTCCGCCGGGCTGATCTATCTCGTCATCAATTGGATCGTTGCCCTTGCGGGCGGCCTGATCGAACGCTCCCTGCCAGGGGTGCCGCGATGACCTTCGACATCAATGTGATCTTCAGCAACTTGCCGGAAATCCTCAGCGGTGCATGGGTCACCATCGTCATCTGGATCATCACCACCCCGGCTGCTGCCGTGCTCGGCTTCCTTGTCGCCGTTGCCAGACGTTTTGGCGGGGTGATCCTGGACAAGGCATTCGGCATTGTCATCGCGGTGCTCCGCGGCACGCCGTTCCTCATTCAGATATTCCTCGTCTACTACGGCGGGCCATTCGTCGGATTGTCGCTCGATCCGATCCCGGCAGGCGTCATCGGCCTTTCCATCTACGGCGCGGCTTATTTCAGTGAGATCTTCCGCTCGGGCTTTGCCGCCGTCCCGAAGGGACATATCGAGGCCGGGATATGCGTTGGCCTGACACAAGGGCAGATCATCCGACGCATATTGCTGCCGGAGATGACCATGCTGGTGTTGCCGCCTTCGGTCAACATGACGATCATTCTCATGAAGGAGACGGCCGTGCTGTCGATCATTACCGTGCCGGAGTTGACGGCGACGCTGAGCGCCATCGGCTCGCAGCAGTATGCTTTCGTCGAAGCGCTCTTCGTGCTCGCCCTGTTCTACTGGGCCTTGGTCGAAATCACCGGTTGGCTCGGTCATCTCGCCGAAACGAAACTCACCAGATTCAGGTTTTTCAACATATGAGCGTTCCTGCAATCGCAGTCAAAAATCTCGTCAAGACCTTCGGCGGCTCCACCGTGCTGCACGGCATCGACCTCGATATCGTTCAGGGACAGGTTTCCTGCGTCATCGGGCCATCCGGATCCGGGAAGAGTACGCTGCTGCGCTGTATGGCCTTTCTCGAGGAATCGACCAAAGGCACGGTTACCGTCAACGGCGAGGTGCTTGGCTTTGCGGAAAACGCCAAGGGCGTCCGGGAGCGTGTGCCGGCCACAGTGAACCGGCAAATTCGATCGCAGATCGGCATGGTTTTTCAGCAGTTCAATCTCTGGCCGCATATGACGGCGCTCGGCAATGTCAGCGAGGCGCTGAAGACCGTTCACAAGATGAGCCGCAAGGATGCTGAGGAGCGGGCAATGGCCCAGCTCGTCAAGGTCGGCCTCGAGGGCAGGGCAGGGCACTATCCGTCGCAGCTCTCGGGAGGGCAGCAGCAGCGCGTCGCTATTGCCCGGGCGCTTGCCCTCAACCCGAAGATCATGCTGTTTGACGAGCCGACGTCGTCACTCGATCCCGAGTTGACTGGCGAAGTGCTGAACGTCATGCGCGATCTCGCCGCCGAGGGCATGACGATGGTCGTCGTCTCCCACGAGATCGGATTTGCCGCAACGGTCGGCCAGCAGATCGTCTTTCTCGATCACGGCAAGGTGCTGTTCACCGGCCCGCCGCAGGACGTCTTCAAACAACCGAGAAACCCCCGGCTCGAGCAATTCCTGGATACCTATATCGATCGAGGGGCCTCGATGCTGCTGTGACGTTCATGTCCTTGTGGATCGTCGGGCCGATCTCCAAGGCGGGTGCCGGGTTCAGGCAATCTCCTCTTCGAGTATTTTCACGGGCCGGTCCCACTGGATGAGCACGATACAGCCGGTATCGCTCCAGACCGAGTGTTCGCTGCCCGGCGCATTGACGATATAACTGCCGCTGATGTAATCGCCCGTCTCGTCGGATTGAACGCCATCGAGCACCAGGATGGTTTCGAGCCCCTCGTGGCGATGGCGGGGAACAGAGGCGCCGGGCTCATATTTCAACAGTGCTACGCCCGGCTGATCACCCTCGAAGGGGCGGATCCAGTGGATGGTGACAGCATCGCGGAAAGGGCCGAATTCCAGCTCCTTCCAGCCGCCTGACGTCAGGCGTTCGCGGATCGTTTCAGGCATGGGCGATGCTTTCCAAAATGTCGTCGACATGGGCGGTCCAGCCGACGATTGCGCCCTGGGCGCGGATCATGGCGATGGCGGCGGCTTTGAATTCGGGGAAATAACTTTCCGTCGCCTCCTCGGCGAGAAGGCATTCATAGCCGCGGTCGTTTGCTTCGCGCATCGTCGTCTGCACGCAGACTTCGGTGGTGACACCGGCAAAGACGAGCTGCTTGATGCCCTTCTGCTGCAGCACGGTGCCGAGGTCGGTCGCGTAGAAGGCGCCCTTGCCGGGCTTTTCGATGACGACTTCGCCCTTCACAGGAGCGAGTTCCGGAAGAATTGCCGTGCCGGGTTCGCCCGAGATCAGGATGCGGCCCATCGGGCCTTCGTCGCCGATCCTGAGCGCAGGATTGCCGCGGTCGCGTTTGGCCGGCGGCAGGTCGGAGAGATCAGGCCGGTGGCACTCCATCGTATGGATCACAGGCAGGCCGGCATTGCGGAAGCCCTGGATGAGGCGTTTGACGTCGGGCACGATCCTGGTGATGCGGCTGACGTCATTGCCGAGGCTGGCGCCGAAGCCGCCGGGCTCGGCAAAATCGCGCTGCATGTCGATGACGATGAGGGCGAGCTCGTCGTGCTTCACTGGAAAGGCGAAAGGCTCTGCCTTGATCTTCGCCATCAGTGATGTCCCGCCATGTGGGCGCCGATCACGCCGATATCGGCCGAACGCGCCGGTGTCTCGTAAACCAGCCTGCCTTCCGAGATGACCATGATGCGGTCGGACATCTCGAGCAATTCGTCGAGGTCTTCGGAAAGCAGCAGCACGGCGGCACCTAAATTGCGGGCCTTCATGATCCGGGCGCGGATTTCGGCAACAGCCGAGAAATCGAGGCCGAAACAGGGGTTCGAGACGATCAGCAGATCGACATCGCCGGTCAGTTCACGGGCCAGTACGGCACGCTGTACGTTGCCGCCCGAGAGCGCTGCGATCGGCGAGGAGGAAGAGGCCGTCTTGACCTTGAAGTCGGAGATCAGCGCCGAGGCACGCTTCTTCATGCTGCCCTTGTTCAGCCAGATCGCGTCCTTGCCGTCCAGCTTCAAGTCGAAGGTGCGAAACGCAAGGTTCTCGCTCACGGTCATCTTGGGTGCGCAGGCATTCTGCAACGGCTCTTCGGGGATGAAACGCACCCTGTTCTTGCGGGTCTCGTCACGGGTGGCGCCGTAAGTCTCGCCATTGACCATGACCTGACCGCTATCGGTCGGGCGCTGGCCGGCCAGAATTTCCGTCAGCTCCTTCTGGCCGTTACCCGATATGCCGGCGATGCCGACGATCTCGCCGGCGCGGACCGTCAGCGCGTCGATCTCGATCGTCTTCAGGCCGGAGCGATCCGGAGCTTTCACCTGGCTTACAGTGAGCACGGATTTGGCCGCTTCCGCCACCGGCAGACGGCTGTCGAGCTCGGCGAGCTTGACGTCGCCGATCATCATCTCCGCCATCTCGGCGGTGGAGAGCTCGCCGACCTTGCCGGTGCCGACCAGCTTGCCGCGCCGCAGGATCGAGACGGCATCAGCGAACTTCGTCACCTCGTGGAACTTGTGGGAAATCATCAGCACGGTGAGCTCGCCGCGCTCGGTCATCCCGCGCACGATGCCGAGCATCTCATCGGCTTCGGCCGGCGTCAGCACCGAGGTCGGCTCGTCGAGCACCAGGAAGGAGCGGCCGAGATAGAGCTGCTTGACGATTTCGAGCTTCTGCTTTTCGCCGGCCGCAAGCTCGCTCACCGGCCTGTCGAGCGGGATCTTGAACGGCATGCGCTCCATGAAACCCGCCAGATCCTTGCGTTCCCTGGCCCAGTTGATCACCGCGGGCACTTCGGTGCGGCTGATGACCAGGTTTTCCGCGCCGGTCAGAGAGGGAACCAGTGTGAAATGCTGGTAGACCATGCCGAGCCCATAGGCCGCGGCATCCTTGGGTGAGGCGACCGCCACCTCGCGGCCATCGACCGACAGCGAGCCTGACGTGGCGTGATAAAAGCCCATGATGCATTTGACGAGCGTCGACTTGCCAGCGCCGTTTTCGCCGAGAAGCGCGTGAAAAGAGCCGGCCGGAACGGCGATCGAAACGTTGTCGAGCGCGGTGAACGAGCCGAAGCGCATGGCCATGCCGAGCGTCTCGATGCCGACGGCCTTGCCGGCTTGCGGAAGGGGCGTGTCGCGGACTGTGCTCACTTCATTGCTCCTTTTCGACGATGATGGCGACGGGACCGCCGCCGGGCGGAGCCTGGTGTTCGGCGCCGCCGGACACATAGAGATCGGTAATGCCGAAGATGCCGGCGAGAACGCCGCCGACGAAGGCACGGGCATGGCGGGTGCCTGCAATATCCGAGTCATCGAGCATCGTGTGGCGCCTGCCGTCGATCCTGCCGGACGGGTCCGGCTCGGCCTTGGCGAGAACCGCCGCCAGCCGGCTGTTTTCCGGCAGGCGTTCGCGGGCTTTCCTGACGGAATGCGCGTCGATCGCATCCCGCATGACCGCGTGGTCGATCGACAGCGGACCGGACCATTTTGCGCTCATGCCGAGGACGATGATTTCGTGATCGGTGAGTTCGACCCCGGACGAGGTTGAGGCGCAGCGGGAAAAGAGATCGAAACGTGTGCAGATGTCGGCATCGCCGATCGATGTCGCATCTATCTCGCCGAGTGCCACGGCGACGCCGAGAGCCGAAGCGCCGCGCGAGAGGCCCATGGATTTCAGCGTGTCGTGGGTTGCGACCGTCCTGCCTGCTGCCTCGGCCTCGGCAATCCGGCGCGAGGTGAGCAGCGGACACTTGATCTGCACGAAATGGACATCGGCGGGATCATCGATGCCGGCATCCCTCATCGCGGACTTCACGCCTTCGGCAACGAGCAGGATCTGTTCCCGGCGCCCGAGATGTTCGGGGGGCAGCGCGGGGGTACGCGACACACCAATGGCCAGCGCCCGTTCGCCCGGGGTTTCTACGGTTTCACGCGCAAAAACCGTCCAATGCGGCGAGAGCGCACCCTCGGTGCCGCCGGACATGATGATCGAGACGCCGTCGACGCCATATCTACTGAACAATGTCTCGAAGCTGCGGGTGGCATAACCGCGGGTAAAATCATTGACGCAGCCGTTGCCTTCCGTCTTGCCGAGAACGGCGACGATGTTGTTCGCCTGAAGGCCGCTGGCAAAGAGCGCCTCGACGCCGGCAACGTCATCGGGGCCGTCGGCTGGCACGCGAAAGACATGGGCACGCAATGACGGCATCAGGGTAGCGCCTCGACTAGAGCCGCGGAATTGGAGACTGAGCCGAAGACGCCGCCCTGCATCTTCACCATCTTGATGGCGGCGAGGTGGTTTCCGTAGTCGGTCGCACCACAGCAGTCTTCCAGCAGCAGGCATTCGTAGCCGCGGTCGTTTGCCTCGCGCATCGTCGTCGAGACGCAGACATCGGTGGTGATTCCGGTGAGGATAATGTTTTCGATGCGCTTCTGGTTGAGGATGAGTTCGAGGTCGGTGGCGCAGAACGAACCCTTGCCGGGCTTGTCGATGATCGTCTCGCCTTCGATCGGGTAGAGTTCGGGGATGATGTCCCAGCCGGGTTCGCCACGCGTCAGGATGCGGCCGCAGGGGCCGGGATCGCCGATGCCGGCGCCGATCCGTTGCGAGCGCCAGCGTTTGTTGGCCGGCAGATCGGCGAGGTCGGGGCGATGGCCCTCGCGGGTATGGATGATGTGGTAACCCTTGGCCCGCATGGCGGCAAGCACACGTTTGATCGGTTCGATCGGCGCCTGCACCAGCGTCAGGTCGTAGCCCATATGGTCGACATAGCCACCCTTGCCGCAGAAATCGGCCTGCATGTCGATGATGATGAGGGCGGTGTTATCAGGCCGCAGAGCGCCGTTATAAGGCCACGGATACGGATCGGCGTCGATAAAATGTCCTTCGGTTTCGACCATCGCGTCCATGATTCTCTCTCCTATTCCGCGGCAGGTTTGAGGGGTTCGCCGTAACGGCGCATCGGCTTGTCAAATCCGCAGGACGTGCCGTCCTTGACCTTTATCTCGTCTTCCCATGGCAGGCGGTATTTGCCGGCGACAAGGTCGTGCATGTAGGTGTAGGGCGCATCCTGGGCGCCGCCGGCGACGGCGACATAGCCGCGATGGCCGAACTGGTAGATATTGTTCTCCACCCCCCAGCCGAGCCGGGCCTCGCGCACCAGGTCAGGGCGCACCTCTGCGGTGATGATCTCGTTAACGCGGCCGGAGGTGCCGTGGGCGATGATCGCGCCGTCGAAATTGCAGATCATGCCTTCACCCATGGAATCGAACGTGCCGTCCGAGCCGCACATGCAGACATTCGCGGTAACCATCAGGTTGCAGAAGGCGTTGGCCTGGTTGGTGAAGCGCCAGGCATCGCGGATCGGCGCCGTGTAGCCGGCCGTGCGGATCATGATTTCGGCGCCCTTATAGGCACATTCGCGCGCCATCTCCGGGAACATGCCGTCATGGCAGATGATCAGCGCGAGCTTGGCGCCCCGTGGACCATCGATGACAGGGATGCCAAGATCGCCGGGCTCCCACGGCTCGACGGGGATCCAGGGATGCATCTTGCGGTAATAGAGCTTCAGCTCGCCCCGGTCGTCGATGACGATGCCGGAATTGTAGGGCATGCCACCGGGATTGAGCTCCATGATCGAGAAGCAGCCCCAGATCCGGTTGTCGCTGCAAGCCCGCTTGAAAGCCGCGACCTCCGGCCCCTCGAGCGTGCACATGATCTCCGGATTGATGTCCATGGAGAGGCCGTGCAGCGCGTATTCGGGAAAGATGACGAGGTCCATGCCCGGCTGGTTGCGCCGCGCCTTGGCCACCAGATCGACGATCACCTGCGTCTGTTTCGCCAAGTCCGCTTTGGTGACGGTCACCGGCAGCTGGAGCTGAACGAGGCCGATGCCGACGCCGTGTTCGGATTTGTTGAGACCGCCTAGTCCGTTCATCGGAAAGCTCCGTTATTTCGTGAGCGACAGCGCGCCCGGCGCACCGGCGAGCGAGCGGGTGGGCGAGGACGTGGCGATCAGGATGACGAGGGTGAGCACGTAAGGCGCTGCATAAAAAAGGTAGTAGCCTTGTGTGACGCCAACCGATTGCAGCGCCGGGCCGAGCGCGCCGGCACCGCCGAAAAGCAGGGCAGCGAGGAAGCAGCCGATCGGGTTCCAGCGGGCGAAGATGACGAGGGCCACGGCCATCAGGCCCTGGCCCGACGAGATGCCTTCGTTCCAGGAGCCCGGATAGTAGAGCGAGAGATAGGCGCCGCCGATTGCCGCCAGCGAGCCGCCCACTGCCGTCGCCAGCAAGCGAACCCGGTCCGGGTGGATGCCCATGGCCCGGGCCGCGTCGGTGCTGTCGCCGACGACGCGCAGGATCAGGCCGATGCGGGTGTTCTTGAAGGCCCAGAACAGGAAGAGGGCAAGTGCCGCGCCGATGAAGAACAGCACGTTGATATTGAGCGCCGCCTGGATCTGCGGAGTGCTCGACCAGCCGCCGAGCGGGATCGAGGGCAGTTTCGGCGCCACCGGCTGGATGAAGGATTTGCCGAGGAAAAACGCCATGCCGAGACCGAACTGCATCATGGCGATGCCGATGGCGATGTCGTTGACCTTCGGGAACTTGCAGATCCAGCCGTGGATGAGGCCGAAGATCGCGCCTGCCGCCATTGCGGCCAGCACGCCAAGGGTCGGCGAGCCGGTCATGACGGCCACCGCATAGGCCGTCATGGCGCCGAAGACGAGCGTGCCTTCCAGGCCGAGATTGATGCGGCCGGAGCGTTCGGTGATCGTCTCGCCGAGGCTGACGAAGATGAAAGGGGTGGAAACACGGATGGCGCCCGCGAAGATCGCCAGCGGCACGCCCCAGATGCCGATGCCTGTCTCTTCCATCAGAGGCTCCTTTTCCAGAGGTCGGGATTGAAGATCTTGAAGCGGCCGTAGAAGGTCTCGCAAAACAGAATGACGATGAAGAGCGTGCCCTGCAGCACCAGAACCGTCGCATCCGGCAGGCCCATGCGCCGCTGGATGAGGCCGCCCGAGGCATCGATGCCACCGAGCAGAATCGCGACCGGAATGATCGCCAGCGGATTGTGCCTGGCGAGGAAGGCGACGAGGATGCCGGTATAACCGTAGCCGGCGGCAAGCGAGGCGTTGGCACTTCCCTGCACCGCCGCCACCTCGATCATGCCCGCCAGGCCGGCAAAACTGCCGGCAAGCGCAGTAAATCCGGCGATCAGCTTGCCGACCGGCAGTCCCTGGATCTGGGCGGCGCGCACGTTGCCGCCGGCGATGCGGGCGGCAAAACCGTAGCTCGTCGCCTCGATCACGATCCAGGAGACCACACAGGCGAGGATGCCGATGACCAGGCCCCAATGCACGTCCATGCCGGGAATATTGCCGAGCATATATTCCGCCGGCAGCGGCCTGGTCGACGGCTTGTTGAGGCTTGCCGGATCGCGCAGCAGCCCTTCGACGAACTGGTTCATCAGGGCAATGGCGATATAGGAGAGCAGCAGCGACGAGATGGTTTCGTTGACGCCGCGGTAGTGGCGCAGGAAACCGGCAAGGCCGATCCAGATGCCGCCGACCACCATGGCGGCGATCGCCATCAGGATGAGCGTGAGGAAGACAGGCGCGGTGCCGGCGAGTGGCAGAGCCATGGCTGCGGCGGCAACGCCGCCCAGCACGACCGCTCCTTCCCCGCCGATGATGACGAGGCCGAGACGGGCAGGCAGGGCGACGCAGAGTGCCGTCAGGAGAAGGGGTGCGGCACGACTTAAGCTGTTCTGCACCGAAAACCAGCTGCCGAAGCCGCCGGTGTACATCAGTTGGAAGAGGGTGGCCGGCGACTTGCCGACCGCCAGAATGAAGAGGGAGAAGAGTGCAAGACCGATCAGTATGGCCGCGAGGCCGATGACAACAGGCTCGGCCCGCCGCGCGATCCATTCGAGGACGGGGCGCAGGGAAACCGGTTTTTCCACGATGGCTATTGCGGGATCATTGGCCTCGATGGTCATGGCGCTTCTCCCTTCGCGGTTTACGCCGTGGACCCGACAACGCCCTCGACCAGATAATTCATGCTTTCGAGCTCGATCGCGTCTTCGGCGTAGCTCTTGTCGGCAGCCACGACGGTGTCGCCCTTGTTGTCCTTCAATGGTCCCTTGAAGACCGAGAAGCCGCCCTTCATCATGTCGGCCTGCGTGGCTTCGAAGGCCTTGCGGCCCTCGGCGGACACACCGGGGCCGAGCGCGCTCATCTTCACGAAGCCGTCCTTGAGGCCGCCACGCACGAAGTTGCCGAGCTTTTCGCCGGCCTGCGCCTTCTTGACGAAGTCGCCGTAGACGTTGCCCCAGGCCCATTCGGCGCCGGTGAGGTATTTTTCGGGAGCAAGCGGGCTCTGGTTGGCATGATAGCCGCAGACGAAGGCGCCGCGGCCGGCAGCCGTCTCGACAACCACTTTGGGGCTGTCGACGTGGCAGGTGATGACGTCGGCGCCCTGGTCGACCAGCGCATTGGTGGCTTCGGCCTCCTTGACGGCGAGCGACCATTCGCCGGTGAAGATCACCTGGCAGGTGATACCAGGATCGACTGCCCGCGCCCCAAGCAGGAAGGCGTTGATATTCTGCAGAACCTGCGGGATCGGCTTGGCGGCGACGAAGCCGATCTTCTTGCTCTTCGTCGCATGGCCGGCGGCAATGCCGTTCAGATACTGGCCCTGGAAGATATAACCGAAATAGGAGCCCGTATTTGCCGGGTTCTTGCCTTCCTGCCAGAGGCCGCCGCAGTGGCGGAACTGGATGTCGGGATGCTTGGCGGCCACGGCCAGCATGTGTGGGTCGAAGTAGCCGAAGGAGGTCGGAAAGAGCAGGGTCGCGCCATCCAGGTTGATCATCGATTCCATCGTCTTCTGGACGTCGACGGTCTCCGGCACGTTCTCTTCTTCGACCAGCGTCACACCAGGCATCGCCTTGAGGACGGCCGCACCTTCGGCATGCGCCTGGTTATAGCCGTAGTCGTCCTTGGGGCCGACATAGATGAAGCCGACGGTCAGCGCGGTTTGGGCTGCAGCGGAGGAGGCGATCAGGCCCGGCATGGCGCCGGCAAGCGCACCGGCAGCGGAAGCCCGGAGGAAATTGCGGCGGTTCATGGAAAGGAGTTTGGTCATCGGAAATGCTCCTTGCGGCGCTGGGCCGGTTGTGAAGGGGTACAGAAAAGTGCATGCAATGTATGTGCCAGAAATTAATCTATTGTTTTTTATAGTTTATCCCGTTACAGCAAGATTTGCACGTTGCAAAGTGCATACAGATTGATCGAATTCTTGCGTAAAAAGTAATCAATAGATATTTCTTGTTCATCGTGACTGCGTAGTTGGCACAAAGTCGAGTTACCCGAGGTCTCTCGGGCATCGGAAAGTGAAAATTTAACAATATCTTCGCCGCCCGATTTGACTTATCCAGCCTCGAACGTCATCTGTATGCAGAGTGTTGATGTGAGCAGATTCGTATCGTGAAGCAGACTAGGCGCAGAGAAGTGATCCGTACCGGAACCACCGTCGAACAGATGGTGCGGTCGATTGCCGACATGATCGTTACGGGTGAACTCCTGCCGGGCGCGAAGCTGGACGAGGTGTCGCTTGCGGCTCGTTTCGACGTTTCGCGCACGCCGGTGCGCGAGGCTCTGCGTGAGCTGGGTGCCATGGGATTGATTGCGCGCGAGCCGAACCGCAGTGCCGTCGTGACCAATGTCACCGAGGCTTATCTGCATTCGATGTTCGAGGCGATGGCGGAGCTCGAAGCGATCTGCGCCAGGCTCTCGGCCGAGCGTATGACGGTCGATGAACGGCGCGCGCTGGAGCTGGAGCATCGGGGATCGGTGAGGCTCGTGCATGCCGGCGCGGAAGAAGAATATTCGGCGCACAATACCGAATTTCATACCCGGCTTTATCGCGGCGCGCATAATGATCATGTCTTCGAGATGGTGACTCAGACACGGGCGCGGCTTGCGCCTTTTCGGCGGGCGCAGTTCCGCCTGCCCGGGCGTCTGGCAAAATCCTATGAGGAGCACGGCCGGATCGTCACCGCGATCATGCGCGCGGACGCCACCGCCGCAGGGCAGGCGGCATATTCCCATGTGGAAATTGTCAGCGATGCCAGCGCGGTCTTTGCAACGCCCGGGGAGTAAAGAGGGCGCGACGCCTGAAATCAGGCGCCGCTACGAAGGCGAGAAGACCACGACCGGCAAACGCCGAGGTTATGTCCCGGTCTCTACTCCGCCGCTTCGATGAAGCGGTGGCGTTCGTAGAGGAACTTCAGCACGGCTTCACGGCATTTGAGATATGTCCGGTCGGAGGCGAGTTCGATGCGATTGCGGGGACGGGGCATGGTCACATCAAGCACTTCGCCGATGCGGGCCGCCGGGCCGTTGGTCATCATGACGATGCGATCGGACAGCAGCACCGCCTCATCGACATCATGGGTGATCATCACCATCGTGTTGCCGAGGCGAGCGTGGATTTCCATCACCGCGTCCTGAAGATGGGCGCGGGTCAGCGCATCGAGCGCGCCGAAGGGTTCGTCGAGCAGCAGGATCTTCGGTTCCATTGCAAGCGCGCGGGCGATGCCGACGCGCTGTTTCATGCCGCCTGAAATTTCCGAAGGCCGCTTATCCCTCGCATGCGCCATCTGCACGAGGTCGAGGTTGGCCATCACCCACTCATGCCGCTCGGCCTTGGTCTTCGTTCGGCTGAAGAGCTTGGAGACGGCGAGATTGACGTTCTCGTAGACCGTCAGCCAGGGCAGCAGCGAGTGGTTCTGGAAGACGACGGCGCGCTCCGGACCGGGTCCGTTGACCTCACGGTTTTCAAGCAGCACGGCGCCTGCCGAAACCGGCGTCAGGCCGGCGATGAGGTTGAGCAGGGTGGACTTGCCGCAGCCCGAATGGCCGATGATCGAGACGAATTCGGCCGCGGAAATCGTCAGGTTGATGTCCTTCAGGACCTCGGCGCGCACGCCGCCCCGATCGAAATGTTTGTCGATATGATCAAGTTTCAGATAGGCGTTCATAGGTGCGCTCCTCAGTTGGCCATGGCGCCGCGGGTGATGAGTTTGCCGAGTGCTGCCACCAGCTTGTCGAGGGCGAAGCCGACGATGCCGATATAGGCGAGCGCGACGATGATGTCCGGAAGGCGCGACGAGTTCCATGCGTCCCAGATGAAGAAGCCGATGCCGACGCCGCCCGTCAGCATTTCGGCCGCGACGATGGCGAGCCAGGAGAGGCCGACGCCGATCCTGAGGCCTGTGAAGATGTAAGGCGCTGCCGAAGGCAGCATGATCTTCCAGAAAAACTCGAACTGGTTGAGGCGCAGCACCTCGGCGACATTGCGGTAATCCTGCGGGATATTGCGGACGCCGACGGCGGTGTTGATAATCACCGGCCAGATCGACGTAATGAAGATCACGAAGATCGCCGAGGGGTTGGAATCCTGGAAGGCTGCGAGCGACAGTGGCAGCCAGGCGAGCGGCGGAACCGTACGCAGCACCTGGAAGATCGGATCGAGGCCACGCATCGCCCAGACCGACTGGCCGATGATCGCACCGATGATGACGCCGGTGACCGCGGCAAGCCCGAAGCCATAGAGAACGCGCTGCAGCGAAATGAGCACGCGCCAGCCGAGCCCGATGTCCTGGGAGCCGTAGTTGAAAAACGGATAGGCGATCAGGTCATAACTATCCTGCCAGACCCGATGCGGCGAGGGCAAAGACGCGTCCGCCGACGAACAGAGCACCTGCCAGACGAGCAGGATGAGTGCCAGCACGACGACTGGCGGAACGACATTGCGAAGGGCGGTCAGTGCCGCTCGACGAAAATCGATCCGCGATCCGTGTTTGCCGGAAAATGCCAGAACCTTTGCCGCCGGCGTGGCAGTGGCGACCGTGGAGGGATTTTCTTTATTTGCCAGGGCGGACATCAACGTGCTCCTCACGTGAATGAAAGGCCGGCGCGCCGTCGCGCGCCGGAGCGGGTCAGGAGACAGCCTTGATCGAAAGGCTGTCGAGATAGGCCGAGGGATTTTCAGGGTCGAAGACCTTGCCGTCGAAGAAAGTCTCCTTACCGCGAGAAGACGATGCGGGAATATCGGCCGCCGCGACGCCAAGATCCTTGGCGGCCTCGCGCCAGATGTCTTCGCGGTTCACCTGGTTGACCAGCGCCTTGATGTCGGTAGTCGCCGGCAGATTTCCCCAGCGGATGTTTTCCGTCATGAACCAGCTATCGTGGCTCTTGAACGGATAGGAGGCGCCGTCTTTCCAGAACTTCATATAGAGGTCGGTGGCCTTGACATCGCGGCCGTTGCCATAATTGATGTCGCCCTTGAGCCGGCCGAGCACGTCCTTGGTCGGAACGTTGAACCATTGGCGCTTGCCGAGAATGTCAGCCATCTCCGCCTTGTTGTCCATGCTTTCGCACCACTGCTGAGCCTCCATGACGGCCATCAGCAGGGCCTTGGCAGCATTGGGATTCTTTTCGATCCAATCGGCGCGCAGTCCGAGCGCCTTTTCAGGATGACCCTTCCAGAGCTCGCCGGTGGTGGCTGCGGTAAAGCCGATGCCCTGGTTGACGAGTTGCTCGTTCCACGGTTCGCCCACACAGAAGACGTCCATGTTGCCGACTTTCATGTTGGCAACCATCTGCGGCGGCGGCACGACGATGGTCGAAACGTCTTTGTTCGGATCGATGCCGCCGGCAGCGAGCCAGTAGCGGATCCAGAGGTCATGGGTGCCGCCCGGGAAGGTCATGGCAGCCTTGATCTCCTTGCCCTCCGCCTTCTTTTTCTCGAACGCGGCCTTCAGCTTGGAGGAATCCAGCTGCACGCCCGTCTCGGCATATTCCTTGGCGACGGAAATACCCTGGCTGTCGAGGTTGAGCCGGGCGAGGATCGCCATCGGCACCGGCTTATTGTTCTGCGTCACCTTGCCGGTATGCATGAGATATGGGAGCGGCGACAGGATATGGGCACCGTCAATGCCGTTTGCTGCACCGCCCAGCACGAGATTGTCGCGGGTCGCACCCCAGGATGCCTGCTTGGCCACATCCGTTTCCGGAAGGCCATGCTTGTCGAAGAAGCCCTTTTCCTTGGCGATGATGAGCGGTGCGGAATCCGTGAGCGCGATAAAGCCGAGCTTGGCACCTTTCACCTCAGGGCCAGCTCCGGCTGCGAAGGCGCCGGACGGAAAGGCAGCCTTGACGGCGCCGATGAGGGCAGCCGCTGCGGTCGTCTTGAGCATGCTGCGGCGGGTCATGCCGGTTGTCGAAATCCCAGTCTGCAAATTCTTTGTCATGCGCAGGTTCCCTCTGCTGGCTGAATTTGGACACAAAAAAACGCCGCCGGAAATTGCGTCCAGGGATGGGAGAATCCCGGAGCAAAGACCTTGCGACGTCGGTGTCTATTGTAGGCGCTTATGCCGCGCCTATCTGCGCCGGTCGCCATTGACCGATGCTTCTCAGAACCTGCAAGCATTGTGCCAAATTCGATAGCTATTGATAACGGCATGAAGCAAAAGGAGAAATGCGAAGAATTGATGGGTGCTTATTTATTAGGCTTTGTTATTTTCTGCTTCTGTTTTGTGCGATTGCTAACGTAATCACAGCCATGGGAGCGCTCTATTTGTGCAGTGCACGCAATATGGAAGTCGCGATCACGCAGACCGCAGAGCGGATTCTGCCCGCCTTATTCGTCCGTATTGCCACCGGGAAAGGTCGGGAGGGGAACGTCAGCGCGTGGCGATTGGCCTCGCCATCCCCTCATTTCATTGCAGCAAGGATACGAGGCCGTAGAACGCTGCGGATATTGCCGCAGCTGCCGGCATCGTGACGATCCAGGCTATCACGATGTTGCCTGCCAATCCCCAGCGCACGGCTGAGACACGACGAGCCGCGCCCACTCCGACGATTGCTCCGGTGATGGTATGCGTCGTCGAAACGGGAATACCGAGCCACGTTGCTCCGAAGAGTGTCAACGCTCCGCCTGTCTCTGCGCAGAAACCTTGCATGGGGTTGAGTCGGGTGATCTTCGACCCCATGGTATGAACGATCCGCCATCCGCCAAAGAGCGTCCCGAGAGCCATTGCCGACTGGCAGGTAATGACCACCCAGAAAGGCACGTAGAAGGTCGGGCCAAGATATCCCTGACTGAACAAGAGCACCGCGATGATGCCCATCGTCTTCTGCGCATCGTTTCCGCCGTGGCCAAGCGAATAGAGCGAAGCGGACACGAATTGCATGACGCGAAATGTGCGATCCACCGCAAACGGCGTTTGCCGGACGAATAACCAGGAGACGGCGAGCACCAGCACCAGGGCAAGTAGAAAGCCGATGGCTGGCGACACGAAAATTGCACCGACGGTTTTTAGAAGGCCGTTCCAGACGATCGAGTTGAAGCCCACCTTTGCCAGACCGGCCCCCACCAGCCCACCGACAAGCGCATGCGACGAGCTCGACGGAATCCCGAAAATCCAGGTGATGATATTCCAGATGATCGCGCCCATGAGTGCTGCGAAGATCAGTTGAGGCGAAACGATCGCAGGATCGATGATGCCGGTCCCCAGTGTTTCGGCGACATGCAGGCCGAAGAACAGGAATGCGATGAAATTGAAGAACGCCGCCCAAGCGACCGCATATTGTGGCCGCAGGACGCGGGTCGAGACGATCGTGGCGATCGAATTGGCCGCGTCATGCAGACCGTTGAGAAAGTCGAAGAACAAGGCGATAACGACTAGGCCGACCAGCAGCGGCAGAGCGAGGGAGGCATCCATCAGACGTTCTCGATGAGAATGCCGCTGATTTCATTAGCGACATCCTCGAAGCGGTCGACGACTTTCTCCAGTTCTCCGTAGATTTCGCTTCCGATCATGTAGGCCATCGCATTGCCGCTGGCGCCATGACGCAAGAACAGATCCTTCAAACCCTGGTCGTAGAGCTCATCGGAGCGTCCCTCCACTCGGGTGACTTCCTCCGCGATGGCCGTGAGACGCTGCGCATTGGCTCCCAATCTGTCGAGGAGAGGTATCGCTTCCGCGACAAGGTTTGCCGCCTTGACGATTTCGCTGCCCATCTGCTGCATGAGCGGATCGAAGCTCGATTGCTCGAACAAACGGATCGTCTTGACTGCCTTGTGCATCATGTCGATCGCATCATCCATCGACTGAATAAGGTCCTTGATGTCACCCCGGTCGAAGGGCGTGATGAAGCTTCGTCGAACGGCAAGAAGAACCTCACGCGTGACATCGTCGGCCTCGTTTTCCAATGCGACGATACGTTCGCAGTTTTTCTCAACGTCATTGCCCTTCAGGAGTTGATCGAGGGCGTGCGCGGCGGCAACGACGGTCTTCGAGTGCTTGGAAAACATCTCAAAGAATCTGTCTTCCCGTGGCATCAGCTTGCGAAAAATGCTCATCATGCCTGGGAAACCTTCCTCGTGCGGCCGATTGTCATAAATCTGTCATAAATACGCCCAGGCAATTGAAGCAACAATCAAATTCGGTAATTCATTCGTTATGACGGCGAGCAAAAAAAGCAGGAAGCCTCGACCGGACAAGTCCCAGCCGCTGCTGCGGCAGCTCGCCGCTGTTCCTGATACGCTGTTCGTCGGTGCATTCCGTCAACAATACGGCGCTATTTGCTTCCGCCACAGCAATGCCGGATCCGAGGTCGAAATCCTGGTGATCACATCGCGCGAGAGTGGGCGCTGGGTCATCCCGAAAGGGTGGCCGATGAAAGGGAAAAAGCCTTTCGAAGCAGCAGCAATCGAGGCCTGGGAGGAGGCAGGCGTGCGCGGGGTGGTGAAGAAGAAGCCGGTCGGCCGCTATACTTATCTGAAAGAACTCGACAATGGCGATGTGGCGCCCTGTATCGTCGACATGTTTCAGATTGAAGTCACGGACATCAGCGGCGATTTCAAGGAGCGGGGTCAGCGTATTCTCGAATGGGTCAGCCCGGATGAAGCGGCAAGACGCGTTCGCGAGATCGAACTCAAGTCGCTGCTCGTCCAATTTGAGGCGCACGGCCGCAGGAAACGCGATCGCGGCTGACCACAGGCTTCTTCGCCGACGCGTTACAGCGCCGCGCGTCTTTATCGCTCGAAGGGTTCGCCGAGCGAAGCGACGCCGTTCAGTTTGAGCAGGCGGCGGTCAGCGGAGATGATGCCGAGCACGATGATCGTGACAAGATATGGCAGGCTCGAGAGCAGCTGCGAGGGAACGTCCAATCCGGTTGCCTGAGCTGCCAGCCCCATCAGCGAGACCGCGCCGAAGAGGCAGGCGCCGAGGAAGATACGGCCGGTGAGCCAGGTCCCGAAGACGACGAGGGCAATGGCGATCCAGCCGCGCCCGGCGATCATCCCATCGGCCCAGAGTGGTGTATAGACTACCGACGCATAGGCGCCGGCGAAGCCGGCCATCGCGCCGCCGAAGGCGATGGCGAGGGCGCGGACTGACAACACCGAATAGCCGATGGCGTGAGCGGCCTTGGGATTCTCGCCGACGGCGCGGACGATAAGACCAAGCTTCGTGTAGGCAAATATGGCCCAAAGAGCGAAGGTCGCGGCGAGCGAAATCCACACGACGATATCCTGGACGAAAAGGCCGCCGATAACCGGCAATTCCGAAAGCCCCGGAAGGGCGAGCTTCGGAAGTCCCCTGACCGTGAGGCTTTCATAGGTCTTGCCGAAAAGCGCGGAAAGGCCCTGGCCGAGAATGCCGATGGCAAGGCCCGCCGCCACCTGGTTTGCCCGGAATCCCAGAGTGACGAAGGCAAAGAGCAGCGAAAGCACAGCACTGCCGAGCCCGGCGACGACGAAACCCAGGAGATGTCCGCCGCCCTGATAGACGACGATGAAGGCGAGCACGGCACCGAAGGCCATCAATCCCTCGACCCCGAGGTTGAGGACGCCGGCGCGCTCGGCCACCAGTTCGCCGAGGGCTGCCAGAAGAAACGGGGTCGCAGCCGCGAGCATGCCGGCAAGAATGAACTCGATGGCGTTCATGATGGGCTCCGGTGAGCGCCGCGGCGCCATTCAAGGCGATAGCGCACAAAGGCGACGGCGATCAGGTAGGCGAGCAGCAGACTGCCCTGGAAGACACGAACGGCGGCGATCGGCAGGTTGGCCGAGACCATGGCATTGTCGCCACCGATATAGATGACCGCCATGACCAGCGCCGAGATCAGGATGCCGATCGGATGCAGGCCGCCGAGATAGGCGACGATGATGGCCGCATAGCCATAACCGCTCGCGACCGAACGCTGCAGCTGACCGAGCGGGCCGGCGACTTCGGCGGCCCCGGCAAGACCGGCCGCAAAACCGCCGATCAGCAGCGAAAGCCAGATCGTCCAACCTTCCTTGAAGCCGGCATAGCCGGCAGCCCGCGGTGCCAGACCACCGACCTGCAGCTTGTAGCCGATGAAGCTCCTCTGCATGAAGACCCAGGCCGCAACCGACAAAGCCAGCGTGATGAGGAATGAAACATTGACGCGGGTACCGGCAATCAGGGTCGGTACCATCGCATCGTACTGGAACATCACCGACTGGGGGAAGTTGAAGCCGTTCGGATCCTTCCAGGGGCCGAGCAGCAGATAGTTCAGCAGCTGCGCCGCAACGAGGCTCAGCATCAGGGAAACGAGAATCTCGTTGGCGTTGAGGCGCACGCGCCAGAAGGCGGTGAGAGAAGCCCAAAGTGCGCCGCCGATGGCGCCGAGCAGCAGCATCGCCGGCCAGATCCACTGGCCCGTCGCTTGCGGAAACCAGACCGGAATGGCAGAGGCGAAGATCGCGCCAAGAATGAACTGGCCTTCGGCGCCGATGTTGAAGACCTTGGCGCGAAAGCCGATCGCCAGCCCCTGCGCGATCAGGAGGAGCGGGCCTGCCTTTAAAAGCACCTCCGAAAATGACGCCCAGGAGAGGAACGGCTCGAAAAGCATCGCATAGACAACCGCGACAGGGTCGCGGCCCATCAAAACGTAAAGGCCGAGATTAAGTGCGATCGCTCCCGCCAGCGCAGTGACAGGCGCGCACAGGGCCGCGGCAAGCGAAGCGCGCTCCCGGCGGACCAGGGTGGGAACGAAAGCAAGGGACCAAGCGCTCATTGCTGGACTTTCTCGGGCGAGGCCTGTGCCCCGATCATGTATCGGCCGATCTCCTCGGGCTTCGTGTCTCGCGTTGCGAGCGGCGGGCTGAGCCGGCCGTGATGCAGCACCTGGATGGCATCGCTGAGCTCGAACAGTTCTTCCAGCTCCTCAGAAATGACGAGAATCGCCATGCCCTGATTGCGCAATGCGACCAGACGACTGCGGATGGCGGACGCGGCGCCGATATCGACGCCCCAGGTCGGCTGCGCCAGGAAAAGCAATTTGGGAGACAGCATGATTTCGCGACCAACGATGAACTTCTGCAGATTACCGCCCGACAGGGTGCCGGCTTCCGCATCCGGGCCAGGAGTGCGGACATCATACTGACGGATGCAATCACCGGTGAACGCCGTCACCCGCGCCCTGTCGACGAGACCGTGCCGCAAAAGCTTGAGCGGATGGGCCGTCAGCAGGCTGTTGAGGACGAGCGACATTTCGGGCACGGCGCCGCGTCCAAGCCGGTCTTCCGGAACGAAGGCAAATCCGAGCGTCCGCCGTGCGGCGGCATCGAGCCTGCCGACATCCATCCCCATCATGAAGATCCGGTCGCGCTGGTCGCGCCCCAGCACCGTCTCGCCTGAAATCAACGCGGCAAGCTCGCTTTGACCGTTGCCCGAAATTCCGGCGATCCCGAGGATTTCGCCGGCACGCACCTCGAGGCTGATGCCGGAGAGCGACACCGCAAAGGGATCGCCGGGCTGATAGTCCAATCCGATGATCTCCAGCCGCTTTTCCCCACCAGACAGCGGCAGCGCCGCCATCGGAGCCGGCATGTCATGGCCGATCATCATGCGGGCAAGGTCATGGGCATCATGTTGACGCGGGTCGACATCCCCGGTCACGCGTCCGCCGCGCAGGATCGTCGCCCGGTCGCAGATCGCCCGGATTTCTTCGAGCTTGTGGGAGATCAACAGGATGGAAACGCCGCCGTCGCGCAGGCGACGCAGCGTGTCGAAGAGCCTCTCCACCAGTTGCGGCGGCAGGACGGAGGTCGGCTCGTCGAGGATCAGCAGCTTCGGATTGGTCATCAGGCTTCGGATGATCTCCACCCGCTGCCGCTCGCCGACGGACAGCGCATGCACATGAGCAAGCGGGTCGACTTCGAGGCCGAATTCCCGTCCAAGCGTCCGAATGCGTTCCTTGAGCTCAGCCTTGCGGCCCGGCACGACCAGCCGAATATTCTCCAGGACGGTCAAGGTCTCGAACAGCGAGAAATGCTGGAACACCATGCCGATGCCGTGGCGCCTCGCCTCGGCGGGGGAGGCGAGGCGCAACGGGTTTCCTTCCCAGACGACCTCTCCGCCGTCCGGTTGCTCGACGCCGTAGATCAGTTTCATCAGCGTCGATTTTCCCGCCCCGTTCTCCCCGAGGATCGCATGAATCGATTGCGGCGCCACGTCCAGATCGATGGCCTGATTGGCATGGATCTGGCCGTAACTTTTCAAAATGCCGCGCAGCGACAGGAGCGGGGTGGTCATGACTTATTTCGGCAACGGCGTGGACACGCCCTTGACGTGCCAGTTCATGGCGATGATCTCGGGGTCGGCCATGGTCGCACCCGATGCGACAGCTTCGCTGCCGTCGGCCTTGGCGATCGGCCCGGTGAAGGGCGAGAAGCTGCCGTCGGCGATCTTTACCTCGATCTCCTTGATCTTGGTCATCACGTCAGCCGGAATATCAGGATTCCAGTCGACCACTTCGACGACCTTGTCGGCAACGCCGAGGAACGCATTGGCGCCCTTGAACGTGCCGGCGAGATGGGCATCGACCGAAGCCTTGAAGAACGGCGACCAGTCCGTCGCGATGCAGCCGAGATAGGTTTTGGGCGCATATTTCTTCATCGAGGAATTGAGGTTGAAGGCGTAAACGCCGGCTTCCTCGCAAGCCGAGATGACGGACGGCGTGTCCTGGGCGTTGGAGAAGATCACGTCGCACTTCTGCGCGATCAGGGCCTTGGCGGCTTCCTGCTCCTTGGCCGGATCGAACCATGAGTTCACCCAGACCACCGAGACCTCGATATCGGGTTTGACGGCCTGGGCGCCGAGCGTAAAGGCGTTGATCGAGGTAATGAGCTCGGGGATAGCAAAGGCCGAGACAGAGCCGAGCTTGCCGGTCTTGGAAAGTGCTGCCGCAGCCATGCCGAGCAGATAGGTGCCCTGGAAATATTTGGCGGCGAAAGGCGAGAAGTTCGGAGCGACCTGGAAGCCGGAGGCGTGCAGAACGGTGACGCTCGGATCGCGGCGGGCGATCTGCAGCGCGCCGTTCTGATAACCGAAAGAGCCGGCGACCAGGAACTTGTTTCCGTCGGCGACGGTCTTGTTCATGATGCGGTCGGCATCCGGACCTTCCGCGATATTCTCAAGCACGGTGACCTTCACCTTGTCGCCGTAAGCGGCCTTGATCGGCTCGAGGCCGGCAGCAAGTGCGTGCCCCCAGCCAACGTCGCCGACGGGCGAGGGGATTACCAGCGTGATGCCGAGCGGCTCGTCGGCGGCGAAAGCAAGCCGGCTGCCGAGCGCGCCGGCGAGGCCGGTGGCGGCAGCGGCCGTCATCAGATTTCTGCGGGTCAGTTTGGTCATGTTCTCAGTTCCCTCTTTTGGTTTTTTTAGAATTCCACGGTGGATAGTGCGGCCTCGGCATCGGCAGCCAGCTTGGTTTCGTCGAGCCCGGGAAATTCGCCCTTCTGCCAGACGATGCGGCCATTGATCATCGTCATGTCAGTCGCCATGCCGATGCCGACGCGGGCAATCAGGCTCAGCGGATCGTGGCGCGTGCCGACATAATCCATGCGCCGAGTGTCGATCGCAAACAGGTCGGCGGCCATGCCGGGCGCAAGCCGGCCGATATCGCGCCGGCCGAGCAGGCTGGCACCGCCGGTCGTGCCGTAGCCGAGGAATTCGACCGGCGGCGGCACGGGATGGGCACGGCTGGAAGAGACGAGGCATTGCAGCATGTAGGCGGAGTGCAGGCAGTGCATCAGGTTGGAATTGTCGTTGGAGGCAGCACCATCACAGCCGAGGCCGACGCGCAAGCCGAAGGCGGCCATGGCGGGAATGTCGGTGACCTCGGCGCCGACCAGATAGACCGGTTCCGGGCAATGCGCGACGCCGGTGCCGCTGGCGGCCATCTTCCTGAGTTCGTCGTGGTTGAGCTCCCAGCAATGAGCATAGAAGGCGTCGGGTCCGGCAAAGCCAAGTTCTTCCAAATAATCGACCGTGCGCATGCCATGGCGCGCCTGAATGACCAGGCTTTCGCCTTCGCCGACATGGGTATGCATCATGACGCCGCGATCACGCGCCAGCGCCACCGATTCCACGAAAGTCTCGCGGTAGCAATTGACCGGCTGACAGGGTGCCACCACGACCTGCCGCATGCTGAAGGGGCTGATATCGTGGTAGGTGTCGATCAGCCGGGCGCAGTCGGCGATGAATTCGTCCGTTGTTTCCAGCATCTCGTCGGGAATGGTCGAGCCTTCCGACTTCGGCAGGGTGTTGCCGCCGCGGCCGGCATGGAAGCGCATGCCGAGCAGTTCGGCCGCCTCGAACTGGCGGTCGATCAACCGTTTTCCGGCGTGCCGGGGGAAATTATATTGGTGATCCAAGGCCGTGGTGCAGCCATGCTTGATCATCTCGGCCATCGCCGTGACGGAGGCGTGGTAAAAGCATTCCTCGTTAAGTTGCGAAAAGATCGGGTAGATGCGGTCCAGCCACTCGATCACCGAGAGCTTCGTCCAATCGAGATCGGCGCGGTTGCGCACGAAGCACTGGAAGAAGTGATGATGGGTGTTGACGAGGCCCGGATAGACGAACCAGCCGGCAGCATCCTGAACGGTCGTGCCGGCAGGCAACGTGTCTGCCCCTATATTTTCGCCGATCGCCACGATCGCCGGACCACTGGTCAGGAGATCGACATTGCGGTGGACGACCGGCCCCTTGCCCTCGTCGACGATCACGGCTGCGCAGTTCTTCAGGAGATAACCAGCCATCTCACGCCTCGCCCGATTCGATCTGAGGTTCGGGCTTCAATTCGTGCAGCCGGTGAATGCCTGGCATTTCGATAAATTTGTCGAGGGCGCGCAGCGCGCGGGACCAGAGCCGGATCGCAGGATAAGCATCCAGCGTGACGCCCCCATCGGGCGCCAGTGCCACATAGGGAAAGCAGGCAATGTCGGCAATTGTCGGCCGGTCGGCGGCGAGGAAACACATGCCGCGAAGACGCTGCTCGACAAGCCCGGCTTCAAGTTCGCGAAGGGCGGCGATGCCCTGAGCCTGCAGCGCACCGATATCGCCCGGCCGCAGCAGCATTTCATGGAGCCGCGCTGCCCCGAGGCTTGCCGTCAGCCGGCCGGAGAACGACAGCCATTGCTGCACCTTCGCCGCTTCCTCGGCCTTGCCGCTGCCGAGCCATTCGGGTGCGGCCTTGGCGGCGAGATAGACGAGGATCGCCGACGATTCGGTCAGGATCAGGTCGCCATCCTCCAGGATCGGAATGGAGCCTGCCGGATTGAGTGCAAGCAGCTCGGCGCCGCGATGCTCGGCGCCGGGATGGAAATCCACCGGGCGCAGTTCAAGTTTCACGCCGGCCAGCGCCGCCATCAGGCGCACCTTGTAGCAACTGGGCGAGAGAATATAGTCGTAGAGCTTCATTGCGCCACCAGCTGTGCGCCGTAGGTATAGTTGTGACGCTTCAGCCAGCGCCGGTAGGCGATCGATGTCAGATCGGCACGCGTCGGGATTTCCATGCCGGGGTCGAGCGGCAGCAGCCGCGGGATCTGGTTTTCGAGGATCGAACGGTCCTGCAGAAAGATCGTCTGCTGGAAATGAATGAGGTCGGTCATCGCGGTCTCGTCGTCGAAAAGCGCCATCCACGGCCAGACGTCGCACAGGTCCTCGGCCAGCGGCTGCACGAAGAGCGTGATGACATCCCATTCGCTCGGGCGCGGCGGGCAGGTCTTGTAAAGCACGGAGCAGGTCGGTGCCGGCACGCGGTACATGTATTCCGTCGTGATCCCGCCGCTTGCCGACTTGGCGGCCTGCGGCTGATAGAATTTCACCTGCGTTGCCCAGACCTCGTCTTCTTGCTCGCGGATCTCGACCTTGTAGTTCTGCACTTCCGTATGCGGCTCTGCGCCGAGAATGTCGGTGTGGACGAAGGGAAAATGGGCGATGTCGAGGAAATTCTCGACGGCGCGGAGCGGCGAGCAGCGCACGCGCACCACGCCGACATCGACGAAGCGGCGGCCGGGTTGATCGGCCTCGGGAATGGGGAAAAGTTCTTTCTTCGGCGCGCCGAGGGAGGACCAGACATGGCCGTAACGCACGCGCACCGGCAGAACATGGCCGTCTCCGGCCGTCACCTTCGCTTTGCCGTCGCCATCGCGCGCCACCTCGATCGGCTCGCCCATCAGCGCAGTGGTGCGACCGGCGCCATCTAGCTGGCTGAAAAGCCCGACCGGATACCATTCATCGATCATCGCCTGCATGGTCATTGCGCGATCTCCTTTTTCTGAAGATCCTCAGCCCGACGCCGCAGGCTTTCGGCGGCCCGTGAAGCGCCGATGCCCGCAGGAAGGCCGGCATCACCCTTCAGCAGCACATGGATCAGCGTCCGTCCGTCTTCTTGGGCGGATAATAGCAGACAGATGGTCCCGCTGGATGCATCGATCTCGACAAGACCATCAGGGCTCGCCTTGCTGCCGGCCGCCACCTTGATCGCGGCGAAGCCGGCGAACGCTGTCAGCGAGCGCAGGGGAATGAGGCCCTCGAGCCTCGGCGGCTTCGATACGGGCGTGCCCACGGCCACCCAGATCACACTGTCCGCTTCCTCAACATCATGGGTGGCGACACGGATGGTTTCCGGGGGCGTCAGCCCCGGATGGGCGGGAATGCGGAGACAGTTTCCGGCCTGGCCATAGCTCCAGCCGTGATAGATGCAAGAAAGCGCCTCGCCACGCACGAAGCCGTGAGACAGGCGCATGCCGCGATGTGGACAGCGATCCGCCGATGCCGATATGCGTCCAGAAGCGCTGCGCCACAGAGCAATCGATCCGGCTGCCGTCCATGCCGGTATGACGGTTCCGGCCGGCAAATCCCGGGAAAGGGCGACTGGCGTCCAAAAGCCCGTCGTATCGGAAGGCATGACTAGAATTCCCACACAAAACCAAATGCTTGCCGATCAAGTCCCGCATCGGCGCCGAGGCAATTCCGCCGCAACCTTATTAGGTTTGCATAATTATTTCGCATTGGCAACATTGAGTAAATAATATGCACGGATGAAATACGCGAGAGCCCGGACTAGGTCCTTTCGCCGCTGATCGCCGTTCGATCTATCCTCTCGACCCACACGTCGATAGGCCCGAGAGAGCATCCCATCTCCATCATGTCGATCAACTCCTCCGGCCCGGCAACCTCAAGTTCGATCCGCATGGAACTCGTATGAGATATGGTGTGCGAGAGCCCAAGCTTGGCAGCGTGGCGCCGGATCCAGGGAACGAAGGAGGCAGCCCCCAGATCACCGACAATCGTCATCCGCTCCAGCAGGTAGCTTGTATCTTGTCCCATGCTCGCCCTTGTTTTCCTACACCAAAGCGCTTGAATGAACTTCGGGAAGGGGTCGCCGTCAAGGCGAGAATATGGCGTCGGAATTTCCTTTGCAAATCCCTGCGGCAACATACCAATTCCCCGCCACCGTATGGCTGCTTCGGAGCAACTCAGGCTGCGTGATGGCGCAGCCTAGTCGCGCGAGCGACTGCCCGTAAGCATCGCGACAAAAGCCGTGACCTTGCGCGGACGAAACCGAGCTGCCGGATAGACGACATAAATTCCGCCGGCCGGCAGGCTCCAGTCCGGCAACAATCTTATCAGTCGGCCAGCCTCTATATGCTCTCCAGCCAGAAAATCCGGAAGCACGGACATTCCTGCCCCAGCAAGCGTGGCCGCGAGAACCGCAGGCGTCGAATTGCTCATGAGGCTCTGTTGCATCTGCACAGTCCGCCGATCGAAATCGCCCTGGATAAACCTCCAGACCACCGGCTCCTTGAGGGCCAGGTTGGCGATAAACGGCTGGCCCACCGCATCCTCTGGACTGTTCAAACTGAGCGTGGCGAAGAAGCTGGGGGACGCCACAAGAAACTGCCGGAACGAACCGATCCGTCTCGCTTGGTGACTGGAGTCATCGAGCCATCCAACGCGGATCGACAGGTCGATCTGATTGGCAATAAGATCCATCTTCGTATCAGCGAGCAGAAGCTCGACCCTGCAGGCGGGGTACTTCCGGATAAAGGCCGCAGCAATGGGAGCGATCGTGCTCGCACCATAATCATTGGGCGCAGCAATGCGTAGCATGCCTGTCGGCTCGGCATTTGCGCGGGTGATTTCATCGACGGCGTCCCCGGCTTCGCGGAAGATCATGACGCAGCGTGCGTAGAGAAGCCTGCCGGCCTCAGTCGGCTCGACGCGTCGTGTTGTCCGGAGCAGCAAGCTAGTTTTCAACTCAGCTTCCAGCCGCGCAACCTGCTGGCTGACGACCGTCTTCGTGATCGCGAGGCGCTCGGCAGCTTTCGTGAACGAGCCGGTATCGACGACGGCTGCAAAATAGGCCAGCCGGTTGAGGTTGACAGCCTCCATAGCCTTCTTCCATTTGATTGTAAGTTTTTGACATACATTCTGTCACATTTAACAATATTTATCACTCAATAGAAGTGCACTATCTGTTGTCCGTCGCTTCAAGGATGGTCCGATATGCATCTTACCTATCTCTACGATCCGCTTTGCGGCTGGTGCTATGGTGCGGCGCCCGGGCTCGACAAATTGGTCATGCTCGACAACCTCACCGTCGAGCTTGCGCCCAGCGGGCTTTTCGCGGGCGAAGGCGCCCGTCCGCTGGATGAACGCTTCGCAGCCTATGCCTGGCATAATGACCAGCGGATCAACCGGCTCACGGGGCAGGTCTTCAGCCAGCTCTATCGCGATCAGGTTCTCGGGCGCGCAGACGGTATGTTCGACTCCGCCCCTGCGACGCTTGGGATCATAGCCGTCGGGGTGACGCAACTCGACAGGGGAGGTGATGCCCTGAAGGCACTTCAAAGCGCTCGCTATGTTGACGGCCGCAACACCTCGGAGATCGCTGTCGTGGCCGACGTTCTCGATCAGGCCGGGTTTCCCGATGCCGCCGCTCGTGTCCGGGCTCCGGACGAGGCCCTGCTCGATGCCTACCGCAACGGGATCGGGAAGTCCCGCCAACTCATGGCTGCATTCCGGATGGATGGTGTCCCCGCGCTTTTGGTCAGCGACGGCGACAAGCGCCGCGTGCTGCGCAGCGATGCCCTATTCGGCGGCTTTGACCGACTTGCTGCCGAGCTTCAGGCGGCATGATCGTTCATTTTCAGCAGACCGTTCCATGAACTACCGACAAAGCCTGCCGGGGGGCAACACTCAGGGCAGCAGAAAATCGAAACTGACGATCATCGGAGACAACCATGTATTCAAGGAGAGAAGTCATGAAAACCACCCTCGCAGCCGGCGCCGTTGCCGTTTTTGCGCCTGCCGGTCTCGGCAACGCAGCCGGGTCAAAGCTGGCCTGGAAGCACTTCCCCGCCGGTCAGAATGGCTTCTTTCGTGCTCCGGTGCTGCTGACCGGCCCCAGCGAAGCGTTGCTGATCGACGGCGGGTTCAGCTATCCCGACGGTCGTACGCTGGCGGAAGCCATCAAGGCCACGGGCAAGACGCTGACCGCGATTTATGTCAGCCAGTCCGATCCGGACTATTACTTCAGCCTCAAGCCGGTCCTCGAAGCCTTTCCCGGCGCAAAAGTACTGGCCGCCTCCGACACGATTGCAGCGATCAAGGGCAACGTCGAGAAAAAGCTTGCCGTTTGGGGGCCGCAGCTCAAGGAGAACGGCCCGCAGACCCTTGCAGACATCGTCATGCCGGAAGCCTTCGACGCTCCAAGCCTCACAGTTGATAGCGAAACCGTCGAGATTGTCGCGGCCGAGGCAGGGTTAAGCAATCGCCGGTACCTGTTCGTGCCGTCGCTGAATGCTGTTTTCGGGGGCGTCATGATCTTCTCGGGCGTTCATGTGTGGACGGCCGACACCCAGGCATCGGAGCAGCGTGCCGCTTGGGTGGCCACCCTTGACAAGATCAGCGCCCGCAAGCCGACGATTGTCGTTCCCGGCCACATGACGCCGGAAGCGGCAACCGATCTGTCTGCCGTCGAACACACGAACAGTTATCTGCTCGCTTTCGAGGAAGAACTCGCCAAGGCAGCCGATTCCGCCGCGCTGAAGGCCGCCATGGAAGCCCGCTTCCCCGGTCTTGGCATGGGTGTTGCGCTCGACATAGGCTCCAAAGTTGCCAAGGGAGAAATGAAGTGGGGCTGAACGGCCGATCTTCAAACTGATCCGAAGGGCCTGGGAGGGCCCTTCACCTCCAGGAAGGCCGCAAAAGTGGTGATGCAGTCGTCAGGTCCGCATCTCATCAAGGCGTTCGAGTCTTTGACAAACTTTGCCAAATTCGGTTATATTGCCTTCAAATGGAGGTTATCAATGGCCACGATGAACGTATCTCTTCCGGGCCCGATGAAGGATTGGGTGGAGGCCCAGGCCAAGACCGGGCGATATTCGAATGCTAGCGACTACGTGCGCGACCTGATCCGACGCGACCAAACGCGAAACGACAAGATCGCCGCCATGCAAAGCTTCGTCGAGGCCGGGCTCCAAAGCGGTGTCGGCGTCCGATCAAAGGATGAACTCTTTGCTGAGGCGATGGCTCGTGCCAGCAAGTCATGAGTTTTAAGCTTTCTGCCGAAGCGGAAGAGGACATTATTGCGATCGCCGAGCAAGGTGTCCGTATGTTCGGGGCAGACCAAGCAAAGCGATACCACGATGAACTTTTCGCATTATTTGATCTGATAGCTGTCAATCCACGCATCGCGCGCAAACGGGATGAGATTGATCCGCCCGTTAGAATTCATCCCTTCAAAGCGCATCTAATCGTCTATCGGATCGAAAATGATGAGACAATTTTTGTAATACGAATTCGCCACGCGCATGAAGATTGGGCAAGTGATTCAATTTAGCGCACCTCGGATGGAGCTGTGAGATTTGGTGTGTCTCAAGTTCGAATGAGTTCATGGGAGGGGCAAGACCCGATCCCGAAGAGAAGCAAGGCCGTGAATGACATCAGATGCGGTGTAAATGGAAGCTCGACAGCGCTTGACTTCAACACGCCGAATAGAGAAGTTCCATAATTCAGCTTATGCCATTTTACACAATCTGTGATTGCTTAACCTCCGACGAGCTCATCGCAAGAAATCCAGCAAAAGACTGCTAACAACGATAATCTCAAAAATTTCTTCAGAACGATACACGCATGAGAGGATTCAAGGCTTTCTTCGTTCCCTCAGCCGCTATAACGCAGGAGGCACCGAAGCCGCGCTGCTGGCCGAAAGCCGGAGTCGCCGCACGAGATGACGAGGACCTAGGCGGAGGGCTAACGAAAATAGTTGATTGCTGCTCTCATCTTTAGTACCGACCTATCACCCGGTTAAAGGATGTCACGTGGCTATACTCCCGATGCAAGATCCGCCTCGAACGGCTGAAACTTTTGTCGCCGAAAATATAGGTCTTTTGATAGAGCGGAACGAAATTCTCTGCGACGTCAGTCTTAAATTTCCGGCAGGAGAAGTTATCGCGCTGGTCGGCCACAACGGCTCCGGCAAATCCAGTCTTCTCAAAATGCTGGCTCGCCAGCTTGTGCCGAGCACTGGATCGATCTCTTACGGAAACCAGGATCTGAGGATGTATAGCGAACGCGCCTTTGCGCGTTCGGTCGCATATCTGCCCCAGGACGTCACGACCGGATCGGAAATGACGGTCCGCGAGCTTGTAGGATGCGGTCGTTATCCGTGGCACGGAGCGCTCGGCCGGTTCACCCAAAACGATGAAGAGAAAGTCGAGGACGCCCTTCGAGCCACGCATATCGAGACGTTCGCCGACCGTATCATGGGAACGCTATCGGGCGGCGAGCGGCAACGTGCCTGGATTGCGATGCTGATCGCTCAGGATGCTCGCTGCCTGTTGCTCGACGAACCGACTGCGGCACTCGACGTTGCTCATCAGGTCGAGGTGCTCTCACTTGTGCGACGCTTGGCGCATGAAAGTGGAAGGAGTGTCGTCATCGTTCTCCACGACATCAACATGGCCGCTCGCTTCTGCGATCGGATCCATGCGTTGAAATGCGGTCGCGTGGTTGCCAGCGGAACACCGAACGCGATCCTCGCGCCGAACACGCTACAGGAGATCTATGGGATCGACATGGATGTGATCTCCGCGCCCAACCTGCCCTATCCGCTGGCCTATGTTTGCTGAGGCCGGCCGTTCAATGGGGGTTTCGCGGCGGTTCTTTTTGCAATTTGCCGGGGCCTTGCTCATTCCCGCTCCGCTGTTTGCACAGTCGATGGGCCCAAGGATCGTCAGCCTCGACTACGGTCTTGCGTCCACTCTTTTATCCCTCGGATTGCCTCCGGTCGGGATTTCAGACCTCGCCGATTGGGACAGATGGGTTGTCGAGCCGCCGATGCCAAAATCCATCGTCGATATCGGCAGTTCGTTCGAGGTCAATTTTGAAATTCTCGTCACGCTGAAGCCCGACATTATCTTAACCACACCCTACCTGGATGAGCTGTTGCCCAAGCTTCAGTCGGTGGCGAAAGTCGTTCGGCTGGAAATCTTTACGCCGGGCATCGGACCTATTCTTACCGCGGCCATCGGGGCGACGCGTAAATTGGCCGTTGAGCTTGGCCGTGAGAATGAAGCAGAGCAGTTCCTGGCGCGAGCCGACGTCTTCTTTGCGCAATGCCGCAGTCGCCTGGTGGGCAAGAACCTGCCGCCAGTCGCCCTGGTGAATTTCATGGATGCCCGCCATGCCCGCATCTACTCGAGTCCTGGACTGTTCCACAATGTGCTCGAGCGCATCGGTGTCCGGAATGCCTGGACCAGAGAGTCGAATTATTGGGGCTTTGAAACGATCGGGATTGAAGATCTCTCCAAGGTCACCGATCCGGACGCGCGTCTGATCGCCTTTGACCCGATTCCTCCAGACGTTCTTCCGAAACTCGGTCAGAGCCCGCTGTGGAACAGGCTTGCGTTTGCGCGTCCAGGCCATCTGTCGATTCTGCCGCCAGCCCTGATGTTCGGGATGGTGAACGAGGCCATGCGTTTCGCAGGCCTCTTGACAGATCTTCTGGAAAAGGAAGCTTGATGGTTTCCCGCCGCGACAATATCGGGCCAGCAATTGTCTTCCTCCTCCTGATGTGCGGTGGAGGCGTGGCATCGTGGTTTCTTGCCGCTCCTGCGCTGTCAGAAATCGCTCGACCGGATTACGATGTCACGCGAATGGTGTTCACCTATTCGACGCTTCCCCGTCTTGCGACGGCGCTGATTGCCGGAGCCGCGCTTGCCTTGTCCGGGGCGCTGTTTCAGCAGGTTTTGCGAAACCCGCTCGCCGATCCTACCACTCTTGGCGTGTCGGCCGGAGCAAACCTGGCGCTGGTGGTAACATCGCTGTTTCTCCCCGACTTGCTTGGCGCCGGCCGCGATCTTGTCGCTCTGATCGGCAGCGCGACCGCTGCTGCGATCGTCGTCAGCCTGGGCGCGCGCCGCGGTTTTTCGCCTTATTCGCTTGTTCTGTCGGGGCTGGTTCTCAGTCTTTGGTGCGGCGGCCTCGCTGCCATCCTGACCTATTTGAACCAGCGCTACCTCTCGAGCCTGTTCATCTGGGGCGCCGGCTCGCTGGCACAGCAAAGCTGGGTCATTCCCCTGTCGCTTCTTTGGAAGTTGGCTGTCATCGCCATCGGCAGCGCTTTCGTGATGAGACCGCTTTCGCTGCTCGATCTTGGCGAAAGCAGCTCCACGGCACTCGGCGTCAGATTGGTCCGCCTGCGTTTCGTTGTAGTCGCCCTCGCCGTCGCGCTTGCTGCATTTGTCACGAGCGCCGTTGGGGTCATTGGTTTCATTGGACTGGTCGCGCCGACGATTGCGCGATTGTCCGGAGCACGGCGTCCCGCGCAGCTCATCCTCTGGTCTCCGCTGATCGGCGCCGGACTGCTGTTCTTCGCCGACTCCATCCTGCAACTCGTCGCCGGCGGACTTGGTGATTTCTTGCCGACGGGGGCAGTGACAGCCATCTTCGGTTCGCCGCTGCTTCTCGCGCTCCTGCCGCGGCTGAAGGTCCGTCATAGACTACAGCAATCGCCGGCGTTCAGACGGCCACGTCGATGGGATGGAACCCGACCGGTCATCATCGCGGCCGCCGGCCTGCTCGTCCTGTTGATGGTCAGCGCTTTTCTCGGACGCGACGTCAATGGCGGCTGGGCTCTCGCTTCCGGCGAATTTTCGGTCGATGTCCTTGCGATCAGAATACCTAAAATCCTCGCCGCCCTGGTATCGGGCGCGATGCTTGCGGTCGCGGGCTCGATCCTTCAGCGGCTGACCGGAAACGAAATGGCAAGTCCCGAAGTTCTGGGAATCAGTGCCGGCGCGACCTTCGGCGTTGCGATTGCCCTCTTTGCCGTCGCTCCAGGATTTTCAGGTCAATTTGCATTTGCCGTGGCCGGTGCGATCAGTGTGCTTGCTATCATCTTCGCCAGCTCCCGGCGATCGGCCTTCGCGCCTGAACGAGTCCTGCTGGCGGGCATTGCCTTAAGCGCGATGGTCGATGCCGTCGTCGGCGTGTTGAGCTCGACGGGAGATCCGAGAGCAGTTCTGCTGATGCGGTGGATGAGCGGGTCCACCTATCTTATCGAGGGGTCGACCGCCGCAATGGAGGCGGCGCTCGGCGCCGTGCTGATCGCTGTCTCGCTCGCCGCTCGCCGCTGGCTTGACATCCTTCCGCTTGGGCCGTCGCCTTCGGCGGCGGTCGGTATTCCATTGGCGAAATCGCGATTTGCGCTTTTTGGCCTCGCAGGATTGTTGACGGCTGCCGCGACGCTCACGGTTGGCCCGTTGTCATTCATCGGCCTTATGGGACCTCACCTTGCGCGGGAGGCGGGATTGGCGCGCGCGCTGCCGCAAATGGTCGGCGCCGCGCTGATCGGAGGGGGGCTGATGGTCGCGGCTGATTTCGTCGGCCGCACGATCGTATCGCCCTATCAGATCCCGGCCGGTCTCGTTTCCGCGCTCATCGGAGCGCCGTTCTTGATGCTGATGATGCGGAAGCGCAGTGCCAGCTGAGGGGGTTGCCCACGCAACACCATCAACGATCTCACTATGGCGTTGCCTCATTCGCTGGCCCTGCCTCTTGCTCCGAGGTGGGCCATACGGGTGGGGAGAACGGCCGGCCGGACGATTAACGTCGGAGAGCGTCACATGTCGGTCAACTCTGGACGGCGAATGCGATGGCAACCGCACGATTCACGGCCGCCGCAAGAACGGACATGTGGGTCTCACCGGCATAAAGCTCGAATCCGGTACGCAATCCATCGGCAGTGCCGTTTAATCGCTCCGCCATCTCCCGCGCCAGGAGGACGGTCCGTTCCGTCTTCCTCTTCTCCAGGCGTGCAGTGGCATCCTCGTTCCGGTACTGGAAGGGTGCCAGCTCATCGCCTTCGTATTCCCCAGCGGACAAATGCAGGAAGGGTGCATTCCCCGGCGCGTCTTGCCGTTGCGCCTCGTTCTTGAGGATTTCGCTGTTCTCCCAATAGATGGTTGGGCTGGCCGCAATCCAATTGGCAAACAGACCGGGGCGCTCGAACAGGGCATAGAGAGTAAAGAGGCCGCCGAAGGAATGCCCGAAAAGCGATCGGCGCATCGGATCCAAGATCACCATCTCCGCAATCCGCGGGATAAGCTCGTTCTCGATGAAATCCAGCAGTTTGCCGGTCCCTCCGATGACAACCGGCGGACCGCCCTCAACGAACGGCGGATAGGATTTGACCGGCGGAGGCCCCAGGTCCCAAGACCGGCGGAGCGGATCATAGGGCTCGTCGGAGGGGTAGCCGATCGCGGCGATCACCCCCCAAGCGACATTCGTTCCGGTGGGGTAAGGTGCCTGCGTGACCAAGCTGGCGACCGCGAAGGGGAAAGTGGCGTTGCCGTCGGTCATGACGAGAAGCGGCCATCCTTTCGCCGGCGGTCTCTCCGCCGGAATGGAAAGGAATATGCGATAGGGCTCGCCGCCCGCAGCAGGAGCCAGATCAAAAAAACAAGTTCCGGGCATCGAATAGACGCTGATAGGATTGGTCATGAGAAAGTTTTCTGATGGTTGGGAGGATCGGGTAAGGGAAATTGATATCGGTGCTGTTCACCGGCAGGTTTCGAAGCTTTCCAAGGTCGGTGCAACTCTTTGCTGATATCCTGGCTTCCGCGAAAGCGCATCATGGCAATTACGGTTCGGACGTTTACAGAGGCTGATCTAACCTAATCCCAGGCATGATTTGAAGACCGGAGCTATCGAGCTGCATTTCGATCCAACAATGAATTCGCAGGGCCTTCAATTCAATCATCTCCGAACACTGCTAAGCCGACGTCTGTTTCGTAACTTTCTTGGGTTTGCAACCCCGAGGCGGTAACGTGAACCACACGTCAGAGCACCCACTTTCTCAAGCGTCGTGGCCTTATGCGCGGCCGGGCTTTTTTCCTGCACGACAACCTGCCAAGTATGGAGATTGGTGCCGATCATCCATGTGGACGCCACCGGCGGCACTTCCTTTATCGCTGACCCTTTTAGGAGCGCGCCTGTTTAGCCCCGGAGAGATCCGGGCGCCTACGTCGCCGTGAACCCGTTAGAGGCTAGGATATGCGGATATCAATGATAATGGTATTCGAGAGCGTAACCTGCGCCGTACACGGTACGAATCCCCAGATTACGCAGTCCTGCAAACGCTTTTCGCAGCCGGCCGATATGCACGTCAACCGTCCGACTTTCTACAGCGTGTGGATCGCGCCAAACGGCCTCAATGAGTTGCTCGCGGGTACTGATCTGCCCCTGCCTTTCTAATAGAAACCTGAGGATTCTCATCTCCATAGGCGCAAGCGCTACCCTCTTGCCTGAAACCACGACGGCGTGCGGGCCGAAGACAATCTCGGCGGCACCAGCAAAGTTGCGCAGAGTCGAAGCCTCAGACTGCGGGCCTGTGCCGTGGAGAAAGGCGAGGAGTTTTGAAGGCG
>NZ_JAAXQT010000011.1:216747-280000 GCF_019778565.1 Rhizobium laguerreae | reverse complement strand
ATGGCCCTGATCGTGATACTGGGCGATGACAAGATCGAAGGCGCCGTTATAGGCGCGGGCAAACACCGTATCGGCCGAGATCGGGCCGACGACGTCGATGCCCTTTGCCTGCGCCTGCTCGACGGCGGGCGCCAGGAATTCCATGTCTTCGGTGCCGAACAGGCCGTTTTCGCCGCAATGGGGATTGAGGCCGGCGACGGCGATGCGCGCTGTCTTGCCGAGCCGCAGGAAGTGCCGGTGGCCGGCTTCGATGGTCGCCAGTACCCGCTCGGTCCTGGCGCGCTCGATCGCGCCCTTCAGAGAGATATGGGTCGAGACATGGATGGTGTTCAGCCGCTCGGAGGCAAGCAGCATGAAGGAACTCTTCGAGCCCGTGAGATGCGCGAGCAGCCCGGTATGGCCGTCATGGTGATGGCCGGCGAGGTTCATCGCTTCCTTGTTGATCGGCGCGGTCACGATGACATCGGCTTGACCAGACATGGCGAGATCGACAGCGCGGGTGATATAGCGCACCGAGGCATCGCCGGCGACGGGGCTGACCTTGCCGATTTCGGGCAGGGCCGCGCCGAGCGCGACTTCGTCGACGGCGATCCTGTCGTCATCAGGTGCATCGGCAGGCCCGAACCGCAGTCCGGTGCCGCTGACGCGGTCGGCGCGCTCCAGCGCTTCGACATTGCCGACGATGACGAAATCGCGGCGCTCTTCTTTTGGAAGGGCTGCCAAGGCCTTGACGATCACCTCGGGGCCGACGCCGGCCGGATCGCCGAGCGTTACCGCGACTTTCGCATTCCTGTCCATCGATCGAATTCCTTCTGAAAACTTTGTGGCCTAGAAAGCGGCCGCATAAATCGAGCGAATGTCGGCGCGCGTGAGATCGCGCGGATTGTTATCGAGCAGACGGCGAATGGCAAAGGCGTCTTCGGCCATGGCGTCGAGATCGCTTTCCGGCACGCCGAGACCGGAAAGCTTCATCTCGATACCGAGTTCGGCGCAGAAAGCGTAAGCCGCATCGAAGACGGAGGTGATGTTCCCGGAGGTTTCGCGCCCAAGCGCTTTCATCACCGCCCTGGTTTTCTCAGGCGCGGCCGGCGTATTGAAGGCGAGAACATGCGGAAAAATCAGCGCATTGGCCGCGCCATGGGCGACATGCCAGCGCGTGCCGAGGGGATAGGCAAGCGCATGGCCGCCAGCGGTGTTGACCGGGCCGAGGCATAAACCGCCATAAAGCGAGGCGAGCGAGAGGCCGGCGCGCGCCTCGGCGTCATTGCCGTCCCTGACCGCACGGGCGAGATATTTGCCGACCAGGCGCGTTCCCTCGATCGCATAGATGTCGACCATCGGATGGGCCTTGCGGTTGGTGAAGGCCTCGACGCAATGGGCCATGGCATCGACGCCGGTGGCGGCCGTCGTGCGGGCAGGGACGCTGAAGGTCAAAGCAGGATCGATGACGGCGATATCGGCCAGCATATGCAGGCTTTCGACGGCAAGCTTTGCCATCGTCGCCGGATCGGTGACGAGCGCACGGATGCCGGCCTCGCTGCCGGTGCCCGATGTCGTCGGCACCTGGGCGAGCGCCACCTTGCGCGGCCCATGCACCTTGTTCGGACCGACGACCTCCTGCAGCGTCTGGGCGGAACCGGCAAGCACTGCGGCGAGTTTTGCCAGATCCATGGCGCTGCCGCCGCCGAAGCCGACGATCAGCTCGGCATCGGCGGCGTTTGCCGCTGCCAGGACCTTTTCGAGATTGGCCGTATCCGGCTCGGGCGTCACTTCGGCAAAGACGGATACCTCGCCTTTGAGATCCAGCACTTCGATGCGCGAGGCGTTGAACGCATCGGAGATGACGAGCGTGCGCCGATAGCACTTTTCGGCAGCCCATTGGCCGAGCTTTCCCGCCGTACCGACCCCGAATTCGATCAGATGCGGCCGAACTATCGTGATCGGCGAATCCAAGCTGGCCATGAACCGGTCCTCCCTGCAAGATCTTGCGGCACTATCGTTGCCCTCTTTAATGTAAAGTTGTAAGATCAATGTCAAGCCGACATTCCAGCGAGCGGAATTTTTTATCATCTGATATGCGCTCGGTCGCGCGCTTCAAGGCGGCGTTGTCCTGCGCGTATCGATAAAGATATCAGTGCGTTATGAAATCCGTCATGATGAAAACTACATGTCAGACACCGGCTGGCCATCTCTTTGTGGCGACGGTGAATTATCCGACCCTGTTGTCAAATCGTTCGTCAGTCAACACGCAGCCGTTGTCATCCTGCATGCTTTCGCATGCGAGCGGATGCAGGATGACAATTTTCCGGCTGCCGCTTTGTTTACGGCAGGAATTGCGGGGCGAGGCGCACATATTTGATGGCGCGCCGGTAGTAGGTGTAGGCGATATGGAGCGTGCCGTCGCCGCCCTGGACGATCGAGGGATAGGAGAATTCGCGGTTCAGCGACTCCTTCGAATTGTTGCTGAGACAGAAGCCGTCACCGGTATCGAGATCGATGCGACGCGGAAAGCTCTTGCCGCCATCCCTTGATATCGCAAGGCTCAGCGGCGCACGCGGAACACCCCAGACGGCCTTACGTGCGCTGGTAGCGGCAACGACGGCTGTCTCTCCAGCCTCGCCACCCTCGATTTCGTCATAGAGAGACTGGCGCCGTGCGTCCGACATGCCGGCGTTCGAATGGTTGTAAACCATTGCGATTGCTCCATCATTCAGGATCGTTGCCTGGATCGAGGAGTTGTTGTTCGGCAATTCGGCGGGCTCGGGCGCACTCCATGTCTCGCCGCCGTCGGATGATCGGCTGGACAGGATGTTTTCGGCGAAACGGTTGCGGTAGAAGGCGATCATCTCGTCGCCGCCGAGCGGCAGAATGTTCATGTGCACCGCGCCGATGCTGTCTGGAATATCGCGCATTTCCCAGCTGGCGCCGCCATCACGCGACATCAGCACAGCAGCCGTATCGGCATCGCCGCTCCAGCGCCGGCCATTCAGGCCGACGCAGCGGAACACCGGAAGTAGCCAGTCGCCTTTGCCGTTGACGACGATCTGCTGGCGAACGAATGTGCCGGGGCTGTCGCAGAGGATACGAACCGGGCCGAAGGTCTGGCCGCCATCGCCTGAAATCCGGCATTTGACAACCGAGCCGTCCTGATTGCCCGAGGTCTGCGAGGTATAGAGCAGCCATACTTTTCCGTCCGGAGCGTTGAAAATCAACGGGTTCTGTTCGGATTTCTCTGGATCGTCGCTCATCTTTTCCGGCACGGACCAGCGCTCGGAGCCCGGCGCCAGCCGCGACATGTAAATCGAGATATCACCCATGCCCTCCATCGTGCCGCCGAACCAGACGCAGGTTAGCGTGCCGTCGGGCAGAAAAGCGAGATTTGCGGCATGGTTCTGGATGCAAGGGGAGGGCAGATAGGCGTCCGCACGACCCTCGAGGGCGGGGTGAGGGGCGATGGCCCCGGTCATCAGGGCCGGAACGGCTTCCGGAGGCAGGCCGGTAAAACTCATGACGGATCTCCTCAGGGCAGCTTGGCATAGCTTTCGGCGAGTGCGGCATAGTCGGCATCGCCGAGCGGCATCAACGGCGCGCGCGTGCGCTTCCAGGCGGGATTGCCGGTCTTCAGCCCCACCATCGCCTTGATGGTCGGGATCTGGACGTAGGAATTGGAAAGCGTGCGATAGGCGCTGATGCGCGCTTGCGCCGCCTCGACATCGGCGGCGCGCGCCTCGTCATGGACATGGTCGTAGACGGTGCGCAGCGAATTCGCCACGAGATTGGAGGTGGCGGTGATGCAGCCAGCACCGCCCGCCTTCAGCAACGGCAGCAGCAGCGGATCGGCGCCCGCCAGCACCGAGAAGCCGGGATAGGCGGCGATGATCGCCTGCATGTTGTTGAAATCTCCAGCAGATTCCTTGATGCCGACGACCGTTTCCGGGAAGGCCGCAATCAGCCGCCCGATCAGCGGAATGGATAGCGGAACGCCTGAGACCTGCGGAATATGATAGAGGATGACCTGCAAGCGCGTGTCGGCGACCTTCTCCAGCACCTGCGAATAGGCGGCGAAGAGACCGTCGTCGGAGACGCCTTTGTAGTAGAAGGGTGGCAGCATCACCACCTTGGTGACGCCAAGCGACAGCGCGTGCCGGGTCAATTCCACAGTCTCGGGAATGGCGACGACGCCGGTGCCCGGCAAAAGCCTGTCGGCGGGAATGCCGGCCTTCAGTGCTGCTTCCAGAATGCCGCGGCGCTCGGCGCCGGAGAAGGAATTGGCCTCGCCTGTGGTGCCGAGCAGCGCCACGCCATGGCACCCCTCGGCCAGCAACTGCCGGCAATGATCGGTGAAAAGGGCGAAATCCGGCCTGTTGTCTGCCGTCAGCGGCGTTGCGGAGGCGCTGAAAACGCCGGTAATCCTATGATGGCTCATTCCGCCCTCCTCGGCGCGTCCTGCCTTGCCGATCCGTGTTCGACCGGGGCGCTGCGCATTGCAATTGTCATCCGTCTGTCGCGATGGAGTGCAAAGAACTTTTATATTGCCGCGCTTTTGTCAAGAAGACAAAATGCCGTGATGTCGCCGCAAAAAGTTATCTATTTGTTATGACTTATATATTTTCAGTGGAAAATTTTGTTCGAATGAAAATTGCGATTTTTTGTTGACATATTTACAATAACGAGAGAACGATACGGAACGGATTGTGCTGCGCCTGGCAGGTGCAGGGAGAGCGCTGCCGAATTCACTCTGGGAGGAATGCCATGTCTGATCAATCGGATAAAACCAATATATCACGTCGTAACGCGCTGAAGCTCGGCCTTGCAGCCGGCGTCGGCCTCACCGTATTCGGAATGAATGCCCGCATCGTTATGGCCGATGAAGGCCAGGTCCTGAAGGTCGCAAATCCGGCCTTCGACCAGGATTGGTCGCCGCTGCGCGGCGGCGGCAGGACGTTCCGCTGGAATTCGATCTGGTGGGCATCGCCGATGTATTTCGATAGCCAAGGCAATATCAAGCCCTACGTCTTCACCAGCTGGGAATCGGCCGACAACACAGTCTGGACCTTCAAGATCGACCCGAAGGCCGTCTTTTCCGACGGCAGCAAGATCACCTCGGCGGATGTCAAGGGATCGTGGGAAGTCTCCTCGATGCCGAACACCAAGAACCAGCGCGCCGACCAGGTGCTGAGCAGGGTCAAGGGTTACGCCGAAATCGCCGCCGGCTCCGGCAACGAGCTGACCGGTGTCGCGACACCCGACGAGGGAACCGTCGTCGTGACGCTGGCTGCCGCCGACCCGATCTTCTTCATGCGCCTGGCAAACCACATCGCGCCGATCACCAAGGCCTCGCAGTCGCGCGGCAGCGACGGCGAGGAGATCATCGACTGGTACAAGCCAGAGAGCAAGCCGGTCTTCTCCGGTCCCTTCAAACTCACGAGCATCGACATCGACGCCGGCAAACTCTCTTTCGAGCCGAATGAGAACTTCTTCGGGCCGAAGCCGAAGCTTGCCCGTATCGATATCACCTCGATCGAGGACAATGTCACCGCGACGTCGCTGATCAAGTCGGGCGAGTTCAACGCCCATACCGAGCTGATCACCTCGACCATCATCCAGGATCTCGGCCAGGAATTTTCCGCCGGCCCGCTGATTCCGACCAGCCAGCACTTCTGGTTCAACATCTCTCGTGCGCCGATGGACGATCCCAAGGTTCGTCAGGCACTGATCATGGCCGTCGATCGCGATGGCCTGTTCAAGGCTTCCTATCCCGACGGGCCGCATAAGAAGGCGGACCAGATCCTCAATGCGGTCCCGGGTGCGGAGAATTCCGGCTTCGAGCCCTATCCCTATGATCCGGCGGCTGCCAAGAAGCTGCTTGCGGAATCGACCTACGGCGGTCCGGAGCGCCTGCCGAAGATCCTGTTCGTCGGCATTTCGGCGCCGGCCATTCAGGCCGCCGCCCAGTTCATCGCCGAGCAGTGGCGTCAGAATCTCGGCATCACAGCCGTCGACATGAAGCCGCAGCAGGATTCCTATGCGGGTCCGGATCAGAATTCGGTCCAGATCTTCCGCGATGATGTCGGCACCCGCGTCCCCGATGCCGTCTCCTATCTGGCGGGCTGCATTGCCTCGACCTCGTCGAACGCGCAAAACAAGCTCGGTGGATACAAGAACGACAAGGTCGACAGTGCCCTTGCCGAAGCCACGACCAAGGCTGCGGACGATCCGCAGCGCATCGCTCTCGCCCAGGAAGCCCAGAAGGCGTTCCGCGAGGATTGGGCCTTCATTCCATGGTATTCTCAGGCGATGTCGCGCTGGGCCACCAAAGAGGTCAAGGGCCTGGAAAAGAACCTTGACTGGCAGGTCGTCGAACCCTGGAACATTTCCATCGGTTGATCCGGCGGAAACCGTTCCAATCGGCAATAACCCGCGCGAAGGCCGCAAGGCCTTCGCGCACGTATCAAGAACACGAATTCGATCGCAGCCAAAAGCGGGAACGCATCGAACAACAGGTGGGAGATGGCCTTGCTGCGCTACGTGCTAACCCGATTTGCCATCTGGATTCCGTCCGTTCTGGTGGTGATGCTGGCGGTTTACGCGCTGGCCTTCTATGGCGCCGGCGATCCGATCAAGCTGATCTTCCTGCGCGCGCCAGGCGACGTCGCCTATAATCCGCAGCGCATCGAAGCCATTCGCGAAAGTGCCGGCCTCAACAAACCCTTCATCGCCCAGTTCGGCCTTTACATCTGGAACCTGCTGCACGGCCAGTTCGGCAACTCGCTGACATCGGGCCGCTCCGTCTGGGCGATGGTCTCGGCCGCAGCCCCCGTCTCCTTCCAGCTTGCCCTCTGTTCCATCATCCTGACCGCCGTCGTCGCGATCCCGCTCGGCATGATCGCCGCGCTCAACCAGAATTCGCGCATCGACTATGCCATTCTGGGCTCCGCACTCTTCCTCTGGGCGATCCCGGCCTATGTCGCCGGTCCACTGCTGATGGTCGGCCTGATCGTACTGCTGCCGGGTGCGAGCGTGCCCTATGGCTGGGGCGGCATCCTCGATGTCCGTATCCTGCTGCCGCTCACCGTCCTTTCCTTCCAGCCGATCGCGCTGATCGTGCGCCAGACGCGTGCTGCCGTCATCGAGGTACTGTCGGAGGATTTCGTTCGCACCGCCCGCGCCAAGGGCGTGCCCGAGATCATCGTGGCATTGCGCCATATCCTGCGGCCGGTGCTGACTCCCGTCGTCACGCAGCTCGGCCTGATCATGATCACCATCGTCAACGGCGCGATCTTCGTCGAACTCGTCTTCGGCCTGCCGGGCCTCGGCCGGTTGACGGTGCAGGCGCTGATCAATTCCGACTATCCGGTCATTCTGGCGATCACGCTGATCGGGTCGTTCCTGGTGATGGTCTCAAACCTCCTGGTGGATGTGCTCTATCCGCTGCTCGACCCGCGCGCCAATGATTCAAGAAGGAGCCGCTGACCATGTCCGCCATCCCTCTTTCCACCATCGAAACCGTCGAAGATCCGGTCAGCCTGTGGCGCGATGCCTGGTATCGGCTGAAGCGCAACCGGCTTGCCATCTTCGGCCTCGTCATCGTCTTGATTCTTGCCTTCACGGCGATCTTCGGGCCTTACCTCACGCCCTATGACTATCTGAGCCAAGATCTCAACGCCCGCAACGTCCTGCCGTCGATGAGCCATCTCTTCGGAACCGACGATCTCGGCCGCGACGTCTTCAGCCGCGTGGTCTTCGGCACGCGCACCGCTTTCCTCGTCGCCGTCATCGTCACCGTCTTCGCGGTGCTGATCGGCCTCGTGCTCGGTGCCGTTGCCGGTTTCTTCGGCAATCCGTTCGATCGCGCCATCATGTGGCTGACCGACGTGACGATGTCGGTTCCCAACCTGCTGCTCGTCGTCGTCATCAACGCCTCGCTGAAATCGCCGATCAGCAAATGGATGGAGGCGCGTTACCTCGCGACCCTCAATCCCTTCTACCGCGAAACCATGTGGGTGGATTTCATTCTTGTCTTCGGATCGATGGCGCTGATCTCCTGGCCGCCTTACGCCCGTCTCGTCCGCGCTCAGGTGCTGTCGATCCGCAGCCGGCCCTATATCACCGCGGCCCAGGCGCTCGGCCTGTCGAACTGGATCATCATCAAGCGTTATGTCATTCCGAATGCGCTGGGCCCCCTGATCGTCTCGGTCAGCGCCGGTCTCGGTACGGCGATGGTGTTGGAAAGCGCGTTCAGCTTCCTTGGCGTCGGGGTCAATCCGCCAACGCCCAGCTGGGGCAACATGATCTCGGATGGCCTGCGTGTCTGGCAGCATTATCCGCATCTTCTCGCCGCTCCGGCGGCCGTGCTCGGCCTTGCCTCGGTTGCCTTCAGCTTCCTCGGCGACGGCCTCAACGACGCGCTCAATCCGCGGGGCAGCAAATGATGGATACGAAAAGCACCGACCGCCTGCTCGATGTCAGGAATCTCACCGTCGAGATAGATGGCCGCAACGGCCCGGCCGTCGTCGTCGATGGCATCGATCTGCATGTCAACAAGGGTGAGACGCTTGGTGTGGTTGGCGAATCCGGCTGCGGCAAGAGCCTGACGATGCTCAGCCTGATGCGGCTCCTGCCGAACAAGATTAAAGTCACCAAGGGATCGGCGACATTCGACGGCCGCGACCTGCAGACGATGTCGAATAGAGAACTGCGCAAGGTGCGCGGCGGCGATATCGGCTTCGTCTTCCAGGATCCGATGACTTCGCTCAATCCGGTGATGCGCGTCGGTGCCCAGATCTGCGAGCCGCTGATCTATCACCGCGGAATGAAGAAGTCGGCGGCCCGCGCCCGTGCCGTCGAGCTTCTGCGCCTTGTCGGCATTCCCGGCCCGGAAGAGCGCCTGCAGGCCTATCCGCACGAACTTTCCGGCGGCATGCGCCAGCGCGTGATGATCGCGATCGGCCTTGCCTGCAATCCGAAGCTTTTGATTGCCGACGAGCCGACAACGGCGCTGGACGTCACCATCCAGGCCCAGATCGTCGATCTGGTGAAGGATCTCAGGACCAAGCTCGGCATGTCGGTCGTCTGGATCACCCATGATCTGGCGCTGATCGCCGGCCTCGTCGATCGCGTCGCCGTGCTTTATGCCGGCACGGTGGTCGAGGATGCGCCGGTCGACGAGCTCTATGCCCGCCCGAGCCATCCCTATACGCGCGGACTGCTGTCATCGATCCCGAAGCTCTCGGACCCGCCGGCAAGCCGGCTGAGCTCGATCGGCGGTACGCCGCCGGAGCCTGGCCGCCGGCCGAAGGGTTGCCCATTTGCGCCGCGCTGCCCGCTTGCCGAGAACATCTGTCACGAGAAGGTGCCGCAGCTCGAACCGTTGAGCGGCAGCGCCAACCACCGCGCCGCCTGTTTCGTCGTCCAGAGAATGCAGGAGGCCGCGTGATGGGCGCTCAACCACTGCTCAAGATCGAAAATCTGGTCAAGCATTTCCACGTCAAGCTCGGCGCCTTCGGCGAACGCTCAGCAACCGTCTATGCCCTCGACAATGTCAATCTCGACATCATGGAAGGCGAGACGCTGAGCCTGGTCGGCGAATCCGGCTGCGGCAAGTCGACGACCGGTTTCACCATTCTCAACCTCTACAAGGCGACCAGCGGCAAGGTCGTCTACAAGGGCCAGGATCTCGCGGCGCTCGACGAGAAGCAGATGCGGCCGTTTCGCCGCGACCTGCAGATCGTCTTCCAGGATCCCTATTCGACACTCAATCCGCGCATGACGGTGGGCGAGGCGATCGGTGAGCCGATCCTCTTCCACAAGCTCTGCACCAAGGCCGAGCTGAAGGACAGGGTCGCGACACTTTTGACTGATGTAGGCCTGCCGACGCGGTTTGCCCAACGTTATCCGCACGAGCTTTCCGGCGGTCAGCGCCAGCGCGTCGTCATCGCCCGCGCGCTTGCCTGCCAGCCGAAATTCATCGTCTGCGACGAGGCGATCTCGGCGCTCGACGTGTCGATCCAGGCACAGATCATAAACTTGCTGCTCGATCTGCAGGAAAAATACGGGCTGACCTATCTGTTCATCGCCCATGATCTCGCGGTCGTGCGCCATATCAGCACCCGTGTCGGCGTCATGTATCTCGGGCGGCTCGCAGAGCTTGCCACCCGCGAGGAACTCTTCGACAATCCGCTGCATCCCTATACCAGGGCGCTGCTGTCGGCTGTTCCGGAGATCGATCCCGAGCATGAGCGCACCCGCCAGCGCCAGATCCTGCAGGGCGATGTGCCGAGCCCGCTGAACCCGCCATCCGGCTGCCGTTTCCATACGCGCTGCCCAATCGCCATGGATGTCTGCAGCAAGGTCATCCCCGCGTGGCAGGAAACAAAACCCGGCCATCTCGTCGCCTGTCATGCGGTCAACACCGGACAGACCGCATGACGCTGAAGGCCGCCATCATTGCCGATGATCTGACGGGCGCGCTCGATACCGGCACACCCTTCGTCGAAGCCGGTCTTTCGGTTGCGGTTGCCGTCGATGTCGAGGCAGCAGAGGATGCGATCGCCACCGGCTGTGACGTTGTCGTCATCAACACCGCCTCCCGCGCGCTGGATGAGCGCGAAGCCGCCGAAAGAGTACGGTCGGCGGCGGCGGTGTTTCGTGGCGAGAAGCCCGCGGTCGTCATGAAGAAGATCGATTCCCGGCTCAAGGGAAATGTCGCGGCCGAGAGCCTTGCGCTGGCGAAGGCATTCGATCGGAAGACCATCCTAGTAGCGCCCGCCATTCCCGATCAGGAGCGGTTGACCTACCGAGGGTGTGTCGTCGGCCGCGGCATCAACCAGCCGCTGCCGATCGCTGAGCTGTTCGAAATCAGCGCGGAAGGCGTCGTGATTGCCGATGCCGAGGACGATGGCGATCTCGACCAGATCGCAGAGGGGCATGATTGGCTGACGACACTTGCGGTCGGCGCAAGGGGCCTCGGGGCCGCGCTTGCCCGCCAGCTCGGCGAAATGGGGCGGCAGCCGGTGCCGGAATTTGCGGCGACCCGGCGCACCCTGTTTGCCTTTGGCTCGCGCGACCCGATTACCGCTATCCAGATGGAGCGGCTCCAAGCCTCGGGTGTCCTGCGCATGGTGGTGGACGCGCCGATGGGGCAGGTCGAAGTCGGGGAGGGTATGGCGCTGCCGGCGCTGCTGCGCTGCTCCGGCGATATGGCAACCGATGCGGCATTGGTCGCCCGCCGTTTTGCGGCGGGCGTCAGATCGGTTATCGACGATACCAGGCCTGACATGCTGATGGTCGGCGGCGGCGATACGGCCCTTGCCGTTTTCCAGGCGCTCGGGGTGAGAGTGCTGGCGCCGCAGGGTGAAATCGAAGCCGGCGTGCCGTGGTTCGATGTCACGGCAGCCGACGGGCGGCATTTTCGGTGCGCGGTGAAGTCGGGGGGCTTCGGCAAACCCGATAGTTTGCTAAGACTAGTCCTTTGGAATCGGGCGGCATAGTAAGATGCCGCCGGGGAGAATGACGTGGCTGAAGTGAATGGCGAATCTTTGAACGCGGAAGCCGGCCCGCCGGGCAAGCCCGAACGCGGCAAGGCCGTGAAGCTGGTCGACCGCGTCTTCGACCAGTTGCTCGAGCGTATCCGCGGCGGAAACTATCCGCCGGATTCACGCCTTCCCGGCGAGCATGAGCTTGCCTCGATGCTGGGTGTGTCGCGGCCGATCGTCCGCGATGCGCTGGCGCGCCTGCGCGATCAGGGCATGGTCTATGCCCGGCAGGGCGCCGGCACCTTCGTCAGCGCGCATGGATCGCCGACGACGCAGCTTGCCTATTCACCGGTCAAGACGATCGCCGATATCCAGCGCTGCTACGAGTTCCGCCTGACGATCGAGCCGGCGGCGGCCTATTTTGCCGCCAAACGCCGCAATGAGCAGGCGATCCAGAAGATCGCCAGCGCGCTTGCGGATCTGCGCGAGGCGACCAGCCATCAGCTTCACCGCACCGACGCTGATTTTCTCTTCCACCGCGCGGTGACGGAGGCTGCCAACAATCATTATTACACGGCCTCGATCGATGCGCTGAAGGCCCATATCGCCGTCGGCATGCATCTCCACGGCCTCTCTTTGCTCGGCCCCCGCCAAGGGTTGGAACAGGTCTATGAAGAGCATAACGCCATCTACAAGGCGATCGCCGACGGGCGACCTGACGATGCGCAGAGACTGATGAAAGCGCATCTCGAAGGCTCCCGGGACCGTCTGTTCGAGGGCAGGGTGCTCGACCTATCCTTCTGAAGCGCATCCCAAGCAGCTGGCAGCTCGAAATGCCAGAGAGTTCGTCCCCTTAACTCGGGATGTCTTCTTCGTCGTCAATTGTCAGCCGGATTTCTGCTTTTTGATGATGCTGATGTTGCCGCTCACTTCGAGGATGGCAAATTTTATCTCCGTCACGCTCTCGATGCCTTCCTGGCTTCGAGCCGCTTGCATGACATCTTCCTTCTGCAGCCGGGCGCCTTTGAGCGCGCCTTCGTCATAGACGCCATCCGTCACCAGAACGGTTGGAACGCCATCGATGATATGAGCTGCGCGAGGCCACCACCTCTTCACGTAGGACAGGCCGATGTCGGTCGTAAACAGGGTGAGGATCAAGATGACGGCGTTGGTGATCGAGAAGTCATCTCCCAGCATCGCCTGCTGGGTGGTTTCGGAGATCACCAGCACGATGACCAGATCGAACGGCGTCATCTGGGCCAATGTCCGTCTTCCCGACAGACGGATGATCACGAGCAGCGTGAAATAAATTGCCAGTCCGCGTAATACCGCATCCACCGTGCCGTCCTCATGGAAAGATGAAAGTCGATTGGGTGCGCGTCTCGCCGCCCATGCCGATGAGGGCGCGACGAGGGCCGGGGAGTTGCGTTTGCAGACGGAAGACGATCTGCGTCGGCCCAGCCGGGTCGGCGGGGAACACATAACCTATCCGGCCGTCGCGCGCGAAGGTCGCCTTTTGGGGCGGATCGATGCCCTGAACTGAAAAGCTTTGAAGAAAGGCGGCATCGATCGTGAAGACCCTGTCTTCGGATGACGGCGTGAAGGTCACGGTCATGTCCTCGGGCGCATTCCAGCGGGAGATGACGGGAAAATCCACGGATCCTTCTGGTAACAGGAGTGTCTGCCGCGAAAACGGACCGCCTCTTCCCAGCAATCCCAGCAAGCAGGTCACCAAAAGAAGCGTGAACACGATCCAGGAAATACGTTGAACCGCCCAGAACCGTTGCTGGAATTCGCTATGATCGAGCACACCTTCCGGCAACGCGGGCAACTTGTGTATCCTTCCGATGCCCCCTCCCTGTGCGTTTCGCGGGGAACCTGGCTTTGGCTCAATAGTTCCCGGCAATGAGGGGGCCTTCGCCGTGTACATCGGATGTGAAGCTGTCCAGGCGTCTTCGCCGATCAAGGGAACGAAGCGCACCCCGCCGAAATCTTCTTCCTCGAATGCGGCGGCGCCAGTGCGCGTGAACCGTTTCAGGCGTTGCCCTTCACCGCCGCCGACCGGGATGATGAGCCGCCCTCCGAGGTGCAGCTGTTCTTTCAAGGCGGTTGGCACCTCGGGCGCGCCCGCAGAAACAATAATGGCATTGAAGGGGGCGACCTCCGCCCAGCCCTTGCTGCCATCGGCGACGCGAACCTCAATGTTGCAGTATCCCAGCTTCTCGAACCGTTCCTTGGCCTGAAGCGCCAGCTTTTCATGGCGCTCGATGGAGTAGACATGTCTTGCTATCCGGCTGATGAGGGCCGAAGCATAGCCGGAGCCCGTTCCGACCTCGAGCACTTTGTCACCGGCATTCAGATTGGCCTTTTCGAGCATCAGCGCCACGATGAACGGCTGCGAAATCGTCTGGCCCTCGCCGATCGACAGCGGCGCATCCTGATAGGCGAATTCCTCGGAGTCTGGAGGAACGAATTTTTCGCGCGGTACCATGCGCATCGCCCCGATGACGTTTTGATCGTGAATGCCACGACGCGTCACGTGGTGCTCCACCATGCGATCTCGGATGCGCGTCATATCCATAGATCAGCTCCACTGTCGCCGATTGCATCTGGGGGCAAACTTCTGGGCGGTGCAGAATGTAAAACAAATGGGCGCCCGGAGAGTTCCTGAGATGCGCCAGGCTGCGGAACGGAGCGGCTTGCTAGACGACTGGCCAAAGGCGAAAATGGAGGAGGCGCTGGCCAATGGCAGCGTGATGCAGCCGAAGTGGTCGACGCCGTCCTTTTCATGCTGTCGCGACCGCGTAATGTGACCGTCCGCGATCTGGTGATTCTGCCAAATAGCGTGGATCTGTAAACACCGGTCCAGACTGCAGTTAGCCTGATCCCTGCCGATTTCAAAGGAGAGACCATGAGCGACACATCTAACACGCCAGAAGCAGATGCCAAACATGTCATCGGCGTCGACGTCGGCACCGGCAGTGCCCGCGCCGGCTTGTTCGACCTGACGGGGCGGATGCTGGCGTCCGCCAAGCGGAATATCACCCTGTTTCACGAACCGGGTTCATTGGTTGAGCAATCGAGCACCGAGATCTGGGCAGCGGTTTGCGCGGCAGTGCGCGAAGTGGTTTCCTCGGCCGGGGTCGATCCGGCGTCCGTCATGGGGCTCGGGTTCGATGCCACTTGTTCGCTCGTCGTCCTCGGCGAAGGCGGCAAGCCGCTTCCCGTCGGGCCTTCGGAAGATCCGAACCGGGACATCATCGTATGGATGGACCACCGCGCCGTCCCGCAGGCGGAGCGCATCAATGCGCTCGGCCATGACGTCCTGCGTTACGTCGGCGGCCGTATCTCGCCTGAGATGGAAACGCCCAAGCTTCTCTGGCTGAAGGAAAATCGCCCTGAGGTTTTTGATGCCGCGTGGCAATTCTTCGATCTTGCAGATTTCCTGACCTGGCGGGCGACCGGCGATCTGTCGCGTTCGACCTGCACGGTCACCTGCAAGTGGACCTATCTCGCCCATGAAAAGCGCTGGGATGGCGATTATTTTCATCAGATCGGCCTCGGCGCTCTCGCCGACGAAGAGTTTGCCCGCATCGGTCAGGCTATCGTCGAGCCCGGTTCGGCCCTCGGTCGAGGACTGACCGCAGCTGCAGCCGGCGAGCTCGGCCTGAAGCCGGAAACGCCCGTCGCTGCCGGACTGATCGACGCCCATGCGGGTGGAATCGGAACCGTCGGCATCGGTACCGATCCGAAAGCCAATCTCGCCTATGTTTTTGGTACCTCCTCCTGCACGATGACGTCGACGGCAGAACCGTCATTCGTGCCCGGCGTATGGGGGCCTTATTATTCGGCCATGGTGCCGGGACTATGGCTGAACGAGGGTGGCCAGAGTGCCGCCGGCGCGGCGATTGACCAGTTGCTCTCCTTCCATCCGGCTGCCGCGGAAGCGCGGGAGTTTTCGAAGAACGCGGGCGTTCCGTTGCCGGTTTTGCTTGCAGATATGGCCGCTCGAAAGGCGGGCCGTTCTTCCGACGCCGTCACGCTTGCGGCCGGACTGCACGTCGTTCCCGAGTTCCTCGGCAACCGCGCGCCCTTTGCCGATCCGCATGCCCGCGCAATCATTGCCGGTCTCGGGATGGAGGACGATATTGGCAGTCTGGTCTCTCTTTACGTCGCAGGGCTTTGCGGTATCGGCTACGGCCTCAGGCAGATCATCGAGACGCAGGCCGATGCGGGCGTTACCATCGAAAACATCGTCATCAGCGGTGGCGCCGGCCAGCACGACTTCGTTCGCCAGCTGCTTGCCGATGCGAGCGGCAAGCCGGTCATTGCGACAAAGGCACAGGAACCGGTTCTGCTGGGGGCCGCCATCCTGGGCGCTGTCGCCGGCGGGCTGTTTGCGGATGTACGCGAAGCGATGACGACACTCTCGGCGGTCGAAACGACATTTCTGCCATCAGAAGGGGCGATCCCTCATATTCATGACAAGCGCTATGAAGGGTTCAAGGAGCTTCAGGCTCTGGCGCGCAACCTGCGTATCGATGGTTAGATATCTCGGCGCCAATCCGCCAATCGGCTAACAGCTAGCGCCGAACGATGACCTGGGTTCCCGGCTGCACGATCTCGTAAAGCTCTTCGACATCTTGACGGTACATTCGAAAGCATCCGCTCGACGCGTTGGTGCCGATAGACGAGGGGTCGTTGGTGCCGTGGATGCGCAACAAGCCATCGGCGAGATAGATCGCGCGGGTTCCAAGCGGATTGGCGGGGCCGGGCTTCACGACCTGTGGAAGCCGAGGATTCTTCTGCCGCATGCCGGCCGTGGGTCGCCATTCAGGATGCGCTCGCTTCGACACGACCCGCGTAGAACCATACCATTGCTTGCCTTCACGGCCGACCGCGATGGGGTAAGCGAATTGCTCGCCCCAAGGGGTGGTGTAAATGAGCGTATGCTCGCTCGTCACGATTTCGATGGTTCCTTTTGCACGCCCTGTCGGCGATTGCCTGCGATCATGCCGGGGCTCTTGATAGGGAGGCGCTGGATCGTAATCGAGTGGTGGCGGATAGGGGCTGTATGGATCGTCGTAACCGTATCCATCAAAGTCGTCATATCCATCATACGGCCCATAGATCTGGGCCCGAGTCTGAAAGACCGTCAGCAAAAAGGCCGCAGCCACGAGAGCCAGCAATCTCATCTTGTCGCCATCCGCTTGTTGAAACAGCTTGATTGGGCTGAATTCTGTGGCGGCACTATGACTGCCGGGCCGCAGGACATTGAAAAGGTATCGCCGCTGATGATGCTGCGGTAGCTCAGCCGGCCGGCTCCGGCATCGAACTGCCGCAGCCTCGATGTGGCCACGACCGTGCGCATGGCTGTCAATCTGTCAGTTGAAGGTCAGGTCTGCTCTTCAACAGCGTTTCGCCCTTGAACTGGTCATCCGAGGAAGCGCACGTGGACAAATGGGGAATCTATCCTGGCATCCGGCCTATACGGCGTTTATTGGCGCGACCGACTGGCGCACGATCATTTCGCACTCCAGCTTGACCTTATGATTGTCATGCCGCATCCGCGGCGCGGCGATCATCTCGGCAAGTTTCTCGACGGCATAGCGCGCCATGTCGGCATGGGGCAGTTGCATCGTCGTGAGCGGCGGCAGCATATCGCCGGAATAGGATTCATTGTCGAAACCGATCACCGAAAGGTCGCGCGGGATAGAGAGGCCGGCTTCCTTCGCGGCTTCATAGACACCCATGGCAATGCGGTCGCAGAAACAGCATATTGCCGTGGGCCGGTCATCGAGCGCTTGCAGGCGCTTGAAGGCTGCATAACCTCCCTGAATCGTCCAGCGTCCCTTGATGATGAGATGGTTGTCGACAGGAATGTCGCGCATCGTCAAAGCGCGGCGATAACCCTTGATGCGCTCGCGAGAAGCTTCGATCGCGTCCTCGCCACCGATATAAGCAATGCGCGTATGGCCGGCATCGATCAGCGACAGCGTTGCCTTCATGACAGCCGACAGGTCTCCGGGCACCACGCTCGGAAGGGGCTTGTCGACCGTATAGCAGTTCAAAAGTACGGTCGGCCATTCCGCGAGCTGCGGATCAAGCGTCACTTGCTGTGTGATCAGCCGCGCATAGATGACGCCTGCAGCGGGCAGCGTCGCGAGATGGCTGAGAGCTGCCTGCTCTGCCTCCTCGTCGGCGTCCGTCGGCATCACCGAGAGCAGATAGCCCAGCTCGTTTGCCGCCTCTGCGGCTCCGTCGATCAAGCCGGCGACATGAGGCGAACTTGTCACCTCGTTGATGAGCATGGCAATCAGCGGACGCCGGTCGATGCGCCGAGCCTGCGTCCTGTAACCCATCCTCGCCGCCGCACTTAGAACAGCCTCACGCGTTGCCGGCGATATGCGCGTTCCCGGAGCATTGTTGAGCACAAGCGACACGGTCGCCTGCGAGACGCCGCAGGCGGCAGCGATGTCGGACATAGTCGGCTTTTTGATCACGCGAACCCCTTGCAAGACTGACTATTCGCTTAGCACGAAGTTTTACGAACGCAAAAGCGGTGAGGGCTTGCTTGATAATAATTTTAGTTATAACCAGTGATTTATAACTAATCACTCTGGGAGGAGTGCATGGCAGGAGTAAAGCTCGCTGGGGTGTCCAAAAGCTATGGCGCGGTGAATGTCATCCGTGACATTTCGCTTTCGATCAACGACGGCGAGTTCCTGGTTTTCGTCGGACCTTCCGGCTGCGGGAAATCGACGCTTCTGCGGATGATCGCTGGTTTCGAAACCATCACCGGCGGCGAGGTCCTGCTCGGCGGCAACCGGGTCAATGACATGGCTGCCCGCGATCGCGGAGTGGCGATGGTCTTCCAGAACTACGCCTTGTACCCCCACATGACAGCTCGTGAGAACATGGCCTTCGGCCTGCGCAATATTGGTACGCCGAGGGCCGAAATCGCCTCACGCATCGATAAGGCCGCCGCCATCCTCCAGCTTGAGCCTTATCTCGACCGCAAGCCGAAGGCGCTTTCCGGCGGCCAGCGTCAGCGTGTTGCGATCGGCCGCGCCATCATGCGCGAACCGGATGTCTTTCTATTTGACGAGCCGCTCTCCAATCTCGATGCCGCTCTTCGCGTCTCGATGCGCACCGAGATCGCCAAGCTCCACCACCGCCTCGCCGCAACCATGATCTACGTGACTCACGATCAGACGGAAGCCATGACCATGGCAGACCGTATCGTGGTCCTCAGGGACGGGCAGATCGAACAGGTCGGCGCGCCGATCGAGCTTTACGAGCGCCCTGCCAATGCCTTCGTGGCTGGTTTCCTCGGTGCGCCGCGCATCAATCTGCTCCCGGCAACAGTCACAGCCGTCGACGGCGAAACGGTCGAACTCGCCTGTGCGGGAGATGCCCGCCTTACTGCCAAGGTTCGTGCCAGTCCCGCCAAAGGCGACACGGTGACGATCGGCCTGAGGCCGGAAATCCTGTCGCCGGCCGATGAAGGAGCGCTCAGCGGAATCGTTGATGTCGTTGAGCAGCTCGGCTCGTTGCAACTTGTCTATGCGACACTTGCTGATGGCACCGCCATCGTCTCCGAACTGCGCGGCGGCGCGGCGCCTTCGATCGGCTCGGTCGCCCGGTTCGCGATCGGCCCCGGCACGCGCCACGTCTTCGATGCAAACAAGGTCTCGATCACCCTGCATTCTGAGGTGGATGGAGCATGAGCGCCAGCAGCCTGACCGCCGCGCGCAGGCGCGATGCCCTCGCCGCTTACATCTTCCTCGCGCCTTTCGCGGTGATCTACGCCACGTTCCTGGTCTACCCGTTCTTCAAGGGCTTGTGGATCAGTCTCCATGACTGGGAGCTTGCCGGCAGCTACCGGAAATATATCGGCCTCCTCAACTATGAGGACATGTGGTTCGACACGATCTTCTGGAAGACCGTGGGCAATACGCTGGCCTTCGTCGCCATGACCGTGCCGACCATGACAGCACTGGCCCTGGTGCTGGCTCTTGCCGTGTTCGGGCAGGGGCGGCTCAAGGGTGTGCTGCGGTCCGTGTTCTTCATGTCGAGCGTGTTTTCGGTCTCGGTCGTGACGCTGATCTGGTCGATGGTGCTGTCTGCGGACAACGGCCTGCTGGTGCCGCTCTTCAATCTCATCGGCGTCAAGCCCATCAATTTCCTCGGGCACCCGACGCTCGCCATGCCGTCGATTGCGTTGACGACGCTTTGGTGGGGTGTCGGCCTCCCCATGGCGCTGTTTCTGGCGGCATTAAGCCAGATACCGCCGGAACTTTACGAAGCGGCCGAACTCGATCATGCCGGTCGGTTCAGCGTCCTGAAAAACATCACCCTGCCGTCGATCCGTCACACCGTGCTCCTGGTTCTGGTCCTGCAGATCGTCGGTCAGTTCCAGATTTTCGGTCAGGCCCACCTGATGACACAGGGCGGGCCTGCCAATCGGACGCGTACGCTGGTTCAGTACATTTACGAGACGAGCTTCCGCGACTGGCAGGTCGGTTACGCCACGGCCATGTCCTTCGGGCTCTTCATCCTGATGCTTGGCTTCACAATGCTGCAGCTCTGGCTCGGCCGCAGGGGGGACGAATGATGGCAAGCGCACGTACAAGCGGCCTGCGCCGCGCCACGGACGGTCTCATCCTCGCCGCAACCATCGCCTTTGCGATCCTCTGGCTTCTGCCCGTCGTCTGGGTCGTCGCCATGTCGCTGAAGCCGAATGCCGAGCTAATGCGTTCCACGGCAGGCTTCCTGCCGGTCCCATTCACGCTCGATAATTATATCGGCCTCCTGAAGCTCGATACCGTGCCGCGCTGGCTGATGCACAGTCTCATCGTCTCGGTAACGATGACGATTATGGTTCTGGTCGTCTCGTCTATGGCCGGCTACGCATTCGCGCGCCTGGAGTTCCCCTTCAAGAAGACGCTGTTCATGCTCGTGATTGCCGGCCTGATGGTGCCCGAGCAGGCAGTGTTCATTCCGCTGCACACGATGGTCTCGGGCTGGGGACTGCATAATACCCACTTCGCGCTGGTCATGCCGCGCGTCGCCGTGCCGATCGGTGTGTTTTTGATGATGCAATTCTTCCGCAGCGTTCCGAAAGAACTGGAGGAAGCGGCCGCCATTGATCACGCCTCACGGCTGACGATCTTTCTGAAGATTATGCTGCCGCTCTCCGTGCCTGCACTGACCACGCTCGGTCTGTTCACCTTCATCTTCGCCTGGAACGACTTTCTCTGGCCGCTCGTCTCGGCGACCAAGGCCGACATGTACACGGTCACGGTCGGCCTTGCCTCGATCCAGACCAACTTCGCTTTCTCGGAGGGCATCGGCGCTGTGATGGGATCGGCGGTCTTTGCCAGCCTGCCCATCGTTCTTCTGTTTCTGATCTTCCAGCGCTTCATCGTGGCAGGTGTTGCCATGAGCGCCGGCAAATAGGCACCGGCCCGACCGGCCATGCCGGGACGGGTTTTTCGCAACGGCATCGCAAGGAGGATATGATGCACAAGACGAAAATGCTGCAACGTCTGGCGCTCGCCACGACACTGATGACCGCGCTCTGGGGAGGAGCAGCCCAAGCAGTCGACATCTCGTTCTTCCGCTTCTTCGGCGATTGCCAAGGCGAATACGGCGAGATGACAGACGTGACCAAGGCCAATGGCGAATGTGGCATCATCACCGCGCTCACCAACAAGTTCAACGCAGAAAACACCATCGGCGCCAAGGTCGTCACCCAGACGGCCGAATGGGGCGCCTATTACGACCTGCTGACCGCGACTTATTCCACCGGCAACATCCCTGACGTCGCCGTCATGCACGCCTCGATAATGCCGAATTTTTCCGACCGGGATCTCCTGACGCCGCTGACCAAGCCTATTGCCGATCTCGGCATCCAGACAAGCGACTTCGTACCGGCGGCGCTGAAGAACGCTACCGCCAAGAATGAAATTTATGCTCTCCCATACGACCTTCATGCGCTGCTCTTCCACGTCAACATGGACCTGATGAAGAAGGCGGGCCTTGTGAACGCAGACGGCTCGCCGATCCTGCCGAAGTCGCCCGAGGAACTGCTCGAGCAAGGCAGGAAGTTCAAGGAAGCGACCGGCAAGTACTATATCGGTTCGGAAGCCCAGAGTTCGGAAGGCATGATGGTGCGCCTGTTCGACACGCTTCTCTGGCAGCAGGGCGTCGATGTCCTCGCCGACGACGGCAAGACGGCCAGCATCAATACAGCGGAAGGGCTGAACGCAGCCAAGCTGATCTCATCGATTTTCTCGGAAGGTCTTGCCAACCCGGCGCTGGATTATCCCGGCTCCGAACAGGCGTTCCTCAGCGGCGAAACCGGGATTCTGATCAACGGCACCTGGGGCGTCGACAACTACGATACCCAGGCCAAGAGCGGCAAAGTTGCCCTCAAGGACTATCGCGTCGCCAATGTGCCGCAACTCTACGCCAAGCCGTCCGTCTGGGCCGACAGCCATATGTGGGTCATCCCGCAGGATGGCGATCGCAGCGAAGACAAGACGAAAGCCGCTCTCGCCTTCCTCAAGTTCCTGAACGACAACAACTTCCAATGGTCGCGCACCGGCCATTTGTCGACCCGGCAGTCGGTTCTGAATTCCGAAGAGTTCAAGGCCCTGCCGCATCGCGCCGAGTTTGCCGACACTGCCAAAAATGCCACGTCACTGCCGCAGATCCAGAACCAACGTGCGGTCTACAATGCGATGATCACCGACTTGAACGCGATGTGGCTGACAGGCACCGATCCGCAGGCAACGGTTGAAGCGATGCAGGCCGGCGTCGAGCGCGTCCTGCGTCGCAATCGCTAGTTTCTCCAATCCCTCGTGGGGGTGGTCTCCCGCCGGGATACGCGCCACGCCGTGCGTATCCCGGAACCCCAATCGAAAAAGCCGATCTTCCAAGGACAACTGATGAACGCCTATTCCCAGTCGCTCGCCCCAGCGAACACGCCGCTCCGCCAAACACTTTCCCTTGATGGGACCTGGGAGTTCCGCCACGAGACCGATCGTGCATGGCGCCATGCAAAGGTGCCGGCGCACTGGCAGGCGTGTTTCGAGGATCTCGCGGTTAGCTTCGGATCGGCAACCTATCGCAAGATCTTCACGCTCCCCGCAGAATGGTCGGCTCGGCAAATCGCCATCCGCTTCGGTGCTGTCGGCGATCTGGCCACCGTCTTCATCAACGGCACTGAGATCGGCCGCCATGAAGGCGGTTATCTTCCTTTCGAATTCGTGATTCCACCCGCTCTGTTGAAGGCGGAGAACACCGTCGAGGTCCTGGCCTGCCTGCCGGATGCCCATCGCAACGAGGGTGGCGCCGATTTTGCGGAGATCCCGCATGGCAAGCAGAGCTGGTATGGCCCGCAAGGCGGGATCTGGCAGTCCGTCCTCATCGAGGCCCGCGATCCCGCTCACATCTCATCGCTTCGCCTCGACCCGATTTGGCCGGAAGCCAGGCTCGATCTTAAAGCCCGCTTTGCGAGCATGGTTGCAGGCTCGCTGAAAATCGAGATCATCGGCCCGCAGGGCATGCCCGTCTTTACCGGAAACATTCCGGCCGCGGGAAATACCCTCGAACATTCGATCCAGCTCGACGCCGTCGCGCCATGGTCGCCGGACAGCCCGAACCTCTATACGATCACAACGATCCTCAGCGCCGACGGCGTCGAGATCGACAGCCGGGAGGAAAGTTTCGGCTTTCGCCGCTTCGAAGCCAAGGACGGCTTCCTGCATCTGAACGGCAAGCCGCTTTATCTGCGCGCCGCGCTCGATCAGGATTACTATCCCGATGGTTTCGGCGCGCCGCCTTCGCTCGACCTGCTCGAAGACCAGTTGCGCAAGGCCAAGACAATGGGACTGAATTGTCTGCGCTGCCACATCAAAGTGCCGGACCCGCGCTATTACGAGGTCGCCGACCGGCTGGGCATGCTGATCTGGAGCGAAATTCCAAATATCGAGACCTTCACCCCGGCCTCCGCCGAGCGCCTGCGCACGACCATGGAAGGTATTCTCGCCCGTGACGGCAATCACCCCTCCATCGTAATCTGGACCCTGATCAATGAAGATTGGGGCACGCGGCTGCGCGAAGCGGCCGAACAGCGGCAATGGATTTCCGACATGGTCGACTGGCTGCGTGTCGAAGACCCGCTACGGCTCGTTGTCGACAATTCCGCCTGCTTCCCGAACGTTCACGTCAAGACCGACATCAACGACTTCCACTTCTACCGAACGGCGGTGGATCGACGCGAGGAATGGGACACGCTCTGCCGCGAATTCGCAGGCAATGCCGACTGGACCTTCTCAACCGAAAAGGAAGCCGTGCGCACGAGGAAGGAACCGCTTGTTCTCTCCGAGTTCGGCGTCTGGGGTCTGCCCGATCCCGCCCGTCTGCGCGAAAAGAACGGCCGCGACCCCTGGTGGATGGCCTATGGTGCCACCTGGGCGGATGGCACGGCACTGCCGCAGGGCATCGAAGCCCGTTTCCGCGAACTCGCTCTTGAGAAAGTGTTTGGCGATCTCGGCCAGTTCATCGAGCAGGTGCAGTGGTATCAATACATGAACCTGAAATACGAGATCGAGGTTATCCGAACGCACGCGCCGATCGGAGGTTATGTCATCACCGAACTCACCGATGTCCATTGGGAAGGCAACGGGCTGATGGACATGGCACGCAATCCGCGCGTCTTCGCCAAAGCGCTACCGGCCGTCAATTCCGACATCGTCATCGCGCCGGGTGCTGCCCGCCACGCCGTCTATGAGGGGCAGACGGCCAGTTTCGACATCAAGGTGTCGAGCGGCGGAACAGCACTGCCCGAAGGCAGCCGCCTCGTCTGGGAATTTGGCGCTGAAAAAGGCGAGATACCGCTGCCGGCTATTGCGCCGATGCAGGTTCATACTGCGCCGATCGCCGCGACAGCAGCTGCGGTGCCGGTGCCCGAGATCCAAAAGGCACGGTTCCAGGTCGTGGCGCCTGATGGAAGCGCGCTGTCTCAGAATTCCGAGACACTCGCGGTCTACGTTAAGCGCGATGTGCCCCCCATTCGCTTTGCTTCGCACGACGACGGGATTTCCGAGAGGTTGTCAGCCCTTGGCCATGTCAGCGTGTCGCTGCACGAGGCGGATGTCTTCGTCACTAAGGACATCGATGCCGATCGCGTCGAGGCAATCCATTCCGGCCAGCGGGTGCTGCAGATCGTCGACAAGGACCCCGGCCGTCTGCGTGATGACGCGCCGCCGCGCGATGGCCCGATGTCGATCGAAATTGATCCGGGCGCCAGCGGCATGGTTTCCGGACCATACTTCACTTTTCCCGGCTACAATCTCTTCAATCGTCACAAATCGATCTGGCGCGGGGATTGGGTCGGCAACTTTTCCTGGTTGCGCCGGGATGGTGTCTTCGCCCATGTGCCGGGCGGTCCGCTGTTCGACTTGTCCTTCACCGGCGTCGCGCCGCACCAGGTGATGGCCGGCCTCCGTCCCTGGGAATTCCAAGGTCGCGTGCACGCCGGCGTCGTCATCGGCTGGGTTCACAAACCCGCTGCCTTCATCATCGAAAAGCGGCTCGGCCGTGGTAAGCTGGTTGCGACGACCTTCCGCCTCCACCAGGAGGCACCGGACGCCGACCCGCTTGCCACCGCGCTTTACGATGGCCTCCTCGCTCTTGCCATTAGACCGTGAGCTCAGTGACAGTCAACAGAGGTCGCGGCGACTTCGCTTTGGCTCAAGCGCTAGCGGGAGGGTTCGGGTCGCTGGTCGAGTATATGGCCCGAAGCGGGCGAAACGGATCGAAAGGCTTCGTAGCGAGCCTCCCAGGCTGCACTGTCTTCCAGGAGAATCATCCCGTAGGAGATAGGTCTGTTATGCGATCTTCGGCTGCGATATTCTCGACCGATGAAACTCAGTCAGACCATACGGTTCGCTACCGCCGAGGACGGCACCCGTATCGCCATGGCGTCTTGCGGGCAGGGTCAGGTGATCCTGCGGGCGGCGCACTGGCTGAGCCATGTCGATTACGATCTCGAAAGCCCGGTGTGGCGGCCATGGCTCCAGGCGCTATCCGCCCACAACCGGTTTGTGCGCTACGATCCGCGCGGCTGCGGTCTGTCGGACCGGCATGTCTTTGATCTTTCGGTCGAAGCGTGGCACGCAGACCTTGCTGCCGTGGCAGCGTCGATCGAGGAGCCGCGCTTCGTGCTCCTCGGTCTTTCGCAGGGCGGCGCGCTCGCTATCGCATATGCCCTCAAGTATCCCGAGCGAGTATCGCATCTGGTGCTTCTGAACGCCTACGGTCAGGGTGCCCGCGCCAGAGCTCAGACCGAGGCGGAGCGGCTGGAAGCCGAGACCCTTGTCAATTTCGTTCGCATCGGCTGGGGACGCGATAATCCGGCGTTTTGCCGGTTCTTCACCAATCTCTTTATCCCCGACGGCACGCCTGAACAGCATCGCTGGTGGGGCGATCTCGAGCGGCAAACGGCAACGGCCGACGTCGCCGCACAACTGCTTTGGCAGATGCAGGGGATCGACGTGCTCGACCTTGCGGCGATGTTGCGCGTCCCGACGTTGATCGCACACTGCCGCGGTGACATGCGCGTGCCGTTTGACCAGGGTTGCAAGCTCGCCGCCGCGATTCCGGGCGCGAGCTTCGTGCCGCTTGAGAGCAAGAACCATGTGCTCTTGCCGGACGAGCCCGCTTGGAATGTATTTCAAACGGAACTTGCTGCCTTTCTCGGGCAGGATCGGTCGGTGCGGCCGCGCGCGGTCAGTGAGGCCGGTCTGACACCCGCCGAGGCCGCCCTTCTCGACCTTGTCGCGGAGGGGCTAGATAACCGCGCGATCGCCGAACGGCTTGGCAAGAGTGCAAAGACCGTGCGAAACCAGCTGTCGGTGATATTCAGCAAACTCGGCGTGCATAGCCGCTCGCAAGCGATCGTCGTCGCGCTCTCCCGATAGTCCCGCTCTGCAGGTGGATAGACACCTCCTCCGATGCCGACGGGACATGTGTCCCTCCAAGGAGTGGATTTCTTCGCAGACGCGGGACAACCGCCTCATGCTCGCCGAGACGGCAAGCTTCATCCTTGGCATCGCGGATGGCAGGACGCCATCCGAGCACCGGGAGGAATTCACATGACGGAAATCAACGAAACAACGCTCAATGAACTCGTGGGCCGCGTCCTTGGCGACCTCGGCGGAGCGGTCAGCGTGCCGCTGGTCCGGATCGGAGATGCTCTCGGGCTGTACAGGACACTGAAGGAGATCGGGCCGGTGAAGGCCGACGAACTTGCCGATGCCTCGGGATGCGCACCTCGCTATGTCCGCGAGTGGCTGGCGGCACAGGCCGCCTCGGGTTATGTGCACCATGAGCGAGGACTGTTCTCGCTGACACCCGAGCAGGCCTTCGTGTTTGCCGAGCCGGACAGCCCGGTCAATCTGATCGGCGCGTTCGATACCGCTGCTGCGATGGTCGAGAACCAGCCGAAGGTGCAGTCCGCCTTCAAAACCGGCCGAGGCGTTGCCTGGGGCGATCAGGCCGGCTGCATGTTCTGCGCCGTCGCGCGGCTATTCCGCCCAGGTTATGTCAATGCCCTTGTGCAGGACTGGCTGCCGGCGCTCGACGGTGTCACCGACAGGTTGAAGATGGGTGCGAAGGTGGCGGACGTTGGGTGTGGGCACGGGTTATCGACGATCCTGATGGCGCAGGCGTTTCCCAATTCCCGCTTTGTGGGCTACGACTTCCATCCGGGCTCGATTGCCGCTGCGACTGCGCACGCCCAGGCACACGGTTTGACGAACCTGAACTTCGAGGTCGGCCGTGCGCAGGATTTCGACGGTCGGGATTTCGATCTGATCACCTGCTTCGACTGCCTGCACGACATGGGCGACCCGAAAGCCGCTGCGGCTCATATCCGGAAGGCGTTAAAAAAGGGTGGCGTCTGGATGGTGGTCGAACCAATGGCCGGAGATACGCTGGAGGAGAACATCAATCCGGTTGGACGGCTCTATTACTCAGCCTCGACGATGATCTGCGTTCCGACCTCGCTTGCGCAGGAGACAGGGCTGGCGCTCGGTGCGCAAGCGGGAGAGCGGCGATTGACCGAAGTGATCCGGTCGGGCGGTTTCACCCATATCCGGCGTGCAGCCCAGACGCCCCTCAACATGATCCTCGAGGCCACCTGACAGGTCGCGCCTCCCGTTGGAAATGCCGCGCCGCATTCCCGGCCTCGTCAGGAAAGTCGACGAGTGCGGCGTCTGGCTTGCAGCAGAACGCCAGCCGCCCTATCCTCAACGGCGGCGGTAAATCGTGCGAAGGCTTTGCTCTTGGCGGGCTGTGTGGTAGGAGCGGGCCATGACATCATTGATCGATTTCGATTGCCAAGGCTGCGGAGCCTGCTGCTCCTTCTCGCCGACCTGGCCCAGATTTTCCACCGAAACAGACGCTGCTCTCGATTTGCTGCCGGCGCATTTCGTAGCCGCGAACCAGCAAGGAATGCGTTGCGACGGTGCGCGTTGCTCCGCATTGGTCGGTCGCGTCGGTTCAGAGACATCCTGTCAAGTGTACGATCTTCGGCCTGACGTCTGCCGCGCCTGCGTCCCAGGGGATGACGCATGCTTGACCGCGCGCGCGTTCTTCGGGCTCGGTCAGCCAAGTTTGCCGCCCGGTCACATCGATGCGGAACCGCCAATCAACTGAGGCGGGTTCCGTCCGGCTCATCTCTTCGCCTGTCGACTTTACTGCAGCGATTGTCGTCCGACAGTCAGCCGAAGGTAAGGCCCGGTGGAGCCATCCGACGTGGACTATCTGCCTAATAGCGCGACAAGCGATATCGGCATTTCGACCGCGAAAAAATCCATTGCCGCACCGATAATCATCACCCACACGACGATCAGGAAAATGAGCGCTGCAATCCTGATTTCTACAGGCTGCATTATTTGCGCCATCCCAGCATATGCGTCCCCCCGAGACAAAACCCTGTTATCCCTCGTGCAAATTTCCTATGGCGAGGGATGATGCGCAACGGTCGACACCGTGGGCGCGTGCGGCGCCGAACTCTTCGCTTTCTCGAAACTGATGTCGCTTTGACCGATCAAGTCGCCGGACGTAGCTCTGTCGCTGCGGTTGAGATGATGGCCATCAAGGAAGGAGCGATAGGCATCTGCGATGCCCTCCTTCAGACCTATCCTAGGAGACCAGCCGAAAGTGCGAAGCTTGTCGACGCTCAGGAGTTTACGTGGCGTGCCATCTGGCTTGGTGAGGTCGCGCGTGATCTTGCCTTCGAAACCAATGATCTTGGAGACGAGGTATGCCAATTCGAATATGGTAATGTCTTCGCCACAACCTACGTTCACATGACCTTCGGCGGAATAGGTCTTCATGAGATGGAGGCAGGCGTCGGCGCAATCGTCAACATGCAGGAATTCGCGCCGCGGCGTGCCGGTACCCCAGATGCATATCTCTTGCTGCTGGTTGACCTTGGCCTCATGCGTCTTGCGTATGAGCGCCGGCATGACATGGCTTGACCCGAGGTCAAAATTGTCGCCTGGACCGTAAAGATTGGTAGGCATGGCCGAGATGAAATCTCTACGGTGCTGTTTGCGATAGGCTTGACAGAGCTTTAATCCGGCAATTTTGGCGATCGCATACCATTCATTCGTGGGTTCAAGCGATCCGCTCAGAAGTGAGTCCTCAACGATCGGCTGATCGGCGAATTTCGGATAGATGCAGGACGAGCCCAGAAACATCAGTTTTTCGACGTGAGCTCTATGGGCGGCGTGGATGACGTTCGCTTGGAGAATCAAGTTGTCGTAAAGGAAGTCGGCCGGATAGGTAGCGTTCGCGAGAATACCGCCGACCCTCGCAGCAGCCAGGAAGACAGCGTCGGGACGATGCTTACTCATCCACCCCTCCACCTGCTCCTGCCGTCTGAGATCGACCTCGGCGCGGGTGGCCGTCAAAATCTCGCAGCCCTCGGAAGCGAGACGTCGGACGATTGCAGAGCCCACCATGCCGCGGTGGCCCGCGACATAGACCCTCTTTCCGGCTAGGCTGTAGATCACCTCAGGCATAGGCAAAACCTTTGGTTGCGCCGACCGACGGAACATTTCGTGCCATGACTTTCAGATCCTCGCGAACCATCTCTGCAACCAGCTGATCAAGACTGGTCTCATGTTTCCAGCCAAGCTTCGTGTGTGCCTTCGTCGGATCGCCGATCAGAAGATCAACTTCAGTCGGACGGAAATAAGCCGGATCGATCTCCACCACACACCGACCGGATGTCTTATCGTATCCCTTTTCCTCAACCCCGTTCCCACGCCAATCAATCGGCATGCCCACCTGGGCAAAGGCTTTGTCAACGAAGGAACGAACCGAGTGCGTTTCGCCGGTCGCAAGGACATAGTCCTCCGGTTCGTCCTGTTGCAGCATCAGCCACATGCCACGGACATATTCTCGTGCATGTCCCCAGTCGCGCTTGGCGTCCAAATTGCCGAGATAAAGCCTTTCCTGCAGCCCAAGATGGATCGCAGCCGCCGCCCGGGTGATTTTGCGCGTCACGAATGTTTCGCCGCGGATCGGGCTTTCATGATTGAACAAAATGCCGTTCGAGGCGTGCATGCCATATGCCTCGCGATAATTGACCACAATCCAATAGGCGTAGAGCTTGGCAGCCGCGTAGGGGGATCGAGGGTAGAAAGGCGTCGTTTCGCTCTGTGGGACTTCCTGAACTTTGCCGTAGAGCTCTGAGGTGGACGCTTGATAGAAGCGGGTCTTCTTGGTCAGACCCAGGAGGCGAATTGCTTCAAGTAGCCGAAGGGTGCCGGTTCCATCGGCGTTAGCCGTATATTCCGGCGTCTCGAAAGAGACTTGAACGTGGCTCTGTGCGGCGAGATTATAGATCTCGTCCGGCTGCGTTTCCTGAACGACGCGGATGAGGTTCGTTGAATCGGTCATGTCCCCGTAATGCAGAATAAAGCGAGGATTTTCGACATGGGGATCCTCGTATAGATGCTCGATGCGACTGGTGTTGAAAGACGATGAGCGTCGCTTGAGCCCGTGAACAATATAGCCCTTCTCCAGGAGCAATTCGGCCAAATACGCACCGTCCTGACCCGTTATACCCGTAATCAGCGCGACTTTATTTTCGTTTTTCACTGCGGTCTCCGTAATTTATTTCGACGGAATCAGGTGGACACGCTGTTCGAACTCATGTGAACTCGTGGTACTTCCTCAGTGAGCTCGCAAACAGTTCTGAATCGCTGAAGTTGTACATGGCGTGTTTGTTCGGATTGACGTTATTTATGGCAACGGCAATCTCTGCGTTGCGCGCGGTCTTCAGCTGATGTAGGCAAAACTCTACGGCCCGACGGCTCGTCTTTCCCCATTTTACGACCACTAGCGTTCGTTCTGCTAACGCTGTCAGATGCATCGTATCAGCCGAGGCGAGCACAGGTGCGCTGTCGAAGATGACGATTTGGCCCTGTGAGGCGGCCATCGCGACGATGTCAGCCGCATCAGTCAAACGAACGCGCCGATGGAGACTGGCATTGCCAGCCGGGATGAAGTCGATGCCGCTTGGATGGTGATGGATGATGTCCCGCATTCCGGCCTGTCCACACAGGAATTCGTTCAACCCCTGCTTTAGCTCTGATTTGAAAAACGAGTCGAGATTTCCGAGTCTGAGGTCGCCATCGACAAGCAGCACCGGAATTCCGTTGGCGGCGAGATCTATTGCCAGGGATCTGGCGACAAACGACTTGCCCTCTCCGCTGTGAGCCGACGTCACAACAATCGTGTTTGGCAGTTTTCCGCCGTTAGATTGTTTGAGCGAAGTCATGACGGAGCGAATTGCTTCGTCAAACATCCCGTCTTGGATGCTCCCGAAGAGCATCGACGGATCTCTCCGGTCTTTCCGTTTCAGGTGCGGGATGAATCCGGCGGGTACGATGCGCGACATTCCGGCCATCTGGTCGAAGCTGCGGACTGAATTGTCCAACATCTCGACCACGAAAGCGGCCGTCACCGCGATCGATATCGAAGCCAAAAGGGCGCCGATCAAATAGAAAAGCCGCCCGCGTCCCTGCGGCGCCAGCGGCACCGCGGCCGGTGACAAAACTTCCAGTTCCGCGCCCGGCAGCATCGCTTGCGCAGCCAGGCCACGGCGCTGCTCCTCGAGCTTATCCAGCGCCGTCTGCTCTTTGTCAGCCATGTGCTGGAGTCGGGCCAACTCGGTTTGCGCCAGGGCAGAGCGAGTGCGTTTCTCATGAGCGGCCGCCAATGCCGACCGGATTGCGTCGTCCTCATGATCGAGCGCCGCAAGCTTGGCGCGTATCGATTGGAGATATCGGTCGGTCGCAAGGCTGAGATCGGTGCGGGATTTAAGGATCTTGGCGCGCGTGTCGACCACGGCGTCGGCGGTGTTGCCATATGTCTCAAGAAGGCGCTCGAGATCTTGCTCCTGCGCACGAAGCTCGCGTTGCATTGCACCAATGCTGTCGGGAATGACCATATTCTGCAGGACGAGCGAGGGGTCGTCGGCCGCTTCGAGTGCGGTTATCGTTGCTCTCGCTTCAGCGCGGCTTTGTTCGATTTTTGTCCGCCGCTCGCCCAACTCCATTATCGACTTGATCTGTTCAACCTGATCGTCGTCATTTGAGGCAACGTCGGTCGTTTTCTGGTACACGTCGGCGGCATCGCGTGCTGCCTTGGCGCGCCCCATCTGTTCGTCGATGCGCAGCAGAAGCCATTCTTCTGCTGCGTCCACTCGACCGCGCAGACTGTCCTTCCGCTCTTCGAGGTAGATGCTGATGAGCCGGTTCGGGACCGAGGCGGCCAGTTCGGGGTCGCTCGCATCGAAACCGATCTGAATGACGTCACCCTGGCCATCGCGCCAAACGCGGAGGGCCTTGTAGTACTTTGGGATTATCGGCTCGATGCTGTCCCGTATCGGCAAGGACGGTTTTTCGCTGTCGATCCAGCCGCGTAGCATTGATCGGATCTTGTCGATAGGCGAGATTTCTTGCAGCGCCGGATTGAATTCCGGCCATTCGTTGAGCCGCAGGTCGCGGATTACCCGCTCTGCGATGCTTCTGGAAAGAAGCCGTTCGGTCTCGGATGTGGCGTCCAGCGGATCGTTGCGGCTGGACTCGTCGGTGCCGAGCTTTGTCGCCAGAGGCGTGTGGATGATCAGCCGGGACTCGGCATGATAAGTCGGCTTCAATCCCGAAATCACGGTTGCGGCAACCGCCATAAGGAGCATGACGATGGCCATTATCATGACCACCCGTCGCCGGATAAGGCGCAGGCCCGAAGTCAGATCAAGGTCATCCGAACGAGTCTCTACCTGAAGCCGGGGATCGTAGCGCATCGACGAGAGCGAGGTGTTGCGGTCTGGCGGCACAGTCGAAATAGTCATCGTTCACCCGCCGTCGTTTGAGGTTGCGCGGAGATCGCGTCGTAGAGTTTGTCCAGCGATCGCATGTAAGCCTTCATACTGAAATTGTTGAGATAATGAGCGCGGGCCTTGGCCGACAGATAGTTGCGGACTTCCGGGTCGGTGACGAGCTTAGCCAGCGCCGCAGCCAGGGCATCCTTGTCTCCGACAGGTACGAAGACGCCGGTTTCACCGTCGGAGATGACTTCGCCATGCGCGCCGACGCGCGTGGTGACGACGGCGAGCCCATGGGCAAGCCCTTCGACCACAGCCATTGCCAAGCCCTCGGCATGCGAAGGCAAGACCAGGATATCTGCCCGTGTACACAAGGCTTGCGCCTCGTCGGCGCCAAGCCAGCCCGGCATTTTCACCAGATCTGAAAGTCCCATGGCGGCAGCCTGGCGCCGGTAGTCTTCCACAGGTCCGTCGCCTGCCAGCACGGCTCGCCACCGGAGCTCTTTCATGATCGGATGACTTAAGGCAAGCAGAAGCTCCTGAACGCCTTTGCGTTCGCTCAGCCGGCCGAGAAATATGATCAACGGCATCTCGCCGACATGAACATTTCGCGGCCCGGGGTCGGGAACACAATTGCCGATGACGACTACGCGGCGCTCTTCCACGCCGAGAAGCGTCGTGAGCGTCATGCGGTCGCGCTGGCCCAGTGCCACGACTTGGTCGGCATGTTGGAACATCCGGCGTACAAGCATTTGTTGACGCGGCGAGCGTGCGGCAAAGTCGGTCGCGTAGTCGTAGTCGTGCAGGTGCAATATGTGAGAGCATCCGAGGAGACGGGCAGCCTCGGTCAGGATCAGTTTTCTTGCGGTGCTGCCGCGACCCGCGACATGAATATGGTGAATGCGTGCCGGAGCAATTATCCGGTCCTTCGCCATCATCAAGACGGCGCCGAGCAGGCGCACAGGCGACGCAACTGAGGACCACCGAGGCCCTCTGGTATCGGTGACGAGGTGTGTTTCGCCGGCCTCCTTCGCCGTGTTCGATATATAGCCGACGAGCCTGCCAATTCCGCCACCGTTTTCGCAACCACCCGGGACGTAGTGGCGGACGGTTGCTGCTGCGTTGCGCGTCGCTACCTGATTCCCATCCGTGAGCGCGTTCATTAGCATGCCCCGACCACCTTACGATAAACGGCCGCAGCCTGTGCTCCGACCTGTTGAGGCGAATTCGGACCTGTAGCCCATGCAAGCGCGCTGGTCCCGAAATTGCTTCTGAGCTCGTTATTTTCCGCCAATGTCCAGATGGCCCGCGCGAGCTGTTCCACATCTCCCGGTGGAACCACCATTCCCAGTCCGTTTGGCAGAACGGTGGCTCGCAATTCGCCGACATCAGTCACGATAACTGGCTTGCCAAATGCCGCGGCAAGATTGAGGACGCCGCTTTGAGAGGCTTCCGTATAGGGAAGGACAACGATGTCGGCATCCAGAAAGAGCTGGGCGACCTCCATATCCTCGATAAAGCGGTTGCGGATATCATAGCGGCCGGCGTCCCCCATAAGGGGCTGGAAGATCCACGGATCATCGCCGCGACCAGCGACCGTGATGCGTAGATTGGGGAGCAGGTCCTTGAGCATCGCCTCGGCACGGATCAGATGCTCCAATCCCTTGTAAGCAAAAATCCGTCCGAACAGCAGAACGCGCAAAGTTCCATCTGCGCCGCGCCGCGCCATCTTGTGCCGCCGAGCGAGTTCCGCGTAGCGATGAATGGCGGGATGCGACAGGACATGGACACAATCAGGCGATTTTGAATATCGCTCGAGGACCATTCGTTTCAGCCCTTCGCCATGGACGACGACATGACCCGATTGCCGCACCATCAATTGGGGAGCCCAGGCGGGCAGCGTGCGGGTGTCGGAATCGCCGGGATGCACTTCCACGTCATGGACGGTGGTCACGATCGGGATTGGGCGCCAGAACGGCGCGGCAAAGTTCAACCAGAGCGTCGAGTTGCTCAGAAGGTGAATGACGTTCGGCCGCTCCTGCCGGATAAGACGTGTGAGTTGGTGCAGGAACCAGGGATTGGAGAGCGAGCGGTGCCTTGGCCAGTCCATCAGGTGCAGATCGACAGCCGGATCGATCCATGGAGCAAGATGTGCGTAGCGCCGGCGCGGAACCGCTAGGACGACGTGCGCATGTCGCGCAACGCCGCTAGCGAAGGAGATGGTGTAGTCTTCCAATTCGGAAACCAGTAGCAGCGCCTTCATCCCGCTGACTCCGACACGCCGACATCCTTACCAAGTCGAGGCAGGTCGCAGGCTGTGCGCAATGCATCACGCGTCCGCCTCAGCAAGTTTGGTTCTCCGGCGAAAAAGAGCCCTTCCATAGCAACTCTGAACCGGGTGCGTGTATCGGCGCCCTGCAGTCTGGCTGAGGCCACCCGGTACGGATAGTGATCGGTCAGACGCAGCCTTCCCGCCAGATCGTGCGCGGAAAGAAACCGGTTCGTCGCTTCAACGGTAGCCTGCCAATGGGCCATCCGCCTTCGCAGCATGGCGGCGTCATCGACTGGCCGATACCAATTGTTGTTGTGAATCCGATAGAACCCGAGTGGATCCGACAAGGCGACAACGCCCCCCAGAAATGGGTAGATGCCTGTGAGCCAGGCATCTGCAGACATGCGGAACTGCTCGGGAATATCCCCTGCAGCATCCCACGCGCTACGCCTTACAGCGATAGCTGATGTCATCGGGAAGGGCCACCAACCAGCCGATCTGGCGAGCCGTGGCGACAAATTTCCTGAACACAGGGTCCGAGGGATTGGCTTGAAGGCTGGTGAACCATCGGTCTGCGTTGGCTGAAGTCGGTGATAAACAAGCGATGCCTGAGGATTGGAGTGGAAAGCAGCGGCTGTTGCCGACAGCTTACCTGGCGCCCACCAGTCATCGGCGTCGAGAAAACAGAGGATGTCGCCACTGCTTAACTTCACAGCAGCATTTATGGCGGCGGCCTGTCCCTGGTTTTCCTGGAAAAGCACCGCCACCCGCTTGTCATAGCCGTCGAGAACAGAGCGCGACTGATCGCTCGAGCCGTCGTCGACGACGATTATCTCAACATTGGACGCCTCTTGGTTCAAGGCGCTGTCAATCGCTCGTTCGACGAAGCGACCGTAGTTGTAGTTGTTGATAAGGACGCTGAATGTCGGCCGCTCCATGACACCCCTCAAGCGCGTCGCTGGGCGACACGTCGGTGCGCCAGAGTTGCGAACGCTCGCGCGTTTGGCAGCGCGAATTGATGGAAGGAGTTCAGCTCGATCAGGATTTCGCTTTGAGCCGGTAGGGTCACCGCCGACAACGCCGCAACGCGTGACGCTCCCTTTATATAACGTACAAAACCAGGACCATGACGCAGAACCATTGCAATCCCAACCCTTCTAAGCGTCACCTGCCAACAGCCGGCTGCGCCAGAATTATTGCCTCACTTCACCGGAACTGCGGCTCGGCGCGACGTGCTTCGCGGTATGCTTTCATCGTCAAGCTACCGGTGATTGGTCACGGGTGACATCTCCTCTTATGGGCAATGTCGTAGGCCCCAGCACCAACTTTTGGGGGAGGGGTAGACTGCAAGCTTAATCCAAACAACGCCCTTGGGTGGTGGGTATGGACGTTAGGCTTAGCCCCGCCTTCGTTTGCGTTGGTTGACCGGGGATATGGCGGGATGATTGTTCGTTGGTAAGCAGCGCAGCTATGAAAGGGGACCCATGTCTTTCCAAATTGCCGCGATCAACAGCCTCTCATCTGTCCAAGCAAATCGGGACGGGTAATGAGAGCGTATACGCTTAGAATAGCGAATGGGCCGACTGTCAGTTGGCGGGCAATAGAGTGCTGGGGCGCCGGCCTATGCCTTTTTCTTCAGACAGGCGCGCTTTTCCCGCTCATGCTGGCGGATGCCGACGGAGGCCTGAGCGATCATGCCAGGTCTATACTGCGTCTGCTTTGTTTACCGGTATACGGGTTTACATTGCTGATGCTGGCACGAAATTCTCCGCAATTCATCATAGCGCTGAAGCGAAATTGGTTTGTCCCCCTGATGGTCGCCATGCCCTTCGTGTCCGTCTTCTGGTCGGTTGGCCCGTCGACGACTTTCAGGCGTGCCATCGGCCTGCTCTTCACCGTACTTCTGGCCTATGTGTTGGCCATACGCTTTACACCGAGGCAGTTGCTTCTCATCGCATTTGCCACCTTCGGAACATGTATCGTCCTTAGCCTGTTGCTTCTTCTAGTGTCACCGGGGCTCGCTCGCATGCCCACGGACAGCGCGGTGCGCGGCATATTCATCCACAAGAACAGCCTTGGTTGGTACGCCGGCATGATGATACTGGTGTCAACCGCCATCGTAATGGACGGCAATCCAGGCTTGCGGCGAGCAGCTTTGATCTTGCTGATGGCGGGCGGGGCTTGTCTCTTCCTTTCCGGATCGATGACCGCGACAATTGCGACGGTATCGGCATATTGCCTGATCGGCTTCTACTCCATGTTGCAGCGAATCCGTGGCGTCGGTCGCATTGTCTTCATCCTGTTTTTCGTTCAAATCTTCGTCGGGATCCTCCTTTTGCTTCACGAGTTCTTGGTCCCATTCCTTGAGGCGCTTGGCAAGGATGCCACTCTGACGGGTCGAGTGCCCTTGTGGGAGCTGGTCGATGGTCAGATCGCCGATCATCTGCTGCTCGGCTTCGGCTACCAAGCGTTTTGGACAGAGGCGAATCCCGAAGCCTGGATTATCTGGTCAAAGATCCAATGGATGGCTCCCCACGCCCATAATGGATTCCGCGATACGCTGCTGAGCTTCGGAGCAAGCGGAATGACTTTGTTCGCTCTGATGCTTTTGCAGGCACTCCGCCAAGGCGCGGCCCTCCAATGCGGGGACCCGCGTTATGGCTGGCTCTGGTTGAACGTCTTCACGGTTGTGATTTTGGTGATGAACCTGACCGAGACAATCTTCCTGATCCAGAATGACGCGATTTTCATTCTGTTCACAACGGCCATCATCATGTTCTCTCTATACAAGCCTGTTGTTGCTTCGACGGCCCCCGGCCGGCAATTGCGAGCACCGGCCCGCAGCAAAACGGCGGAGCTGCAAATCTCATGAGGCTGCGCTTCGCACCGATCTTGAGCATTTTGCTTGCGATGCTCTTTCCGCAGCCGAGCAAGCTGGCTCCGGTGCGCCCGGACGCAGATGCGCCCGACAGGCTGCAGACGGCGGTCAGGGAGGCAACCTGCGCGGAAGCTTCGCCGGCGACCTTTTCGGACAAGCTGAAGGGGACTTCACTGAGCAACATAATGACCGGAACATCCGCGCCCCGGGCAGTATTCTATGTCTCTCCCGATGGCAAAGACACCTGGAGCGGGCACCTTCCTAAAGCAAATTCTCGGCGTACAGACGGTCCTTTTGCCAGTATTGAAAGAGCGCGGGATGCTGCGCGCCAGAAGGGCGGCCAGAATACGATCGCAATGGGCAATGGGGATTACTATCTCGCTGAACCGATAGTCTTCGATGCTCGCGATGCGGGCCTGATCATCGCGGCGAGATGCAACGAGGCGCCGGTTCTGCACGGCGGCCCGATCGTTCGCAATTGGACGGCGCAGGACGATGGTCGCTGGAAGGCGTCACTGAAGTTGCCTGCGGGCCGGGATCTGGGCAATCTTTTCGTCGGCGGCGCGCGCCAGACGCAGGCTCGCTTTCCCAACGCTCCACTCGATGGGGATCCGCGCAAAGGGTGGCTTTTCGCGGCTAAGTGCACGCAGGACGACGACTTATGGCATGGTAACACGCGTTTTTGCTTCCATGCCGGCGATCTTCCGATCTCAAAAAATGCAGCAGGCCTTGTCGCCCACATCGTTGGTGGTTTTCACCCCGGCAGCCAGTGGGGCAGTGATACCCTCCCAGTGGTTTCAGTCGACACCGCGAACCGGGCGATAAATACCCAAGGCACCGGCTATTTCTTCACCGCAGAAGGCAGCCGCTATTTTTTGACCGGGGCGGCAGCGCTGCTCGATGCGCCTGGGGAGTGGTGGTATGACCGCACCAAGGGTCAACTCGATTATATCCCGACCAATGGGCTACCAACAGGTTCTACGGCTGTAGCCGGCATCCTGCCGACCTTCTTCAGGCTGGATGGAGCCGACGGGATGGTTGTATCGGGGCTCCAGTTTCGGGATGGGGATCCGCGGGGCAGCGGCAAGTTCGGTACCGACACCAGAAGCTTTGGGGCCATACGGCTCGATCACTCGGATGGTGTTCGGCTGCTCGGCAACTCCATCGACAATGTCGGCGTCGGCATCCATGTTTCCGAGAGCAAAGGTGTCTTGATTGCCGGCAACGTGATTGGAGATGTGGCTGGCAACGGGATTTACGTTGGCACGACCTATGGCAGCTTCGGCAAATCCGACGGTGCCAAAATCCTCTCGAACCATATTCATGACATTGGAAGGGTCTACTTTGAAACCGCGGGCATATGGTTCCAGGCGGCCGACAGTATCAGGATCGCTCATAACCTGGTCGAAAATACTGCGCAGTTCGGTATCGCCGGCGGCTCATTGTGGGGGGCACAAGACGCAGTCCACGACGCAGTCATCGAACATAACGAGATCCGTAATGCCAATCAGCAGACGGCAGATGGCGGTGCCATCAAGCTGATGGGCGAGCAGGCAGACCTCCTGAACAGCAGCATCCGCTACAATCTGGTCACCGGGACAGGTCAACTTATGAACAGGGCCGATGGGACGTTTTGGCCTTTCGGATATGAAAATATCAATGAATGGCCGACGCCTATCAGTTGGGCGATCTACACGGATGGCAAGGCCAGTGGTGTGCGCATCGAAGGAAATACGCTCTCGGACAATATATCGGCGATCGGCATCAACGGCGGCTGGAGCAACTTGGTGACGGGAAACGTCATCACGCATGGATCGGGCGCGGCTTTTCGCGTTGATGACGGTACGGGCAGGGGTTGGCGTCCGCCATGGGCACGTCCCAATCGTATCGAGAGCAATATCGTGTCGATCGACAGTAGCAACGGGCTTGCAGCCTATGTCTACGCTCCTGACCATGGGCCTGGATACGTGCAGTTCGCGCATAACCGCTACACCGGCAATTTGAACGACAAGAGCTTCCGAATACATCCGGAGATCATGCCTTCGGGAGAATTTGGCAGTTTACAGGATCTTCAGAAGGTTGGGGCGGACACCGAAAGCGTAGTCGCGCCGCCCGAGTAACAAAAGGGCGACGCGACGAGCGATGTTCCGCTCCGGCGAGATCTGCCCGAGCGGCTTGGCGACTATCGCTCGGTGAAGCGGCGCTATTACCGCTGGATCGAGATGAGGAAACTCGCCCAGCACGATTGTTGCGGCGATCGGACGACCGCCGCAACAAGTAATAGTTACAGGAGAAAATCGCCTGCGCCCACGTGGACGAGGCCCTTCAGCTGAACCTCGAAATCATGAACGCCGTCGCCGTTCAGGTCGCCCTGGATAACGGTAGCGTCGTTCGCGGATCCAGCCTGGTCGTCATAGTGCCAGGCGAGCGCGCCAGCCTTATGGTCGAACAAGGCATTCTCCTGCGCCTGGAAATGGAAGGTTCCATTGCCCAGCCCAGAACCATTCGCATCTATCGCCGCGATGTCGATCTTATCGACGCCATGCTGGAAGTCGGTGATGATGTCGCGGTTCGAGCCAGACCCGGCTTCCGTCGGTGCTTTGAAGACAAACGTATCCGCGCTGACGCCACCGGTGCTGACGCCACCGGTCATGATGTCTTTTCCGGCGCCACCGATGATGACGTCCCCGCCGGCGCCGCCATCCAGCTTGTCCGCCCCAGCCCCGCCATTGAGAACGTTGCTGCCGCCATTGCCGCCGGTCAGCACGTCGCTGTAGCTGGAGCCAGTCAAGTTTTCGATGCTGGCGATCTTGTCACCGGTGGCCTGCCCGCCCGCTGCGGCCTTGGTCGCCAAATTGACGCTGACCGCACCGGAGCCCGCATAGCTGGCCGTGTCGGTGCCATAACCGCCGTCGAGCACATCCGCGCCGGCGCCGCCCTTCAACACGTCACTACCGCCGAGACCCTTGAAGGTTTCGTTGCCGCCGTTGGACTGACCGGTATGTGGCAGGATGTCATTGCCGTTGGTGCCGGTGAATACCTTCGTCGGCGTGGTCGGTGTGGTCGGCGTTTCCGGTTGCGTTGGCGTGGTTGGCGTTTCTGGTTGCGTCGGCGCGGTTGGCGTACCCGGTTGTGTTGGCGTGGTTGGCGTTCCCGGTGTCGAGCTGGAGCCCGATTCGTAGGCACCCATGTCGACAGTTCCAACGACGCGAGCGTGGCCGTCCAGATCGACCGACCCGACGCCGTACTTGGCGGTTCCGCTGTCGATTGCCGCCGAGCCGGAGCCGAGGTGGAAGTTGTCGCTCGCTGCCCCCGAAAATTTGGGGTCGACGCCGAGCTTGTTGCCGTTCGCCGCGCTCGGCATCGCGTTGCCGCCGTCGGTCTTGACCGATGCCTGGCCGGCCGTGCCGTTGTAGGTGATGTTGTTGGCCCAGACGACGTTGTTGTTGGTGTAGCTGTCGGTCGACGTGTTATCGATCGCAGTGTTGTTCTTGTTCACCGATGGGTCCGCTACGGCGATGTTGTTGGCCCAGATGTTGTTGCTCGACGCCGAGTTGCTGAGCTCACCGCGCCAGGTGCCGCTGTTCGCCGGGTCCTGATTGTTGTGGTATGCGGTGTTGTTTTTCACCGTGACGGAGTCGCTCCAGGTAACCTGGATGCCTTTGCCGCCGTTCTCGTAGACGAGGTTATTGTCGACCAGGGTCTTGAACGTGTAGTTCGGATGACCGCTCGTCTGCGTGCTCTGGAAATCGTCGATGATGATGCCGTTGCCGTCGGTGTGCTCACCCGACTTGGTGACGTTATCGTGCGAGATGTTGTCCCGCACGATCGTCCGGTAGCCGTCGGTCGAGGTATCGCCGGTGATGTTCCGGTTCTGGTAAATCGAGATGCCCGAGAACCAGCCCGTCGACGCGTTGTTGTAGGTCTCGTTGCCTTCGATGCGAATGAAGTCCGACTGGTTGAACTGGATGCCCGACTCGCCGCTGCCGTGGACCTTGTTGTTGAGGATCTGGACGTGGTGGGCATTGTTCGCTTCGATGCCGTCGCCTTTGGCGCCGCCGATGTCAAAGCCGTCGATTGTCACGTAGTTGGCGTTGACACTGATCGCGTTCCACGAGCCCGCGGGCGGCCGGATCAGCGCTCCGCCGGGCACTTCCGAGCGCAGCGTGATGTCGGCTGCCGCCGAGCCGTCCGTGTCGATGTTAATAGCTTCGTTGTAGGTCCCCGCCTTCACCACGACCTCGTCGCCGGGTCTAAGGTTCGCCGACATCGCCTCGCTGATCGTGCGGAAGGGAGAGGAGGTACTGCCGTTACCGCCGCTGCTGCCAGTTGTCGCTACGTAATATGTTGTCATGGTCTTGTTCCTCAACCCCCGCCCGTTAATATTTGTGGTTAATCCAGCGTTACGGCGGCAGGTTATAGGGTGACATTTTTGAGGGCGCAACAGCAACGCAACAGTAAGTGCTTGAGAAGCATAGCCTTATTGCTGCCACAATATCCGAATCGATCCAAAGTTACGTTTTGAAATATTTGGTGAATTTGGAGTCGCCCAAAATGTGGCAGTATTAATATCTCGCTTGCCGGGAGTTATTCTTTCTGCAACCAGAGCGATATGCATCCATTGAAAACTTTAGAAAAATCTGATGGGCGTGGCTGGATTGCTCCCGCCAAATGCGGAATCGACATTTTTTTCTGAATTCGGCAATTTTGGGCAGCATCGCCTTACGATTGATGCTGATCGAGATGGTAATGGGAAGGTCGACCGTATCGATTCGGCCAACCCATTGCCCAGCATTTCAAGCGCCACCGCTTTCCCGCCGAGATCGTCTGGCATGCGGTGTGACTACACCTTCCGTTTCCGCTGATGTCGACAATCTGCTTGCCGAGCGTGATATCGATGTCTCGTTCCAGGCCGTGTCTGAGTGGGCGACCAAGTTCGGCCGCTGGTGCGAGACCTCGGAACGGTGGCGGGGAAGTCCCCTTTATGAAATCCAGCTTGCTCCGTCGGCTGACCCGGCTTGGATCGATCCGGTGTGCAAGATGCATGCACCATATTCATCTCATAGGCGTGCCGCCCCGCAGGGTCCCTGGTTTTTCTCGCCGCGTTGTAAAGAAGCATATCGACGGTTCTGCCGCAGACCATGAGTTGCCCCGGTCGCAGTAAACGGACAGGGGACAACTGTTTAACTCGGATGGCAACGGTGATGGCGGCGAGCTTGGCCAATCCCATGACGTTCACGAGCAGTTTGTCGTATCGGGTTGCGGCGCGTCGAAACTGTTTGAGCTTGCTGAAGAAGCGCTCGATGCGCTTGCGCTCCTTGTAGAGGTCTGCGTCGCGGGCGCGCTGCACTTTCGGTTGCGCTTTGGCGCGATGGCGAGCCGCGTTCGGCTTTGCCGAGGTCAAACCGCTCTTTCGGGACAGCGCTCATCAAAAAGAGCAGCCTGGCAAGCAGCTGGGGTACATCGCCTTACTTCGAATATGTAACCTATCTCGGCGTAAGACGTAGAAACATGAAGTCTCTTCTACGTCCAATAGTTAGAGACGCAAGTATGGAGGCAATCGTCTTGGCAGCATATTCTGATGACAGTTTAGATCGCGAAAGCGTAGGTCATGAGAAAGCAATCAGCAGACAGAAGCCAAGATTCAGTTCTCAACCAAACGAGTTCTTTGGAATGTATTAATGTCCTTGGTGTTCGCATTTCGGCAGTTAATCTCAAGAGTGCCACCGGATTTATTCAAAAAGCGATCGAAGACGGCAGGAAGGAATATGTGTGCGTTCGCGACGCGCACGGCGTGGTCCGGTGTCAAGATGATCCCGAGCTCCGGTCGATACATAACCGGGCTTTCCTCGTAACACCCGACGGCATGCCGTTGGTATGGGCATTGAAGCGTGCCGGTCATGCGGAAAGCGACAGGGTCTATGGACCTGACCTGATGTTATCCGTTTTCGATGCCGGCAGCTCCAAGGGCTTGCGCCACTTCCTTTATGGCGCAACGGCCGAAACGCTCGAACAGCTGCAGGCGCGCCTTCTCGCAAAATTTCCGCAAGCTCGGATCGTCGGCTCCTATGCGCCACCTTTTCGCAAACTGTCGCCGCGGGAGGAAACGGAGATTGCTGACCAGCTCAATCGATCGGGCGCCGATATCATCTGGGTCGGGCTGAGCAGTCCAAAGCAGGAACTCTGGATGGCGCGCATGCGCGATCGTCTGGAAGCATCGATGCTCATCGGTGTCGGAGCCGCATTCGATTTCCACGCCGGCCTCAAGCGGCAGGCTCCAAGGATCATTCAAAGAAGCGGCTTCGAATGGGCGTTTCGTCTTTTATGCGAGCCGCGACGGCTGTGGCGGCGCTATGCGGTCGTCGTGCCGACGTTCATCTCACTGACGGCATTCCAGAGACTGGGGCTTCGAAAGTTTCCGATCGAAGACGCGGTTTTTGGAGCAAGCGCGCCAAAAGAAGCAGCTGCAAAGGTGTAAAGCCATCATGTCCTTATTTGCGTCGCCAGCAATGACACCGAGGCCGCCGAAGGCAGCCACCTCAAATGACATGACGTCGCGGGCGATTGCGGCAGGTTCCGTGCCGCCCATAGCAGCTAAGACCGCCGATCCCTTTGACCGGGCAGGGCTGTATATGCCCGTCGCACTCCGGAGTCGGCTTCCTCGGCTTGCAACCTCGTCCTTCCTAGTCGCCGGCGACATTGCAAGCTATTTGGTTGCCTACTTTGTTGTCCTGTCCTTTTTCCCCAGTGGTTTGGAGGGCACGCTGGCGGAGCGTACGTTCACGATCGCAGCATTCGCCGCGATTATTCTTTACACATCGGCCGGCCTCTATCCTGGGTATCGGTTGTATGACCATGAACATCTGCGGCGGCGCACTGTCGCTGGCGTCAAGGTGGCTGTCCTGGCGGCGTTTGGAGCAATTATCCTGCCGGAGGGGGAACGACTGCTGCTTGCCGTCATTGGGTTCCTCGCTCTCGGGCTGATTGTTCAGCCATTTGGGCATTGGCTTGCACGGAGCCTGTGCTGGAAACTTGGAATCTGGGGGGAGCGCGCGGTTGTCATGGGGGGAGGCGACCTTACTCCCGCTCTCGTGGAGCATTTCAAGAGCCACTGGCAGTATGGCATCAGGCCGGAGGCCATCTCCCTCGATAGTTTGGAGGCATTGCCCGATGGCGGGCCATCCATTGCCGTGATTGCGGGCGCCACAGGCGCGCTTGCATCCGATTTGGCGGCGATGCGTCGGAAGTTCGCCGAAGTTATTTTGCTGTCCGATACGCCGAGCCTCAAGGTAAGCGGATTGCGACCTGCGGATGTCGGCGGAGAGATCGGTATTCGCCTTATCAACAGTGGGAGTTCAATCAACTCGGACTTGGTTCGCCGGATCCTCGATCTCGCAATCGCCATCCCTGCATCGATTGTCGTCGCCCCATTCATCGCGTTTGCAGCGGCTGCAATCTATGCCATTGATCCAGGCCCCGTCTTCTTCTGGCACACCAGGGAGGGGCGGTCCGGCAAGCCGGTGCACGTCCTCAAATTGAGGACGATGTATCAGGATGCAGAGCAGCGCCTCGAAGCAGTCTTCCGAGATGACCCTAACATGCGCGCCGAGTGGTTGAGCCACTTCAAGCTCAAGGACGATCCGCGCGTCCTTCCGGTTATAGGTCATATGCTGCGCTCTTCGAGCATCGACGAGCTGCCGCAATTGGCAAACATCATTGCGGGGCAGATGGCCATCGTCGGACCGCGTCCGTTTCCAGAATATCACCTCTCAGCGATGGATAGCGAATTTCGTGACAAGCGGCGTTCGGTAACACCGGGGCTGACGGGCCTCTGGCAGATATCCGAACGAAGCAATGCGGACATCGAACTGCAGCAGCAACTTGACGAGTTCTACATCGACAACCGGTCCCTGTGGCTCGACTGCCAAATTCTTCTCAGCACAATCCCCGCGGTGTTCAAGCGCGGGGGAGCCTACTGACCATCCTCGCTTCCGCGAGGCAACCATCAACAACGGAGCATACCAATGCACGGACAAAAGCGAATTATGGTAACCGGCGGCACCGGGTTTCTGGGATCATTCCTGTGCGAAAGGCTTTTGCGAGAGGGCAATGACGTCCTCTGCGTGGACAATTATTACACCGGTTCGCGCGACAATGTGCTGCATCTTCTTGACGATCCTCGCTTTGAGATTCTTCGTCACGACATCACCTTCCCGCTTTATGTGGAGGTCGACGAGATTTACAACCTCGCCTGCCCGGCATCTCCGGTCCACTATCAATTCGATCCCGTGCAGACCGTGAAGACCAATGTGCACGGGGCCATCAATATGCTCGGCCTGGCCAAACGCACCAAGGCGAAGATCTTCCAGGCATCCACGAGCGAAGTTTATGGCGATCCGGCAGTCCACCCGCAGCCGGAGGAGTATCGGGGCAGCGTCAATCCCATAGGCCCGCGGGCATGTTATGACGAAGGCAAGCGGTGCGCAGAGACGCTGTTCTTCGACTATCATCGTCAATATGGCGTGGAAATTCGGGTGGCGCGGATCTTCAATACCTACGGTCCGCGCATGCAGACCAATGACGGCCGCGTCGTCTCCAATTTCATCGTTCAGGCGCTTCGAAACGAGCCGATCACCATCTTTGGCAACGGCAGGCAAACACGATCGTTCTGCTATGTGGACGACCTGATCGACGGCTTTATCCGTCTGATGGCGGCGCCCGCTGGGATTACAGGCCCCATCAATCTCGGCAACCCCGGAGAATTCCAGGTCCGTGAATTGGCAGAAATGGTGGTCGAAATGACCGGATCGAAGTCCGGCATCGTCTTCAAGGATCTGCCAGTTGACGATCCGACACAGCGCAAGCCCGATATCAGCCGCGCAACGCAACAACTCGGCTGGCAGCCGAAGGTGAACCTTCGTGAGGGGCTTGAGAGAACGATCGCTTATTTCGAGTGGAAGCTTTCCGGCGGTGTAAGGAACAGGCTTGGCACCGAGTCCTCGCAAGAGGCTTATCCGCATCTGGCGGCTGCGAACGTCGAACTCACTGCTCCTGAAGCCATTCGATAGGGACATGAATAGCACCGTTGATGATCGAAAACCGCGGCTCGTTTTTTTTCAATGGGACCATCAGCCCAATGCGAACGCGGCCGGTTACCTGCTGCTGCACATGCAGCAGCAGGTCAAATGCCTCGCAACACATTTCGATGTCGTCGTCATTAACCGCGACTGCGATTATGCAGAGATATGCGTCAGGTACGAGCCGGATCTGACGCTGTTTGAAAGTGGTTATCGGTCGCATGGCTCGCGTCGGATAAAAATCACAAACACCAATACCCATATCGCTATTCCGAAGCTTGGCCTTCATAACGCCGACGCATGGTGCGATCGACGCGCGGGCTTCCTTTCCGATATGGAGCAGTGGGGCATCGAGGCGTATTTCGCGATCGCAACGATGGCTCCGGAATATATGCCGGCGGTGAAGGAGAATCTGTTCGTCTGGCCAAATTTCATCGATCCCGAAGTCTACCACGACTATGGCCAGCAAAAGGTCATCCCGGCCATGCTCACAGGTCAGGCCTACGGCCTTTATCCCTGGCGACAGACGGTCTTTCCGATAATCCGCGACCGTTACCCCTGCCTGGTCTCGCCGCAACACGCCTATGAGAGCAAGCTAGCTTCCCAGCTCCTGTCTGGAGAGGCTTATGCGCGCGCGCTCAACGCGAGCCTCATCGTCCCCACATGCGGCACTATGGGCGGCGAGGTCGTGCGCAAGCATTTTGAGATTCCCGGGGCAAAGGCCTGTCTCGTGACGGAACGCACGGCAGCCGTGGAGGCAGCCGGCTTTGTCGACATGGAGAACTGTGTCTTTGTTGACGGGCGCAACGTCGTCGAGCGACTGGATTACCTTTTTGCCCATCCCGACGAAATACGGCGTATCACGACAGCAGGTTACAGTTTGATCCATGCGCGTCATACACTGATCCACAGGCCGCAAATATATCAGTGGTTCATGCTGAACAAGGGCCTGCAGTTCGGCGAAAAGATCATCCAGTCCGGCCCGTTCGGCGATCTTACAAAGGTCCCGCGGATCTCCAAGCAAGAGAGCATCCATATCGTGGGGGAAGCGAGCGATCGCGCTTTACTGAAGCAGGGCGACCTGCTTCTCGAGCAGGGCAGGGTGGAGGAGGCGAAGCACTGCTACGCACGCTGCCTGGATTATGTATCGTACCTCCCCGAAGCTAAATTCCGCCTTGCCATTTGTGCGTTGCAGGAGGGCGACGCCGAGCGCGCCTATGACCTTCTGGTGGACCTAGTCAAGGTGACCATGACCGAATATGGGGCACTCAACCCGGATCCGGTCGAGTGGGCGTACTTCCTTCTCGCTTTGATCTGCAGAGGCCAGTTTGAGCGGGCGCGGAGGCTGCAAGATTTCTATCCATCTCTATCCCACGACGAATTCAGGCGCGCGCGCCTCGTCATCGCGCAACTCGGTCGCTCAGGCGATGGGGTCGTCTCGGGACGGTATGGCAGCGATCGAAAAAGCATTCATCAGCTTCCCGATCGGAGCGATTCCGATTGGCTTGCATGGTTCTCCGATATTCTTGAGCGGTGTCAGCAGCCAGATCTTGCAAATGTTCTTCGTCACGCTCCCGTCGGCCGAAGCGGCGCCGGCGAGAAAGTAACATTTCTACACTTCAAACGTGATGCTGGTTGGCGTCTGCGACTATATTCAGGCGCCGATGGCCTGATGGTCAGACTGCGCCTGAATGGCCTGAGGCCGAATGTACCGCCGCTGCCTGAGTTCCGATACTTCTGGCATCTTGCGCGGCGTCTGGTCCCCCATTCGCGGAGAGGCCCGTTGCGCAGGATCCGAACGGCGCTTTCCAGGCTTCCAATAGGCACCGGCAATTAGCTGTGAGCGCACATGCAAACAGCCTCACCTGGAGAGGCGTGCATGACAAACTTCTCCGGTGAGGCTGAAGATGCAATCGGGGACTCGGTGGCGTATTTGTCGCGCAGCCACCGAGCATGTTTAGAGCGAGAATGCGCTCGTGATGCGATGCAAGATCTGATCGGTCGACCCCGTCAGCACAGGCTGTTTGTCGCAGAGCCGCCCGAAAGAAAAAGATCGTTGAGCTTGAACACGACTTCCGTTCTGTTCGTCGCTTTGACCTTTTTCATAATATTGCGGACATGCACCTTTACAGTGCTTTCTCGCAGGTTGAGCTCATAAGCGATAATTTTGTTTGCCTTTCCGCGTCGGAGCGCCTCCACGACTTCGACCTGACGATCCGTGAATATGCCGGAAAGCGGGCGTGCGGTCGAATTGCTCGAGTCCAGCAAGTGACGCATGGCGAACAGGGCGCTTGCAGGCACAAAAATTCCTCCTGCCACTGACAGCGCGATCAGCTCCATACAGACACTGACGCTGACCGAGGCGGGTATGAACCCTTTGGCTCCGTACTCAAGTGCCCTGACGATTTGACCGAAATCGTCGCTATCGGCCAATACGATGAGTGGCGTTGATGCGAATTCCGACGAAAGCTTCCGGATTTGCTCCGAAACCGTCGGTTCATCGATCTTTTTGCCGCCGACGTTCAAGAGGATTGCCGAAAGCGGAGGATATTCGTCGCGCTTCTGCTTCCACTCCTCAATTGACCCAAAAGCCAAAATCTGCAAATCCGCTTTTTGGGCAGCCATGCATTGCGCCAGGCATTGACGATCGAGCTCACGATTATCGAGAATGACAAGCGAATGCGTGTGTCTTCCCGGCGCGGCAGATGTGTTCGGATTATCTATCCTGAGGGGAAGAGCTACGTTCTCCTGCCTGAGGTCCAAATTCGGTATAAGTGCTGAATTCACAGCTTACCCTCCCCTAACACGTTACGCTCAACTAAGACCCGAGTACCAACCCCTCTCAATACGGGGGTTTAGGAAACTCTAAAGTAGGAATCGAATACCACAATTCGCCGAGCGTTACAGTAGCTAATATAGGCTAAGTACTACACAGATTCCATAAATGGATAAGATGTTGAAGATAAGCCTGAGTATAGACCTAGGTCTTACTGGAGAGCTTGCGGGATAGTCTCTGTTGTTGCGTCGCCGTTTGGCGATGAACCCCTAAATGCATGGAAACCATCGCTGTCTCCGACGTAAGCAGCCGACGAGTGCGGGGGGTAACCCCACCACCAATGATGGTCAGGGGCATAAACCGGGGCGTAAGTCGTCTTAAGTAGATACGCCTTTCGGCGGATAAGCTTAAACGTTTTGTTTCTTTACTCAGATGAAGAAAACAATTCTCTTTGGAATGGAGAGAAGTATTTCTCATGTTGGTGTGAAGCCTTGGACGCAATCGAACGACTATTTGTTTGACTGAAAATCGGGCCTGTTAGGAGTAGGGAGTTTGCAGGGATGATTGCATCAAACGTCAAGCTGGGTGAAGGCAGCGTCATCCACCATCGAGATCTTGTGAATCTCTACGGCTGCACGATCGGAGCAGGAACCCGCATCGGCACCTTCGTCGAGATTCAGAAGAACGTCATCGTCGGAGAAGACTGTAAGATCTCCAGCCATTCCTTCCTCTGTGAGGGCGTGACCCTGGAAGATGGCGTGTTCATAGGCCACGGGGTCATGTTTACGAACGACACCTACCCGCGCGCCGTCAATCGGGATGGCAGCCTGCAGACGGAGGCCGACTGGATTCTCATCCCCACGCTTGTCAAGCGCCTCGCATCGATCGGCAGCAACGCCACAATTCTGCCCGGCGTGACGATCGGAGAGGCTGCCCAGGTCGGAGCGGGAGCGGTTGTAACAAAGGATGTGCCGGATGGCGCCATCGTCGCGGGCGTTCCAGCCAGGGTTATCGGCCGTGTCAATGACGGGCCAGTCGACATGCACGCGTTGGAGGGAATGTGATGATCGGCATCGCTGTTGTTGGGTATGGATATTGGGGGCCGAACCTGGTTCGCAACATCTCGGAGGCAGCCGGAGCGCACCTCGTTTCTGTCTGTGATCTCAATGTTGACCGGTTGGCGGCTGTCAAAAGCCGCTACCCCGCCGTGACGATCACCGATGATTTCGAGGAAGTGCTGCGTGATCCAAGAGTGGATGCCATCGCTATCGCGACCCCGGTCTTCACCCATTTCAAGCTTGCAATGCAGGCTATGATGGCCGGAAAGCATGTCTTCGTCGAAAAGCCGATGGCATCGACGACGGAGGAAGCTTCGCGGATGGTCGAAGAGGCCACACGTCGACGCCTCGTGCTGGCGGTGGATCACACCTTCGTCCATACCGGCGCCGTTCGCAAGATGCGTGAACTGGTCGAGAACGGCTTGGGGGACATGTATTATTATGACTCGGTTCGGGTCAATCTGGGGCTCTTTCAGCATGATGTCAGCGTCATCTGGGACCTCGCGGTCCATGATCTCTCCATCCTGGACCATGTCGTGCAGGAAAGGCCGGTGGCTGTTTCAGCGACAGGCATGAGCCATGTACTCGGCGAGCCGGAAAACATCGCCTACCTGACGCTCTTCTTCGAAAGCAAGCTCATCGCACACATCCACGTCAATTGGCTGGCGCCGGTCAAGGTGCGCCGCACGCTGATCGGTGGCAGCAACAAGATGATCGTTTACGACGATCTGGAGCCCAGCGAAAAAATCAAGGTCTACGACAAGGGCATCACGTTGAACCCCAATTCTCAGGCTTACGGTGAGAAGGTGCATCAGATGATGGTCGGCTACCGCAGCGGCGACATGTGGGCGCCCAAGCTCGATATGACCGAAGCACTGAAACGCGAACTGGATCAGTTCGTCGAGTGCATCGAGCAGAATTCGCGGCCCATTACGGACGGCCATGCCGGCCTGCGCGTCGTTCGGATTCTGGAGGCAGCAAGCCGGTCGTTGGCCCAGCGCGGTCGCATCATCGAGCTCGAAGAGGCAAGGCGCATCGCATGATCCCGTTCCTGGACATTAAGGCACAATATCAATCAATCAAGGGTGAGATCGACGCCGCCGTGCTCGGCGTCCTCGCCTCGGGGCAGTACGTATTGGGCGACGAGGTCGCGCATTTCGAGCAGGAATTCGCAGATTATTGCAACGTCAAGCATGCGATAGCCGTCAACACCGGAACGAGTGCCTTGCATCTTGCCCTGCTTGCGGCGGGCGTTGGTCCCGGCGATGAGGTCATTACCGTGCCATTCACGTTCGTCGCAACCGTGTCGGCTATCTGCTACACGGGCGCACGGCCCGTGTTCGTCGATGTTGAGCCCGTGACACTCACGATGGATCCGGCGGAAGTCGAGGCAAAGATTACTCCCCGGACCAAGGCCATTGTTCCCGTCCATCTCTACGGTCAAATGGCCGATATGGACGCGATCAAGGCAATTGCCGAGCGCCACGGGATACCCGTCATCGAAGACGCCTGCCAGGCCCATGGCGCGCAATACAAAGGCCACCGCGCCGGCAGTATCGGCCTATCCGGCTGCTTCAGCTTCTATCCGGGCAAAAACCTCGGCGCCTGCGGCGAGGGGGGTATGGTCGTTACCAATGACGATGATCAGGCCAAGACGATGCGCATGCTGCGAGACTGGGGTCAGGAGCAGCGCTATCACCATCTGCTGAAGGGCTTTAACTATCGCATGGACGCCATTCAAGGCGCGATCCTGCGTGTCAAGCTCCGGCACCTTGAAGCCTGGACCGAGGCGCGTCGCACGCATGCGCGCCGCTACTCTTCGCTGCTTGCCGGGTCGACGGTTTTGACGACCCCTGTCGAAGCATCCGACCGGCGTCACGTCTATCATGTCTATGCCATAAGAAGCCGTGATCGCGATGGGCTTCAACGGCTGCTCAGCGCGGAAGGCATTCCGTCCGGGCTCCATTATCCCATCCCTGTTCATCTGCAGAAAGCCCATGCCGACCTTGGTTACCAGGCCGGGGATTTCCCACTCTCGGAAGCCGCGGCACGGGAGGTCCTCTCGCTGCCGATCTATCCAGAGATGCCTGTACGTCACGTTGACCTGGTGGTCGCCGCGCTGGAGTACGCCTATGTCAGTTAACCGCGCCGGCGAGGCTCGACTGGTGCAGGCGGTCCATGGTCGCCATGAAAGGCCGGCAGATCCTGGCTACCAAACTGGGTTGGTCGAAGAACTCAGACAATCATACGGGCGCGCTGGCCTGATAGACCTCTATGGTCGTTTCGCCACAGGCGACGGGGTCGTCGACACTCTGATGCGGAAAGCCATTTGGCAAGCGATCGCGCGGAGCTGCGGCACGGGACTGCAGGTTGCGGGCGGCGCCGGTTTCAAACATCCGGAAACGTTTGAAATCGGCAATGGCGTGTTCATCGGCGCTCAGGCCTATATCCAGGGCCGCTTCGACGGCACTTGCGTGATCGGCGACAATGTCTGGATCGGCCCGATGGCTTATTTCGACGCACGCGACCTGGTTATCGAGGATTGTGTCGGCTGGGGCCCTGGCGCCAAGGTGCTTGGCTCGACCCACACAGCACAGCCGGTGGATGTGCCGATCATTCGCACCGATCTCGAAATCAAGCCGGTCCGCATCGGCGCATGGGCCGATATTGGAACGAACGCAACGATTCTTCCCGGCGTGAGCATCGGAAAAGGGGCGATCGTCGGAGCGGGTGCAGTCGTTGTCTCCGATGTCGAACCGTTTTCAGTCGTGGCGGGTGTGCCGGCGAAGTTCATACGCTGGCGCACGGAAGCCGATCCTGTGCTGGATTTATCGCATGGAGGAAGATCGTGAGAAATCAACGGGTACTCATTACCGGCGGAGCCGGCCTGATCGGGTCGCATATCGCCGATCTCGTCGCATTGGAGAAGCCGCGGGAGATTATCATCCTCGACAACTTCGTGCGCGGACGCCGGGACAATCTCAGCACGGCAATAGGTGGCGGGTCCGTCAACATCATTGAAGGAGATATCCGTGACAGAGCCTTGTTGGCGAGAACCTTCGAGGGCGTGGACATCGTCTTTCACCAGGCGGCCATCCGCATCACGCAATGCGCGGAAGACCCACGCCTTGCTTTCGATGTGCTGGCCGAAGGCACGTTCAATGTTCTCGAAGCTGCCGTAAAGGCAGGCGTGTCGAAAGTCGTCGCTGCCTCTTCTGCCTCTGTGCTGGGTTTGGCCGAGAGCTTTCCGACCACCGAAGCGCATCATCCCTATAATAACAGGACGATCTACGGGGCGGCCAAGACGTTTAACGAGGGGCTGCTTCGCAGCTTTGCGGAGATGTACGGCCTGCGCTATGTGGCGCTGCGCTATTTCAACGTATACGGGCCGCGAATGGACGTTTACGGCGCCTATACCGAAGTGCTGATCCGCTGGATGGAGCGTCTGGCGACCGGAATGCCACCCCTCATCTATGGAGACGGCAGCCAGACGATGGACTTCGTCGATGCACGTGACATCGCCCGGGCCAACCTGCTGGCTGCGAAGAGCGATGTCACCGATGAAGTGTTCAACGTCGCGAGCGGCAGGGAAATAAGCCTCCTGGAACTCGCGCAGATGCTGAGCAGCATCATGGGGGTCTCACTCGAACCGCAGCACAAAGAAGCCCGCACGGTAAACGGCGTAACCCGTCGTCTTGCCGATATCAGCAAGGCCGAGAAACTCCTGGGCTTCAAAGCGGAAATATCGATGGAACAAGGGCTTCGCGACCTTGTCGCCTGGTGGAAGATGAAGACCGATGCGGCAGGAGGCCAAGCTGCATGAGCCCGTCGCTACCTGTAGTTCCAGTTGCCAAGCCCGTTCTCGGAGAGGAGGAGGCGGAGGCTGTCCGTCGCGTTATTCTATCAGGATGGGTGACGCAGGGGCCGGAAGTTGCCGCTTTCGAGAGTGAATTCGCTGCCTTTGTCGGCGCTGCACATGCCTGCGCCGTTTCAAACTGCACGACCGCACTGCATCTCGCCTTGATGGCGGTAGGTATCGGTGCCGGTGATGAAGTCATTACGGTCAGTCACTCGTTCATCGCAACCGCGAACGCCATCAGATACTGCGATGGCGTGCCTGTCTTTATCGACATCGAGGCGGACGGTTACAACATCGACCCTAGCCTGATTGAAAGGGCAATCACGTCCCGGACCAAGGCAATCCTGTGCGTTCATCAGCTCGGCATGCCTTGCGATCTTCGCCCTGTCGTTGAGATCGGGAAGCGCCTCTCGATACCGGTCATCGAGGATGCGGCGTGCGCAACGGGAAGCGAAATCCTTTGGGATGGAAATTGGGAAAAAATTGGCAAGTCGCATGGCGACATTGCCTGCTTCTCCTTCCACCCCCGTAAGGTCGTCACGACTGGTGATGGTGGCATGTTGACTACGGCCAATCCCGAGTATGACCGAAAATTTCGCCTCTGGCGCCAACATGGCATGAGCGTCACCGACGCCGTCCGTCACGGCTCGAGGCAGGTGATCTTTGAAGGCTATGATGAACTAGGCTACAACTACCGCATGACCGACCTTCAGGCGGCGGTCGGACGGGTGCAACTGCGGCGGCTGCCGGAGCTGATTGCGCAGCGCCGGCGGCTTGCCGAGCAGTATATAGAGCGCCTGTCCACGATCCCTGGGCTAACGCTGCCAATCGAGCCCGACTGGGCTCGCAGCAACTGGCAGAGCTTTTGTGTGAGATTGCCTGATGCTGTCGACCAAAGGGCGGTCATGCAAGCGATGCTCGATCAGGGGATATCCACCCGGCGCGGTGTGATGAACATCCATCTGGAGGGGGCCTATTCGGGCCAAAGTTCCCATCGTGCTGCCACAAGTCTGAAGCGAAGCGTGGCAGCGCAGCGGCAAACGATAATCCTACCGCTTTATGCTCAGATGACGGATCTCGACATCGTCAGGGTTGTCGAAGCACTTCGAAGCTCATTGGCTGAGGCGGCCAGCATACCCGCCGCCGTACAGCACGATCGGGACATCGCGCTTGTATGATTTCCTGATTGCGTGATGCAATCCTCGTTGTGCCGCAGGGCCTAATGCGCATCGCCTCGATGCGCATTTCTTGTTAGGCGAATTTCGCGATCCATCCTCTGATCACTGCGGGCATCACCTCGGGCGGAAGAAGCTGGATCAGCATGCGAAGCGAGTAGATCCCCGTCAGAGCTACGGCCAAGGCGCCGATCCCGATCGCCGGCCATAACGGCAAGACCCAAAACGCCAAGAATACCAACACCGATGCAGGCAGGAAAAGCAGCACGTGCCTGCGGTTGGCTGCGGATCCGCGGAAGCCGGTAAGCCGCCGCACGATCACGTAAATGAGGATGCTATGCCAGACGTAGAGGCCGAAAAACGCCATGCCGGCTCCTGGCGTACCGAACTTCGATACGAAGTGCCATGCCAGCCCTACATGCACGAGCGTGGCCGCCACCTCCGTCCAGAAGAAAATGGCTTGGGCACGCTTCGCCAAGATGATGAAACCCATCGGCCAGGCGATGATCCTGAGCATCATGCCAAGGCAGATCCAGCGCAAGAGATCCACCGCCCCATGAAACTCCGAAGAATAGAACAGGCTCATCATGAGCGGCGCCAGCGTCAACGTGGCGAGCAGACCAGGGCCGGCAAGAAGGATGCTGATTTCCATCTGTTCATTGACGAGGCGGTTGCATTCGGCGTGATTGTCCGCAGTTGTGGTCAGGCGCGGATAGAAGTCCGTTCCCATCGCCTGCAAAATGAAGCCGGCATAGAGACCGCCCAACCCCCAGGCCGCCTGATACAATCCTGCGGCCATCACGCCCCCGTCCTTTAATACGATGATGCGGATCGCATAGGCCGCGCCGAAGGTCAGAAGTCCGCTCGCCGTGAACACGGCGCCGAATCTCAGCAGAGGTGCCCACTCTTGACTAAATTGGCGAGCCGACATTCGCGGCGAGTGTGCGCCTATCCGTCTGCTGTACCACCAGGTGGAGAGTGTTGTGACGGCCGCAATCGCTACGACCGACGGTGCGATCGCCTGCGCGCCGAACAGGTAAATCAGCGGGACAGTGCTCACTGTGCTGAAAAAACCTACGAGCACATTGATGCGGGCAAGATTTGCAATGCCACGTAAGCCCTGGATCAACGCCGTCTGCCCGGACGACACTATCCGGAAAAATACAGCGAGCGAGAGCAGCGCGATGCCACCGGCGTGCTGGTAGTCGCCGAAGGTGAAATTCGAGACCGGAAATGCCAGCGCTGCAAGAAGGAGCGCGCCAAGCAGGCCGAGTATTATCGATATGCGTCTTAGCGCTTTCGCCGACTGTGCGATCCTCGCTTCGTCACCGGTACCGGCGGCCTCGGCGGCCTGGCGCACCCCGCTGCCGCCCAGTCCCAGACCAGCGGCCGTTTGCGCGATATCGACGATTGACTGGTAGAGGCCCATGAGCCCCACGCCTTCTGGCCCAAGCAGAACGGCCAGGGCCTTGTTACGAATGACGCTTAGAGCGACGTTCACGAGCGAGGAACCGCCCATCAGCATCGTCGACTTGAGGATCTGGGTATAAGTCTGCCCACTGGCTGGGATCATGCGCAAAGTCATCAATTGTCCTTGGCCGCTATGCTGTGGGGCGGGATCTCCGGCGCAATGTCGCCGACATGTTGCCCAACGCCGCTTCGGAGATACGCGGCACAGGCATTGCTGTTGAGGCAGGAAGCGAATTCAAGACCTGGTCGGGTTTATGGCAGCTAGTATCAAGAGCAATTTCTCTCGCGCAGGTAGTCGGAGCGCCTTGGCGCTGGTCAATCGTCCGCTGCGAGTTCGTTTGCAATACATGCTTTTCGCGGGTCACTGGCTTGCCTGACTGGCGCGTGTTTCAGTTTCACGCGGCAGGTCGGCGGGCGCGGCCTGAGACACGCGATCCGCAATGGGGGGTCGAACGACCCTCACAACATCACCTGGGATCAGTGCCGTTGTCTCCGAGGCCTGGAACTGCCTGATTTGGCCTTCGCTTCGCCGGCTCACCGTAAACGTCAGCGGGAGCGCCTCGTCGGTGATATTCGAGCTTCCCCCTGCCGCGAGGTCATCGAGAAGCAGTTTTTGCGTCATCTCGCGCTTCAATTTGAGCTGGTCGAGACTTGCCTGTTCCGACTGCAATTCGGAAGCGACTTCGCTTCGCCGCGTATCATAAAGCCCCTCAAGATTTCGCGTTGTCTCACTGATCGCCTGACGGCCCCGCATGATGGCGGTGACAAGGTCGAGCCGATCGGAGCGGTAGGTGGTGAGCAACCGTTCCAGATCCAATTGACGCGACGAAACGGTGAGGCCTTTCGAAACCAGTGTTTTGACGCTGGTCAGCTGGTCCTCGATCGATTTGATATTGTCCTCCGAGCCCTGCACCTTCTCGCCCAGCATGCCGACTTCACTATTCAAAAGATCACGCAATTCCGTGAGCGCCTTCGACTGCCTGTCCAGCGCATTTGCGCGAGCCTGAAAAATGACCCGTTCCTCGTTGTATATTCCCGCGGCGTATTGCTGATTGACGCCGAGCGTCTGATCGAAAATTATCTCCTTTGCCCCTGTCATCTCTGCTTGGAGCCGTGCTAATTTGGCAGTGCTGCGCAGCAGGGAGTGGTCGATTTCCCGCAGCTCGCCCGCGAGTTTGATCGTCTGCGATTGCTGCAGACTTGTGGCGCGGAACGGGCCGCCGCTCATTGCCAGGGATTGCAGGACGGTAAGTCCTGAGCGGAATTTGTACTGCCCAGGCGTGGTTACGTCTCCGACGACATAGATTGGCGGGTATTCGAGAATTTCGATCGTGACTGCGGGTGGCTGAACCAATCCGATTTTTTCTTGCAGACGCTTGGCAATCTCGTTCGTGAGGCTGGTGTTATCGCGATTGCCGACGGAAACGGATCCAAGAAAGGGCAAAAAGACAGCGCCTTCATCCGAGACGGTATATTCACCGCCAAGCGCATCCCATCTTTCATATTGGCCTTTGGACTGCATCCATTGGACAATCGTCAGACGGATTTTCGTCTGCGGAGCAAAAGCAGTGTCATCGGCGAGAGCCGGCGGCACAGCTCCGGCAAGAAAGACGAGTGTACTGATGACAAGCGTCGCCGGAAAGAACACGTTAAGAACGCGATACGATAGCTTCATTTACATGTCCAGCCTGCAAAAGCGTCCTCAAACGGACACCGGTTCAATGCCTTAGGCGCTACGCGGGCATCGGGCGCCAGGTCCGAAGCCGCAATGCCAGTGTGCAATCTGGCGAAGCCTTGAGGAAGGTGGCGGTTGTTTGCATCGCCCTATCATTATTGATGAGGTGGGGGAGGGGGCTTAGCCTAAACCGAGTAGGAACATATACCTTCGGCGCGGTACAGTGGCATCGGCCCGAGAAACCACGAGGTCATGCGCGCAGGAAGAGGCGCGCTAAAGCATGTCGCGCAAAAGTGTGCAACGGTTTTGCGCTAACGACATGCGTAAAAGTAAAGTTCTAAAGCGCGACGCGCTTTAGCCGCGAAGGACAGCGATCCCTCGCCGCAGAGCCGTCGTGTTTGGATCGTTGATTTTGCAAGTCGATGATATTGACCGGCGTCGTCGCCTTATCAGTCGGCGCAAAGAAAAAGGCCTCCAAACGAACACCTTGCGTGTCTCGCCCATCACGTCGTCCATGCCAACACTGCGGTTTGCCCAAAGGATGCCGCCTGTAGAGCAAAAGGCGTAGGACCTACTCGCTTATTTTTGGGCTATCATTCAGGGCTTCGTAGCAAACGATCCCCGTAGATTCGATTCCGACAATCTCGCGAGAGAAGGCCACGCCATGTATCGCAACGCTCGCCGGTGGACATCACGCTCACTCCTGCTGGATTCGTTGGTTCCCCGATGGTTGACCGTCGGCGGAAAGGGAAGGCCTCGCAAGCCTGCCGATAAGCGCGAGGATAGTGCTCAACTTGCGACATCCGTGCAAACGGCGGATGGAAACAAGCATGATGGTACGCTTGTCGACAATCCCCACAACAACGCGGCGCTCAATGAGCATGATGTTGGACAGAGTGCGGGCGTGATCGGCGACGCGGACAGTGGGGTGGATATCAGCCACCCAGCGCCGTCCTTGCCTGCCCTGCCTGACGCTTTCGCAGCAAATCGCGAGACCGGGGTTCAAAGCGGGAACACTGCCGCGTCTCGGTTGTTCGCCCACACGCCTGGTTTTGCAGGTTTCGAGCGGGATGCGCACGGCGTTGCATTCGGGGCGCAATCGTCCCTTTATCGCAGCTACGCTGGAATGAGCCTCATAGGCGACGATCCTTTGACTCCGTATTTGCCGCAAAGCCCTGCACCGAGAGTTTCGGGAGAAGGATCTGCCGCGGTGACGGGCGAGCGTGCTCACTCGGGCAATGTCGTCATTCTCGAATCGAGCCCGTCAGCGCAGGCGACTGCGCATCAGACTGGCGCGGATTCACTGGCGTTTGGCATGCCCTTTGGTGTGTGCGGATGCGGTTACTTTACCTCCCCCACGCGGATTCTCGATTGGGCCCACGGCGGCGCCGTGCTTCAACAGGACGGTCAATTGCCGGGAACCAGGCTGACCGAGGGGCCGGACTTTGTATCGACGATCAAGCGGGCCATCGGCGCCTCGACCAGCGACCCGCTTCTCGATCGTAACCTGTCCCCTCTCTCGGGCTGGCGCGGGACCGCAACGTGGACGGCGGATTCGACGATCTTGAACGGATCGTTGCCAGGAGGCGGAGAAATCGGAACGGGCACCGCCACCAAGGGTATCGGCACTCTTTCCGGCTCGGTGACGACGCCACCTTCTACGCAGCGATCGTTGACGACGCAAAATCTGGCGGCCGCGGCTGCGGCCAACAACCTGATCGTGCTGGAAAACCAGAAGCAGGGTAACCCGGAGAGCGAGTGGGGCATCGACGGCGCCGGCAGCTCCAACATCGAAGGGTTTGCGACCGACATCAGCGTCGACAACGGCAAGACCATCAGCTTCAAGATCAATACCAATTCCACCAACTACCGGATCGATATCTACCGGCTCGGCTATTATGGCGGCATGGGCGCCCGCAAGGTCGACACCATTCAGCATACCGGATTGCAGACTCAGCCAAATCCGTTGCGCAACGCCTCGACCGGCACGGTGGATGCCGGCAACTGGGCTGTGTCGGCCTCATGGACCGCACCGGAGGACGCCGTATCGGGCGTCTATATCGCCAAGCTCGTGCGTCAGGATGGCACCTCCGGGCAAAATCATATCCCGTTCATCGTGCGCGACGACGACAGCCAAAGCGACATCGTCTTCCAGACGGCAGACCAGACCTGGCAAGCTTACAACGGTTGGGGTGGGGCAAACCTCTATGGCGGCAACGGCCCGGCGACGGGGCAGGGTGCGGGTCGCGCCTATGCGGTCAGCTACAACAGACCGATCGCGACCCGTGGCGGGGTTGGCACTTTTGCCGGTCCGCAGGATTATCTGTTCGGCGCCGAATATGCGGGCATCTATTGGCTGGAACAGAACGGCTATGACGTCTCCTACCTGTCGGGTGTCGACGCCGACCGCTATGGCAGCCTGTTGCTCAATCACAAGACCTATATTGATGCCGGGCACGACGAATACTGGTCTGGACAGCAGAGGACGAACGTCGAAGCCGCGCGCGATGCGGGCGTCAACCTGATGTTCTGGAGCGGTAACGAGGTCTATTGGCGCACCCGTTGGGGCAATGCCTATAGCGCCGACGGTACGCCTTATCGCACGCTGATCTCCTACAAGGAGACATTTTCGCCCACCGCGAGCATCGACCCTTCCAACGAATGGACAGGCACATTCCGTGATCCGCGCCTCAGCCCACCCGCCGTCGGCGGCGGAAACCCGGAAAACTCACTGACCGGACAGTTGTTCAAGGTCGACGATGTCGGCAGCAATCTCCAGGCGATCACTATTCCCTATGACGACGCCAACCTGCGCTTCTGGCGCAATACCAGCGTTGCCAATCTTCAGCCTGGCCAGACGGCAACGCTCACCAAGAACTATCTTGGTTACGAATGGGACGAAGCGGTCGATAACGGCTTCGATCCAGCCGGTCTTGTCAAGCTATCGTCGACGACGCTTCCGGTCAGCACCTACTTGCTCGACTACGGAAACACGACCGGCAATGCGACCTCGACCCACAATCTGACGCTCTATCGTGCGCCGAGCGGTGCATTGGTGTTCGGCGCCGGTACCGTCTACTGGACATGGGGCTTGAGCGACAATCACGATAATCAGGCGACCCCCACTGATCCCCGCGTGCAGCAGGCAATGGTCAATCTGCTTGCCGACATGGGCATTCAGCCGGGAACACTACAATCCGGACTCGTTGCCGCAACCGGTTCCACGGACAATGTTGCACCGACCTCCATCATCACCGTACCCGCGACGGCGGCCGTTGGATCCACCGTGACGATTACAGGCACCGCTGCCGACACGGGCGGCGGAGTCGTCGCCGGTGTCGAGGTTTCCACCGACAACGGGGCGAGCTGGCATCCGGCGACGGGTGATGAGAATTGGACTTATTCCTGGTCGCCGCAGGTCGCCGGTAGCTACACCATCCGCTCCCGCGCCGTTGACGATAATATCAACCTCGAAACGCCCTCGTCCGGGCGCACGGTCACCGTGAGCGGACCGAGTTACACATCTCTCTTCGGTTCGGCAACGCCAGCGGTCGTCAACACCGACGATACCTCGGCTGTTGAACTCGGGGTCAAATTCCAGACCTCTGCGGCTGGCACCATCACCGGCATTCGTTTCTACAAGGGCAGTCAGGATACGGGCACGCATACCGGTTCATTATGGTCGAGCACCGGTACACGGCTTGCGACCCTCACCTTCACCAACGAGACCGCCAGCGGCTGGCAGACCGCCTATTTCACCAGCCCGGTGGCATTGACGGCCGGACAAACCTACACTGCGTCTTACCACACGAATACCGGTCACTATTCGACAACCGCCGACTATTTCATCTCCAATGTGACGAGCGGGCCGCTAACGGCGCCGGCCACCGGCAACGGCGTGTACACTTATGGCAGCGCCAGCCTGTACCCCACAAGCACCTTCCGGTCGACGAACTACTGGGTCGATGTGATGTTCAATCCGTCGACCTCCAACACGACGCCGACGGCAGTTGCCGATGCGGGGAATGCGACCGAGAAGGGTGGCGTGGCCAATGGTTCGGGCGGTGTGGTTGCCAGCGGCAACGTGCTGACCAACGACACCGATGCGGATGCCGGTG
>NZ_JAAXQT010000011.1:0-216647 GCF_019778565.1 Rhizobium laguerreae | reverse complement strand
AACACGACGCCGACGGCAGTTGCCGATGCGGGGAATGCGACCGAGAAGGGTGGCGTGGCCAATGGTTCGGGCGGTGTGGTTGCCAGCGGCAACGTGCTGACCAACGACACCGATGCGGATGCCGGTGACACCAAGGCGGTGACGGCGATCCGCTTCGGCGCTACATCAGGTACGCTCGGCACGGCGCTGAATGGCACCTATGGCAGTCTCGTGCTCAGCGCATCGGGCGTCTATAGCTATGCCGTCAACGAGGCCAATGCTGCCGTGCAGGCGCTGCGGCAGTCGACCAACACGCTGAGCGATGTCTTCAGCTATACGATGCGTGACACGGCCGGCGCCACCGCCACGGCAAACCTGACCGTCACCATCCACGGCGCCAACGACGCGCCGGTGCTGGCGGTCCAGACGGCTAGCCAGAACGCTATCGTCGGCTCTGCCTTCTCCTTCACGCTGCCGACGACGACCTTCACCGATGTCGACAGTGGCGAGACCCTCACCTATGCGGCAACGTCTGCCGACGGCACGGCGCTGCCTGCCTGGCTGAGCTTCAATGCCTCGACGAGGACCTTCTCCGGAACGGCGACGACATCAGGTAGCTATGGCGTCAGGGTGACGGCAACCGACCTTGGCGGCCTCACCGCCAACGAAACCTTCAACATCGCCGTGTCGACATCAGGCAACACGACGCCGACGGCAGTTGCTGATGCGGGGGATGCGACCGAGAAGGGTGGCGTGGCCAACGGTTCGGGCGGCGTGGTTGCCAGCGGCAACGTACTGACCAACGACACCGATGCGGATGCCGGTGACACCAAGGCGGTGACGGCGATCCGCTTCGGCGCTACATCAGGCACGCTCGGCACGGCACTGAACGGCACCTATGGCAGTCTCGTGCTCAGCGCATCGGGCGTCTATAGCTATGCCGTCAACGAGGCCAATGCTGCCGTGCAGGCGCTGCGGCAGTCGACCAATACGCTGAGCGATGTCTTCAGCTATACGATGCGCGACACCGCCGGTGCCACCGCCACGGCAAACCTGACCGTCACCATCCATGGCGCCAATGACGCGCCGGTGCTGGCGGTCCAGACGGCCGCCCAGAACGCTACCGTCGGCTCTGCCTTCTCGTTCACGCTGCCGACGACGACCTTCACCGATGTCGACAGCGGCGAGACCCTCACCTATGCGGCAACGGCGGCCGACGGCACGGCGCTGCCTGCCTGGCTCGCCTTCAACGCCACAACGCGGACGTTCAGCGGCACGCCGACGACATCAGGCACCTACGGCGTCAGGGTGACGGCAACCGACCTCGGCGGCCTTGCCGCCAACGAGACCTTCAATATCACTGCGACAGTGGCGCCCGCGACCTACAGCCTGTTTAACGCCTCCAGCACACCGGCCCAGACGAACCTCAACGACGGTCAGCAGCTCGAGGTCGGCGTCAAGTTCCAGTCGAACGTCGTCGGTGATATTACCGCCATCAAGTTCTACCGCAGCGCCAACGACAACGGACAGAACGTCGTCGATCTGTGGACCACGACAGGCACCAAACTTGCCACCGCCACCTTCTCCAACACCACGGCAAGCGGCTGGCAGACGGTGAACTTCACAACGCCTGTCACCATCGCCGCCAATACCACCTATATCGCGTCCTACCACACCACCGGCGCTTACGTGGCGAGCAACAATTTCTATACGACCGCCGTCACCAGTGGTCCGCTGACGGCCCAGTCGAGCGCTGTCGCCGGCGGCAACGGCGTCTACCGCTATGGCGGATCCGCCACCGTAGGCATTTTCCCGAATGCCACCTTCAACGCTGCCAATTATTGGGCCGATGTGGTCTTCCGGCCGGCATCGACAACACCGAACACGACGCCGACGGCAGTTGCCGATGCGGGGAATGCGACCGAGAAGGGTGGCGTGGCCAATGGTTCGGGCGGTGTGGTTGCCAGCGGCAACGTGCTGACCAACGACACCGATGCGGATGCCGGTGACACCAAGGCGGTGACGGCGATCCGCTTCGGCGCTACATCAGGTACGCTCGGCACGGCGCTGAATGGCACCTATGGCAGTCTCGTGCTCAGCGCATCGGGCGTCTATAGCTATGCCGTCAACGAGGCCAATGCTGCCGTGCAGGCGCTGCGGCAGTCGACCAACACGCTGAGCGATGTCTTCAGCTATACGATGCGTGACACGGCCGGCGCCACCGCCACGGCAAACCTGACCGTCACCATCCACGGCGCCAACGACGCGCCGGTGCTGGCGGTCCAGACGGCTAGCCAGAACGCTATCGTCGGCTCTGCCTTCTCCTTCACGCTGCCGACGACGACCTTCACCGATGTCGACAGTGGCGAGACCCTCACCTATGCGGCAACGTCTGCCGACGGCACGGCGCTGCCTGCCTGGCTGAGCTTCAATGCCTCGACGAGGACCTTCTCCGGAACGGCGACGACATCAGGTAGCTATGGCGTCAGGGTGACGGCAACCGACCTTGGCGGCCTCACCGCCAACGAAACCTTCAACATCGCCGTGTCGACATCAGGCAACACGACGCCGACGGCAGTTGCTGATGCGGGGGATGCGACCGAGAAGGGTGGCGTGGCCAACGGTTCGGGCGGCGTGGTTGCCAGCGGCAACGTACTGACCAACGACACCGATGCGGATGCCGGTGACACCAAGGCGGTGACGGCGATCCGCTTCGGCGCTACATCAGGCACGCTCGGCACGGCACTGAACGGCACCTATGGCAGTCTCGTGCTCAGCGCATCGGGCGTCTATAGCTATGCCGTCAACGAGGCCAATGCTGCCGTGCAGGCGCTGCGGCAGTCGACCAATACGCTGAGCGATGTCTTCAGCTATACGATGCGCGACACCGCCGGTGCCACCGCCACGGCAAACCTGACCGTCACCATCCATGGCGCCAATGACGCGCCGGTGCTGGCGGTCCAGACGGCCGCCCAGAACGCTACCGTCGGCTCTGCCTTCTCGTTCACGCTGCCGACGACGACCTTCACCGATGTCGACAGCGGCGAGACCCTCACCTATGCGGCAACGGCGGCCGACGGCACGGCGCTGCCTGCCTGGCTCGCCTTCAACGCCACAACGCGGACGTTCAGCGGCACGCCGACGACATCAGGCACCTACGGCGTCAGGGTGACGGCAACCGACCTCGGCGGCCTTGCCGCCAACGAGACCTTCAATATCACTGCGACAGTGGCGCCCGCGACCTACAGCCTGTTTAACGCCTCCAGCACACCGGCCCAGACGAACCTCAACGACGGTCAGCAGCTCGAGGTCGGCGTCAAGTTCCAGTCGAACGTCGTCGGTGATATTACCGCCATCAAGTTCTACCGCAGCGCCAACGACAACGGACAGAACGTCGTCGATCTGTGGACCACGACAGGCACCAAACTTGCCACCGCCACCTTCTCCAACACCACGGCAAGCGGCTGGCAGACGGTGAACTTCACAACGCCTGTCACCATCGCCGCCAATACCACCTATATCGCGTCCTACCACACCACCGGCGCTTACGTGGCGAGCAATGGCTTCTTCGCCAACGGCGTCAGCAACGGTCCGCTGTCGGCGCTGTCCAGCGCTGCGGCTGGCGGCAATGGCGTCTATGCCTACGGCGGATCTGCCACCACAGGTCTCTTCCCGACCAGCACTTTTGACTCGGCAAACTATTATGCCGATGTGGTCTTCCGGCCGCAGCTCGCAGCTTGACGCGTCGAACGAGGTTAGAGACGGTTTCGAATGAGGCTTATAAAACGCAAATGACAGTCGCTCCGAATGCCCTCATTCAAGGGATGCCGATAAACAGCATCGACCGGCTGCCGGTCACAGTGCTCTCGGGTTTTCTCGGCGCCGGAAAGACGACGCTCCTCAGCCACGTGTTGACCAATCGCGAGGGCCTGCGGGTCGCCGTCATTGTCAACGATATGAGCGAAGTGAACATAGACGCCAGTCTTATTCGAGACGGTGGCTGTAACCTGTCGCATACGACGGAGACGTTGATCGAGCTCAGCAATGGCTGCATATGCTGCACCCTGCGCAACGATCTCCTGACGGAAGTGCGGCGACTGGCCGAAGAGGGGCGATACGACTATCTGTTGATAGAGGGGACCGGCATTGCGGAGCCATGCCCTATCGCGGCAACCTTTTCATTCCGCGACGAGAACGGTGTTTCGCTCTCCGATTTTGCGAAACTCGACACGATGGTGACCGTCGTCGACGCCGCAAGCCTCTTGGCCGATTACAGCAGCGCTGATCTGCTTCGCGATCGCGGCCTGCAGCGGGACGGTGACGACCGGCGCACGCTCATCGACTTGTTGGTCGACCAGATCGAGTTTGCCGATATTGTCGTGATCAACAAGATCTCGGATGCGACCGAGGAGGTCCGCGCGGAAGTCCGCAAGACGGTGGCTGCACTCAACCCGGATGCCCGCCAGGTGGAGACGGACTTCGGCAAGGTTTCTCTTGCAACCATCCTCAGTACGGGCCTCTTCGATGAAGCAAAAGCCGCCGCTCACCCGTTGTGGCACAAGGAACTGTACAATCCGGGCGACCATGTTCCGGAGACGGAGGAGTACGGGGTATCGAGCTTTGTCTATCGCACGAGACGTCCCTTCGACCCCAAGCTGTTTCGAGCATTCCTGGACGAGCCTTGGCCGGGGGTAATCCGCGCCAAAGGCCATTTCTGGCTTGCCACGCGCCCGCGTCACGTGGGTTTGATGTCGGCTGCCGGGGTGCAACGGCGCTGTGAACCTATGGGGCTCTGGTGGGCGGCCGTTCCCCGACAAGACTGGCCCAGCCATCAACAGTTTCGTCAGCATCTCGAGAGCCGATGGGACAGCGCTTGGGGCGACCGTCGGCAGGAGCTCGTGTTCATCGGTGTTGATATGGACGAGACAGGCGTCCGCACCGCGTTGGACGACTGCCTGGCCAGCTCGGACCCGCGGGACTGGTCGGCTCTCGAAGATCCGTTTCCGGCCTGGTAGCACGGGACGCGGGAGTACCGGCTCGACCGGCCCGACCGGCGAGACAATACCGAACTAGAGCCTTTCCGGGTTAGATTGAAGCATTCTGTTGGCTCAAACGGAGTCGGATGGTCGACCGGCCGGCGCGCGTCGTAGCCAAGTTCTACGGCCAAGCCGGCCGGTCGATCAGGCGGCCCGTTTCAGCCAACCCGAAGGGCCGGGCATCTTTCCGCCAGGGCAAAGGCGATCGGCTCGGACGTACCAAGGGGTATGCCCTTCGCCAATCGCCTCTGCCCTGACGAAAACCTGCTCCGGCAGAATGCTGCAATCTAACCCGGAAAGGCTCTAGAATTCCTCTTCACCCAGAGTCGGCCACTGAGCAGTAGCCGGAGGCAGCGTTGCGGCCTTGTCGGTCGCTTATGCGGTGAGGGTCATCATATCGGAGTACGGAGTATCACCCACATACCCCAGATTGCTGTCGTACATTCCCATACGAAAGCTGGCAGGATGAAGCCTTCCAATGTCGGTCGACGGGAAACGGGGACGCCACTCTTGCTGAGATTTCATGTGAGGAATCACGACTTTCTAAGTACTGCCGGCGGCATGCCGAGCGTCGGTCACCCACCCTCCGTCTGGACCGCACTGCTCGGAACTGCGACCGTGGTGTCTTCAAGCACCCAGGGTCCCTACGGTTTTGCTAATCAGGGCAGCGCAACCGTCCAATCCTCCTTCTCCGGCACGGTCACATCCTCCCTGATATCATCAGGCGACATGCAATCGTCCCCCCCATCGTCGACGGCGATGCCGGCGTCTGCGGGAGATGGCGGCGCGCAAGACAATTTCACCAAGACGGCGTCTACTGCGACGGTATTCCAGACGCCTCCCTCGACACTGCAACGCACCGTGCTTGCCCCGGATCCGTCCGAGGAGGCTGCGACACTGCCTGCCGCTCCCGCGCTCACGGGTGTTACCACCGATGCCGACACTGGAAGCACCAAGACGGCGGCGCCGGTCAGCTCTTCCAGCACTCTCGGCACGACTTCGTTGCGCCTTCAGGCCTCGATAGCATCTGTCTCTCTGGAGCCGATCCAGGACGTTTCTGCTGAGACGACCGCGGCCCCGACAGCACTGGCGGCACCGATGGCGGCGGTTTCGGCTGCGGCGACGCCCAACAAGATCGCGCTCGAAAACCTGAAGCAGGGCAACCCGATCAGCGAATGGGGTCTGGAGGGCGACGGTGGTGGCACCATCCAGGGCTTCGCTACCGAAATCAGCACGAATATCGGCCAGACGGTCGATTTCAAGATCGCCACCGATTCCACCCATTACCGCATCGATATTTACCGCATTGGCTATTACGGCGGGGCCGGTGCGCGCAAGGTGGACTCGATCGAGCAATCGCTGACATCGGCGCAGATCCAGCCGCACCCGATCGTCGACATGTCGCTCGGCCTCATTGATTGCGGCAACTGGTCGGTATCGGCGAGCTGGCAGATTCCCGACGATGCCGTCTCGGGCGTCTATTTCGCCAAGCTGGTGCGCGAGGATGGCACCGAGGATGCAAGCATCATCCCCTTCGTCGTGCGTGACGACGCCTCCACCAGCGATATCGTCTTCCAGACATCCGATACCACCTGGCAGGCCTATAATGCCTGGGGCGGCGCCAGCCTCTATTATGGCGAAGTGCCCGTCGATCCGGCCGACATGATCGGCTACCTGCCGCCGAACTGCAGCTGCGGCCTGACCGCGATCGGCCGCGCCTCGGCCGTCAGCTACAACCGCCCGATCATCACCAATACCAGCCCGATCGGCGGCCCGCATGATTTCGTCTTCGGTGTCGAGTCTTCGGCGATCCAGTGGCTGGAGCAGAACGGCTACGATGTTTCCTATATCTCCGGCGTCGATGCGACGCGTAGCGGCAGCCTGCTGCTGAACCATGATGCCTATCTCTCTGTCGGTCATGACGAATACTGGTCGGCCGAGCAGCGCGCCAATGTCGAGGCGGCCCGCGAGGCGGGTGTGAACCTCGCCTTCTGGAGCGGCAACGAGTGCTACTGGAAGGTGCGCTGGGAAAGCAGCATCGACGGCAGCGGCCAGGCCTATCGCACGATGGTCTGTTACAAGGAGACCTGGGGCACGAGCACGGATCCGAGCGCTACCGGCACCGGCACATGGCGCGATCCGCGTTATGCCGATCCGGGGCAGGAGCCGGAGAATTCGCTGACCGGCACGATGTTCCAGGTGGACAGCTACCGTTCCGATACGATCACCATCCCCTACGACTATTCGAACCTGCGCTTCTGGCGCAACACCGATGTCGCCGAGCTTGAGGAGGGCGAGACCTATAATCTGGTGCAGAACCTGCTCGGTTACGAGTGGGATTCCGACGTCGAGAACGGCTTCCGGCCGGATGGCCTCATCAACCTGTCGCTCTCCTCGATCGCGGTCAGCACCTATCTGCGCGACTACGGCACGACGGTCGGCGATGCGGTGGCGACCCACAGCCTCACCATGTACCGGGCCGAAAGCGGCGCGCTCGTCTTCGGTGCCGGCACCGTCTTCTGGTCCTGGGGCCTGAATGCCAACCACCAGGGAGCGCAGACGCCGACCGATCCCAACGTGCAGCAGGCGATGGTCAACATGTTCGCGGACATGGGCATCCAGCCGACCACGCTCGATGCGAGCCTGATCCTCGCGACCCAATCGACCGACGCGTTGAAGCCGACCTCGTCGATCTCGTCGCCGATCATTGGCGCCAGCTTCGTCGAGGGGCAGCGCGTCACCATCACCGGCACGGCGCAGGATTTCGGCGGCGGCATCATTGCCGGTGTGGAGGTTTCCACCGACGGCGGCCAGCACTGGTTCAAGGCCACCGGCCGCGAAAGCTGGAGCTATAACTGGGTCGTCCAGGCAAGCGGCACCTATACGATCCTGTCGCGCGCCGTCGACGACAGCGTCAATCTGGAGGCACCATCGGCCGGCAAACAGGTCACTGTTACCCTGCCGGGCACACAGGGCCTGTGGACGCTGGCGGAAAAGCCCGCGGTCGAAACGGCGATCGATCGCGATCCGGTCGAGCTCGGCCTGCGCTTCCAGGCGACGACGGCAGGCTCCGTGCAGGGCATCCGCTTCTACAAGGGCTTCTACAATACCGGCGACCACGTCGTCAGCCTGTGGTCCGGCAACGGAACCCTGCTTGCAACCGGCGTGTCGGTGGGTGAATCGCTCTCCGGCTGGCAGACGGTGATGTTCTCCTCGCCGATCCAGATCGCCGCCGGCACGACCTATGTGGCCTCCTATCACAGCAATGGATTCTTCTCCGTCACCGAGAACTATTTCAGCGAGCCCTATGCCAGCGGCGCGCTGAAGGCCGTCGATGGCGGCGGCGTCTTTGCCTATAGCGGCACCAGCACGTTCCCCGGTCAGAGCCCCGGCGGCTCGAACTATTGGGTGGATGTGGTCTTCGATGCCGGCCCCAACAGCCAGCCGGTCGCAACGGACGACAGCGGGCTGATCATCGGCCACAACGGAACGCTTGTTATCTCGATTGCCGCACTCGTCGCAAATGATGTCGATGCCAATGGCGATGCGCTGACCATCACCGCCGTCGGCAATGCCCTCAACGGCACGGTTGCTCTCAACACGCAGACCGGAACCATCACCTTCACGCCGGCTAATAACTATTCGGGGCCGGCAAGCTTCGCCTACACGCTGTCGGACGGGCGCGGCGGTACGGATCAGGGCAATGTCAGCCTCACCGTTCAGGCCGCTCCGGCCGGCGAGACGCTCTTTACGGGAAGCGAGGGGCCGACCGGCGGCAGCTTCAACGACGATACGGCGATGGAACTCGGCATGAAGTTCGTCGCTTCCTCAAACGGCACGATCTCGGGCATCCGCTATTACAAGGCTGCCGGCGATACCAGCGTGCATACCGGCTCCATCTGGAGGGCCGACGGCACACTTGTTGCCACGGTCACCTTCACCAACGAGTCGCTCTCCGGCTGGCAGACGGCAAACTTCTCCACGCCGCTGCAGATCACAGCGGGTGCGACCTATGTCGCTTCCTACCACACGACCGGCAGCTATGTGGCGACCGCAGGCTATTTCAACACGGCCCATACCAACGGCTCGCTGACGGCGCTCGCCGGTGCGAACGGCGTCTATGCGGTCGGATCGGGCTCGACCTTCCCGACGCAGAGCTACCAGTCGTCGAATTACTGGGTCGACGTCGTCTTCAACCAGTCGACGGGCAATACGGTGCCGGTCGCCGCCAACGACAACGGCTACACGACCTATTCCAACACGGCCCTGTCGATTGCCGCTGCCAACCTGCTTGCCAATGACAGCGATGGCGATGGCGACCCGCTGAGCATTACCGGCGCAAACGGCGCGGTCAACGGAACGGTGACCTTTAACAGCCAGACCAACACGGTGATCTTCACGCCGAACTCGGGCTATACGGGCGTCGCAAGCTTTTCCTATTCGATCTCGGACGGGCATGGCGGCACGGCTTCGGCCACCGTCAGCCTCACGGTCAATTCGCAGCCCGGCGGCGGCACGACCTCGAGCCTGTTTACCAGCGCCGACACCTCGGGGGTTACCGCCGCCAATGATGCCAACTCGGTCGAACTTGGCGTCAAGTTCATCGCTTCCGGCAACGGCCAGATCACGGGGCTCACCTATTACAAGAGCGCTCAGGATACCGGCACGCATGTCGGCTCGCTCTGGACCGCGAGCGGCCAGCTCCTTGGCCAGGCAACCTTCATCAACGAGACGGCAAGCGGCTGGCAGACGGTTTCGTTCACGCAGCCGATCAATGTCACGGCCGGCGTCACTTATGTGGCGAGCTACCATTCCAACGGCTTCTATTCGGCAACCGCGAACTACTTCACGACAGACTATACGAGCGGCGCGCTGACGGCGCCGGCAAGTTCGGGCAGCGGCGGCAACGGCGTCTATGCCTATGGCACGGGCAGCCTGTTTCCGACCGCCTCCTACAATGCCAGCAATTACTGGGTGGACGTGCTCTATCAGCAGGGCGCGCAGAATGCGGTTCCGGTCGCCGCCAATGACAGCGGCTACTCGACCAATACGGGCACGCCGATCACCATCCAGGCCTCGGCGCTGGTTTCAAACGACAGCGATGCCGATGGCGATCCGCTCACGATCACCGGCGTCAGCGGCGCCGTCAACGGCTCGGTCGCCTACAATGCCCAGGCTCAGACGGTGACCTTCACGTCGACCGCAGGCTATTCGGGACCGGCGAGCTTCAGCTACGCGATATCAGACGGCAAGGGCGGCACGGCCACGGCCCAGGTTGCTCTCACCATCAACAACCCGGCTGCAGGCCCGGAGCAGAACCTCTTTGCCGCCAGTGCGACGCCTTCAATCGTCTCCACCAACGACAATCAGCAGGTCAATCTCGGCATGAAGTTCCAGGCTGATACGGCTGGCTGGATCACCGGCATCCGCTTCTACAAGGGTGCCGACAATACAGGCCCGCATAACGGCTATCTCTGGACTGCCTCGGGCACGCTGCTCGGCAGCGTCGCCTTCAGCAACGAAACGGCAAGCGGCTGGCAGACCGCGACACTCACCCAGCAGGTGGAGATCGCCGCGGACACGACCTACGTCGTTTCCTACAGCACCAACGGCAATTATTCGGCGACCGGCAATTACTTCAGCGCCGATGTGACGAATGGCGACCTCAGGGCGCTCAGCGGCAGCAACGGCGTCTATGCCTATGGGTCGAGCGGGTTGTTCCCGAGCGCCAGCTATAACAGCACAAACTACTATGTGGACGTAGCATTCAGACCGCAGCTCGCGGCGTAAAAGAGGCGAGCGGGGAGTACCGATGACGAGTGCAGACAACAGACTTCCGGTCACGGTCCTTGCCGGTTTTCTCGGCGCGGGCAAGACGACGATCCTCAACCATGTCCTGCGCAATCGCGAGGGGCGCCGCGTCGCCGTCATCGTCAACGACATGAGCGAGGTCAATATCGATGCCGATCTCGTCCGTGACGGCGGAGCCAACCTGTCGCGGACGGACGAGACGCTGGTGGAGCTCACCAATGGCTGCATCTGCTGCACTTTGCGCGACGATCTTCTGAGCGAGGTCCGCCGGCTCGCTAGCACCGGCCGCTTCGACTATCTGCTGATCGAGGGGACCGGCATTGCTGAGCCGCTGCCGGTCGCAGCGACCTTCTCCTTCCGCGACGAGAGGGGGGCAGCGCTTTGCGACGTCGCGCGGCTCGACACGATGGTTTCCGTCGTCGATGCGGTCAATCTGCTGGCCGACTATGCGAGCGCGGAGTTCCTGAGGGACCGTGGCGAGAGCCGGGACGGAGACGACGAGCGTAAGCTGGTGGAACTGCTCGTCGAGCAGATCGAATTTGCCGACGTCGTGGTCATCAACAAGGCGCAGGATGTGCCGCCTGCAGCGCTTGCCGAGGTTCGCCGCATCATTGCCGCACTCAACCCCGATGCCCGCGTCATCGAGACCGGCTTCGGCCGGCTGAAGCTCGAGGCCATCCTGAATACCGGCCTCTTCAGCGAAGCGAGAGCCGCCCGCCATCCCCTCTGGCACAAGGAACTCTTCGGCTGGGGCGAGCATGTGCCGGAGACCGAGGAATACGGCATCTCGAGCTTCGTCTATCGCAGCCGCCGGCCATTCGATCCCTCGAGGCTGAGGGATTTCCTCGACAGGAAATGGCCGGGCCTCATCCGGGCGAAGGGCCATTTCTGGCTGGCGACAAGGCCCGACGAGATCGGCCTGCTATCGATTGCCGGTACGCAATGCCGCATCGACACCAAGGGTTTCTGGTGGGCGTCGGTGCCGAAGGCGCAATGGCCGCGTCATCCGCAATTCCACCAGCTCATCGACCGGCATTGGGACGAGGTCTGGGGCGACCGCCGCCAGGAACTCGTTTTCATCGGCGCCGGCTTCGACGAAGACGCAATCCGCACCGCGCTCGACGACTGCCTGACCGGTGAGGAGACAGGCATCAATCCGCAGACCACCGCCGGGCTTAGGGACCCGTTTCCGGCGTGGCAGCACGCACATTCAAATAGTTAGAGCGTCCTAATGGACGTAAGGCGCCTTAAGGTGAAGACGTTTTGATTATCAACCAGAGGAGAGAACAATGAGCAACGAACTTTATGCAGATGGCATCGGCGAGATCACCATCACCGGAACGATCGTGCGCATCGACCTGATGTCGCTCTCGGCCACCGATCGTGACGCCAACAACAATCCGAAGCCGGTCTTCCGCCAGCGCATCATCATGCCAGTCGATGCCTTCGCCAATGCGGTCGATCTCATGCAGAAGGCGCTTGGCGGGTTAGTCGAGGCGGGTGCGGTCCGTCGCATCGGCGATATGCCAGCTGCGGCTGCTGCCGATATTCAGACGGTGCAGGCCGGCGCTTCGAACGCCTCGCCGAACTTCAACTGAAAAATATTGCCTCGGTCTCGTATTGTTTCGGGTGGGCCATGAGTGGTTTTCTGCATACCAACCTGCACTGTCTTGCGCTCGTCGCTCGTCATCACGGCGTCGATCTTGCTCCTGAACGATTGCAGCACGATTATGCCGTCGGCAACGATCCCGTTGCCATGCGGCAGCTGCTGCGCATGGCCAAGGATGCCGGCCTCAGGGCAAGGCATCTGACGCTCGACTGGCGATCCCTGTTCCAACTCGGCGAGGCCTTCCCGGTGCTCGCCGAGTTGACGAACGGCAACTGGGTGGTCATCGCCGGCGCTGTCGGGAGCGGGGAGGATGAGAGAATCCGCGTTCTCGACCCGCTGGCATCACGCGCCGAGGTGATGATGCTCAGCGAAGAGCAGTTCGCCAAGGCCTGGCTCGGATCGGTGATCCTGCTGAAGCGCAACTATCGCATGTCCGATGAGGACCGGCCCTTCGGCTTCCGCTGGTTCGTCCCCGAGATCATCAAGCAGCGCAGCTTCTTCCGCGACGTCGCGCTCGCCGCCTTCGTGCTCTACGGGCTGGGGCTGACGACGCCGATCTTCTTTCAGCTCGTCATCGACAAGGTGCTGGTGCATCAGAGCTATGCGACGCTGACGGTTTTGACGGCGGGCATTGCGATCGCGCTCGTCTTCGACGCGACCTTCACCTTCCTGCGCCGCTATCTGCTGCTTTATGCGACGAACAGGATCGACATCCGCGTCGCGACTCGCACCTTCGGCCATCTGCTCAACCTGCCGATCGCGCTCTTCGAGCAGGCCTCGGCCGGCGTTCTCGTCAAGCATATGCAGCAGACCGGGCGCATCCGCGAATTCCTGACCGGCCGGCTGTTTCTCACGCTCTTAGACGGCGTTTCGCTGCTGGTCTTCGTGCCGATCCTGCTTCTCTACAGCGTCAAGTTGACGCTTGTCGTGCTCGGTTTCGCCGCCCTTGTCGGGCTCGTGGTGATGATGCTTGTCGGGCCGTTCCAGCGCCGGTTGCAGGCGCTCTACCAGGCCGAAGGCGACCGGCAGGCATTGCTGGTGGAAACCGTGCACGGCATGCGCACCGTCAAATCGCTGGCGTTGGAGCCGCGCCAGCGCAAGGTATGGGACGATTATTCGGCCCAGGCGATCTCCGTGCGTTTCCGGGTCGACAAGATCTCGACCATCGCCCAGGCGATGACCGGATTGCTGGAGAAGCTGATGAGCGTCGCGATCATCGGCCTCGGCGCGCTCGATGTCTTCAGCGGCGCGATGACGATCGGCGCGCTGGTCGCCTTCAACATGCTCGCAGGCCGGGTCTCGGGACCACTGGTGCAGATCGTCACCATGGTGCACGAATATCAGGAAGTCGCGCTCTCCGTGCGCATGCTCGGCGAGATCATGAACCAGCGGCCGGAGCAGGCGGGCCGCGGGCGAGGTGTTCGGCCGCATCTGCAGGGCCGCATCGAATTCGACAGGGTCAGCTTCCGTTATGGCCCGGATAGCGCGCCGGCGCTCGACAATGTCTCCTTCGCCATTCCGGCGGGCTGCCTCTTCGGCGTGGTCGGCAAAAGCGGCTCGGGCAAGACGACGATCACAAGGCTCATCCAGGGGCTCTATCAGAGCCAGGAAGGCCTCGTGCGCATGGATGGCTATGACAGCCGCGAGATCGACCTCGTGCATCTGAGAACGAGCATCGGCGTCGTGCTGCAGGATAGTTTCCTGTTTCGCGGCTCGGTGCGCGAGAATATCGCCGCCGCCAAGCCCGATGCCAGCATCGAGGAAATCATGGAAGTCGCCCGCATTGCCGGCGCCGAGGAGTTCATCGAGCGCCTGCCGCGCGGCTTTGACACGATGCTGGAGGAAAACGCATCCAACCTGTCAGGCGGCCAGAGGCAGCGGCTTGCCATTGCCCGCGCGCTGATCACCGATCCGAAGCTGTTGATCTTCGACGAGGCGACGAGTGCGCTCGACCCCGACAGCGAGGCGATCATCCGCGAGAATCTGAGCCGCATCGCTGCCGGCCGCACCGTCATCATCGTCTCGCACCGGCTTTCGACGCTCGTCGATGCCGATGCCATTCTTGTCATCGAGCGTGGCAAGGTCGCCGATATCGGCCGGCACGATCAGCTTGTATCGCGCTGCATGACCTATCGCCACCTGTGGTCCCAGCAGATGAGGCAGGTCGCATGAATGCGCACACCAGAAAACCCAGCGAGAACCTGCCGGTCCCTTCAGGCAAAGGCCCTTCAGACACGGCGCCCTCAGGCAAGGGAAGGGAACTGACCAACCGCCCGCCGCTGCCGCCGGCAATTGCCGAATTCCAGTCCGACGCCGTCGAGCTCGAGGAGCGCGCGCCGCCGCGCATTGCACGGATGACGCTCTACTGCGTGACGGCGCTGATTGCTTCGGCGATCATCTGGGCCTCGGTCTCGTCGATCGATGAGGTGGTGATTGCGCCCGGCAAGCTCGTCACCACCCAACCGACCATCGTCGTCCAGCCGCTCGAAACCTCGATCATCCGCACGATCGAGGTGAAGGCCGGCGAAGTGGTGCATGCCGGCCAGACGCTCGCGACCCTCGACGCCACGTTCAGCCAGGCCGATGTCGACCAGCAGCAGGCGAAGTTCTCCGCTCTCGACGCCCAGGTGAGACGCATCGAGGCCGAGCTTGCCGGCGACGACTACATGAAGATGGCGGGAGATACGCCCGACCAGGTGCTGCAGGCGCAGCTTTTCGGCCAGCGACAGGCCTTCTACATGGCGCAGCTGCAGAATTTCGAGCAGCAGATCGCCGGCCAGTCGGCCGCTCTTGCGGCGAGCAGGAACCAGGAGGCCGTACTCAACGACAGGCGCGATGGGCTCTCGCAGATCGAGGCAGCACGGGAGCGGCTCTATAACAAGCAGAGCGGCTCGCTGATCACGCTGCTCGGCTCGCGTGATGCCCGGCTCGACGTGGAATCCGACCTGACCGCCGTTCGCGGCCGGGCCGACGAGGCCGCCCACTCCTATGCCAAGCTCCGAGCCGACCGCCAGGCCTTCATCGAGGATTTCCGCCGCGCCGCAATGGAGCAACTGGTGGAATTGCGCGGCCAGCGCGACATGGCTGACGAGGAACTGAAAAAGATGGAACTGCGACGCAACATGGTGGCGCTGACCGCACCCGCAGATGCCGTCGTGCTCGATCTCGCCCAGCGGTCGGTCGGTTCAGTCGTGCGCGAGGCGGAGCCGGTCGTGACGCTGGTGCCGATCAACGTGCCGCTCGAAGCCGAAGTCTCGATCAACACCCGCGACATCGGCCGCGTGGCCGTCGGCAAGGAAGCCCGCATCAAGCTTGACGCCTATCCCTTCCAGAAATACGGCACCGCCTCGGGCGAGGTGAGAACCATCAGCCAGGACACGTTCCTCGCCGGCCAGCAGGAGCAGACAGAGACCCCGAGCCAGCCGGCCGCTCCCTTCTTCAAGGCGCGGGTCCTGCTTGCCGATACCCGGCTGAATGCCGCAGGTATGCCGGTGCGGCTGCTGCCCGGTATGACGGTGTCCGCGGAAATCAAGGTCGGCAACCGTACGGTGATCTCCTATTTCCTGTATCCGCTGCTGCGTGGCCTCGATAACGCAATACGCGAACCGTAGGACGTGACGGATCAGTTCGCCCCGACGAGATCCCGTGTGAGCTTCGAGGCAGATATTTCGCATCTCATAGCTACGCCTGATCTGCCCGCAGAACACGCGCCGCCGAGACCAGCGTCGCCCGGCCGTCAACGACCTTCGACAAAACCTCGATCCGCTGCAGATCACGCTCGCTCATCGTAATCAGTCCCATCCGCAATCTCCACCCGGGGAGTGTGACATTCCAACTTTGCAGAAACAGGACACTTCAACTTTGCGGCTACAACAAATTTGCGGCGTAACGGATATTATGGAACTCCACTGGAGTGTTAGGCTCATGTCGATCGCGCCGACGTCACTTACGGTCATTTGGAAATGAATTTCGCGGATTGCGTAGCTCAACCCCCACTGCCGCATCCGGGCGGTCCTCGAACGTCCGCTCGACCATTTTGGTATCGAAGTCTACGAAAGACCCTTGAAACCGCGCTGGAAAATGTCGGCCTGCGCTCCGGCTATCTCGACCGCTTCCCAAGCAGCTTTCGGACGGCGAGCGCCAGTGTATAGCCATCGCCCGCGCGCTGCTGATTAATCCAAAGCTCTTGATCTGCGATGAAATCCTCTCGGCGCTCGCTCAAGGAAAACATGCTCATGCTCTTAGCACGAGCTCGCCGTCGTACAACAGATCGCCGATACTGACACGCCGCATCGGCCTCAGCAAAGACCACTACGTGTCCCGCCCACCCGCCATGCTACATCAAAGGCCAGCCGGCATCGGCTGCCCGTTCGTCGGCCGCTGTCCCCGGCAGGTCGGGAGCCGACACGCCGGCGAACAAGAGCTTCAGGACCTTCGTCAACGCCTCGTCGCCCGATCCATTCAGGCGGATCAACCCCTGAAACGCTGATCAACACACCACCGGACGCTTACTGAATAGGCCAGACTCCGGTCGATCCTGCAGGAATTTGCCGAAGGGCTGGCGAGCTTGCATCCTTCAACGAAGGAGCTGTTACCCTGTGAAAGGTAACAGCTAGTAGCCGGTCATCTCCAGATATCCGACGCCTGACGTAGAGCCCCTGAAGTTGATCGGTCCCTCCCAATAAGGCGTCGAAGTCGCCATCCAGGACTGGTCGTTCAACGGTCTGGTCGTGATATCGAGTGACTTACCCGGCACGCGTATACGCCACTCTACCGGCATTTGGCGGCCATCGACGGTTGCGTTCCGAGTTGGCTGCAGTTGGATGTCATCTTTCGACAGAGGTGTCGTTCGCCCGTCCGCGGATATCCAGTTCGCGGAGATGAACCCGTCCTTGTCGTCACGAAGCCGAAAAGCCATCAGCTTCTCGCCGGAATTCAGGTGCAGTGAGAACCAGTCCCAGCCCGTCTGATTGGACGCAAGCGGCTGCGACGACCACTCCCGGTCCAGCCAAGCTTTGCCGGTGACCTTAACCGGCGATCCGGACGTCGTGATCGTCCCCGCCACCTCATAGAAAGGCTGTGAGTAGTAGTAGCTCGCCTGTCCGTTCGCCGACTTTACCGAAAAGCCTTTGTCACCCTGAAGAACGAGTGGCCCATTGGCCTTGAGGTTTAAGGTATATCTGAAGTCCGGCCCGCCGGCGAAGGCTGAAAGGTTGCCAAAGGTGTCCGAGCCGCTTTGCTCGGTGTCCTCCATCCGCCAGTCGTCTATCCACGCGCGAAAAGGCGTTGCCTGAACGCCCGCCTGCCCGATGCCTCCCCGGCCCAACCGCTCCGCAACATAGTGATGGCTCCGGGTGGTGATCGCTGCATGCCCGATCCAGACTTGCGGATCTGCGAAACCTGTCTTGTTTCCCGGAGCCAGCGCAGAGCGAAACAGCGTCCACTGCGCACCGTATTGCTTGCCATCATCACCGTTGAGATTGGCGGTCACATACCACCACTCAATGCGGTAATCAGGATGAGCGCCATGGGCGGCGGGGAAAGAAAGACCATTGCCACGCTCCGGGATCGCAAAACCTTGCGCATCGGATCCCAATCCGGCGAAGCCCTGTGCGAACGCCTGACCGCTTACGCAGATCATAGCCGCGGCCATCAGGAGGGACGCCAACTTTCTAACGTTCATTGGCGAAAATCCTCAGCAGGTCCGCAGGATTAATCGAAGCGAGGCGACGAACCGGTATCAGCACTGACAGCGATGCCGCTATGAAGGCGATTGCTCCCAGCCAAAGCCAATCCATTGGAAACACCGTCATTGGCAATCGCCAACCGAAGGCCTCCACGTTCACAATCTCAAGCAGGACCCACGCCAGGGCAAGACCAACCGGGACGGCCGCCACAAATGTTGTGAACCAGAGCGCAAGTGTCCGGGCAACTTCATAAAGCGCCAGATCCCGTCGCCGCACACCCATGGCCCACACCGGCGCCAGTTGAGGAAGCCGAATACCGGACAGTGTCAGAAGACTTGAGAACATGGCAAATCCTGCCACAGCAAGAGTGAGGACGTTTAACGCGCCCGTCACCCTGAATGTCTGGTCGAAGATCGCTCTCGATTGTCGCTTGAGCGAAGCCTGGTCAACGATCACGGTATCCGACAGACCAAACTCCTCGACCAACTGGCGCTTGAGAACCTGAGCTCGCTCGGGAGCCACCCGGACCCCGTAGCGAAGTTTCGGGACATCGGGGTAATGATCGACCAGGGTATTGATCCCGACGATCACTTGCCCGTTCGGGTTCCCATAGTCAGAGTACACACCGGCCACGGTTACACTCCAACCTCCAGGCATGACCAATGGCTGGCCGAGCTTGGCTTCGCCGCGACGCCACATCTGTTCGTTGATGAGGGCGCCCTGACCGGCAGCGATCTTCTCCCAAACGTCATTGTCGGAAGCGATCAGGGGCCAGTGCTCTCGGTAAGTTGGATCGTCCGCGACACCAAAGATCTGGATCTGTTCGCCACGCAGCTCGCCATCCACGCTCCAGATAGGCAGGACTGCCGTCGAGCGTTGCGGAAGCCAAACACGGAGCCGTGCCGCTTCCTCCTCATCCTTGGCCGTCACGTAAAGCTCGGCGGCCAGCCGTTGATCCAGCCAGCCGATGAACGTCAACCGGAAACTCGATACCATCGTGCCGACGCCGATGTTCGCCGACAATGCCAGTAGCAGAGCCATCAAAGCCAGCGACAGGCCGGGAAGCTGTATGCGGGTGTCTGCCCAGAACCATTCCATCAGGGCGCTCCGCGCCGTTCGCTGCGCTGCGGTCAGGATGACCGCAAGAAGTCCAGGCAGCATCAGAGCTGTTCCCAGAAGCAGGCAGCCAAGAACCGCAAAGCCCGCTACCAGCCCGGACGCAGTAATCGCAAGGACAGCCGCCAAGATCAGCAGAAACCCGCCGATTCCCGCCTGATAGGTAAGGGACCCAGCGGATTGTCTCGCCCACGCCCGCGGCTGGGCGGCAGCCAAAATCGGCAGCTTCCAAACCCGCCACAGGCTCTGAGCTGATGAAACAGCGGTTCCTCCGAGAGCAATTGCCAGTCCAGCCAACCACCACTCCGGCCGAATGGATAGCGAGCCTGACACATTCGCGCCGTAGAGGCCCCTGAGGGTCGCGGCGACACCCGGCATCAGAAGCCACGCAATGACGTAGCCGAGTATGACGCCGATCAACCCGGATATCAGCGCCAGCATCGAAAGCTCGATCAGGAGCATCGTAGTCAATGCTCGAAGGGAGATACCAAGCGATCGAAGTGTACGAAAAGTGCCTCGACGCTGCTCGAAGCTCAGGCCCGTGGCCGAATACACGATGAAGAGCCCGACGATGAAGGAAAGGAACCCGAAGGCGGTCAAGTTGACGTGAAAGCTGTCTGTGAGGCGAGCGACGTCTGGTTGTTCAGCCGGTTCGCGGATCGTCAATCCCGCCTGATCGATTGCTTCGGGGGTGATCTTTTGATCGGCTGCGACCACCAGTCGGTCGATCTTCCCGTGCCTATCGAGCAATCGATCGGCGACCGCTATATCGACGAAGGCGGCGCCGTCGGGAACGTTGCCATTGCTTTTGATGTTCATGTCCGTGGCGCCACGGAGCCGCTCGGCAGTCGCGCTCGATACGAGCAACTGTCCGCTGGCTGAAAAGAAGGCGGATAGATCTGAACCGCTGGCGATCGTCGCATTCTGGGTGTCCCTTGGCATCGTCAGAGGCTCGATGCCGACCAAACGGATCCTTATGCTTCCGAAGCGGTAGCTGCCCTCAATCACGGGCGAAACATTCAGGCCCGCTCGACGCAGGCTGCCATAGACCTCAGTCGCTATGCCGTCACCGTCCTTGGCGACGATCTGCCGGAGGTTGCCTTGCTCCAGAACTGATGTTGCCCGGGTATAGCTCGCTCTCGCCTCGGCGTTGATAGCCTGAACACCGGACCAGAGCGCTGTCGCAAGCGCAATCCCCATGACCAGTGTGAGAAGCTGGAGAGGTCTCCGACGCCAGTGTGACAGCAGGGCTACGAATGCAACGAAGTTCATTCGGCAATCTTCCCACCGCGAAGGACCACCGTCCGGTCCAGACGAGCAGCAAGCCTCGTGGAGTGAGTGACGAGAAGCAGAGCCGATCCCACTGTCCGGGCGAGATTGAGCATCAGATCGAGGACGGCATCGCCCGTCTGCTCATCCAGGTTGCCGGTTGGCTCGTCCGCAAGGATGAGAGGAGGTCGAGCAGCCAATGTTCGCCCGATGGCAACGCGCTGCTGTTGCCCTCCGGAAAGCTGCTCGGGATATCGGGCGGTGTATTCTTCCAGCCCCAGTTCCTCGATCAACTGCCTTTCCCAAGCGTGATCGTACCGGTTTGCAAGCTTGGCGTGAAATGAAATGTTGGCTGCGACGCTCAGGGATGGGATGAGGTTAAACTGTTGAAAAATCAGGCCGACCCTTGTTCGCCGGTATCGGGCCCGTTCGGTTTCTGCAGATAGCGCCAGATCGCTACCATCCATCACGACAGAGCCGCTGTCTGCACGGTCGAGCCCGCCTGCCAGATGCAGCAATGTGCTTTTGCCACTGCCGGACTCTCCGGTGAGCGCAACACTTTCGCCCGCAGCGACTTCCAAATCGATGCCCTTCAGGATTTCGATCGGACCCTCGGCAGTGGAATAGGATTTTCTGACGCCTGCGAGGGTGAGGATCATTTCGGTCTCTCGAGCACGGGGTTTGCAGAATGCAAAGACCTCGGGTCACCTAAGAACTTTCGAGAGGGATCGCAAGATCCGTGCGACAGCACAAAAACAGGAGATTCCTTGTCATTGCTTGATCACTAGCCGACAAGCGGTCAAGTTCAGCCTGAAACGTGGACATTGCGAGAACCGAGCTACCCGCTCAGCGCGGGCTGCCGCGTCGTAATGCCCTGGCGTCCGAGGGTGCCGCTGGACAATCTATGACGGCCGCTACTCCAACCGCATGGTGTCGTTCGTGTCGGCCGGCTGCAATCGTGACCGGATCATCCCTCGTCCGTGCCTGCAGCCAACAGCATGATGGAGATGGAACAGCAGATCTGACTATCGGCAATTTCTATCGCGGCGAGCTTCCATACCGACAGACGGTCGAACAGGGCAAAGAAGGTGTGCCCGCGAGTACAGGGGCGAGTTTGGTATCAATGGCCTCACGACTCACGGATGCCTTGCCTCATCGCGGCAATGTCGGCGAGCACCGAAAGTGCAAGGGAGGTCGCGTCGCGCGCCGGGCCGAACAGCCCGATCGGTGCCTTGATGCGATCGATGTCGGTCCTGGCGAAACCAGATCTCGTCAGCAATTCGACACGCCTGCTGTGCGTTCTCATGCTGCCCAGGGCACCGATGTAGAACGCCGGCGAGCTGAGCGCCAGTCCGAGAAGCGGCGCTTCAGCCTCGAGATCATGATGCAAAAGCACCACGGCCGTGAAGGCGTCAATCATTTTCGCGACATAGTGGGGATTGCCGTTCTCGATCCGGATCACATCGTAGCCCAGGATCGTTGCACAGCGCGCCGTGGCCCGCGCCTCGAGCGAACGACCCGAGATCAGGATGCGGGTTCGCGGAAGGAATACCGACAGAAACTCGTCTTCAAACCAACCAGATTGAACAGGCGGATCCACTGCCACGAGAGACTGATTGGACGGCACATAACGAAGGCCAACCGGCTGCCTCCGTTCCAGGCGTTCGAGAACAAGCCGGATCGCAGAAATATCGCGCAGGACATGGATTGCAACGGTGATGCCGCCGCCGCACGGCAGGGCTATGTCGAAGAAGGGAGAGCCTTGGCCGAACATCATAGTCCGATCCCGGCCCTCGGCAATCGCAAGGAGTGCGTCGAAAGCAACCGCAGCCTCCACGCAGCCGCCGGAGACATAGCCGCAGTAGCTGCCGTCAACAGCGACCGCAACCAGCGAACCCAGAGAACGAGCCGCGCCGCCTCGAATGTCGACGAGTGTTGCGATCGCGACCTCTCCTCGGTCGAAGCACTCAATGGCAAAGCGCAAAATCTCTGACGGATCGTCCGACATCCTCGCTTGGACGGGCGCAGGAAGCGGAGTGATGGCTACCATCTCGTTCATATCAGATCCTCTCGAGGTCCGGAGCAACGGCAGGTTTTCTTCGTCTTGAAGGGGGCATCGGCAACCGTGGGGTCAGGCTGCCGATGCGGGGGAACCCGGTCCTTGATTGTGGGGGATGAAGGAACCGGTCCGACCGAAATCTAGCGCGAACTTGTCTGATGGATTTGTCAGTGATCGCGCGCTTTGTATCAATCTGTCACACATCCGCGGAGGGCGCGCTCGCCCGCGGAGAACCTCAGCGGACCGTCGATGACATAAGATGACATAAATCAAGCGCCACCTCGCCCGCAAAAGTCAGTTAGACGGACCTGCCTGCTGCACGGGAGGCGCCTTCGAAGCCACCTCGTCGAGGCTCCATGGTCCCGGGCCGGCGGCAGCGATGTAGAGGAAGAGGAAGCAGAACAACATTGCGGTCTCGCCTCCGTTGAGGGCGGGAAAGAAGCCTTGTGAACCGTGTCCGATAAAATAAGCAAAGGCCATCTGGCCGGAGAGCAGGAAAGCGACCTGGCGAGAAAACAGACCAATCGCCAGAAGCACACCACCGATGACTTCAAGAAAGCCGGCCGCCAGAAGCAGCGCATTCAGCGGGTATTCGAACGGTGCCGGCCAACCGAACAATTTCATCATTCCATGCGTGAAGAATGATGTGGCGGCGATGATGCGCAAAACGCTCAGCAATTGCGGCGCGGCGCCATGGAGAAATGCCATCTGCATGTTCGTGATCCTCATTTGGCGAAGCGTATTCAAGAAAGTCGAAGAGTGCGGCTTCGCGGGCGCCGCTCGCCGACGGTCGATATGCTCTCCTATTCGGCGGGAGCGCTTACTCCCGCATCCGCGTAAGGCTTGGGATGCGGTCCGCGGCTAAACAATCGCCGGGTCACGATGAAGAGCATGGGGATGAACAATATGCCGAGGACCGTCGCCGATATCATGCCGCCCATGACACCTATACCGATCGAGTTTTGGGAACCGGACCCCGCGCCGTCGGCGATGGCGAGCGGGAGGACGCCAAGGATGAAAGCGAAGGATGTCATCAGGATCGGCCGCAACCGCTGGCGCGCGGCCTCAAGCGTCGCCTCCACCAATCCCTTCCCGCCGGCTTCCTCGGTAATGGCAAATTCCACGATCAGGATGGCGTTCTTCGCCGCAAGACCGATCGTCGTCAAAAGCCCGACCTTGAAATAGACGTCATTGGCCTGTCCGAAAGTACTTGCCGCGACCAGTGCCCCGAAGACTCCGACAGGAATGGCAAGCATGACGGAGACTGGCACCGTCCAGCTCTCGTAGAGCGCCGCAAGCGCCAGGAAGACGACCACGACGGAAATGGCATAGAGGTATGCGGCCTGATTGCCGGAAAGCCGTTCCTGAGCCGAAAGGCTCGTCCATTGGTGCGAAAATCCCGCAGGCAGCTCTCCCACCATGCGGTCGATCTCCGCCATCGCCTGACCTGAGCTTATTCCTACGGCCGCCGCGCCCTGAAGCTGTACCGCTGACACGCCATTGTATCGCTCAAGCCGCGGCGAGCCGTAATCCCACCGTCCTGTCGAGAAGACCGAAATCGGCACCATCTCCCCGCGATCGTTGCGGACATGCCAGCGGTCGAAATCGGCAGGCTGCATGCGAAAAGACGCATCAGACTGGACATAGACACGTTTGACCCGCCCGCGGTCGACGAAGTCGTTCACATAGCTGCCTCCCCAAGCCGTCGACAGCGTCGCATCGATATCGGAAAGCGTAATGCCGAGCGCGCTCGCCCGCCCACGATCGATCGAAACGGAATATTGCGGTGTATCCTCCTGGCCATTCGGCCTGGTGCCCGACAACCTCTCATTCGCCGCAGCTGTCCTCAGAAATTGGTTACGAGCCGCCATCAGCGCCTCATGCCCGGCGCCACCGGTGTCACGCAGGAAGAAATCGAAGCCGCTATTGTTTCCGAAGCCCGGCAGGGCGGGTGGCGACAAGGCAATGACACGCGCATCGCGAATTGCGCCGAAGGCTGCCATCGCACGTCCGGCAATCGCCTGCGCAGAGGCTTCGGGTTCCGAGCGCTGATCGAAATCCTTCAAAGCGACGAACACTGTCGCAACATTTTGACCTTGGCCACCGAAGCTGAAGCCGGTAGCGCCGAATACGCCGTCGACGTAGCTTGCCTCGCTGGTCAGGTAGTATTCGAGCACCTGGTCCAGCACCCGCCGCGTCCGGTCAGCCGTCGCTCCCGGCGGAAGCTGGATAGAGGTCATCAGTCTGCCTTGGTCCTCCTCTGGCAGAAAAGCGGTCGGCAACCTCGCGAAAAGCAGGACGGTCGCGCCCGATAGCGCCGCAAACAGGACGAGCGCCACGCCGATCCGGCGGACGATCGAAAGCGTGGCGCGCCGGTAAAGTGCGGTGAACCTCTGGAAGCCGGCATTGAACCAGCGAAACGGCGCGGCCTTTTCGGATCCGGATCCGGGCGGCCTGAGGATCGTGGCGCAAAGCGCCGGCGTGAAAACCAGGGCCACCAGCACGGAAAGCACCATTGCCGAGACGATAGTGATCGAGAACTGCCGGTAGATGATTCCAACAGAACCAGAGAAGAAGGCCATGGGGATGAAAACCGCCGACAGCACGGTCGTGATACCGATCAGGGCGCCGCTGATTTCACCCATGGACTTCAAGGTCGCCTCGCGCGGTCCGAGCCCCTCTTCTTCCATGACCCGCTCGACATTCTCGACGACGACGATCGCGTCATCAACGAGAAGGCCGATCGCAAGAACGATGCCGAACATGGTGAGTGTGTTGATCGAGTATCCGAACACAGCCATGACAGCAAAGGTCCCCAACAGCACCACAGGTACCGCAAGCGTCGGGATGATCGTCGCGCGCAGGTTCTGCAGGAAAACGAACATGACGATGAAGACGAGGATGACAGCCTCGATCAATGTCACCACGACGCTCTCGATCGACAGGCGCACGAAAGGAGACGTGTCGAGGGGATATTTGACCTCTACGCCTGGAGGGAAGCTACCTCTGTAGCTTTCGATCTCGGCGCGCACCGCCTCAGCAGCTTCAAGCGCATTTGCGCCGGCCGCCAGGCGGAAGCCGACGCCTGCGGAGGGATGACCGCTATAGGTTCCGCTCGTGGTATAACTCTCGGAGCCAAGTTCGACCTCAGCAACGTCATTCAATGTCACGACCGAGCCATCGGAAGCGCGCGCGAGGATGATTGCCTCGAACTGCTCCTTGCTCTGGAGACGGCTTCCCGCAGTCACGGTGGCATTGAGCTGTTGGCCCCGCCGCTGCGGCAGAGCCCCGAATTGACCGGCGGCCACCTGCGTGTTTTGCGCTCTGATCGCTTGCGTCACATCAGTGACCATAAGCCCATGCTGGGCGAGCCGGTCGGGGTCAAGCCAGATGCGCATGGCATAGCGGGAGGAGCCAAGCAGTTGCACCTCGCCAATGCCTGGCACGCGCCGCAACGAGTCCATAAGGGAGCTGTCGACAAAGTCGGCGATATCCGTTCCGGACAGACTGTCGTCCTCAGACAGGAAGGAGGCGATCAGGAAGAAACTGGACGTCGACTTCGATACCGTCAGCCCCGTGTCCTGGACCGCGCTCGGCAAACGTGCCTGGACGAGCTGGAGATTGTTCTGGACCTGCATCTGTGCGACATCGGGGTCGGCGGCGCTGGTAAAGGTCAATGTGATCGACGCCTCGCCGGTGGAGGATGAGTTCGAGGACACATAGTCCAGATTTTCGATGCCCGTCATGCCCTGCTCGATCACCTTGGTCACCGAGTCCTCGACGGTCTTCGCGTCGGCGCCCGGATAATTGGCGGTGATGCGAACCGATGTGGGAGCAATCTGCGGATACTGCGATATGGACAAGGTCGTGATTGCGATCGCGCCTGTCATCATGACGGCGATTGCAAGCACCCATGCGAAGATCGGGCGGCTGATGAAGAAACGCGACATGGCGCCGCCTCACCGCGTTACGGCGTCAGGCAACCGCACGGAAACCTCTGCGGGTTTTCCTGCAGATGGCCGACCCGCCTCGGCGACGGCAACGAACTCCCCCGTCTCGTTATCGACGGTCACTGCGGTGACTTGGACCTCTTCGCCGATCGCCGCCCTCTGGAGGCCCTCGACGACGACACGATCACCCTCCCCGACGCCAGCGGTCACCAACCAATTGTTGCCGATGCCGCGCTCGACGGCCAGAACACGTTCCTCGATCTTCCCGTCGGCGCTGATGAAACGCGCCGTGGCCTCTCCGCGGCTATTGCGTGAGACCGCGCGCTGCGGAATGAGCACGCTATCTTCGACATAGCCGTCTTCAACGAGTGCCCGCACATACATCCCGGGCAGGAGCGCGCCTTCCGGATTGGGGAAGACGGCGCGCATCAGAACCATGCCGGTCGTTTGCGATACGGCGCCGTTGCGGAACTGCAACTTTCCGGGATGGCCGTATTTGCTGCCGTCTTCGAGCCGGAGTTCGACGGTCACCGAGCCTTCCTGTGGCTTGATATCCTGCGACGCGAGTGCCTTGTTGAGCGCGAGAAGGCTGGCGCTCGAGCGCACAAGGTCGACATTGATGATGTCCGTCTGGCGGATCGTCGTCATTGGCGACGCCTGGTCTTCGGTAACCAGCGCACCCTCGGTCACATTTGAAGCGTCCACACGCCCGCTGATCGGGGCGCGGACCTTGGCATATTCCAGTTCGATGCGGGCGGTTTCAAGAGCTGCCCTGGCAGCGGCGACGTCCGCCTCGGCCTGCAGCATCTGTGTTCGTGCCTCATCGAAATCCTGGCGGCTGACGACACTGCTCGCACTGAGGCTCTCATAGCGCTGCGAGCGCGCTCGGGCGCTCGGAAGGGCACTTTCGGCCCGCTGCACAGCAGCCTCGGCATTGCGGTAGGAGGCCTCGAACGGCATGGGGTCAAGTTCGTAAAGGACGTCTCCGGCTTTTACCAAGCCGCCCTCATCGAAACTTTGCCTGAGAATGATGCCGGACACGCGAGGGCGGACCTCCGAAACCATCTGTGCACCGGTACGGCCCGCCAATTCTGTCGTCAGTGTCACTGCCTGGCGATGCAAGGTCTGCGCGCTGACTTCAGGTTTCGAACGAGCTGGCCGCTCCTGTGCTGCCACGTCAGCGTTGCAACTTGAAAGCAGGGCCGGGAGGCAAAAAATCATGGCAACATAGACGGTCGAAAAGCATTTGGCTCGCATCATCGAACACCTTTGCGCGGCTGTGAACGGTCTTCACGCGAGGCGGGCGCCCATGCGCCCCACCAGGATCGCGATCGGCGGGAAATTAAGCCGGCTCTGTCGCACGGGTGTGCCGAACGCGACCAAAACTGTAACCAAGTGTATCAACCACCATCAATTGCCCGCCAGGCTGATGACGGCCGTCAGTGAGATGAGGGAGGCAAACAGAATGATGTCGGCCAACACTCCTCTGGCGATCGCCGAAATGCTGTGTTGTTCGACTCTGTAGCTGTTGTTCTGATCTGCCATGACCATTCCTTTCCATGTTGATCGCGCGTCGGTTGATCGGCCCGTGGTCTCCATCGGGGGCTGGAAGCGCAGGGCGGCCAACCGACGATCGTCGAGGCGACGATTGAAAGACGCCCGTCTTGTTCGCGCCTTGTGCTTGATGAGGGGAAGGTTAGTTCGGCCTTGTCGCAGAGCTTTGCCGCAGACGAGTCAAAATGTAATCAAGTGTCGCAGCATGAGCGGCGAGGCTGCGGCACCGCTACCAGAATAGCTGTCCAAGGTGCACTTTCGATCGACACGCATGAATGTGGATGGTGGCTGCCGCCTGCCGAGGGTGACGATGGAGGTGCAACGGCGCCGAGATCAATGTTGCGTCCGCGGCTTTGTCGGCTTCTCGGCAAGGTTCGGCGCACGGAGCCCAATCGACCCGCGCAGGGATTTCCAGTCGCGCCCCTTGGGGACAGCAGGCGTTTCCACACGGCCATCGCGTGGCAGAGAAAGAACGGCTTGCATGCCGCCATCTCCTGTTGTGAAGGAAATGTCACCGCCATGTTGCCTGGCTGCAGCACGCGCGATCGATAGGCCAAGTCCAATCCCGCCGGTGTCGCGATTGCGCGAAGCCTCGAGCCGGAAAAACGGCGTGAACACCTTTTCCTTCATAAGGTCGGGAATGCCTGGACCGCGGTCCTCGACGACGATGTCGATGGTCGCAGCCGTGTGCCGGATGAAGACCCGCGCCTCTCCGCCATATCGCACGGCGTTTTCGACGAGATTTCGCACAGCGCGTCTGAGACCATCAGGCCGGCAGCGATAGGACAATTTCACGCCTTCGACGAAACTGACAGGCTTGCCAAGATCGGACTGGTCGTCGCAGATGCTTCCAACCAGCGCTTCCAGATCGATGTCGCGCGTTTCCTCTTCCGTCGATTCCCCACGCGCAAAAGAAATGGCGGCCTCGGTCATGCCCTGAAGTTCATCGATCGTCGACAGCATTTTTCGCTGGATCTCCTGATCCTGCACGAACTCCGTCCTCAGTCTCAAGGTCGTCAGGGGCGTTCGCAGATCGTGACCGATCGCGGCCAGCATCTTCGTTCTGTCTTCAAGGAAACGGTGCAGCCGGCCTTGCATCTTGTTGAAGGCTTCGGCGGTGCGCCGGACCTCTTCCGGTCCTTCTTCCGAAAGCGGCGGCAGGTTTTCTCCCCGCCCCAAGGCTTCGGCCGAGGTCGCAAGATGTCGCAACGGTCTTGATATGCGGCTGGCGAAGAACACGCCGAGCAGAGCCAGGATGAGTGCCGTCAGGCTGAGCGAGGCGAGCGACGTGGAGGTCCACCAGCCTCCAGTCTGTCGCATATAGAAGGCTGCGTTCAGCCAGGTCCTGTCATCGACCTTGATGACAAGGCCATAGCCCCGCGAGCCGTCGAAATAGACATATTTGATCGGCTGCGGGAGCGCCCAGAGGCTCTGCATTGGAACGCGCCATCCCTCACCGCCGTTCGACGCTGCGACCCTCTTCGCATCAGGGATCTGCGTCCTGGCTGAGCCATCTTGAAAGATCCTGACGAGGTCCACGAAATTCTCCAGAGGCCGGGAAAATTCGGCGGCAGCCGTTAGGCGCCAGGCGGCGGGGTCTTCCGCTTCACGATCGCTCACCCAAAAACGCGAGTCCCTCGTCTCGCTCGCAAGCAGAGCCTGCTTTTGATATTCGGGCGGTACGGTTTCCACCAGTCGGGTCAGCGTGCGCGCTCGACTGAGGAATTCGCTCTTGGCTGCAGCGTCGAGAGCTTTGGAATGCTCCTTCCAGGAGATTAGAAATGTCAGCGCCTGGGAAATGATCAAAGCCGCAAGCGTAAACGCGATAAGTTGCGTCGCCAGGCTTCTGTTCCAGAGGTGGTTCATTCGAACGCCACCTCGGCAGCCAAGCTGTAGCCGCCGCCCCAATGCGTCTTGATGATCGACGGATTTTTAGGGTTCTCTTCGATTTTCTTGCGAAGCCGGCTCACCTGATTGTCGATGCTGCGATCGAAGATATCGGCCGTCCTGCCGACGGTCAGATCAAGCAGCTGTTCGCGGCTCAGGATCAGGCCCGGCCTTTCGATGAAGACTTTCAGCAGACGGAATTCGGCAGTGCTCAAGGGTATTCCAACGCCGTCGCTACCGGAAATTTCCTGACGTCCCATGTTGACGCGCCACTGGCCGATGCGGACGGCCCTTTGCTGCTGTGTCATGCGCTGCTGTGTCAGCGGATTGCTCGCGCGCCGAAGCACCGCTCTGATGCGAGCCAGGAGCTCGCGGGGATTGAATGGTTTCACGACGTAGTCGTCAGCGCCAAGTTCCAGTCCGATGATACGATCGGTATCTTCGACCAATGCGGTCAGAAAAATGATCGGGATGTCTGTCGCGGCACGCACCTGACGGCACACGCTCAATCCGTCCTCGCCCGGCATCATGACATCGAGGATGATCAGATCCACCACGTGGCGCTCGCGCTCGAGCAGGCGTCGAAGGGCCGCGCCGCTTTCTGCCACGCTCACCTTGTAGCCTTGCTGTTCGAGATACTGTCGAACCAGATCCCGGATATCGCTGTGATCGTCGACAACCACGACATGCGATGAATTCTGCATCTGCATAACCTCTTGAGCTATTTTTACAGAAGAGAGCGCGGTTCGCATCGAAAAAAGTGTATCAAAGTTTCACAGCGGTTCGGCCAAACCCATTTTCTCACATGTCCTAAAAGGATCTCAAATGGCCGCCTCGGGATCGAACGCCCCCTTCGCTTGCCGGATTATGGGGACCACGACTGCGAACTCAACGGCGTTGTCGTAAAATTGGTGACCGCGGGTGCAATGGAAAGTGGCCGGCATCTGGCAAGAAGCCTGTTTGGCTCGGTGTATCGGACGCGTGACCGATACGGCGAATTCGCTGCAGGCTGTTTGCAAGATGCCTGCGACGTCGATAAGCTCAACTGTCTCTGTCGCATAGTCGTTTCGAGGATAATTCAGGTTCTCGACGAGCAGGCTCTCAATCCGATCGATATCGGAGAGCAGGCGTCCTTCTGACCGCTTTCCCGTCCGCTCCACGCGCAGTTTCAGCCGCGTCAGCGCCGTGCGCAGATCATGACCAATGCCCCGGAGCATGCGGGTGCCTGCTTCGATCATTAGACGGATCCGGCCGGCGGATGCCGCCATGGGACAAGTTTCTACATGGGAGCGCCACAACGACAGAGGCGATCCGTCGACCAATACAAATAGTCATTTGGACCCGCATGACGCAGCGCTTGGCGGCCGACTTTCTTCAAAGGACATCTTCGACGCGGATCGGCAGCTTTCTGACGCGCTTGCCCGTCGCGTGATAAATCGCATTGGCGATGGCAGGAGCCGTGCCAAGCATGACGAGTTCGCCCATGCCCTTGACGCCGACCGAATTGACCATCGTGTCCGGTTTGTCGATGAAGCCGACGTCGACGTCACCGATGTCGGCATTAACCGCCATGAGGTAGTCGGCGAGATCGGCATTGAGGTAGCCGGCAAAACGCGGATCGACGTCAGTCTCCTCGCGAAGCGCCGTGCTGAACCCCCAGACAACGCCGCCATACATCTGCCCGCGAGCGGTCACCGGACTGACGACCCGACCGACATCGGCAATGCTGACCACCCGCGGCATGCGGATGCGGCCCGTTCTGGGTTCAATATGAATTTCGACGAACTGGGCAATGTAACTCATTGATGTAAAGCCCGGGTATTCAGGGCCCGCACCTGCACGACCCCCGGTTCGAAAGGCTTCAAGAGCGGAGGCGTCCTGCCCGGGCGCGAGCTCCGAAACCACCACTTCAATCTGGGGACGTTTCAGGCGCGCCAGTTGCTCATGCAAATTGCCCGCCGGCGGGTTCGGACCTGCAAGCTCATCGAAGCGGGCGCGCAACGCCCTGACAGCCTTCGCCGTGACAGGGATGATGCTGGCCGTGCCGCGCTCGCCAACGGTCATCATCTGCGGACCGACTGTCGTATCCCCAAGCAAAATCTCTAGACGATCGGGGTTGATGTCGAGTCCCTGGATGATCGTGTTTGCGACCGCAGTCCGGATACCCTGGCCCATTTCGTGCCCGGACGATATCACCCGCGTCGTGCCGTCCGCACGTACCCGCAGTGTCGTCTCGGCAGCTGAGCCCGACGCCCCGAAAATCCCGCATGCGACGCCGTATCCGACCATCGTGCCGTCGTCCAGTCGCATCGATCCCGGTTCAGGTGTTCGCCGGCTCCAGCCAAAGCGCCTCGCACCTTCCCGCAGGCAGTCATTCAGGAAATGCGGCGACAGAGGCTGCCTAGAGATGATGTCGTTCTTTGCTTCATGCTCGAGACGAAGTTGAACCGGATCTTTGCCGAGCTTGTAAGCCATCTCGTCGATCAGGCTTTCCAGCGCAAACCCGGCAGGGAACGGATGCGTCCCGCGGGTATGTCGCGGCATCTGGCGGTCGATATGGATATCGCCTGCCGTCGCCCGAAAATTTTCGATGGCATAAAGACGCGCGATATCCTCATGATAACCGCTTGAGCGGAATCCGCCGTCAGGGATATTTTCTTGCACCACATCATAGAGGACGGCGTCCAGGCGCCCCTGCGCATCGGCGGCAAGACGGATATTGTGAACACTGCGCGGCCGGTAGTTGGCGATATGGAACAACTGCCCACGCGGTGTGACCAGCTTAACTGGCCTCCCTGCAAGCCTGGCAGCCTGGGCAACCAACGCGGATTGAAGCTTGGGAGGAGATTTCTGCCCGAACCCACCTCCGACATGTTCGGATTTGACCGCAACTTGGTCCGGAGCAAGGCCCAAGGCCTTAACGAGTGCGCCCTTGGCTGCTTCAATATTCTGGCAGCCCTCATGGACCGTCAGTCGCCCGTTAGACCATTCCGCGACGGTCCCGAACAATTCCATGGCGTTATGGTGCTGGGTTGGTGTCTCGAAAGTGCCCTCGACAATAACGCCTGCATTTTCAAACGCTTTGTCGACGTCGCCTGTATTAAAGCCTTCTGCCGGAACGCGTTGTGCGCCGGGACTGGTCATCAAGGGCACGAATGGTGCCGCTTCGTAGTCAGCAGATATGGCTTCAGCACCCTCTATCGCGGCCTCGATCGTCTCCGCGACAACCAATGCAATTGGCTGCCCGCGAAATGATATTTGTGGACGAAGCGAGGGAAAATCGCCGATGGACAGGACATGAACGACACCGGGGATTTTGGTCGCCGCGGTGACGTCAACGTTTGTGACTTTGCCTTTCGCGATGGTGGCAGGGACCAGCATCGCATGCAGCATGCCGGGCAGCCTGATATCGGCTGCGTACGTCGTGCGGCCCTGTACCTTGTCCCTGGCGTCGACGCGGGCGATTTCTGAGAAGGTTTGTGACGGCATCACGCTCTCCTTTCCGCGGCAATCATCAAGGCATCGGCAACAACCCGGGCTCCCAGATCGGACTTGAAGGCGTTGTGCTGGCCCGGACGCGCATCCCTGAATGCGGCCCGGCCGGCTTCAAGTGCCAGCTCGGGCGTTAATTGCTTGCCGCGCAACGTCTCTTCGGCACTCTGCGCTCGCCATGGGATCGTTGCGACACCGCCAAGTGCAATGCGGGCCGTTCGGACATTGGCTCCTTCCATTTCAACCACGACTGCGGCGGATGCCACCGCGAACGCAAAACTCTCCCGGTCGCGAATCTTGTGATAGGTCGAGGAACGGCTTGGCGCTTTCGGGACGGTAATGGCCGTGATCAGTTCGGCTGGGGCTATATCGAATTCCAGATGCGGCGTATCGCCGGGCAGCCTGTAGAAGTCCGAAATCGGGACGGTGCGCGTTCCTGCGGGTCCATGAATTTCGACCGATGCGCCCATCGCCGTCAACGCCACTGGCCAGTCTCCCGGTGAGACCGCGATACAAGCGTCACTCACTCCAAGGATCGCATGGCCTCGGTCCAATCCGCCGATTGCCGCGCAACCGGAACCGGGGACACGTTTGTTGCAGGGGTACATGCCTACCGTAGACAGTGACCCCGCGCCGTTGCGGAAATAGGGACAGCGGGTTCGCTGAAGCAGGTTGCCGCCAACTGTGGCCATATTGCGCAGTTGCTGCGAGGCTGCTTTCAGCAAGCTCTCGGAAAGGACCGGATATTCGTCTCGCACCGCTGGTGCATACGCGACGTCGCTCATCAGCGCCAAAGCACCAAACCGCAATACGTCGCCGTCAGTGTCGATCGTGTCGAGGTCCATGATGCCGGTAACGTCGATAAGATGCGCTGGCCGCTCCACGCCGAGCTTCATCAGATCATAGAGCGTTGTGCCGCCGGCGATGTAGCGCGCGTCTAGGCCGACCGCAGCAAAGGCTTCGACGGCTGCTTCGAGGCTGTCCGCCCGAGTGTAATCGATAGCTCGCATCTTCAGCCCTCCTTCGAATTGGCTGCCACATCTTCGATGGCAGCGACGATCCCGGCATACGCGCCGCAACGACAGATGTTTCCACTCATAAATTGGCGGATCGAGGCTTTGTCCGTTGCGTGACCATGTCGAACGCATGCGACGGCGGACATGATCTGGCCCGGCGTGCAGTATCCGCACTGCAATGCGTCGTGATCGATGAAGGCGGTCTGCATCGGATGAAGTGTATCCCCGTCGGCCAGCCCTTCGATGGTCGTCACCTGACGTCCGTCCACTTTCGCCGCAAGCGTCAGACAGGACACTACCGTTCGGCCGTCGAGGTGCACCGTGCATGCACCACACTGGCCGTGATCGCAGCCTTTTTTTGTTCCTGAGAAGCCAAGGCGCTCGCGCAGCAGGTCAAGAAGCGATGCGCGTGAGTCAATATCGAGAGCGACGGCCCGTCCATTCACCGTCGTCGAAACGAAGAGAGTTGTGCCCGTTTCATTCGAAACGGAAATCTCCTGGGCGGCAGCGGATTGCAGTGGAAGCATCGTAGCGACTGCAACACCGGCACCGGTGCCAAGGACGGCTCGACGCGTCACACCAACGCCTTGAGAGTCTGCGGGACTTTGCTCTGCCATTTATGCTCTCCTCCTGGACTTTCAAACCAATGTCTGGACGCGGCGGTTACTCGCCAGGAATAGCTCATCGCTGTCGCACAACTGTGCCGCGGCATGGGGAATTTGTCGCAAACTGTCGCAAATTCGCAGCAGATCTAGGCTGCTGCCGGCGAAGGAGATATCTGCGGTCGAGAAGCGTGCGGAGATGACATGGCGGTCGTGGACCGCATCGATCCCCTGGTTGCCGTTCAATGCCAAGGCGAGGTGGTCGAAATCGGCACCCGAACGGAAATTTTGCCAACCCTTAGCATGACTGCACCACGAGGCTCCTCGAAGCCGTCCCTTTGCCCGACCGGGATAGGCGCAATACGCGGCGAACCGTCGAACCTGCCCTGGTTTATCTAAACCGTTGGTTTTGTTTGAAACTCTGTCAAAGCTGATTAGGGCTGCGACGTCGCTGGCCAGTTAGAAACGCGACACTGGCGTCCGGCTTGCTCCGCCGATCAGCCCCCGCTCCGAATGTGGCGCGAGCCGGCGCGGTCGGAAAAAGAACGGCGTACATCGGGCATGACCGCGGCTTACTCCGCCGCCGGCCCGTAGAGGCCAAGCTGCTCGATAAGCGCCCGCTGCCGGCCGGCATTTTCGGCCAGCAGACCGGTATAGCGATCGATGATCCGGTCGCGGTGGCTCGGGTCGGAGACGACGGAGAGCGCGCCGACGATCGCCGCGACCTTTTCCGAGGTCCGCCGCAATTCGTCCAGCAGTTCCGCATTGCTGCTTATCTCGCTGACCACCCGCTTCGTCACCCTGCCGATTCCGGCCGGTGTGCGTCCGCCTGCCGAGACGTACCCTTCCGGCAGATCACCCTTCAGATTGGTGACCGACTTGAAGCGAATGACATCGAAGATCTGATCCACCGCCTGCTTGGCGCCGGTCACCCGAGAAGGATGGTCGGTATCGGCGGCGGCGTGCGGCAGCAGTTCCAGCTTGCCCTTATGGCGCTCTTCGAGTGGCAGATAGGGAACCATCGGCCCGCTGAGCTTGCCGGTTACTGCATCCTTGAAGAGATCGGCGTCGATTGCCGCATGGGCAATCTTTCCTGATGACAGCGCCCGGTCGAGCGCCGCCGCATCGACGACCTCGCCCCGGTCGTAATTGACCAGCACTGCGCCGTCGTTCATCGCGTCGAGAACTTGCGTGTCGACGACACCTGCGTTGGAATAGACGCCGGTCGCCGTATCCAGCCGGCCGAGACCGATATGGACGGAAAGCACGTCGGCGCCGGTCGCCGCTTCAATCGGACTTGCGGCGTAATCGAAGCCTTCCGACTCGATCCAGCCTTGGTGATGCCGGCGCGCGTAGATCATCACCTTCATGCCGAAAGCCCTGGCGAGCTTGGCGACCTCGCGGCCGATATTGCCGTAGCCGAGAATGGCGATTTTCCGGCCTTCCAGCTTGGCGGTCGGGAAATCCTTGAGCTGGCGCCCGGTATCAAAGTCGCCGTTGGCGACCATCTGGTGCAGCCTATCGACGGGCAGGTCGGGAACAACCTTGAGGATCGCCTTCACCGCCATCTGGGCGGTCGCCCGGCTGTTGATACCCGGCGTGTTCATCAAAGGCGCCTCGCCGCCCTCGCCGTTGCCGCCGCCCCAGGAGGCCGAGCCCATATTGCCGGTCCCCGCGCCGATGCGCACGCCGCCGAACGGGAAGACGGAAGCCTTCGGGATGAAGGTCGCCGCCGCGATCAGCGCGTCATACTGGCCCTTGTCCGTCTGTGGCAGGATTTCGGCCTCGGTGCTGAGATTTGGCTGATAGAAGAAATGGATGCGGCCCTTTTCCAGCGCCGCCCTGTCGCCGATCGGACCGGCATGGAAGACGCCGCCCTTTTCCTCGACATAGGTCCTGATTTCGCTGTCGTCGGGCTCCCCATCGGCGCCGAGGCGCAGGCCGACCAGATCGGCGATCAGCACCGTATAGGCGTGTTCGGGATCGTCCTTGCGGACCATCGCGCCGGCCTTCGCAGGCGCCGCGAACGTGACGCCCTGCTTTGCCAGTTCCTCCTCGATCACGACGATCTTGGCGCGCAGATAGGCATACTGCAGGTTCTCCAGCAGCGCGACGACATCGGCCGGCTCGCGGATGCCGCCGACCCAGGCGCGGTAGTCGCCGGGCGTTCCCGGGAATGCGTTGACGTAGCGCGCCGCGTCGAGGCCGGGCTCGAACGCGCCATTCGAATGGGTAAAGCCCTCATAGCCGAGCAACTGCTTCGAACGCGCGATAATGCGGGCATGGATCGCAGGATCGGTGATGCCGGCGTCCTGCACCTTAAGCAGCGTCACCGCCGCGCCGCGCCGCTCGGCATCGGTGACGGTCAGCGAAAACAGCGGATGCGCCGCGACCCAGTCGTCGATCACCGCCCGATTGGCCGCAGACCGCTTGTTGAGCTCGACCACCGAGCCGACCCGCGCCTCGGACTGCAGGAGACCGAAGGTGGTTTCGGCAAAGGCAAGCGCGCTGTAGGTGTTGATGACGCCACCGAGCATGCGGTCTTCCGCGGCATCGTAAAACGGTCCGGCATCCACGGATCGCTTGGCGGAAAGCGGCTGCCGGGCATCGATCGGCGGCGCGATCTTGAGCTGGCGCGGGATCGCCCAGGACGGATCCTGTTGGTTCTTCTCGACGAGCGCCAGGGCATGCGGCGTGAAGGAGGCGACGAAATATCCCGACACCCCGCCGATCGCCTTCTGGAACGGCATGAACAAGCAGCATTTCGCCATCACGGCATCGACCAACTCGGGCTGCCAAGGCATGGCGCCCAGCATCGACGTCGCGTCGAACACTGCATGGCGGTTTGCCGGATCGCCATCGATCCAGTTCAGCAGCTCGTGGATCTCGCGGCTGGTATAGGCATTGGCGCCGGTCGTCTCGTGGCCGACGCCGACGAAGATCGACATGCCAAGAGCGGACAGCTCGGCGGCCGTCGGGATCACACCTTCGGAGGCGGCAAAATGAATGCGGCTCTCGCAGCCTTTTTCGGCGAAGCGCTGCATCTCGATCAGCTGCGTGGCCCAGGATTGACGGAAGAAGCCTGCCGCGCGGGCCGGATCACTTTCCGGGCGCGGCGTATCGACGTAGACGCGCTGGGAGGCGTCGTTGGCGTTCATCAGGTGCTGGACGCAGACGGTATAGCCGCTGTGACCGCCGCCGAGTCCCACAGCCATCCGGTTCGTCTTCGGGAAGTGGAAATAGCGGTGGATCGCCCGCATCATGTCGGTCAGAATTTTGTCCGCAGGGTAGCCGCGATGCATGCTGCGGGAAATTTCGGCGGTGGTGAAACCGCCGATGTCGTTACCCCTGTCGTCGAACTTGCGATAGGTCTTCTCGATCCATCTATCGAAAGCGATGCGCCGCAGGCGGCTATCCACCTCGTCGGTGGTCGCATCCGTGATCGGACCGACGCCGAAAAACGGATTGGATGGCAGCTTCGGTGTTCCCGACTTCGTCAGTCGGAGCGCTTCAAGTCGCTGTTCCTGCATCTGTTCGACATTTGTCATGATCTGCCTATCTGTCTGAAAGGAAGGTGGGCGAGGCGGTCAAGGTCGTGATCATGGTATCGCGTTTCGGCGATTGCCTGAATGATCTTTCCTGTGCAAACACGTGGCCGAAACCCCTTCGAGCGCTGCGGCAAGAGTCGCCTCCACCGGGGTGGATATGGGTGATGTACTCCCCTATGCGGTTGCCGCGATCACAAAGACGCCCCTCGTGCCACCCTTTCGGCACCGCGCCATCGGCTGCCGGTTTCGCGTGGTGCCGCGCGGATATTGGCATTGCAGGCAATCTCTGATCTAGTCTGCAACTCTCTCGGCCGGGCACTTCAACTGCAGGCTCATGACCATCGAAACGAGCGAGAGCTGTATTTCATGACCACTCACCGCTTCATTCCGACGAGCTTTCACAATGTCATCGGCTCTCTTCCACCGGCCCTGCACATCGCCGACGGCGATACCGTGGTCACCGAAACGCTCGATGCCGCCGGGCATGGCAAGGACGGCATCAAGCGGGCATCCGGCCCCAATCCCATGAACGGCCCGATCTTCGTGGAAGGGGCTGAGCCCGGGGATGCGCTGAAGGTCGAGATCATCAGCATGATCCCGACCAGGGACACGGGTTTTACCCGCAGCGTCGTCGCCGCCAATGTGGTCGATCCCGACGCGGTTCGCGACCTGCCGCCGCGCGATATCGCCATCTGGGCGATCGACCGCGAAGCCCTGACAGTCCGGCTTTCCGAACCGGTTGCAGGTCTTGAAGATTTCGTTCTGCCTCTCGACCCGATGATCGGCTGTTTCGGCGTGGCGCCCAGCCTCGGCCAGGCGATATCGACTGCGACCAGCGGCGAATATGGCGGCAACATGGATTATCGGCTGTTCGGCCCCGGCACCACGGTCCGCTTGCCTGTAGCGGCCCCCGGCGCCCTATTCTTTCTGGGCGATTGCCATGCCGTGCAAGGGGATGGCGAGATCGTCGGAACCGGCGTCGAGACGACGTTCGAGGTCACGGTGCGGCTGACGGTGGAAAAGAAGGCCGGACTGGTCTGGCCGCGCGGAGAAACGGCCGAAGACATCTTCACCATCGGCAACGCCCGCCCCCTCGATCAGGCGCTCCAGCACGCCACCAGCGAAATGTTGAACTGGCTGGCGGCGGATTATGGCCTGGACAGGACGGCGGCCAGCCATCTGCTGGGCCAGGTGGTGCGTTACGATGTCGGCAACGTCTTCGATCCGGCCTATACGATGGCCTGCCGTGTCGCCAAAAAATGGCTGGTTCGCCGATAGACGACCGCTTCCTCAATCGTGCCGGGACAGGAAACCGGAAACGGTCGCCAGGCAAAGCTGCTTTTCCTCGACATGCGGCATATGGCTGGAATTTTCGAAGAGCACCCATTCGCAGCCGGGAACGCGTTCGAGATAGGGCCTTACCACCAGGGGCGTCGCCTCGTCGTATTTTCCCGAGATCAGCAGCGTCGGGGCTTCGATGCGGTCGAGCCTGTTCTCGATCGTCCAGTCCTTCATCGTGCCGATGACGTGAAATTCGGTCGGGCCGTTCATGTTGCGGTAGACGGTGTTGTCCTCGTCCATGATGGCAAAGGTCCGCGCCACTTCAGGCGGCCACGGCACCACGCGGCAGACATGGCGGTCATAGAAGACGCGTGAGGCGGCGATATATTCCGGATCGGTGAGGCTTCCCGCCAGCTCATGCTTCAGCAGCGTGTCCTGTACCTCCTTCGGCAGTTCCTGCCTAAGCCGGTTCGCCTCTAAAACCCAGGTATGCATGTTGGCCGGCGAGTTGGCTATCACAAGCGCCTTCAGCCCTTGCGGCCGGCGCACCGCGTGTTCGGCGCCGAGCATGCCGCCCCAGGACTGGCCAAGAAAGGCGTAACGGTCCTGGATGCCGAGATGGGAAAGCAGTGCGTCCAGCTCCTCAAGGAATAGGCCGACCGTCCAGAAATCCGGGCCCATTTCCGGAAGTCGGGTGGAATTGCCATTGCCGAGCTGGTCGTAATGAATGACCGGACGGCCGTCGAGGGCGGCGATATCTTTGAAGGAATCGACATAATCATGGGTGCAGCCAGGCCCACCATGGGCGACGACGAGGGGCAGCTTGCCGCTCTCCAGCGAGCCGGTGACCCGATACCAGGTGCGATAATCGCGAAAGGGCAAATAGGCTTCGTTGGTCGTGACTTCGCCCACGGGCGTCTCCATCTCTCGGCGTCATGAAAAAAATCATAACGCGGCGGCAAGGGCGAAGGCAGCTATCACAAGTTATAGGGTGGCCAATTATGGGTCGGCCGGTCTTCGAGCAGGCGGTAGTGGGTGGCGCGCACCACGGCCTGGGTGCGGTTGCGGGCGCCGAGTTTCTTTGTCGCGGCGTTCAGATGCATCACGACAGTCGGTACGGAACGGTCGATGATGCGGGAAATTTCCTTGGCGGAGTAGCCTTCCGCCGAATGGCGCAGGCATTCACGTTCCCGCTCGGTCAGGCGGACCGTGCCGACGCTCTTCGCCCGCGTGTCGAAAAGCGAATAGGCGGTCTCATGGAAAACATGGGCAAGCAGGTTGAAGTCGGCGATATAGCGCAGTGCGTGCCGTTCGAAATCTTTGTTCCGGCCGAAGCGGATGCCGGTGACTGTCGCATAGTCGCCGCGTGGCATGTGAACCGGGACGGTGACGCCGGTCGACATATCGCGTTCGCTTAAATAGCGCGTCACCGGCGCCGTGTCGTCGTTCATGAAACGGTTGATCAGCGTGTCAGCGTCCGGGTCGTAGTTCCAGAAGAAAGGTGCGGAGGTTCGCAGCGCCACCTGCTGCACCGGATCGATACGGAAATAGCCGCGATTGAACCAGTAGTCGTGCATATCGTCTGAAATATTCCGCAGCTTCAGCAGCGATGGTATCATGATCGCGCCGTCGAGATCGTAAGGCACCGGCGTATAGTCGTAGATCAGCGCCTCGAAACCGATCTGCTTCATCGCCTCGAAGGCCTGGTCGATCCGGCCGTCCAGCGTTTCGTGCGCCGTAAACTGCCGTCGGATCGTTCCGATGTCGTCAAGAATGGGGTCGTCAAGCATGGGCTGCTCCCGGGGATCGGCATCGCGGCCCACCCTATCACTTCTTATAGCTGGCACTGAATGCGGTTTAAGGTAAAAATTTAGCCGTGCCCAAATATTGAGCAAGCGAAATCTTCTGCCGGAGCGATCAATGTGGCGTGAAATACGGCCGGACGAGCGATTCGAGATCGATGTCGATGGCTATCGCGTCGTTGCCTATAGTTTCGGGACCGGCATCGAGACAGTTTTCTGCCTGAACGGCGGGCCGGGTCTGCCCTGCGATTACCTGCGCGAGGCGCATTCCTGTCTCATGGACAAGGGCTATCGCGTTATCGCCTTCGATCAACTCGGCACCGGTGCCTCCGACCGGCCGGACGATCTCACGCTCTGGACGATCGGCCGTTATGTCGAGGAGACGGAGACGGTGCGCAAGGCGCTGGGGCTCGGCAAGGTCCACATGCTCGGCCATTCCTGGGGCGGGTGGCTGGCGATCGAATATGCGCTGACCTATCCTGAGAACTTGAAGACGCTGATCCTCGAAGATACCGTCGCCGATATGCCGCATCTGATCTCGGAACTGGAACGGCTGCGCGCGGCACTCGGTCCCGAAACCGTGTCGATGATGCAAAAGCACGAGGCGCAGGGCACCTACAATCATCCGGAATATCTCGCCGCCGTCACCATCCTCAACTATCGCCATGTCTGCCGCCTGCCGGAATGGCCGGCGCCGGTGCGCCGCTCGCTCGACGATTGGAACATGGCGCCCTATGAGACGATGCAGGGGCCGAACGAGTTTCTCTATATCGGCAACCTCAAGGACTGGAACCGCATCCCCGACCTGCCGCGGCTGACGCTGCCGGTGCTCATCACGACGGGAGAGCATGACGAGCTGACGCCGGCCTGTGCGCTCAGGATGAAGCTTGCGCTGCCGGATGCCGAGCTGAAGGTATTTGCCAATGCCAGCCACATGCCGTTCTATGAGAACCCGCAGGATTATTATCCGGCGCTTCTCGATTTTCTCACCCGGCACGAGGCAGGCTGATGCAACAGGAAGCGGACCGAACCAGACGAAGACAAAGGGGCGATCGCCGTCATGCATCACTATAAATTCGTTCTGACGCGACCGCTGCAGTTCCTGCCCGTGATCTTCGGTATCAGCGTCATCACCTTCATTCTGGTCCGGTTGATCCCCGGTGATCCCGCACGCAACATCCTCGGGACGCGCGCGACGCCGGCCGCACTGGCCAGCATCCGTGCGCAATACGGCCTCGACCAGCCGATGTGGCTGCAATATGTCTATTTCCTCAAGAACCTTGCCAACGGCGAGATGGGCAAGTCGATCCTCTACAAGATCGACGTGCTGAAGCTGATCGTCACTCGTATCGAGCCGACGCTTGCACTCGTCGTCTCCAGCGTCGTGCTTTCGGTCCTGATCGCGGTGCCGATGTCGGCGATCGCCGCGCGCAATGCCGGCCGGGCGCCGGATCATGCGGTGCGCATCGTCTCGACCTTCGGCATCGGTTTTCCGCCCTTCTGGCTGGGGTTGATGCTGATCATCCTCTTCAGCGTTGAACTCGGTATGCTGCCGGTTTCGGGCTATGGTGCGACGATCGGCGAAAAGCTGTCGCATCTCGTGCTGCCGAGCCTGACGGTGGCGCTGTCGCTCTCGACCGTGCTGACGCGCAGCCTGCGGGCGGCGATGATCGAGCAGCTGAAGTCGGATGTCGCGACGGCGGCGAGAGCCCGCGGCATGCCGGAGGGAATCGTCTTCTGGCGGCATGTCCTGCCGAATTCGCTTGTGCCGACCATCAATCTGCTTGCCGTTAACATCGGCTGGCTGATCGGCGGCACGGTGGTGGTCGAGAGCGTCTTTGCGCTGCCCGGAATGGGACAGCTGCTCGTCAGGGCGATCTTCTCACGCGACTACATGGTGGTGCAGGGCGTCGCCATGGTCTTTGCCTGCGCCACCGTGCTCATCAACTTCATCGCCGACATCGTCACCGTCGCCGTCGATCCGAGAGTGAAGCTATGAGCATCGAGGCGATCACCCCCGCCTCCCCCGGCTGGCGCCGGTTCTTCGGCCAGCGGCCGATGCTTGTGTTCAGTGCCGGCCTGCTGCTGTTCTTCGTCCTGCTGGCGATCGGTGCGCCCATCGTCGCGCCTTACGACCCGATCATGCAGAATGCCGAGGTGCGCCTGCAAGCGCCTTCGCTGTTACATCCCTTCGGCACCGACAATTTCGGCCGCGATATCCTCTCCCGCGTCATCTGGGGCGCTCGCCTCGACCTGCAGATGGCGCTGATCGGCGTCATCTTCCCCTTCGTGATCGGCACGACGGTCGGCACGATCGCCGGCTTTTTCGGCGGGATCGTCGATGCGCTGTTCATGCGTCTTGTCGATATCATCCTCGCCTTCCCCTTCCTGGTGCTGATGCTGTCGATCATCGCGATCCTCGGCCCGGGCCTCGGCAGCTTCTACATCGCCATGGCGCTGGTCGGCTGGGTTTCCTATGCGCGGTTGATCCGGGCGCAGATGCTGGTGCTGAAAGGCAGCGACTACGCCGTTGCCGCCGTCAGCCTCGGCTTCAGCCGCCCGCGCATCATGTTCCGCCACCTGCTGCCGAACGCGATCGCCGGCTCGATCGTCTTTTCGATGTCCGATGCGACGCTGGTGCTGCTCAGCGGCGCCGCCGTCAGCTATCTCGGCCTCGGCGTCCAGCCACCGATCGCCGAATGGGGCGTCATGGTCGCGGAAGGACAGAGCTTCATCACCACGGCATGGTGGATCACTTTGTTTCCCGGCCTCTCCATCGTTTGCCTCGCCTTCGGTTTCAGCATGCTGGGCGACGCGCTCGGCGAACTGCTGGGGGTGCACGAATGAGCGGCTCCGTGTTGTCCGTCCGTGATCTCACCGTCAGGGCGCATGTCGATTCCGGCCCGCGCATGCTGCTCGATGCGGTCTCGCTCGACCTCGGCAGGGGTGAGATCCTCGGTCTTGTCGGCGAGAGCGGCTCGGGCAAGAGCCTGTTCTGCCGTTCCCTGGTGCGCCTGCTGCCCTCCTCGCTGCTGAAGATCGAAAGCGGTAGCGTGCTGCTCGAAGGGCGTGACCTCATGCGGATCGATGATGGCGAGATGCTGAAAGTGCGCGGCGGCGAGATCGGCATGATCTTCCAGAACCCGACCAGCCATCTTGACCCTGTCATGCGGATCGGCGATCAGATCGCCGAGGGCATCCGCTATCATCAGGGCCTCGGCGCCCGCGAGGCCCGCACCGCGGCGACGGAAATCCTGGCGCAGGTGGGTTTTCCCGATCCCGCGCGCCAATACGATAGCTACCCACACGAATTTTCCGGCGGCATGCGGCAGCGGGCGATGATCGGCGTGGCGCTGTCCTGCAATCCGAAGATCCTGATCGCCGACGAGCCTACGACGGCGCTCGATGTGACTATCCAGGCGCAGATCCTGCGGCTGTTGATTGACATTCGCGATCGGCGTGGCCTGTCGATCATTCTGATCACCCACGATCTCGGTATCGTTGCCCAGACTTGCGACCGTATTGCCGTGCTGCGCGGCGGCAAACTACTCGAAGAGGGGCCGAAGCGGACGATCCTGGCGCGGCCGCAGCATCCCTATACGATCAACTTGATCAACAGCCACCCTTCCATACCGGGCGCGATATCAGCGCCGTTGCCCGAGCTTGCCGAAGCCAAAAACCCGGCGAGACCGTTGCTCGAAATCGATGATCTCCATGTGCGCTTCAGAGCCGGCGGCGCCCTGCTCAGGGGCGGTGCGAAGACGGTCAGCGCCGTTGCAGGCGTCAGCCTGCAGATCATGCCGGGCGAGACGGTCGGCATCGTCGGCGAATCCGGCAGCGGCAAGAGCACGCTTGCCCGCGCCGTGCTCGGCCTCACCCCGCTTTCCTCGGGTCACGTCACCTTCGACGGCGTCGATCTGGCGCTGCAGAAAAACGCTGGCCTGGCAAAGCTCAGGCGCGAGACGGCGATGGTCTTCCAGGACCCATACAATGCGCTCAATCCGAGACTGACGATCGGGCAGATGCTGGCCGAGGTGCTGAAGGTGCAGGGCAAGGTCGCCAGGGGCGATATCCCTGTTCGAATCGGCGAACTGCTCGATCTCGTCGGCCTCGAACGCGAATTCGCCGGCCGCAAACCGCGCAGCATGAGCGGCGGCCAGTGCCAGCGCGCCGGCATCGCCCGAGCCCTTGCCGTCGATCCGAAGCTGATCATCGCCGACGAATGCGTGGCGGCCCTCGACGTCACCATCCAGGCGCAGATCATCGAGCTCTTCCGCGATCTCACGGCGAAGATGAACCTCACGCTGATCTTCATCGCCCATGATCTCGCAATCGTCCGCAATCTCTGCGAACGCGTTGTCGTGATGTATCGCGGCGAGATCGTCGAGGAAGGCCGCTCCGAAGAAGTCTTCGCGCGGCCGAAGCATCCCTATACGACGGCGCTGATCGCCGCCATTCCCGATATCGATCCTGACAAGCGGCTGCTGCAAGGCGCCGACGGCAAGGACGGTCCGCATTCGATGCCGATTCAATCAATCAAACGCATGCCATAACAACGAAGGGAACGAACACATGACAAACAGGTGGAAATCAATCGGGCTTGCAGCCTTGCTCGCCGGTCTGACGCTCAGCGCAAGCTATGCCGAGGCCGCCGGTGTACTCACCATCGGCCGCCGCGAGGATTCGACGACATTCGATCCGATCAAGACCGCGCAGAACATCGACAACTGGGTGTTCTCCAACGTCTACGACGTGCTGATCCGCGTCGACAAGACAGGCACGAAACTGGAGCCGGGTCTTGCCGAAAGCTGGACCACCTCGGATGACGGGCTGACCTACACGTTCAAGATCCGCGATGCAAAATTCTCGGACGGTTCGCCGCTGACGGCGGAGGACGCGGCCTACAGCCTGCTGCGCATCCGCGATGACGCGGCCTCGCTCTGGAGCGATTCCTACAAGGTGATCGACACGGCCGTGGCGACCGACGCGCGCACGCTGACGATCAAGCTCAAGAACCAGTCCGCGCCGTTCCTATCGACGCTGGCGCTGCCGAATGCCTCGGTCATCTCCAAGAAGGGCATGGAATCGCTAGGCGCCGATGCCTATGGCGAAAAGCCGATCGCATCCGGTGCTTTCGTGGTCGAGGAATGGCGGCGCGGTGACCGCGTCATCCTGAAGAAGAACCCGAATTTCTGGCAAGCCGACCGCGTCAAGCTCGACGGCGTCGAGTGGATCTCGGTGCCTGACGACAATACCCGCATGCTGAACGTTCAGGCCGGCGAGCTGGATACGGCGATCTTCGTGCCCTTCTCCCGCGTCGAGGAGCTGAAGAAGGACCCGAATCTCAACGTCGGTATCGACGCTTCGACCCGTGAGGACCATCTGCTGATCAACCATGCGCATGGCGCGCTCGGCAAGAAGGAAGTCCGTCAGGCGCTTGATATGGCGATCGACAAGAAGGCGATCGTCGATACCGTCACCTTCGGCCAGGGCACGGTCGCCAATTCGTACGTTCCGAAGGGCGCGCTCTATTATTATGCCGACAATTTGCAGCGCCCCTACGACCCTGAGAAGGCCAAGAAGATGCTGGCGGATGCCGGTGTCTCCAACTTGACGCTGAACTATCTCATCCGCGCCGGCGACGAAGTGGACGAGCAGACGGCAGTGCTTGTCCAGCAACAGCTTGCCAAGGCCGGCATCACGGCGAAACTGCAGAAGGTCGATCCAAGCCAGGAATGGGATATGACGGTTGCCGGTGATTACGACATCTCGGTCAACTACTGGACGAACGACATTCTCGATCCGGACCAGAAGACGACTTTCGTTCTCGGCCACGATTCCAATAACAACTATCTGACCAACTACAAAAACGAGGCGGTGAAGGAACTAGTCGCCAAGGCCCGTCTCGAGCTCGACCCGAAGAAGCGCGAACAGATGTATGTCGATCTGCAGAAGATGGCAAAGGACGACGTCAACTGGGTCGACCTCTATTACAGCCCCTACATCAACGTCTCGCGCAAGAATATCGAGAACTTCTATCAGAACCCGCTCGGCCGCTTCTTCCTGGAAGACACGGTCAAGAACTGAGTTTGGGCAGCATGCAGAAGCTCCGTCGCCGTAAAGGCGGCGGAGCTTCATTTATTGCTGCGACACGTGGCTGGGGCCGCTTGCTTACTCGGCGGCCGCGAGCTTGTCCTGCGTCCTGGTGTCGAAGTCGCTGGCGTCGTGGCGTTCGTGCAATTGGCTCGAGGGCTCGCCGGAAAGGCGGTTGACCATTCGGCCGCGTTGCACGGCCGGCCTGCTGTGAATGGCGTCGGCCCAGCGCAGCACGTTCTTATAGTCCTCGACCTGCAGAAACTCGGCTGCCCCGTAGGTCCAGCCCTTCACCAACCCGCCATACCACGGCCAGACGGCCATATCGGCGATCGTATATTGGCTGCCTGCCAGATATTCGCTTTCGGCAAGGCGACGATCGAGCACGTCGAGCTGACGCTTCACTTCCATGGCGAAGCGGTCGATCGCATATTCGATCTTCGTCGGCGCATAGGCGTAGAAATGGCCGAATCCGCCGCCGAGATAGGGCGCGCTCCCCATCTGCCAGAACAGCCAGGACAGGCATTCGGCCCGCGCGCTCGGCTCGGTCGGCAGGAAAACGCCGAATTTTTCGGCGAGGTAGGTCAGGATCGCGCCGGATTCGAAGACACGGATCGGCTTTGGCCCGCTGCGGTCCATCAGCGCCGGTACCTTGGAATTGGGATTGACTGCGACGAAGCCGCTTCCGAACTGATCGCCATCGCCGATCTTGATCAGCCAGGCGTCATACTCCGCACCTTCATGGCCAAGGGCCAGCAGTTCCTCGAGCATGATGGTGACCTTCTGGCCGTTCGGCGTTCCGAGCGAATAGAGCTGCAGCGGATGGCGGCCGATCGGAAGCTCCTTGTCATGCGTCGGTCCGGCGATCGGGCGATTGATGCTCGCGAACTGGCCGCCATTCGCCTTATTCCAGGTCCAGACCTTCGGGGGTGTATAATCGGGAGAACCGCTCATCTTTCAAACTCCTGGCATTGGTCAGATAGGATCGCGATGCCAATGGGTTTGGCCACCGCATTTTTCCTGACATAGCAGAGGCGACGAGGTTTTGTCACAGGTGTCGGCGCGGTTTCACGCAATCGTCAGAGCCTTGGCCAGGGATCAGATTCACGCTGTGAAGACTGGGTTTTGTTATGTACCAAAAATTGGTATATTGGCTTAAAGGAGATTCAGCATGGCCAGAAATACGTCCATATCGCTCGGCGAGCATTTCACCAGCTTCATCGATACGCAAGTTCAGGCTGGCCGCTATGGTTCAGCAACTGACGTTGTTCGGGCCGGCCTTCGCCTACTTGAAGAACACGAAGCCAAAGTGAAGGCATTACAGGACGCCTTGATTGAAGGCGAGGAATCCGGCCCTGCCACGCCCTTTGATTTCGATGCGTTCAACGCTCGCAAACGTGCGGCGTTCGAGGCGAAATGACAGGCATCATATTCTCTCCTGCTGCGCAAACCGATATTGACAAGATTTGGGATTACACGGCGACGAGTTGGAATGTCGATCAGGCAGAACGTTACATCCAGGACATAAGAGACGCCTGCCACGAACTGGCGGAGGGAAGACGGATGAGCCGCCCATCGGATATTCGGAAAGGGTACAGAAAGGTCCCTGTTGGCTCTCATTTTCTGTATTTCAAAAGCAATGATGCGGGCCAGATCATCATCGTGCGCATCCTTCATCAAAGAATGGACGTAAAGCACCTATAAAACTGCTTCGGTCAGCGATCGATGTCGGGGCGCGCGAGGATTTCATCCAACTGCCCGACGAGCACACGGCTGCCCTCCACGTCATCAGCCATCTTGGCAAAGACATCCGCCATGCCGCGGAAGATGGTCGCGGCCGGATCATCCTCGCCAAGGAAATCGGCAATCTCCTGCATTTCGGCAACCCACCGATAGGCTTTCGGATACATGTCGGGAATGGATCTCGACAGCTTGCGGTCGATGTCGGGAAGGCTTTCGGAGAGCTCCGCCTTCAGGCTTTCGGCCGCACCGGAACGCGATGCGGCGAGCAGCATGGCGGTGCCGAGGCCGACAAATCCCTTGTTGATGCCGGCATAACACATCTTCAGTGCCGAGGCGGCGCCGAGCGGCCCGTCGAGCCTGCGGATCCGCAGGCCGCAATCCTCGAGCGGCCGGCTCCGCTCCGCGGTATCGCCACTGATATAGATGGTCGGACCTGATGTGCCGGGGACCGGCGGCCCGCCGATGATCGCCCCATCAACCACTTCCACGCCGCTGCCTTCGAAGCGTGCCGCCAAAGCCTGCATCGTTTTCGGCGCAATCGCGTTGAGGTCGATCAAGGGCGGCGGCGCTTGCATCCCCGACGATATGTCCGCGACGAGGTCGGCGACCTTGATCGCCTCCGCCGGTGGAACGATCGACAGGATCAGCTCGGCCTTCGTCAGCTCCTGGCGGCCGACCGGCACCAGGCCGGCTGCCTTTGCCCGCGCAATCGTCTGCTCGCTCCTGCCCTCGAGATAGGTCAGCACCGTAGCGCCATGGTCGATCAGCCGTCTGGCGACGGCACTTCCCATTGCGCCCGATCCGATTATCGCAAAATTCGGCATGTGAACCTCAATCAATGACGCCATCGGGTTAGAACTGTTGCCAATGGCCATATCGTCAACTGCGACGATTCAGCCGGAGGTTCGTTCCAAAGAGCTGGCAGCTTCGTGCGCGCTGCCGTTGCGGCACTTTTTCTCGATATTCGTCAATGCCGGGACGGTCGACACCGGTATGATCGGTGCTATCATTCGCATTCGAGGGTATGGATTTCAAATGTATCGGACAATCATCTGCGGCATCGGCATGGGTCCCCGCCAAACGGCCTGCCGCCTTCTGCGCCGGGCTGCTGCGCTGATGGACGAAGGCGGAAGCATCGTCGTCATGCACGTCATCGAGAATATCCCCCGCCGTCACCTGACGGAGCTTCCCGAGGAATTCGAAACGACCGCCATCGTCGATGCCGAAAAGAAACTGGCATCGCTCTGCAAGGAGCTGGGAATTCCGGCGATGGTCGAGGTTCGTATCGGCATTGCCGCCTCCCTGCTCGTCTCCAGGGCAAGGGAGAAATCGGCCGATCTTATCCTGGTTTCATCCCATGTGACCGATATCACCGACTACGTCTTCTCCTCGATCGTCGACAAGGTCGTGCGCCATGCCGGGTGCTCGGTTCTTATCGATCGGCGCCCCGATCACGCGCAGGAAGGCTCGGCGTCCCCAGCGGAAGACGCGGCGTTGTTCTAAGGGCGTTGTTCTAAGTAAGCTCTGGCGAGCTTGTGTGACAGCGGGCGCTTTGTCGGATTGACGTCGATCATAGCGGCCGGCCTCCCCTCCCCGGCGGCGGCTCGACAACCTATATCTTTCCAAGCCAACCAGCAGTATTCGCTGCCCGACCGGAGACATGTATGAGCCAGGATCCCTACGAGCTTCTGGGCGTGAAACGCGATGCGACGCAAAAGGATATTCAAAGCGCGTTCCGCAAGCTCGCCAAGAAACTTCACCCCGACCTTAACCCCGGCGACAAACGCGCTGAGGAACGTTTCAAGCAAATTTCAACGGCCTACGAGATATTGAGCGATGAGGAAAAACGCGGACGCTTCGACCGCGGCGAGATCGATATAACGGGCGCCGAGCGGGCGCAGCGCAATTATTACCGCGACTACGCGTCGAAGAGCGGGCCTGGCGATCCCTACCACAACAGCGCCGGCTTTGCCGATTTCAGCGATGCCGACGATATCTTCGCCAGCTTCTTTTCACGTCGTGCCGGCGGCGGCCAGACCCGTGGTCGTGGCCGTGACCGGCAATTTTCCATGGAGGTTGACTTTCTCGAGGCCGTCAACGGCACCAGGACGGAGGTCAAGATGCCGAATGGTCCGGCGCTCGACGTACAGATCCCGCCGGGGACGCGCGACGGCCAGACCTTGCGGCTGCGCGGCAAGGGCGAGCCGGGCATCGGCGGTGGGCCGGTGGGCGATGCCCTGATCGAAATCCGTGTGCGCCCGCACCGCTTCTTTACGCGTGACGGCGACGATATCCGCCTTGAACTGCCGATCTCCCTCAGTGAGGCCGTGCTTGGTGGCAAGGTTCGCGTTCCGACGCCATCGGGACCGGTCAATCTGACACTGCCGCCTCATTCGAACACGGGCAAGATTCTGCGTCTCAAGAGCAAAGGTGTTTCAAAACGCGGCGGCGGACACGGCGACGTCTACATCTCGCTGAAGATCGTGCTGCCCGACGCCTCGGATGAGCGGTTGACGGCCTTCATGAAGGAATGGGCGACGGCAAACTCCTACGATCCGAGAAAGAACATGGAGGCTTGATCATGGATGATCTCGAATTCCGTCTTTACTTGAAAATCGACATCGTCCAGCTCGACTTCTGGATCGAACAGGGTTGGCTGATCCCGGAGACATCAGGCGGCCAGAGGCAATTTCGCGACGCCGACGTCGCCCGCGCCCGGCTAATCCTCGACCTCATGGGAAACATGGGTGTCAATGAAGCCGGCGTCGATATCGTCATGGAGCTGGTGGACGAGTTGCACGGCCTGCGGGGAACGATGGGCAAGCTGATGACCGCCATCGGCAAGCAGGAGCAGGATGTTCAGCGCCGGCTGTTCGAGAGCCTCGAGGAGATCGACCGGTTTTAACCAGAACCAGCTTCTACGTGGTGAACCAATAGCGGACGATGTGGAAGAACAGCGGTGCGGCGAAGGTGATGGAGTCCAGGCGGTCGAGCACGCCGCCATGGCCCTCGATCACATAGCCCCAGTCCTTGGCATTGAGATCGCGCTTGATGGCCGAGAGCACGAAGCCGCCGAAGAAGCCTGCGACGACGATGACCGTGCTGACGGCAGCTGCCTGCAGCGGCGAGAACGGCGTCAGGCGATAAAGCAGCGTTCCCACGAGGATGGCCGAGACGCCGCCTCCGACCAGTCCTTCGATCGTCTTCGACGGGCTGATATTCGGCGAGAAGCGATGCTTTCCGAGGAGCTTGCCCCAGACATATTGGAAGACGTCGCTGAGCTGCACGACCACCACCAGATAGACCAGGAGAAGTGCGGACGGCGTGCCGGTCTCCAGCATGAGCAGGGCGGGAGCGTGGCTGATCGAATAGACCGTCAGCATCAATCCCCATTGCACCCTGGCGCTGCGGGCAAGGAATTCGTTGACGTCACCCGTCAAGGTCGCCACCGCCGGCAGGATCAGGAAGGCATAGACCGGAATGAAGATCGCAAACAGGCCGTACCACTCCGTTCCGAGCAGGACATAATGCAGCGGCAGCACAACGAAGAAGGACAGGAAAAGCGCCAGGTGATCGCCGCGCCGCGATGGTGTTAGCGTCCAGAATTCGCGAAGCGCCATAAAGGACAGGAATGCGAACAGGATGACCGTCGCCGTGTCGCCGAGCAGGATCGCGCCGCCGAACACCGCGACCATGATCCACCAGGAGCGGATACGGGCGTTGAGGTTTTGGACGGTGGCGACTGAACCGGGCTCGGTCGCGCGCCGCTGCAGAATGAAGCCGATAGCGGAGGCGACGGCAAGCAGGCCGAGGATCGCGGCAAGCACGATGGAGAAAAGGCTGGTCATGCGAAGTGCTTTCCGTCTGCTAACTCGATGACTGCTGCACGGGCGCGGGCCAGGAACGCGTCCTTTCCTTCGCCCGGCTCGACGCGCAGCGGCTTGCCGAAGCGCGCCGTGCAGGTGATTGGGACGATCAGCATGCTTCCCTTGGGCAGGATGCGCTGAAGATTGTCGAGATGGATCGGCACGAGATCGACATCCGGAAAACGGCATGCAAGGCGATAGATGCCGCTGCGGAAGGGGGCGATCTCCTCGCTGGCGCTTCTCGTCCCTTCCGGGAAGATCAGGATCGAACGACCCTCCTCGAGCAGGCGCTCGAGAGGCTCCAGCGGATTGCTGTCGGGCAGAGGCTTGCGGTCTATCAGGACGGCGCGCAGTCCTTTCTCCGCGATGAAGCGGCGAAAAGCGCTTGTTCCCCAATAGTCGCGCGCCGCAACCGGATGGGTCAGCCGCCGCACCGGCCAGGGCAGGGCGGCCATGACGGCGACGGTATCGACATGGCTGTTGTGATTGGCGAAATAGATGCGGCGGTGGGGATCGGGCGTGCAGCCCCGCCATTCGCTTCGGGCGCCGACCAGGATACGGACGAACAGCACGAGAAGGCGACGGATGAGCGCTATCATTGTCTCTCCAGGGAACGGGCAAGCGTTATCGTGCGTGTGATGCAGGTGACAAGGCTGCCGGCCGCGATGACCGCGCATGCCAGGATCAGCGACCAGTGGCTGCCTGATATCAGCGTCTCGACGCTCTGGGCGAGGAGGCCCGCCGTCAGCACCGCCATGCGGCGCTGCTTGGCCATGACGCCACTGAAGTCCTGGGGAAGACCGACCGATCCTCCGAAGACCCTGATATAGGCAGTGAGTGCGGCAAGCAGCGCAGCCAGCCAGCCGAGCCAGCCAAAGCCGCAGGCATAACCAGTCGCGACGAGAAACAGGCTGTCGGCCACCCGGTCGGGAAATTCGTTGTAGAGCGGCCCGCTCTTGGTTTTCTTGCCGCCTTCGATCGCGACCATTCCGTCCAGCAGATTGCAGACCAGCCGCAGTTGCACCGAGATCGCGGCACAAACCATGGCAATCGGATGTGTTTTGAAAACGATGAGCGCTGCGCCTATACCCGCGAATACGACCGATAAAAGCGAAATGCCGTTCGGTGTCGCGCCGCTCCGCGCCAGCCACGCGCTGAGGCCGATGGCCCAGGACGACGACCGGCTCGCGATCGGTCGCCGCGAGGCGCCCTCTTCTTCCCCCATTTCATATCCCTCAACCCCAATAATCCTTGCATATCCCGCCGACGTCGTCACGCCAAGACATAACACCTTGTAAATCCAGCCCATCGCCTCCGCGCTTCGACGAGCCGGCGGCGAGCATGGGTCGAACAGCCTGATTTTTAAGCCTGTTTGCTGCTTGACACATTTTTGGGCGCTACTATGATTTTTGAACCAAATGGTAAAAAAGGGGAACAATCAATGACCAAAGAAATCCTGATTTCACGCCGGGCAGTGATCGCGTCCGGCATTGCGCTTGGGGTCAGCGGCTTTGCCCCGCTGGCAAGGGCGGCTGCGCCGCTGAAGGTTGCCGGCATTCATGCGTCGCCGGTCGAAAATGCCTGGAACTCCTGTCTGCACAAGGCCCTGCAGGACGCGGCCAAGGAAGGCGTGATCGAATATGTCTTCTCCGAAGGAGTCTCCGGCACCGACTACCCGCGCGCCATGCGCGAATATGCCGAACAGGGCAACAAGCTGATCATCGGCGAGGCCTATGCGGTGGAGAAAGAGGCCCGGCAGGTCGCGACCGACTATCCCGACACCGCTTTCGTGCTGGGTTCGAGCGGCGAGCAGGCCGGCGACAATTTCGGCGTCTTTGGCACCTGGAACCATGACGGCGCCTATCTCGCTGGCATGCTGGCGGGCAAGATGACCAAGTCGAATGTCGTCGGGTCGGTCGGCGCCATTCCGATCCCCGAGGTCAACATGCTGATCAATGCGTTCGCGGCGGGCGTCAAGGCGGTCAACCCGGACGCAAAACACCTCGTCTCCTTCATCGGCACCTTCTTCGATCCGCCGAAGGCCCGCGAAGCCGGTCTTGCCCAGATCGACGCCGGCGCCGACATTCTATTTGGCGAGCGTATCGGCACAGCCGATGCCGCCAAGGAACGCGGCATCAAGTCGGTCGGCTCGCTGATCGACTATACGCCGCGTTATCCCGATACGGTGTTTGCCAACGCCATGTGGTATTTCCGCCCGATCTTGGACGCTGCGATCGCCGATGTCGCTGCCGGAAAACCGGTCGGCAGGAACTACACGTCCTACGGCCTGATGAAGGAAGGCGGCAGCGATATCGTCTTCGTGAAGGGTGTCGCGCCCGCCGAGGCCGAGGCTGCGATGGAAGCCAAACGGGCGGAGATCAAGGCCGGCACCTTCGAAGTTCCGAAGATGATGGACGAGCCGAAGTAATTCGGCTCATGCAAGGCGATGCAACAGACCTGGCGGCAGCGATCAGGCGTGGTAGCCTGAGCGCTGCGGAGGCGATGCAAGCTTCCCTTGAGGCGGCTGCGCGGCAGGAGCCGCTCGGCGCCATCGCCTATCTCGATGCCGCCATGGGCCTCGTCTCGGCAGAGGACCGCGACCGGGAGCGGCGGAGCGCGCCCAGTCGCTTTGCCGTACGGCCGTTCGCAGGTGTACCGACCTTGGCAAAGGATCTTGGCGGCCCATTCGCCGGGTTGCCGGTGACGGCCGGCTCCCGCCTGTTCGAGAGAAAGGGCGGCGAAGCGGATTCCGATCTCGCCTCGCGTTTTCGCGACGCCGGTTTCTGCCTGTTCGGCCTGACGACGAGCCCGGAATTCGGCCTGTCGCTCGCCAGCGAACCGGCGATCGGGCCCGTCTGTCGCAACCCCCTCGATCCGACACGAACCGCGGGCGGCTCCTCCGGCGGTGCGGCGGCAGCGGTTGCCGCCGGGATCATCGCGATTGCGCATGCCACCGATGCCGGCGGCTCGATCCGTGTTCCCGCCGCCTGCTGTGGCCTTGTCGGAATGAAACCGACGCGCGGCGCTATCCCCGGCGGGCCATCCTTCGGCAACCATTTGGCCGGTATCGCCAGCGAACTTGCGGTCTGCCGTTCGGTTCGGGATACCGCGCTGATATTCGACAGGCTGAGCGGCAAATCACAAGGACCCTTTCCTGACCCCTCCCGTGTCGATATCGACAACGGCCGTTTGCGGATCGGGCTGCTTGTCGATACCGGCTCAGTCTATCCGACTGAGGGTGATCGGCTCGCAGCCGTCGAGGCTGCGGCCCATACACTCGAGGGCGACGGACACGAGATCGTTCCGCTGAGCTGGGCCGAGTTCGAATTGAGCGTCGCCGCCAGTGGTCGCGCCTTCGCCGATATCGTCTCCGTCAACCTTGCGGCGCTCATCGAGGTTGCGGCTCTTGATGAAAGCAGGGCCGAGCCTCTGACGCAGGCCTTTGCGGCGCGCGGACGGGCGCTGTCGGCCACATCGCTCTGGAACACGCTGAACGAGGCCGTCCTGGTGAGCCATAAGCTCTGGGCGCTGTTCGACAGGGTCGATTGCATCGTCATGCCGATGCTGTCTTCCGCGCCTCTTGCGATCGGTTCCTTTCCATCAGATCATGCCGACACGGATCTGCATCTCGAGCGGATGACGGCATTTGCGCCGCTTGCCTGCCTCGCCAATATTTCGGGTTTTCCTGCTTTGACGCTGCCTTTCGGTCAGGATGAGCGCACCATGCCGCTGCCGGTGCAGATCATGGCGCCGATGGGTTACGAATCGCGTCTCCTATCGCTTGCAGCGCGTTTGGAGGCCGAGGGGCGATGGCAGCACCGTTTTCCCATTGCGGGACTGCCGTCATGACCGGGCCTGTGCTGGAAATAATCGGCGTCAGCAAGCGCTTCGGCGACAATCTCGCCAATGACGATATTTCCATGACCCTCGCCCGGGGCGAGGTCGTCGCCCTGCTCGGCGAGAACGGCGCCGGCAAGACCACGCTGATGAGCATTCTTTTCGGCCACTACATGCCGGATGCCGGCCGCATCCTGATCGAGGGCGCGGAGGTGCCGCAGGGCAAGCCGCGTGCGGCGATCCGCGCCGGCGTCGGCATGGTGCATCAGCATTTTTCGCTCGCACCCAATCTGAGCGTTCTCGAAAATGTCATGACCGGCACCGAAAGATTGTGGTCCTGGCGCTCGGGAACGTCGGCGGCGCGGAAGAAGCTGCTCACAATTTCCGAGCGCTTCGGCCTCAAGGTCGATCCGGATGCCCGCCTTGGCGACCTGTCGGTCGGCGAGCAGCAGAGAGTCGAGATCCTCAAGGCGCTCTACAACGACGCCCGCATCCTGATCCTCGACGAGCCGACGGCGGTGCTGACCAACATCGAGGCCGAACGGCTGTTCACGACGCTGAGGGAAATGGCCCGCCAGGGCCTGTCGCTGATCTTCATCTCGCACAAGCTCGACGAGGTGATGGCAGCGGCCGACCGCATCGTGGTCTTACGCGGCGGCAAGATGGTTGCCGAACGCAAGGCGTCGGACACCAGCAAGGCGGAACTCGCCGAACTGATGGTCGGGCGTCGCGTGACCAGGCCCGTGCGCGAGCCGTCGACACCGGGTGCCGTTGCCCTTGAAGCGGCCGATGTGACGGTGCGTATCGGCGGCGTCGACCGGTTGAAATCGATCAGCTTCCGGCTTCACCAGGGCGAGATCCTCGGCATCATCGGCGTTTCCGGCAATGGCCAGGCGGCGCTGGCGCATCTTCTCTCCGGCACGCTGGCGCGGAGTGCCGGCGATCTCATGCTGTTTGGCGAAGCCGTCGGCAATCTCAGTGTCGAGGATGTTGTCGACGCCGGCATCGGCCGCATACCCGAGGACCGCAACGAAGAGGGCGTGATCGGCGAAATGGCGATCTGGGAAAACACCGTGCTGGAGCGCATCACCTCACCGGCCTTTTCGCGCCATGGTCTCGTCAACCGCAAGGCGGGCATGGCCTTCGCGAGCGAAATTATCGACGGCTTCGATGTCCGTGGCGGCGGGCCGGCCATCCGCACCCGCCTGCTCTCCGGCGGCAATATGCAGAAGCTCATTCTCGGCCGCAACTTGCATCGGCGGCCGCGCATCCTGATCGCGGCGCAGCCCGCGCGCGGCCTCGATGAAGGAGCCGTTGCGGCAGTGCACGCACGCCTGCTCGAAGCTCGTCGGCAGGGTACCGCCGTGCTGCTGATCTCGGAGGACCTCGATGAGGTGATCGCGCTTGCCGATCGCATACAGGCAATCGTCGGCGGCCGCCTGTCGCCGCCTGTCGAGGCCGAAGACGCCGACGCCCGCGGGCTGGGGCTGATGATGGCCGGCGAATGGCAAGAGACTCGCGGGGCCGATCATGCGATTTGAGCGCCGCGAACACCGTCCACTTTCCCTGCTGATCGTCACGCCAGTGATCGCGGTGATCGCAGCGCTCGCGCTGGCCGGGATCCTGATATCAATCGCCGGCGCGCCTGTTCTCGATGCCTATTGGCGCATCGTGACCGGTGCTTTCGGCTCACGGTTGTCGGCGACCGAGACGCTGACGCGGGCAACGCCGCTGATGCTGACGGGGCTTGCCGCCGCCGTCGCTTTCCGGGCGCGGCTCTGGAATATCGGCGCCGAGGGCCAGTTCTATCTCGGCGCCATCGCCGTTGCGGCGGCAAGCTCGAAACTGCTTGGCAATCTTCCCGCCCCTATCCTCATTCCGCTGCTGCTGCTGGTCGGCGCCATTGCCGGCATGGTGCTGATCCTGATCCCGCTCTGGCTCAGGCTGCGCTTCTCGGTCGATGAAGTCGTCACCAGCCTGCTCCTGAATTTCATCGCCGTGCTCTTCGTCTCGATGCTGATCGATGGCATCCTCAAGGATCCGCTGGCCTTCGGCTGGCCGCAGTCGCAATCCGTCAGCGATCACGCCATGCTGCCGAAGCTGATCGCTCGCTCGCGCCTGCATATCGGCTTTGCGATCGCGATCGCGCTGGCGGTCGTCGTCCATTTCGTCCAGTCCCGCACCGTGTTCGGCATGCAGTCGCGCGCCGCGGGCCTCAATCCCGGCGGCGCGGTCTTCGCCGGCGTCCCGCTCGGCAGAACGTTGGTGAAAGTCGCCTGTCTCTCCGGCGGGCTTGCAGGGTTAGCGGGAGCGATCGAGGTCATGGGCGTCAAGGGTTATGTGACGACCGATCTGTCGCCGGGCTTTGGCTATGCCGGTATTGTTGTTGCCATGCTCGCCAACCTCAATCCACTCGGCGTCGTCTTCGCCGCCATTTTCACGGCCACCATGTTCGTGGGTGCGGACGGCATGAGCCGCGGCCTCGGCATCCCGACCTATATCGCCGATGTCACGGTGGCGCTGTCGCTGCTGACGATGCTGATTGCCTTGTTCTTTACCCAATACAGGATCAGGCGATGATGCAGCTGTTCGACATCATCGCTTCCGCCGGGCTCTGGGCGGCAATCCTGCGGATCGCCACGCCGCTGATTTTCGGCACGCTCGGCGCTCTGCTCTGCGAGCGGGCGGGCGTGCTCAATCTCGGCATTGAAGGCATCATGACCTTCGGCGCAATGATCGGCTGGCTTTCCGTCTATCACGGCGCCGATCTCTGGACCGGCCTGCTGATTGCGGCGCTGGCCGGCGGCGTCTTTGGCCTGCTGCATGCAGGCCTGACGGTGACGCTGGGTCTCTCCCAGCATGTCTCCGGTCTCGGCGTCACGCTGTTTGCCTCCAGCTTCAGCTATTATGTCTTCCGGCTCATCGTGCCGCTTGCCAATACCCCACCCACCATCGTGCCGTTCCAGCCGATCGCCATTCCGGGTCTCTCGACGCTGCCTTTCATCGGGCCAGCCTTCTTCACCCAGACGGCGCCGACCTATCTCGCGATCATGATCTCCCTGCTGATGGCCTACATCATCTTCCGCACGCCAGTCGGCCTTGCAATCCGCATGACCGGCGAGAATCCGCATGCGGCCGAAGCCCAGGGCGTCAATCCGATGAAGGTGCGCTATGGCGCAGTCATTGCCGGAAGCGCGCTGATGGGAATGGGCGGCGCCTTCCTGACATTGTCGGCCTTCAACAGCTTTTTCCCGACCATGGTGCAGGGACGCGGATGGATCTGCATCGCGCTCGTCGTCTTCGCCTCCTGGCGGCCGGGCCGTGCGCTGTTCGGCGCCCTGCTTTTCGCCTTCTTCGACGCCTTCCAGCTTCGGCTGCAAACCGCACTCAGCGGGCTCGTGCCCTATCAGCTCTTTCTGATGACGCCCTATATCCTTTCCATTGCCGCCCTTGCCGTCATGGCCCGCCGCGCCCGCGTTCCGCAGGCGCTGATGCAGCCCTATCGCCGCGGCGAACGCTGAAACCGCCCACATCCAATGAGGCTCCGATGTTCGATCTGATCGTCAGAAATGCAAATCTCCCTGATGGCCGAACCGGCATCGATATCGGCATCCAGGGCGGCAAAATCGCCGCTGTCGAGTGCAATCTCCAGGTTCAGGCGCAAGAAGAAATCGATGCGACAGGCCGGTTGGTCAGCCCGCCTTTCGTCGATCCGCATTTCCACATGGATGCCACCCTGTCGCTCGGCCTGCCGCGGATGAACGTCTCCGGCACCCTGCTCGAAGGCATCGCGCTCTGGGGCGAGTTGCGCCCGATCGTGACGAAGGAGGAACTGGTCGATCGCGCGCTACGCTATTGCGACCTGGCGGTGACACAGGGTCTGCTCTTCATCCGCAGCCATGTCGATACCAGCGATCCCAGGCTGGTGACCGTCGAGGCGCTGATCGAGGTTCGCGAAAAGGTCGCGCCCTATATCGATTTGCAGCTGGTCGCCTTCCCCCAGGATGGTTATTACCGCTCGCACGGCGCGATCGATACGCTCAACCGCGCTCTCGACATGGGCATCGATATCGTCGGCGGCATTCCCCACTTCGAACGGACGATGGGGGAAGGTACGGCGTCGGTCGAGGCGCTTTGCCGCATCGCCGCCGATCGCGGCCTGCCGGTCGACATGCATTGCGACGAAACCGACGATCCGCTCTCGCGCCATATCGAGACGCTGGCAGCGGAAACCATCCGCTTCGGCCTGCAGGGGCGCGTCGCCGGCTCGCATCTAACCTCGATGCATTCGATGGATAATTACTACGTCTCCAAGCTCATTCCGCTGATGGCGGAGGCCGAGATCAACGTCATCCCCAATCCGCTGATCAACATCATGCTGCAGGGCCGGCACGACACCTATCCGAAACGCCGCGGCATGACCCGCGTCAGGGAATTGATGGATGCGGGGCTCAATGTTTCCTTCGGGCACGATTGCGTCATGGACCCCTGGTATTCGATGGGGTCGGGCGACATGTTGGAGGTCGGCCATATGGCGATCCATGTCGCGCAGATGGCCGGCATCGACGACAAGAAGAAGATCTTCGACGCGCTGACCGTCAATTCGGCAAAGACGATGGGGCTTGAGGGCTACGGCCTGGAAAAGGGATGCAATGCCGACCTCGTCATCCTCCAGGCCAGCGACACGCTGGAAGCGCTGCGGCTGAAACCCAACCGGCTGGCGGTGATCCGCCGCGGCAAAGTCATCGCCAGATCGGCGCCGCGCATCGGCGAGCTTTTCCTCGACGGACGCCCGGCACGGATCGACGGCGGGTTGGATTATACACCTCGGTATTGAGGTGCGGTGAAAGCAAAAGGGCCGCGAAGCCGCGACCTCCTCAATCCGCTTGGCCTGGAGCCTACTTCTTCGAGGCCTCGTAGAGCGCCTTTGTTTCCGCGTTCATCGGGTAGAGGCCGGGCAGCGGTACGCCCTCATCGATCCTGGTCATGATCCAGGCTTCCATGCGCTCCTGTTCCGGCGCTTCGGCCAGCACCACCTCGAGCAGATCGGCTGGGATCAGCACCGCGCCGTCCTGGTCGACGACGATAATGTCGTCAGGGAAAACAGCCACGCCGCCGCAGCCGATCGGCTGCTGCCAGGCGACGAAGGTGAGGCCGGCGACCGACGGCGGTGCTGCGACGCCACGGCACCAGACCGGCAGGTTGGTGTCAAGCACGCCGGCAAGGTCGCGTACGACGCCGTCGGTGACGAGGGCGGCAACGCCTCTCTTCTGCATGCGGGCGCAGAGGATATCGCCGAAGATGCCGGCATCGGTAACGCCCATCGCGTCGACGACGGCGACACAGCCTTCCGGCATCGCTTCGATCGCGGCGCGCGTTGAGATCGGCGAGGCCCAGGATGCCGGCGTCGCCAGATCTTCGCGAGCCGGAACGAAGCGCAGGGTGAAGGCCGGGCCGACGATGCGCGGCTGGCCGGGCTTCAGGGGAACGGCGCCGCGAATCCAGACGTTCCGCAGGCCCTTCTTCAGAAGAACGGTCGTCAGGGTCGCCGTCGAGACGGTCTTGAGAATTGCTATCGCTTCAGCGCTGAGGGCCATCGGTGTTCGGTTCCAATTCGGTTTCTGTCAGATGCTCTGGATCATGCCGCCATCGACGCGGATCACCGATCCGGTCAGATAGGAGGCAGGCTCGCTCGCCAGGAAGGTGACGACATTGCCATATTCTTCCGGCCGGCCATAGCGGCCGAGCGGAATGCTGCCGGTGCTCTCAGTGACGACGTCATCGATGGAGCGGTTTTCGCGTTTGGCCTTCTGCTCGTCGAGGAAGGTGATGCGGCCGGTGGCGATCCGGCCGGGCAGGACGATGTTGACCGTGATGCCGTCGCGCCCGACCTCGCGCGCCAGCGTTTTCGACCAGCCGACCAATGACAGACGCAGCGCGTTGGAGATGCCGAGATTGGGGATCGGCGCGACCACGCCCGACGAGGTCGAGGTTACGATGCGTCCCCATTTGCGCGCCCGCATCTGAGGCAGCACGCGATCGGTAATCGCGATGACAGAAAGCACCATGCTCTGGAAATACTGGTTCCAGATCGTCGGATCCTGGCCGGAGACGGTGGTCGGCGGCGGACCGCCGGTATTGTTGACGAGGATGTCGACCGGTCCGAACTGGCGCTCGATTGCAGCGACATGCGCATCGATCGAACCGAGATCGGAAAGATCCCATTGCAGTGCCAGCGCCTTGCCGCCTTCGGATTCGATCGCAGCCGTGGTCTTCTCAGCGGCGGCGAGATCGATATCAGCCGCGGCAATACTGGCGCCTTCGCGCGCAAGCTTGACGGCAATCGCGCTGCCCAGTCCGCCACCGGCGCCAAGCACCAGGGCCGTCTTGTCCTTCAAGCCGAAATCCATTTCATTCATCTCCTCATAGGGTCGGGCCATCTTTCGGAGCAATGGATCGTAAATAAAATATCGCTTTTGCTTCGTTCAGGAGATAGAAAAACTATCGATGGACACCCGCTTTCTCGAAACCTTTATTGTCGTTGCGGAGCGGCACTCGCTGGCGGAGGCCGCCCAGCGGCTGAACCTCACGCCTGCGGCCGTTGCCCAGCGCATCCGCGCATTGGAGGCCGAGCTCGGGGTGCGGCTGCTGGTGCGCTCCGGCCGCGTCATGCGGCCGACGGAGGCGGGTTTTGCCATTCTCGAACGCTGCAGGGATCTGGTTCGCGATACACGCGACCTGAAGGCGATGGCCGGCACCGCGACGATTTCGGGCGAGATGCGGATCGGGGCGATCAATACAGCGCTGACCGGTCTCGTTCCCGACATTCTCCACCGTCTCGCCCAGGACTATCCGCTGATCGAGATCTTCCTCAAGCCGGGCGCGTCGATGGACCTCTATGCCGAGGTTTTGAACGGCGGGCTGGATGCGGCCTTCATCATCGAACCGCGATTTCCGATGCAGAAGACGCTAACCTTCAACAAGCTGCGCCAGGAACCCCTGGTGTTGATCGCGCCGCGGGACCGTGAGGGGGCGGATCCGCTCCAACTGTTGAAGACCCTGCCCTTCATCCGCTACGACCGCAACCAGTGGGGTGGTCACATCGCCGACGAATATCTGCGCGAGACCGGCATCCATCCGGTCGAGCGTTATGAGCTCGACGCGCTGGAGGCGATCGCGGTGATGGTAGACCGCGGTCTCGGAATCTCGATCGTGCCGGATTGGGCGCCGCCCTGGCCAGCGGGACTAGATGTCGTCAAGCTGCCCCTGCCCCGCTCGTCCGCTGTGCGCACCGTAGGCATCGTGGTGACGCGATCCTCGCCACGGGCAAACCTCGTCGCCGCGCTTCTGGAAACCAGCCGCGCGGCGATGGGAGCCTGATCAATTTCAGGCGCTCTTCTGGCGGACCGGCAGTTTCCAGCCGGGCCGGACAAAGTGGCAGGTATAGCCGTTTGGAATCCGCTCCAGATAATCCTGGTGCTCGGGTTCCGCCTCCCAGAAATCGCTGACCGGCACGACTTCGGTGACGACCTTGCCGGGCCAGAGGCCTGATGCGTCGACATCGGCGATCGTGTCTTTGGCGACGCGCTCCTGCTCAGGGGTGACGTAGAAGATTGCCGAGCGGTAGCTCAAGCCAACGTCGTTGCCCTGGCGGTTGCGCGTGCTCGGGTCGTGGATCTGGAAGAAGAATTCGAGGATTTCCCGATAGCTGATCCTTGAGGGGTCGAAGATGATCTCGATCGCCTCGGCATGGGTTCCGTGGTTGCGATAGGTGGCATTCGGCACATCGCCGCCGGTATAGCCGACGCGGGTCGAGATTACGCCCTTGTATCGGCGGATAAGGTCTTGCATGCCCCAGAAGCAACCACCGGCGAGGACTGCACGTTCTTCGGTCATTGGATATCTCCTTTTCCGCAAGAGATAGTATTTCCTGCCGCCGATTTCCACAGGGTGCAAAGAGCACAGCTGTGCAATTTCCCCCAGATACGCCCGATCTGTCATGTCGATGTTACGCGCCGGCGCTAGCAAGGCCTCAGACAATCCTGCGGAGGCTGAGCCTCGACACCTGATGGAGACGGGTTATGAATAGACGCGAATTTCTGATCAAATCGTCAGCTGCAGCCGGTCTGCTGGCGCTTCCGCGTTTCGCATCGGCTGCGGCCGGCACGATCGACCTCTACAGCGGTTCCGATGCCAATATCGTCGACCTCTGGAACAACGTCATCCGCCCGGCCTTCGAAAAGGCACATCCCGGCGTCGCCCTGAAGGTGACCGATGCCGGCGACAATAATGGTCTGCGCGCCATCGCCGGCCGTGCGCTCGCCGCGCTGAAGACGAAGACCGATCCGCAAGCCGACCTTTTCGAGCAGTTCGATCCGCGCCTGCCATCCGGCGGCATCGATGCCGGCCTCTGGGTGAAATTCTCCGCCGAGAACATCGAGGGCTACGACCATATCAACCCGCTTGCCTTCGATACCCCCTTCTCCCTTCCCTATCGCGGTTCGCAGGTCCTTCTCGCCTACGACACGACCAAGCTTGATCCGAAGGATGCGCCGAAAAGCTGGGATCAGCTAACCGCCTGGATCAAGGCCAATCCGGGCCAGTTCATCTACAACCGTCCTGACAAGGGCGGTTCGGGCGGAAACTTCGTCCGCCGTGCGATCCATGAGGCCAATGGCCGCGATCCGAAGAAGTTCAAGATCGACAACTTCACCGCCGACTTCGCCACTGAGGCGCTGACGCCGGCCTGGAAGATCCTCAACGACCTCGCCCCGGCGCTCTATGACAAGGGCGCCTATACGGCCGGCAACACCCAGTCGATCCAGCTGCTCGCCCAGGGCGTCGTCACCATGGTGCCGGTCTGGTCGGACCAGGTGCTGCAGGCAATCTCCCAGGGCGTACTGCCTGATACGACCGGCTTGGTGCAGCTTAGCGATCTTGCCCTTTGCGGCGGCTTCTCCAGCATCACCGTCTTCTCGAACGGCGCCAACAAGGATGCGGCCCTGAAGCTTGCCGCATTCATGCTGACGAAGGAAATGCAGGAAGCGATCATCACCGGGATCGGCGGTTTCCCTGCCGTCTCCTGGGACCACATCTCCGACGATCTCCGCAAGAAATATGCCGACGTCATTCCGGCGACCATCCCGACCTTCCCGGGTGGCGATTGGGAAAAGGCGATCGCTGACGGCTGGTATCGCAACGTTGCTCCGGGCATCAGCCGCACCTGATGTCCACTGATACTGCGCCGGCGGTTCTGCGCCGTCACCGGTCCATCAACAGGGGGAGCTCTATCGGGCTCCTCCTCGTTGCCCTGCCGGTCCTCCTGCTCGCATGGCTGATCGTCTTTCCGATCTTTTCGGCGGTCGTCGGCACGATCTTCGTTCGAGGCCCTGACGGCGCGACGGAATTCTCGCTTGCCTCCTATCGCTTCTTCTTCACCGACGGCTACAGCCTCGGCAATCTGTGGCTGACGCTTTGGACCACCGCCGTCTGCGGCATTCTGCTTCTGGCGATCGGCCTTCCGATCGCGCTTTATCTCCGGTTCTCGCAAGGACGCCTTGCCGCCTATGTGCAGGCTCTTGCGATCTTCCCGATGTTCGTGCCGTCGATCATTCTCGCCTATGCGCTGATCAGGACGATCGGGCCGAACGGCACCGTCGATCTGCTGCTGAATGCCGTCAGCCTGCCCAAGCTGCGCACGCCCTATCTGACGCCGTGGGGACCGGTCATCGGCCTCGTCTGGGATAATCTTCCCTTGACGGTGCTGATGCTGACGGCGGGGCTTTCCTCCGTTTCGAACAGCGCCATCGAGGCCGCCCGCGATGTCGGCGCAGGCCCGCTCCGGGTATTCATCTCAATCATCCTGCCGCGCATGGGCAATTCCCTGCTGGTGACCGCGTCCTTCGCCGTGCTCGGCATCTTCTCCGCCTTCACCCTGCCCTATGTGCTCGGCTCCGCATCGCCGGAGATGATGGGGCCGTTCATGCAGCGCACCTTCGCCGACATGAACGACCCGCTGAACGCCATGACCCAGGCCGTCATCACCTTCGGCTTCTGCCTGGTCTTCGGTATCTTCTATATCAGGTCGATCGCCCGCAACCGCGAGGCCCAGCCATGAGTGCCGGCAGATCGGGCACGGATCTTCGCTTCGACTGGATCGGCATGCTCTTCGCGTGCCTGCTGACGCTGTTCATCGCGCTGCCGCTGATCGTCGTCGGAACATGGGCCTTCACCGAGGTCTGGCGTTATCCATCGGTGATCCCGCAGCAGTTCGGCCTGCGTTTCTGGGGCCAGACGTTGGCGCGTCCGGATGTCTGGGACGCGCTCTTCCTCAGCCTGCGGCTGACGACGACGGTGACCATTCTTTCCGCCGTGATCTGCCTTCCCGCGGCTTACGCCTTCGCGCGCATGCGTTTTCCCGGCAGGAACATCCTGTTCCTGTCGTTCCTCGCATCGCACGCCTTCCCGAAATTCGGCCTACTCGTCGCCATTGCCGGCATCTTCCTGCAGTTCGGCCTGATCAGCACTTTCTGGGGCGTCGTGCTGATCCAGCTTGTCGGCACGCTGATGCTGATGATCTGGATTCCGGTCGCAGCCTTCCAGAATGTCGACCGGCGCATGGAAGAGGCGGCGCGCGATGCGGGCGCCACGCCGCTGCGCGTCTTCTGGTCGATCACCCTGCCGCAGGCTGGACCCACGATCGCCGCCGCACTGCTTTTGACTTTCGTCGGCACCTTCTACGAGACCGAAGGCGCCTGGTTGATCGGCGCGCCTCAGGTTCGCACCATGCCGGTGCTGATGATCAGCTTCATCAACAACCAGATCGTCGTGCAATACGGCGCCGTACTGTCAGTCATGCTGTGGGTGCCGTCCTTCATCGCGTTGATGTTTGCACGCCGCGTGATCGGCACCGGCGCCTTTGCGAGAGGCTTCGGCGCATGAAACGCCACGCGTTAGTCCAGGGAAGGGTTTGAGAATGGCACATCTGGCGATCGAGGGCGTTTCGAAGCTGTTCGCGACGACCTTTGCCGTTCGCGACTTCTCGCTCGAAGTCGGCGACGGCGAGCTCGTATGCCTGCTCGGCCCATCCGGTTCCGGCAAGTCGACGCTTCTCAGGATGATCGGCGGCTTCGAGCGACCGAGCGGCGGAACCATCCGCATCGATGCGAAGGATGTGACGACGCTGCCGCCCGAGCGGCGCCCGACCGGCATGGTGTTCCAGAGCCATGCGCTCTGGACGCACATGGACGTCTTCAACAATATCGCTTTTGGCCTGAAGCTTCGCCGGCTGCCGAAAGCGGAAATCCGTGAGCGTGTCGAGGCTGCACTTAATCTGGTCGGCCTCGCTGATTACGGACGCCGGATGACGGCGCAACTGTCAGGCGGCCAGCAGCAGCGTGTCGCCCTTGCCCGCTCGCTCGTGCTCGAGCCGAAGATCCTTCTTCTCGACGAGCCCTTCGCCAGCCTCGACCAGCATCTGCGCGAGAGGCTGCGGGAGGAGGTGCGCGATATCCAGCAGCGCCTCGGCATCACGACGCTCTTCGTCACACACGGTCAGGACGAGGCCTTAGCGCTCGCCGACCGCATCGTCGTCATGCGCGACGGACGCACGGAGCAGATCGCGCCGCCAAGCACCATCTATCGACAGCCGCAAACGGCCTTCGTCGCCGGTTTCATCGGCTCGATGAATTTCGTCCAGAGCCGCGTTAGAAACGGTGTCTGCGAGCATCCGCTCTTTTCGCTTGCCGTTCCCGTCGGGGACGGGCCGGTGACGCTTGCCACCCGCCCGGAAGCGCTGACGATCCGTCCCTCCGACCGGCCGGACGCGGCAACCGTCCACCGCGCCGTCGATTTCGGCACCCACAAGATGGTCGATATCGATCTTGCCGACGGCACCCGCCTGAAGGCGATGGTGGCGCCGGACGATCGGATCCGGGCCGGGATGAGGGTCGAGCCGAGCTTCGCCGGCTTTTTCGTCTTTCGCGACAACGAGCTGGTCCATCAGTCGATGCCGGCAAACGGCGATGTGGAGATCGAAGAGCTCCTGCGGGTTTAGACGGTAGGAATGCGCCGGTTCACGCCTTGCTCTGGAAGCCCTCCAGCAGCCAGGGATGCAGCGCCTTGCTGGCGGCAAGGATATCGCCCCGCCCGTCGACTTCGACCCCGGAAAACCGGGTGACGATGCCGCCCGCCTCTTCGACCAGCAGCGCCGAGGCGCCGAAATCATGGATCGCGAGCCCGTCTTCGAAGAATCCGTCCAGCCGGCCGCAAGCGACATAGGCGATCGACAGTGCCGCCGAGCCGAGGCGGCGCACGCCCGCCGTATTTGCCATCAGGCGTTTGCTGGCTTCGAAATAGGTCTCTTCCGCAACCGCCGTGACCTGGCCCGGGATCGGCAGCCCGGCGCCGACGAGCACATTCTCGATGTCGCCGACATCGGCGCAGCGGATGCGTTCGCCGTTCAGATAGGCGCCGCCGCCGATCTCGGCGCTGAACAGCTCGTCCTGCATGGTGTCATAGACGACGCCCATGACGAGCCTGCCGCTTTCGAAGATCGAGATCGTCATGCCGAAATGCGGAACGCCCCAGGCGTAATTGGTCGTGCCGTCGATCGGGTCGATGTAGATAACAGGCGTTTCCGGACCGGCCGTGCGGTTGCCGACGGCTTCCTCGCCCTGGATCGCATAGTCCGGGAAGGCCTTCGCCATCTCGTCGACGATGATCCGCTCGACGGCGACATCGATCTCGGTCTGATAGTCGCGCGGCGCCTTGGTGAGCATTTCCTGGGATGTGCGCCGCCGCAGGGAGCCGCGGGCAGTTTCGCCCGCTTTCAATACCGTTTCGGCAAGCACGACGAGGCGGGACGAGGCGGTCGGGGAAAGACGCGCGGAAATCGGGGAAGATGTCATGTGAAAAGTCCGGATGCTGCTGATATGACGGAGTGAATCGCGAGGAGCCCATCCCTTCGCAGAGGCCGATGATGGTTTTATGAAGCGCGCTCATGCCGAGCGGATTATCTCAGTATCGCTTCAAGTTCGGAAATAGTCGGAAACGCCTTTCTTGTTCCATGTCTTGAGACGGTGATGGCCGCGGCTGCAACTGCGTGTTCGACCGCTAACCTGTCCAGCCGCTGCCCGCGCAGCGCGCAGGATGACAGTGCTGCGGCCATGAAGGTATCGCCTGCGCCCGTTGTATCCACAACATCGCAGACCTGGGCGGGCACTTCGATGCTGTCGTGCCGGTTCACGAGCATCGCGCCGTCGCCACCCAGCGTCAGGACGATTTCGCGCAGCCCGCGGCTCAGTAGATATTCGGCAGCCTCCCTGCCTGTCGTTCCCGTCAGGGTCTGCGCCTCGCCCTTGTTGAGGAAGGCGATGTCGATCAACCCCCAAAGATCAGAGAAATAGGAGCGCACCGGTGAGGGATTGAAGGCGCTGACCATGCCGATCGCTCTTGCATATTCCAGGATCTCGCGGGTCGTCTGGTCGGACAGATTGCCCTGCAGCATCATGAGATCGCCATGACCGGCCGTCGAGAGGATGCGCCTGACATCGGACAGGGACAGGCTCTGCGCCGCTTCCGTCGTCGTGACGATGGCATTCTCTCCGCCCGGCAGCCGGAAGATGATCGAGACATCGCTCGATGCATTTTCCATTTCGATCAGTTCGCTCTGAAGCGGCTCGTCCGCGAGGTAGCGGCGTATCGTGGCCGCCCTTGCATCCCTGCCGACAGGTGCGACCAGCGTTGTCGGAACGCCGCAGCGGGCCATGACGACCGCCTGGTTCGTGCCCTTGCCGCCAAGATCGATGCCACCGGCATTGCCGAGGATGGAGGCGCCGATGACGGGAAGCTCGGAAACCGCGATGGTTTCGTCAATGGCGACATTGCCGACTATGTAGGCGCGCATGCATCCGCTTTCACAAGGCTGAAGCTAAAGATAAGGCGCATCGTGAAAATCGATCTCGAGTTGCATTGCCCGGCCGAAGATCGCGCTGAGCCGCGCTTTTTCATCCTCTTCCAGCGTTTCTCCTGTCATGTCGAGTTCATTCTTCAGCCATTGTGTCTGGGCCGCGAAATTCGGATCGACATGCAGGTCGACCCATTCCTTCAGCAGCGGATCGCTGATCGGGCGGCTGGCTGCTTCCTTCGACCAGGTCCAGTACATCCACTCGGCCGCAAACATCGCCGCGACTGTGTCGAGGAATCCGCCCTGGCGGGCGATCTCCAGCATGCCGGCGCGAAAAGCCTCGACCTCGGCGATGCCGGTGTCGAAGGACGAGGGATCGATGCCGCGGCTGACGAAGGTGCGCTCGAAATAGGCGATCTGCTCGTTGGCGAGCGCATCGAGAACCGCGATCAGCCAGCGCTTCTGCGTCATCGTCATGGCGGTCGCCGCCGCATAGGCAAAGATCGAGATGGCGCTGTCGACGAAGGCGCCTTCATAGACGAGATAACGCTCGAAAGCCTCCTTGCTCAACCTGTCGTTTTTTACGTCCTCGACGAAGCGGTGGTTCAGCATCGCGCCAAGGACAGCGTCGTTCTCGCGCAGGATGCGGGCCGAAAGGCTCTCTGCCGCCATGCTCACCCCTCCAGACCTGGTTCGGCTGCCGCACGGAAGGCGCGCACGCGCTCGATATCGACCGGGTTCCACCAGACGCCGCCGTGTTTCAACGAAGACGCAACGATGACGCCATTGGTGCGGCTCAGAATATCGACGATATTGTCCTTGTTGACGCCGGAGCCGACGAGCAGCGGCAGGTGTGTCGCCGCGCCGATCTCCTCGATCTCCTCCATTGTTGCCGAATTGCCGGTCCGCTGGCCGGTGGCGATGACGCCGTCGGCATCGAAGAAGGCAAGGTCGCGTGTCAGCTCCTGGATCGAGCGGTCGGCGACGATGGCGTGGCTGCCATGCTTGACGTGGCTGTCGGCGAAGACCTTGATGTGTTCGGCCCTGAGCAGCGAGCGGTAGCGCATGGCTTCGGCGGCCCTGCCCTCCATGAAGCCTTCATTGGCGACATAGGCATTGGCCCATTGATTGACACGGATGAATTTGGCGCCGCCGGCCATGGCGATGGCAAAAGCCGGGATCGGCGCGTTGGCCAGCACGTTGACGCCAAGCGGAATGCCGGCCGCGCGCGCGATCCGGTCGGTGACGACGGACATGAAGCCTGTCGTCTCAGGGCCGATATCCTCGGGCTTCGAGAACGGTACATCGCCATGATTTTCGATGATAAGCCCATGCAGGCCGCCTTCCACGCAGGCTTCGGCGTCGCGCATGCACGGGTCGTAAATCGCATCCATCGCGGCCCCCCGGTAGCGCGGCGCGCCCGGAAAGGCCGGGCAATGGATCATGCCGATCAGAACCTTGTCCCTGCCGAAGACGTCCCTGATGGCGTTGGACGGCCTGTCCGAAATTTCCTGCATGTCATTCCCTTTCCAATTCCTGGCGCGTGCTGAAATTACGCCTGCTTTTCGGTGAGCCAGCCAAGGATGTTCTTCCAGAGCCGGCCGTAGCCTTCCCATTCGCAGAAAGCGGGCGAGAGCCAGTGCGGGCCGATATCCGACGTCCAGGCCGCCGTCCGCCCAGCGCCATGCGTGCCGACGACGAGCAGCGGATGGCCGCCCTGATCCTGCGGCAGGCGGGCGACGACCTCGACATCGGCGCGGTCGCGTACTTCGACCTCGTTGACGCCGAGAAGCACCGGCCAGGCGCCTTCAAGGCCCTGCATCGTCGGATGGTCCGCCCTCACCACCTCGGCAACGGTTCCTTCAGGAATTTCGACGCGGTCGTCATAAGGAAGGCACGTGACGGGCAGCGTGTCTTCGACTGGCGTGCGCCGCCAGCGCGCCTTGCCGTCGATGCCCTGGAAGGAGAAATAGCCGCCGACCATCAGCAGGCCGCCGCCCTTTTCCACCCACGCCTTCAAAAGCTTCAGCCGGTTCGGCACAGTGCGCGAATGCAGCCACACATCCGGGGGCAGCAGCAGCGAATTGGCGCCGATATCCGAGAGGATGATGGCGTCATAGGCGTCGAGCCCCGCCATATCGAAGGGGAATTTCTCCACTGCCTCGTGCGCCGGCATATAGGTGAGCTCGAAGGCGCTGCCGGCAAGCGCTTTCACCAGCGGTTCGGCACCGAGATGGAAGGTGACGCTGCCGAACTGATCGAAGCCTTTGTAATGTGTGGCGGAGCTGACCCAGCTCTCGCCGACAAGGAGAATTTTCTTGGTCATGGTCTGCGTTACCTGTGATCGATTGAGTTGATGTAGCTAGGCCCCGGCATGAAAGACGCGGCGCGGATTGCTGCGCATCATTTCGTCGAGAACCGTCTTGTCGAGGCCGTGCCGCTGAAGACGGGGAAGGAAGTGGCGAAGGATGTAGGCGTAGCCATTGCCACCGTAATGCGTCAGCATCATCTTCAGAAAGACATCGTGCGACAGGAGAATCCGGTCGAGATAGCCGGCGTCGACGAGACGCACGATCGCGCGCGCCGCCTCCTCGTCGCTCGGGCACTGGACCTGCTGGTCGGCATAGAAGAAATCCATGCCGATCATGTCGTATTCGATGAAGGCGCCACGCTCCGCCAGCTCGCTCTGATAGGCAATGTCGTCATGCGACGGGTTCATGTGGCAAAGCACGGTGTGGCGGAGATCCGCTCCTTCTTCCGCCACCACGTCGAGCACGCGGTGGCCGAGGCGGAACCAGCCCGGCAGATGCACCATCAGCGGAAGTCCGGTCAGCACCTGCGCGCGTGCGGCACCGCGCAGCGATTTCTCCTCCTCGGCGGTGAAATCCGAGGAGACGCCGATCTCGCCGATCAGGCCGATCCTAACGCCGGTGCCGTCGACGCCTTCTCTTGCCTCGCGGACGATCTCCCGTGCGATGTCATCGACGCTCATTGCCGCGACGCCTTCCGGATGTGAAGAGCCGAGGTAATACCCCGCCCCCATCACGATGTTGAGACCGGATGCTTTCGAGATGCGCTGCAGCGCCAAGGGATCACGGCCGATGCCCTTGCAGGTCGGCTCCACCACCGTGCGACCGCCTTCTGCTGCGAAATCCTGGAGTTCGGAGATCGCCAGATGTTCGTCGTCGAGCGTGATATTGTGCTTGTTGACGAAGGGATCCTGCCTGAGTTCGCCGAGGATCTCCATGCAGACGAAGCTTTCGGCGAGATATTGCCGTTCCGGCGTCTTCGGCGCATGCCACCAGCAGCGGCAGTCGTTGAGGATATGCTCGTGCATCAGCGTCACGCCGAGCGCACCCGCCGACACCGGGCCGGTAACCGTCATCACCTTGCCGGAGCGGACATGTGCTTCGGACAGGCTTTCTGCCGTCTGCTCGCTCATCGCTTCATCCTCTCCTGCCCAGCCTGAAGTGGAAATTCGCCGTGAAGATGCGCGTGTTCAGCCAGATGGCGACGAGGATGATGGCACCGGTGACGATCTGGGTGAAGAACGGCGATATGTGCATCAGGATCAGGCCGTTGCCGATGACGGCGATAGTCAGCGTGCCGAGTACGGTGCCGAGGATGGTGCCCCGTCCGCCCATCAGCGACGTTCCGCCGAGTACCACGGCCGCAATCACCTGCAGCTCGAAACCGACGGCGGCATTGGACGAGCCGGAACCGAGGCGGGCGGCGATCAGCAGCCCGGCGACCGCGCAGGCGATACCGGAGATGATATAGACCGAGGCGATGATCCATTTGGCGGGCATGCCGACGCGCCGCGCCGCCTCCGCATTGGAGCCGACCGCCACGACCTGCCGGCCATATTTGGTCGCGGTGATGACGACATAACCGAGAATGGCGATGATGACGGCGATGATCGCCGGGATCGGGAAGCTGAGGATTTCGCCCCGGCCGAGCGCGAAGAAGCCCGGTGCATCCTTGATCGGGATGGAATAGCCCTGGGTCAGATAGAGCGCCAGGCCGCGCAGGATCGACAGGCCGGCAAGCGTGACGATGAAGGCCGGAATACACTGATAGGCGGTAAACCAGCCCTGGACCAGGCCCATAAAGGCGCCGAGCACGAGCATGCCGATGACCACCAACGGCCAGGGAACACCCATCGCCATAACGATCGCCGCGACCGCATTGACGAGGGCGACCTGCGAGCCGACTGACAGATCGATGCCGCCGGTGATGATGACGAAGGTCATGGCAATGGCGACGATCAGGATGGGGGCCGCCTGCCTGATGATGTTCAGGATGTTGCCGAGCGTGAAGAAGGTTTCGCTGCCGATCGAGAAGAAGATCATGCAGGCCAGGAAGAAAATGGCGATCGACAGCACCTGTGCGTGTTCGCCGAAGAAATCGGCGACGCGCGAGCCGTGACCACGTTCGGTATAAGCCGTCATTGTCTGGCTCCTTCACCAACGATCAGCCTGACGAGATCTTCGAGGTTGGTGCTGCCGATCTGCCGTTCTGCCACCTTCGTGCCCTCGTACATCACCGCGATACGGTCACAGACCCGGAAGAGATCCTGCAGCCGGTGGGTGATGAGGATCACCGAAACCCCATTTGCCTTGACGCGGTTGATCAGGGCTAGAACCGCCTCGACCTCGGCGACGGCAAGTGCAGACGTCGGCTCGTCCATGATCAGCACCTTCGGCTTGAAGGAGGCGGCGCGTGCAATGGCGATCGCCTGACGCTGCCCGCCGGAGAGCTGGGCGACCTTGCCGGTCAGCCTGGGTATGCGGATCTCAAGCGAATCCAGCATCTTGCGTGCTTCGGCCAACATCGTCCTGGTGTCGAGAAACGGTCCGCGGCTGAGTTCGCGGCCGAGGAAGAGATTGCCGACGACATCGATATGATCGCAGAGGCTGAGATCCTGGAAGACCATTTCGATGTTACGCCCACGCGCATCCGCGGGGCCGGAGAAGCGAACCTCTTCGCCTTCCATGGTGATGGTGCCGGCATCGGGAATGTAGGTTCCAGAGATGATTTTCGTCAGCGTCGATTTGCCGGCGGCGTTATCGCCGACAAGGCCCAGGCATTCGCCAGGGAAGATGTCGAGATCGACGCCGCGCAGCGCCTGGTGCGAGCCGAACGACTTGCGGATGCCGCGCAGCGAGATACGCGGGTCGGATCGGGTGCCGCCGGATGTTCCGGTTCCGGAGGGTGCGACCCCTCCGGAAGCGGCGGCAGCGATGTCACGCTGTCCGCTTTCGATCATTTGAAGACGGCCCGGTATGGCTCGACATTCTCCTTGGTCACGATGGTGATCGGCACCGAGATTGTCTTGGTGACGGCCTCGCCGGCCGAGGCCTTGACGAGCGCGTCGACGGCGGCACCGCCCATCGCGGCCGGGTCCTGCTGGACGACGGCGACAACGAAGCCGGCATCGATACCGGCAATGGCTTCGGCAGTCAGATCCCAACCGAACACCTTGATCTTGTCCTGCTTGCCCTGGCTCTGGACGGCGGCGATTGCCCCCATCAGGGCCGGCTCGCCAGTGGCGTAGATCGCCGTCAGGTCAGGATTGGCGGTGATCAGGTTTTCGGCCGCCGCAAGGGCGTTGTCCTGGATGTTCTGCCCGTCGACGACGCCGGCCATCTCGATGCCGTCGACGCCTTTCAGGGTCTTCTCGAAGCCCTCCTGGCGGATGTTCTGGATGAACGAGTTCAGCGCGCCGACAACGCCGAGCTTGGCCTTGCCGCCCATGTTCGCCTTGACGTAGTCGAGGAAGTATTTGCCCATGTCGGCGCCGGCTGCGGCATTGTCCACGCCGATCTGCGCCTTCTGCGGACCATCAGGCAGAATGGCGTCGATGGCGACGACAGGAATGCCGGCATCGGCCGCCTGCTTGACGGCCGGCATGATGCCGTTGACGTCGATCGCGACGACCGCAAGGCCGGAGACCTTTTCCTGGACGTAGGTCTCGATCGCGCTGTTCTGCGCGGTCGTCTCGTTGTTGGCGTTGAAGATCACCAGCTTGACGCCGGCGGCATCGGCCGCCTTCTGGGCGCCCTCATTCATCTGATTGAAGAAAAGCGCCTGCTGGTTGATCTGCACCAGTGCGATGGTCTTCTTTTCCTGCGCCGCGGCGCCGGACAGGCTGATGAAGGTCAATGCCGTAAAGCCGGCGGCTGCGATCATCGTTCGTCTTGTCAAATTCAATGTCATGTTCTCATCCTCTTTTGGTTTTTGACGTTGCTGATTATTATTTCGCAGGCGGCGCAACGGAGTTCCGCACCACGATTTCGACAGGCAGGAGTTCTTCCGAGGCGGATGGTTTCCACTCGTGCCAATTGGTTTCCAGAAGCAGTTCCAGCGACCGCCTTCCGATCTCACGCACCGGCTGGCGGATGGCCGTCAGCGGCGGCGCAAAGAGATGAAGCGGACCGACATCGTCAAAGCCGATGACCGAGATGTCGCCAGGGATCGAGACGCCGCGGCTTCTGAAGACCTCGACGAGCCCGATGGCGATCTCGTCGGAGCTGGCAAAGATCGCCGTCGCCTTTCGGTCTCCGGAGAGATAGTCGAGCGCCGCCGCACGGCCGTATTCGATCGTATATTCGCCGGCATAACGATCGGCCTGGGCCTCGCCGCCATGCCGTTCCCTGAGCGCTTTCAACAGGCCGTCATAACGCCTGCGGGCGCTGATCATGCGCTCGTCGCCGCCGATGAAGAGGACATGGCGATGGCCTTGCTCGGCCAGATGCTGGCCGGCGAGATAACCGCCCTGCTCATTGTCGCAGAACAGCTTCGGCGCCTTCGAATCGGGAATGTCCTCATCGACGATGATGACCTTGCCGCTGCCGTTGATGAGTGCGGCAAGCGCGCCATCGTCGGGGTGGTTGGTGACGAAGATCAGGCCGTCGACGTGATTGCGCTCGATCAGCTGCAGATATTCGATCTCGCGCCCCGGCCGGTTGAGCGTCGCGTGCAACGAGACCGCGAGCTTCTTTTCATCGGCCGCCTGCTCGACGGCGGCGACGAGAGTCGCGAAGAAAGGGTTGGCGATATCGGGCACGACGAGGCCGATCGTGTCCGAGCGCCCCCTGCTTAACCGGCGCGCATGCGGGTTCGGCCGGTAGTTCAGCGTCTTGATCGCATCCTCAATGCGTTTCTTGGTCTGAAAGGGAAGGTCGAGGCTGCCGTTGACGAAGCGCGACACGGTGGTGACCGACACGCCGGCGGCGGCCGCAACATCCTTCAAGCTTGGTGTCGTTCCCCTGGCCATTGACTGGACCTATTGTAAAGCGGTTTAGTAAAGCGCTTTACAAGACAATATTGATTGCTCACCGTTGTCAACAGCGATGAATGTTGAAGATCTGTTTTCTTGCGAGCCGATCGAAGTCTCGACCGGGAGCCTTCAGGCAATCGTCGGGTCGAGCTTGTCGCGCAGCCAGTCGCCGGTGATGCTGATCGACAGCGTCGTCAGCATGATGACGAAGGACGGCGCCAGCATGATCCAGGGTGCACGGGTCAGATATTCGCGCCCGTAACCCACCATATTGCCGAGGCTGCTCATCGGCGGCTGCACGCCGAGGCCGAGGAAGGAAAGGCTGCTTTCCATCAGGATGATCTCAGGAAAGGTCAGCGTCATCGAGACGATCAGCGTCGAGGCGATGTTCGGCAGGATATGCTTGAGATAGACATGCGCCGGCTTGGCGCCGAGCTGTGTAACAGCGGCGGCATAGCCCTGGCCGCTGGCAGCGATGGCAAGGCCGCGCGCAATCCGTGCATAGCGTTCCCAACCGTAGAAGCCCATCAGGCAGATAAGCAGCGGCAGCGAGCTACCGAAGAAGGCGAGCACGGCAAGTGCCATGATGAGGAAGGGCATGGCCGCCTGGAAATCGGCAAGCATGACGACGAGCTGCTCGACGACGCCGCGGAAATAAGCGGCGAGGAAGCCGAGCGTCGTGCCGACAAAAGCCGAGATCAGCGTTGCGCCGAAGGCGATCAGCAGCGAGATGCGGATCGACACGATGAGGCGGGAGAAAACATCGCGGCCGAGTTCGTCGGTTCCGAGCCAATGCGCGGCATTGCCGGGCAGTGACAGGCGGTTCTTCAGGTCGAAGGCGGTGATATTGTAGGGCCGGATCCAGTCGGCGGTCAGCGCGATCAGGATCACGACGGCGATCCAGGCGAAGCCGATCATCACGAAAACCGGCACGCCGCGCTTCTTCTTCGCGCGCACTTCGTGGATGACGGTCGCCGGTTGAGCAGAGATATTTGTCATGGTTCCGCTCCTTAATGCCTTGCCTGGTTGCTGCGCAGACGCGGGTCGAGATAGCCGTAAAGGATGTCGACGACGAAATTCGAAAACACCATGGTCGCAGCCACCAACAGCAGGATGCACTGGACGACGGCGAGATCGCGGTTGGAGACGGCGACGACGAGAAGCCGGCCGACGCCCGGCCAGGAGAACAGCGATTCCACCACGACGGCGCCGGCGATCAGCGTGCCGACCATGAAGCCGGCAATCGTCACGATCGGGATCGCCGCATTCGGCAGCGCATGGCCCCAGACGACGTTTCGCCAGGCAGTGCCCTTGGCGCTGGCCGTACGGATATAAGGCTGGCCAAGTACCTCGATCATCGCGCTTCGGGCAAAGCGGGCAAGAATGCCGGCACCACCGATGCTCATGGTGATGATCGGCAGAATGGCATGCATCCAGCTATCCTGGCCGCCCGAGGGCAGCAGGCCGAGCGTGACGGAGAAGATCAGCACCAGCACGAGGCCGAGCACGAAGCTCGGCATGGTGAAGCCGACCACCGCGCTCGCCATGACGGCGCGGTCGGTCGAGCTGTCGCGATGGAGGGCGGCGTAGACGCCGGCCGGAATGCCGATCACCAGCTTAAGGATGAGGGCCGGGATCGTCAGCTCCAGCGTTGCCGGAATGCGGTCGAGCACGAGCTGGATTGCCGATTGGCCGTCGCGCATCGAAATGCCGAGATCACCGCGGGCGATCGCGCCGAAATAGCGCAGATACTGCACCCAGATCGGCTGATCGAGACCCCAGGCGGCACGGAAGGCGCGGATCGCTTCCGGCGGCGCTTCCGGACCCATGATCGTCAGGGCCGGGTCGCCGGAAAGGCGCAGGACGACGAAGGCGAAAGTCACCACCAGCACGATGGTCATCAGCGCGCGGAACGCCCTTATCAGGAAGAAACGGATCATGGCTCAGCTCTCCATGAGCGTTGAGACGGATGCGGGCGCAACCAGGTGGCAAGCAGCCTTTCGGCCCGCCTCGATGGTGACGAGTTCGGGCGTCTCGACGCGGCAGCGCTCGATCGCATGGCCGCAGCGGGGATGAAAGGCGCAGCCGGCAGGCCGGGCAGCGGGATTCGGCGGTTCTCCCTGCAGGATGATACGGTCGCGCAGCGCCGTGCCGGGAACCGGAACGCTGGAGACCAGTGCCTGCGTATAGGGATGCAACGGGCTGCGGAAAATATCCTCCGAGGCTGCTTCCTCGACGATCCGGCCGAGATACATCACCGCGACGCGATCGGCGATGTTGCGCACGACCTTCAGATCATGGCTGATGAAGGCCATGGCGATGCCGCGCTTTTCCTGCAGGTCACGCAACAGGTTGATCACCTGCGCCTGGATCGAGACGTCGAGAGCCGAGACCGGCTCGTCGCAGACCAGAAGCTCCGGATTGGTGGCGATAGCGCGTGCAATGACGACGCGCTGGCGCTGACCGCCCGAAAGCTCATGCGGATAACGCTCCGCCTGATCGCGGCGAAGACCGACAGCGACAAGCAGTTCATCGACACGTTCGCGCCGCTCCTCCTCGCTTCCGACGGCATGGATGGCAAGTGGTTCGCCGATCTGAACGCCGATCGAGATGCGCCGGTCAAGGGCTGCCAGCGGATCCTGGAAGACGAGTTGCATGCGCGCCCTCAGGCTACGCCAGCGCGGCGTTCTGAGTGCCGGCATCGCCTCCCCGTCGAAGCGAACGCTGCCCTCTGTCGGAGCTTCGAGCCCGAGCAGCAGCCGGCCCATCGTCGATTTTCCTGAGCCGGATTCACCGACGATGCCGAGCGTCGTCTTCGGCGCGACCGACAGCGAAACGCCGTCGACCGCCCGGACATGGCTCGGCTTTCCGAAGACGCCGCGGCGCATCGTATAGGTCTTGACGAGGTCGTTCGCTTCGATCAGCTGAGGTTCGCTCATGCCCATGCCACTCCCTGCTGGACCTGCATGAGGTTCGGCTTCGATGCGGTGGCGCCGTCACTGAGCGGATGGAAGCAGGCGGTCGCACGGTCGTCGTCAAGCGCGAGGAGCGGCGGCACCTTGTTATGACAGAGTTCCGAGGCATGGCCGCAACGCGGCGCAAAGGCGCAGCCGCCGGGCATCCGGCCGGGCTGCGGCACGGTGCCGGGGATCGGTACCAGCCGGTCGCGGCCGGCATCGATACGCGGAATGGCATCGAATAGCCCGCGCGTATAGGGATGGCGTGGCGACCGGAACAACGATTCCGTCGGGCATTTCTCGACGATGTTGCCGGCATACATGACGCAGACGCGTTCGCAGATCTGCGACACCGCGCCGAGATCATGACTGATGAAGACGATCGCCATGCCGGTTTCCTCGCGGATCGAAATCAGCAGATCGAGGATCTGCGCCTGGATCGTCGCGTCCAGCGCCGTCGTCGGCTCATCGGCTATCAGCAGATCAGGATTGCCGGCGAGCGCCATGGCGATCATCAACCGCTGGTTCTGGCCACCGGAAAATTCATGCGGGAAATTGTCGAAACGGCGCACGGCGTCGGGAATGCCGACCATTTCCATCAGGCGGACGGCCTCGTTGCGGGCGGCCCTACCGGTCAGGCCGCGGTGCAGTTCGACGGCTTCGGCGATCTGGCGCCCGGCGTGGATGACCGGGTTGAGCGAGCTCGACGGATCCTGGAAGATCATGGCGATGCGGCCGCCGCGAATGCTTTCGAGCTTCGTACGCGACGCGCCGATCAGCTGATCGCTGCCGAGACGCACGCTGCCTGAGACGGAAGCCTTTCCAGGCAGGAGCCCGAGTGCCGCCAGCCAGGTGACCGACTTGCCGCAGCCGGATTCGCCGACGAGACCCACCGCCTCGCCCTTCTCGATCGCCAGATCGACGCCGTGCAGGACTTCGATACCGCTGAAAGCGACCTTCAAATTGGAAATTTCGACCAATGGCATTTCAGCCTCTCTTTCTTGCATTCCCGCCGGCAGCCAGATCCGAATGAGAGCATGATGCCGAAAACCGCTCACACTTTTCGGCATCATGCTCGTGCCTGTCGGGCTTGCCTGGTTTCCGGGTAGCCGGTGCACCAAATGGCAGCGAGCCAGGGTTTCCCCCGGCTCGCTGATGTCGTCAGGTCTTGATCAGGACCAGTTGCCCTGGCGGAAGTCCATGGCGAAGGCCGATGCGGCCTTCCAATTGATCGACTTCGACTTGGCGGTGAAGACGGCGTTCTGGTGGAGAACGGTATAGGCGGGGTCTTCGCGCTCGCAGATCTGCAGCATGCGGGCGAAAGCGTCATGACGCTTGGCGCGATCGGTGCTGGTCTCGAGGAAGGTCGACAGCGTGTTCATCTCGGCGTTGGTCCATTCGCCAACCTGCTGCTGCTGGCCGTTCGGACCGTGCTGGGCGACGATCGAGGAAACCGGATCGGGGAAACTTGCGGAGTTCGACCAGTCGCGGACGGCACGCGTCGGCGTCTTTTCGAGGATCTGCTGCCAGTTTTCCTTCATCTCGATCTGCACGTTGAGGCCGACCTGCGCCCACATTTCGACGAGGATCTGCGCCGTCGGGGTCTGGTTGGTATAGTAGTTGTTGAGCAGGCGATACGGGATCGGATCGCCCTTGTAGTTGGCTTCCTTAAGGAGCTGGCGGGCGAGATCAGGATTATATTCCGGCACGGTCCAATCCTTGACCATCATGTCGCCATAGAAATCCCACTGCAGGCCGGCCGGAACGCGGGTGCGGCCTGCCCAGAGCGAGTCGACGATCGCCTGTCGGTCGATGGCATGCGTGAAGGCGCGGCGAACCAGCGGGTTGCCGAGCTGGGCATGGGTCTTATCGAACACAGTCAGGCGGTGGTTGGTGATGATACCGCCCTGGACTTCGAAGGCAGCATTCTTTTCGATGCCTTCGATCTGGTCCGGCGGGATGTCGCTGGCGAGATGATATTCGCCGGACAGCAGGCCGTTGACGCGCGAGGCGACTTCCGGAACTTCGACGAAGCGGATCTGCTTCACCGGAGGACGGCCGCCCCAATACTCGTCATGCGCTTCGTAGATCAGGTAGGTGTCCGGCTTGAATTCGGCGACGCGGTAGGGACCGGTAGTGATCGGTGCGCGGGCCCAGTCGAGATAGCTCTTGGCCTCATCCCAGCTGCGGCGGTTGGCGATGGCGCTGGCGGCAACGGAGATGCGGCCTTCCATCGTCACGTCAGGCGAACCGTTGACGAAGCGGACGGTGTATTTGTCGACGATTTCGATGCCGAGCAGGGCCGGCCAGATACGGCGGGCGACGGCCGGAATTTCGACCGGCAGTTCCTTGCTTTCGCGGCCGAGCGGGTTCTTTTCGGTGACGAAGATCGTCTTGCCGGCGCTCGGCTGCGTATCGCCGAACATGCGTTCCTTGCTGAAGGAGAAGGCGACGTCTTCGGCAGTCATCTCGTCGCCATTGTGGAATTTGACGCCCTGGCGCAGTTTCAGCTCGACGGTCTTGTCGTCGATACGGCGCCATTCAGTGGCGAGCGACGGAACGGCCGAGAGGTTGCCGAGCCAGTCGAGGCCGATCAGGCTTTCCCAGAGCGACGAATTGAAGATGCGCTGGCCGACATTCGACTGTTCGCGCAAGGTATCCAGCGTGTTCGAGTTCGAGATCTTCTGTACGGCGATGGTGATTGAAGGACGATTGTCGGCCTGGGCGATGGAAAAGCGCGGCAGGATCAGCGAGCTGGCGACGCCGGTGGCAAGGCCGAGAGCACCGCGACGGGTGAAGGTGACCATGGGAATATCTCCTTGGGTTCTCTGGTGGATCGGATCAATGGCTGCGTTCGCTCAGGCCCTCTGGGCCGGAGCGATAATGGGTCAGGGTTCTGTCGGCATGTTTCAGGCGCCAGGAGAGCGCCTTCTGCGCATAGTCCCGCACGAGCGCGGCATAGGCCGGGTCGTCGGCGAGATTGGTGAATTCGTTCGGATCGTGCTGCAGATCGAAGAACAGCGGCGGTAGCGCTGCGAAATGAACGTATTTGTATCGCTCGTCCTGGATGACGCAGAGGCTGCAATCGTTCATGCTGAGGCCGAGAAAACTTTGCGGCTCGGAATAATAGACGTCGCGGAAGTCGTACTCGTAGTGCAATTCGGTGCGCCAATCCTGCGGCCGGCCCTCGCTCAGGAAAGGCAGCAGCGACAGGCCGTCACAGGCGTGCGGGATCTTTCCGCCGAGCCAGTCGAGAATGGTCGGCATGACGTCGATGCTCTCGGTGAAGCCGCTTTCGATCGCGCCGGCGCGGGCATTTTCGCCGGCGTCCTTGATGACGAGCGGAATGCGGAAGCTCGGATCGTTGTAGCCGATCTTGCCGAGCAGGTGATGATCGCCGAGCTGCTCGCCGTGGTCGCTGGTGAAGATGATCAGCGTATCGTCCCACTGTCCGGTGTCGTCGAGATAGTCGAAGACTCGGCCAAGGCAATCGTCGACCTCGGTGATCAGGCCGCAATAGGTCGCCCGCATCTGGCGCAGTTCCGCTTCGTTGAGCGTTGCGCCCGACCCTTCGGCGCCTTGGAAGAAGGAGCCGCGGCGGATGCTGTCGACATAGAATTTCATCAGCGGATGTTGTGCAGCCTCGATATCCGGGCTGGCCGCGCGGATCGGCGCCGGCATGTCTTCCGGCCGGTACATGGCGTGATAGGGAGCGGAGGCGACGAAGGGCGGATGCGGCCGGTAATAACCGAGATGCAGGAAGAAGGGCTTGCCGTCGCGACCCTTGAGATAGGTCAGCGCCCGCTCGGTGAAGAAGGTCGAGTCCGAAAATTCCTTTGGGATGCGTGACGGACGGTCGGTGGCGCCGGCAACGGCGTCCTCGCCCTCGGGCAGCCAGATATCAGGACGATGCTCCGGCAGCTCAAAGCCGTTCTGTGCCACCCAGCCGAAATAACCCTCCATATTAGGCTCGAAGGCGCCGACCGAACGGAAACCGTCCATCATGTCGCCGAGCACCGTGAAGCGCGGATCGTTCGGCGAAGTGGTGCGCGGATCCGGCACCGTCGTCGTATAGCCGATCAGCGCCGGATCGTAGCCGACGCCGCGCAACGCCTTGCCGAGGTTGAGGTGGCGCTGGTCGAGCGGCACCGTGTTCTGCACGGCGCGATGGTTCATCAGATAGAGGCCGGTAAGCAGGCTCGCGCGGGCCGGACCGCAGGGAACGCAGGTCGTCACATGGTTCCTGAAGGTCACGCCCTCGCGGCAGAGCCGGTCGAGATTAGGCGTCTTCAGGAAATCGATTTTCCCGTCGTCACGCAGAACGTGCGGAACGAAATCGGCTCGCCATTGGTCAACGACGATGAGTAGAACGTTTTTCTTTCGCATGGAGCCCCCACTTGTGCGGGGCTGTTTGAACCGCGATTATTTCAGCGCGATGACCACTTTTTCAAAGTTCCATGACATTAAACGGATCGTGGCTTTCTTCGCTTTTATTCCATGAGCGTCATAAGATTGTAATACTTGCGACACAACAGCCGTTCACCGCGTGAGGCGGCTCCCCGGCTCTCGCTATCGGGCTTTCTTCGTCTTCCGGCTAATAACAGTTGCTTTCCGACGCCAAGACAGCCGAAATCTGCATGGTTGAATTCCCGGCGTGACAAATTAGATTTGTCCCATGAGCGGACCGCGAGGAGTTTCGAGCGGAGACTGGTTGACGGCGGGCAGGCTGGATCTGCCTGCTGGCGGTGGTGCGTTCGCGATTCCCCGGCTGGCCATCGGCTTATTTCTGGTTGATCAGGACCGGCACCGCATCGCCGTCGGTTCCGATCGTAAGCGGGTCGTGCCGCTGCGTGCCGGCGACGGCTGGATTCTGCCGGCCGGTTCGTCGGGCACCTGCGAATATGACGATGAGCTCTCGTTTCTGAGGGTGGATCTGTCGGATGCCTTGCTCAAGGATGTCGGTTTCGACAGGGCCGTCTTCAATCCCGTCGTCGGCAGCCTCGATCCGCTGCTGGTTCAATTCGTTCGTCACGCGGCCTCTCTTCGGGATGCACCGCAATCCCTCTATCGCGATACGATGAACCTTGCGGTTGCAGCACATTTGGCCCAGCTGCTCTCGCCTGCCCCGCTGTCATCCATTGGGGTCGAGGACCGGCGGCTGCGCCGTGCACTGGCATATATCCACGACAATCTCACCGAGGATCTTTCCCTTGACGACATGGCTTCCGAGGCGGCAATGAGCCGGTTCCATTTCGTGCGCATCTTCACCGCTGCGCTCGGCACGTCGCCGCTACAATATGTCATCCGTGAGCGAATGGAACGGGCCAAGGTGCTGCTCAGGACCACGGGCGTTCCGGTTGCTGCCGTCGCCATCCGCGTGGGTTATGACGACGTGTCCCGCTTCGGTCGGCATTTCAGGCGCAGTACAGGGCTCACGCCGGCAGCGTTTCGCAGAAGATAGCGCTCCGACCCAGAATGACAATAAACACATAACAAATGCCAAGTATCGCTCCGGCGCCTGCGCGCCGATGCTGCGAAACTCCTCCTCGTACCTCATGAAACTGGCGGTGACGGCGAGGAGACCTTCGATGAGACTATCGACCCTTTCTGCAATTGGAGCAGCCCTGCTCCATTCGACGGCCTTTGCGGCTGGCATCGAGACCCGTCCCGTCTCCTTCCAGAACGAGGGAGTGACGCTTGCCGGCACGCTCTATCTCCCGGCCGACTACAAGCCGGGCGAAAAGCGCCCCGGCGTTCTGGTGACTGGCGCCTGGACCTCGATCAAGGAGCAGATGTCCGGCCTTTACGCGGAGGAGATGGCCGAGCGCGGCTTCATTGCCCTCGCCTTCGATTTCCGCGGCTGGGGCCAGTCCAGCGGCAATATCCGCTTCAAGGAGGATCCGGCGGCCAAGACCGACGATATCGTAGCGGCGGCCGACTACATGACGACGCTGCCGGAAATCGACGCCGGCAAGATCGCCGGTCTCGGCATCTGCGCCTCCGCCGGTTATATGGCGGCGGCGGCTTCGGGCAATCCCGATTTCACCGCCATATCGCTGGTTGCGCCGTGGCTGCATGACAAGGCGATCGTCGAGCGGATCTATGGCAGTGCGGACGGTGTCTCCAGGCCGATCGCCATATCCCGCGAGGCTGAGGAAGCCGAGCGCAACGGCCAGCCCCGGATGATCGTTGCCGCAAGCGCCAATGACAGCACGACGCTGATGTACCAGATCCCCTATTATACCGAGCCCACTCGCGGCCTCATCCCGCAATATGACAACAAGTTCAATCTCGCCTCCTGGGAGCCATGGCTGACCTATGACTCGGTTGCCACCGGTGACCGCCTCGACAAACCGACGCTGATCGTCCACTCGGAAGCGGCCCCCGTTCCGCAAGGCACACATGCCTTTTTGGCGCGCCTTCATGGTGATGCATCCGAGATCTGGCTCGACGGCGTCACCCAGTTCGACTTCTACGACAATCCCCAGCATGTCACGCGGGCGACCGATGCCGCGGCTGCGCATTTCGAACGGATCAACAAAGGCTCCTGATACCTGACAAGGAGGTGACCATGAAAACCCTCATGCTCACAGCTGCCGCCGGCGTCTTGCTGGCGTCATTCACCGCCAGTGCCGAATCGATCGATGCCGACGACCGCGCGGCCATCATCGATACCATTACCGACATTGCCGCTGGCGCCGACCGCCACCAGTGGGACCGCGTGCGCGGCGCCTTCGCCGACACGGTGACGCTGGATTATACCGGCCTCTGGGGCGGCGAGCCGACCACCCAGCCGGCCGAAGCCGTCATCCGGCAATGGTCTGCCTTTCTGCCGGGCTTCGATCGCACGCTGCATCTCGTCAGCAACCACGCCATCATCGAAAGTGCCGGCCCGACAGCGGTGGCCGAGGCCGATTTCCAGGCAGTCCATCGGATCGGCGCGGAGAGCTGGGTACTGATGGGACATTATCGATATGACCTCACCAAGATCGACGGCACCTGGAAAGTCTCCCGGCTGGTGATGACGCCCGCCCACGAGACCGGCGACCGGGCTCTGGTCAACAGGGCCGCGGAACGCGCCGGGCAGCCGGGCTGATCCGGCCTGATCCGGCCTGCCACTCTCATTCCAATATACCTTCAAGGAGATCCGCATGCGCAGACCATCGCTCGTTCGAGCACTCTCCGTTTCAGTCGCACTCTTTTCCGGAGGAACCGTCATAGCCGCAAGCCCGGAAGAAAACCGCAAGGTCATCACCGACTACTACGCCGCCTACGGCAGCGGCGACATGAGCCGTGTCGCCGCGTTCTTCGCCGACGATATCGAATGGCACATTCCCGGCCATCATCCGCTGGCCGGCGTCAAACGCGGCAAGGAAGAAGTGGCGGCATTCTTCCAGCAGCTGGGCAAGGCCGGTTTCCGCGCCGAGCTGATCGCGTTGACGGCCGACGAGTACTGGGTGATCGACATGCATCGCGGCTGGTCGGGACGAGACCGCCTGGCCAATGTCGACACCATCTGGGTGCTCGCCTTCCGCATCGAGAACGGCAAGATCAAAGAGGCGCGCAACTTCTCCTATGATCAGGCGGCGGCCGATACCTTCTTCTGGCAGGCCTACCCGCTGAAACCCCTGCCCGACCGGCTGCTCGAATGAGCTTATACCAGGTGATTCGTCGACGCGTCGAAGAGATGGATCTGGCCCGGATCGATCGAAAGTCCGATCATGTCTCCCGCTTTGACCCTGTCGCGCCGCGTCTCGACGATCGTCAGCTCCGGCTCCGTCGCCGCGACGATGAAGGTTGACGAGCCGGTCGATTCGACGAAGGCGATCGGTACATCGAAGCTGCCATGCCCGGGCTCGACGACGCCGATATGCTCCGGCCGGATGCCGGCGACGAGCTTACGCCCGGGTTCGATGGCGCGTGATATCGCAAGCGTCTGTTTCACCGCGCCGAAATCCAGGACAAGGCTCTTTCCGTCTTCCGCCGCAATCGCGGGGATGAAATTCATGGCCGGCGAACCGATGAAACCGGCAACGAACCGGTTCGCCGGCCGGTCGTAGAGATCCAGCGGCGCGCCCTGCTGTTCGATGACGCCGTCGCGCATCACCACCACATGGTCGGCCATCGTCATCGCTTCGACCTGGTCGTGTGTGACGTAGACGAAGGTTGCGTGCAGCCGGTCGTGCAGCGACCGGATTTCCTTGCGCATGTGGACGCGCAGCGCAGCGTCGAGATTGGACAGCGGCTCGTCGAACAGGAACGCCTTGGGGTGGCGGATGATGGCACGGCTCATGGCGACGCGTTGGCGCTGGCCCCCGGAAAGCTCGCGCGGATAGCGCTTCAGGAGATGCGAAAGACCTGTCGTCGCTGCCACGTCCTCGGCGGCCTTCTTGGCCTCGGCCTTGGCGATGCCGCGGATGCGCAGGCTGTAGGTCAGGTTTTCCTCGACCGTCATATGCGGATAAAGCGCATAGGACTGGAACACCATGGCAACGTCGCGCTTGCGCGGCGGCACGCCGTTCATCAGCTCGCCGGCAATCCTGAGATCGCCCGACGAAATGCTTTCGAGGCCGGCAAGCGAGCGCAGCAGCGTGGACTTGCCGCAGCCGGATGGGCCGACGAGCGCAACGAAAGTGCCCTTGGCGATCGAGAGGTTGATATTCTTCAGGGCGTGGAAGGCGCCGTAATATTTGTTGACGCCTCTGAGCTCGATCTGTGTGGTCATTTGAGGGCTCCAGAGGTGAGGCCGGATACGATGCGGCGCTGCAAGAGAACGAAGATGGCAAGGATCGGCGTCACATACATCGTGGCGTAGGCCATGATGTTGTTCCACTCGTTGGTGTTCGGCCCCATGAAGGAATTGAGGCCGACGCTTGCCGGCTGAAGCTCGGCCGCCTGGATCATCGACTTCGAATAGACGAATTCGCCGAAGGCCTGCATGAAGATCAGGATGGCGCTGACCAGGATGCCGTTGCGGGCCAGCGGCAGCACGATGTTGAAGAAGGCGCCGACGCGCGAATTGCCGTCGACGAGTGCCGCCTCCTCCAGCTCCTGGGGAACGCTCATGAAGGTGGCGCGCACCAGGATGACGAAGAAGGGCATGCTCTTTGCCGCGACCGCGATGATGACCGCAAGGCGCGGAGTGGAAAGCAGGCCGATCTGCGAGAAGCCGACGAAGATCGGCGTGATCATCAGCGAGGCCGGCAGGACCTGCAGCATCAGGATCAGGAACAGGCCGATATCCACCCAGACGTTGCGGTACCTGGCAAGCACATAGGCGCAGCCGACGCCGAGCAGGGTGATCAGCGCCACGGAACCAAGAGCGATGACCAGTGAGTTCCAGAGGTAGCGGCCCATGTCGCGGCTTTCCCACACCGCGGCATAGGTGCCCCATTGCGGCGAGGTCGGCCAGAAGCTCGGCGGCGTCGCGAACATCTCCGAGCCGCTTTTCAGCGCGGTGATGTACATCCAGTAGAGCGGGAACAGATAGATCGCCGCCATGACGATCGATATCGCGAGCATCAGCCGGTCGCGGTTCGTCGTATTCATCCGCGCACCTCGTGGCGTGTGGACCGGACATAGACGACGGACGCGAACATGACGAAGACGATCATGATGACGGAGATCGTCGCGCCCTTGGCGAAGTCGTATTGGCGGAAGGAGAGATCCCAGGCCCAGTATTGCGTGACATTAGACGAATTGTTCGGTCCGCCCGATGTAATCGCGGCGAAAAGATCGAACTGCTGCAAGGTGAAGATCAGGCCGAGCGCGATGATGGCGCCGATGGTCGAGCGCATCATCGGCAGCGTGATCGTCCAGAAGCGCTGCCAGACGTTGGCGCCGTCGAGTTCGGCCGCTTCGTAGAGGTCGGCCGGAATGCCGGCAAGACCGACGGAAAGCAGGATCATGTTGAACGAGGTGCCGAGCCAGACATTGGCGATGATGACGGCATAGAGCGAATAATGCGGGTCCGAGCGCCAGAAGATGTTGCCGGAGATGATGCCGCTTTCCTTCAGAATGAAATTCAACACGCCGAAATCGCCCGACAGAATCCAGTTCCAGATGGCGCCGACGACGAGGCCGGGCATCACCCAGGAGACCAGGAACAGGCCGCGCATCCATGAGGCGCCGGGAAAATTGACCCAGAAGAACAGCGCCAGGCCGAAGCCGATCAGGAACTGGCCGGCGATGGAGCCGACGACGAAGATGATGGTGTTGTAGAGGATCGGCAGCGTCTCCGGCTGCGCGAAGAGGTCGGTATAATTCTTGAAGCCGACGAAGGGACGCGAGAAGGTCCCGAGGCTGAACATGTCGACCTCCTGGAAGCTCATCACGACATTGTAGATCAGCGGCAGCCCCGCCATCAGGAACAGAAAACCGAGCGGGAAAGCGACCAGTACGATATCGAAACCGCGGCCGTCCCTGACGCTCATCAGGATCCTCTTCATGGGTCCTCCGATACTCCGAACGGGGCCGTCTGGCGCATGATGCGGAAGACGGCCCCTGCCGGGAGGAAATGGTTGGATGGCTGTTGAGCCATCGGTGGATCCCCTTCTCCCCAGCGGGGAGAAGGTGGCGGCAGCCGGATGAGGTGGCGGCGAACTCGGCGTCTGCTGTTCTTCACTTGCGTTCAGAACATTCGTCGCTGTCGCTCCTCACCCCCTCATCTGCCCTTTGGGCATCTTTGCCTGGGTCGAGCCACCGGTCTCGCCCCGTCCTTCGGACCCCCGCTGGGGAAAGAGGGAGCGAGCGGCTGGCTCGACGCCAACTAGCCTAATACAGCCTTGATCTTGTCGGCTGCCTGGTCGAGTGCGTCTTTCGGGCTCATCTGGCCGGTCAGTGCTGCCTGAATAGCGTCCTGTATCGCCTTGGAGATCTTCGGCCATTGCGGATGCGGGCCGCGCGGCTTGGCGTATTTCAGCTGTTCGAGGAAGACCTTGAGGGCGGCATCCTTCAGCGGCTGACCGGTCTCCGGGATCGAAATGTCGGAGCGAGCCGGAAGCTGGCCGAAATTCTTGAACATCTTGTCGTCCTGCGAGGCGAAAAATTCGAGCGCCTTGAAGGCTTCGGCCGGATGTTTGCTGGTGGCGAAGATCGCCCAGTTGAAGTCACCCATGGCCGAGGAGCGTTCAGCGCCTTCCTTGGGAACCGGAAGCAATGTGACGCCCCAGTCGAACTTCGCTTCCTGGCTCATGCGGTCGAGTTCCCAGGGACCCGAGATCGCCATTGCCGCATTGCCGGAGTTGAAGGTGCCGGTCGAATCCCACTGGCCGCGCGTCAGCGTGTCGGGGGAAGCGAGCTTCTCGTCCATGATCGTCTTCCAGACCTCAAGCGCCTTCACCGCGCCGTCGGCATTGATGTTCTCATAGCTGCCGCCGCCCATCTGAGCCCAGGGAAGGAACTGGAAGGTGCCTTCCTCATTGGCCTTGGCCGAGAAAGCGAGACCGTAGACGTTCTTGGCGGGGTCGGTCAGCTTGCGCGCATCCTCGACGAGTTCGTCCCAGGTCTGCGGCGGCTTGTTCGGATCGAGGCCCTTCGCCTTGAACATGTCCTTGTTGTAGTAGAGCGCGATCGTGTTCGTCGCCTTCGGCACGCCAAAATACTTGCCGTCCCACTCCACGGATTTCAGCGGTCCGGGGAAATAGTTTGCCGGCTTTATGACCGTCGACTTGGAGATCATGTCGGTGAGGTCGAGGAAGGCGCCGCGCGACGAGAACAGCGCATGCTCCGGATTGTCGACGGCGATGATGTCGGGCGCCTGGCCGGTCGCATAGGCGCGCATGGCCTCGGTGACGACGTCGTCGAACTGGATCAGCCGGTATTCGATCTTGATGCCGTTGTTCTGGGCGTTGAACTCCTTGACGAGGTTCGGCGCCGGCTGGATGTCCCTGTCCAGCGACCAGAGCGTCAGCGTGACGTCTTCGGCCCTGGCCGAAAGGCCGGTGAGCGAGATGCCTGCAAGCGCCAGAGCGCCCAGAATTGCATATTTGCGGATAGCCATGATTCTCCTCCTTTGTGGTTATCCCCGTTTCCGGCAATTCCTCCTTGCCGGCCACGATATCATCAGACCGGATCGACGACGAATTCGCCGCCCCGGGCATGCTTGAGGTGGTTGAGCGCATAGACCTGGCCGGTCATTTCAAGCGCGTCGCGATAGACCGGGTCGTGCCAGCCTTCGATATCGATGGAGCCCGACCAGCCGGCAAGGCGCAGCTCGGAAATGATGTCGGTCCAGTTGCTGTCGCCAAAGCCCGGCGTGCGCATGAAGACGAACTTCTCCTTGCCGAAGATGCCGTGTTCCTTGATGACCTCCCAGCGGATGGTCGCGTCCTTGCCGTGGACGTGGAAGAACTTGTGCGCCCATTTGCGGATCTGCGGCAACGGGTCGATCAGATAGACCATCTGATGGCACGGCTCCCACTCCAGCCCGATATTATCGTCAGGCGTCTCGTTGAAGATCAGTTCCCAGGCGTCGGGATTGTGGGCGATATTCCAGTCGCCGCTCGCCCAGTTGCCATCCATGGCGCAATTCTCGAAGGCGATCTTGACGCCCTTGTCGGCCGCCCGCTTGGCAAGCTCGCTCCAGATCTGCTTGTAGCGAGGCAGGCTGTCTGTCAGCGGCTTGCCGCGGATGCGGCCGGTGAAGCCGGCAACGCAGGTGGCGCCGAAGTGATGTGCATTGTCGATGCAGTCCTTCCAGCCCTGCAGCGTCTCAAGGTCGATTGCGGTCTCTTCCAGCGGATTGCCGAACATGCCGAGCGTCGAGATGGTGATGTCGCGGTCGCCGATCGCATCGAGGCAGCGCTTGCCGAGCTCGGCAAGGTCCTGGCCCTTCGTCGTCTGCCAGAAGAAGGGTTCGAAGCTTTCGAAGCCCAAGTCGGCGATCTCGCCGATACGGGTTGCGGCATCGCCCTTGTTGCCGCTGACCATGGTGCCGATACGAATGGATTTTGCAGGGTTGCTCACGTCACATCATCCTATGCTGAAATTTCGATGCGCCTGCCCGTCTTGGCGCTTTCGATCGCGCCGAAGACCATGGCAAGGCTTCGGATATTGTCGGAATTGACCGTCTCGGGCCGCTTGCCGGTGCCGATCGCCGCGATGAAGTCGGCGATGACGCTGGCGTGGCCATGGGTTTCCTCGTCGTGTTCCGGACCGGGAACGTTTACGGCAACAGAGCCGCGTAGAAGGCCGGGCTCTTCGCCGGCGATGGTCGCCTTGAAATTCTCTTCGCCATCCCAGGCGAGCATTCCCTTCGAGCCGACGAGGCGCCACTGGCTTTCCCAGCTGGTGCGCTCGCCCTCGGCGCACCAGGAGCCGCGATAGGTGAAGACGATGTCGTCGGAAAATTCGAAGATGGCATTGGCCGAGGCGCCGTGCCGGTACCACGAACCCTTCGGATTGCGCTCGACGCAATAGACGGCAAGCGGCTTCCTGTCGGCGACGTAGCGGGCCGCATCGAAAGTGTGGATCGCCATGTCGAGAAGCAGGACGTTGTCCATCTCTTCGCGGAAGCCGCCGAAATGCGGCGCCAGGAAGAAGTCGCAATGGATGCCGGTGAGTTCGCCGATCGCGCCGCTTTCGACGAAGCGGCGAAGGCGCCTGACGCCTGATATGAAGCGGCGGTTCTGGATGACGGCGTGGATGCGGCCGGTCTCGGCGGCAAGATCGACCAGCGCGGCACCCTCGGCAAGCGTGGCCGCCATCGGCTTTTCGCTGAGCACATGGCAGCCGGCCTTGAGTGCGGTGGAAACGACGTCGTAGCGCGCAGCCGGAATGACGATGTCAAAGACCAGGTCGGCCTTCGTGGCCGCGATGACGTCGGACAGGTCCGAACCGATGGCGGCGCTATCAAGGTCAAATTCCGCGGCAAGCTTTTCCGCCGTCTCCCGGTTCAGGTCGACGAGGCCGACGATGGTGATGGAGTCGGCCAGCAGAGGATTGGAAGCGATGGCGCGCAACCAACCTTTGGACATAGCTCCGCACCCGCACAGAATGGCACTGAATTTCACGATTTCCTCCAGGGGAACGGTGTCAACTCTCCTCGTGACACGCACTCCGTAAACGTTTACGACTGTAGGCGAAAACATTTTGCGGTGTCAATAGACGCCAAATGGGAAATTACGGGCCCAGATCCGGACGGATCTGAATTATAGAAATGGAGCATGATGTCGTCCGAAAACCGCGCACACTTTTCGGCATCATGCTCCCGGGAAAATCGTCAGCGATGAAGGGGATTCGCCAGCTTGCCGAACACTTGAATATCTCGATCGGCACGGTCTCCCGCGCGCTGAACGGCAAGCCTGATGTCAATCAGGAAACCCGCCGGCGCGTGCTGGCGGCGGCCGAGGAACTCGGCTATGTCGCCAACCAGTCTGGGCGGAGCCTGAGGCAGGGGGAGACGAAGGTCATCGGGTTGATGATCGAATCCAGCAAGGAGACGGTCGAGAACGCCGACAACTTCTTCCTCGGTGTCACCAGCGGCCTGCAGAGCGTCTTTGCCCGCCACAAGCTCGACCTCCTCATGTTGCCCTGCCCGAGCGACGAGGACCCGCACGAATATCTGAAGCGGATGGTGGCGCGGCGCATCGTCGATGCGATGATTATCTCGGACACGCAGCGCGTCGACCGGCGCATCGACTTTCTCTCACGGGCGAAGATTCCCTTCGTCGCGCTCGGCCGCAGCCTTTCGGCCAGCAATTTTCCATGGATCGATCTCGATTTCGAGGGCGTGGCCGACCATGCCGTCGAGCGGCTGATCGCGCTGGGCCACCGCCGGATCGCGATCACCGCGCCGTCGAGCGAGGCCAACCTCGGCTATCTCTTTATCGAAAGCTATCGCCGGGCGCTCGAGCGGCACGATATTCCTTTCGATCCGTCGCTCGTCATCCGCGTCAGGTCGAGCGAACAGGGCGGATATCAGGCGGCCCATGAGTTGCTGCTGCTCGAAGAGCGGCCGACGGCGGTGATCCTGATCTACGAGCTGATGGCGATCGGCCTTTACCGCCGCCTGATGGAATCGGGCGTCATGCCCGGCCGCGACCTTGCGGTGATCGGCTTCCGTGACGCTCCGCGCGCACGGTTCCTGCAGCCGTCGCTGAGCTGCTTCCGCATCTCGCTCTACGATCTCGGTGTAGCGCTCGGCCGGATGCTTCTCGCCAACATGCCGATCTATCGGGAGTTCTATCCAGGCGATGGGGGCAACATCATCTGGCCGCTCGAACTGATGGCGGGTGAAAGCGACGCGTTTCGGGTTGGGGTCATGGCCTGAGCGCGATCGGTTTGCTTCCGGAATGCAGAAGCGAACCCCCTCATGCACCTGATGCAAAGAACCGGTTCTCCGGCCGCGGCAATCCGAGATGTTCGCGCAGCGTCGTGCCCTGATATTCGCTGCGGAACAGACCGCGGCGCTGCAGCTCGGGAACCAGCCGGTCGGTGACGTCGAGGAGACCCTGCGGCAGATAGGGGAAGACGACGTTGAAACCATCCGAGCCTTCCTCATCAAGCCAGCGTTCCATCTCGTCGGCGATGCTTGCCGGCGTGCCGACGAAGGCAAGGCCGGCATAGCCGCCATAGCGCTGTGCGAGCTGGCGCACCGTCAGTTTCTCTTCGGCGGCAAGTTTCAGAACCTGCGCGCGGCCGGTCTTGCTGGCATTGGTGTCGGGGATGTCTGATGGTAGCGGTGCGTCGGGATCGAAGCCCGAAGCGTCATGGCCGAGCGCGATCGAAAGCGAGGCGATGGCGCTGTCGTAATGCACCAGACTGTCGAGCGTGGCGCGTTTGGCGCGCGCCTCCTCGATGCTGTCGCCGACGATGACGAAGGCGGCGGGCAGGATCTTCAGGTGGTCGCGGTTACGGCCGATGGCTTCCATGCGGCCCTTGATATCGGCATAAAGCGCCCTGCCCGCGGCAAGATCGCGCGGCGAACAGAAGACCATCTCGGCGGTTTCCGCGGCAAGCTGGCGGCCGGGGTCCGACTGGCCGGCCTGGACGATGACGGGCCAACCCTGCGGCGGCCGGGCGATATTGAGTGGCCCGCGCACGCTCAGTTCCTCGCCCTTGTGGCCCAGCACATGCATCTTTGCCGGATCGAAGAACAGGCCGCTTTCCCGATCGCGGATGAAGGCATCGTCGGAGAAGCTGTCCCAGAGCCCGGTTACCACGTCGTAGAATTCCCGGGCGCGATGATACCGCTCGCCATGCTCCACGTGTTCGTCGAGGCCGAAATTGAGCGCGGCATCAGGGTTCGACGTCGTGACGATGTTCCAGCCGGCGCGGCCGCCGCTGATATGGTCGAGCGAGGCGAAACGCCGGGCAATGTGATAGGGCTCGTCGAAGGTGGTGGAGGCCGTGGCGACGAGGCCGATGCGCTCCGTCACCGCTGCCAGCGCCGAGAGCAGCGTAAAGGGCTCGAAGGAGGTCACGGTGTGGCTGCGCCTGAGCGCCTCGACCGGCATGTTGAGCACGGCAAGATGATCGGCCATGAAGAAGGCGTCGAATTTCGCCCGTTCCAGCGCCTGCGCGAAGGACTTCAGATGCGCGAAATTGAAATTGGCGTCGGGATAAGAACCGGGATAGCGCCAGGCGCCGGTATGCAGGCTGACGGGACGCATGAAGGCGCCGAGGCGCAACTGCCGTGGGGTCATGACTTTCCTCATGGATCGGGCAAGGCGGCCGCCTGCCCCGCATTGGGCGTTCTGTCTGAAGCCGCTGCAGCGACGCATCGGATATCGGTTACGTAGGAACTCGACGAATTCAAATCGAGGCCGGCTCCGCTAATTTCCGGTAGCGATTTCCGCGCTTTTCCGGCCACGTTTTCGCAGAACCGCCCGACTGAGACACTAATCGCGGCAGCCAGAAGCCGATAAGCAAACACTTTTCATTTTCTACCACATCTATAGAATTTGTACTCTTATCTCGGCGCGCGATTTCTTTCACCGATAGGCTCGTCAGAATTGGAGACATCGATGAACACCGTGCTAAGGCAAGCAGATCAGATCCGGCCCGTGGCCGACCGTATCGGCAGCGATGATGAGGCGATCGCCACCGCCCGCAGACTGGCGGCACAATTTGCCGCACGCGCCGCCGAGCGCGATGCCGACAGGATCCTGCCTTTTAGCGAACTCGATCTTCTCGCCCAGTCCGGCCTTCTGGCGATCACCGTGCCGGCGCAATATGGCGGGCTTGACGTCTCCAACGCCGTGCTTGCCGAAATCACCGCGATCCTGTCTGAGGCGGACGGTTCGATCGGCCAGATCCCGCAGAACCATTTCTATATTCTCGAGGCGCTCAGAACCGACGGCGGCGAGGAACAGCAGCGCTATTTCTTCGGCCGGGTGCTGGCCGGCGACCGTTTCGGCAATGCGCTTTCCGAGCGCGGCACCAAGACGGTCGGCCACTACAACACGCGCATCACCCGCGACGGTCCGGGTTACCGGATCAATGGTCGCAAATTCTATTCGACCGGCGTCCTCTTCGCCGATTGGATCACCATCTTTGCGCTCGATCCGGAGGATCGGCTGACCATGGCCTTCGTGCCGAAGGGCACCGAAGGCGTCGAGGTCATCGACGACTGGGACGGCTTCGGCCAGCGCACCACCGGCAGCGGCACGACGATCCTCGAGAATGTCTATGTCAGCGCCGATTCCGTGGTCTTCCATCACAAGGGTTTCGAGCGGCCGACGACGATCGGCTCCGTTGGCCAGATCATCCATGCCGGCGTCGATCTCGGTATCGCGCGGGCGGCCTTTGCAGAAACGCTGGAGTTCGTCAGGACGAAATCACGCCCCTGGATGGATAGCGGCCTTGACCGTGCCTCAGACGATCCGCTGACGATCGCCAAAGTCGGCCAGATCGCCATCCGGCTGGAAGCCGCAACGGCTCTGGTGGAGCGCGCCGGGCACAAGGTCGATGCCGCGCAGGTCGAGACGACAGAGGAAAAGGTGGTCGCGGCGACGCTTGCGGTTGCCGCCGCCAAGGTGCTGACCACCGAAGTGGCGCTCGAGGCCTCAAACACGCTTTTCGAGCTTGCCGGGACCTCGTCGGTGCAGGCTGGCCTCAACCTCGACCGCCACTGGCGCAATGCCCGCACCCATACGCTGCACGATCCAGTGCGCTGGAAATACCACGTCGTCGGCAACTACCATTTGAACGGCGTAACGCCGCCGAAGAACGGCGCGCTCTGAAATCTCCCCGTCTTCCAACCGAAAACTCCACCGCCGGTGCCGGCAGTGGAGATTTTGCGTTTGATGAAAGATGGCCGCCTCAGCTATAGAGGCTGACCTCCGGTATCTTGTCGTTCAGCACGAATTCACCGACTTCCTTCGCCTTGTAGAAGACAGGATCGTGCAGCGTGTGAGTGCGGACATTGCGCCAGAACCGGTCGAAACGGTATTTGTCGGCCGTCGAGCGCGCGCCCGTCAGCTCGAAGACGCGCGAGGTGATGTCGAGCGAGACATGGGTGGCGTGGACCTTGGCGGCATAGGCTTCCGCCGCCGCCTCGCCGCGCTCACGCGCGGTGACGTCGCGGCCGCGGGCAAAGCCCGCCTGCACGGCGGCTGCCGCACTGTCGGCAAGGGCCGCCGAAGCCTTCAGCGCGGCGGTGAATTCGCCGACGCGTTCGAGGATATAGGGATCATCGGCAGCCCGCTCGACACCGGAGGTGATCCACGGCCGGGTCGTGTTGCGGACGTAATCGACCGCCGCCTTGAGCGCGCCTTCCGCTGTGCCGAGATAGAAATTGACGAAGACCAGCTGGATGAACGGCGTATTGAAAGTCGACAGCACCGGAGGTGCTGCGTCGGGTGCAGCCGGCGCGCCGACGAAATCCTCCTCGTAGACGGGGAAGTCGCGAAACTCGACGCTGCCGCTGTCCGACAGGCGCTGGCCGATATTGTCCCAGTCGTCGTTGGCGACGTAACCGTGACGATTGGTCGGCACGGCGAAGCTGGCGATCTTGTCGTCGAGCGTCGCGTTGGCATTGATATAGTCGGAGACCCGAGCCGCCGTGGAGAAGGACTTGCGTCCGTTCAGCACATAGCCGTTGCCGCGACGGGTGAGCACCAGCCCGGGATCGCGCGGATTGACGGACGCCCCCCAATAGAGGTTCCTGGCGACCGTATCGCTGCCCAGCGCATGAGCGCGCGCCGCATCAAGCGCCCAATAGATGTACTGGCTGTTGACGTAGTGGTAGCCGAGCAGCTGGCCGATCGAGCTCTCGCCACGGGCGAGAATGCGCACCAGCCTCAGCCCGTTGACCCAATCGAGGCCACCGCCACCGATTTGCGTGGGATGCAGCGCATTGAGCAGCCCGGCATTCTTCAATTTGACGATCTCGGCGAGCGGCGGACGGCCTTCGCGGTCGAGGTCTGCGGCGCGCCGCGACAGGTCGGCAGAGATCTCCTCGGCACGGGCAAAGAGTTCTTCGCGCGTCGGATTTCGGCTGGCCGCGAAGATGACATTGGATTGGCTCATGGGCGGAACTCCAATTCTCCAAAAAGATGATCCGGCGGGAGCCGCACGCTTCCGCCGGAAGGATCGAAGTGCGAGTTCTCAGAACAGCTTGTCCGGGATCCAGCTGGCGGTCGCCGCATCGCTCGTGCTGAAGGCCGGGATCCTTTCGGCCAGCTCCTCGATCGTCTTGACGCCGGCTGCGCGCAGGCTTTCTTGCGTCAGAAGCGTCGGCTTCACGGTGATTTGGTGGGGAACCGTCTGCCCGGCAATTTCGAGTGCTGCGGCGCGAATGGAGACGGCGCCGACGACGGCAGGATTGGTCGCGACGGTCGCGACCCAAGGGCTGCCTTCCTCGGTGATTTCCTGGATATCGGCCGTCGAGACGTCGGCCGAATAGATCTTGAGCTTGCTTGCTATGCCGAGATCGTTGGCGGCGAGCTTCACGCCGCGGGCGAACTCGTCATAGGGGGCGAAGACGACCGATATATCGGGATTGGCGGTCAGCACGGCCTTCGCCTGATCGGCGGTCGAAGTCGCCGTCGTGTCGCTGACATTGCCGAAACGGGCCTTTTCGACCACGCCTTTATTGTCCGACTTGAACTTGTCCCAGACTTCGTTGCGGCGGTCGAGCGGCGCAAAGCCCGCGACATAGACATAACCGGCGCTGAAGCTGTTGCCGTTGTCCTTCACCACCTGCTCGAGCGCCAGTGACGCGAGTTCGTGATCGCTCTGCTCCACCTGCGGAATCTTGGGGTTGTTGAGGTTGACGTCGAAGGCCACGACCTTGATGCCCTTGTCGAGCGCCTGCTGCACGACGTCGCCGAGCGATTCCGGCAGACCGTGGTCGATGACGATGCCGGAGACGCCGAGATTGATCGCCTGCAGGATCTGCTCGCGCTGCTCGGCGGCATCCTGCCGGCCGGGGAAGATGCGCAGGTCGATAGCCAGCGCCTTGGCCTGGGCTTCAGCCCCCGCCTGATAGGCCTGGAAGAAGTCACCGGCCGAGATGTAGCTGATCAGTGCTACTTTAACGCCGCCCTTGTCGAAAGGGGCGGGAGCGCCGGACAGACCGTCGGCTTTTGCGCCTTGAATGAAAATGAACGGAATGACGGCGGCAGACAGTGCGAGCCGTGCGAGGGATTTCATCGTCGCGTTCCTTTTAGCAATCGGGAGCGTCGTCTGACAGGTCTGGCAGCCCTCGCGACGCATCGGATTATTAGATATAATATCTATGTTTTTAATAGATTAAATGATCCGATTTTATGGGCTGTGGGAGATTCTTTGTTTCCCGAGGGCAGTTCGAGAGGGAAAGGCGTGCCTGGAGTTCGACCGCCCAGACAGGGCACACTCCGGCTTCGATTGCAGTCCCGGACCTTTATCGATGCCGCTTCTTCACATTGACAATATCGCCCGCAGTTTCGGGTCGACGCGGGCGCTTGCCGGCGCTGATTTTTCTATGGAACGCGGCGAGATCGTGGCGCTGATGGGCGCAAACGGCGCGGGCAAATCGACGCTGGTCAAGATCCTTTCCGGCGTGCTTCCGGCCGATGGCGGCATGGTCAGACTCGATGGCCGCGACTTTGCGCCGCGTAGCCCGGCCGAAGCGGCAAGGGCCGGTGTCGTCACGGTGCATCAGTCGACGGATCTCGTCGGCGCGGCCGGTCTGTCCGTTGCCGACGCGCTGCTGCTCAATCGCCTCGCCGACCGCAGCACACCTTTCTTCGTCTCGCGCGCCGGCATCCGCCGTGCCGCGCAGTCCATGCTCGATGCCGCCGGCTTTAGCCTGCCGCTGGACCGTGATTTCGGGGACCTCGCCAGCGCCGATCGGCAGCTGGTGGCGATCGCCCGGGCGCTTGCCAACCGTGCCGACCTCCTCATCCTCGATGAGCCGACGGCGAGCCTTTCCGGAGAGGAAAGCCGCCGCCTCTTCGATATTCTGCTGAAGCTTCGCAAGCGGGGCCTGGCGATCCTCTATATCTCGCACCGCACCGCCGATCTCGAAGCCATCGCCGACCGCGCGCTCGTCATGCGCGGCGGCCGCGTCGTCGGCACCTTCTCGCGGCCGATCGATTTTTCGAGCGCCATCGAGACGATGATCGGCCGCAGACTAGATGCGGCCCGGCCGGATGCGCGGCCTGCGATTGGTCCGGCGATTTTCGAGATGCGCAATGCCCGCTTGCTCTCTGAGGCCGCATCCTTCGATCTGTCATTGCATGAGGGCGAGGTGGTGGCGGTGACCGGTGTGCTCGGCGCCGGCAAGAGCCGGCTGCTGTCGGCGATCTTCGGGGTGGCGGCGCTTGCCGGCGGTGCGATGTTCCTCGGCGGTCGGCCCTACCGGCCGAAAGGTCCGGCCGAGGCGATCGCCGCAGGTGTGGCGATGGCGGCCGAAGACCGTCATCGTTCTTCGCTGATGCCGCCGGCATGGCCCGGCCATTCGCTGTCGGCGACGATCAGCCTGCCGCATCTTGGCAAATGGTATCCGCGCGGTTTCCTTGTCGGCGGCCGTGAACGACGCGAGGCCGAACAGGCGATCACTCGTCTCGGTATCAAGGCCCCGGGCCCGCTCGCCTCGGTCTGGTCGCTCTCCGGCGGCAACCAGCAGAAGGCGGTGATCGCCCGCTGGGAGGCGGAACCGAGCCGGCTGCTGCTGCTCGACGAACCTTTCCAGGGTGTCGACGTCGGCGCCCGTCATGACATCATCCGGGCAATCCGCGCCCGCAGGGATCGGGCGACGCTGATTGCGACCTCCGACCCGGAGGAAGCCTATGAGGTGGCAGATCGCATCCTCGTCATCGACCGCCACGTGTTGAGGCCCGCGGCAGAGGGGGCCGCTCTTGCCTCCGCCATTCAGGGAATATCCGCATGACGACGATCGACGACGACACTCTTCCACAGGCAAGTGCCCGGCCAAAGGCGTCGCCGCAAGCCGATAGCGGTCGTCTTGCAGCACTCGGGGCGTTCCTCCGGGCGGGCGCGGTGTTCATCCTGCTTGCGCTGCTCGTCGTCGGTTTCACCGTCGCCGAGCCCGCCTTCATCAATATCGCCAATCTGATGAGCATCCTGCAGGCGGTGTCCGTCGTCGCCATTCTCGGCGCCGGAGTCACCGTCACGCTGGCGGTCGGCGGTTTCGACCTGTCGATCGGCGCAGTCGCCGCATCCAGCGTGATGGCGGCCAGCTATGCGATGATCGTCTGGCATCTTGATGCCTATGCGACGGTACCGCTGGTGCTCGCCTTTGGCGCTCTGGTCGGCCTCGTCAACGCCTTCCTCATCGTGCGCCTGAAGGTGCCGGATCTTTTGGCGACGCTGGCGATGATGTTCCTGCTTTCCGGCCTGCAGCTGATCCCGACCGCCGGCCGGTCGATTTCGGCCGGCCTCACCCTGCCCGACGGCTCGAAGGCGACCGGCGCTTTCGACCCCGCCTTTTTGCTGATCGGCCGCTACAGCATCCTCGGCACCCTGCCAGTTGCCGTGGTGCTGATGGCGGTGGTCGCCATCGCACTCTTCATTCTCACCGAACGCACCCGCATCGGCCGGCTGCTGTTTGCGACCGGCGGCAACGAGGTCGCGACCCGGCTTGCCGGCGCCTCGACGGTGCGGCTGAAGACGCTCGCCTATGTCCTATCGGGCACGCTGGCCTCGCTCGGCGGCGTTGTCATCGCCGCCCGCGTCGGGCGTGGTGACATCTCGTCCGGCGGCTCGTTGCTGATGGATTCGGTCGCCGCCGCGTTGATCGGCTTTGCCGTCTTCAATCTCAGGCGTCCTAACGTGCTCGGCACCATCGCCGGCGCCGTCTTCGTCGGCGTGCTGCTGAACGGCCTCACCATGCTGAACGCTCCCTATTACACCCAGGATTTCGTCAAGGGCGCCGTGCTCGTCGGCGCGTTGGCGCTGACCTACGGCCTCGGCCGCAGCAATCCCTAATTCCAAGGAAGAAAGACATGACCCGCGAAATCAGGCTGAACGCCTTCGATATGAATTGCGTCGGACACCAGTCGCCGGGGCTCTGGCGCCATCCGCGCGACAAGTCCTCAACCTACAAGGATCTCGACTACTGGGTGCATCTGGCAAAGACGCTGGAGCGCGGCAAGTTCGACGGGCTGTTCATCGCCGACGTGCTCGGCGTCTACGATGTGCTGAACGGCAACGTCGATGCTGCACTTCGCCATTCGGCGCAGGTGCCGGTCAACGACCCGCTGCAGCTCATCCCCACCATGGCCTACGAGACCGAGCATCTCGGCTTCGGCCTGACGGCGTCGCTCTCCTTCGAGCGTCCCTATACCTTCGCCCGCCGCATCTCGACGCTCGACCATCTGACCAAGGGGCGCGTCGGCTGGAATATTGTCACCTCCTACCTCAACAGCGGTGCGCTCAATATCGGCCAGCCGGCGCAGACGAAGCATGACGATCGCTACGACCTCGCCGAGGAATATCTCGAGGTCTGCTACAAGCTCTGGGAGGGAAGCTGGGAAGACGGCGCCGTCGTCCGCGACCGGGAAAGCGGCATCTTCACCCATCCTGACAAGGTCCACCCGATCCGCCATTCCGGCAAGCATTTCAACGTGCCCGGCATTCACTTGAGCGAACCCTCGCCGCAGCGCACGCCGGTGCTCTACCAGGCCGGCGCCTCCAGCCGCGGCAAGGATTTCGCCGGCGCCCATGCCGAGTGCATCTTCGTCGCCTCCCCGTCGAAACCGGTGCTGAAGCGTTACGTCGCCAATGTCCGCGAGGCGGCCGAACGCGTCGGCCGCAACCCGCGAGAAATCCTTGCCTTCAATTTGCAGACCGTCATCCTCGGCGAAACGGATGCGGAGGCGCAGCGGAAGTTCAACGAATACCGCAAATACGCCTCCTTCGAAGGAGCGCTGACGCTGATTTCCGGCTGGACCGGCATCGATTTCGGCCAGTTCGGGCCGGACGAGGTGCTGCGGCACCGCCATACCAATGCGGTGCAATCGGCCGTCGAGACCTTCACGACCATCGATCCCACCAAGGAATGGACGGTGCGCGAAATGGCCGAGTGGGTCGGCATCGGCGGTTTCGGCCCGGTTTTCGTCGGCTCGCCGCAAACGGTCGCCGATCTGATGCAGGAATGGATCGAGGACACCGATGTCGACGGCTTCAACCTCGCCTATGCCGTGACACCCGAGAGTTTCGAGGATGCCGTCGATCTGCTGGTGCCGGAACTGCAAAAGCGCGGCGTCTACAAGACCGACTACGCCAAGGGAACGCTGCGGGAAAAACTCGGGGGAGCGGGGCCGCGGCTCGTCGCGCCGCATCCGGGGGCGGCCTATCGCAACCTCGCCGGAGAACCGGTCAGGCTTGCCGCCGGCGGCTGACCGGCAGTGATTGATTACAGCGTCGCGCGTCTTTTTAGACGCGCAAAGGTCGCTGTAACACTTTGAATTGCTGCATAATTCTTTGAATTATGCAGTGGCGAATGCGCACAGGGCAGAAAAATATCTCGCCCGGCTCGCGCATTTGAATTTAATATCCGTCGCAATGATCTTTTCGCTTCGAATATAGTCTGGCGAATTGTTCACCGACCAGGAGGGGGCATGACCGTACCATCTATCTCGCGGCGCACGCTGATGAAGGGCACTGCCCTGCTGCTTGCCTCGACGGCCCTCGCCCGGCAGGCGCTTGCGCAGACCGCGTCTGGCGGCGGCCGGCTGATCGTTGCGGCCGATTCCGAGCCGAAGAACCTCAACCCTGCCATCGTCGCCTCGAACGGTGTCTTCTTTGTCGCAAGCAAGGTGATCGAGCCGCTCGCCGAAGCGTCGTTTGACGGCAAGGACGGGCTTTCCCCGCGCCTCGCCACCTCCTGGGAGGGCTCGGATGACGGCCTCTCGGTCACCTTCAAACTCCGCGACGGCGTCACCTGGCACGATGGCAAGCCGTTTACCTCAGTCGATGTCGCCTTCTCCGCGCTCAACATCTGGAAGCCGCTGCAGAATCTTGGCCGCCTGGTTTTCGCCAATCTCGAAGCCGTCGACACACCTGACGATTACACCGCCATCTTCCGCTTCTCCAAGCCGACGCCGTTCCAGCTGATCCGCAACGCCCTGCCTGTCGTGACCAGCGTCGTTGCCAAACATATTTTCGACGGTACCGATATCGCCACCAACCCGGCTAACAATACACTGATCGGCACCGGTCCGTTCAAGTTCGCCGAACACAAGCCCGGCGAATATTACCGGCTGACGCGCAACGAGAATTACTGGGACAAGGAACAGCCGAAACTCGACGAGATCATCTTCCGGGTGCTGCCCGATCGCGAGTCGGCGGGTGCAGCACTCGAAGCAGAGGAAATCCAGCTTGCCGCCTTCTCCGCGGTGCCGCTCGCCGATCTCGACCGTATTTCGAAGGTCGCCGGCATCAAGGTGATCTCGAAGGGCTATGAGGCCCTGACCTACCAGCTCGTCGTCGAGATCAATCATCGCCGCAAGGAACTGGCCGACCTCAGGGTGCGGCAGGCGATCGCCCAGGCGATCGACAAGAAATTCGTGGTCGACACGATCTTCCTCGGTTATGCCGCCGCCTCGACCGGCCCGGTGCCGAAGAATGCGCCGGAGTTCTATACACCCGATGTCGCGACCTATGCGTTCGACCCTGCGGCCGCCAACGACATTCTCGACAAGGCAGGATACAAACAAGGGCCAGACGGCAACCGCTTTACGCTGAAGCTTCGCCCCGCGCCCTATTTCAACGAGACCCGGCAGTTCGGCGATTACCTTCGCCAGGCGCTCGCGGTGATCGGCATCAATGCGGAGATCGTCAATGCCGATGCGGCCGCGCACCAGAAAGCGGTCTATACCGACCACGACTTCGACCTCGCCGTCGGTCCGCCGGTCTTCCGCGGTGATCCGGCGATCTCCACCACCATTCTCGTCCAGTCCGGCACGCCAGCCGGCGTGCCCTTCTCCAATCAGGGCGGCTACGTCAATCCGGAGCTCGACAAGATCATCAAGCAGGCATCGGAGACTGTCGACACGGCGGCGCGCACCGATCTCTACCGCAAGTTCCAGCAGCTCGTCGCAGCCGACCTGCCGCTGATCAACGTTGCGGAGTGGGGCTTCATCACCGTTGCGCGCGACAGCGTGCTCAACGTCGCGGACAATCCGCGCTGGGCCGTCTCGAACTGGGGCGATACCGCGTTGCAATCGTGATAGGATCGGCGGCAATTCCCTTCCAGAGGCCCTGTCAGGCGTGAAACGAGCCATCATCCTCCTGAGGCGCAGGGCGATCAGCAGCATTCCAGTGCTGCTGATCGTGGTGGTCTTCACCTTTTTCCTGCTTGAGTCAGCCTCGGGCGATGCTGTCGACGCCTATCTCGGCTCGATCGGCGGCGGCGATGCCGCACTTAGGCAGTCGCTGCGCGAGAGCTACGGCCTCGACCAATCGATGTTCGCGCGCCTCTGGCTCTATTTTTCCTCACTCGCACGCTTCGATCTCGGCTGGTCGGTCGCCTTCGGCCGGCCGGTCGGTGCGCTCATTGCCGAACGCCTGCCTAATACGCTGCTGCTGATGGGCAGTGCGACGGCGCTATCCTTCGGCCTCGGCTCGGCGCTCGGCATCCTTGCCGGGGCGCGGCCGGGCGGCCTGCGGGATCGGCTGCTGTCGATCGGCTCGCTGATCGTCTATGCCATTCCGAGCTTCTGGCTTGGCCTGGTCCTGAGCATCGCCTTTTCGGTGAAGCTGCGCTGGTTTCCGATCGCCGGCGTCGAGACGATTGCTTCCGGCAAGACAGGATTTTCGCGGGCGCTCGATATCGCCGATCATCTGGTTCTGCCGGTCGGCGCGCTGGCGCTGATCTATCTTGCCTTGTTTCTGCGGGTGATGCGCAGCGGCATGGCCGAGGCCTGGAAGCTCGATTTCGTGCTCTTCGCCCGGGCCAAGGGCCTGTCGCGGAGCCGGATCGTGCTGCGCCATGTCGCGCGCAACGCGCTGCTGCCCCTCGTCACCATGCTCGGGCTGCAATCGGCGGCCATGCTCGGCGGTAGCGTGGTGATCGAGAGCATCTTTGCAATCCCGGGCTTCGGGCGACTGGCGCAGGAGGCGGTCAACGGCCGCGACGCGCCGTTGTTGATGGGCATCATCGTCACCAGCGCCGTCCTGGTCATTTGGGTCAATTTCCTCGTCGATCTCGTCTATGCCGCACTCGACCCGCGCATCGGCGCATCGGAGGGCGGCGCATGAGCTGGCTGCGGCGCCTGCTACGCACGCCGGAAGGTGCGGCCGGATTTGCGATCCTTCTCGTCTTGCTTTTGGCCGGGCTGCTCGCTCCCGTTATTTCGCCGGGCGATCCGCTGAAAATTGCCGGCCGCGCCCTGCTGGCGCCGTTCACCGATCCGGCTTTTCCGCTCGGCACCGACCGTCTCGGCCGCGACGTCCTGGCGGGCCTGCTCTATGGTGCCAGAACCTCGCTTGCCGTCGGCCTGGCGGCAGCGTTTGCGGCGATGGTGCTTGGGCTCTGCGTCGGCCTTGCGGCCGGTTTTGCCGGCGGGCTCGTCGACGAGGCGCTGATGCGCGTGGTCGACGCCTTCCAGATCGTGCCGGCTTTCCTGCTCGCCCTCGCTTTCGTCAGCACCATCGGCGTGTCGACGCCCATTGTCGTCCTTGCCATCGCACTCGGCACCTGGGCCGATCCGGCGCGGTTGACGAGAGCGCAGGTGCTTGCGATCCGAGAGCAGGACTATGTCGCTTCGGCAAGGGTGATCGGCATGCATCCCGCTGAGATCGCCTTCCGCGAAATCCTGCCGAACGCATTGCCGCCGGTGCTGGCGCTTTCGGCCACCATCGTCGCCGGTGCGATCCTCACCGAGGCAGCGCTTTCCTTCCTGGGTCTCGGCAATCCCAATATCGCCACCTGGGGTTCGATGATCGCAGAGGGCCGCAGCGTGTTGCGTTCGGCATCCTATCTCTCGGTCATACCGGGTGCTGCACTCGCCGTGACCGTGCTCGGCGTCCATCTCTTCAGCGAAGGTCTGGGCAAGGCGCTTGGCGACAATGGCGTGAGGGCGGCATGACCGGCATTTTTTTGAGCCTGCGACAGCTTTCAGTCACCTATGGGCGCGGCAGCAGCGGTGCGGCCGCGCTAGACGATATCGATCTTGATATCGTCGCCGGCGAAAGGCTGGCGATCATCGGCGAAAGCGGCTCCGGCAAGAGCACGCTTGCCCGCGCGCTTGCCGGTCTGCTGCCGGAGGGAACGAAGGTCGGCGGCGAGATACTTTGGCCCGGCCTTGGCCATCCGCCCCGCCCAGGCCGCGATTTCGGCTTCGTCTTCCAGGATCCAGGCTCCAGCCTCAATCCCGTTTTGACGATCGGCGAGCAGATCGCCGAGGGCGCCAGGCGCCATCTCGGCCTCAGCTGGAAACAGGCCTATGCCAGGGCTGAGGGACTGCTCGGGCGGGTACGGATACCGCAGCCCGACAAGGCGATGCGGTCCTTTCCGCATCAGCTCTCCGGCGGCCAGCGCCAGCGCGTGGCGATTGCCGCGGCCATTGCCGCGAGGCCGGCACTGCTGATCGCCGACGAGGCGACCAGTGCGCTCGACGTCGTCGTCCAGGCCGAGATCGTCCGCCTGCTCGACGGGCTGGTGCGCGAGGATGGCATGACGCTGCTCTTCATCACCCACGACATCGCGCTGGCCTCGGGCTTCGTCGATCGCATCGCCGTTTTCCGCAATGCGAGGCTGGTCGAGGCAGGTCCCGTCCGCTCGGTGCTTTCGGCGCCTGAGAGCGACTATACCGCCGCCCTCATCGCCAGCCATCGCGATCTCGCGACGCCGCCGCTGATCGCGGAGGTGCCGTGATGAACGACAGGCTGCTTTCCATCGAAAACCTGTCAAAAGGTTTTTCGTCTGCGGGACGCCGGATTACTGCTCTCGATAATGTGTCGCTTATCATCGCGGCCGGAGAAACGCTCGGTCTCGTCGGCGCCTCCGGCAGTGGAAAATCGACGCTATCGCGTATCCTGCTACGGCTTGTTGCTGCCGATGCCGGCTCGATTCGCTTCGAGGGAGAGGATTGGCTGGCGCTGAATGGTGCGCCTTTGCGCCACCGGCGGGCGCGTATGCAGATGGTGTTTCAGGATCCGCTCGCCGCCTTCAATCCGTTGGCGAGCGTTGGTGCAGTGCTCGACGATCCGCTTCGCATCCACGGCATCGCCGGCAAGGATCGGCGCCCCGGCGAGATCATCATGCTACTCGAGCGTGTCGGCCTCACCGCAGATCATGCCGCCCGTCCGGTGCGGGCACTCTCCGGCGGCCAGCGGCAGCGTGTGGCGATTGCGCGGGCGATCGCGACACGGCCCTCGCTGCTGGTGCTCGATGAGGCGGTCTCGGCGCTCGATGTGACCGTGCGCGGCAGGATCCTGGAGCTTCTGGTCGATCTGCAGAAAGAACAGGGCATTGCCTGTCTGTTCATTTCGCACGATCTTGCCGTGGTGCGCGCCGTCTCCCACCGCATCGCCGTTATGGATGGCGGACGGATCGTCGAGACCGGACCGGCAGCGGCGGTCGTTGCCGCGCCGCAATCGGCGGCCGCCCGCGCACTCGTTGCCGCCGTCCCCCGTCTCGTGACCGATCCTTGCTGAAGGAAGTATCCATGTCCGATCTTGATTGGAATCCCCTGCATGGCGTGCCCTCCTATCCCGCCGGGCGCTACGCCGTCCTTGCCGACAGGATTGGCGGTATCTTGCACAGCCGCAACGACATAGTGCTGGTGCAGGCCGAGGCGGTGGTGGCGCTGGAGGCGGCGGCGGCCAGCCTTGCGCGCCCCGGCCTTTCAGCGCTCAACATCATCACCAGCCCCTATGGTGGCTGGTTCGGGCAATGGCTGCGCCAGGGTGGCGCGACGGTTGAGGATGTTGTCGCCGAACCGGGCCTGCCGATTGAGATCGAATCCGTTGCAAACGCGCTCGACGCCGGTGCTCACATCGATGTCCTGGCGCTGGTCCATGCCGAATCCGCAAGCGGCATTCTCAACCCCCTGCCCGAGATACTGGCGCTTGCCCGAGCTCGCAACATCGTCACCGTCGTCGACGCGGTCGCCTCGGTCGGCGGCCATCAGCTCGACGTCGACGATCTCGGCATTGACATCGCGGTGATCGGGCCACAGAAGGCGCTCGGCGGCCCGGCCGGCGTGTCCGCAATTTCGGTCAGCGGCCGCGCCTGGGATCTGATCCTCAGAGACGGCGCCCCGCGCGAGTCGATCTTGTCTTTGGCCGATCTGAAGAGCTGGATCGACGGCGGCCGGCGTAGCCTGCCGGGAACACCGGCGCCGCTGGAATTCTTCGCGCTGGAGACGGCGCTCGACCGCATCGAGGCTGAAGGCCTGGAGAATGTCGTCGCCCGCCATGCCCTGGCGGCATCGGCGACACGGGCAGGGCTTGCCGCACTCGGAGCCTCGGCCTGGGTACCGACAGCAAAGGCTTCGAACCTGGTGACGTCGGTACCAGTGCCGCAGACACTGGAGCCTGCCGCGCTGATCGCAACCGCCGGGCAGCTCGGGGTCGAGCTGAGCGAAGGCGTCGGAACCGCACCGGCCCGTCTCGTGCGGCTGAACCACACTGGTCCGCGCGCCGGATTCCAGATGGTGCTTTCGAATGTCGTGGCGTATGGCGCGGCCCTCAGGCAGGCCGGGCATCCCTCGGACATAGCAGCCGCTTCGGAGGCAATATCCTCGGCCTATAGCCGATGAAAACCGTATTCGGCTCTTGATCATCACGGTTCGTCAGGGCAGGAATGTGGCATCGCGGAGACTTGGTGCAGATGACGAGATTGCTGGATGCGCAGGGGCTGGAGATTTCGCATGAGGGGCATCGCACCCGCCTGAAATGGCACCGCCTGCGCAAGCGGTTTTCCGACCCGCTGTTCTCAGCCGAAGTGATGGCGGAGGGCTTTGCGGCGGGCGCCTCGATGGAGCTCGATCTGCGCGTGCGCGCCGACGGCGGTTTCGTCGTGCTGCACGACAAGGAACTCGAAGGCGAGACGACAGGACATGGACCGGTCGCGGAAAAGAGCGTCAGTGACCTCAGCGATATCAGGATGCAGGAGGGCGACCGGCCGCTGATCCTCAGCGAGGATCTCGCTGCCATGATGCAATCGGCGCATCCAGCCGCATTGCTGCAATTCGACATGAAGGACGACTACGAAGCGATCGGCGCCAGGGGCGTCGCGCATCTGACCACGCATTTCCGCGATATCACAGCCTCGGTGATCGTCAGTGGCGACAGTCTCGACCTCATCGTCGCGGTCAAGGAGAAGCTTCCCCATCTCCTGCGCGGCATCGATCCGACCAACAAGCTCTACGATATCAGGATGGCCAACGGCTGGAAGGCGGTCGAGACGGAACTGCGCGCCGACCTCAGCGGCCCGACCGAACCGGACACGATCTATCTGCACTGGCCGCTGATCCTTGATGCCGCCAATGCGGGGCTGGATATGATCGCGCTCTGCCAGGACGAAGGCAAACGTGTCGATGCCTGGACCTTCACCCTGAAGGATTCGGAGGCCGGTTTCAGCGAAGAAGAATGGCGGAGCTTTTCGGCGCTGATGGCGCTGAAACCGGATCAGATCACCACCGATGAGGCGCCGGGGACCGAACGTGCCTGGCGCCGCCGCATGGCGGATTAACCGGCCGGCTTACAGCACCGCGCGTCTTTTCGAGATGCGCAAAGGACGCTGCAGCACTTCGAATTGCTGCATCATGCCGAAAGGTGTGAGAGGTTTCGATACCCTGTTTCTGGGGTTTGTTGCATGTTTTTTGCAGTTTGCATCATTTTAAACTTCTGATGCTATCCATAGCCAGCAGACAAATGTTGGTGTCCGAAATGCAAGTTGTTGATGCCGATACAATTACTCGACAAGCAAATTCCAACTTGCAGGACGCGTGGCATCTTGGCTGTACAGGCCGTTCGCTTGAGGCACTCACACTGGCCGGCGAAATTCTGGTTGATGCCAAGACTCGGGGCGACGATCGGCTCGCCGCTCAATGCGATACTGACATTGCCTGGTACTGTTTTCAAATCGGCAAAGCCGAACTTGGACTGACGCATGTCCGCCGGGCGGTAGACTTCTGGAAATTGAGCGGGGAGCCCAAACAAGAATCCTGTGCCCGGGCGTATTTCGGATGGTTGCTCTTGGAATTGGGCTTGCCGGAGGAAGCGATCCAAGAAGCGACGCGCGCGCTTGATCTGGCCGACAAGACAGCAGATCCGAAAGCGCAAAGCCTAGCGACCAACGTGATTGGAATTATCTTCTGGTACAACAAGCAGCCCGACCGGGCCATCTTGATGAGCGAGAGGTCCGTCGAACTCGCCAGATCGATCGGCAACAAGACCTATGAATGCTGGTGGCTGATCAATCTCGGCGGCGCTCATTCGGAAGGCGGATATATCGCGGAGGCGCTCGGCCAGCCGGGACAAGGACGCCAGATGCTGGTGAGAGCGCTGGAACTGACCGAACAGGCGCTCGACATCGCAACTGAAACCGGTGACAGCTGGGCTGCTCGCATCTGTCTCGGCAATAAAGCCGAGTTCCACAGCCACCTGGGCGAGCATGACGAGGCGCTCCAGTGCATGGTCCGCTACCGGTTATTCCAAGAAAACAGCTATGTCAGGGACAGGCAGCAATATCTCTACACCTTGGGCCAGATCTACAACAATTCCGGAAAATTCGAAGAAGCCCTGTCACCGCTGCTCGAGGCGGTGGAGCTGATCGACGCCGGCGGCAGTTTCGATTCCTGTATCCAGATCTATCTTTATCTGTCGCAGGCCTATGAGGGGCTGGGACAGTTCGATCCGGCGCTGGCGGCACATAAAAAATACCACCAAGCCTATTTGCGCAATAGCGCCGAGAGAACCCAGCAGCGCGCACGTCTCGCGGAATCTACTATGAAACCAGGCGGTTTAAGGAAGTCGCCGAAACGGAGACGAAGCGCGCGGAAACGCTGGAGGCCTCCTATCAGAAATTGCAGGAGCAAACCGATATCCTTGCCAGTGCCGTCTATCTGGACACGCTGACCGGGCTCTATAACCGCAAATATCTCGACAGCCGCTTTCAGGAACTGACGTCTGAGAAGCGTCCACATTCCATCGCGATGCTGGATGTCGACCACTTCAAGTCGATCAACGACAACTTCTCTCACATGATCGGCGACCGGGTCCTGAGTACCATTGGGGCCATATTGCGCAGCCAGTTGCGAATTACCGATCAGGCAGTTCGCTTTGGCGGCGAGGAATTCGTCGTCCTGCTCGCCGGCGCTCCCCGAGGCGCCGCCGATGTCTGCGAAAAGCTGCGTTCGGCCATTGAACAGTGGGATTGGTCCGAGATCTGCAACGGGCTGCACGTTACGATCAGCATAGGTGTTGCCGGTACCCTGTCTGCCAAGTCTCCGAACGAGATTTTGGCTATCGCCGATCAGAATCTCTATGCGGCGAAAAAGAGCGGTCGCAATCGCGTTGTTGGGTAGCGCTCGCAGTTTCGCCATTCGGGCGGATCGCGTCTCTGGGACGGTGTATCTATAGCCCCTCAATGTCGAGGATGAACGCGAATTCGCCGGCAAGCCCTGGCGAGTGGGCGATGACAGGCCCGCCCTGCGCAAGCAGCCTGTCGACCGGCGGCATCGCCACCATCGCGCCGGCCTCTTCGGCGATCAGCGCGCCAGCGAGCATGTCCCAGGCATTGAGGTGGCGTTCGTAGTAGAGATCGGCAGACCCCTCGGCGACGCGAACGAGGTCGATCGCGGCCGCGCCCATGCGGCGATAATCCATACCGCGTTCGTGGAGCCGTCGCGAGAGCGCGAGATGGTCGTCGAAGCTCGTCTTGCGGGAATGGCCGAGAATGACAAGCGCATTGGCCGGATCGGCGGTCGCAGCCGCATGCACCGGAAGCCCGTCCTTGAAGGCGCCGCCGCCGCGCACGGCGTGAAACACTTTGTCTCCGGCGGCGTCGTAGACCACGCCGATCTCCACCTTGCCGCCGGCGACGAAGGCGATCGAGACGCCCCAGTGCCGGAAGCCCCTGATATAGTTGGTCGTGCCGTCGATCGGATCGACGACCCAGGTGCCGCCCTCGCCCGATCTTCCGCCGCTCTCTTCTCCCATGAAAGTATCATCCGGAAAACGCGAGAGCAGTCCGTCACGGATCGCCTGCTCGGCATTCTTGTCGGCGATGGTGACGAAATCCTGCAATCCCTTGTTTTCGACGGCAAGCGTTCCGAAATTCGAGTCGCGCCGGAACCGGGCAGTCTCCCGTCCGGCCTCGAGGGCAACGGTAATCGCGACCTCCGCCCGTGCGCGGATGGCGGCGGCATCGAATGCGGCATTCATCAGGCGGTCCTTCTTCTGATCAGTGTCACAGGCGTGAATTCGACACGCGCCGTCAGCTCCGGCTCAGCCATCCGGCTCATCAGCAGGTCGACCGTCTTTTCGGCCTGGACGTCGCAGGGTTGGCGGATGGTCGTGAGATCGTAAGCGGTCCAGCTCGCCTGAGGAATGTCGTCATGGCCGATGATGGAGAGTGGCGGCGCATCATCACGGCCGCGGCCCTGCATGACGCGGTCGATGACGCCGCAGGCCATGTAGTCGTTGGCGCAAAACAGTCCGTCGATGCCGGACGCGGCAAGTTCGGCGGCCGCTTCATAGCCGCTTCGGTAGTCGTTGATTTTGATATGCAGAAATTCCGGCTCGACGCTGAGCTGTTTGCAGCGTGCGACGAACGCCTCGCTACGCCGCCGCGCCGTGTAGGATATGGCGGGCGCGGCCATCACGGCGGGCTTTCGCACGCCGCTGTCGATCAGGTGGGTGGCGGCGAGTTGGCCGGCCATGTCGTCGTCGGAGATGATGCGGTCGACGAAGGGAATGTCGTTGCCCTTGTTGATCAGCACGATCGGCACGCCCTCGGCTGCGCATTGTTCACAGATCTCGGTCGGCGGTGCGTCCGAGGTGACGATGACGCCCGAGACGGCGTAGTGCAGCAGCTGGCCGATGACCGTCGAGGTATCGGCCTCCGGCGAGGTCGGGAGCAGGATGGGGCGGAAATTGCGGGCAAGCAGCACTCTTGCCAGATTTTCGATCTGCAGCGTGCGGAACGGATTGTCGAGGCCAGCGGCGACGAGGCCGACGAGATCGGAGCGTTTGTTGGTGAGGCTTCGGGCAAGATAGTTCACCCGGTAGCCGAGTTCCTTGGCGGCTTGGTAGACCTTTTCGCGCGTCTTCGGCGAAACGCTGGCATCCGGCGTAAAGGCGCGCGACACGGCAGCGCGCGAGACGCCGGCCACGCGCGCCACGTCGAAGGAGGTTACCTTGCGCGGTCCCTTATCCTTGTCTGCCAACTGCTTTTTCCTTGACCGCCGATGGCCGCATCAGATCGGGCAGATCCGTGCAGATGCCGAGAACCGGAAGCTTCATGAGGTCATCGAGAATGGCCGGCCGTTCCTCGTGCCAGAGCACGATTTCGCGGCCCGCATCGAAGGCGCGGCGCATCAGCGCGTCGGTCACCAGATCCTGCGGACGTTCGCCTGCCCTCTCCCAGCATAGATGCAGGATATCGGCGCCGGCCTCGTCGCCGAGCGCATGCGGATCGTGGCCGACCCGGATCAGCACCGAAAGCGGGAAATCGCAGGCCGCGTCGCTAAGTTCGCGCACCTGTGCCGTGTCGAAGGAGCCGAGACAGGCGAAACGCTGGTTCATCTCGGCAAGGTGCTGCCAGCAGCGCATGCCGGTCCCAGGTGCCTTCAGTTCGACATAGAGACCGGTCCCGGTCTCGCGGCCGAGCGCGGCCACCTCCGAAAAACTCGGCACGTCGACGCCGTCGAGACCGGCGAGCTCTGCCGCCGTCATTTCGGAAATGCGGCGGTCGATGCCGAAGACGCGCTCGAGGTGATCGTCATGCGAGACGACGACCACGCCGTCCTTGGTCAGCTGCGTGTCGAGCTCCCACATTTCCGCGCCGAGTTCGGCGGCGCGGCGGAAAGCAGCGATCGTGTTCTCGCGTTCATGGCCGCTGGCGCCGCGATGGCCGATGCAGAAGGGAAGCCGGCCCTTGCCCAATGGCCAGCCGTAACGCTCGAAAAATGCCGAGAAATCGCGGGTCATCAGAGCCTCCTGCCATTTTCGTCGAAGATGAACACGCCGCGGCTGTCGATCGCCCAGCGGACGTCGTCGCCCACATGGATATCGCTGCGCACCGGCTGGATCGAGCGCAGCAGCGGTCCGCCGGCAAGAGCCACGTCGTAGAGGTTTTCGCGGCCCTGCGTTTCGGCAAAGGTGACCTTGCCCGGCACGGCGATATCGCCTGATGGCGTAAAATGCTCCGGCCGGACGCCGAGCATCAGCTTGGTGCCGTCAGCGGCACCAACAGTATCCGGCAGCGGCACACGGATCTCGCTTTGCGGGATTGTGAAGGCGCCCTTGTCCACGACGCCGCGCAGGAAGGTGATCGGCGGATTGCCGAGAAAGCCGGCGACGAAGGCGGTCTTCGGATCATTGTACATTTCGGCGGGCGTGGCGATCTGAACGATCTCGCCTTCCTTCATGATGGCGATGCGGTCGCACATGCTCATCGCCTCCACCTGGTCGTGGGTAACGAGAATGGCGGTGATGCCGGTTTCGCGCTGAAGGCGGCGGATTTCCGATCGCATTTCGAGGCGCAGCTTGGCATCGAGATTGGCGAGCGGTTCGTCGAGCAGCAGCACATCGGGCTTGCGGATCAGCGCGCGCGCCAGGGCCACGCGCTGCTGTTGGCCGCCGGAAAGCTCGGCTGGCCGGCGGCCCATCAGGTTGCCGATCTGAACGAGGGCGGCGATGCGGTCGACTTCCTTGCGGATTTCGGCGGCCGGTATGCCCTTCACCTTCAGCGGAAAGCCGATGTTCTCGGTAACCGTCATGTGCGGATAGAGCGCATAGGACTGGAAAACGACCCCGACATTGCGGGCCTGGCTCGGCAGGTCGGTGACGTCGCGGTCGCCGAAGAGGATGCGCCCGCCGCTCGGCCGGTGGATGCCGCAGACGGAAAACAGCGTCGTCGACTTGCCGCAGCCGGAAGGGCCGAGCAGCGCCAGCATCTCGCCGTTGCGGACTTCGAGCCGCATGTTCTCGATGACCTTGGTGGAGCCGAAGCTCTTCGAAAAATTGTCGAGGAGGATGCGCATCAGCCTTTGCTCCCGCCGCCGTAGATGTTCATGAGGTATTTGTTGAAGAGCGCGTAAACGAGCAGCACCGGAACGAGGTAGAAGACGCCGACCGCTTTGAACATGTTGAAGTCGTAATTGTTGTCATCGGCGAGGAAGCCGGCGAGATAGACCGAGAGTACCTGCACCTGATTACCAGGCGCCAGCACCTGCGGCAGGATGAACTCGCCCCAACCGGAGAGGAAAGAGAAGAGGCCGAGCGCCATGATCCCGGGCTTGACCTGCGGCAGCACGAGGCTGCGCCAGACCCGGAAGCGCGAGGCGCCGTCGACGACGCCGGCCATTTCGATTTCCCACGGCACCGTGTCGTAGAAGCCCTTCATCAGCCAGATGCCGAGCGGCAGGTCGATCGCCGCCTTAACCAGGATGACGCCGATCAGCGAATTGTAGAGACCGATCATCTGCAGCACGATGAAAATGGCGATGATCAGCGTCACCGACGGAAAGGCATGCAACACCATGACGCCGGCAAGGAAGAAGCCGCGTGCCGGGACGTTCAGCCGCGACAGAACATAGCCCGCCATCGACGAGACGATGAGCACGAGGCTGGTGGTGCAGGCAGCAAAGAGCAGCGTATTCACAGTCACCTGCCAGATGTTCGCCTTGCCCTCTGTCGTCTGCCACAGGAAGCGCCAGTGATTGAGCGTCAAGCCCGAAGGCAGCAGCGCGTCCGCCTGCTTCACCGTCACGGTGTCGAGGAAAAGATAGACATACATCAGCAGCAGTGGCAGGCTGACGATAGTCAGCGCCGTTATGACAGGCCAGCTGCGGTAATTTGCCGAGGGCTGCGATCGTTCGGCCATGGTCAATCCTCGATCAAGGGCTTGGCGACAAGCGTGCCGTAGCTGAAGACGCGCAGATAGAGAAGCGACATCGCCACGCCGATGACGACGAGCACCAAGGCCATGGCGGCACCCAAGCCGTATTCGAGGTTGCCGGCATAGTTCCTCAGCGCAGTGTGATAGGCCGACAGCGCCCAGACCTCGGTCGCATTGCCCGGTCCGCCATTGGTCGCAAGCAGGATTTCATTGAAGGAGGCAAGCAGCGACAGCGTCTGATAGCAGGTGACGAAGAGGATCGGCCAGCGCATCTGCGGCAGGATGATGTAGCGGATCTGCTGCCAGCGCGAGGCGCCGTCGACCTCGCTCGCATAGAACTGGCTCTTCGGAATGGCCTTCATCGCCGAAGAAAAGACCAGCATGCCCATCGAGGCGCCGATGAAGCCGTTGATCAGCACGACGAAGAACCAGGCGTTATAGGCGTTGTCGAGAAGGTAGTTCTTCGGCGGATAGCCGAACTTGCCCATCAGGATCGAAATGAACCCGGTGTCCCAGGCGAGCCACTTCCATAGCATCACGTAGATGACGACAGGGGTGATGCGCGGCAGCAGCCAGATGCCACGGAAGATCGAGGCTGGCGTCGGCGGCATGTAATGCGTCCAGATGGCCAGCAGCAGCGCATAGCCGACATTGAACAGCATCAGCACCAGCGCGACGTAGAGCACGGTATTCAAGAGGACGCGCGCCATATCGGGTGACGTGGTCATGCGCGAGAAATTGTCGGTCGTCCAAACCCAGCCGGTATAAGTGGCTTTGGCGACCGTTTCCTTCTGCTCGGGTGTCAGTTTGAACCCCAGACTGTCCAGTGCCGAAAAGAGCTGTTCCTTGCTGTCGAAGCGGGTGTTGAGGACGGAGCGGTTGAACTGTTCGGAAATCTGTTTGACGTCGCGCGTCGAAGGCCGGTCGGCGAGATCCTTGATCATGCGCTCGACGTCGCGGCGCGCCGTGAACACCTCACCTGCATGTTTGGCGCGCAATTCCGCGGCAATCCCCGGTGTAAGCCCGAGGCCCTCGATGGCTTTGAGGCCCGCCTCGTCGATCGTGTAGCGCGGTTCGGCCATTTCGGCGGCAATGTCTGGTATCGCCGATTTCAGCGCGATCAGGGAGTTGGGCGCGATCTGGTAGACACCGCCGGATATGCCGGTCGCCGTCGTCATGCTGGTCATCGAAAAGACCGCCGTCAGAACGACCGGCATCAGGAAGAAAAGAACGATCATGATCGCCGCAGGCGCGATCATCACCAGTCCGAGCGTTCTGGACGATTTCATGGAAGCCTCCTCGCGGACCGACCGGGCAGCGTTTCCGCCGCCCAGAAGAGTGCTTCGATCCCAGAGCATGATGCCGAAATGTGTGAGCGGCTTTCGGACGACATCATGCTCTAACCCTTTAATTTAGAACAGGATTCAGATTTCAGGCCGAACCGGCCTGAGATCATCCTGTTCTAACGGATGACGATCCTGTCGCCGAGCGTGCTCTTCAGCTCGCTTTCGGCGTCACCGATCGCGGCATCGACGGTCTTGGCGCCGGTCCAGGACGCTTCGAGGTTCTTCCACATGATGTTCCAATATTTGCCGAAATCGGAATTGTTTGGCATCGCATTGGCATGCGGCAGCAGGCGCTCGGTGGCTTCGCGGGTCCAGCGGTCAGCCGAGTAGAAGTCGACCGTGGATTCCGACTTGGAGATGCCGAGATGGGCGGATTTGACCGCATGCAGCGCGTTGGTGCGCGGCTCGGAGGCGATCTTGACCAGCTGGGCGGCGATCTCGGTGTCTTCCTGGTCATGACCTGCGGTCAGCAGGTAGACGAGCGGATGGGTCAGCGTGTTGGCCTTGCCGCCTTCACCGGCGGGGATCAGCGTGAAGATCACGTTGCCGAAGAAGTCCTTCAGGCCTTCCTGGTTGACGAGGCGGGCATAGTGCCAGGTGCCGCCGTCCCAGATGCCGGCCTTGCCGGTGGCGACTTCCTTCCACCACTGGTCGCCCGGCATGCCGATGTGGTTCTTCTTGGTGACGCCTGCCTTCACGGCATCGGCGAAGAACTGATAGGTGCGGGTCATCGCGGCCTTGTCGAAAACGAGCTTGCCGCCTTCTTCCATCGTGCCGCCGAAGCTGGTGTAGAACTGCCAGTAATCAGGGCCGTTGCTGGTGCGCGGATAAAAACCGTAGCCGGCCTGGACGAGGCCCTTGTCTTGCATTTTCTTGGCGTCTTCGAGCAGGTTCTTCATGGTGTACTTGCCGTCCTGGACGCTCTGCGGCAGCGCATCCAGATCGGCGTCGCTGTAGCCGATCGCCTTCATGTAAGGCTTCCAGAAGAACATCGGACGGGATTCAGCATCCTGCGGGATACCGTAGACGGTGCCGTTGTAGGAGGCGATCTGCAACAGGTTTTCATAGATGTCGCTGAGCGGCCATGAATCGAGATCGACATAGTCCTCGATCGGAACGATGAGCCCGGCCTGCGACCAGGGTGCGATGTCTTCATGGCCGCTGACGACGATATTCGGAGCGGTCTTGGCTTCGGCGGCAAGGGTCAGCGCCTGCTTGAAGTCCTCCCAGGCCGAATAGGGCTTCTTCTCGACGGTGATCTTCAGCTCTTCGCCCTTGAGGGCGGCTTCGCGCTGCAGCTGCTGGGCTGCGATCTCGATGGCGTCGAGGCGATAGACGTCGTTCGGGCCGGTGCCGCCGGCCCAGACGCTGATGTGAACATCCTTGGCAAGTGCAATTGCAGAGGTCGAGGCCAGGATGGCGGCCGCGACGGCGAGCGATTTCAGTGTCGGCAAAATGGTCATCTTCTTCGTCTCCCTAGAAGAGCAGTGTGAGGCCTCTTGACGGGTCAGCACTGCTGATGACGACCGCTCCGAAACCCCACGAAAACGTGGCGTATCCCGCTCTAGGGGTTGAACGTAACGGCCGAATGACAAAATTGAGCACGTGTGCAAAAATTATTATGACGATGTCTGCACGACTTGCAAGCGGCGGTTTTGACAGGCGTCTTTTACGCTTCAAATTGCGTATTTCCTGGGCTAGCATCGCGTCATGAGCCTTGAATCCGTCCGCGCCTTCCTCAGCGCCCACGCACCCGATATCGAAATTATCGAAACCGCCGAGAGCTCCTCGACGGTGGCGCTTGCCGCCGAAGCCCATGGCGTCGAGCCGGCCCAGATCGCCAAGACGATCTGCCTGCGTGTCGGCGAGCAAATGATGCTGGTCGTTGCCGGCGGCACGGCGCGGCTCGACAATCGCAAGTTCAAGGACACCTTCGGAGCCAAGGGGCGCATGCTCGATGCCGAAGAGGTTGTGGCCGTCACCAGCCATCCGGTCGGCGGCGTCTGCCCCTTCGGCCTGCCCTCGCCGTTGCCCATCTATTGCGATATCTCGCTGAAACGCTTCGATGAAGTCGTGCCGGCCGCGGGCTCGATAAACTCGGCCGTGCGCATCGAAACCGGACGGCTGGCGGAGTTGACCGGCGCCAGCTGGGTCGACGTCTGCCAGTAATGGCGCCGAAGAGCTTCACACGGCGGAAAGAGTCCCTATATTACATCTCGACATGCCGTGATTGCGCATGACAGGAGATCAGGAATGCCGAGTGCCGTTTCGCGTTTTGCCAAGATCGCGGCCATTGCCGCTCTGACGAGCGCCACCGTTTTTGCTTCCCTCGACGATGCCGAGGCCCGCCGCGCCGGCAGCTTCGGTTTCGGAAGCCGCGGCACGCGCACCTTCCAGGCCCCGCCTGTCACCAGCACCGCGCCTGGGACCGCAGCGCCGATCGAACGGTCGATGACTCCACGTCCGCAGACAACGGCACCTGCTACCGCTCAGCAGCCCCTCGGCGCTCAGCGCCCCGGTTTCTTCGGCGGCTTCGGCCGTTCGATGATCGGCGGCCTGATTGCCGGTGGCCTTCTCGGCATGCTGCTCGGCCACGGTTTCGGCGGCGGCTTCGGCTTGCTCGGTATGTTGCTGCAGATCGCATTGATCGGCGGCGCCGTCATGCTCGCCATGCGTTATTTCGCAAACCGCCGCCAGCCTTCCTACGGCGTCGGTGGCGGTCAGAGCCGGTCCTACAACATGTCGCCCACGAATAATTCGTCATTCCAGATCCCGACGATCGGTTCGGGGGGCGGTTTCGGCGGGCAGTCGCGCGGCAATCGGCCGAGCGACGAGATCGGGCTGACGCAGGCTGATCTCGATCAGTTCGAGGAATTGCTGACTCAAGTGCAGACTGCCTACGGTGCCGAAGATTACGGCACCTTGCGCCGGCTGACGACGCCCGAGGCGATGTCCTATCTCGCCGAGGAGCTCGGCGAAAACGCCACCAACGGCGTGCGCAACAGTGTCTCCGACGTCAAGCTGCTGCAGGGCGATATTGCCGAGGCCTGGCGCGAGGAAGGCCAGGAATATGCGACGCTCGCCATGCGTTATTCCTCGATCGACGCGATGGTCGAACGCGACAGCGGCCGCCTGGTTTCCGGCGACGACCGCCGTCCGAGCGAAAGCACCGAGGTTTGGACCTTCGTGCGCAAGTCTGGCGCCGATTGGAAGCTTGCGGCGATCCAGGGTGCCGAGCAGCGCGCCGCTTGATGCGGCGCTCAAAACCAATGCTCTGTCTTTAATTCACCGCGACCGGTTTGGAACGCATGCGGGAGACCGTCTCGCGTTCCGCCCGCTTGCAGCGCATCGGCGGCAGTCCGCGATCCATCAGGTCCATGTCTTCAAGCACCATGTCGCCCATTTTCTTGAAGGCGCTGTCGAGGGCGCCTGCCCTATGCGCCGAGCGGATGAAACCTTTCAGGCTCCGCACCGGATGATTGGGCGGCAGCGGTTCCTCGGGGTAGACGTCGCTCGCCGCGACGATATGGCCTGACGAAACCGCCGCCATCAGCGCATCGAAGTCGACGACATCGGCGCGGCTGAGCAGGATAAAGGCCGCGCCCTTGCGCATGCTGGCGAAGGACTGAGCGCCGAGAAATCCTCTGTTTTCACTGGTGACGGCGGCGGCGACGAAAATGAAATCGCTCTTTGTCAGGACCTCCTGAAGGCTTGCGGGCTCGACGTCGTTTTCTTCGAGGATCGATTGCGGCAGCCAGGGGTCGAATACCCGGATGCGCGCCCTGAAGCCGGAAAGCACCCGGCGCAGCGCCTTGCCGAGATCGCCGAAGCCGACGATGCCGATCTCGGAGCCGGCGATCAGCCGCGCATTTGCATTCCCCTCCCCGCCCCAGAGTTCCGTGCCTTGACGGAAAGCGACATCTGCATCGACGATGCCGCGCGCCAAGGCCAGCGCGAAGCCGAGACCGATTTCGGCGACCGGCTCGGCAAAGACCTGGCCGGTCGTCACGACGTGGATACCGCGCTGGAAGAGTACCTCATAAGGCATGTTGTTGAGCAGATTGCTTTCGACATTGAGGATCGAGCGCAAGCCTGGCATTCTGGCCAGCGTTTCCGCCGAAAGCGGCGGCTGGCCGATGATGTAGCGTGCCCTGCCGAGGATGCCGTCGCCGAGCCCGGCGATATTCTCGGGGTCGGCCTCGACGATCTCGTATTTCGCCTGCAGTTCTGCGCGTGCGCTGTCACTGAAGATCAGATCGAGAGTGCGCGGCTCGGGCGCGCTGATCGCCAGCGGCCGTTCGGTATTCGTCATGGCGTCTCCTCCATCGCGGCGGCCTGCGCCGTTTTTGCCGGACGATTGATAGCCTCTGTGCAGAGTTGTTTCCAGTTCGATCTTGAGGCGCGGCCCGCCGGGAGAAGCTATCGAAAGTGGCATCTGCCTATCAGATAAGCAGTTGAATTGGCTCGGTATTTCATGGCATTTTCGTTGACGGCGTGAATTCTTTGAATTAGCGTGATGCGCGCGACTTGGAACCGTGCCTGTGTTCGGCGGCCGCAGGATATTCGAAAACTCACGAGGGGAATGAGCCAATGAAATCAGCACTCAAGAGCGGCCTGCTTGCCTTGGCTGCCGCAGCGCTTCCGGCTGTCGCCTATGCCCATCCCGCCATCGGCGAAGCTGCCGGCTTCAGCCATGGCTTTGCCCATCCGATCTCTGGCCTTGATCATGTTCTCGCCATGGTGATGGTCGGTGTTTTCGCATTTCAGCTCGGCAGCCGCGCCACTTGGCTCGTGCCGACGACCTTCGTTCTGGTGATGGCGCTCGGTGGTGCCCTCGGCGTTGCCGGCATCAACGTTCCCTTCGTTGAAATCGGCATCGCGCTTTCCGTTGTCGTCCTCGGCGCCGTCGTTGCGCTCCACGTCAAGGCGCCGCTCGCCGCAGCACTCGGCATCGTCGGCCTCTTCGCCATCTTCCACGGTTTTGCACATGGCGCCGAAATGCCGGAAAATGCCGCCGGTGCCGCCTATGCCGCCGGTTTCATGGTCGCGACCGCACTGCTGCATGTCGCCGGCCTCGTCCTTAGTTATCTCATCGGCCGCGCCGGTGAACGTCATGGCCTCTTCGTGACACGCACGGCCGGCAGTCTTGCTGCTGTTGCCGGTGTCGGCATTCTGGCCGGCTTGATCTGAGCCTGACAGCATTCCTGAACAAGAACTGGGCGGCATCGGCGGCCTAGACATCTCAATCCGAGAGGACGCCCGGCTTGCGTAACGCATCGCCGGGCGTTTCTGCGTCATCGCTGCAAAGTGCTGTGGACTTGACTCAGGTCAAATCCAGCCACGTCGCGTCCGGCTATATCTAGCCCACGATCAACGAACGGACATCCAAATTGACGCAGGCCTGCCTTGCCGATTGCCGGTGAGACGCGAAAGTCAGTATAGTGATTTCAGAAATTTCTGAAATCACAGACGCAACGGAAACGACCATGAACCTTCCGCCTCTCGTCCAGTCCTTCGTTCTCCACTTCGGCGAAATGGGGTCCCGCTGGGGAATCAACCGCACGGTCGGCCAGATCTATGCCCTGCTCTTCGTCTCGCCCGCGCCGGTCTGCGCCGAGGAAATCGCCGGGTCGCTCGGCATCTCGCGCTCCAATGTTTCGATGAGCCTGCGCGAACTGCAGGCCTGGAACCTTGTCATCCTGAAACACAAGCCAGACGACCGCCGCGATTTCTTCACCACGCCTGATGATGTCTGGCAGATATTGAGGACGCTTGCCGAGGAGCGAAAGAAGCGTGAAGTCGATCCGACGCTGTCGGTTCTGCGTGAGATCCTGATGCAGCGGCCGGCCAGCGACGCCGAGCGGCATGCGCAGCAGCGCATGAGCGAGATGCACACGCTGATCGAGCAACTGACGCATTGGTATGAAGACGTAAAACAACTTGAAACAGAAAGGCTCGCAACGCTACTCTCGCTGGGCGCGAAAGTGACCAAGCTTCTGGAGGCCAAGGACCGCGTCGTTTCGCTCGGCCGCAGCCGCCGGCCAAATCCTGCGAACAAGAGTTAGCGCCATGAGCACTGCTTTCTTCGACGCGAAGGACGGACGGGGCGCCGAGCCGGTGCCGGACGGCGATACGGTCTCGTCTGTCACCGGCCCCGATGATGCGAAAGGTGCGCTGCGCAGAGCGGCAATGCTGCAGGCGCTGGCTGCTGCCGTCTGGATCCCGCAGGCGGCATTGCTGGCCGTGTCGGTCGGCCGCATCGCCGATGGCGGCGGATTGCATGACGTTCTCTGGCCCGCCCTCGGTATCCTCGTCCTCGGATTTGCAAGAAGCTGTCTCGATGCGGCTGGCGGCCGCCTGGCTTTTCAAGCCGCCCGCGCTGAACTCAGCCGCAGGCGGCAGATCGCCGCCGCGGCAATTTCCGTGTCGTCGCCGGTCGATCGCGACCGATCTGCCTCCGGCAAAGCGGCAAGTGTCGTTGGCGAACAGGCCGAGCTGATCGTGCCTTATCTCGCCCGTTTCCAGCCGGCACGGATGAAGGCCAGCCTCGTGCCGCTCATCATCCTTGCCTTTATCCTTCCGGTCTCCTGGATCGCGGCGTTGGTTCTGCTGTTTGCCGCGCCGCTGATCCCGATCTTCATGGCGCTGATCGGCTGGCGTGCCCAGGCGGCCAGTGAAAGGCAACTCGTCGCGACCGGCGGCCTAAACGGCTTCCTGCTCGATCGGCTGCGCGGACTGGCGACCATCCGTGCGCTCGACGCAGTCGATGCAACGGCACTCCGCCTGCGGTCGGAGGCGGAGTCGCTGCGTGCGCGCACCATGGCGGTGCTGAAAATCGCCTTTCTGTCCTCGGCGGTGCTCGAGCTTTTCGCCGCACTCGGCGTGGCGATGATTGCCGTCTATGTCGGCTTCAGCCTGCTCGGTGAGATCCGCTTCGGCACTTGGGTAGGCCGGCTCGACCTGACCGAGGGACTGTTCATCCTGCTGCTGGCACCGGCCTTCTTCGAGCCTCTGCGTGAACTCTCGGCCGTCTGGCATGATCGGGCGGCCGGCGAAGCGGCGCTGAAGGCCCTGGACGCCCTCGCTGCCGGCGGGCTGTCCGTCCAAGGAGCAGCCGACGTTGCGCCAGCAGCATCTGCCGTCGTCGAAGCGCCGGCCATCCGACTTGAGAATGTCGATTTCCGCTACAACGCCGACGAACCGTTGATCCTCGACGGTTTCAACCTCGATGTCGCGGCCGGCGAACATCTGGCGCTTCTCGGCGCCAGCGGTTCCGGCAAGTCGACGCTTCTTTCGCTCATATCAGGACTGGCGCCCTGTACCGGTGGCGGCATCGTCATCGGCGGCACCGCACTTGCGGATGACAGCGCCCACGCCTTGCGGGCCAGCATGGCATGGATCGGCCAAAGACCGCATATTTTCGCAGGCACGATCGCCGGCAATATCGCGCTCGGCAGGCCCGGTATCCTGCGCGGCGACGTGACGGATGCGCTCGACGTCGCCAGGCTTGGAAAAGTCGCCGCCGCCTATGGCAACCGGCCGCTCGGCGAAGGCGGGATCGGGCTTTCCGGCGGCGAGACGTTGCGGCTTGCGATCGCGCGTGCCGCCTGCAATCCGCATCTCCGGATCATCCTGGCCGACGAGCCGACCGCACATCTCGACGCCGTCACCGCCGCCGAGGTGACCGAGAGCCTGCTTTCGCTCGCCAGGGGCCGCACTTTGATCGTTGCGACCCACGATCCGCTGCTTGCCGCCCGTATGCATCGCACCATGCGCGTCGATGCCGGCATCGTTATGAGGGAGGCCGCCGAATGAGCGGATTTGCTGCGGACCTCAAGCCGATCCTGCGCCTGTTCCTTGCCGAGCGCCGGCGTGCGTTGCTGCTCGGCGCAGCACTTTCGGCGGCGACGGTGACCGCCGGCATCGCCCTGCTCGGCCTGTCCGGCTGGTTCATCACCGCCACCGCACTCGCCGGCCTTTCGGCTGCTGCCGCCATAACCTTCGACGTCTTTGCGCCGTCAGCCGGCATCCGCCTGCTCGCCATCGTCCGTACGGCCGCGCGCTACGGCGAAAGGCTTGCGACCCATGACGCAACGCTTGGCGTGCTCGCCGCCCTGCGCGAAAGGCTGTTTCGCGGCTTTGCCGAACCGGGTGCTGCCCGCGCCCTGCTCCATCGTCCCGCACGGCTGCTCTTCCGACTGACGGCCGATATCGATGCGCTCGATTCCCTCTACCTGCGCATCCTCGTGCCGGCCGCGGTGGCGATCGGTGCAGCACTGGCGGCAAGCCTCGTGCTGGGGCTGATGCATCCCGTGTTCGGCCTGTGTTTCGGCCTTTTTCTCGCCGGTGCCGGCCTCGGTCTGCCGTTGATCGCCGGCCGGGTGGCGCGCAAACATGCTCGCAGACGCGCCCATGGCATCGAGGCGCTGCGGTCGCGGACGATCGATCTCGTCGCCGGCCAGACCGATCTGCTGATGGCCGGCCGGCTTACCGCGCAGACTGGTACCATCGCTGCGGCCGACGCTTACTCTGCCCGCGCCGACGACCAGTTGAACCGCGTCGAGACCGGCCTGACATTCGGCTTCGGCCTCGTCTCGACCTTGCTGCTGACGGCTTCGCTGCTCGCCGTCGCAGCGCTTGCGGAAACGAAGGCGATCACCGCCCCTGTCGCCGCGCTCGGCCTGCTTGTCGCCTTTGCGGCAGTCGAACCCTTTGCGGCGCTCCGCCGCGGCGCCCTGGAACTTGGGCGGACACTGCTTGCGGCAAGGCGCATCGCGCCGCGGCTTGCCGTCGCGGCGGCACTCGAACCATTGCCGGCGCCATTGCCGGGATGCGCTTTTTCGCTGGAGAAGGTGTCAGCCTTCCATGAAAACTCCGCCGTGCCGGCGCTCGAGGATATCGATCTTGCGCTTCAACCGGGCGAACGCCTCGCCGTCATCGGCAGCAGCGGTGCCGGCAAGTCGAGCCTGCTTGCCCTGCTTTCCGGCGAATTGCCGGCAAGGAAAGGAAATGTTGCCGTGATGACAGCAACCCTGCTCACGCAACGGACGGAGCTCTTCGAGGACAGCCTGCGCGGCAACCTGCTCCTTGCAAACCCGGATGCGAACGAGGCCCGTCTTTGCGAAGCGCTCGCCGCCGCCGGCCTGCTTGCCGATATCGAGGCCATGCGGCGGGGGATCGATACCCGGCTCGGCGAAGGCGGGCTCGGTCTTTCCGGTGGACAGTCGAGCCGGCTGGCGCTTGCCCGGCTTTTCCTGCGCGACACGCCGCTCTGGTTGCTCGATGAGCCGACCGAGGGTCTTGACGGCGTCACCGCCCGCGACGTGCTCAGCCGGCTGTCGGCAATGGCGGCGGGCCGCTCGCTGGTGATCGCCACGCATATCCGCCGGGAGGCGGCGATCGCAGACCGTATCGCCATCATCGAAGGTGGTCGCATCACAGAAGTTTCGCGCCGCGGAGAGGCGGCGTTCGAAAAGGCGCTCGACCGGCTTCGGCCGGACTGAGCGAGACTGCATGCCCTCACGCGCCGGTCGGCGCTGAGGAACGCCCTGTACCCCGTGGGACCGTGGGAGAAAGACAATGGAACTAGATATCGTCGCGTTATCGCGCTTCCAATTCGCGCTGACGGCGCTTTACCACTTCCTGTTCGTGCCCTTGACGCTCGGCCTGTCCGTGCTTTTGGCGATCATGGAAACCGTCTATGTCATGACCGGCCGCCAGATCTGGCGGCAGATGACAAAATTCTGGGGCACGCTGTTCGGCATCAATTTCGTGCTCGGCGTCGCCACCGGCATCGTCATGGAATTCCAGTTCGGCATGAACTGGAGCTACTACAGTTATTATGTCGGCGACATCTTCGGCGCGCCGCTGGCGATCGAGGGCCTGATGGCCTTCTTCTTCGAGGCGACCTTCGTCGGCCTATTCTTTTTCGGCTGGGACAAGCTGTCGAAGGTCGGGCATCTCGTCGCCACCTGGGCGGTGGCGCTCGGATCGAACTTTTCCGCACTCTGGATCCTGATCGCCAATGGCTGGATGCAGAACCCTGTGGGATCGGCGCTCAATCCGCAGACCATGCGCATGGAGATCACAAGCTTCTTCGACGTGGTCTTCAACCCGGTTGCCCAGGCAAAATTCGTCCACACTGTGTCGGCGGGTTATGTCTGCGCCTCGATCTTCGTGCTCGGTGTTTCTGCCTGGTATGTCCTCAAGGGCCGGCATATCGAGCTTGCCAAGCGCTCGATGACGGTCGCCGCCTCCTTCGGCCTCGCCTCGGCTCTATCCGTCGTCGTGCTTGGCGACGAGAGCGGCTATCTCGCCACCGAGAACCAGAAGATGAAGCTCGCCGCGATCGAGGGCATGTGGAAGACGGAACCGGCGCCGGCGGCCTTCACCGCCTTCGGCTTTCCGGACCAGGAGGCGCGCGAAACGCATTTTGCCGTGCATATACCCTGGGTCATGGGCCTGATCGGCACGCGGTCGCTGACCACCGAAATCCCCGGCATCGACAAGCTCGAACAACAGGCCGAAATCAGGATCCGGGACGGCATCAAGGCTTACGACGCGTTGATGCAGATCCGTTCGGCACCGGTACAGGATCAGGTTGCACAGGAAGTGCGCAGCTCCTTCGAGGATCTCGGCCATGATCTCGGCTACGCGCTTCTGCTGAAGCGCTACGTCGACGATCCGCGCCAGGCGAGCGACGAGCAGATCGTTCAGGCGGCGCGTGATACCATCCCACACGTGCCGACGCTCTTCTGGTCGTTCCGCATCATGGTTGGCTTGGGTATCTTCTTTATCCTGCTGACCGCCACCTTTTTCTGGCTGTCGGCGCGCCGCCATCTCGACAAATATCCGTTGCTTCTGAAGATTGCCGTGCTGGCGATCCCCCTGCCCTGGGTCGCCATCGAGCTCGGCTGGGTCGTCGCCGAATTCGGCCGCCAGCCGTGGGTGATCGAAGGCGTTCTGCCGACGGCCGCAGCTGTCTCCAGCCTCGGCGCCGGCACCGTGCTTCTGACCATCATCGGTTTTGCGGCACTCTACACGACGCTGATCGTCATCGAGATGGGCCTGATGATCAAGGCGATCAAGCAAGGACCGGAGCCGGACGACGTGCTGGAAGCAGTTCTGATTTCCGAAACCCTCGTCCCGGCCGCGGAGTGACTGCCATGATCCTTCACGAACTCATCGACTATGAAACCCTGCGTCTCATCTGGTGGCTGTTGCTCGGCGTCCTACTGATCGCTTTTGCGACGACCGGCGGCTTCGATCTCGGCGTCGGCACACTTTTGCCTTTCGTCGCCCGGACGGATACGGAACGGCGCGTGGCGATCAACACCATCGGCGCCACCTGGGAAGGCAACCAGGTCTGGCTGATCCTCGGCGGCGGCGCCATCTTCGCCGCCTGGCCACCGCTTTATGCGGTCTCCTTCTCGGGCTTCTATCTGGCGATGTTCGCGATCCTCTTCGCGCTCATCCTGCGTCCGGTCGGTTTCAAATATCGCTCGAAGCGGGAAAGCGCCCGCTGGCGCAACGGCTGGGACTGGGCGCTGTTCATCGGCGGTTTCGTGCCGTCGCTGATCTTCGGCGTTGCCGTTGGCAATGTGCTGCAGGGCGTTCCCTTCCGCTTTGCCGACGATATGCGGATCTTCTACGAAGGTTCGTTCTTCGCCCTGCTCAACCCCTATGCGCTGCTCTCCGGCCTGCTTTCCCTAGCCATGCTGACAATGCATGGTGCGGCATGGCTGGTGTTGAAGTCGAGTGGCCCGGTCGCCGAGCGTGCCAGAAGCTATGGCAGCGTCGCCGCCCTTGCCGTTATTCTGCTTTTCGCACTCGGCGGTCTCTTCCTGTGGATCAGCGTCGGTGGCTATCGCATCACCAGCGATATCAGCCCGATCGGCCCCTCCAATCCGCTGCTGAAGACCGTGGCGCTGGAGAAAGGCGCGTGGCTTACCAACTACACCGCCCATTCTTGGATGATCATCGCGCCCGTCCTCGGCTTCGTCGGCGCGGCACTGGCCTTCATTGCCATGCGGGCGAGGCGCGAGATCATGACACTGCTCTTCAGCAAACTCGCGATCTTCGGGATCATCTCGACGGTCGGCCTCTCGATGTTCCCGTTCATCCTGCCCTCCTCGCTTGATCCGCGATCGAGCCTGACGGTCTGGGATGCATCCTCCAGCCATATGACACTGTTCATCATGCTAGTCGTGACGGTGATCTTCCTGCCGATCATCTTCGCCTACACGGCCTGGGTCTACAAGGTTCTGTGGGGCAAGGTCGATGAGAAGTCGATCACCGATAAAAATAGCCACGCTTACTGAGGGAGACGAAACGATGTGGTATTTCGCATGGATCCTCGGCCTGCCGCTGGCCGCCGCCTTCGCCGTCCTCAACGCCATGTGGTATGAGCTGATGGACGACGCAGCCAAAAAGAAGGCTTCCGAGCCGCGTAAGTGAAATGCAAGGGCGCGGTTCAAACCGCGCCCTTTACTTAAATGTGGAATCGGCGGAATGGGCGGCATCGTCCTTTCCAGAGCATGATGCCGCTAAAGCTGATCGCGGCGTCGTAAGGCCAAGGGAATTGACTTCGCCTGGGTTTGGGTTACCGTGTAATTCACTGTATTACGGAGCGATAACCATGCTGAACAGTGAAAAATCTCAAGTTTCTCTGAGACTGCCCACGTCGCTGGTTTCGGAGTTTGATCGTATCGCCGCAATTCTTGAACGTGATCGTACCTGGGTAATGCAGAAGGCGCTTAGTCAATACCTTGCAACTGAAGGGGCCGAAATCCTAGCAGATGCGCAAGGCCTCGACGAATTGGATCGCGGGGATAGCGTCGATCTGGAGGATGTGCTCGAGAAGGCTCGGGCAATCGTCAATGCCGCCGAATATCGACGCCGTACGCGGGTGGGTTGATGCCTCCCGTTCGCCTTTCCAAAAGTGCAGAACGCTGGTTCTTGAGCAGGATCGCCGAACTCGCAGAGGTTAACCCAGCCGCCGTAAGGAAACTCGTTGAACGCCTGGAAAGGCAAAGAGACCTTCTTTCATCGTTTCCCAAATGACCGAAAGGGGGATCCTGGAAGGAACTCGCAAAGTGAGTATGCCTCCCCTCGTGCTCACAATTCGCTCACGAGGCGGCATTGTTGAGATTGCGGCAATCAGGGATGCACGGCAGAAGGATGCATACGCTCCAGTCGAGATGCTGTCCGTAGACGACCATGATGAAGAAGACAAAGAGAAGACCGTATGACGGTGGCGCAACGCTCGGCGCGTCGCCTTACGCCCATTTTGTAGGTAAATGGCTGCGGTTCAAGCCGCAGCCATTTCTCCACTGCTTCAGCCTTCCAGCCACTTCACCTGCTCGGGCGTCAGCTTGATGTCGAGCGCCGAGAGGCTGTCTTCCAATTCGGCGACGGTGCGCGGCCCGATCAGCGGAATGACCGGGAAAGGCTGGGCGATCACATAGGCGAGCGCGATGTGGATCGGATTGCGACCGAGCTTGTTGGCAAGCTCGATGGCCCGGTCGCGGCGTCCAAAGTTGCGCTCGGAATACCAGACCCGCACGATCTCCTCATCGTCTCGCTTGTCGCGGCCGGCGCGGTCGGTAAAGAAGCCGCGGCCCTGGCTCGACCAGGCAAAGTTCGGGATCTGCTTCTCGTTCAGCCATTTCTTCCAGTCGTCGTCGGAGGCGGCAACGCAGCCGGCCCAGATCGGATCGAGCATCTCGGCAAGCGAGAAGTTGTTGGAAAGTGCTGCCGGCGCCGTCTTGCCGGTCTTTCCGGCATAGGCGATCGCCTCGTCGAAGCGCGCCCGCGTCCAGTTCGAGCCGCCGAATATGCCGCGGATGCGTCCGCGCTTGAGCTCGGCATCCATGGCATCGACGAACTCGCCGACCGGCACGTCGGTATTGTCGCGATGCATGAAATAGATGTCGACGTAGTCGGTCTTCAGCCGGGCAAGCGACTGGTCGAGCTGCTTTGCGATCATGTCAGGATAGCAGAGCGGCGAGTGGGCGCCCTTGCCGATCAGCACGATCTCCTCGCGCGGCACCTTGCGGCTCGTGTGCCAGTCGCCGAAGATCGCTTCCGTTTTGCCGCCGCCGTAGACATAGGCCGTGTCGAAGGCGTTGCCGCCGGCCTCATAGAAGGCGTCGAGCGTCAGCGAGGCGGAGGCAAAATTCGGGAAGAACTCGAAGCCGAGTGTCACCACCGAGGCCGGCTTGGAAATGCCGGGAATCTGACGCTGCGGAACGCTGTTCCCGCGCGCGACCGTGCCGCCGGCAATGTTTGCCGTGCGCTTGCTGGCTTTTTCTACGCCGTATTCAAGACCCACCGACGCGCGCCACTGGTCGAGTACACGCAGGTTTCCGATCGAATCCGCCCAGCTCATGCCGGGAGAGCTGAATTCGGTCTTGCCGGCGTGGATGGCATCACCCGCCGCGTCCGCCTCGAAGGAATAGAGCCAGCGATCTTCCTTGACCTCGACGGTTTCTCGGCTGCCGCCCTTGAAGATCTCGATCTTGCCGACGCCGCCCTTGTGGCCGGAGGCGAACCAGAAGTCCTGGACCTCGATCCGGCCCTCGGAGCCGATGATGCGCAGCACATTGTCCTGCTGCGCCATGATCGAGCAGGAGACTTCGGCGATGATCTCGTTCGGGAACTTGAGCACGGCAGATGCCCATTCATCGACGCCGCTCTCTCCGAGATGGGCGACGCCCGAGACCTTCTCCGGTTCGAGGAAGGTCTTGCCCTCCGCGGCGCCTGATATCAGTCTGGCCATCGAGACCGGATAACCGCCGACATCGAGAATGCCGCCGCCGGCGGTGTCGTTGGCGAAAAGCCGGTGTTCGGGCTTATAGCTGCCCATGTTGAAGCCGAAGCTCGAGCGGATGATGCGAACGGTGCCGATGACGCCGCTTTTGACGAGCTCGACCAGCTTCTCCGTCTGCGGATGCACGCGGTACATGAAGGCCTCGCCGGCAAAGACCCCGGCTTTTTTCGCCTCGTAGTAAACCGCCTCGGCATCATAGGCCGAGAGCGCGATCGGCTTTTCCACCAGGATGTGTTTGCCGGCGCGTGCCGCCTTGATCGCCCATTCGGCGTGGCCGGTGTGAGGGACGGCGATATAGATCGCATCGACCTCCTTGTCGGAGAGCAGCGCCTCGTAACCATCGACGATGCGGGCGCCGGGGAAACCTTCGGCAAGGCCCGGCTTTGCCGGATTGCGGGTGGCGATCGCCACCAGTCTGCCGGTGCGCGAATGGGCGACGCCGTCTGCAAAGGTGCGGGCGATGGTGCCGGGGCCGATGATGCCCCAGCGGATCGGTTGATCTGAAGTCATGGAAAATCCTCTTTCGTCTTTCTGTCCTGGGATTTGGTTCAGCGAAGCCGCTTGCCGGCGCCGTCGAAAAGGAATGAGCGGTTGGCGGGAAGGCCGACTGTCAGCGTCTCGCGATTGCCGGCGACGCGCGATTCCGGCCGCTCGATGATCAGTTGCTCGGGGCCTATGGTGGCGTAGATGTAACTGGTATTGCCGAGGTGTTCGGCGACGTCGATGGTGACGGTGAGGTCGGCATCGCCCGTGCCCGCATCGACGAAATGTTCGGGACGGATGCCGAGCGTCACTTTAGCGCCGGCTTCGATGGGATCGGCGACCGGCAGCTTCAAGCGGGTATTGGCGTCACTTTCCAGCGCGATCACCGCCCTGCCCGGCTGCGTATCAACCACCACGGCCTTGAGGAAATTCATCTTCGGCGAGCCGACGAAGCCGGCGACGAACTGGTTTGCCGGATCGTCGTATAGGTCGAGCGGTGCGCCGATCTGCTCGATATTGCCGGCGCGCAGCACGACGATCCTGTCGGCGAGCGTCATCGCTTCCGTCTGGTCGTGGGTGACGTAGATCATCGTCGTGCCGAGCTTCTTGTGCAGTCTTGATATTTCGACGCGCATCTGCACGCGCAGTTCCGCATCGAGGTTCGACAAGGGTTCGTCGAACAGGAAGACCTGTGGTTCACGGACGATGGCGCGGCCGATCGCGACACGCTGGCGCTGACCGCCGGAAAGCTGCTTCGGCCGGCGCTTCATGAGTTCGGTGATCTGCAGGATCTCGGCGACATGGCGCACGCGCCGCTCGGTGTCGGCCTTCGGATTGCCATTCATGCGCAGGCCGAAGCTCAAATTTTCCTCGACGGTCAGGTGCGGATAGAGCGCATAGGACTGGAAGACCATGGCGATGCCGCGATCGGCCGGTTCGACGTCGTTGACGACCCTGCCGCCAATCTGAAGCTCGCCTGACGTAATGTCCTCGAGGCCGGCGATCATCCTGAGCAGCGTGGACTTGCCGCAGCCGGAGGGGCCGACGAAGACAACGAATTCGCCGTCTTTAACCTCCAGATTGGCGCCGTGGATGATCTCAAAGCCGCCGAAGCGCTTGACGATGTTGCTGAGTGAAAGCTCTGCCATGCAGCCTCCCGATTATTTAATTGCGCCGGCCGCGATGCCGGCGATGAAATGGCGCTGAAGAGCCACGAAGATGACGAGGATCGGCGCCGTCAGCAGTACCGCGCCGGCCATGATGCCGCCCCAGGAGACCTTGGTGAGGCCGATCAGCGTTCCCAGTGCCACAGGCGCCGTCATCATCCCCGGTCTGGAATTGATCAGCAGCGGCCAGAGGTAATTGTTCCACGAGTGCAGGAAGAGAATGATCGCCAATGCCGCCATGGTTGGGCGGGCCAGCGGCAAGGCGATGCGCAGGAAGATCTGCCATTCCTTAACGCCCTCGACCCGGGCCGCATCGAAGAGCTCGCCCGGCATCATCGAGAAGGATTGCCGCATGAACAACACGCCGAGCGAATTGAACAGCGGCGGCACGATCAGAGCTACCCAGGTGTTTGCCAGCTTGAACTCGCGCGCCACCATGATGAATTGCGGGATGACGACCACGGAGAAGGGAAGCGTGATCGTGCCGAGGATGATGGCGATGACGACGGAGCGGCCGACGAAACGGTAACGGGCCAGTGCCCAGCCGGCCATCGACGTCAGCAGCACCGAGAGCACTGTATAAATGAGCGCCACGCCGATGGAGATCACCATTGCGCCGATGAAATCGGTATCGGCCTGTAGGTTTTTGAAATTCTCGACGAAGTTGGTCGATGGCCACAGCACGATGTCAGGACTGAAGATACCGTTGTCGGGCATGGTCGAGAAGACGAACATCATCCAGAGCGGAAACAGCCAGATGAGAGCGAGCGGCGCCAGTGCGGCATGCAACGCGATCTGGCGCAGCAGAAGCGATTGCGATTTGGATTTCATTTCGGATCCCTCCCGACCCAGAGATTGAGAAGCGAGATCGCCACGGCAAGGGCAGCCATCGTATAGGCGATCGCCGAGGCATAGCCGAAGTTCAGCGAGGTGAAGCCCTGTCGATAAAGCAGCAGGCCGAGCGTCTCGGTGCCGCCGCCGGGACCGCCACGATTGGTGATGAGGAAGGGCTCGGTGAAGAGCTGCATGGTACCGATCACCGAGAGCACCACGCAGAAGAGGATGATCGGTTTCAGGAGCGGCAGGGTGATGTGGAAGAACTGCTGGACCTTGCTCACCCGGTCGAGCGTCGCCGCCTCGTAGACATCATCGGGAATCGACTGCAGGCCGGCGAGGATGATGATGGCGTTGTAGCCCGCCCAGCGCCATGTGACGGCAAGGATGATCAGCGCCATGGCGGCATTGGCATTGTCGAACCAGGAGACCGGGCTGAGACCGACGGCCGAGATCAGCTTGTTGATGATGCCGAAATCGAGGCTGAACATCAGCCGAAACACCGCGGCATAGGCGACCTCGCCGACGACCACGGGGGCGAAGAAGGCGAAGCGGAAGAGCGGCCGCGCTTTCAGCAGCGGCGAATTGAGCATTACGGCCATAACGGTCGCAAGCGCGATCATGACAGGCACCTGGATCACCAGGATGATCAGCGTGTTGTAGAGGGCATTGTAGAAGGCCGGGTCGTAGAAGAGCCGACCCCAATTGGACTGGAAACTATATTTCCACGGGTTGATGCGGGTGTTCTGAAAGGAAATCAGGAACGAATTGATGATCGGCCACACCCAGAAGGTGGCAAAGATCAGCAGATAAGGGGCGAGGAACGCATAAGCGCTCCGGGTTCTGAATGGCATCGAGCCTCCTCCTGACAAAACCAACGAATGACCAGCCGCCTTGCGGCGGACGGAGAGCCGGGCGCGTCAAGCGCCCGGCTTCGTCATTCACTGCGCGATCGGAAGGCCGGTCGCCGAAGCGATCTGGTTGGCGGCATCGTCGAGAGCCGCCTTCGCATCGGGATAGCCGCCGGAGAAGAACTTCGTCTGCGTCGCCTTGAAGATGGCTTCGGCATCGCTCTGGAAGGCGGTGCCGCGGCTCGGCACGATCTTCGGCAGCGTGGCGAGGATATCGGCCCAGACCTTCTGACCGCCCCAATAGGGCTGCGCTTCGTTGACGAAGGGATCTTGTACGGCCGAGAGCAATGATGGCACCAGACCGAATTCCTTCAGCATCGTAACCTGACCCTCGTTCGTGCCGAGGGCGTAGTTCACGAATTTCCAGGCGGCTTCCTTATTTGCGGAGGTCGCCGAAATAGCGAGCGACGAACCGCCGAGATTGGCGGCATGCGGGCCGTCGGCCGTCAGGCTCGGCATCTTGTAGACGCCCCACTTGCCCTTGAGATCGGGCGAGGTCGAGCGGACGGTGCCCTCATACCAACCGCCATACAGCTGGCTCGCGGCCTTGCCGGCGGTGTTGGCCTGGATCTTTTCGTCCCAATTGGCCGCCGTCAGCGTGCCGGCATCCTTCATTTCCTTCACCTTTTGCAGCGAGGAGACGCAGGCCGGCTGGTTGATGGTGATGGACTGGCCGTCGGCCGAGTAATAGCCGCAGCCCTGTTCGTTGGCGATCATGCGAAACCATTCGCTGTCGCCATTGAAGTCCGCCTGCGCCATGACGACGCCGGGATTGGCGGCGGAAATCTTCTTGCCGGCGGCAATAAAGTCGTCCCAGGTGCCGATCGTGCTTGGATCGACGCCAGCCTTTTCGTAGAGATCGCGGCGATAGAAGACGGCGACAGGGCCGGAATCCCACGGCATGGCATAGGCGACGTCGCCGACCTCAAGCTCGGTGCGCTTGAATTCGGGGAACTTCGCCTGGATCTCGGGCGTGTAACCGAGCTCCTTCAGATTGGCGAAGCAATCCGGGAAACGGCTCCAGAAGATCTCAGCCTCGAAATTCTCGATGCTGACGATATCGGGCAAGCCGTCGCCGCCAGCGGCGCAGGCAGCCAGCGTCTTGTCGAAGACCTGGCTGTTGCCAAGATCCTCGACGGTGATCTTGATATCGGGAAACTGTTTGTTGAAGCCTGGAAGCGTGGACTTCAATGCCGACGCGGCGACATTCCAGCTCCAGATGGTGAGATTGGCCGACTGCGCGTATGCGGAGCCGGAAGCAAGCACTGCGACAGCTGCGGTCGCAGCGAGAAGTTTGAAGCGCATTGAAAATCCTCCCTTTTCAATTGCCGATCTTTCACGAACGCGGTTAGACTATCTGTAAGGGAGCGGGTGTCTCCTAAAAAGGGAACATGAATTTGGCGGAAAGTAAGGTCGGCACACGTGCAATCTATCAGCCCGGCGCGAGCAGCATCGAGGGTTTGCCGACAGCGCTGCAGATGTTTCATGCCCATCCGCCTGTTATGGCCATGCCGCACTGGCACGCGCAGGTCGAGGTCAACTACGTGATGCGCGGCACCGTGCACTACCGGATGAGCGATCACGAATTCCGGCTGAGCGCTGGCGAAATGTGCCTCTTCTGGGGTGGTCAGCCGCATCAGATGGACGAATCCTCGGATGATTCGCTCTATGCCGGCGCCCATCTGCCGCTCGTCTATTTCTTCCGGCTGCGCCTGCCGATCAGCGTTTCCAGCCGGCTTATGAAGGGTGAGACGCTGCTGACCTCGGCAACGGATGCCGCCGACAGCGAGAATTTCACCCGCTGGTTCCACTATGCCAACTCAGGCGATCCCGCCAAGGCCCAGCACGCTGTCGACGAGCTGCTGCTGCGCATCGAACGGATTGCGCTCGAACCCTATTCGATGACGTCGCAGGCGGCCATCAATCTCGACGGCGATCATCCGTATCCGCATTCCTCGCGCAGCGTCGCGCGCATGTGCGATTTCATCGCCGCCAATTTCCTGCACGACATCGATTCGGTCGATATCGCCCGCGCCGCCGACCTGCATCCGAAATATGCGATGAACCTGTTCAAGCGATCGACCGGCATGACGCTCAGCAAATATGTGACGCTGCTGCGGTTGTCGCGCGCCCAGGCAATGCTGATGAGCGAAGGCGCCAATGTGCTGCAGGTGGCGATGGACAGCGGCTTCGGTTCGATCAGTGCCTTCAACAAATCCTTCCGCCATATCGCCGGCATGTCGCCGTCGGACTTCCGCCGCGATATCCGGCTGGTGACGACGGTCCCGGCCGGGGCCTTCCGGAACTAGCTCAGGGCCAGCCGCAATTCGGCGTTCTGTGCGTTCTGCCTGCCGCTTGCTTTTCACTGGGCAAAAAATAACCAACGCCTAAGGTATCGGCAGAATGCGCACATTTTCTGTGCAAGTGCATGCACTATTGCATTTTCCGGGGAATTGACGCCATCGCACTCTCAATAAAATCAATGGTTTATAATTTGGCACACACTTTGCTTCGATAGTTGCAGAGTTGGTGGCTAGGGTTCCGGCGTCGCAAGACGCGCTGGTCCGAGAGCTGCCACCGGCGAGGGAGACATCCCGCCGGGTGCACGGCGGGACAAAAGCCCGGGAGACCTCGTAAGCCAAGGGATTGGCGGCACGATGGTCATTGCCGATCCCTTTTGAAGAAAAGCAAAAGGGGAATTTCAATGCAGACTTTTTCGAAGATACTATCGATTACCGCACTGACGGCGTCCCTGGCGCTGGGACTCGGCTCCATCGCCAAGGCCGAACAGAAGACCGACTTCAAGGTCGCCTGGTCGATCTATGTCGGCTGGATGCCCTGGGGTTATGCCGCCGATCACGGCATCGTCAAGAAATGGGCCGACAAATACGGCATCAAGATCGAGGTCACCCAGTTCAACGACTACGTCGAATCGATGAACCAATATACGGCCGGCGCCTTCGACGCCGTGACGCTGACCAATATGGACGGCCTGTCGATCCCGGCTGCCGGCGGCGTCGATACCACGGCCGTGATCGTCGGTGACTTCTCGAACGGCAATGATGCGGTCATCCTGAAGGACAAGGCGAGCCTTGCCGACATCAAGGGACAGAACGTCAATCTCGTCGAATTTTCCGTCTCACATTATCTGCTGGCCCGCGCGCTCGAAAGCATCAAGCTGACTGAGCGCGACGTCAAGGTTGTCAACACCTCCGACGCCGATATGGTCGCCGCCTACAAGACGGCAGATGTCACCGCCGTAGTCACCTGGAACCCGCTGGTCTCGACCATCCTCGAGGATCCCACGGCCAAGAAGGTCTTCGACAGCTCGCAGGTGCCGGGCGAGATCATCGACCTGATGGTCGCCAACTCAAGCGTGCTCAAGGACAATCCGAATTTCGGCAAGGCGCTCGCCGGCATCTGGTATGAAACCGCAGCACTGCTGACTGCCGACAGCGCCGAAGGCAAGGCTGCCCGCGAGGCGATGGGCCAGGCATCGGGCACCGATCTCAAGGGCTTCGAATCCCAGCTTGCCGTCACCAAGCTGTTTGCCAAGCCGGCCGATGCCGTTGCCTTCACCGCCTCGGACGGCCTGCCGAAGACAATGGATCTCGTCCGCAACTTCCTGTTCGAGAAGGGCCTGCTCGGCAACGGCGCGCCGTCGGCCGACGTCATCGGCATCGAAATGCCCAACGGCAAGGTTCTCGGCGATAGCGGCAATGTCAAGCTGCGCTTCACCGAGACCTACATGAAGGCGGCCGCCGACGGTTCGCTCTGAGCGATGTCAAAGCAGCGGTGCGGTTTTGACCGCGCCGCCCAACCTTCATCAGCGGAGCTTTCCTCATGCGCTGGATCAACACGAGGCCGAGCCGGGGCGCGCAGCTAGCCTTGACGCTGCTGCCCTTCGTGCTGCTGATCGTTGCCTATACTTTCGGCTCGGCAGCACGGCTGGCGGAAAACGCCAACGACAAGCTGCTGCCCGGTCTTGCCGGATTTGCCGATGCGATCGATCGCCTGGCCTTCGTCGCCGATCCGCGCACCGGACAATATCTGCTCTGGTCCGATACGGGCGCGAGCCTGATACGGCTGTTTGCCGGCCTCGGCATCTCCACGATCATCGCACTCGTCATCGGCATGCTGATCGGCATGCTGCCTTATCTGAGAGCGCTGCTCTCCCCCTTCGTCGCCGTTATCTCCATGGTGCCGCCGCTGGCGCTGCTGCCGATCCTCTTCATCGCCATAGGGCTCGGAGAAGCCTCGAAGATCGCGCTGATCGTCATCGGCGTTGCGCCGACAATGATCCGCGACCTCGCGCTGAAGGCGCTGGAGCTGCCGCGCGAACAGATCGTCAAGGCTGAAACACTCGGCGGCTCCTCCTGGCAGATCGGCCTTCGTGTCGTGCTGCCGCAGATCCTGCCGCGGCTGATCACTTGTCTGAGGCTTCAGCTCGGCCCGGCCTGGCTGTTCCTAATCGCGGCCGAGGCGATCTCGTCGGATTCCGGCCTCGGCTACCGCATCTTCCTCGTCCGCCGCTATCTCTCGATGGACATCATCTTTCCCTATGTCGTCTGGATCACGCTGCTCGCCGTGGTCACGAACTATATTCTCGATCGCATCCGCATCGCCGTCTTCCCCTGGTCCGAGCTGGAGAAGCAGGCATGAGCGAGTTGGTGATCGAAAAGGTCTGGAAGGAATATGGCGACCAGATCGTGCTTGAAGACGTGTCGCTGACCGTCGCCGCGCGCGCCTTCGTCGCTCTCGTCGGCCCATCCGGCTGCGGCAAGTCGACGTTCCTGCGTATGCTGCTCGGCCAGGAGCGCCCGACCAAGGGCACGATCCTGCTCGCCGGCGAGCCGCTGCCGTTTGAGCCGGGACCGGATCGCGGCGTCGTCTTCCAGCGCTACTCCGTCTTCCAGCATCTGACCGTGCTCGGAAACGTGCTGCTCGGGCGGGAACTCTCTGCGTCCCGCTACAAGGCCAAGCTTTTCGGCGCCGCCCGCCGCGACGCCATCGACGAAGCCCGGAGGCTGATCGGCGAAGTCGGCCTTTCCGGCGCTGAGGACAAATATCCGGCGCAACTATCAGGCGGCATGCAGCAGCGCCTGGCGCTGGCGCAGGCGCTGATCATGAAACCGAAGGTGCTGCTGCTCGACGAGCCCTTCGGCGCGCTCGATCCCGGCATTCGTGCGGAGATCCACACATTAATGAAACGCCTCTGGCACGAAACGCAGATGACCGTCGTCATGGTGACCCACGACATGCGCGAAGCCTTCACCCTGGCGACGCGCGTCGTCGCCTTCGAGCGCAAGCGTGATCGCCCGGAGGAAAAGGAGCGCTACGGCGCGACGATCACCAAGGATATTTCGATCTGGCCGCCCAGGCTCGCCGGCGCGCCCTCCATCTTCAGCCCCGACCGGGACGGCCCGGTCATTTCTCTGGGCCTTCGCCGGGACGACCCGGCTTCCAGTCCGCCAGGAGAAAAACCATGATGCATGTCAGACGTTCGCCCGAGGAGATCGCCGCCAACCGGCAGCGTTACGAGGAACATCAGAAAAAGGGGCTGGAATTTGCCCCGAAGGCCCTGCCGGCGCCGAGCCCCCTGCCCGCCCCCGCCATCGATGCTGCCGCGATCATCCATCAGGAAATCATCCCCGGCGGCTGGTACTGGTCGACCGCGCTGAAGCGCGGCGAAGCTCTCCGCATCGATCAGGGCGAAGGCGGATCGACCGTGGCGCTCGTTGCGTGGAACGCCACCGACACGAGCGAACGGCTCAATCTCGTCGATACGGTCAAGGTGCAGTGGACGACCGCCCCCGGCAAGGGCCGCGTTATCTTCTCGGACATGGGCCGGGTGATGTTTTCGCTGATCGAGGATAGTTCCGGCGCCCATGACTGCCTGATGGGCGGCTCGACGGCAGCTTCGAACGCTACAAAATATCCTGGCGTCAAGACCCGCAACACCCGCGACAATCTCGTGCTCGTCGCCGGCAAGCTTGGTCTCGAACGACGCGATATTCCTACGATTCTCAACCTCTTCGCCCCCGTCCGCGTCGACGATGACGGTGGCTTCCACTGGCGCGGCAAGCTCTCCAACAGCGGCGACTATGCCGAGCTGCGCGCCGAGATGGACATGATCGTCGGCTTCTCCAACTGCCCGCATCCGCTCGACCCCGACCCGGTCTATGCGCCGCAACCGGTGATCGTCACGCGCTTTCGCGCAGCCACGCCCGCAGTCGACGACCTCGCGCGCACGGCAACCGCCGAAGCCCTTCGCGGCTTTGAGAACAACGCCGCGATGCTGGCCTGAGGGAAGATACGATGACCGATTTCATCAAGACTTCAGCTTCGCGCAGCCTCGAAAATGCCGTGCAGGATCATTTCATCGCGGCCGAAGCGCCATGGTCCGGCATCGTGCGCAAGGGCCAGACGATCCGCATCGAGGACAGTTACGGCCAGCAGGCGATCGACACGCTATTTTATCGTGCCGACGACTTTGCCGAGCGTTATTCCAACCAGGATACGATGCGGGCGCAGAGTGGCGCCTATATCGGCACCGGCACGAAGATCATCTCGAACGAAGGCAATGTCATGCTGGTCATGACCGCCGACAGCTGCGGCCGCCACGATACATCGGCCGGGGCCTGCTCCTGCGAGAGCAACACCGTGCGCTTCGGCCACGGCACCAAATACCTGCATGCCTGCCGCGACAATTTCGTGATCGAGGTGACCAAGCACGGCATGAGCAAGCGCGACATCGTGCCGAACATCAATTTCTTCATGAACGTACCGATCAAGCCGAATGGCGAGATGACCATCGTCGACGGCATTTCCGCACCCGGTGACTATGTCGAACTGGTGGCTGAGATGGACGTGCTCTGCGTCATCTCCAATTGCCCGCAGATCAACAACCCCTGCAACGGCTTCGATCCGACACCGATCCGGGTGCTGATCTGGGACGGCGAGGACTGATCGATGTTCACCAAGGTCCTGATCGCCAATCGCGGCGAAATCGCCGTTCGCGTTATCCGCACATTGAAGAGGATGGGCATCGCCTCGGTCGCCGTCTATTCCGATGCCGACCGGTTCTCCAAGCCGGCGCTGACCGCCGACGAGGCCATGCGCCTCGGCCCGGCGCCTGCTGCCGAAAGCTATCTTTACGTCGATGCCGTCATTGCCGCCTGCAAGGCGACGGGCGCTGAGGCCGTACACCCAGGCTACGGCTTCCTCTCGGAGAATATCGGCTTTGCCGAGCGGCTCGCCGCCGAAGGTATCGCTTTCATCGGCCCGCGGCCGGAGCATCTGTCGGCATTCGGCCTGAAGCATACGGCACGCGAATTGGCGAAAGCGAGTGGCGTGCCGCTACTGCCCGGCACCGATCTCTTGCAGAGCGTTGACGAGGCGCTTTCGGCCGCCGAAACCGTCGGTTATCCCGTCATGCTGAAAAGTACGGCGGGCGGCGGCGGCATCGGCATGCAGCTCTGCACCGATGTTGCAAGCCTGAAGGCCTCTTTCGAAAGCGTGCAGCGGACCGCGCGCGCCAGCTTCGGCGATGCGCGCGTCTACATCGAGCGTTTCGTTGCCGAAGCGCGCCATGTCGAGGTGCAGATCTTCGGCGACGGCAAGGGTGGAGTGATTGCGCTCGGCGAACGCGACTGCTCGCTGCAGCGGCGGAACCAGAAGGTCGTCGAGGAGACGCCTGCGCCTGGCCTTTCTGCGGAGACAAGGGCGCTGCTGCACAAGGCGGCGGTCGATTTGGGACGCTCGGTCTCTTATGAATCGGCCGGCACCGTCGAATTCATCTATGATCCCCAGCGCGAGGAATTTTATTTTCTCGAGGTCAATACTCGCCTGCAGGTCGAGCACCCCGTCACGGAAGCCGTCTTCGGCATCGACCTCGTCGAATGGATGATCCGGCAGGCGGCCGGCGAGGACGTGCTCTCGGGAGCCAGGGGCCTGACGCCGAAGGGTGCGGCGATCGAGATGCGTGTTTATGCCGAGATGCCGCATGCGGATTTTCGCCCGAGTGCCGGCCTGCTGACTGAGGTCGTCTTCCCTGATAATGCCCGCGTCGACGGCTGGATCGAGACGGGAACCGAGGTCACGCCCTTCTACGACCCGATGCTTGCCAAGCTGATCGTGGCGGCGGAAGACCGGCCAGCGGCGATCGAGAAACTGAAGGCAGCACTCGCCGAAACGTCGATATCAGGCATCGAGACCAATCTCGATTATTTGAGAACGATCGCCGCTTCCGAATTGCTGGCTAGCGCCAAAGTGGCAACGACGGCTTTACGCGACTTCGCTTTCGTTCCAGATGTCGTCGAGGTACTCGCGCCCGGCGCGCAGTCAAGCATTCAGGAATTGCCGGGCCGGCTCGGCCTCTGGCATGTCGGTGTACCACCGAGCGGGCCGATGGACGAACGCTCCTTCCGTCATGCCAACCGGCTGGTCGGCAATGCCGATGTAACGGCAGCACTCGAACTGACGGTTTCCGGCCCGACGTTGCGGTTTTATGTCGACCAGACGATCGCGCTTGCCGGCGCGCGGATGCCAATGACATGCGACGGCGCAAGATTGCCGCATGACACGCCGGTATTGATCCGGGCCGGCCAGGTCCTGTCGATCGGTTCGATCGAAGGACCGGGGCAACGCGCTTACCTTGCCGTTACCGGCGGTTTTGCCGCGCCCGTCGTGCTCGGCTCGAGGGCGACTTTCGGCCTCGGCCAGTTCGGCGGCAATGCCACCGGCACGCTGAAGACGGGGCATGTGCTGCATTTTGCCCGCCAAGTGCCGGCCGAACCGGCAACGCCTGCGACGGAGCCGGCCGCCTTGACGCGCGAATGGAATGTCGGCGTCGTCTACGGCCCGCATGGCGCACCTGACTTCTTTCAGGACGGCGATATCGAGACGCTGTTTTCGACGGCTTACGAGGTGCATTTCAACAGTGCCCGCACCGGGGTGCGCCTGATCGGCCCAGCCCCGCAATGGGCACGTAGCGACGGCGGTGAGGCGGGGCTGCACCCCTCCAACCTGCACGACAATGCCTATGCGATCGGGGCGATCGATTTCACCGGCGACATGCCGATCATTCTCGGCCCTGACGGCCCAAGTCTTGGCGGCTTCGTCTGCCCGGCGGTGATTGCCCGCGACGAGCAGTGGAAGATGGGCCAGTTCAAGCCCGGCGACCGCATCCGTTTTCATGCCATGGCGCGGCCGGAAGACCCGATCGCCGGCCCGGCGGTGCGGCGGGTCACGGAAGAAACAGGTTCGCCGATCCTCGGCATCAGCGAGGATGGCCCGGTTTCTGTCGTTTATCGCCGCCAGGGCGACGACAATCTGCTCGTCGAATATGGGCCGATGACGCTCGATATCGCGCTGCGGCTGCGGGTGCACCTGCTGATGCAGGCGGTCGTGGAGGCCCGCCTTCCCGGAGTCGTCGACCTCACCCCCGGTATCCGCTCGCTGCAGATCCATTATGACGGCACGCAGCTGACGCGCCGGCGCCTGCTTGGGCTGCTCTCCGAGATCGAGGCGACCCTTCCGGCAGCCCAGGAGGTCACGGTGCCGAGCCGCATCGTGCATCTGCCGCTCTCCTGGAACGATCCGGATGCGGAACTTGCGATGCGCAAATATCAGGAGCTCGTGCGCCCGAATGCGCCCTGGTGCCCATCGAATATCGAGTTCATCCGCCGCATCAACGGCCTTCCTGACGAACAGGCCGTCCGCGATATCGTCTTTGATGCAAGCTATCTGGTGCTCGGTCTCGGCGACGTCTATCTCGGCGCGCCGGTTGCGACCCCTGTTGATCCGCGCCATCGCCTCGTGACGACGAAGTATAATCCCGCCCGCACCTGGACGCCTGAGAACGCCGTCGGCATCGGCGGCGCCTATATGTGCATCTACGGCATGGAAGGACCGGGCGGCTACCAGCTCTTCGGCCGCACAATCCAGGTCTGGAACACATGGCGGGAGACACCGGCCTTTGCCAGGGGCAAACCCTGGCTGCTGAACTTCTTCGACCAGATCCGTTTCTTCCCTGTTAGTAACCAGGAATTGACGGAGGCGCGCGCCGCCTTCCCGCATGGCGGCTATCCGATCCGGATCGAGGAAACGGAATTCTCCTATGCCGCCTATGAGAGAGAATTGCAGGCGAACGCAGCGTCGATCGGCCGCTTCAAGGCAAGCCAGCAGGCCGCCTTCGATGCCGAACGCCAGCGCTGGAAGGAAGCCGGGCTCGACAGCTTCGTCACCGACGAAGGCACGGGCGAAAGTCCGGATGGGGATATTCCCGACGGCTGCTTCGGTGTTGCCAGCGCCGTGCCCGGCAATATCTGGAAATTGCTGGTCGAGCCGGGTGCGTCGGTTGCGGCCGGCGATACACTCGCCATCATCGAATCGATGAAAATGGAAATCAACGTCACCGCCCATGCGGCAGGCCGCGTCCGCGACCTGCGTGCCGGGCCGGGAAGAAACGTCAAAGCCGGCGATATCATCGTCGTTCTGGAGGAATGCTGACATGCTGCCGACCATCCTCGATCTCTCAAGCCTTCGCGCCGCCTACCAGTCCGGCCTGACGCCGCTCGACGCCATCGAAGAGGTGATCGCGCGGCGTGCCGCCTCGAAAGATCCGGCAATCTTCATCACGCCGGTGCCGGATGAGGAATTACGCGCTGCCGCAAACGCGCTGATGGCACGCGCGCCTGAGGCAAACAGCCTGCCGCTCTGGGGCGTTCCCTTTGCTGTGAAAGACAATATCGATGCCGCCGGCCTGCCGACGACCGCCGCCTGCCCAGCCTATGCGTATCGGCCGGAAGAGGACTCCACCGTCGTTGCCCGGTTGAAGGCAGCCGGCGCCATCATCATCGGCAAGACCAATCTCGACCAGTTCGCGACCGGCCTCAACGGCACGCGCTCGCCTTATGGCGCGCCTTGTTCGGTCTTCGATGCAGCCTATATCTCCGGCGGCTCGAGCTCCGGATCGGCGGTCACGGTGGCCTCCGGCCTCGCCGCCTTCGCGCTCGGCACCGATACGGCCGGCTCCGGCCGCGTGCCGGCCGCCTTCAACAATCTGGTCGGCATCAAGCCGACGCCGGGTCTCTTGCCGAATACCGGCGCCATACCGGCCTGCAAGAGCGTCGACTGCATCACGATCTTTACCGCGACCGTCGGCGACGGCGTCGCGATCCGCAAGGTCGCCGAAGGCTTCGATGCCGCCGATCCTTTCTCGCGTCACGCCAAGCCGGCGAACCTGCCGGTATCAGGCTTGCGCATCGGCGTCCTGACCGACGCCGAGCGAGAATTCTTCGGCGACAAGGAGGTGGAGGCGCTCTACGACCAGGCGATCGAACGCGCCAAAGCGCTCGGAGCGACCATCGTGCCTTTCGACTACACACCGTTCCGCGAGGCCGCGGCCCTGCTCTACGACGGGCCGTGGGTTGCTGAGCGCCTGGCCGCGGTCGAGACCTTCCTCGCCACCAACGCCGCCGATTTCGACCCGACGGTCAGAGGGATTATCGAAGGCGCCAAGGGCAAGACCGCGGTCGAGGCCTTTAACGGCCGATACCGGCTGGAGGAGCTGCGCCGCAAGACCGAAGCCGAATGGGAAAAGGCGGACGTGCTTCTGCTGCCGACCGCACCGACCACCTACACGGTCGCCGACATGCTGGCCAATCCCGTCGTGCTCAATGGCCGCCTCGGCCGTTACACCAATTTCGTCAACCTGCTCGATTGCGCGGCGATCGCCGTTCCGGCCGGTTTCGGCAAAGGCGGCTTGCCGGGCGGCGTCACCGTCATCGCGCCTGCCTTCACCGACGATGCGCTGGCACCACTTGCCGATGCGCTGCATCGCGCAGCAGGTTCCGGCATGGGCATCGACCGGCAGGCGGCAATACCGGAAGCGAGCCGCATTGCGCCTGGCGATGACGGTTTCATCGAAATCGCGGTCGTTGGTGCGCATCTGACCGGCATGCCGCTCAATCACGAACTGGCAGGCTCCGACGGGCGTCTGATCAAGACCTGCCGCACGGCCGGCGATTATCGCCTCTTCGTTCTGCCCAATACCACGCCGCCGAAACCGGGACTGCTGCGCGAACCCGGCCATAAGGGTCAGGGGCTGGAGGTCGAGGTCTGGGCACTGCCGGCCGATGCTTTCGGCAGGTTCGTCCAGAAGATTCCGGCACCCCTCGGCATCGGTAAGCTCACGCTCGAAGACGGTTCCAGCGTCTCCGGCTTCGTCTGCGAGGCCCATGCGGTGAAAGGTGCCGAGGAAATCACCGCACTTGGCGGCTGGCGCAACTATATCAGCGCCAAGTTGGCGAGCTGAGGAAGAACAGTGCATGGCGGCAAAACTCGTCCGGCGCCTGATCGATCTGCTGCGGGACGGTCTGACCGCCCGCAGCGAAGCGATCGGCAGCACCTGTGTCAGCCCTGGCGTTTCTGAGAACGTTCGGCAAGCTCGACGATGATGCCGTCGGGATCGCGAACGAAGGCGATCCTGTTCAGCATCTCGGAGTGGACCGCGAAGCGCGGCCGCTCCTTGATCTCGACGCCCGCCTGTTCAAGGCGGGCGAAGGTCTCGTCGACATTGTCGAAACAGAAGGTGAGGTGCCGGACGCCGGCCGTATCGTCAGGCACGTCGACCGCTCTCGACGCGCCGCCGGGCGGCGCAAAGACCTCCAGCATGCCGCCGCCTGCATCGAGGAACGCGACCTGCATGCCATTCGCCATCGTCTTGCGCAGCGCGAGGTTGAGGCCGAGCAGGCCACAGTAGAAATCGACGGTGCGGTCCATGTCGCTGACCGTCATGCCGACATGCTCGAAGGATTTCAGCATCGGAGCGCCCTTCCCGGTTCAGACGGTGGCCGCAGCACGCCATTCCGCTGCCGGAAGCCAGGAACGATAGAGCGGATGATCGGCGGCGATCGGCATCGGCGTCGGTTGTCCGGTTCGCTGCGAGGAATAGGCGGCCGTAACCAGTTCCAGCGAATTGCGGGCATCCTGCAATGTCACCGGTGGGTCGGTGTCCTCGACGATCGCCTTGTGGAAGAGCTCGAACTGACGGGTGTAGCCATCCTCGCCAGGCACATAGGCGGCGAGCACTTCGTCGATCCGCGCCTGATGTTCCTCTGTCCCGGCGACGAATGTCCACGGGTCACGGCCCATCGTATAGGGTTCGATGATGCTTTCGGCGACGAGGTCGTTGAAGCAGAAGCGCAGCCGCGAGATCTCCTTGCGCGAACCGAGCGTCATCGACAGCGTCGCCAGCGAGCCGTTCTGCATCTTCACCGAAAGGGCTGCCGTATCCTCGACCTCGATCGGATTGACCAGCGTGGCGCCATAGGAAAACACCTCGGCGCAGGGACCGTGCACATAGTTCAGCATGTCATGGGCGTGGATGGCGTGGCCGAGAAGACCGCCGCCGAGTTCGCTCGCCCATTTGCCGCGCCACGGCACGGCGTAATAATCCGGTCCACGCCACCAATGTGTTTCGATCGTGGTCAGGAACGGCTTGCCGGCGAGGCCACGTTCGATCAGCAGCTTCAGCTTCTGCAGACCGGAACCGTAGCGATACTGGAAGATCGGCATCAGCTTCCTGCCGGGGTAACGATCGAGGATGCGCCCCATCTCGTCGACCTCGGCGATCGAGCCGAAGAGCGGCTTCTCGCAGATCACGTGTTTGCCGGATTCGATGCCCTTGCGGCAAAGTTCGAAATGCGAGCTCGGCGGCGTCGAAATGTCGATGATGTCGAGATCGTCGCGGGCAATCAGCGAATCCGCATCCTGCGTGTATTCGCCAATGCCGAACTCCTCGCACAGCGCCTTGCCGCGCTCCTCATCGAGCGAGCAGAGCACGGGAACTTCGAAAAGCTCCTTGTTCCAGCCGAAGCCGGCCAGATGCCGCGCAGCGATGCCTGCGCCGATGACACCGACGCGCAATTTCCTGGTCATGATATCCTCCTCAGCGAGCGCCGATGCGCGCGGCTTTCGCCTGGGCTTCGAGCGAAAGACGGCAGACTTCAAAAACGTGATCCTGGGTCATCGCCGTCTGCGTGCGGTTGCCGACGTCGGCGGTGAAAGCGTCGAAATAATCAAGCTTTTCGCCGCTGCAATCGATATGGGTCATTTCCTTGCCGTTGACCAGGAAGAGATGATCCTTGCCCGGCCTGCCGGCAATGTCGATATATTTGCGCAGTTCGATGTAGCCTTCGGTGCCGAGGATGGTCAGGCGCCCGTCGCCCCAGGTCGGCAGCGCCTCCGGCGTGAACCAGTCGACACGGACATAGCCCGCCGCCTTGTCAGAACGCAGAAGCACCTCGCCGAAATCCTCGAAGGCGGGCTTGTCGGGCATGCCGAAATTGCCGATCGAGCTGGCGATGACCTCGCCTGTGGTCGAGCCGGTATAAAACAGGAACTGGTCGACCTGGTGTGAAGCGATATCGACGATAATGCCGCCGAAGGCTTCGGGATCGAAGAACCAGTCCGGCCGGGTCGGCAGCTGCAGCCGATGCGGACCGACACCAAGCGTCTGGATCACCTTGCCGATCGCGCCTTCGGCGACGAGCTTGCCGGCCTTGACGGCGGAGCGCACGCAGTGGCGCTCGGAAAAGCAGATCGAGAAGATCTTGCCGGTTTCAGCGACGGTCTTCTTGACGTCCTCGAGCTGGGCGAAGGTCGTCACCCCAGGCTTGTCGGTCATCACGTCCTTGCCTGATTTCATCGCACGGATGGCGAGACCGGCGCGATCGCGCGGGATCGCCGAGATGCAGATGACGTCGATCGACGGATCGTCGAACAGCTTTTCCCTGTCGATCTGCGGCGCGTCAGGATAGGTCTTCTCAAAGGCCTCGCGCAGTGCCGGCACCGAGGTCTGCGGGCAATAGCCGACGAATTCGCCGCCTGCGGCCAGCAATCCCTTCACGTGATCGAACGTATGCCCATGGTCGATTCCGACGACGGCAAATCTCAACATCGCTGCAATATCCTCCTGGGATTTTCGTGTGGCCGGCTAATGCCAGCCTCCTCCATGTTGGGCAAAACAGATAACGAAAGCCGGCTCCTGTCAAGGCGAGATGAAGGGAAAAATCGTCACAGCCTGTATTTAAATATCTGAAATATAACAGTTATTTTGTATCTAAATAGTTATTTTGTGAGCTTTTGCAGTTGGATTCCCGAGGAAGCCAGCCGCCCGAGCCGATCAGGCGAAAGTCTTTTTCCCCGACGCATCTTGCCCCGCCTCCGTGAATGTGATCGATTTCGGCTGCTGCCAAGCTGGAGGGCGGCAACACCCCGCAATGTTTTGAAGAGCGCTCCCCGCTCGCCTGTGACGGAAGATCACCATGTCTCAACCTCTGCTCGATGTCGCCGCTTCGGATGGTCTTTTTGTCGGTCGCATCTGGAATCCCGAAGTGGAGGGACCGAGCATCGTGACGCTTAGGGAGGGGGTGCTGGTCGACATCACCTCGCGCGAGGCGCCGACGTTGAGCGCCCTGCTCGAGCGGCAGGATGCCGCCACCTTCGTCCGTGCAGCAAGTGGCAAGGCGGTTGGCTCGCTGGCGGACATCGCCGCCAACAGCACCGGAGCTCCGGATCAAACGCGCCCTTATCTCCTTGCGCCCGTCGACCTGCAGGCAGTCAAGGCCTGCGGCGTTACCTTTGCGCAGTCGATGATCGAGCGCGTCATCGAGGAGAAGGCCGCCGGCAGTCCGGAACGCGCCGCATCGATCCGCGAGCGTGTCAGCACGCTGATCGGCGGCAGCCTCACCAATCTGAAGGCTGGTTCGCCGGAGGCCGCGAAGGTCAAGCAGGCGCTGATCGACGAGGGCATGTGGTCGCAATATCTCGAGGTCGGCATCGGGCCGGATGCCGAAGTCTTCACCAAGTCGCCGGTGCTCTCCTCTGTCGGCTGGGGTGCGGATGTCGGCCTGCATCCGATCTCGACCTGGAACAATCCCGAGCCGGAAATCGTGCTCGCGGTCAACAGCCGCGGCGAAATCAAGGGTGCGACGCTCGGCAACGACGTCAACCTGCGCGACGTCGAGGGCCGCTCGGCGCTGCTGCTCGGCAAGGCCAAGGACAACAACGCCTCCTGCTCGATCGGTCCTTTCATCCGCCTGATCGATGCCGGTTACAGCCTGGATGACGTACGCAAGGCCGAACTCAACCTGAAAGTCACCGGCCAGGACGGTTTCGTGCTGCATGGCAAGAGTTCGATGTCACAGATCAGCCGCGACCCGACCGATCTCGTCAAGCAGACGGTCGGCGCCCATCATCAATATCCCGACGGTTTCATGCTTTTCCTCGGCACGCTGTTTGCGCCGACGCAGGACCGCGATGCGCCGAAGCAAGGCTTCACCCACAAGATTGGCGACGTCGTCGAGATTTCCTCGGCAGGCCTCGGCGACCTCGTCAACACCGTGCGCCTTTCCACCGAATGCCCGCCCTGGACCTTCGGCATTTCGGCGCTGATGAGCAACCTGGCAAAGCGCGGCCTGCTCTAACTCTTTGAGTTCGCGCATTACCGGGCGGAAAACCGCTTCGCGTTTTCCTGAGATGCTAAGCTACTGGTTTCTCCGCCTGCCCTGCAGCAGATCGAGAACGGAGTTTGCCGCCTCGAGAACGTTTGTCCCCGGGCCGAACACGGCTGCAACGCCGTGTTCATGCAGGAATTCATAGTCCTGCCGCGGGATGACACCGCCGCAGACGACAATGATATCACCACCGCCCTGTTCCCTCAGCCTGTCGATCAGCTGTGGTAGCAGCGTCCTGTGACCGGCCGCCAATGACGAGACGCCGACGACGTTGACCTTTTCGCTGAGCGCGACACCGGCGGCTTCCTCCGGTGTCTGGAAGAGGGGACCGGCGAGCACATCGAAACCGATATCGCCGAATGCCGAGGCGATCACCTTGGCGCCTCGGTCGTGTCCGTCCTGACCGAGCTTGGCGACCATGATCTTCGGCCGGTGACCCATGGCTTCCGTCACTTCGGTCATGCGAGTCTTGAGCACGGCGAGCTCCGGCTCATTTTCATACGCTCGGCCATAGACGCCCTTGATCACCACAGGCGTGGCGGCATGATCGCCGAAGGCATCGCGCATGGCATCCGATATCTCGCCGACCGTGGCGCGGGCCCGCGCCGCCTCAATGGCGGCTTCCAGCAGGTTGCCCTTGCCGCTCTGTGCGATCTCTGCCAGGGCCGCCAGCGTCTCGCGCACCGCTCCGCCATCGCGCCGCCGCTTGGTTTCCTCGATACGTCTGATTTGCGCTTTGCGCACTGCGCTGTTGTCGATCTCCAGAATGTCGATCGGCTGCTCGTTGTCGAGCCTGTAGCGGTTGACGCCGACTATGACCTCCTCGCCCTTGTCAACGGCTGCCTGGCGGCGCGCGGCCGCTTCCTCGATCAATCGTTTCGGCAGGCCGTCATTGACGGCCTTCGTCATGCCGCCGAGCGCTTCCACCTCCTCGATCAGCGCCCAGGCTTTGTCAGCAAGCTCCTTCGTCAGGCTCTCGACGTAATAGGAGCCTGCCAGCGGATCGACCACCTTGGTGACGCCAGTTTCGTGGCTCAGGATCAGCTGCGTGTTGCGGGCGATGCGGGCGGAAAATTCCGTCGGTAGGGCGATTGCCTCGTCGAAGGAGTTGGTATGCAGCGACTGCGTGCCGCCGAGCACGGCCGACATCGCCTCGAAAGCGGTGCGGATGATGTTGTTATAGGGATCTTGTTCCTGCAACGAGACGCCGGAGGTCTGGCAATGGGTGCGCAGCATCAGCGAGGAAGCCTTCTTCGGCTGGAACTCCTCCATGATGCGGGTCCAGAGCAGGCGGGCGGCGCGAAGCTTTGCCGCCTCCATGAAGAAGTTCATGCCGATCGCGAAGAAGAAGGAGAGCCTGCCGGCGAAATCATCGACGTTGAGGCCCTTTGCAATCGCCGCCCTGACATATTCGCGACCGTCAGCCAGCGTGAAGGCAAGTTCCTGCACCAGCGTCGCGCCGGCTTCCTGCATGTGATAGCCGGAAATCGAAATCGAATTGAATTTCGGCATCTCCTTGGCCGTATATTCGATGATGTCGGCAACGATCCGCATCGATGGTTCGGGCGGATAGATATAGGTGTTGCGGACCATGAACTCCTTGAGGATGTCGTTCTGGATGGTCCCCGAAAGGTCGGCTCGTGGGACGCCCTGCTCCTCGCCGGCCACGATGAAGGAGGCAAGGATCGGGATGACGGCGCCGTTCATGGTCATCGACACCGACATTTCGCCGAGCGGAATGCCGTCGAACAGGATCTTCATGTCCTCGACGCTGTCGATTGCCACACCCGCCTTGCCGACATCGCCCTCGACGCGTGGATGATCGCTGTCATAACCGCGGTGGGTGGCAAGATCGAAGGCGACCGACAGGCCCTTCTGGCCGGCGGCGAGATTGCGGCGATAAAAGGCGTTCGATTCCTCTGCCGTCGAGAAGCCGGCATATTGGCGGATCGTCCAAGGCCGGCCGGCATACATCGTCGCCCGCGGACCGCGGGTGAAAGGTGAAAAACCAGGAAGCGACCCAAGGTGCCCGGCGCCGTCAAGATCCTCGACCGTGTAGAGCGGCTTGACGGCAATGCCTTCCGGCGTCTGCCAGGTCAGCTTCTCGGGCGAGGTGCGCAGTTCCTTTTGAGCAAGCTCCGCCCAATCCGACAGCGTCTTCTTCGTCATGCGGTTCCTCCGGCTTTTTTCATCCCCACCCTACCATTTCACAGGCTCATCGTGCGATAGAGCCCGAAAGAGGATCATTTTAGGCCGAGCCGGCTCAATGTGAATCCTATTCTACATTATAGAGTTAGAGCATGATGTCGTCCGAAAACTGCTCACACTTTTCGGCATCATGCTCTTGGATAATTAATGCCAAAAATCCTTGATTTCTATTGCCGGCTTTGAGACCCGCCTCATGAAGAGAATGCAGATCTATGCCTTCGACATGAACTGCGTCGGGCACATCAACCACGGTCTGTGGACGCATCCGCGCGACCGCTCAGCGCACTATACCGATCTCGACTACTGGACGGAATTTGCCAAGACCGCCGAACGCGGCAAGCTGGACGGCATCTTCCTGGCCGACATCGTCGGTGTCTACGATATCTACAGAGGTAGCCCGTCGTCGGTGATCGAGACGGGCGCGCAGATCCCGGTCAATGATCCGATGATCCCGATTTCGGCGATGGCCTATGTCACCAAACACCTGGGTTTCGGCGTCACCGTCAACACCACCTACGAGCCACCCTTCCTGCTGGCGCGGCGCATGTCGACGCTCGACCACCTGACCAAGGGACGGATCGGCTGGAACATCGTCACCGGTTATCTCGACAGTGCGGCTCGCAGCATGGGTTTCGACAAGCTGCCGGAACATGATGCGCGTTACGACGCAGCCGAAGAATATCTCGAAATTCTCTACAAGCTCTGGGAAGGCAGTTGGGACGACGATGCGGTGGTGCGCGACAAGGCGGGCGGCGTCTATGCAGATCCCTCCAAAGTGCGCTCTGTCCGTCACGACGGCAAATATTACCGGATGGAAGGCATCCATCTCTCAGAACCCTCGCCGCAGCGCACGCCCCTGCTCTTCCAGGCCGGCGCCTCGGCACGCGGCCAGGATTTCGCCGCCCGCCACGCCGAATGCGTCTTCATTGCCGGGCCAAATCCCAAGGCGGCGAGGCCGACCGTCGATGCGCTGCGGGCGAAGGCGGAGGAATTCGGCCGCGGCGCCGACGCATTGAAGATCCTGAGCCTGATCACTGTTGTCGTCGGTCGGACGGACAAGGAAGCCCAGGACAAGCTGGAGGAGTACCGCAGCCATGCGAGCGTCGAGGCCTCGCTTGCGCATTATTCCGCTTCGACAGGCGTCGATTTTTCGAAATATGGATTGGACGACGTCATCGACCAGAGCTCGACCAACGCCAATCAATCCGCACTTGCGGCCATTACGAAACAGGCGCCAAAGCCGGTAACGCTGCGTGACATCATCGACCAGATGATACTCGGCAGCCGGATGAAACCGGTGGTCGGCTCGCCGGAACAGATCGCCGATCATCTCGCGACATGGATCGAAGAGGGTGATATCGACGGCTTCAATCTGGCGCGGACAGTGGCGCCGGAAAGCCTGCGCGATTTCGTCGATCTGGTCGTGCCGGTGCTGCAAGAGCGCGGCGTCTTCAAGGCGGATTATGCTGCCGGACCGTTGCGGCAGAAGCTTTTCGGCGGGAACGGCAGGTTGCCCGCTGCTCATCCCGCCGCCCAGTTCCGGCGCTGATTTATCGGTGGTCCAGCCCGGCGACCAGCCGGTCGCCAAGCCACTGGATACCGCAGACGAGCACGATGAGGACGGCCACCACCGCGATCATCACACTGGTTTCGAAACGTTGATAGCCATAGCGGATGGCGAGGTCGCCGAGGCCGCCGGCGCCGATGGCGCCGGCCATGGCCGAGGCGCCGATCAACGTTACCAGCGTGACGGTGAAACCGGCGACGATGCCCGGCAGCGCTTCAGGCACCAGCACCTCGCGGATGATCGTCCAGCGATTGCCGCCCATGGCACGCACGGCATCGATCAGCCCGCGATCGACCTCGCGCAGCGATACTTCGGCGATACGGGCGTAATAGGGCGTTGCGGCGATGGCGAGCGGCACGATGGCCGCCCAAGTGCCGAGCGCGGTGCCGACGATCAGCCGCGTCAGCGGGATCAGCGCCACCAGCAGGATGATGAAAGGCACCGAGCGAAAGCCGTTGATGACTGCGCCTAGCACGCGATTGATCCAGAGGTTTTCGGCGATGCCGCCGCGCGCCGTCGCAACCAAGGCAAGGCCGAGTGGCAGGCCGGCGACGAGCGAGATCAATCCCGAGGCGAGGGTCATCAGGACTGTCTCCCAAAGGGAGCGAATAAGCAGTTCAAGCATGATCGGTGTCATAACCAAGCACCTCCACCCGGGCGGACCGGGCCGTCAGGAATTGTTCGACCTTTCCGGCAAGCGCGGGGTCGCGCGCGGGAACGGCGATGAAGAACCGCGCCACCGGCTGGTTCTGGATATGGTCGATGCCGCCATGGACGAGGCGGAAGGAATGCGGCAATGCTGCCGAGAGTTCGGCAAACAGCGCGCCCTGCGCCTGTGGCCCGGCGAGATCGACGCTGAGGATCGCTTCGCTGCCCGCCGTCGCCGACAGCCGGCCGGCGATATGCTCAGGAAGCTGCGGACGGATGCCGCCAAGCAGGCTCCCGGTGATTTCAGCCTGCGGATTGGCGAAGACCGACCAGACCTGCCCCTCCTCGACGATCCGCCCGGCATCGATGACCGCGACGCGATCGGCAATGCCGCGTACCACTTCCATCTCGTGGGTGATCAGCAGAATGGTCAGTCCGAGCTTACGATTGATGTCCTTCAGCAATGCCAGGATCGACCGGGTCGTTTCTGGATCGAGCGCCGATGTTGCCTCGTCGGACAACAGCAGTGCCGGGCGTGCCGCCAGCGCCCGGGCGATGCCGACGCGTTGCTTCTGGCCGCCGGACAGCGACGCGGGATAAGCCTTCGCCTTGTCTGCAAGGCCGACGAGTTCGAGCAGCTCATGCGCCCGCCTCAGGCGCTCGTTCTTTGCAAGACCCTCGATCTTCAGAGGCAGCGCGACGTTTTCCTCGACTGTTTTGGCAGAAAGCAGATTGAAATGCTGGAAGATCATGCCGATGCGGCGGCGCAGCGGCTGCAATTCCTGTTCTGAAAGTCCGGTGATGTCTCGGCCTTCGATAAGGATCTCGCCGCTATCGGCGCGCTCCAGGCCGTTCAGGCAGCGGATCAGCGTCGATTTGCCGGCGCCGCTGCGGCCGATGATGCCGAGAATCTCGCCTCTCCTCACCGTCAGCGAAATACCGTCGAGGGCTGCAGTGGCTCCGAACCGCCGTTTCACGTCGGTCAGTCTCACCACCTCTTCGGAAGCCGCCGCTTGCGACTGTGCCTCGATCGCCGTGGTAGAAACAAGGGAATTCATGTGTTTTTCCTTACAAATACTGAAGGCGGTCCGGGCAGAGAACGCCCGGACCGCCTCTCGGCAGGCCTTAGAGCCTTTCCGGGTTAGATTGAAGCATTCTGCCCTGGCGAAAAGATGCCCGGCCCTTCGGGTTGGCTAAAACGGACCGGCTGATCGACCGGCCGGCTTGGCCGTAGAGCTGGGCTACGACGCGCGCCGGCCGGTCGACCATCCGACTCCGTTTGAGCCAACAGAATGCTTCAATCTAACCCGGAAAGGCTCTAACCCCAGCCCTGCCTCTGATCAATAGGCGCTGAGACCCGTGCCCTTGTAGACCTTGTCGAATTCGGCCTTGACGGTGTCGTTCTGATAAGAAGACACAAGCGTCTTGACCCATTCGGCATCCTTGTTGTCGTCCTTGACGGCGATGAAGTTGCGGTACGGATTGTCGGCGACCGGTTCCTGGGCAATGCGTTCAGCTGGCGAAAGACCGCTCTTCAGCGCCCAGTCGGTGTTGACGATACCGGCATCCAGATCGTCGATCGAACGGCCGACGATGCCGGCGTCTAGTTCCTTGATCTCGATCTTTTTCGGATTGTCGGTGACGTCGGCGACGGTCGCGAGAATACCGGCGCCCTCCTTCAGTTTGATCAGGCCTTCGCTCTGGAGAACGCGCAACGCACGGCCTTCGTTCGAGGGATCGTTCGGCACGCCGATGACGGCACCTTCCGGGATCTCTGCGACGGACTTGTATTTCTTGCTGTAAAGGCCGATCGGCCAGACCCCGGTATAACCGACGCGAACGATGTGATAGCCGTGCTGCTGGATCTGGTTGTCGAGATAGGGCTGGTGCTGGAAGGCGTTGGCATCGATTTCGCCGCGCTCCAGCGCTTCATTCGGCTGGGTGTAGTCGTTGAAGATGACGGTCTCGATCTTGAGACCCTCCTTGCCCGCCTCGCTCGCGACCACGCGCCAGATATCCTCCTCCTCGCCGGCCATGATGCCGACCTTGATCGACTTATCCTCGGCATGGGAAGGAGCGGGAGCGGCAAAGGAAAAGACTGCGGCCACCGAAACGGCGACGGCGGCAAGAGCCGCCCGGCGCGAAAGGTGGAAGCCGTGAAGATTTTTGTTCTTGGTCATTGTATATCCCGTCTGACTGAATGAGGCCGAACGCCCCGAGCAGGCCGATCATGGCAAATGCGCGGGTCGGGAGCGAAGCACGAATGTCTGATGTGGAGGAAGGGCCGGAAAAACTCTTGCCCTGCCATCGATATCGGCAGGATAAATTTCCACCAAATTTATGGATTAATTGCGGCTCGAGAGCATGCTCCAAAAATGAAAACGGCGCCTCCTCGGCGCCGTCTCAAGCCCATTCCGGCATTCCTCATTCGGCAGCAATCAGGGCGCGACTTCGCGCAGGAAAGAACGTCTTGAGCTCGCCGATGACTTCGCCGATCCGCTTGGAAAGTGGATCGGACGAGACACGGTAATCGGTGAAGTCGCGGTCGGACGCGTAAACGGCTGTGGGCAGCGTGTGCGACATGAAAAAACCGAAGAGCGGGCGGAGCTGGTGCTCGACCATCAGCGCATGGCGGTCGCCGCCGCCGGTCGCAGTGATGATGATTGGCTTGGCGCGCAGTTCATGCGGGTCGATCAGGTCGATCAGATGCTTGAAGAGGCCGGGATAGCTGCCTTTGTAAGTTGGCGCTCCGATTACCAGGACATCGGCATTGACGATGTCGTCGATAACTTCCCTGGCGCGACTGTCGAGGTCGTCACGGCGCAGCGCCTGCCCAAGCGAGGGGCCGACATCTGTCAGATCGTAGATGGTGTTGTCGAAGCCGTATTTCTCGCCGGCGAGATCGGCAATGTTTTCGACAAGCGCAAACGTCTTCGAGGGGCGGTTGAAGCTACCCGCAAGGCCGACCAGTTTGTGAGCAGACATGCCATTTCCTTCCAATATCGTGCCGAGACCGACGTCATTATTGGACGAATATTATCTATAAAAATAGTGGATTAAAGGAATGGCGATCCCTCTTCCCCATAGGAGGAGAAAAATACGTTCGAGCCTGAGGGCGATGGCGACGTGCAAAACTGCATCATGCATCGAGCCGGAGTGTCGGTGACATTCCGGCTCGATCGATTGACCGCAAGCGATGTCGCCTCAGACGGGTTTCTGCTTGGGAATACGCGGCAGGAAGACCGTGAGGAGACCGAGCAGCGGCAGGTATGAGCAGATGCGGTAAACGAAATCGATGCCGTGGGTATCGGCGAAACTGCCGAGCAGCGCTGCGCCAAGCCCCCCTGCCCCGAAGGCGAAGCCGAAGAAGACCCCGGCGATTAACCCTACCCGCCCCGGCACCAGTTCCTGTGCGAAGACGACGATTGCCGAGAAGGCCGAAGCGAAGACCAGGCCGATGACGACGCTGAGTATGCCCGTCCAGAAAAGGTTCGCATAGGGAAGCAAGAGCGCGAAGGGAATGACGCCGAGGATCGAGAACCAGATGACGAAACGGGCGCCGAAGCGGTCACCGATCGGTCCACCGAGGAAGGTGCCGACGGCGACCGAGCCGAGGAACAGGAAGAGCATCAGCTGTGCCTGCTGCACGCTGAGGGCAAACTTGTCGATGACATAGAAGGTGAAGTAGCTTGATACGCTCGCCATGTAGACATTTTTCGTTGCCGTCAGCAGGACAAGAATCAGCAACGCCCAGATGACCCGGTTCTGCGGCAGCGGCAGGGTCCGGCTTATTGCCGGCTTGCTGGCATTCTGGCGCCTGTGGCTCATGTACCAGTTGCCGACCCAGCTCAGCACGACCATGCCGACCATGGCGATGGCGGCGAACCAGGAGACGCTGTGCTGGCCGAGCGGCAGCACGATAAAGGCGGCAAGCAGCGGACCGATCGCCTGGCCGGCATTGCCACCGACCTGGAAGAAGGATTGCGCGAAACCGTGGCGACCGCCGGAGGCAAGACGGGCAACGCGCGAAGATTCCGGATGGAAGACCGCCGAGCCGAAGCCGATCAAGCTGGCGGCAACCAGCAGCAGTTCGAAGCTGCCGGCGTTGCCGAGCAGAATGAGGCCGCAAAGGGTACTCGCCATGCCAACCGGCAGCGAATAGGGCATCGGCCAGCGGTCGGTGACGATGCCGACCAGCGGCTGCAGCAGCGAAGCCGTGACCTGGAAAGTCATGGTGAGGAGACCGATCTGCACGAAATCGAGATCGTAGTTCGCCTTGAACAGCGGATAGAGAGAGGCGAGTAGCGATTGCATGATGTCGTTCAGCATGTGGCAGAAGCTGACCGCCACGAGGATAGACATCGTTGTTTTTTCGAAACGGGGCGCACCCTCGGCAACGGTTGCCATCAATACTTCTCCTGCACAGGCACGGCCGGTGCCGTGCGATGTCGCTTTTATTCGATGGATTTTCGGGCGATCGGGGCTGGGAAGACTCTCGTGCGACGGTCGCTGAATTGCATTTAGCGTAAGCCGAAACGCAATTACAGCCCAGTTTTATCCGTATTGGTACGGCTTTTGCTCGATTTGCGCTGCCGCCGAGTGATTTCTGCGTGATTTCACGTCGTTGGACGGGGGCTTTCATATCACAGTCGGCCGCGATCGTCGCATATCCGCTGTGCTGTATGAAAACAACCATGGAAAAGCCATGCGGGTGATACTACAGCTGCGCCGATTGAAAATGCGATCGAGGCTGAACACACGTGATGAATGTCAAGACAGCGAATGCAATAGACAGCTATGTCGGAGCGCGCATCAGAATGCGCCGGCAGTTGCTCGGGATGAGCCAGGAACGGCTTGCCGAGCAGATCGGCGTGACCTTTCAGCAGGTTCAAAAATACGAGAAGGGCATCAACCGCATCGGCGCGAGCCGGCTGCAGCGGATCGCCGAGGTGCTGCACACGTCGCCGAGCTTCTTCTTCGAACAGGAGAATTCCGAGCCGTTGACGCTGCAAGGGCTGGATCTATCCGCGAATATGGATCCGGTCGCCGAATTCCTGCGAACGAAAGAGGGATTGGTGCTCAATCGCGCCTTTCTGAAGATCGCGGACAGCAATATCCGCGAAACGGTCATCGCGCTGGTGAAGGCGATGGCGCAGGCGGAAAGTCGCGGTCTGACATCGGGAGCCTCCGCAGCGGATATCATCCTTCCGCTCGGAGAATAGGCGGGTATCGCAGCGTTGCGCCTGGCGGGCCGACCGGACAATCAGTGGCATTTCCCGAAAGGGTCTGCTTGCGATTTGGCATTTGCTTGATCGTTATCTAGGCCGTAGTGACAATTTAACGTCTTGGGATTCCCAAGGGCAAGCAAATCAGATTCAACGCTGACTTTTGGAGGTCAGTGATGGAATGCGATGCCCTTCGGGATGATCAATGGGAACGGATCAGAGGGTTTGTACCGGGAGGGACCAGGGGCAAACGTGGTCCGCGCACGAACAATCGATTGTTTCTGGACGCGCTATTGTGGATGGCCCGTTCCGGCGGCCGCTGGCGCGACCTGCCCGAGCGACTGGGCGACTACCGCTCGGTGAAACGGCGTTACTACCGCTGGATCGAAATGGGTGTGCTCGATGAGATGCTGGCGATGCTTGCCCGAGAAGCAGACCTGGAATGGCTGATGATCGACAGCACCATCGTGCGGGCACACCAGCATGCGGCAGGGGCGCGTAAGGTTAAAGGGGGGCGGATGCCCAGGGCCTGGGCCGGTCTCGGGGCGGATTAAGCACCAAAATCCATGCGGCAACGGAGTCGCTCGGGCTTCCGGTTCGTCTGATCGCGTCTCCCGGACAGCGTAACGACATCGCCTTTGCTCACGATCTCGTCGAGGGCATCCAGGCTGCGGCTACGATTGCCGACAAGGGCTATGATGCCGATCATCTGTGCGACAAGATCACTGAAACCGGTGCTGACGTCGTCATTCCGCCGAAACGCAACCGCAAGCTCCAGCGCCACTATGATGCCGATCTCTACAAGGAGCGAAACCGTATCGAACGCTTCTTCAACAAGCTCAAACGGTTCAGACGCGTCGCAACCCGATACGACAAGCTGCTCGCAAACTTCATGGGCTTCGTTAAACTCGCCGCTATCGCTATTTGGCTCAAATAGTTAAATCGTCACTACGGCCTAGGGACGGCGCCGAGCTGGGCGCTGAATTCTCGGCCTATCGCCTGGATCTTGCGCTGGGCGTACTGTTGCAGAACCTCGGCGGGAGCGGCGTGTCCCTCCCCCAGGCAAGCAATCAAGACGGCTCTCCGCCACGCGGCCTGAACAGCCACCGACCGTCCAGGTGCTTTGCCCATTGCGGGCGTACTTCAAAGAGCTGTGCACGCTCGATATCTCGCTTCCGAAGTATCCAATCGGCTATGATGCCGGTTGCGCGGCCTTGCTCTTGCGATTCGGCTGGCGAATGCGCGATTGCTGCTCCGACAGCGGCCGCCCGGGCGGCATGTTCAAGCCTTTGAAAAAGATTGGACAACCTCACGGTAAGGTCTTGTTAACCCTATTTGCCTTGCCACCCCTCCAGAATCGGCGCTAAATGCGGTTTCACAGCGCCTGGGGCTTTTAAATCGCATTTTCGAGATTTCCATGAATATGGCACCGCATATAGAAAAAGCAATTTCTGATGTCGACCAGCTGATTATTGGTCAGGCGCAGGAACTGTCCGACAAGCTGAAGCAGCATCGGCTCGAGATGTTTCCGCCGCGTGCATTGAAGGGTCTGAGGGAATTTCAGCTTGCCGAGGCGGCGCGTTTCCTCGGTGTCACCAGCGGCTATCTTCGCAACCTGTCGCTGGAGGGCAAAGGCGCCCTTCCCCAGGTCACGCCGTCGGGACGTCGATCCTATACGGCTGAGCAAATGGAAGAGATGCGCAGCTTCCTGGAGCACAATGCCCGCGCCGGGACGCATTATATGCGTCATCGCCGCGGCAACGAACATCTGCAGGTCGTTGCCGTCGTCAACTTCAAAGGTGGCAGCGGCAAGACGACGAGTGCGGCACACCTTGCCCAGCATCTTGCCCTGACGGGTCACCGTGTCCTTGCCGTCGACCTCGATCCGCAGGCCTCTCTCTCCGCCATCCACGGTTTTCAACCGGAGTTCGACGTCAACGAAAATGAGACGCTCTACGCCGCCATTCGTTATGACGATCAGCGGCGGCCGCTGAGAGAGATCATCCGTCCGACGAATTTCCCGAACCTTCATCTGGTGCCGGGCAATCTCGAACTGATGGAATTCGAGCACGATACGCCGCGCGTCCTTGCTCAGGGCAAGGCGGGTGACTATGGACGCGTCTTCTTCGCGCGGCTGGACGAGGCGCTGTCCTCAGTCGCCGACGATTACGACGTGGTCATCATCGACTGCCCTCCCCAGCTCGGCTTCTTGACCATGAGCGCCATTTGCGGCGCAACAGCAGTTCTGATCACCGTTCATCCTCAGATGCTCGACGTGATGTCGATGTGCCAATTTCTGCAGATGCTCGGCGAGGTGCTCAACACACTGAAAGGTGCCGGCGGCAACATGAACCTCGACTGGCTGCGTTATCTCGTCACCCGTTACGATCCGCAGGACGGGCCGCAGACGCAAATGGTCGCCTTCATGCGTTCGATGTTCAAGAACCACGTGCTCACCAATCCGATGTTGCGCAGCGTCGCGATCTCCGATGCGGCGATGACCAATCAGACGCTTTACGAAGTCGAGCGGAACCAGTTTACCCGCGCGACCTATGACCGCGCCATGGAGGCGATGGATTCCGTCAATACCGAGATCGCCGATCTCATCCACAAGGCATGGGGGCGGAAATGACCGAGAAGTTTACTGCGGTAAACTGGGACGAGGAGCTGGCTGATGGCGCGTAAGAATCTCCTTTCGGGCCTGATGGACGATTCCAAGAAGTTTACTGCGGTAAACGATCAGGACGAACCACTCCACAGGGACGAGAAGCAGCAGATTACCTATAAGGGAATCGGCGCTCTCGGTGCCGTGACGCGCAGTATCGATGCGCTGGCTGCCAAGGCCGATGCGGCCAAAGCGATCGAGGAAAAGCTGGCGACCGGTGAGACGGTGATTGATCTCGACCCTGCCCTGATCGAAGATTCCTTCGTAACGGACCGGCTGGCGCATACCGACGAACAGTTTCGCGAATTGGTCGAGGCGATCCGGTTGCGCGGTCAGGATTCGCCGATCCTCGTCCGGCCGCATCCTGAGAAGGACGGCCGATATCAGATCGCCTTCGGCCACCGTCGCGCCCGGGCCGCCAAGGAACTCGGCCGACCTGTCCGTGCCGTGGTCAAGAAACTCGACGATCGCGACCATGTCATTGCGCAGGGCCAGGAGAATTCGGCACGCGCCGATCTCTCCTTCATCGAGAGGACCATGTTTGCCGACAAGCTCGACGCGTTGGGCTTCGACAGGGAAACAATCATGTCCGCGCTCAGCGCCGACAAGACGACGGTTTCCAAGATGCTGTCCGTCACCAGGCGGATCCCGGCCGAAGTCCTGACCGCGATCGGTGCGGCCAAGACCACCGGCCGTGATCGGTGGCACGATCTGTCAGTGAAATTCGAGACCGAAAACATTGCCGCACGAGCGATCGAGTTCACCAGATCGGGGGAATTCGGGACGGCGGAGCCGGATGCCCGCTTCGATATGCTGGTTGCCTTCATCAGTAGGAGGCAACAACAGGCCTCATCCATAGCGGCAATTCAGCCCGCCGCTCACGCCTGGCAGCGCAAGGACGGCGCGGTCAAGGCGAAGATCAAGGATGACGGGAAACAATTCACCATCGCGTTGAAGGCGGAGAAGGCGTCTGCCTTTGGAGCCTACATCGCCAGCAATCTGGATCGTCTCTACGAGGCGTTCGAGAAGACACAGGATTTGACCAAGAACGGAGATCAATAAGCAAAAGAAAAGGCCCCCGAACGTTGCCGTCGCGGAAGCCCTCTCTGATCTAGACACCCAGAGAATCACATTTCCGCGAATCATAGTCAAGAGTCTTTGGCACCGAATTTGGTGAGCCGCGATCTTTTGCCTTGAAGAAGGCGAAGAAAATGGAAAGCGGAAATGTGACGACGCCCTTCGGGCGGCGGCCGATGACGCTTGGCATGTTAGCAAGCCAGGCGGCTGCTCGAGAAATCGAGCCCGGCCAATCTATCGACAAGTGGAAACTCTATCGTGCCCTGTGCGAGGCCAAGCCGCTGCTCGGCATCACCGACCGGGCGCTCGCTATCTTGAACGCCTTGCTGAGCTTTCATCCCAAGGGGGAGCTCTCTGAGGAAAACGGGCTCGTGGTGTTCCCTTCCAATGCACAGCTCTCGCTGCGCGCACATGGAATGGCGGAGCAGACGATCCGTCGCCACCTGGCGACCCTCATCGAGGCCGGGCTGCTGATCCGCAAGGACAGCCCGAACGGCAAGCGCTACGCCCGCAAGGAGCAGGGTGGGGAGATCCGCGAGGCATTCGGTTTTTCGCTGGCGCCGCTGCTAGTGCGTGCTGAGGAAATCGAGCGGTTGGCGGCAGAGGTGGTTGCGGAACGGTTGCACCTGCAGCGGCTCAGAGAACGCCTGACGCTTTGCCGGCGCGATGTCGCCAAGCTCATCGAGATGGCATTGGAGGAGGGCGCCGCCGGCGATTGGAGCCGGGTTCATCTGCATTTTCGCGATGTCGTCGAGCGGCTGCCACGGTCGCCTTCCGCCGAACAGGTTGCAGCCGCACTCGACGAATTGGAGCTGCTGCGCGAAGAAATCACCAATCAGTTGGAAATGCAGGTTAAAACTCGAAATCATAGCGGCAATGCCCAACATTATGAGCGGCACATACAGAATTCAAACCCACAATCCATTATTGAACTTGAACCGGCTTCCGAAATGAAGCAGGACGCAACGGCGGACGAACGATCGGGGGGCCGGGCCGAACCGACAGTCCGAATACAGAAAGATGAAGAGAAGAACGGGCGTGTGCCGGCCGCAAGTTCTGCCCCCACTGCCAGCGCCGCGCTCAAATCCTTCCCACTGGGGCTGGTGTTGCAGGCCTGCCCGGAAATCGCAGCCTATGGACCGCAGGGCTCGGTCGGCACATGGCGCGAGCTGATGGCCGCGGCTGTGGTCGTTCGCTCGATGCTCGGCGTCAGCCCATCGGCGTATGAGCAGGCCTGCGAAATCATGGGACCTGAAAATGCGGCCACCGTCATGGCCTGCGTTCTCGAAAGGGCAGGGCACATCAACTCCGCCGGCGGTTACCTGCGCGACCTGACGCGACGCGCCGAGAAAGGCGAATTCGCCATCGGACCAATGTTGATGGCCCTTGCCCGCAGCAATTCGCCGATTAGAGCTAAGACGGGATGAATTGGTGCTTGCAGAAGCTGACTTTGTCCCCTTTACCCTTGCTCAAGGTCAGGCACCTGGCGCCAGCGTGCCCCCAAGCCTCATGCCCACCATGACCATGCGGACTGCATCCTCTGCCGCTCGGGAGAGTAGTTTCGGGGCGCTGAAGATGGCGTCTTCCAGCGAGCAGGGCCTGCTCAGGATCGACGCAAAGGCATCAATGCCATGCTCGAAATTAAGGCGTACGCCTTTGCCAATGGTGCCGGCGAGTGCGATGACGGGCACTCCGGCAATTTTTGCCCGTGCAGCCACTTCGGCAGGCACCTTTCCATATGGGGTTTGCCCGTCAAGGCTGCCCTCCGCGGTGATGACCAAATCAGCCTGTGCGATAAACCGGTCGAGCTCCAGATACTGCATGACGATGTCGTAACGCGGATGCAATCTGCCGCCAAGGAGGCCGAGTATCGCGGCACCAAGCCCGCCGGAGGCGCCGGATCCGGGCGCCATGCCGACATCGATGCCCGTCGTGCACCGAATCGCGGTGGCATACGTCTCCATGGCAGCAGCAAGCAGTTCCACCTGCATCGGCGTTGCGCCCTTCTGCGGCCCGAAAATGCGCGCAACACCGCGTTCACCGAGGAGGACATTGTGCCAGTTGACGGCAGCATCGATGCGCACGCCTTCAAGACGAGGATCTCGGCCGCTCATATCAATGGCGGCGAGGCGGGAAAGCGCTGCGCCACCGTGGGGCAGGCGATTGCCTTCCTGGTCGAGGAGACGGATGCCGAGCGCTTCGGCCATGCCGGCGCCGCCATCGTTGATGCCGCTATCGCCACAGCCGAGAAGGATGCGGCGTGCACCTCGGTCGAGCGCTGCACGCACCAGTTCGCCAACGCCATAACTCGTCGTCACGCAGGGATTGCGCCGGTCGCGCGGCACGAGGCTGAGCCCGGCGGCCGCGGCCATCTCGATGACGGCGGTCGGCTCGTCGCTGCCGCCGAGGAACCCGAAATGCGCCTCGACCGGCTCGTTGACCGGGCCGCTCACCGTCAACTGGTGAAGTGTACCGCCGGTCGCCTTGATGAGCGCTTTGGTGAAACCCTCGCCGCCATCGACCATAGGCGTTTTGATGACGGCAAGGCCGGGAAAGGCGCGCAGAACGCCACTTTCGATGCAATCCGCTGCCTGATCTGCCGACAGACTTTCCTTGAAACCGGAGGGCGCGACGAGAACCGTGAACGACATGGGATGTTCCTTTCTACTATGACAATGATGTGACAGGGGAGGAACGGGACAGGACCGAGGCTATTCCAGCATTATAAAAATAAATTAGCCGACTAAATAAAAAAGACCGCACGCAGCGGTCTCTCCCTTTTGTCTATCCGAACTGTTCAGTACAGCGGCAGGTCCTGCAGCGGCCAGACGAGTGTGGCGAAGATGACCAGCAGCACCACGAAGGGCACGATCAGCCAACCGGCGAGCCGGAACAGGTCGGCCTGCCCGAAGGGGGGCGGATCCATCGCGCCGAATAGCGCTACCGGTTTGGCGGAGACCATCAGCGTTTGGCAAAAGCCGCTCGCCAACGTAACGACCATGACGAGATTGAGCGGGTCAACACCGAGGGCTGCGACCGGCAGGGCAAGCGCAGGTATGAGAATGGTCGCCCGCGCCGTGCGCGAGGTGATGACGAGGTGGGAAAGTGTCGCGACTACGGCAGCGAAAAAGACCAGGAGTGCGGGCGATGCCGCGATGCTGTTTCCGGCAAGGTCGACCATCCGCTCGGCCAGCACTTTCGCGGTGCCGGTCTCCAACAGCGCCTCGCCGATGACGAGCGTGCCGGCGAGGAAGAGCAGGAGGTTCCATTCCACGCTCTTGAGCGCCGCCTTCAGCGGTAGGCCGGAGACCTTTTGGTTCGCCAACAGCAGGGCAGCGGCGATGCCGATGAGCGGCATGCCGATGCCGTGCATGGGCTGCGCTGCAAAGAGCAGGATCATCGCGCCGGTCACGGCGAGCACGGTCCATTGCTGGCGTGTCAAAGGGGTCGGGGCCTCGTCGGCGTCGCGCTCGGCTATCGCTATCGCCCGCTCCTCGCGGGTAAGAAAAAGACGCAGCAGCACGGCGCAGGCGAGCAGCGAGCATAGCAGCGAAAAGGGTCCGGCAAGCGCCATCCAGCCCAGGAAATCGGGCCCTTTCTCCTGCAGGCGCTCCATCATCCCGGCCGCGACGAGGTGGGCACCAGCGCCGATCAGCGAAGCGCCGGCGGAGAGCAGGATGACCGAGGGAAAGAGCAGCGCGAGCGCCCGGTTGACCCGCGTATTGCCGATCGCGGTGGCGAGACCAAGATAGACCGGTGCCAGCATGGCGGCGCGCGCCGAGGTCGAGGGGATGATGAAGGCGGTGGCGAAGATCAAGAGCGTCAGCGCCCAGAACAAGCCTCGCACGGTGGCGAACCGGGCGAGCAGCCGACGGATAATTTGTTCGATTACGCCGACCTGACGCAGCACGCCGGCCACAACGAAGGCCGCCAGCATCAGCCAAACGATATCATTGCCGAGCGAGCGGTAAAGCACATCCTCGTCAATCGCGCCGGCGACCGGCAGAAGAGCGGCGGCGGCGAGCGCCACGGGCGTGTCCGGCAGGTCGAGGATGGTCCAGGCGGTGATCGATGCGACGAAGACGGCGAGTGTCAGCCGCATCTTCAGGGTGAGATCGTCGATCGCCAGGAAGATCAGCATGGCGCTGAAGGCGAGCACGATCGCCGCGACGATCTGCTTGACGCGGGCAAGCGGCACGGTGCGCTCGGTTGCCATAGAGGGTTCCCCACGCCGGTTGGCGTGGGGGTCCAGAGGGGCGATTGCATATAGGGCCACGATCGCCCTCCTTTCGGGTTTCAGACTGAGCCTCAATCGTCGTCGGAGGACGAATTTGACGAGGAATTGGAGGAAGAATTCGAGTTCGAATTGCTCGAAGAGTTCGATGAACTGTTCGAGTTGGAGTTGCTCGACGAATTGGAGCTGCTGTTTGAGCTCGAATTCGAGTTGGAATTCGAGTTGGAATTCGAGTTGGAATTCCGGGAGGAGTTCGACGAACTGTTGGAGTTGCGGTTCGAACTCCAGCTGCTGCGCCGGTCATCGTCCCGGTCGCGGTTATAGCGGGCGTGGCTCGCCTTGTTGCTTTGCGTCATCTTCTGCAAAAGGCGTGTGACCGGGTCATCGGCGATGGCGGGCGCGGGTGCCGCGGCACCGACCACCAGGAACGCGCTCAGGATTGCGATGAACTTCTTCATGACGTTTCTCCTTTGAGTGACAGCCTCCTTGGCTGCGAGGGAGAAACGGCGGCGAGGGATGTTTATTCCTCAAAAAACAGAAATATTTTCAATAGGATAATTTGAATCCGCAACACACGCGGAAGCACCGCCGCTGCGATGGGCAGCGACGGCGAACCGGAAATCCGTGTCAAAAAACTATCGCTGCGCGCGAGCGAAGCGGCGGTACCAGCCGTCCGATGCGAGTGTCTTGCGCAGGATCGTCTTGCGAACGGTGCCTTCCTCCGGGTTTTCCGTGCGGATGTCGGCGTCGAGGTCGGATGCGTCGCGGCGGAATGGAATGACCTGGACAATCGGTGTGCCGCGCTCCAGCATATGCAGGCCGTCCTCACCGGTGGCGAAGAACGGGAAGTGGATTTCCGACTGGTACGTGTCGGTATCCACGACCCCGGCAACGACCTCGAAGACGCCATTCGGTCGATTGAGCGGCGGCACGAACAGGCAGCTCCAGCCGGGCGGCGTACGGATGGTCCAATAATTGTGGAACTTGCACGGCGGCAGCGGCTCGCGCGGATTGCCGGCAACCTGATGGCTGGCATGGTTGCTGACGAGCGTGCGGTCGAAATCCCAACCGCAATCGACCGTTTTGCCATTGTCGGAGATTTCCATGCGGACGCTTGCCGCCAGCCCGATCACCCAGCCCGTCGCCATCGCGTCGAGGAAGGGCATGCAACGCTTCACGGTCAAGCCGCTGTTGTTGGATGAGACATGCGCCTCATCGACGGCAGGCAGCCTGCGGAACCAGTCGGGCAGCGCCGTCTTGGCGCGCACGGGAGCGGGGATAACCCCCTCGTCCTCCTTGCGGCAGAGAAATGTCAATCCGGGCTGCGGTTTATTCAAAAAGGCCATTGTCATCGCTGTTCTCCCGTCAATCGATGCGGGATGAACGGCGCCCGGAAGGACTTATTCCCGATGATGGCAAATATTCATTCAGGGGCCAGAACCTCTCGTTCCTCCTCAGGCGAAAGTGGTGCCCCAGCCTGGATCGAGGCCAGATAGGCGTCGATCGTCTCCTGTGACGAGGCAGGGACGTATCCGTCGGCTTTCGCAGATGTTAGTGCGAGCCGCGTCGCCCAGACGCCGTTCTGCCGGCAAGCGACGGTGAGGGTGCTGCTTTTCGGTTGCTTCAGCTCATATTCGCGGCAGAGTTCGCCGCGTTCATCGCGGAATGAGGCGACGACATGCAGCACGGTTTCCGGGGAAGACAGCGTCACGTCCCGGCCAGACACCTCGCGGTCGAGGACAGCGGTGATCTCTGCGCCGGAATTCGATGCAGACGGGTTTATGCGGCCCAGCGTAAAACCGACAACGCCGGTCACGATCGCCACAAGACTTGCCGCGACCGGCACGAGCCAGCGCCGCATCGTCTGCTGCTGTTGTTTTGGACGGAAGGAAACGACGTTATCCTGCGGCTTTTGGTGCCGTACCTCATCCGCCATCCTGTGGACCGAAGCAAGCAACGCCTCAGGCACCGGCTCGTCGATCAGGGGTTTCAGCGCGTCACCCACCAACTGGCGGCTGTCGAGGAAGACGGCGAGGCGTTCGCAGAGCGCCTCGTTGCTAGCAAGTGCCTCTTCCAGCGCGCGGCTTTGCGTCTCGTCCAGTTCGCCATCGGCAAATGCCATCAATGTTTCATCGTCAAAATCTTTCTTGCTCATAGAACGCCGCCTTTCGAATCGGGCGAACGTCTCTCGCCAAAACTTATTCCCGTCAGCTCCATCAGATTTTTCCGTGCGCGGGCAAGCCTGCTCATCACCGTGCCGATCGGGATAGCGAGAACCTCGGCGGCATCGCGGTAACTGAACTCCTCAACGCAGACAAGCACCAGCACTTCACGCTGTTCGGCCGGCAGCTTTTGGAGGGCGGCGGTCACTTCGAGCAGATCCATGCGCGCAAGCGATGCAGCCTCGCCGGAGGGAATCGACACATCGCGCGCATCCTCCAGATCTCCTTGGGGGCCGGCCGTTTTCTGGCGGCGCAGGTGGTCGATCCACAAATTGCGCAGAATGCGGAACATCCAGGCATCGAACCGGCTGCCGGGTACAAAGCTGTCGGCTGCGAGGATAGCGCGCTCGCAGGCCATCTGTACAAGGTCGTCTGCCAATTCCCGGGAACGGCACAGCGAGATCGCAAAACGCCTGAGGTTCGGCAGGAAGGCAACCAGCCGTTCGGGTACTGTCTGCGTGTCGTTGGTCATTTCGCTTTTTCGCACGCGAGGGAATAAGCTGTCGAGTCAAACGTATTCTCGGGATAGTTTGATCGAAAGTGGCTTCTCGATCTGAGAATCCAATCGGAAACTGCCGCAGGAGACCGACCATGCTGCTTACAGTCAAGATTAAGTCGTTGCGCCTCCTCGCTGCTGCAACTATCGGCGGGGTACTTACTCTTCTGCCCCTGCCGTTGGGTGACGCCGGGTTCACCATGCCCGCTGCGCTTGCCGATGACGATGATGGAGATGACGACGACGGCGGCAGTGGTGGTGGTGGCGGCGATAACGGCCGCGGTGGAGACCGTGACAATCCCGCATACCATCGGGGCGGAGGCGGCTTCCATGATCTGCGCTCGCTCTTTCGCTGGCCATCCCGCGAGCGTCGTACACCCATGCGCCGCGCAGCCTCGACGCCGGAACAGGCGCAAAACGAGCTCGTCGCGATTGGTCTTGAAGAAGACGCGATTGCCGGATTGACCCAGGAGGGCTTTGCCGTTGAGGATCGCATCCAGGTTTCGCTCATCGGCAGCGAAATGGTGAGGCTCATCGTGCCGGCAGGCACGACGCTCGATTCGGCGCGCGCTGCCGTCGTGGCCCGCAGTGCGACGGCCGTGGTCGATCTCAACCATTTCTACCAGCCGCAATCGGAGAACAAGGCAGGCTGCTCGGGGGAGGGGTGCGCACTCGTCCGCGAGATCGTCGGGTGGCCGACCAGTGAGATCACCCGATGTGCCAAGCCGCCCCGCATCGGTCTCATCGACACGGCGATCAATATCGATCATGTGACCCTGATGAATACGCGGTTGGAGGTCATCCGCCTCAGCGAAGGGGAGGCGACAAAATCGGGCGCGCAGCATGGTACTGCCGTTGCTGCCCTTTTGATCGGTGCATCGGACAGCCGCGTCCCCGGGCTCCTGCCTGGAGCGGAACTCATCGCCGTCGACGCCTTTCAGCGCTCCGGAAAATTTGCGGATATCGCCAACATTTACGACCTCGTGCGGGCGCTGGATATGCTCGTTCAGCGCGACGTCAAGGTCGTCAACCTGAGCTTGACCGGCCCGGCGAACGCGGTGCTCGAAAAATCCGTGAAAGCAGCGACCGAAAGCGGGATGATCCTGGTGGCCGCCGCCGGCAATGATGGCCCGAACGCAAAGCCTGTTTACCCTGCGGCCTATGACGAAGTGATTGCCGTGACGGCAGTTGACAAGGGGCGCAACCCTTATCGCCGTGCCGTGCGTGGCGATTATATTGACATTGCCGCTCCTGGCGTGGGGGTCTGGACTGCGGCGTCCATCTCCGGCGCCCGACAAAAAACCGGCACATCCTTCGCTGCGCCCTTCATCACGGCGGCGGTCTCGGTGCTGATTGCTGGCGATCCTGATATGTCGCACGAAAGTCTGGAGGCAAAGATAAGGCAATTTACCGACGACATTGGGAAGCCAGGGAAAGACCCGGTGTTCGGGTGGGGGCTTCTAAACGCAAGCAGGCTTTGTGAAAGCATAAGCGACACTAAGCCATCGGCGTTGTGACCCAGCTGCCGCTTCACGATCTGTTGACGAACGATTATGGTTAACAGAGTGTAACGGAAATAAAGGCCGAAATAGTTTCTGGTTGGCAGCTTCCGGCTTTCGGATCAGAGGGTTAGGGCCGAGAAAATTTTGAGAGACGGAAGAGCCCCGCAGGCGATGATCGACCAAGCCGATTCATGGAAAAAACACTACATCCCAGCAGTTGACGCGAAACGCTTTTTGACGATACGGCAGGCGACGGCGCGAATGGCGATGGTCGGGCGATGGGGGCGGAAGAGCTGCGGAGCATGGGTTTGAAACGGGCGATGGATTTTTTCTTGGCTTTGATTGCGGTGGCGATCCTGCTCGTTCCAATCCTTGTCGTCGCTCTTTGTGTTCGCTTTACCTCGCCCGGACCGGTCCTCTATTGGTCAAAACGTGTCGGCCGTTTCAATCAGATCTTCCTGATGCCGAAATTTCGCAGCATGCGCATCGACACACCGACGGTTGCCACGCATCTGCTCGAAAATCCGGATCGCTTTCTGACACCCATCGGCTCGTTTCTGCGCAAATCCAGCCTCGACGAACTGCCACAGCTCTGGTGCATTCTCGAGGGGAAGATGAGTTTCGTCGGACCGCGGCCGGCACTCTACAATCAATATGATCTGATAGAGTTGCGGACGGCCCATGGTGTCGACAAGCTCCTGCCCGGACTGACGGGATGGGCACAGATCAATGGCCGGGACGAATTGCCGATTCCGGAGAAGGTAAAATTCGATGTCGAATATCTCGAACGCCGCTCGTTCGGCTTCGACATAAGCATCCTGTTTATGACGGCCGAGAAGGTCATTCGCCGTAAGGGAATAAGGCATTAAGCTACCTACTTCTGATAGATAAGCGGTGCGGGAGACCTTACTTTCCGATTATTTCAGTTGCGCTCGTTGCAGAAAATGACAAGAAGGTGGTTGTCTGATTGATCCGCGAGACGCTGGTAAGCAATGCCCGAAAATACCCCCACTGAGACGCCGCGCTCAGGATGGTTCTTAATGCCGATGCAAGCGCTCGTCGCCCCTTTGCTGGCGATGCCGCGGGTTGCCAAACGCGCTCTGGCCTTGCTGCTGGATTCCAGCTTTTGTGTTCTGACGATCTGGCTGGCCTATTGTTTCCGCCTGAACGAATGGACGGTGCTGACAGGTGTGCAGTGGCTGCCGGTCTTCGTTTCACTGTGCATGGCCCTTCCCATCTTCATCGTCATGGGCATGTATCGGGCGATCTTCCGTTATGCCAACATGGCTGCTTTCATTACTGTTCTGAAGGCGATTGCGATCTACGGCGTCGCCTTCATGACGATATTTACAGCACTCAGCGTCCCCGGTGTTCCGAGAACCGTCGGCATCCTCCAGCCCTTCCTTCTGTTGATTGCGATCGGGCTGTCGAGGTTGAGTATCCGCTACTGGCTCGGGGATGCCTACCAGCGCATCCTTCACAAGAATATGCTCGCCAAGGTGCTGATCTATGGGGCAGGGACGGCCGGGCGGCAACTGGCCGGTGCCTTGATCAACAGTGCCGAACTCAATGTCGTCGGCTATCTGGATGATGATCCGCGTCTCAAGGGCGGCGTCATGGGTGGTTTGCCGATCTACGACCCCTCGGATCTTCCAGTGCTTGCCGAATCTCTCGGCGTGCACAACGTGCTTCTTGCTCTTCCCTCCGCATCGCGGCAGCGTCGCAACGAAATCCTGGAGCACATCCGTAAAGCCAGGGTCAATGTTCGCACCTTGCCGGATCTCACTGCCCTGGCTCAGGGACGCATCGCCGTCTCCGACATCCGAGAGCTGGAAATCGAAGATCTGCTGGGAAGAGAAGCGGTCGCGCCGCGCCAGGAGCTACTCGACAAGTCGATGCGCAACAAGGTGGTGATGGTCACCGGCGCTGGCGGCTCGATCGGCGGCGAGTTATGCCGTCAGATATTGCGCACCGGGCCTTCCAGCCTGATCCTCATCGATCAGAATGAGTTTGCGCTTTATAATATCCATGCCGAATTGCAGAAGCTCGCCGAACTGTACAAGCATGAAAATATGCAGATCGTTCCGATTCTGTGTTCCGTCCGCGATCAGGATCGCATGGAACATGTCATGCAGAGCTGGCGACCTCAGACGCTCTATCATGCAGCCGCTTACAAGCATGTTCCCCTTGTCGAACACAATGCCGTGGAAGGCATCAAGAACAATGTGATGGGTACGCTGGTCGCGGCACGCGCGGCGAATAAATGCGGCGTCTCGAATTTCGTGCTGATCAGCACAGACAAAGCCGTACGTCCGACAAATGTAATGGGCGCCAGCAAGAGGCTGGCGGAAATGGTTCTGCAGGCGCTTGCGGCGGAATCGGCTATCGACAAAATGCGGACGAATTTCTCCATGGTCCGTTTCGGAAACGTCCTCGGCTCCTCCGGATCCGTCGTGCCGCTTTTCCGGCAGCAGATCAAGGAGGGCGGCCCGGTGACACTGACACATCCTGATATAACCCGCTATTTCATGACCATTTCGGAGGCTTCTCAACTCGTCATACAGGCCGGCGCGATGGCCGAGGGCGGAGATGTCTTCCTGCTCGACATGGGAGAGCCGGTTCGCATCGCAGATCTCGCCCGCAAGATGGTGGAGCTTTCCGGGCTGGCCGTCCGCGACGAAGACAATCCCGAAGGCGATATCGAGCTGTCCGTTACCGGTCTTCGGCCCGGCGAGAAGCTCTTTGAAGAACTGTTGATCGGGGACAACCCTGAAACAACCGAACATCCTCGGATTATGAAGGCGCGTGAGGATTTCCTGTCCTGGCCGGAGCTGTCGCGAAGGCTCAACACGCTCAACGCGGCATTGGACCGGAACGATATGATCGCTGCACGTGCGACATTGGCGGAGCTTGTTTCCGGCTATTCCTCAACAGGTGAGGTCTCGGATCTGGCTTTCACCGGCGCCGAGCCAATACGGCTGCCTCAGACAATTCAAAGCACGCTGTAAGGTCTGCAGGCTCAAGGCGTGCCCGACGTCAGTTCCGAACGACGGGCGCAAAACACGTGCTGCCCCGATCCGCACAAATAAGGGCGACCATGTAGGCGAAGATCGGATCCAAAGCTTTCTGATTGAACATGATGCCAAAGCTGCCTGTTATGACGTAGCTGCTAACGAGCAGAAGAGCGAGCGCAATCGCTAAATCCCGGCCCGGTCCTGGTTCTTTTCTCCACGCGCCGATCACGGGCGTCAGCAGCATCAGCGAAAGCGCTGCAATGCCGAAAACGCCGGCGTCGATTCCCGCGGTCAGAAAGCCGTTATGGACATGCGAGTAAGGCAACTGCGGCCTTATATTATCGGGAAGCTCTGCCAAAACCGAACTCATTCGGTTCTGCGGGCCATAACCTGTCAACGGGTCCTTACTGATTGCTGATAGTGCGCCTTTGTACAAGGCGAACCGGGCACTCAGCGACGTGATCTCGCCGTCGGTGCGTTCGAGCGACGTCAGATTTTCCTGAAGCGCCTGGATGCGATGGAGGATCTGGCCGCTGCCCAAGGTGAGAAGTCCCACCAACAGCAGAGAGCTGGTAATAGCCAGGCTGCGCAAACTCAGATGGAAGCTGTGTTTGCGAAAATACCAGAGAAAGATGACGATATGGATGGGAATGACCAGCCAGGCCGAGCGCGTTCCGGAAAGCAGAACGCAGCCTAGACCCGCGGCATATCCCAATATCGCAATTCTTTGCTCCACGCTTCTGGGAGATTGAATGTTGAGAAGCGCAATGCCGCCGAACAGAATACCTATCACGCCGAGGAGTGCAGCGTTGGACGTTCCAGCCTCTGCTCTCTCCATCAGAAACATGATCTGCAGGAGACTGAAAAGAAAGGTGACAATCATGCCGATGCCTGCGCCGAGGATAAAGAGCGGCACGAGACGGCCATCGGGAGATTGGCGCATTCGCGGCAATATCAGCCAGATGGAAAAGAAAGGCAGGAGCCGGAATATCCAGTCCGGTACTTCGGAGTAAGGCGGATTGATGAAGATGCTGGCAATCATCACCAGCGGATAGATCGACATGAAAATGGCAACGAGCCGGTCGGATTTCGACAGGTTCAAGGCGAGGCTGCCCGTCGCCAGACAGTAGACGCCCCACACCATCGACGCGAGGAGGATGAAGGAGTTAAAGTTCGGCGAAAGCCCTGGAAGGATTGCAAAGAGAAAGACGGCAATGCGGTTGTTTCGGTCGAGTGCGCTTCCGGCCTCGTCCCCCGGATAAAGCACTGCCATCTTGAGTTGTCTAAAATAATTCACTTTGCCGGTCCTGACCGTGTCGATGCTGCCTCGCTAAGGATCGTCATCACAGCTGTCAAGCTGTGATAACGGTGCAATCTATGGCTTTATTCGACGTGGTATTCCGGCAACAGGCATCCGGACAGACGTAGTTCTTTTCGATGATGGGTGGCAAGTGCGTGCGACGGTAAGGCCAGCTTGAACAGAAAACACGTCTGAGGTGCGAGCTTGATGTGACGGTGTAGCAAGCAGCCCGACGGGGCGCTCCGAGAAAAGAGAAGGCGGCGCCATCGGGATCGGCATGGCTAGTCGAAGAACCGATGCATGCGCCTCGTTGAAGTGACGCGGCTGCCGCTATCGCCAATATGGGCGTGTCGAACCTTCCGCCGACGATCGACCAAGGAGATAGCCAAGCCCGAATGCGACAATGCCGGTGGTGAGCAGCAATGCGCTTGCGGTATGCGGGTGCTCTCTGGCACCCAAGGCGACGGCATAAGCCTCACGTTTCATCTCTTTGGCTGCCGACTTCGCGACCTTGGTCAATCCCTCCGGCTGCTCAGCGGGCGTTCCGGTGAATCCGGCGTTCAAGTTCTGTTTGTCGGTCATGTCGGGCACCTTTCTGAATGGCAAGAGGTCTGAGATTGGCGCGAGGCGGAAGTTCAATCCTGCTCGCGTGTGCCGGGGGAGGCTTCGCGTTGATCGGCGTCCTCGAGATCGGTCTTGACGAGGAAGGCATCCGTATGTTCGCGCGAGGCCTCTCGCAATGCTGCGAGGTTTGGAGGATTGTCGGCTTCGCCCTGCTGCGCATCGAGTTCATGTTCGGCCAGGGTCCAGTGATGCCCGTGCTTGCCTTCCGGCCTGCCTTCTTTCTCCCACAGGGAATATGCCCTTCCTCGGATCTCCTCCTCGCGGCTGGCTGCCGGCGACCCGCCGCTCGGCCTGTCGATTTGGTTTGCGGCTCGCCGAACCATCTTCCGTCCGCCAGCGTCCGCGGCGGGTGGAGTTTTCGGCCGGCCGCCGTCAGTCGTATTTTCGTTTGTCTTGCGTGGTGCTGGCTTTTTCATGAGGGCCTCCTTGCGGATCTCAACCAACTTGGCCGATCTAAGTTCCAAACAAAGAGTGCCTCGGCGTAGAGATCAGCTTTTCATTTCCGCGAGGTCTATGCCGTTCACCAGCGCTTGCGCACTGTAATTGCCGTTCCATGTTTTTGCCTCCGCCCGGGGGTCGACTTGCTCAATTCGCGAAGCGTCGAACCTCGAGCAGTATGTCTTGGCACGGCGATAAAACTGATATACTAGTATGCCACGAGGTTTCAGCGTCCCGGTATACCCCATGCAGCAAGCATCAGAAACCGAAGTTTTGGTCGTCCCGACGTCGCGGGAGGCCGGGGGCAGGCTGCGCCGTATCACCACGGCCGGCGCCATCTATGATCGCCTCTATGCCGACATCGTGTCGCTGCGGATGCCGCCCGGCATGCTGCTGCAGGAAAAGCGGATCGCCGATGATTTCGGCGTCAGCCGCACGCCGGTACGCGAGGCGCTGCTCCGGCTTTCCGAAGGCGGACTGGTCGATATCTACCCGCAGTCGGGCACCCTCGTGTCGCGGGTGGCGGTCTCGGCGATCCCTGAGGCGGTCGTCGTGCGCAAGGCGCTCGAAGGCGCGACCGTCGAGGCTGCGGCTCTGACCGCGACGGCCACCGATATCGCCCGTCTCGACGCCATCATAGCCCGCCAGCAGGCCCATGCCGCGACCGGCAATGCTTCGAGCTTCCATGAGGAGGACGAGGCCTTTCATGAGGCGATCACGCAGATATCGGGTTATCCCGGCATCTGGGCAATCCTGAAAACGGTCAAGGTGCAGATCGACCGGGCACGGCGCCTGACGTTGCCGGTCCTTGGGCGCATGGATAATGTGGTGCAGGAACACATGATCATCCGCGATGCACTGGCCGCCCATGATGCGGCGGTTGCACGAAGCGCGATGACCCATCACTTAAGCGCCGTCATTCCCGATGTCGACGAGTTGCGCGCGCGTTACCCCGATTATTTCTGCTGACAGCAGGCCAGAACACGAAACGAAAAGCGAGAGGGAAGGAAGAAGGATGCGACAGGGTTGGAGATGGTTCGGGCCGGAAGCGCCGGTGACGCTGGATGATGTCCGCCAGACGGGCGCGACGAATATCGTCTCTTCGCTGCATCAGGTGCCGATCGGCAGGGCCTGGACGGAGAAGGAAGTGCGCGAACGGCAAGCTCTGATCGAGACGACGCCCGGCGACCGTTCCCCGCTCGTCTGGTCGGTGGTCGAGAGCATCCCGATCCCCGACGCCGTCAAGCGCAAGGGCGGGGAGGCGAAGGCCGAAATCGAGGCGTGGATCGCCAGCCTAGAAGCGGTCGCCGCCTGCGGTATTCCGATCGTCTGCTATAATTTTATGCCGGTGGTGGACTGGACTCGCACCGAACTCGATTTCGTGACGCCGACCGGCGCCACCGCCATGCGCTTCGACCATGAACGCTTCGCAGCCTTCGATCTCTTCATTCTGGAGCGGCCGGATGCGGCGCAGCACTATTCCAGCGAAGACCGCGAACGGGCGCGTATCGTCTTCGAGGCGATGACGGACGACGAGATCGCCGACATCACCCGCATCATCACTTCGGCTCTGCCGGGTTCGACCACCGAACCTCTGACCATTCCGGCCTTCCGGGAAAAGCTCGTCGCCTATAGTGGCATCGATGCCGCGAGGCTGCGCCGGCACCTGGTCGAATTCCTGGAGGCGGTGACGCCGGCTGCCGAAGCGCGCGGCGTCAAGCTGACGCTGCATCCAGACGATCCGCCGCGTTCGCTGTTCGGCCTGCCGCGCATCGCCTCGACGGCGGACGACTATGCCGCTCTCTTCGATGCGGTGCCGTCGGCGGCGAACGGCATGTGTTACTGCACCGGCAGCCTCGGTGTGCGCGCCGAAAACGACCTGCCGGCGATCGCCCGACGCTTCGCCTCGCGCATCCACTTCGCCCATCTGCGCGCCACGACGCGCGAGGGTGACGGCCGGACATTCCATGAAAGCGCGCATCTGGAAGGCGACGTCGATATGGTCGCCGTTCTCAGCGAACTGGTCGCGGAAGACCGCCGCCGCAGTCCCGAAGACACCATCGTGTTCCGATCGGACCATGGCCATCGCATGCTCGACGACCTCGACAAGGTCGTCACACCAGGCTACCCGGCCATCGGCCGCATGCGCGGCCTCGCCGAACTGCGCGGCATCCTGCATGCGCTGGGCGCTCCGCCAAACTGACGGTATCGTCGAAGGGTATCGGGTAAGGAGAGATGGCAAGACGCTGCCACACGCCTCTTCTCCCCAGCAGGGAGAAGGTGCCGGCAGGCGGTTGAGGGGGCCGCGCGGCACGTCGCTCAATATTGCCCTTCGCTTGCGCTCTGTGCATTCACTCCCAGTGTCGCTCACCCGGCCGCGATGAAGTCCGCACCCGTCTCGACCAATTGACAGCCTACTTCGTCCAGCATGGGTCTCCGACCATGCCGTCGCAGCCCAGAAGGCCGTCGTGGCGCTTGGCCAGATCGTCAAACGCCAGGCTCTGATCCTCGGTTTGCCGATACATTCGCCGTCATCGGCGTGGTTCTCGCCATTGGAGCCGTCGCCCTGCTGCTCACCCTAAAACCGCAGGCCGGTGGTGGCGCCGGCGCTCATTGAAACAGCGGCACTCGCCCGGCTTCCCGGCGAGCGCTTTCTGCCTGTCCCTATTCCGGAATTTTGACCGTGAAGGCGAAGCTCGCCACCGCACCCGGCGCTAGGATCGTGGTCGACGGCCTCTCCGACAGCTCGCTCGACCCTCCAGCTTCCGCAGCCGTCCCATGCCAGGGCTCGATGCAGAGGAAGGGCGCACTCGGCTTGGTCCACAGCGCAAGGTTGGGCAGGTTTTCGAAATGGAACTGCATGACCGGCCCGCCTTCGGCGCCGTAACTCAAGCTTTCGCCCGCACCATCAGGGAAAATCATCGCATCCTGCTCGAACATGGCGTGATCGAGCACCAGCCGGCCGGCATCGAACGGCGAGGGCAGGGGCGCGGGGTTGATGAGACCGCCTTCCAGCCGCACAAGACCCGGCTCGCCTTTATTGTCGAGCGTCACGACATGGTCGCGCCCGGAAGCATCTGGCAATGGCCAGGCGAAGGCCGAATGGAATCCGAGGCCGAAGGGCATCGCCTTCCGGCCGCGATTGGTGACCTCCGCCGTGACAGTCAGCACACGGCCCTCGACCGCATGCACCACGGCCAGCTGAAAATCGAAAGGATACACCGACCGCGTCGCATCCGAGGCGACCAGTTCGAACCGGCACATCGTCTCAGTGGAGGCCGCAAGCACGAATTCGCTGCGGCGGGCAAACCCATGCTGGGCCATCGGATAGACCGTGCCGCCGATCGCTACCTTGTCATCAGGCGCCTTGCCGACGATCGGAAACAGGATCGGCGACCGCCCGGTCCAGAAGGCTGCGTCGCCGGTCCATAACCACGAGCGTCCGTCGCTTGAGCTCAGCGCCTGCATCTCGGCGCCGAGAGAGGAGACATCGACGGTGAGATCCTCATTCCCGATCCGGATGGAGATTGGCATCGCGTTTCCTTTCGCATTGGTTCGGCACCAAGCCATACCGTTCCGCACGGGGGATTTCCACCCAATAGAGGGCGGGACGGCAGCCACACCATCCGCCGCCCTCGTTATTTCCTGATCGCGCCCAATCTCGCGATCACTTCGTTCGGGATGCCGTAGCGCTGGATGGCGTCGCGGTTGTTCCGCAAGCCGCAAATCTCACGCTGGATGAAGAACGCCCAGACGGCGTCGGAGGCTTCGTTGAGAAGCCTCTCGTGGTCTTCGCCGCTCTGGTGGTCGGCAGTCCAGGTCCTCAGGGCGGCAAGGGCTGCCTCCACCTTTAGCCCGTGACGTCCGAGCGATTCCGCGCGTTCCGACATCAACTCGTATTCGAGGACGTTGAAGCCGTTTCTATCCTGCTCGGATTGTCTGAAGGATTGCGGCGGACGAACGCTCATTGGCACAGGTCTCCGTTGGCGTGAGCCGCGATATTATCCAATCCTGTTGCAAATTAAAGAAGGTGAGCATGATGTGGTTCGAAAACCACTCAGGCTTTTCGGCATCATATTCTTGATCGACGGGGTGGGAAACGGGGCTATCCTGCGGTTTCTCCGCATGGCATAAGCGCGCCAAAATCTCTTTCTCCAGGCGCCGCGTAAATCATGATCCGTATCGAAAATATCAGCAAGCAGCTCAGCCACCGCATCCTCTTCATCGAGGCTTCGGCAGCGCTCAACAGAGGCGAGAAGATCGGTCTCGTCGGCCCGAACGGCGCCGGCAAGACGACCGTTTTCCGGATGATCAACGGCGAGGAGCAGCCCGACGAGGGGCAGGTCTCCTGCGAGAAGGGCGTCACCATCGGCTATTTCAACCAGGACGTCGGCGAGATGGCCGGCCACAGCGCCGTCGCCGAGGTGATGAACGGCGCTGGGCCGGTCAGCATCGTTGCTGCGGAGTTGCGCGAGCTCGAAGCCGCCATGGCCGATCCCGAGCAGGCCGACGACATGGACAAGATCATAGAGCGCTATGGCGAGGTGCAGGCGCGCTACGAGGAGCTGGACGGTTACGCGCTCGAGGGACGCGCCCGCGAAGTGCTCGCGGGCCTGAGCTTCAGCCAGGAGATGATGGACGGCGATGTCGGCGCGCTGTCGGGCGGCTGGAAGATGCGCGTAGCGCTTGCCCGCATCCTGCTCATGCGCCCGGATGTCATGCTGCTCGACGAGCCAAGCAACCACCTGGATCTGGAAAGCCTGATCTGGCTGGAAGAGTTCCTGAAGGGGTATGAGGGCGCGCTGCTGATGACTTCGCACGATCGCGAGTTCATGAACCGCATCGTCACCAAGATCATCGAGATCGACGGCGGCACGCTGACGGCCTATTCCGGCGACTATGAATTCTACGAGCAGCAGCGGGCGCAGAACGAGAAACAGCAGCAGGCCCAGTTCGAACGCCAGCAGGCGATGCTCGCCAAGGAAATCAAGTTCATCGAACGGTTCAAGGCGCGTGCCTCGCATGCCTCGCAGGTGCAGAGCCGCGTCAAGAAGCTGGAGAAGATAGACCGGGTGGAGCCGCCCAAGCGCCGTCAGGCGGTCTCCTTCGACTTCCAGCCGGCGCCGCGTTCCGGCGAGGACGTAGTCAGCCTGAAGAACGTTCACAAGAAATACGGCAGTCGAAGCATTTATGAAGGGCTGGATTTCATGGTGCGGCGCCGGGAACGCTGGTGCATCATGGGTATCAACGGCGCCGGGAAATCGACGCTGTTGAAATTGGTGACGGGCACGGCCGAGCCTGACGAAGGCAGCGTCGCTCTCGGCGCCAGCGTCAAGATGGGCTATTTCGCCCAGCACGCCATGGATATTCTCGACGGCGAGCACACCGTCTTCCAATCGTTGGAACACCGGTTTCCCCAGGCAGGGCAGGGGCCTTTGCGTGCGCTAGCCGGATGTTTCGGCTTCTCCGGCGACGATATCGAAAAGCGGTGTCGGGTGCTGTCAGGCGGTGAGAAGGCGCGGCTGGTCATGGCAATGATGCTGTTCGACCCGCCGAACCTGCTCGTGCTCGACGAGCCGACGAACCACCTCGACCTCGACACCAAGGAAATGCTGATCAAGGCGCTGTCGCAATATGAGGGTACGATGCTGTTCGTGTCGCACGACCGGCATTTCCTGGCTGCACTCTCCAACCGGGTGCTGGAGCTGACGCCCGACGGCATCCATCAATATGGCGGCGGCTATACCGAATATGTGGCGCGCACCGGTCAGGAGGCGCCCGGCCTGCGAAGCTGACGATTATTTTGCCCGGCATGTCGAAACCGTCAGTGTCGAAACGACCAGTGAAGAGCCGGCTAGCGACATCGATTGGCCGCTCGGGGCAACGGAGGAGAAAACGCACCGCGGCCTTTGCGGATCCATCGGCCATGTTTGGGAAGTCGCGCAGGAATTGCGCTAGACGGCTGCCGCGCGTCTGAAATCGGCTCCAAATTTTAGGGGTTGCGACACGCGGTTCGATCGGTTGCGGACGGATTCGACGGTTGTCGCCACGATGATGACCAAATTCCGTGGTGTTCGGAGGCCTCTTCATGCAATCGGGGACGGGCGCATCGGCATGGACTGGATCAATCGTTATATCGATCAGCCGCTACTGCACGGCGCGGCGGGTTTGCTGCGGAGTTGGCATCTCCGCACGCGGCAACCGCCGGAGCTGCTGGAGCCGACGTGGAATCTCGTTGTGCTCTCCTTTCTCCTGATCGCGAGCGGGCAGGTCATGGCCGGCGAGACTTTCACGCTCAGTGTTGCCGCGCTGGTCATGCTGGCGCTGCCGTCCGCGCGAAAGCTGCTTTCGGCTGTGAAGGCAGGGCAAGGCGGTTACGGCGCCCGGGAATACAAGTCGCTGAGAGCGCGCGCCATCGCCAAACGTGAGGCGGAGTGGTCGGTGCGGATCATCGTCCTCTTCGCATCGGCCTGCCTTCCGTTCATCGCCCGCATCGACGATCCGGTGGGAGCCTATTTCATGCTGGGAGCCAGCATCTGGTTCGTCCTGACCGGGCCGCTCAAGGCCTATCTCGACGCGGCCGAACCTCCCGAGCCGAATGAAGGCGATCGGATGTACAGCGGCGTCTTTCACGTCGGCTGAATGAAGCTGATGCGACGTTGCATGTCCCGGCCATCAGACGGACGGGAACCAAATGGGGCGGCCTCCGTTATCTCCGCAGCAACGTACAAGGAGATTGCGATGCTTTACTACGCTCTGGTATTTCTCGTCGTGGCCTTGATTGCCGGCGTCCTCGGATTTGGCGGCATCGCAGGGGCGTCAGCTTCCATTGCCCAGGTTCTGTTCTTCATTTTCCTGGTGCTGTTCGTCGTATCGCTCGTCATGCGACTGATGCGAAAAGTATAACGCGACCATATTAAAGTATAAAAACCCGGCGAAACATCCGCCGGGTTTTCCTTTATTACCACATTTGGTTTGACGTCTCCGTCACTGAAGGTTTCCGTCCCGGTCGTGGTCGGCTGTCGCGAAATCCGCCATCACCCGCTGCATGAATTCGCTTCGGCTAATGCGGCCGTTGTTGTTCGCGTCGGTCAAAGTGAATTGCTCGACTGTCAGGATCTGCACCGTCTCGTCGGACTGCAGGCTGCCGTCCTTGTTCTTGTCGAGACTTCCGAAAGCCGTGCCCATGAAGGTCTCGTATTCCGATCGCTCGACGGTCTTGCTGGTATTTGCGTCAAGCCGATCCATCTGGCCCTGATACATCGATCCGGGCTGTTGCTGTTGTTGAGCCGCTGCCCCAACGCATTGGCACAGTATGAATGTGGTCACCAAAACCAAGGTCTTCATCGCTTGATATCCCTCCCCAATTAGCGGCAAGCCAGACGGTTGCCGACGTAACCGCCGCCGCCGATGCCGGCACCGACAGCAAGCACCTGCCCGGTTCCGGCGCCGATCGTGCTGCCGATCAATCCGCCGACAATCGCGCCGCCGACGGTTCCGGCGATGCAGCCGAATTCGGAATTACGATCCGAGACGGCTTGCGACGTCGGGCCGGACTGGCAGGCGGAGACGGCAAGGCATCCCGCCAGTATGATGTTTGTCCTGCGTATGCGCATCTTTCCCTCCCGATAAATTGCCCGTTATCTCCAATAGAGATCGGCGGGCGTACGATTGTCCGGCCCCCGCGAAAATATCGCCTGATTATATTTCTCAAATTCAGACTTAGTTGCTGTTCGAACAGAAGCAGAATTCCGGAAAACAAGCAGAAAATCTGCGGCAATGCCAAGCAATCATGCCGTTTCCTCTCCAGTTTCAGTGCTGGATGGAGAGTATCTTCAAACAGTACAGCTATCTATACGACATGGCAACCTGCGCGATCATCCATCGACTGTCCAATAGGACGCCTGCGATGTGGCATGATACCGCTCGTCGTGAGTTGACGGCGATCAGGATCGTGCCTTTCCGGCAACCATCCCTGACAAGATCGTGAAATAAACGGATGACGCGAAAAGGTGCCTTCGAAATGTCCCAATGGGAGCTGAACCGTAAGCGTGTTTGTCGCTTGCGCCCCCAGGCGCTTTGACATGCGATGCGTAAATGATGCCGGTTCGGGATCGTTTTGCGGTTCCGTCCGTTATCTGTTGCCGAATCTGGTGGCGAGTAGCCGGGTATGCTCCCGTCACGATTTGAGAAGGAGAGACTTATGAACAAAATTCTTGCGACGGCGTTTGCCGCGGTATCGTTGACGTTTGTCGGCGCTGGGGCGGTCAATGCCGCCGATCTAGGCACCAGGACATATGAAGAGCCGGACCTGCGCAATGGCGTGAAGATCGGTTACCTCACCTGCGATATCGGCGGCGGCACGGGTTACGTGCTCGGTTCCTCCAAAGAGGCCGACTGCATCTTCCAGTCGACCGTCGGCAACGAACTTTCGGATCGTTATACCGGTGAAATGAGAAAGCTCGGCATCGACCTTGGCTTCACCACGCGCAGCCGCCTGATCTGGGCCGTGTTCGCGCCGACGGCCGGCTATCACCGCGGATCGCTCGCCGGCCTCTATGTCGGTGCCACCGCCGAAGCCACGCTCGGCGCCGGTGTCGGCGCCAATCTCCTGGTTGGTGGCACCTCCGGTTCGATCCATCTGCAGACGGTCAGCCTGACCGGTCAGCTCGGCCTCAACGTTGCGGCCGGCAGCGCCTCGATGACGCTCACACCAGCGAATTGATATGGCCTTTTGACGTCCCCTGCCGCGTCGCGGCAGGGGAGGCCATCTCGTCTGAGGCGCGATTTCGCACTCTCGCATGCCCAAGCAGGATCACGACATAATGATATTCGAACGGCAACGCCCGACGAGGGCGAGGTCCTGGTGGGGCATTGTCTGAAGATCTGGGATAGCTACGGCACGCCGCCGTAGCACTACAGAGGGCGTAGCGTTGGTTTCCCATCAAACTACGTTATTGGAGAACAAATAAAGAAAGACACTTAGGAACCGTCGTCAGATAGCCAAATTCTCAGTTTGCCGACTGACCTGAAGCCCAGCTTTGTCATCTCGTCTAGCGCTGCGCCACTGTCATACCCGACTAGCGGCACATCGGGTGAAAAGGCTATAGTGGCCAACGAAATGGCATCTCGGAAGGCCTGCGGCGTACCAGCCAAGTTAAAGATATTGGAGATTCCTACAGCCTCCGGTGATCGATTTACGATGCAGCCCGCATCAATACCGTTGCCGGCCCATCGGCCATAGATATGCATGTTGCGATCGGAAAGCAGGGCCGGTGTGAAGACGTTGGCATCGGTCTGGCTACCAGACTCTTTCCAGGAATTTTCCCAGAGATCCAGCGCCGCGGCATCGCGAATGCGTGCCCAATTTTGAGGCTCACGCGCTGAAATTCTGTGAGGTTCAGCCTAAATCCATGATGCGGAAAACAACAACTGGAACCCTTTGTTGACGAGATCGAGCCTGGAAAACCCGTCTTTGAAACCAGGTCGCCGTCCTAGCCGATCTGTCAGCCGACCGATTTCAATCAGCTGTTCCTCCGTTGCATCCGGGTCAAGTGTCGTCATGTTGGAATAGTAGGGGGTGCGATCGCATCGCTTGACCAAAATGCACTGGTTCGCTGATGAGGCAGTCCATGGGCACGGAACATCGCCTGATACAAGTCTGCATTGTTAGCGGCACAGATGCGCGCTTTTTCTGCATCGGATCGTACCGTGTGTTTCAGGATATTGCTTCGCGAAGAGCTGCGTATCATAAGAAATCCTGTTGCTCGGAGCGTCTGACACCTAGCTGGTGCATTCGCGATAAATAGTTGAGCGGCCTCGACTTTGTTGCCATCGAGTGGCTGGCGCCGCGGTTTCTTTCCTCTGGCCCGCGCAGCGGCAATGCCGTCGTTTGTCTGCTCTATGACAAACTGGCTCGATCTAGCGCTGGCCGTCCGATCCGCCTACGTTTTGGCCCGGCCTGGCGCGGTGAACGCGGCGATCGTCGTCTCGTCGTGACCGGCCTCGCGCAGGAAGCGGCTGGCGAATTCGATGGCCGGGCTTCTAAGGGCCTCGTCCGGTCTAATTAGGTGAAAGGCCACATGATAGTCGAGCGTCCGCTCCGACACCGCGACGACGCGCCCGGTGGCCAGCGCGGCATCCGACAGCGGCGGCCGCGCGAGCGCGATGCCGAGCCCTTGCGCACAGGCATCGATCACCAGATTGTAGTCCTCGAAGCGCCGATCATGGCCGCGCGGTATATAGTCGACGCCCTCACGAGAGAGCCAGCGCCGCCAGCCTTCAATATTCGAATCGTGAAGGATCGGCAGATCGAGCAGCGCCAAGGCATCGGAGCGCTGCCCGAGCCGCTCCGCCAGCGCCGGGGCGGCGATCGGAAACGATTTCTCCTGCCAGAGCGGCAGGGCGCGCACGCCAGCCCATGGTCCTTTGCCGCAGCGAATGGCAAGATCCGTGCCTTCGCCGAAATCCGCCAGCCGGTGTTCGAGCGTCAGCTCGACATGCAGCTCGTTTCCTTCGAGCTTCGGCAGGCGTTGAAACAGCCATAGAGAGGCGACAGAGGGCGTCACCGAAAGGCGTACCACCGCCTTGTTGCGGCGAGGCAGCCAGCGTTCGCCGCTATTGCCGAGCAGCGTAAGTGCTTCTTCCGCCCGCGCGAAAAACCGCATGCCTTCCGGCGTCAGACGCACGCCTCGGGCTTCGCGCGCAAACAGGCGAACGCCCATCCAGCGCTCCAGCCGCGAGACCTGGCGCGACACCGCGCCGTGCGTGATGCCGCTTTCCTCGGCCGCAGCCGAAAACGATCCCAGCCGGGCGGCGCGGGCAAAGGTCTCGAGCGTATCGAGCGGCGGAAGAATTGGCGAGCTGTGAACCATGCGCACATCTGATCATCGATTGCGATGCTTTTCAAGCACGCATCGAAGGCCTAATCACTGTCGCAGCAACACATGGAGGCGAAAATGAGCATGGCGGCAAGTGTACCGGTTTCGACGAAACAGCAAGGCGGGTTCGATCTGGTGGCCTTTGCGGCGATCATCGTCACCATCCTCTCCTGGGCTTCCTCCTTCGTGGTGATCCGCATCTGTCTCGGACCGCTGACGCCGATCGAACTGGCGACGGCGCGTTATGTGGCAGCCGGCGTCATCGCTCTCGTCTATCTCGTCATCTATCGGCCGATGCCGGAAAAACGTGATTTTTTCCGCCTCTCCGTTGCCGCCGTGCTTTTCATCGCCGCCTATGCGGTTCTGCTGAACACCGGCGAGCAGACCGTTGCGGCGGGACCGGCAAGCTTCATCATCAACACCATGCCTGTCTTCACTGCCCTCATCGCCACATTCGCGCTTGGCGAGCGCTTCGGCCGCTGGGGCTGGGTGGGCACGGCAGTTTCCTTCGGCGGCGTGGCGCTGATTGCGGTCGCTTCCGACGGCGGCTTTAAGCTCGATCCGAATGCCGTCCTCATCCTTGGCGCGGCGCTCTGCTCGGCAGTCGCCAGCGTGCTGCAGAAGCCGCTGCTCGGGCGGTTGCCGGCGCTTGCCGTCACTGCCTGGATCCTGCTCATCGGTTCCGTACCACTGTTTCCGGCCGTCCCGGCGACGATTCAGGCGCTGGCCGCCGCACCGGCGGAGGTGAACTGGGGCGTTGCCTATCTCGTTATCTTCCCGACCGCGATCGGCTATCTCACCTGGGCAATCGCCCTGAAGCGGCTGACGGCCGCCCGCGCCTCGAATTTCCTCTACGGTGTTCCCCCGGTCGCCACGCTGATCGGGTTCGTCTGGCTGGGCGAAACGCCGACAGCGCTCGGCGCGGTCGGTGGCGTCATGGCAATCCTCGGTGTGCTCGTCGTCAACGTGATGCGGAAGCGGTAGCGTCGAATTCGGGCCGTGAAGGCGGCCCGGTAACAGATAGGCATTGCGCTGCGGTTCGCTTTCTTTAAAACGAAAGCAGATCGAAAGGCGCGCGTTCATGTTCTTGACCGACCGGCAAATTGAAATCGTGGCGATTGCGAAATCGAGCGGCAGAGTGCTGGTCGAGGAGCTCGCCTCCCGCTTTTCGGTGACGCCCCAGACGATCCGCAAGGACCTGAACGATCTCTGCGATGCGCAGGTGCTGACGCGCATCCATGGCGGCGCCACATTCCCGAGTGGGACGGAGAATGTCAAATACGAAGCGCGCCGTCAGATCGCCGCTTCCGAGAAACAGGCGATCGGCATTGCCACGGTCGAGCTGATTCCGAGCGGGGCCTCGCTCTTCATCAATATCGGAACGACAACGGAGGCGGTGGGCGAGGCGCTCGCCAACCATCACGAGCTGATGGTGATCACCAATAATATCAACGTTGCCAATAGATTACGCCTTTTTCCGGCAATCGAGGTGGTCATTGCCGGCGGGGTCGTGCGCGGTTCGGACGGCGGGATCGTCGGCGAGGCGGCCGTCGATTTCATCCGCCAGTTCAAGGTCGATTACGCCGTGATCGGCGCGTCGGCGATCGATATCGATGGCGCGCTTCTTGACTATGATTTTCGCGAAGTGAAGGTCGCCCAGGCCATCATCGCCAATGCCCGGCATGTCATTCTCGTTGCCGATTCGACGAAGTTCGAACGTACCGCGCCGGTCAGGATCGGTCAGCTTTCCCAGGTTCATACCTTCATCACCGATCGCTGTCCTGTGCCGTCGATCCGCAATCTCTGCCTCGAAAACAATGTGAAACTGATCGAAACGAACGGCAGATCTCGCTAGACAACAGACCCTCACAAACATTCGTTTGACATTCGTATTCCTTTCGTTTTAACTGATGTTACTTTCGCAATTGCGCAAGTTTTGTGCGATGCGAAATCGACGGCGGGCTCGGAGGGGGAATTGGGCCGAAATATTCACGACATATTCGTCATCGGTGGCGGCATCAACGGTTGCGGCATTGCGCGCGATGCCGTCGGGCGCGGCTATACGGTGGCGCTGGCGGAGATGAACGATTTCGCCTCGGGTACCTCGTCGGGCGCCACCAAACTGATCCACGGCGGCCTGCGTTACCTCGAGCATTACGAGTTTCGTCTGGTGCGTGAATCGCTGATGGAGCGCGAGATCCTCTGGGCGATGGCGCCGCACATCATCTGGCCGCTGCGTTTCGTGCTGCCCTACCACAAGGGCGGTATTCGCCCGGCCTGGCTGATCCGGCTCGGCCTCTTCCTCTACGACCATCTTGGCGGCCGCAAGCTGTTGCCGCCGACATCGGTGCTCGACATGCGCAGCGATCCGGCCGGCAAGCCGCTGAAGGCGCTGTTTTCCAAGGCCTTCGAATATTCCGACGGCTGGGTCGACGATGCCCGCATGGTGGTGTTGAACGCCCGCGATGCCGCCGACAAGGGTGCGCTGATCATGCCGCGCACCAAGGTGGTGTCGGCAAGGCGCGAGAATGGCCTGTGGAAGATCGAGACCATCGATACAGTCACCGGTCGCAATGACAGCCATCAGGCCCGCATGCTGGTCAATGCTGCCGGTCCCTGGGTCGACCATGTCATTCGTTCCGCCTTCGGCCAGAACGAAGCCCACCATGTCCGCCTCGTCCAGGGCAGCCATATCGTCGTGAAGAAGAAATTCGACGATGTGAGAGCCTATTTCTTCCAGAATCCCGACAACCGCATCATCTTCGCCATCCCCTACGAGGGCGACTTCACCCTGATCGGCACCACGGATCGCGACTACACCGCCGATCCCCGGGATGTCCGAATCTCCGAGGAAGAGACCGTCTATCTTTGCAATGCGGCGTCGGAATATTTCAAGGAGCCGGTCAGGCCGGAGGATATCGTCTGGACCTATTCTGCGGTCAGGCCGCTTTATGATGATGGCGCCTCGAAGGCGCAGGAGGCGACGCGCGACTATGTGCTGAAGCTGGAAGGCGAAGGTGCCGCGCCGCTGCTCAACGTCTTCGGCGGAAAGCTCACCACCTATCGCCGGCTTTCCGAACATGCGCTGGAGAAGATCGGTGCTGCGATCGGCGCCAAAGGCGCTCCGTGGACGGCCAAAAGCCATCTGCCGGGCGGCGACTTCGCGGTCAAGGGTTACGAGGCGGAGGTCGCCAAGCTGAAGCGGCGTTATTCGTTCCTCGCCGATCGGCATGCCCGCCGCCTGGTGCGCCGCTATGGCACCAAGGCCGAGGCGCTGCTTGGCGATGCCCGCGGCATCGACGATCTCGGTCGGCTGTTCGGTGGCGATCTCTACGAAGCTGAGGTCACCTATCTCGTCGAACAGGAATGGGCCCGGCACGCCGAAGACGTGCTGTGGAGGAGAACAAAGGATGGTCTGCGCCTTTCGAAGGAGCAGGCCCAGTCACTGGAGGAGTACATGGCTGCCATGCCGGCGATGGCCGGGTAGGAGCCATGTGGTCCCCGATGCGTGGAGGCACGGGAATCGGAATGCTGGAACTGCGAAACGCCGCCAAGATGGTGGGCGCGGACTATCATATCTATCCGACCGATCTGGTTCTCGAGCGGGGCACGCTGAACGTCCTGCTCGGGCCGACGCTCGCGGGTAAGACCTCTCTGATGCGGCTGATGGCGGGGCTTGACCGGCCGACCGGCGGCTCCATCCATTTCGACGGCACTGACGTCACCGGCATGCCGGTGCAGAAGCGCAACGTTGCCATGGTCTACCAGCAGTTCATCAACTATCCGGCGCTGACCGTTTACGACAACATCGCCTCGCCGATGCGCATATCGGGCAAGGATGCCGCCACGATCGACAGTGAGGTGCGCAAGGCGGCCGAGCTGCTGAAGCTCACGCCCTATCTCGATCGCACCCCGCTCAATCTGTCCGGCGGCCAGCAACAGCGCACGGCGCTTGCGCGCGCTCTCGTCAAGAATGCCAGCCTCGTGCTGATGGACGAGCCACTCGCCAATCTCGATTACAAGCTGCGCGAGGAACTGCGCGAGGAACTGCCGAAGATCTTTGCCCAATCCGGGGCGATCTTCGTCTATGCGACGACCGAGCCTTCCGAGGCGCTGCTGCTTGGCGGCAATACGGCAACGCTGAACCAGGGCCGGGTGACCCAGTTCGGGCCGACGATCGAGGTCTATCGCCGACCCGTCGATCTCGCCACCGCCGGCATTTTCGCCGATCCACCGCTGAACGCCCTCGACGTCACGAAATCCGGCAATGTCTTCACGCGCCCGAGCGGGGTGACGATCTCAGTTCCCTCGCATCTGGCCATCGTGCCGGATGGTCCCGTCACCATCGCCTTTCACCCGCATCATCTCGGCCTTGCGCCGCAGACCGGCGACGCGGCCCGCCTGCAGGCGCGCACGCTGGTTTCCGAAATCACCGGCTCGGAGAGCTTCGTTCACCTGGAATATGACGGTGTGCGCTGGGTGATGCTGGCGCATGGCATTCACGACATTGATCCCGACATGGAGGTTGAGGCCTTTCTTGACACCCGCCACCTGATGGCCTTCGGCAGCGACGGCCGCGCCATCGCCGCGGCCGGAAAGGTATAGGAGAGCACAATGGCACGCATCACGCTCGACCATATCCGCCACGCCTACGGCGCCAATCCGAAGTCCGACAAGGATTATTCGCTGAAGGAAGTCGACCACGAATGGAACGATGGCGGCGCCTATGCGCTGCTCGGCCCTTCCGGCTGTGGAAAGACCACGCTGCTCAACATCATCTCCGGCCTGCTGCAGCCCTCGCACGGCCGCATCCTGTTCGACGGCAACGATGTCACGAACCTTTCGACGCAGAGCCGCAACATCGCCCAGGTCTTCCAGTTTCCCGTCATCTACGACACGATGACCGTTTACGACAATCTCGCCTTTCCCCTGCGCAACCGCGGTGTGGCCGAGGCGGATGTCGACCGGCGTGTCCGCGATATCCTCGAAATGATCGATCTTGCCGGTTGGGCCAGGCGCAAGGCGCAGGGCCTGACCGCCGATCAGAAGCAGAAGATCTCGCTCGGCCGCGGACTGGTGCGCAACGACGTCAACGCCATTCTGTTCGACGAGCCGCTGACCGTCATCGATCCGCATATGAAATGGGTGCTGCGTTCGCAGCTGAAGCGGCTGCACAAGCAGTTCGGCTTCACCATGGTCTATGTCACCCACGACCAGACCGAGGCGCTGACCTTCGCCGAAAAGGTCGTCGTCATGTATGACGGCCAGATCGTCCAGATCGGCACGCCGGCCGAGCTTTTCGAGCGGCCGAGCCACACCTTCGTCGGTTATTTCATCGGTTCGCCGGGCATGAATTTCATGCCGGCCAGGATCGAGGGCCGCGCGGTCAAGGTCGGAGACGAGACCCTGACGCTCGATTACGCACCGAAGACGTCAGGCACGGCCAAAACCGAACTCGGAATCCGTCCCGAATTCATTCGTCTCGGACGGGAGGGCATGCAGGTCACGATCAGCAAGGTCGAGGATATCGGCCGGCAGAAGATTGTGCGCGCCCGCTTTGCCGGCCAGCCGATCGCCATCGTCGTGGCTGAAGACGCCGACATTCCCGCGGACGCCCGCGTCACCTTCGATCCGTCCGCCATCAGCATCTACGCCGACAGTTGGCGTGTCGGCAGGGAGGCCTGAGCCATGCAGAAGACGTGGAATAACAAAGCCTGGTTTCTGGTCCTGCCGGTGCTGCTGCTCGTGGCGTTTTCGGCCGTCATCCCGCTGATGACCGTCGTCAATTATTCAGTGCAGGATACGTTCGGCAATAACGAGTTCTTCTGGGCCGGTACCGACTGGTTCGTCCAGACCCTGCATTCCGACCGCTTCTGGGAATCGCTACAGCGAAATCTGCTTTTCTCCTTCATCATCCTGGCGCTGGAGATTCCGCTTGGCATCTTCATCGCGCTCAATATGCCGAAATCAGGACCGGGCGTTCCCGTCTGCCTGGTGCTGATGGCGCTGCCGCTGCTCATTCCGTGGAACGTCGTCGGCACCATCTGGCAGGTCTTCGGGCGCGTCGATATCGGCTTGCTCGGCCACACGCTCGAAGCCATCGGCCTCGACTATAATTATGTCCGCGATCCCATCGATGCCTGGGTGACGGTTATCGTCATGGATGTCTGGCACTGGACAAGCCTCGTCGTGCTGCTTTGCTATGCGGGCCTGGTGTCGATCCCGGACGCCTATTACCAGGCCGCCAAGATCGACGGCGCCTCGCGCTGGTCCGTCTTCCGCTACATCCAGCTGCCGAAGATGAAGCGGGTACTGCTGATTGCCGTGCTCCTGCGCTTCATGGACAGTTTCATGATCTATACCGAGCCTTTCGTGGTCACCGGCGGCGGGCCTGGCAACTCGACGACCTTCCTGTCCATCGACCTCGTGAAGACGGCCGTCGGCCAATTCGATCTTGGTCCGGCGGCGGCAATGTCGATCATCTACTTCCTCATCATCCTGCTGCTCTCATGGGTGTTCTACACCGTGATGACCAGCAGCGACGCGAGCTAAGGGAGGGCGAGATATGAGCAACAAATACAAACCTGCAGGCAGCCTCTCCTGGCTCGTTCCGACGATCTATATCATCTTCCTGATCCTGCCGATCTACTGGCTCGTCAATATGAGCTTCAAGGAGAATTCCGAAATCACCGGCGCCTTCTCGCTCTGGCCGACGAACCCGACGCTGCGTAACTACACAGTCATCTTTACCGACCCGTCCTGGTATAACGGCTATATCAACTCGATCATCTATGTGGTGATGAACACGGTGATCTCGGTCGCGGCGGCGCTGCCGGCAGCCTATGCCTTCTCGCGCTACCGCTTCCTCGGCGACAAACACCTGTTCTTCTGGCTGCTGACCAACCGCATGGCGCCGCCGGCGGTCTTCGCGCTGCCGTTCTTCCAGCTCTATTCGGCCTTCGGCCTGATCGACACCCACATTGCCGTGGCGCTCGCCCATTGCCTGTTCAACGTGCCGCTCGCCGTCTGGATCCTCGAAGGTTTCATGTCCGGTGTGCCGAAGGAGATCGACGAGACCGCCTATATCGACGGTTATTCCTTCCCGCGTTTCTTCATCAAGATCTTCATTCCGCTGATCGCCAGTGGCGTCGGTGTCGCGGGCTTCTTCTGCTTCATGTTTTCGTGGGTCGAGCTGCTGCTTGCCCGCACGCTGACGACGACGGCGGCAAAGCCGATCTCGGCGATCATGACGCGAACGGTGTCCGCCTCGGGCATGGACTGGGGCGTGCTGGCGGCTGCCGGCGTGCTCACCATCATTCCGGGCGCACTCGTCATCTATTTCGTCCGCAACTACATCGCCAAGGGCTTCGCGCTCGGGCGCGTTTGAGGAGGAGACGGTCATGAATTTTTCCTGGATGGCCTGGACGCTGCCGACAACGCTGTTCTTCCTGACGATCCTGGCGCTTCTGATCGCCATGAGTGTCTGGGAATATTTTTCGCCGGGCGGCTCGCCGCGCACGGGCGTGCTGCGTTTCGAGACGACGCGCGGCGACCGGCTCTTCATTTCGCTGCTGGGCAGCGCTTTCATTCATCTTGCATGGCTTGGGCTCGGTGGGCCCAACCTGTGGTGGGCTCTCGCCATCTCCGTGGTCTACGCCATCGGCGTCTTCCGCTACGTGTGACGGCAAGGAGAAGACAGATGGCCGGGGGTACCGGCCGCCTGAGACGTGACTGCAATCGCAAACCCTGGGAGGATATTATGCGAAGGCACTTATTGACGACGACAGCAGGCTTGCTGCTGGCAATGACAGCATCGGCTTATGCCGGCATGGACGAGGCCAAGACGTTCCTCGACAAGGAAGTCGGTGATCTCTCGGCGCTTCCGCGCGCCGACCAGGAAAAGGAAATGCAGTGGTTCGTTGATGCTGCAAAGCCTTTCGCCGGCCTGGACATCAAGGTCGTGTCCGAAACTATCACGACCCATGAATACGAATCGAAGGTGCTGGCGCCCGCCTTCACGGCGATCACCGGCATCAAAATCACGCACGACCTCATCGGCGAAGGCGACGTGGTCGAGAAGCTGCAGACGCAGATGCAATCGGGCGAAAACATCTATGACGCCTATATCAACGATAGCGACCTGATCGGCACCCATTGGCGCTATCAGCAGGCCCGCTCGCTGACCGACTGGATGGCCAACGAAGGCAAGGATGTCACCAATCCCGGCCTCGACATCGACGACTTCATCGGCAAGTCCTTCACCACGGCGCCTGACGGCAAGCTCTACCAGCTGCCTGACCAGCAGTTCGCGAACCTCTATTGGTTCCGTTACGACTGGTTCAACGACGAGAAGAACAAGGCGGACTTCAAGGCGAAGTACGGCTACGATCTCGGCGTGCCGGTCAACTGGTCGGCCTATGAGGATATTGCCGAGTTCTTCACCGGCCGCGAGATCGACGGCAAGAAGGTCTTCGGTCATATGGACTACGGCAAGAAGGACCCATCGCTCGGATGGCGCTTCACCGATGCCTGGCTGTCTATGGCCGGCAACGGCGACAAGGGCATCCCGAACGGCAAGCCGGTCGATGAATGGGGCATCAAGGTCGACGAGAACTCCCGTCCGGTCGGCTCGTGCGTCGCGCGCGGCGGCGATACCAACGGCCCTGCTGCGGTCTATTCCATCCAGAAATATCTGGACTGGATGAAGGCCTATGCACCGGCTGCCGCCCAGGGCATGACCTTCTCCGAGTCCGGCCCGGTCCCATCGCAGGGCGAAGTCGCCCAGCAGATGTTCACCTACACGGCCTTCACAGCCGATTTCGTCAAGGAAGGCCTGCCGGTCGTCAATGCGGACGGCACGCCGAAATGGCGTTTCGCACCGAGCCCGCATGGTGTCTACTGGAAGGACGGCATGAAGCTCGGCTATCAGGACGCCGGTTCGTGGACGCTGATGAAGTCCACGCCTGACGACCGCGCAAAGGCGGCCTGGCTCTATGCCCAGTTCGTCACCTCGAAGACCGTCGACGTGAAGAAGAGCCACATGGGCCTGACCTTCATTCGCCAGTCGACGCTGGATCACAAGTCCTTCACCGATCGTGCGCCGAAGCTCGGCGGCCTGATCGAATTCTATCGTTCGCCCGCCCGCCTGCAGTGGTCGCCGACCGGTACGAACGTTCCTGACTATCCGAAGCTCGCTCAGCTTTGGTGGCAGGCGATTGGTGATGCCTCTTCCGGCGCCAAGACGGCGCAGGGGGCGATGGACTCGCTCTGCGCCGAACAGGAAAAGGTGCTGCAGCGCCTGGAACGCGCCAAGGTCCAGGGCGACATTGGCCCGAAACTCGCCGAGGAGCATGATCTCGCCTATTGGAACGCGGATGCGGTGAAGAACGGCAACCTTGCCCCGCAGCTGAAGGTCGAGAACGAGAAGGACAAGCCGGTCACTGTCAACTACGACGAACTCGTCAAGAGCTGGCAGAAGAAGTAAGGCGGACCCGGCCGGAAGCGACGAGGCTTCCGGCCATCACTTCCTGCCACCGGCAACAAGCCGGTGGCACCCACAATCTTTCTCTCATGAAACGTCCGCGTCCTGCCGACCCTCTGCAGGCGGAGCGGTTTCGTGCGAGCCGGAGACGGATATGAGCGGCTATATTCTTTCAATCGACCAGGGCACGACATCGTCGCGCGCCATCATCTTCGATGGCGACATGAAAATGGCCGGCTCGGCGCAGGCGGAGATCACCCAGTATTATCCGCAGCCCGGATGGGTGGAGCACGACGCCGCCGAAATCTGGCGATCCGTCGTCGATACTGTGCGCAAGGCGATCGCCGACGCTGGACTTGATGCGGCCGATATCACCGCGATCGGCATCACCAACCAGCGCGAGACGGCGGTCGTCTGGGACCGCGGGTCAGGAGAGCCACTTCACCGCGCGATCGTCTGGCAGGACAGGCGCACTGCAGAAATGTGCGAGAGCCTGAAGGCCGACGGCTACGAGAAGCTGTTCAGCGCCAAGACCGGGCTGCTGCTCGACCCCTATTTCTCCGGAACGAAGCTGCGCTGGCTGCTCGACAATGTCGATGGCCTGCGTGAGAAGGCGGAAGTGGGCGATGTCTGCTTCGGCACGATCGACAGCTGGCTGATCTACAATCTGACTGGCGGCCGCGTGCATGCCACCGATGCGACCAATGCGTCGAGAACGCTGCTCTACAATATCGACGACGGTGCCTGGGACGAAGAGCTTCTGGGCATCCTCCGCATTCCGGCCGCCATGCTTCCTGACGTCAGGGAATGCGCCGATGATTTCGGCCGCGTCGACAAGGCTATGTTCGGTGCGGAGCTTCCGATCCTCGGTGTCGCCGGCGACCAGCAGGCTGCGGCGATGGGCAATGCCTGCTTCGAGGCCGGGATGATGAAATCCACCTATGGCACCGGCTGCTTTGCTCTGTTGAATACCGGCCGGGATCGTGTTTCCTCCTCCAACCGGATGCTGACGACGATCGCCTGCCGGCTCGACGGCGAGACGACCTATGCGCTCGAAGGTTCGATCTTCATCGCCGGTGCTGCCGTGCAATGGCTGCGCGACGGCCTCGGCATCATCGGTCAGGCATCCGAGGCAGGAGTGCTTGCGGCCAAGGCCGATCCCGGGCAGCAGGTCTATATCGTTCCGGCCTTCACCGGCCTCGGCGCCCCTTACTGGGATCCGGCCGCGCGCGGCGCGATCTTCGGTCTGACGCGAAACAGCGGGCCGGCGGAATTCGCCCGCGCCGTGCTTGAATCCGTCGCCTACCAGACGCTCGACCTGCTGGTGGCGATGAAGAAGGACTGGGGCGCCAACCAGCTGGAAACGGTGCTGCGCGTTGATGGCGGCATGGCGGATTCGGATTGGACTATGCAGTGCCTAGCCGACATGACCGGAAACCCTGTCGACCGCTCGGCGATCCGCGAGACGACGGCGCTCGGCGCAGCCTGGCTTGCCGGCTCGAAAGCCGGCATCTGGCCCGGCAAGCGGGATTTTGCGAAAGCCTGGACCTGCGACCGCCGCTTCAGCCCTTCGATGGATGAGACCGAGCGGCAGGGCAAGATCATCGGCTGGAAGAATGCCGTATCCAGAATGATTTCGGACGCCTCGGCGGGATAGAACCGCTTCCGAGGAGACGCAACTTCTCTTAAGCGGCGCCGGCGGCCTTTCTGTTGATGAAGCTGAGGGCGAGCACGGCGAAGATCAGCGTTCCCGTGCCGACCTGCTGCCAATAGAAGTTCAGATCGGTCAGCAGCAGCCCATTGGCGACGATGCTGAGCAGCAGCGCGCCGAGAACGGTCCCGCCCACATTCGGCCGTCCGAGCGGGCTGAGCGTCGTGCCGATGAAGGTCGCGCCGATCGCATTCAGCAGGAAGGCATTGCCCGAGGAGGGGATGTAGGTGGTGACGGTTGCCGTCAGGATCAGTCCGGCGATTGCCGCGATCAACCCGACCAGCATGAAAGTCACCGCGACATGGGCCGGCGCGGCGATGCCGGAATAGCGCACGACGCCCGGCTGGATGCCGATCGACAGGATGACGCGGCCGAAGCGCGTGCGGGCAAAGACAACGGCAGCCGCCGCGATGACGACGATGGCAGCGGCAAGCGGTACCGGAAAGCCGGCAATCGTCCCATGGCCGAGGAAACGGAAGGCTTCCGGCACGCCGTTCGGCGGCAGATAGACCGGATTGCCGCCATTGGTCAGCAGCTGCTGCACGCTGCGGCCGATGAACAGCGTGCCGAGCGTGGCGAGGAACGGCGACACACCGATCCCTGAAATCAAGAGCGCGTTGAAGGCCCCGACGAACGCTCCGGCGGCCAGTCCCGCGAGTGCGGCGACTGCCACCGGCTGTCCGGCGAGGACGAGCGAAACGAAGGCGAAGCTGGCAAAATCCATTGCCGTTCCCACCGAAAGATCGATGCCGCCCGACGCGACGGCGAAGGTCATGGCGATGGAGACGATGGCAAGCAGCGTGAAATTGTTGACCAGGATGCTCTGCAAGTTCGCGGGCGTCAGGAACGTCGGCGTTGCCGCGGAAAAGGCGGCAAACACCGCAATCAGGGCGAGGATCAGCCCATAGCGCACCAGGCCGCCGGCGATCAGACGCGGCAAGCCTATGGTGGCGAGGGGAGGGGTCTGGAGCGACATGGTCAGGCCTCCTGCCGGCGCAGCAGCGTGGTCGCGGAAACGACGATGAGAATGAGCACACCCTGGACGCCGCTGACCAGCGTGCTCGAAATGTTCAGCAGCTGGAAACCGTTAACCAGGAAGCCGACCAAAAGGGCCGAAAGCAGCGTCCCGGTGACCGTTGGAACCAGCCGGCGCGAAAAGACCGAGCCGAGTAGGGCCGTCACGACGACCGGCAACAGCATCTCGCCGGCGCCGGTCGTGCTGCCGCTCAGATAGGAAACCCACAGGATGCCGGCGATGCCGCCGGAGACGCCGCTGGCGACGAAGGCGCCGGCGAGTAGCCGTCGAAGCGGCAGACCCGCGGCACGCGCTGCATCCGGAAATTCACCGACGGCATAGAGACGCAGGCCGAGCGGCGTATATTGCACGATCGCCGTGGTGATGGCCGTGAAGGCGAGGAGCACATAGGCGAGAACCGGGATGCCGAAAGCGTCCGAGGCCGAGAGCGCCGACAGGAATGGCGTCGAAGCCGGCAGGACGGTATTGCCGGTCAGCACCAATTCCAGGCCGGCGACGACGTTCATGACGGCCAGCGTGGCCAGCAGCGGCACGATGCCGGCATAGACGACGGCAATGGCATTGACCGTGCCGATCAACGCGCCGGTGAGGATCGCAGCGGCAACCGCCGTCGCATCGCCGTAGCCGAACTGTGTCAGGCTCGCGTAGACGGCGGCGCTCAGGCCCATATTGGCCGCGAGCGACAGGTCGATCCCGCCGGTGACGACATTGGAGCCGCCGGCGATCAGCACGATCGTCAGACCGATGGCAAGCACACCTGAGATGGCCGATTGGCCGAGCACGTTGCCGATATTGCCGATGCTGAGGAAATAGGGTGCGGTCAGCGAAAAAATGATCAGGATGGCGGCAAATGCGATCAGCGATCCGAAGCGCAATGCCGCAGCTGCAATATTGCCGGCCGGCCGGGGAGGCAGTTCGGCAGCGGAAAAACCGGAAGGCGCGAATTCCACTTCAGCCGACATGGCGTTGTCCCTCGGATGATCCGGTCGATTGAGCCAGCACCGCATCTGCCGTGGTCTCCGACGAGATGAATTCCCGCGCCACGCGGCCGCGGAAGAGCACCAGGATGCGATCGGTGATGCCGATCAGTTCGGGCAGATCCGAAGACAGCACGATGACGCCGGCGCCGCGCGACGCGAGTTCGCCGATCAGCGTGTAGATCTCGACCTTGGAGCCGATATCAACGCCGACCGTCGGCTCGTCGAGCAGATAGACCTCGGAACGGCGGCTCAGCCACTTGGCGATGGCCACCTTCTGCTGGTTGCCGCCCGAAAGCGTACGCAGCAGAGCATCTCGCCCATTGGTCTTCACCTGCAGCCGCGAAATCAGAGCGTCGACTTGTCTCTGTTCGCGCCTGCGATCGAGAAAGCCGAAACGCGTGAAGCGGCCAAGGCTCGAAAGGCTGATATTTTCCGCGACGCTGAGGTCGAGCGCGACGCCATGGCGACGTCGATCTTCCGGCACTAGGGCGATTTCGCGGCCGGCCGCCTGGGTGGGATTGGTGAAACGGGCAGCCTTGCCGTTGATCTCGATATGGCCGGAAGCCGGGGTCTCCAGACCGAAGAGCGCGCGGACCAGCTCCTTTGCGCCGGAGCCGAGCAGGCCGGTAAGGCCGAGCACCTCGCCGCGGCGAAGCGTGAAACTGATGTCGCTATATTTCCCCGGCGCCGACAGCTGCTCGACCTTGAGGATGTCTTCGCCGGGCGTCACTTGCGGCTTCGGAAACATTTCCTTGATGTCGCGCTCGACCATCAGCCGGGCAATCGCACCGGCGGAAGTCTCCCCGATCGGCAGGGAGGCCACGTCGAGCCCGTTGCGCAGCACGGTGACGTGGTCGCAGAGCTCTTCGACTTCGTTCAGGTAATGCGAGATATAGATGATGGTGACGCCTTCGTCGCGCAGACGGCGGATCAGCCGGAAAAGGATATCGGCCTCGCGGCGCACCAATGCGGCCGTCGGCTCGTCGAAGACGAGCACCTTCGGCTGATTGAGGAGGGCGCGGGTGATTTGCACGATCTGCTTTTCGGCCGTCGACAATTCGCCGATCAAGGCGGCGTTCGGCAACCGGATACCGAAATAGTCGTTGAGAATGTCAGATGTCCGGCGCTGCATCAGTCGGCGATCGAGGAACGGCGTGCCCGATATCCGCGGTTCCCGGCCAAGGAACAGGGCTTCGCCGACGGTGAAGGTCGGCACCAGCAGTCGATCCTGGTGAACGAAGTGGATACCGAGCTCTTCGGCAAGATGCGGTGTCAGCCTGTCGAATGTTTGCCCTTCGATCTCGATCCGGCCGCCATCGGGCTGATGAAGACCGGCCAGCAACTTGATCAGCGTCGACTTGCCGGCGCCGTTCTGGCCGACGAGACCGTGGATGGTGCCGCGCCTGACGATCAGCGACGCACCGGCAAGCGCCTGCGCGCCGCCAAAATGCTTGACGATGCCTTCAAGGCGGATGATGTCGTCGCGTGCCGACACCGGTTGCTTCAACGAAATGGCCGTCATATCGATTTCTCCAGGCACAGAGATTCCGAGCGATCCGGCATGGCCGAATCGCTCGTGTTCAGATGTCAGCCGATGCCGAGTTTCTTGGTGACTTCGCCGACATTGGTCTTGTTGGCGAGCAGGGCCGGAACATAGGTTTCGCGCGGCAGCGTCTGGCCGGCGAGCAGCTTGGCGACGTTGCGGATGGCGGTGCGGCCGATTTCCGCCGGCTGCTGGGCGACATCGGCGCCGGCCGGCGAATTCGGATCGGCGATGAGCTGCAGCACTTCCGGGCTGCCGTCGACGCCGTAGGAGCGGATCTCGGTTCGCCCAGCGGCTTCAAGGGCCTGGGTCGCGCCAAGCTGCGGAATGTCCCAGGCCGACCAGATCGCCTTGATCGAACCCTTTTCCGGATATTTGTTGAGGATGGCCGTAATCTGCGTGAAGGCGTCCTGCACGGTATTCGGGATGACGTCGCGCAGTTCCGGCTGGAGGATTTTCACCTTCGGGAAATATTTGACTACATTGACCAACTGGTCGTAGCGGATCGCGCAGGGGGTTACGCCGTAGAAGCCGTTGAAGACGACGATATTTCCTTCGCCGCCGATATCGGAGACGAGCTGCAGCGCCAGATCCTTGCCGATCCCCCAATTGTCGGAGGTGGTGTTGTTGATCGAATTGGTCGAGCCGACGTCGACGGTCAGAACCGGGATTCCGGCATCGCGTGCCTTCTTCAGCCAGGGATCGATGACGCTGAGCGTACCGAGGATTTGAACGATCGCGTCCGGCTTCTGGGCAATCAGCGTCTGCAATTGCGAGACCAGCTTGCCGTCGTTGCGTCCGGCATCGACGGCGATCGGCTCTCCGCCGAGGCGCTTTACCTCCTCGATCTGGGCATTATAGGCCTGCAGGTCGAAGAAGTGATCGGTGCCGGTTGCGCTGATGGCGATGCGCTTGCCTTTCAGCGACAGTTCTTCGCCGGCGGCAAAAGCCGGCTTCTGCCCGATGAGGGATGCACCGGCGACGGCGACCCCGGCCGCGGCAGACAGTTTCAGTAGATCTCGTCTTCCGAGACCGTTTTCAGACTTTTCGATACTCATCGCAATTTCTCTCCCAATTAATAATGTCTATAGATTAAATGGATTAATGCGGATGGATAGGAACGAATTTCCAAAAGAACGATCTCCGGGGGAAAGAGTGGACGGAACGAAAGCTCATCCCTGAGCCGCGGTTTCCCGCGACCGGGAATGATTTCGGAAGCCTGGCGGTTTTCGGAGCGGTCAGATGGGTCTGCAGCCACAGATCAGAAGAACATGCACTGCATAATTCTTGCGCATGCGACCAAATTTGCCGAAGGCGAACTCCTGCCAGGCCGCGGTGCTGTGTGGCGCGACAGCAGGCGTAAGATCACGATTTTCTGGGCACCGTCGGGTTTTATGCTGCGATGTTGATATCTAGCGCGAAGCTTCGCTCCACTTGGCGCGCAACTTGCCTCTCAGCTGCCAGGGAGAATGAAACAATGCCAGATATAGACCCGCAGATTTTCTCAATAAGCCGGCCATCCCTCGGAGGCTACAAGGCCTTCGTTCACCGCGACATGATCGTCGAGACCTATCGCAGCGCCGCGGGGCAAATGGTTTCGAGGGGCTCCCTTCATAGAATTTCGATCAACCGCACCGCGCACGGCAAATATGCCTATCGGCTTGGAAGCGGGGCGTTCCGCAAAATTGAGAGGCCGCCGTTCACCCTGGGATTTCAACCGGCCGCCACGGTCCTCGAAGTCGATGGCGATGCGGCGGATTATATTTCGATCTTCCAGTCCCCTGCGCTCTACAGCGGCATTGGCGGCTCTCGCTTCGATCCCGAGCATTGGGATAGTGACGCGCTCAGCGCGACGACTGATCCGACAACGCTGCAGGTCGCACTCTCCCTCGCATTTGCCGCCGAGAAGAGCGGGCGCGCCGACCTGCTTTTGATGCAGCATCTGGGGATGGCGCTCGCCTGCTGCGTCGTAAAACTGCTGGGCGCCAAACCTGAAGCCGGCGACCGTCCGCTGACATCGGACAATCTCCGGCGTGTGATCGATTACATCGAGAACCTGCTTGGCAAATCCGATCTGAGTGTCGAGGAGCTGGCCAGCGTGGCCCATATGAGCCCCTTTCACTTCAGCCGGGAATTCAAACGGGCGGCCGGCATGGCGCCGCACCGCTTCGTTCTCGAACGCAGGATCGAACGAGCACGGCTTTACCTCGCCGATGGCAAGGAGACGCTTGCAAACATCGCTTATGCCACGGGCTTTTCCAGCCAGGCGCATTTCTCCAGCGTCTTTCGTCGTCTGATCGGGGCGACGCCGAAAGAATACCAGCGTTCGGTCCGTCTTTGAGCCGGCTCTTGCCGATGACAGATCAGCAGCTTTGCGAAAGACAACCGCACGAATTTGAAATCTCTTGAGGCTGCGGTCTGCGAGGCATTTCCCATCAGGAGGCCCATATGACCGCTTTTGCCCAAACCAATCCGATTACCGACATTTGCTTCCTGGTCGAGGATATCGACAAAGCATCGGCTTTCTATGTCGAGCGTCTTGGCTTCAAACCTCGCCGCCGGGCTCCCGGCTTTGCCGATTTCAAAGGGGCGGGCGTGACATTGGCGCTGTGGGAGATCGAGCATATTGCCGAGAATACCGGTGTCTCAAGCCGCCGTGCCCCTCCAGGTGCGCACAAGGCCTGCGCGGCCATCGAGCTCGCCTCGCCAGAGCAGGTCGATGCTGCCTATGCGGAGCTGAAAGCTGCGGGCGTGCTCTTCCACGCGCCGCCGCAGGATTATGTCTGGAACGCGCGATGCGTCTATTTCGCCGATCCTGACGACAATCTCTGGGAAATCTATGCGTGGTCCGCAGGCGGCCCGATCGGTGACATCGATCCGCAATAGCGAGCGCAATCGGCCGGTCGTCCAACAATCCAACAAGGGGAAAGGCAAGCAAATGAGCGGGGATGACAAACAAATCGTGGTCGGCAGGCGTACCGTCCTGAAGGGCGGAGCCTTTGCCCTTGCTGCAGCGACGGCAGGGATCAGCGTGTTCGTGCCGCGTCACTCGAAAGCCGCCGCATCCAAGGTCGTCATTAAATATGACTGGCTGATGAGCAACGGACAGATCGGCGATATCGTCGCAGTCAAGCGGGGACTGTTCCAGGCCGAGGGTCTCGACGTCGAGTTTTCCCCAGGCGGTCCCAATTCGGCGACGGTGCCGCCCGTGATCACGGGTGATGCGCAGCTCGGACAGTTCTCGGATTCGGCACAGCTTCTTCTGGCCCGTTCATCCGGCGTGCCGATCAGGATCTTCGCCTGCGGTTTCCGCATGGCGCCTTTCGCCTTCTATTCGCTGCCGAAGGCGCCGATCCGCACCGTCAAGGATATGGTCGGCAAGCGCATCGGCATCCAGCCGACAGCCCGTTATGTGCTCGATGCCATCCTGCTGAAGAACGATATCGATCCATCGAGCCTGACCATCACCAATATCGGCTTCGACATGACGCCGCTGATGACCGGCCAGGTCGATGCAGTCACCGGGTGGATCACCAACACGCAGGCGCTTTCCATCATCGGTCCCGACCGCATCGATCTGATGATGAAGGACACGGGCCTGCCCTCCTACGCCAATGTCTATTTTGCCACCGACGATGCCGTGAGCGGCCATGCCGAGACACTGGCAAAGGTGCTGCGTGCCGTCGCCAAGGGCTGGGCCTGGACGCATGAACATCCTGAAGAGGCGGTCAAACTGACGGTGGAAGCCTATCCGCAGCTCGACCTTGCCGTAGAGCTGAAGACGGTGCCGCGCATCCTGTCGCTGAGCTTCGACGCAGCGACCGGCAAGGATGGTTGGGGCAGCTTCGATCCGGCCGCGCTTGCCGAGCAGATTTCCGTCTACGACAAGATCGGTCAGTTCAAGAGCGGCGCGCCGAAGCTGGAGGACTGCTATACGACCAGGATCCTCGACATGACGGCGGACGACCGTCCGAAGATTGCGTGAGAGCGGATTTGCCTGAAGCAGCGGCCATCGAAACCAAGGATCTGGCTGTCGGTTATGCCGGCGCCGGCGAGACGACCCGCATTCTGTCCGGCGTCGACCTCAGCGTCGGCAGGGGCGAGTTTTTGACCATTCTCGGCCCTTCCGGCTGCGGCAAGTCGACCTTGCTGCGGGCGGTGGCGGATCTTCTCCCGCCGCTTGACGGGCAGCTGGCGGTGCTCGGCAGAACGGCGTCGGAGGCGCGCCGGCGCCGCGAGGTCGCCTTCGTCTTTCAGGACGCGACGCTGTTGCCCTGGCGGACCGTGAGGGAGAATGTCGCGTTGCCGCTGCAGGTGGGGAAGAACAGCGTCTCGCGATCGGTCGATCCGCGGCCCGACCATTGGATTGAACTGGTCGGCCTGTCGCATCTGGCCGATCGGTACCCGCACCAACTGTCAGGGGGCCAGCGCCAACGCGTCGCCATAGCGCGCGCGCTTCAATGCGAGCCGGATATCCTGCTCATGGACGAGCCCTTCGGTGCGCTCGACGAGATCACGCGCGAACGACTGAACGACGAGCTTTTGGACGTCTGGCGCCGGACCGGTACGACCATCCTTTTCGTGACCCACAGCGTCATCGAGGCGATCTATCTCGGCGGACGCGTGCTGGTCCTGGCGGCCAATCCGGGCCGCGTCCAGGCGCTGATCGACCTTGCACCGCTGAAGGACGAGCGTGGCCTCTGTCGGCGCGAGAGCCTCGATGTCCAGGAGACCGCAGCCCATCTGCGCCAATTGCTGCAGCAGGGGAGTTCGGCTGCATGACGCATCGTCGGCTATCCCTCACCGAGGCAATCGGCCTTCCTGTTATCGGCGCCCTCTCGCTGCTTCTCGCCTGGCAATGGCTGGTGCCGGCGCTCGGTATTCCCAGCTATATCGTTCCAACACCGCTGGCGATCCTGCGTACGCTCGGAACGGAATGGCGCTTCCTTCTGTCGAATGCGATCCCGACATGGGGTGAGGCGGGCCTCGGCTTCCTCCTGGGCAACAGTCTCGCCGTGATCATGGCAATTGCCTTTGTCTATAATCCGCGGTTCCAGGCCGCCTATTTTCCCGTTGTCCTGCTCTTCAACACCATCCCCGTGCTGGCGCTTGCGCCGATCATCATCCTCATCTTCGGCCTCGGTATGCTGCCAAAAGTCATCATCGCCGCTCTCATCTGCTTCTTCCCAACCCTGGTGAATACGGCCCGGGGCCTCAATCTGGCGACGACGAGCGAGCTTGACCTGATGCATGTGCTTTCGGCGAGCGGGTGGGAGACGTTCTGGCGCCTGCGCGCGCCACGATCTGCCCCCTTGCTTTTTGCGTCGCTGCGCATTTCTGCAACCACCTGTGTGATCGGCGCGATCGTCGGGGAGTGGATCGGTTCGAACCAGGGGCTCGGGGCCGTCATCATCCAGTCGACATTCAACTATCAGGCGGAAAGGCTCTTTGCCGCCGTCGTGCTCGCCTCTTTCTCCGGCATCGTCTTTTTTGCCGCTGTTGCCCAGATCGAGCGGATTTTCCGTCGGCTGCAGCTGGGGCGAAACTGAAAGCCGTTCAGTGCGGGCACCGAAACGCTGACGCTTCCAGGATATGACAAGGCCTCCCGCGTGTCTGAATGGCACTCTTGAACATTTGCTCACTTGAGGCTAAATATAACCTCAAGTGAAAAGGAGCTTTGCCATGACGGGATTTGCAGTCATCGCCGACGTTCTCGGACTGCCCGCCAGGGAACCGGCGTCGCGTTCCGCCTTTGGCCTGCTCTCCAGCATCGAGGAAGGCTTGCCGGTCAAGGCGCTTGATCGCATGGCGCTGCTTCTGGCGCCTGATGATACCCAGTTCAAATATAGGCTCGTTCCGAAGGCCACCTATGAGCGGCGCAAATCCAAGCATCGGCTCTCTTCCGACGAGGGCATAAAACTCGCCCGCCTCGCGCGTGTCTGGGGATCGGCACTCGATGTCTGGCAGACCGAGACCGAGGCACGTGATTTCCTGTTTCGCCCGCATGCAATGCTGGAGGACAGGCGGCCGATCGACGTGGTCATCCAGAGCGAGATCGGTGGCGAGCTCGTGCTCGATATCCTCGGAAGCCTGAAATACGGCAGTGCTGCGTGAGCGCACAGCATCTCGACCGAACGCTGACATCCATCCGCATCGGAGATCCCCATGGAACCTATCCGATCTTCGACGCCACCGGCTCGACCATCGCGCCGGGGCGGTGGAACACTTCGGGCAGCCCGATCATCTATACGAGCGAGCACTATTCGACGGCGCTGCTCGAAAAGCTCGTCCATGGCAGCGGGCGGCTGCCGCCCAACCAGCACTATGTCACGATCACCCTACCGCGGGGGCTAAGCTACGAGGTCTTCTCCGAGCCCGCGCTGCCCGGCTGGGACTGCATGCCGGCAAACGTCAGCAAGACTTTCGGCGAGCGGTGGTGCCAGGAAAAGCGCAGCGCCATCCTGTTGGTGCCAAGCGTCGTCGCCCGCGTCGACCGCAACGTGCTGATCAATCCGGCCCACCCGGAATTCCCGTCGATCACGACAAGCCTTCACCAACCGGTTTTCTGGGATCGCCGTTTGTTCGGCATGTGATGGGTTGGCGGTGCAATCAACGTTTCGCAGAGCCGATCAAAACGCCGGACAGATGGGGCTTGGTCACACTGCACAGGAGGCCATTTTAAACGAGGAGGTGGCTGCCTCGACTGCTCACGCGTCCGTCTCCCATGGATTTATCACCGCTGCACCGGTGTCGTCGAAATCGCCGACATTGCGAGTGACGACAATCAGATCATGGACGATTGCGGTTGCGGCGATCAGCCCGTCGATATCGCCACGCGGCCGGATGGCGGCGATGTGGCTCCATTCGACGGCGATCTCGTCGGTCACCGGCAGGATCCGGTCGCCATGATCATAACGCAGCTTGCGCAGCCACTCGGTGAGATGGGCCGCGGTCTTCGGATCCGACTTCTGTTTGAGGGCAATGCCGCGCATGATCTCGCCAAGCGTCAGCGCGCTCAGGTGGATGGTGAGCGGATCGATGGAGCGCAGCCAGGAGACCGCCTGCGGCGTGCCGCGTCGCGCCCCCGAGACGATGTTGGTGTCGACCAGATACATCAGAAGGCGACGTCGCGGCTCGGAGTCTTGTTGCGTGCTTCGACCGCATCGGCGAACTCATCGTCCCAGGCGGGGCCACCGAGCAGGTCGTCGACGAGGGTCGGCCTACCGGCGCGCAAGGCATCGTAGTCGCGGGCGGACAGAACGACGGCGGTGCGCTCGCCCCGCACGGTCACCACCTGTGGCCCTTCTTGTCGGGCCTTCTGCACGACCTTCGAAAATTGGTTCTTGGCGTCCTGCAGTTGCCATTCCATCGATTCCGCTCCTAGCTAGACTGTCTAGCTATGTAGGCGCGGAATGCTTGCGCGTCAACGGCGTGACGTTCCTGAACGACAGAGTCCGGTTCTGCTATGAGGTGTCATAACAAAGTTCGACATCGTTGTGTCGGCGATCGGCGCCTGTCGGTCTTACTGGAAGCCGCGATCACGCTCTCTGCCGCGGCGAGCGGGCCATCAGCCTGGCATAGGCGATGGCCGAGAGCATGTTGACGTGGTTGGCTTTGCCGGTGCCGGCAATGTCGAAGGCGGTGCCGTGATCGACCGAGACGCGGTCGATCGGCAGGCCGAGCGAGACGTTGACCGCCGTATCGAAGGCGACGAGCTTGATCGGGATATGGCCCTGATCGTGATACTGGGCGATGACAAGATCGAAGGCGCCGTTATAGGCGCGGGCAAACACCGTATCGGCCGAGATCGGGCCGACGACGTCGATGCCCTTTGCCTGCGCCTGCTCGACGGCG
>NZ_JAAXQT010000010.1:0-383924 GCF_019778565.1 Rhizobium laguerreae | reverse complement strand
GTGTCTCGATCGCCTCATATCGAAGTTTCTCGCAGGCATCGGCCGCATTCGAAATCAGCTCACGCAGAAACACATCTCTATCCGAATAAACGGAGTGGACCATCATGTGCAGAAGGCGGGCAACGTCAGCCTCAAAGACGTGGCTTTCAGCAGTCTGTTCTGCAATCTTTGTCATGTGCTCGGGTTCTCCAGGAAAGCGAATTAGCGCCGATCAAATGGCGAAACAGGTTTGAAAAATCAAGGTGGGAACAGCCCTGATCGTGATGGAATCGCGAGCCGACCGATCCTCGCAACGTCTCTTCGAGAACCGCCTGGCGAACGCGGGCTCCAGAAGGCGTTAGCGCCCTTCACCGGAGCGGTGCAGTGTTCCGACACATCGCCGTTGCCTCCATCAACCGAGCCATCATGGGAACTCGCAGCTAGCGCCTTTGTTAATGCCGTAATGAGCCCAATGATCGAGCAAACATGAAAGGAGCCGCGTGTGGACGAGGACAGTAAGGCCCAGTTGGCTATCGAAGGGGCGGACAAAGAGCTGAACCAGGCAAAGAAGAACCCTCAAGCCGGGCCACATGCTCAAGATCATCTGACCGACGAGAGCAAAACGCCAGGCGCCGGAACATTGCCGGAGCGGGATGAAGAGACGGTCACGCCGGGATCCGGCTGATAGTACCAAAACCAATCTGGCCGCTGTGCCCATGAACCTGGGTGCGCGGTCCAGGCAGCTGTCGCAAGCGGTGCTCTGGTCGCCGATCGCCTGGTGCTGGCGAAACCTGCTTGCCGAAAACCGCGATCGAACACCGGTTGTGAGCGGACCCCGCGGCAACAAGATCGTTCGCAAGAAGAAATATTGAAAGTGTTGAGGTTTGGGACGGTGCTCATCGGCGTCAGCCATGATCCGCCACCTGAATTGGTTGGGCTGTCGAATAAGGGCAGCGCTCAATGATTGCGTTTGTGGTCAAGTAGACCCTGCAAGCGGCCGCTCCCGCTTGTGAGGGATATGTCTTTGAACAACCGCGATATGAGGCGGGGTCGCAAGCCTTGCCTCTCATCGATGAGGAGGAATGACATCCTCTTTATCTCGATCGTGATCACGCCTGCATTGTCATGGCGACGATAATTCCCGGAATCCATCGCATGGAATCCATTTTCCACCGCCCAGGCGGCTATCATATCCGCGTTCATCAAGATCCTGCTTTAGGAGATGCGGACGTGCTGTCTCTAGCTGTCCTGCTCGCGCAAATCGCTTCGCAGTCTTACGGATACCGCAGCTGAATCGCTCTAATCCAGCCAAATCCGTCCAAGATTACAGTTCCCGCTCAGGTGTTGCGAGAAAGACTCGAAACAATCATTGTAAATCGGCACGACTCAGCCGAGGCCCCGCCCGCTTAGTGCTCTCGAAGGGATCTAATTTCGAACTGTTGCGGGACATCGACCGAAATAGTGTCCCGAGCATTGCTCACCCCTCATCGACAGTGTGTTGCATAACATTGCGCAAAGGGTGGTCGACGAATCGCCATCGGCAACAAAGCTGCTACATCGTTGATGTCGACATCGACCGTCTGGCGCCGAGAGTCAAAATTGCGACAAAAGCTCGAGGCGCTTGCCTCCTATAAGACATTCATCGCGGAGAAGTCGGAACTGTTTTGCTGGGCACTCGTTAGAAAGCGCGGCGGGGAACCAGAGATGACCAGATCGAAATTTGAATGGCCTGCGCGGGCCGGATATAGCGCCCGAGGTATTGTGTTTTTGCTCGTTGCTGCGCTGGCAGTATTTTCGAGCTTCGGCGGCGGTAAGGCCGATACCAAATCAGCGCTCGACGCTGTTTTGGAGCAGCCATTCGGCCGGCTGTGGCTGGGCTTGATAGGGCTCGGGCTACTCGGCTTTGTAGCATGGCGGCTTGCCCAGTCCATCGCAAACGCAGACAACCATGACCACAGTGTGAAAAGCTACCTGATCCGTGCCGCCCTCCTCGGGAGCGCCGCGACGTATATGGGGTTGGCGGTATATGCCTTTCAGGAATCCTTTGTCGCGGCGATTTGAGCGATATCTCACGCTCGGTCAAAGCCGACCTCTGTTATTGGTTTGCGTCTATGGGCTTGTTTCCCGTGGGATCGTTTTCGTGATCGTCGGCATCTTCTTTTGCTATGCGGCCTTCACCATTGATCCGGGCCAGGCGGGAAGCATAAGCGATGCATTGGCCTTCGTGAGACAGCTTCCTTTCGGAGCTGTTCTCTACCTCGTCGTGGCTATCGGCTTGGCTGCGTTCGGTATCTATAATTTGGTCGAGGCACGATATCGAACCGTGTCGACACCAAAACTCTCGATGGTACTCGGAACTGGCAGGATCTCACAACTAAGAAGCAATTGAGACAAGTGATGTCAACCGTGATGTCCATGACGGCTTTGACTTCGGCGGCTCTGGTGCTCGTGCGTCCAACCCGCGCTTCTGCAGCGAGCGCTTGCGTTTTGAATGCCGCGGCATCGGTTTACGGGTGGTGGGACTTTTTCATTTAGGGGGATCAAACTTGAGTGCCGCGACCACGCGCCAGGATTTCAATAGCAGCAGATTTTTTTCAGGCATCGCGCGCGGTATTGCTGGAGCATTGCTTTTCGCGCTGCCCATGTTCATGACCATGGAAAGGTGGGAGCTCGGCTTCTACATGGACCGCAGCCGTCTGTTTCTCTTGTTGATCGTCAATATTCCCCTTCTTAGCACGCCGCGCGAGGCCGTTCGGTAACTGATAGCCGGCGCTCCGACAGGAGACGTCGTTATTCTCGGAGTTCTTTCGGTCAGGCCGTTCGTCCAAGGGTGGAAAGTGCATCCTGCAGTCTAAGCGCAGCTAGCGCCTCGGTTGCTTCATCCGAAGACCATCCCGCTTCCAGCGCCGCAGACAGGACCAGCGATTCCGTTTGAAGCTCGAGCTTCTCATAAAGCGGCTCGATGGCTTCGCGGGCTGTTACAACGTGCTGGTCTGGTGGGGTGATGGGTGTGGCGGCAACCGTAGGCATGAAATGCTCCTCCTATTGAACGCTAAGGTTCGAAACCCGTTAGGGGCATCCTTGTTCCATTCATATCGCCTTTTCGGTCTTCGAGCGGCGATGCGAAAGATGACGACGCCAGATATGGCGAAATTTCCTCCATCGCAGGAACGCGCGAATAATGATTGCCGGCGGGATCTTCTTGTGGTCGCCGACAGTTCCCTGCCTGGTGATAGATGCGTTCGGGTCGAGCAGAAACGCGACCAACGTGCTTGCACTCTGCGCCTCTACTTCGAGCTTGTCATCCGATAAATGCAGCCCCTGCTCCCCTTCTGCAAAGGTCTGGGTATCGACGACAACGAAACCGCTAAAGACATAGAAATAGAGCTCTCGGCCGTGTTTCTGCGGGAATTCCACCCGTATACCTGCGTCTAGCCGCATGTCGAAGATGTCGATCGCGCTTCGGACATAGAAGGGGGCGCCCTCTCCTTCCGGCCCGACCAGGTGTCGCCAGACGTTTGCAGCAGCAGCTGGCATCGGCCCGTGCTGGATCCTTGGCTCCAGATCGACCGCATAAGGGCGAACGAGGATCTGCAGCATTCGCAGAGGCGGGTCGGATGCCAGCGTCTCTTCGGAATGCCAAAAGCTTGCTCCGGCATTCATCACCACCAGATGCTCACGGTCGATCACCAACCGGCCAGCGGCCTTGTCGTCGTGACGCATGACGCCTTCGTGCACCCAGGAAATAATCTCGTCGTTCCGGTGCTCGTGCATGGCGATCTGGCGGCCAGGATCGAGGATGGATTCAACGACCATGGCGAGAGGGCCGTGGCCGTGATCGGTCGGCTTCGGCTTCAACCAGCCCGGCATGTTGACATGTGCGACGAAGCCTCCGGCATCCCGCACCACGAATGTTCGTTCGCCCTTGATCAGCATCGCATCCTCCATGCTTGCAAGGTAGTGACGACACACCCGGCCATTAGCCATCTGCTGGAAGGGCGCGTCAATGGAAAGGATGTTTGTCGGACCACGATTGACGCCGGGCAGGAAATCCGCTGAGACGTACCGTCCTAATCAGGAACCATGGTCGACGCATTCGTCCAGGCGAATGCTGCAGCGTCCTTTGCGCGTCTAAAATACGCGGCGCTGTAGTGGCAATTTGAAAAATATCGGGCGCAATCGATTCTTTGACGGGATCTGCAATGACCACCGAAGCACGTAATTCGCATCCCATCTACTTCATCGGAGCTTTTGCCACGGGCGGGCTCCTGACTTTCATGGTGCACCTCAACGGCGAGTTGGCCCGTTATGGCAATCCCCTGTTCTCATCTTGGGCGGCGCACGGCACAGGCATCATCGCAGCTGTCATTCTTCTCCTGGTGGTCCACCGCCGGCGCACGCCGTTGGTAGGTAAAGCGCCCAATGCACCTTGGTGGGCTTATCTCGGTGGGATATCCGGCGCTGCAACGGTTATTCTGACCTCGACCGCGGTCAACTCACCGCTCGGGCTCTCCGGCACCTTGGCTTTGGGTTTGGCAGGCCAGGTCGCCTTCAGCGTCGCGGCCGACAGCTGGGGACTGTTCGGTCTGCCAAAGCGGCGTCCAGATACACAAGACATCGTAGCGCTCGGCTTGGTCGTCACGGGGGCTGCGCTCATCATCCTGTTTGGGCGAGGTGCGGCGTGACAGTGTTCATTCTCCTGGCCTGCCTGGGCGGTGTGCTCGTCGGCCTCAGTCGTCAGCTCAATGGGCGGTTGAGCATATCGACCACGCCGCTGATCGCATCCTTCTGGAACCATGCCATAGGCTTTGCTGCCCTCACCTGCCTTGGTCTCGTTGTCGGAGGTCTGCTTCCCGCGGGTGCTGCCGAGGCGCCTTGGTATGCCTATCTGGGTGGTCCTATCGGCGTCATCTTCGTGGCGGCGGGCAGTTGGGTCATTGCTCGAATCGGAGCGGTGAATTCGGCTCTGCTGATCATCGGTGGCCAGATGGTAACAGGGGTAGCGTTTGATTATATCAGCGCCGTTCCAGCATCATTTTGGGCGAACGCGGCCGGAATTGTTCTCATCGTCGGCGGAATGATGGTCAGCCGGAGACGACGCAAAGCCGGCGGCTCGCAATAGCCAAGCGCCGTGCTGCGATTACGCTGCCCTTGCGACCGGGCAATTTCATCGGCCGGTCGCAAGGGGCGGATGGACGGTGGGGAATGGCTCCCCCCGCATCTGCTCGTTCACTCAGCCGTTAATTGCCGGGCCACATTCATAAGCATCCTGTCGGCGCTCCTTGCGCCGAACAAGGAAAGCGAAACATTTCCCGCGCAATTGACAATGGGGAAAGCCAGTTGTGGGCAACCGCCAAGGCCCGAGAGACACAAAAGCTTGATGCAGGCGGAACGAAATGCGGCAAAGCGTTCCGGTTCTGCATCGCGCCTTGGCGGGTTCATGGCCAAGGTCGGAAGAGCGACAACCACATTTTCACGGAGCAACGCGTCGATCTCCGCGGAAAAAAGTTCGCGGATACTGCCTGCCTCACGCACCTCTTCGTCGTCCAGGCGAGATCCTGACAGAAGACGCGCCGCAATATCGGGCGCAATGGCTTCAGGGCTCCGCTCGAAGAGTGTTCGGTTGCTTTCCCAGGCTTCCCTTTGCAGGATGGTGATGAACGCCAAAGCAAGATCGGAAAGGCTGACCGAGGCGATAGTATTGGTCCTGCGAACAGGCATGCCCGCTGATCGAAGGCTGGCGATCATCTCGTCGGCGACCGCGTCATTAATGGTTGCAAAGATATTCTCGGCAATGAGAATAGATGATGGTTGGTCATTTGCCGCGGACATCCCGACGGCGCTCATCACCGCAGCCATTGGTTCCAGGCTTCTCGTCATGAAGCCCGGCACGTCGAAGCTTGGCGCCAGCGGACGCAGCGCCCTGTCGTCGAGGCTTCCATGTGTCGGCCGCCAGCCGATGAGGCCGTTGACGGCGGCGGGCAGACGGATGGAGCCGGACGTGTCTGTTCCAAGGCCGATATCGGCGAAGCCTGCGGCAACCGCGACGGCTGAGCCCGACGACGATCCGCCGGGAATGAGGTGGGGATCGAGCGGATTGATCGGCATGCCGAAATGGATGTTGCCGCCGATCAGGGAATAGGCGAGCTCATCCGTATTGGTTTTGCCGACGAAACAAGCGCCGGCATCAAGTAGCGTCTGGACCAGGGGCGCCGTTGATGTCTTGATGCCGGAGGCAGCAAGCACCGCGGCATTGCCGGCCGCGGTCGGATAGCCGGCAACGTCGAAGAGGTCCTTGACCGCCAGGCGAAGGCCGGAAAGCGGACCGACCGCCGGGTGCCCGACATCCGCATCCGGATAGGGCATGAAAGCGTTCCATGGGTCCCGCACTTGCCCCGCTCCTTAAATCTTCAGATGTTGCAGGACACGGCTGCGGCTATCGGGACCATTGGGGCTTTCGTCTTCGATCGCCCCCAGTTTGAGAACGGCCCAGCGGTCCGCCACCGAAAGGGCGAAATCCAGGTTCTGTTCGACGAGAAGAATGGTCGTGCCGCGCTTTTCGCGGTCGTCCCTCAATGCTTTGCCGATGTTCTGGACGACGGAGGGCTGCAGGCCCTCGGAGATTTCGTCGATCAGCAGCAGTTTTGGACGCAGCATCAGCGCCCGCGCCAGGATCAGCATTTTCTGCTCCCCGCCCGATAGCGTGCCGGCCTTCTGTGCCAGCCGGTCCTTCAGGAACGGGAAATAACCGTAAACCCGCTCCAGTGCGGATGTCAGATCCCGATCGCCCTTGAGCGCCAAGCGCAGATTGTCGCGGATGGAGAGATCCTGAAACAACGGCAATTCCTGAGGAGCGTAGCCGATGCCGGAAGCGATCAGCTCCGCGGGCTTCCTGTCGGTGATACCAGCACCGTCCACCTCGATCTTGCCTTTGCCGACACGCAGGAAGCCAAGGATCGTCTTCAGCAGCGTCGTCTTGCCCATACCGTTCTTGCCCATGAGAGCGAAGATCTCGCCCGGCCGGATGGCGAGCGACACGCCATTGACGACATCGACCGTGCCATATCCGCTCGATACGCCGCTGAGCTTGAGTTTGAACGCGTCAGCCATGGGCGCCTCCTGCGTAGATGGTGCGAACCGTTTCGGAATTGACCACGTCATTCACCGTGCCGTCGAGAACGAGCTTGCCGTGGTGGAGAACCACGATGCGGCTCGATATGTCGCGCACGAAATCCAGATCGTGTTCGACCAAGATGGCGGCGAAACCCATTTCGTCCGTCAGTTTCTTGAGGATGGTTCCGATGGTCATGCGCTCGGTCTTGGTAAGACCCGCAGTCGGCTCGTCGAGAAGAATGATTCGTGGTTCCAGAGCGACGACCATCGCCAGTTCGAGAGCCTGCCTTTGACCGTGCGACAGCAGCGACACCGGCTTGTCCAGCATATCCGCCATGCCGGTGAGCGTCAGGATGTCGGCTGCCGCTGCCGGCAGCACGATCTCGCCATGCGATCGCATCGCGTTAGGTCTCTCGCGGCTGAAACGCGCCATCTTGAGGCATTCGCCGATGGTCATGCTGTCGAAGATGCTGGCAACCTGAAATTTTCGGCCGACGCCGAGGGCGACGATCCGTTCGGGTGCACGACCGGCGATATTCGTGCCGATGATGTCCACCTGACCTTCGATCTGCTGGGTACCGTCCGACAGACAACGCATCAGCGTGGTCTTGCCGGCGCCGTTGGGGCCGACCAGGCTGACGAGTTCGCCGGCGCCGATTTCAAGGTCGATGCCCTTGAGCACGGAGAAGCTGCCGTAGGACTTGCCGAGACCGCGGATCGACAGAAGGCTTTTGCCTGCCAGGGCACCATCCTTGGCGACGATGCGCGTTGACAAGGATTTCAGTGTGCTGCTGGAGTTCGCCGACTGCAGGAAACGCGTCACCAGGGAGGCGAGGCCGCCCGGCAAAAGAATGATCATGGCGACGAAGAGCGCGCCGATGATCAGTTGCCACAGGAAGGGCAGATCGCCCGAAAGGCTGGCGCTCAGATAATCGATGCCGATTGCGCCGAACAAGGGTCCAATAATCGTTCCCCGGCCACCGAGCGCCGTCCAGACGACGAGTTCGGTTCCGAATACGAAGCCGGTGTTCTCAGGTGCGACGACACCGGATGCGTTGGCAAAAAGGAAGCCAGCCAGGCCGCATACGCCAGCCAGAACGCCCGTCAGGACGATCTTCAGCCGGGCGGGGTTCATGCCCAGATAGGCAACGCGGGCTTCATTGTCGCGGATTGCGACGAGCAGACGGCCGGCGTCCGAACGGACGAAGACGATGGCAAGAACGGCCAAGACCAGCAGGCACGCGCCCGACAGACGGAAATAGCCGGGAAGCCCGAGCGGGAGGGTTTCGTAACCGACAAGGCCGCTCGAGGAACCGGTCCAGGTACCGCCGGAAAAGATGAGTTGCGTAACGACGATCGGCACGACGAGCGAGATCACGGTGGCATAGAGCGGTGTCGATCCGTGATAGAACGACAGCCAGCCGACGGCGAGGCCAAGCACGAGCGGAACGAGCACGGCGGCGACAAGGGCGACGACGAAAAGCGCCGGGCTTGCGCCGATATGGGTGAGAACCATGGCGGTGGCATAGGCGCCGACGCCAAAGAATGCAGCCTGCCCGAAGGTGAGAACACCCGTATAGCCCCACAGCAAGTCGACGGTGATCGTCAGCATGGCGTAGATCATCGAACGCGTCAGCACGTTGAGGCTGAAGCGGCCGAGAAACATCGGTCCGAAGACGATCAGCAGGAGAGCTGTGAGCGCCAGCGCCAGAAGAAGGACAAGTCGGAGTTTTTGTCTGTCACGCACGGGCAAATCCCTTCGGACGTATGCGCAGGGTGATGGCGCAGAGGACGGCCACGGTGATGCCGCCGAGGATTGGGCTGAAATAGGTGCTGACGAGCACCTGAGCGGCCCCGAAGATGAGGCAGGCGGCAGCAAGCGCAGTGAAAGAAGAGCCTGCGACCATCACCAGCATGAAGGCGCCCGTCAGCCAGGCGACGCCCATATTGGGATCGACGCTGGTCAGCGGCGCGAGCAGTACGCCGGCAAGGGCCGCAAGGCCGGTGCCAATCATGAAGGTCGCGAGCCGCACCTTTTCGGTATCGATACCGAGTCCGCGCGCCAGCGTTTCATTCATGATGACTGCCCGGGCGGAAAGGCCAAGCCTTGTCCCATCGAGCAGCAAGGTGAAGCCGAGTCCCAGACCGACTGCCGCGACAATGGCGAAAAGACGGTAGGCCGAGTAGCCGGTGCCAAAGAGATCGAAGGTGCCGGGCAGCAGCGCCGGCGTGAACTGCACGTCGCGGCCAAACCAGAGCGTGATCAGCTGGCCGATGACGATGCCAAGGCCCCAGGTTGCAAGAATGGCGTCGAGCGGGCGGCGATAGAGAGGCCGCACGATGAACCGTTCGGCAACACCGCCGAGGATGGCTCCGACCAGAAACGCGAAGGGAATGGCAAGCCACGGATTGAGGCCGACCCCGCTGACGACGACAGCGCAGTAAGCCCCGATGGTCAGCCATGCGCCATGCGCGAAATTGATGATCTTCAGCACGCCGAAGATCGCAAGCAGCCCGGCGGCAACGATGAAGAGAATGGCCGCGGTGCTGACAATATCGAGAAAGAGCGTCATTTCTAGAACTCCGATGCTGGAGGCGGGGCACCCTGCCCCGCCACGCTGGTTTCAGAGATTCGGGCACTGATCGCCGGGATCGACGTCCTTGAAGCTATCGACGACTGCAACGCTGCCATCGTCCTTTACCTGGCCAAGATACATCGTCAGCGGCGCGTGGTGCTGTTTGTTCATGGAGATCTTGCCGCGCGGACCGGTGAAGGATACGTCAGGGAGGGCTTTGAGCACGTCCGCCGTATCCGTGCTGCCGGCCTTTTCGACGGCTGCCTTGTAAAGGTAGATCGCTTCATATTGCGGCACGGAAAGATCGTTCGGCGTGCGCAGTTCCTTGCCGAACTTCTTGTCCATGGCCGAGAGAAAAGCCTTGTTTTCCGGGCTGTCGATGCCGGTGACGTAGGATGCCGAGAGGAAGATGTCCTTGGCATCCGCGCCCATGCTCTTGGCGGTCCCTTCGTCAACGGCGAGATTGCCGTAAGGCAGGGTGACGCCAGACGAGCGCAATTGCTTGGTCAAGGTCACGTTCGGTGCGCCGCCGGCTGTCGAGGTGATGATGGCGTCGGCGCCGGAGGAGCGGACCTTGGAGATGATGGCCGTCCAGTCGCTGCCGTCCATCGGCAGATATTCCTCGCCGACGATCTGAGCGCCGGCCTTTTCGATATAGCCCTTGGCGAAGGTCAGCATGCCGCGTCCGAAAGCGTAATCCGAACCGATCAGGAAAAACTTCTTTGCGCCCTGTTTGCTGATAAAATTGTCGACGACAGGCGGCACCTGCTGTTCAGGAACCCAGGCATCGACGAAAAGATTGGCATTGCAGGATTTGCCTTCGTAGAACGACGTGTAGATGTATGGCACGTCACCCTTGGAAATGATCGGCAGCCCGGCATTGCGCGCAGCGCTCGTCTCCATCGAGATGACGACGTTCACCTCCTTCTGAAAAATCAGGGAATCGAAGGCCTTTTGCGCGCCGGCCGCCCCTGATGCGTCGTCGGCGATCTCAAGCTGCAGAGGCCGCCCGAGCACGCCGCCTTTGGCATTGATCTCTTCGACGGCAAGCTCGGCAGCTTGGACGACGGACGGCGCGACCACGCTATTTGCACCAGACAGCCCGACCGGCACGCCGATCTTGATCGGTTCCTCGGCGAAAGCTGCGGTGGCGAGTGCCGCAGATGCCAGCGTCAGGATTATGGTTTTCATTTGCATTTTGTTCCCCTTTCTTGAGTGGGTCGTTGTTACCCGTAGACATCGGCTCGGCGGTCGCCGAGCAGATGATTGAAGCTGTTCAGCGTGCGGGTTTCCGTCACGCTCGACAGATCGATTTGCGCAAGGAGGATCTCCTCGCGATCGGCACTGGCCGGACCGGATACGGGCCAGCCTTGCGGGCCGACGATAAGGCTGCGGCCGATGAAGGACTGGCCGCGCTCGATGCCGATCCGGTCGGCGCAGGCAATGTAAAGACCATTGGTGTGGGCGGCCGCCTTGTGCAGGATATTGGCCATCGGCTCGGGAACGCTTTCCGCACCGGCCATCGGTACCCAGTTGGTGGGGACGCAGACCAGGTCGGCGCCGGCCAGGGCCAACTGACGAAACGTTTCCGGAAACCACCCGTCGTAGCAGATAGCGATGCCGATACGGCCGAAGGGCAGGTCGAATACCGGCAGCCCGAGATCGCCTTTTCTGAAAAGGCGGGTTTCGTTGTTCCACAGATGAAGCTTGCGGTATTTGCCGATATATCCCTCGGGGCCACAGAGAAGAGCGCTGTTGTAAAACCGGTCGCCATCCTGCTCGGCAACGCCGCTGACGACGTAAAGGCCAAGCTCCCCCGCAAGACGGCAGAGCGTCTCAGCACTCGGGCCGCCGGGTACCGGGCCGGCCAATGCCGCAACCTCGTCGCCGTCACGGAAGTTATAGCCGCTATCGGCGAGTTCCGGCAGAACGACGATCTCCGCGCCCCTGGTCTTTGCCGACCTCACCAGCCGATCGATAGCCGCAAGATTACCGGCGCGATCACCGACGATCGGTTCGAATTGGACGGTTGCGACGGTTACCGTCCGTGCGGCTGAGGTCTTGACGGTCAATCTTGTCTCCAAACGCAAAAAACCTCTGGCACGGAATTCAATCCGTGAACCAGAGGCTACATAGCCATGATGTGAATGCGGCAGCCCTGCCGCCGAGCAAACCTGCTCGTTGTCTTTAGGCTTGCACGAAAGAATGTGACCGTCAAGCCGCTTTAGCAGGCATTTTCAGGGTGCACAGGTTCGGCGACTTAAGGTTGAGTTTTTGCGCCGATGGAAAGTCCGAGGCTTTTCATGGTGTCTTGCGCGGCAATGATGGATTCGGCAATCGTCGCCATCGGAACGCGCTTTGACGTCGCCTGATCGCGCAACAGCTTATAGGCCGCCTCCTCGTCAAGACCATTCATCACCTGCAACGCCGAAACGGCTTTTTCGACCAGCCGGCGACTTTTCAAGGTTTCCTCGAGTTTCTGCACCTTGCCGGCGAGCCGTTTTTCGTAGCTATGCCGATAACGTGCAAGCGCAAATTGCGTCAGGATGCCGAGCGGCCGCAACGGTTTGCTGATAACGCCGTGGGCATTGAGATCGATGATCGCCTGGAGAGCGGTCGGGCTCTCATAGGTTACGATGGCGATGATCGCCGTCTGCTGGAGGTCGATGATCTCAAGCGCGTGCTCGACATGCACATCCTCGACGTGCAGGAATACGGTGTCTACGTCAGGAGGCAAGGCTGGCGGAAGCGGCCAGATCGCCCGGACCTCGCAGCCAAGGCGCTTGAGGTGGGCGATCAGCACGTCGCCGTCCTCGTCGCGCGGATGGACGACCAGAACGCGTGCGCGCCGCAGATCCTGAACGATCCTGCTCGGTCCCGCCATCTCAGGCCTCCAGCCAAACGTCTTCGAACCGCGAAGCCGTCAGGTAGGGATCCGGCCGGATCGGGCCAGGCGCCTGCCAGGCAATGTCGAAAAGTCCATCGGCGCGCGCCACGCCAATGCGGGGATGCAGCCAGAGGTGGCGGGTATCGGCGTCGAAATTGATCCGGCCCTCCGGAGCAAGAAAATCTTCCAGGAGAATTTCTTCGGAAATGCGATGGGTTTCAAGCGAGCCGGCCCGGGCAAGCGCGCGGGCGAAAAGGTGAACCTGCGCATAGGCCGGCTGCGACCAGACGCTCGTGGTGAAGTCCTGACCGAAGCGGGCTTTGAATGCCCCTACGAAGCGCTCATTCGCCTCGTTCTCCACCGTCTGGAAATAGGTCGCCGAGAGAATATGGCCGGTGCAGGCGTCGGCTCCGATCTCGCGAATCTCGCTCTCGGCCATGGTAAGACTGGCAATCGGGACGCGCGTTCGATCGATCCCGGCCTCGGCATACATGCGATAAAAACGCTGCGCCGGCCGGCCGATGATCGTCGAGAAAATGGCATCGGGCTTGAGACGGACGATATCGGAAATAACCGAACGCAAGGTTTGTTCGTCGGCATGAAGAGGAAGATATCGCTCGCTGACGACTTCACCGCCCTTTGCCTCGACCACGTCCCGCATCACCCGATTGGATTCGCGCGGATAAATATAATCCGCACCGACAAAGAGGATCCGGCGTCCATGGTGGCGGAGAAGGTATTCCGCGAGCGCGAAAGTATTCTGATTGAGGGTGGCGCCGGTATAGACCACATTCTCCGAATATTCGAAACCTTCATACATCGACGGATAAAACAGCAGTCCGTTGTGCCGCTCGACGATCGGCAGGACCGCCTTTCGGCTGGCCGACATCGACGCACCGAAAATGATGTTGACGTCGTCATCGGCCAGAAGTCGCCGTGCCAGATTGCGATAGGCGGTTTGATCCCCGCCCGGATCATAAGCAATCGGAACGATGGGCTTGCCGAGCACGCCGCCCGATGCATTGACTTCCTCGATCGCAAGTGCGGTGCCAAGAAAGTGCTCGGTTTCCGTAATTTCGCTAATTCCGCTTCTGGAAAACAGCACTCCCACCCGCCATTCGGAGCTTGTCATCTTTGCCTTTTCCGAGGTGTTGGAGGTTCGAAAGCGGTGAATGCCTCAGTTCCGCGCTTTCGACTTCCATACCCTTAGTGCTTTTTCATGGGATACTGCAAGCGGGTGCGATGCAGGTCGCTGTCACAGTAGACGCAGACGGGTACTACCGGCTGTGAACCGTCGCGGGCATCACATCGTCGGGGATCGGGCACACATAGGCTTTGCCGCTGGTCTTTTCCCGCCACTCGGCCTTCGCGGCTGCCAGAAGGTCGGATGACGACATCAGGGCGAAGCCCGTCGTGGCAAGCGTCTTGGCCGCATGCGCCATGGCTTTGTGTGCGGCCGGGCTTTTTCCCTGCGCGACGACCTGCCAGGTATGGGGATTGGTGCCGATTGCCCAGGCTGGCGCCCAGCATTGCGCGGTCGGCGTCACCCAGCTGACATCGCCGACATCGGTCGATCCGGCCCGAAAATGCGATTGTCCCTCGAAATCGCGCAGACCGGTGTGCAAGGGCGTCGAGCCATCGACCTTGGCGTTGGAGAACACATCGCCCTTGATCTGATAGAGGCGGATGCTGCTCCGGATCGCTTCGGGTGTGAAGGTATCCTGGATTCTCTTGGCGAAGGCGATGTCGGCCTCGTCGAAGGCTATCGGCCCGAGCGCGACCATATTCTCGTGCATCGCCGTTTCGAGCGTGATGTTGGGAAGAAGGTTCGTCGAGGCCGTATCGAACACGATCTCGACCGCGGTTTCGGTCATCATCGCCGCACCGCGTGCAACTTTCTCGACGCGCCCGGCAAGCTCAAGCGCCTGCGGCATGTCAGGCGCCCTGATCAGATAGAGAACCTCGGCGCTGGCCTGCACGACATTGGCGGCCCTGCCGCCGGCGTCGGTGATCGCGTAGTGAACGCGACAATCCTGCGGCATGTGTTCGCGCAGGAAATTGACGCCGACATTCATCAGTTCGACCGCATCGAGCGCCGACCGGCCGAGATGGGCGCTGTTGGCAGCATGGGCCGCGACACCCCTGAAGCGATAGTAATATTCGAGAACGGCAAGATTGTTCGTCGAGCGAACACCGTTGAACGGAGCCGGATGCCAGGTCAGGGCGGCATCGACGTCATCGAATGCGCCGGCACGAACCATGAAGGTCTTGCCGGAACCGCCCTCTTCTCCTGGGCAGCCGTAATAGCGCACCGTTCCGGGCAGCTTGTTCTCCTTGAGGTGGCGGGCAAGCGCAACCGCCGCCATCAGCGATCCGACGCCAAGCAGATTGTGCCCGCAGCCGTGACCGGTTGCTCCCGCCGCCTCGGGAAGAGGCTCGGCCAGGTCGGCGGTCTGGCTCATTCCGGCCAGGGCATCGAATTCGCCGAGGAAAGCAATCACCGGCTTGCCGCTGCCGGCTTGGCCGATGAAGGCCGTTTCCATGCCTGCGACGCCGCGGCGCACGGCAAAGCCGTTTTCCTCGAGCGTCCTTGCCAGCAATTGCGACGAGCGCCGCTCCTCGAACTTCAACTCTGCGAAATTCCAGATACTGTCGCTGAGGGCAGTATAGTCCGGCTTCATCTTTTCGATCGTCGCGGCAATGGAGCTGATCGCGTCAAGATTCATGGTATTCCTCGCTGTCTGCCCCGCCGCCACAGGGATGTGTTGCACCGGACCCGGCAGACTGCCTGCCGGATCTCCTGTTGACTGTCGAAACGGGATGGCGGCGCCCGACCCACCGGGCGCGGCAGTTCAGGCTCAATTGTCGAGCGAAACTTCCCAAAGACGGGCATTCGATTGCCAGACGGGCTGGCCCTTCAGCTTCTTGGTCGCGCCCCAGACATCGACCATGTCATAGAGAAAGATGCCCGGCATTTCCTTGAGCATCAGCGTGTGAAACTCGTCGAAAATCGCCTGACGCTTCGTCTGGTCGGGTTCCGCATAGGCGGCCTTCATCAGCTCGACGGCCTTCGGATCATCCCACATCAAGGACGCATTCTTGTCCTTGTTGCCGACATAGAAACCGTACATCAGCGCCGGATCGAGGCGCGGTGCGACCGATTGCGAGATGATCTGGTAGTTGCCGGACCGGCGGCGGTCGACCTGCGTCGCATAGTCGAGTACCTCTATCTGCACATTGAGACCTGCCTGCTGCATCATGGCCTGCGCCATCACCGCGGCCGGGAAGCTCGGCACGTTGCTGCGCTTGTTGGCGATGATGGTAATCGGCTCGCCCTTGTAGCCGGCCGTCGCAAGCTCTTTCTTCGCGGCCTCGATGTCGTAGGGCAGACGCTCCTTCTGGACATCGTCGAAATAGAGCGAGTCTTGCGAAACCATCGAACCGTTGGCTGCGCCGGTGCCATTGGAGGCGGCCTCGACGAGCTGGTCGAGATCGAGCGCCATCGCCATGGCGCGGCGCACGCCGGGATTGCTCAGAACCTTGTCGCGCGTCTGGATGTAGAAGAGGTTTTTGCCGTTGTTGCGGGCCACGATCAGCTGCATCGTGTCGCTCGTCTTGAATTCGGGAATGAGATCCGGCGAAATCTCCGCGGTATCGAGCACGCCGGACTGAAGGCCGGCCTTTACGGTCGATGCATCGGGAATGACCATGAACTTGATGCCATCGACGAGAGGGCGCTTGGAGCCGACCATGCCGTCGGGCTTGCCGGCATTCTCTGGCGAGATATAATCATCGAACTTGGCGAGATGGATATACTCGCCCTTCTTCCATTCATCCCATTTGAAGGGACCGGTGCCGATCGGCTTGACGAAGCTTCCGTCCGCGCCGACCGATTCCGGGGAGATCATCCCGGTGTAACCGCATTCGGGGCGCGACATCAGGCCAAGGAAAACCGCGGATGGCTTTTCCAGCGTGATGGTGACGGTGGAAGCATCGACTGCCTTAACCCCGGTAACATGTACGCTGCCGCTGCCGTCGAAGTCAGGAAGGCAGGTCCATTTCGTTTCGGGCTTGAGATAGCGGTTCCAGTTCCACACGACGTCATCGGCGGTCAATGTCTTGCCGTTGTGGAATTTGACGTCGTCCCGCAGTTTGAAGCTGTAGGTCAGCCCATCCGCCGAGACTTCGAAGGTCTTTGCCAGCAGCGGCTTGACCTCGCCGTTGTTGGCATAGCCGACGAGCCCCTCGACGATATGCAGGATGACGCCATCGGTATTGCCGTCGCGATTGACGCCCGGATTGTTGCTGCGCAGATCGGAACTTTGAGCCACGACGATGTCGCGAGCGTCGACCACGCCGGTCATCGCCATCAACATGGTGCCTGCAAGAAGAAGCTTGTGCATTGTTCTACCCTCTTTTTACGATCTTTAGGATTGGAATTCATCCCAGCAGGCGCGTGAAAGCCTGCCGATGGTTTCAAGCGCAACCGTGTAGCCGGGGGTGCCGTCCGGCATTTCCTGCGGCACGTCGTCGGTAAAGGCGGCGATGATGAAGAAGGGGGAGCCGTCGCGATAGACGATACCGGCATTCATGCGGCCGCGCTTTCCTGTGCCGCCCTTGTGGGCGACGAGCACACCGAAGGGCAGCCGGGAAGGAATGGCATAACGCAGGATCTGGTTCTTCAGGGTTTGAAGCGCGTAGGCGCAAAGCGCCTGCGAGCAGCCGAGCCGGTCCGCGGCTTCCTGCGAATCCTGCGCATCCAGGATGGTCTGCAGCAGATAGACCTGATCCCGCGCCGTCGTCGTGGTGACGGCCTTCAATGAATGATCAGGCGACAGCGCCAAGGGAGGGATGAGGAAGCGATGGTTGGTGCCCGTCATGCCGATCGACTTGCAATAGCTGTCGACCTCTTCGAGCGTCAGCCTTTCGAAGACCATCTTGGTGCAGACATTGTCGCTCAGCACCATCATGCCGGTAATGGCGTCGCGCAGCGATATGACGATACCAGGCGTCAGATAGCGGAACATCCCGCTCGCCACTTCCTCGGCGAAACGTTTTTCGTAGGTGATCCGTTCGTCGAGGTCCAGGCGGCCTTCATGCGCGGCCTTCAGGGCCGCCATCATGATCGAGGTCTTTCGGGTGCTGGCGGAAGGCGTTTCCTCGTCCGCACCCCTGCCGATCGTTTCGCCGCTGCCAAGCGCACGCACCATGAAGCGCGTTACGAAGGGCTGGGCATCGCAGATCGCGTTCAATCGCTCCGCGAGCTTTCCGGTTTCAATCATCGTCGTCATATCAGTTCTCCAGGCGCCATTTGAGGATCACGCCGCCCTGAGCATTGTGGTCCAGAGCGGGGATGGCCGAGAGAAGCCTTTGCGTATAGGCCTCCTTCGGGCTGTCGAAAACCGTATCGCGGTCGCCTTCCTCGATGATCCGGCCGTCCTGCATGACGACGACGCGATCGGCCACCTGTTCGACCACGCCGAGATCATGGCTGATGAACAGGCAGGAAAAGCCGTAGCGTTTTTGCAGATCGGACAGGAGTTCGAGCACCTGCGCCCGGACCGTCACGTCAAGTGCCGATACCGGTTCGTCGGCGATCAGGAATTTCGGCCGGCGCGCGATGGCGCGGGCAATCGCCACGCGCTGCCGCTGGCCGCCCGAAAGCTCATGCGGGTAGCGCCCGGCATAGTCGGACCCAAGGCCGACTTCCTCCAGCGTCTCCAGCGCGCGCTTGCGCTTAGCCATGGAGTCGAGATCGGGAACGAGCCGCAGCGCTTCTTCCACGAGCGCGAGGATGGTCATGCGCGGATCGAGCGAGGAATAAGGATCTTGAAACACCATCTGGCAATTCAGCCGATAGTCCATCCAGTCGGCGGCGCGGCTGCGTCCCTTGAACCGGATATCGCCTTCGCTCTCGCGGACCAGTCCGGCAATGGTGCGGCCGAGCGTGGTCTTGCCGGAACCCGAACCGCCGACCAGGGCCACGACTTCGCCCTCGTGGATATCGATGCTGACGCCATGCAGCGCCCGTTTCGGCGTTGCCTTCTTCATCAGCGACCGCCGGCCCGGATAGTCGACGACGATATCGCGCGCCGAGACCATCGGCGCCCTGGTCTTGTCGATCGTCCGCGTCTCTCCGCGGAACGGCAGGGAGGAAAGCAGTTTCTTCGTATAGGCACGCTGCGGTGCGTGGAGCAGATCGGCGGTGCGTCCTTCTTCGACGATCACGCCCTTTTCCATGACGACGATGCGGTTCGTGTAACGGGCAACCATCGGCAGGTCGTGACTGATCAGGAGCACGGCGGTGCCTTCCGCCTGTGTCAGTTCCACCATCAATTCCATGACATCGCGCTGGATCACGGCATCGAGCGCCGTCGTCGGCTCGTCGGCGATCAAGAGAGCCGGTTTCAAGAGCATCACCGATGCCAGCATGATGCGCTGGCGCATGCCGCCTGAGAATTCATGCGGATAGGACGTGAGCGCCCCGGCGGGGTTGCGAATCCCGACCCGGTTCAGCATGTCGAGGATCCGGCTGCGCCGGTCTTCCTTCGAAAGTTTCGTATGCAGCTGCAAGCCTTCTTCGAGTTGGCGGCCGACGGTCATCGAGGGATTGAGCGAGGTCATCGGCTCCTGGAAGACGACACCGATTTCCGCACCACGCAATTGGCGCAATTGCGCGTCGTTCATGGAAAGCACGTCGCGTCCCTTGTAGGCAACGGAGCCGCCGAACACCTTGATGGGTGCCGGCAGCAGCGAGATCAGGGCGCGTGTTGCCAGCGTCTTGCCCGATCCGCTTTCTCCGACGATGCCGAAGATCTCGCCTGGCGCGATGTCGAAGCTGACGCCCTTGACAACCTGCACACCGGTCCCAGTCACCTGAAGCCACAGGTTGCGGACATTCAAAAGCGTACCATTGGTCATTTCAGCCCCCTCATCCGCGGATCAAGCTTGTCCCGAAGAGCGTCGCCCAGAAGATTGATGCCAAGGAGCGTCAGGGCGATCGCCAGGCCCGGGAAGAGACCCAGCCAGACAGCCTGCTCGATGAATGGTCGCCCGGCAGCCAGCATGTTGCCCCAGGTCGGCGCCGGTGGCGGAACGCCGAGGCCGAGAAAGCTGAGCGCGCTTTCCGAAAGGATCGCCCAGCTGAACATCGAGGTCGCCAGCACGGTGATCGGCGCGATGCAATTGGGGAGGACATGGCGGAACATGGTGTAGAGCTCGCCATTGCCCATCACCTTGGAGGCCTCGATGAATTCCCGCTCGCGCAGCGACAGGACGGCGCCCCGGACCACGCGGGCCATGGATGGAGAATAGGCAATGCCCAGCGCGAAGATGATGCCATATTGATTGGCGCCGAAGACGGCGAGCAATCCCAGCGCCAGAAGGATGCCTGGAAAGGCGAGAAGCGCATTGTTGACGGCCATGATGACGGCATCGATCCAACCGCGGGCGTAACCGCTGACGAGACCGATCAGCGTGCCGCAGACCGTCGCGAATGTGACCGTCAAGGTGCCGATCCAGACGCTCGCCCGGGCGCCGACGATCAGGCGGCTGAGCACGTCGCGGCCGAATTCGTCGGTTCCGAGCCAGTGGGCGCTGCTGGGTGCCGCCAGCCGTGCGGTGAAGCCGAGCTTCATCGGATCATAGGGAGTCCAGAAAAGGCCGATCGCAGCGGAGATGAGCAAGGCGGCAATCAGAATGCTGCCAATGAAGCCGTTGAACGTGACGTTTTTCATCCGGCGACTACCCGCGGATCGAACAACGGATAGAGCAGGTCGACGACCAAATTGACCAGCACATAGGAAAGCGAGACGAACAGCAGGCAACCCTGGATCACGGGGTAGTCGCGAGCAAAAATACTGTCGACCATCAGTCGCCCGAGCCCCGGAATGGTGAAGACCGTCTCGATGACGGCAATGCCGCCGAGCAGATTGCCGAGGATCAGACCGATGACTGTCCAGGTCGGGCCGAAGGCATTCTTGAAGGCGTGCCGCCAGAGGACGGCGCTCTCGGAAAGCCCCTTGGCCCGGGCGTGGGTGATATAGTCGAGACGTAGCACTTCCAGCGTCGAGGCGCGTGCCATGCGGATCAACACACCCATCTCGTGAATGACCAGGGTCATGATCGGCAGCACGAGGTAGAGCAGGCCGCCGGTGACGTTGCTGCCGATCGAGACATAGCCAAGGACCGGTAGCCAGCTGAGTTTCAAGCCGAAGAAAAGGAGAAGCAGGAGGCCGAGCCAGAATGTCGGGATCGACAGCAGGATCGTGGCCGTGCCGACCAGCGCAAGGTCCGTCAGACTGTTCTGTCGCCAGGCGGCGATGACACCCGCCGGCACGGCGATGAGGCTCGCGAGAAGAACGGCGACCACGACGACTTCAGCGCTGACCAGAAAGCGCGATGCGACGAGCGGCAGAACCGGCTCGTCATTGACGATCGAGCGGCCGAAATCACCCTGGACGACATTGGTGGTCCAGATCAGGAACTGTTCCGGCAGCGATTTGTCGAGGCCGAGTTCCGAGCGCATCGCCGCGATCTGCTCCGGCTCGGCCATATCACCCAGCATCAGCGCCGCCGGATCGCCGGGTATGAAGCGGATCAGCGTGAAGACGGTCACCGAAACGAGGACGATCGTCGGCAATGCCATCAACAGGCGGTTCAGAACGAATTTCAGCATTTTTGTTCCCCGCGATTGGCGACGGACAGTGCCCGGCGCCATCGGTTTCGTTGCCGCAGACTATGATTGAATGAAGAAATATCCGCAATATTATGCGATTCCGTCATAAGTCTATGCGGAATATGGCCGCAACCAAAACGGCTGTCTTGGCGTAAGGGTTCAGGATAAAAATTTGATTTTAAACGTCTTTTTGCGAAAGCCGGATCTGTCGCTTCAAAGCATCGCTGAGAGCATGGGCGGCAATCGAGAGTGGCGTCCCGACCGCCCTCGCCAATCCGAATTCCTGGGTCGCGCGTGGCACGAAAGGACGGTGAACCACCGGCAGGTGGCGATAGAGATTCGCATAAAAGCTGCTGATTATCGTGACACCCAGGCCATGCGCGACGTAGGAACAGGCGGAGCTGTTGGTATGCGTCTCGATCTTGACGATCTGCTTGACGCCGGCCCGCCGGAAGGTCTGGTCGAGCGCCATGCGGTTCGGCCGTTGGCGGCCGATCAGAATGAGGGGCACGTCGCGCAAATTCCTGACTGTGATTTCCTCCAGTTTCGCAAGAGGATGATCCTTCGGAACGACGCAGACGCTTTCGCCGGTGGCGACCCGCTCGACCTCGATGCCCGGTCCGCTCTCGCCCTCCATCCGCAGAAACCCGAAATCGATCACCCTCTGCTCGACGAGCTTGTTGATCGCGGTCGTCGTCTCGAAGAAGGTTTCGATCCGCACACCGGGGAAATCGCTGATGTAATCGGCCAGCATCGCCGGCGCGAAATGCTCCCACATGCTGCTCGGCAGGCCGACGCGGACGATCTCCGGGCCGGCGGCGCCGCTTCTTAAGTCCTCAGCGTGGCCCGACATCCGATCGACCGCGAGCAAGATGGTCTCGGCATCGCGGGCAAGAAGCAGAGCCTCGGGGGTGGGGATGAGACGGCCTTTGTCGCGCACGAAAAGCGACATCGAAAGGTCTGCCTCGAGCTGCTGGAGGAGGCGGCTGACGCCGGACTGACTGAGCCCCATCGTCTTGGCCGTGGCAATCGTCGACCCCGTCGCCAGAAGCGTGCGCAGGACTTCCAGTTGTTTGATATTCATGCGTTTGCGATCCCCCGGGACGGTTCAGGCACCGTCATCATGCCCAGTCCGAAATGCTTTGAAGGAAGAGGCTGGCGGCCTTGGGCATCGGAAATTTCTCTCCGCTGATCAGCGCGTAAGCAACCGGCAGTTCCGGTTCGAGCGGAATGAACTGCAGCGGCAGCGTCGCATATTCGCGGGCGATGATCTCGCCGACCAGCGCGATGCCGAGACCCTGCGCGGCCAGCGCGCAGGCACTCGCCACCGAATGCGCTTCGAGCAGGGGGCGTTGGCGGATGCCGGCCTTGTAGAACAACGCCTCAAGCTCGTGGCGAACCGGTCGCTCCCTGTTCAGCATGATAAGATCCTGCCCCTTCAGGTCGGCGACCGACAATTGGCGGCTGCCGGCCTTGGGATGATCCTTGTGCAGGGCGCAAATGACCCGCGACGACAGGATCTTCTCCTGTTTCAATCCCGGGCTCATCAGCGGCAGACGCGCGAAGCCGAGATCGGCCTCGCCGTCGGCCACCATCCGTTCAATTGCCAGATAGCTGCCGGATGCGACTTCGACGCGCATTGGACCATTCGCCGCGAGAAAGTTCTTCACGAGCTTCGGAATGCGCGTCGAGGAAAGACTGGAGGGAAAGGCGAGCCGCAGCATGATCTCGCGCGACCGACCGCTCTCGAGCTCCATCGCCGCCGTTTTCAAGGCGCGTAGCCGGTCGGAAATGGCACGGATTTCCGGGCCGAGCTGCAGCCCCTCGCGGGTCGGTTGCAGCCGGTTCTTTTCCCGGTCGAAAAGCCGGACGCCGAGATAGTCTTCCAGTTGCTGCAACAAACGACTGGCGTTCGATTGCGAGATCCCAAGCTCGACGGAAGCGGCAATCGTCGAGCCCGTCGCGGCGATGGCGTCATAGGCTTCGATATGCTTCAGGCTGATCGCCGCACTCGTGTCTCGCGCCATTCTATCTCCAATGTCGATAGCCCTACCCGCAAACCGCATAAGATTGCGGACCTGCGGAAAGTTGAACATTTTCCGCTGAGAACCAAACTCACGGGAAGACTTTCGTCAATGGCCACCATTCTCCGGAAGATCGCGGAACAGGTCCTGTCGCGAACGACGTTCTCAAACGTCGCCATGGACCGGGCAAAAGATGCCGTGGTGGATACCATCGGCTGTATGATTGCAGGCAGCAGCGATGAAAGCGTTGCCGCGCTCACCCGCGCCTTCGACGGGGAAATCGCCGAAGGCGGCGCAGCTCGGCTCGTCACCGGCGGCTCCGCCTCGCCCTCTTTCGCCGCACTCATCAACGCAACGGCGGCTCATGCGCTCGATTTCGATGACAATTTCCATCCGGCGAGAGCGCATGCTTCCGCAGTGCTGGTGCCTGCGCTGCTGGCGGTTCTGACGAGCGGCAAGGCGGCAAGCGGAAGACGGTTTCTCGAGGCCTACCTGGCCGGGCTGGAAGCGCAGGCGGCGGTCGGCTTTGGCGTCAACCCCTCTCACTACAACAGGGGCTGGCACGCGACGGCGACGGTCGGCAGCATCGGGGCTGCGGCTGGCGTGGCACGGCTTCTCGGCGCCGACGAAGAGAGCCTAATCGCGGCGATGAGCCTCGCGACGAGCTTCGCCTGCGGCCCGAAAGGGCAGTTCGGCACGACCGCCAAACCGCTTCACGCTGGCATTGCCGCGCGCAATGCCGTGGACGCGGCGCGCATGGCGCTTGCGGGCATGAGCGGGCGGCCGGATATCCTCGAGCGGCCGCAAGGCTTCCTCGATCTTTTCGGCGGCGATGATGCCAAGGGCTGGGAGGGACTGACATTCGAGGAGGAGCATATCATCGAAAGCCGGGGCGTGGTGACCAAGCGCCATCCCTGCTGCGCCTCCACCCATCGCGCCATCGACGCGCTTCTGGATCTGAAGCAGGAGCATGGGCTTTTGGCGGACGACATTGCCAGGATCGAGACGAAAGTCGGCATATCCGCTGCCCGCAACCTCGCTTATCCCGAGCCCACCGACGAGATGCAGGCCCGCTTCTCAATGCAATATTGCCTGGCGACAGCTTTGCTCAAAGGCTCCCTTAGCCTTTCGGACTTTACACGGCAGGAGATTGGGCGAGCGGAAATCCGGGAATTCATGCCGCGCATCGAAATGCAGTCCTATTCGGCTGACGAGGAAAAAGGCGTGGAGCGCCTCCCGCATGTCGTCACGGTCACGATGCGCGACGGGCGCATTTTGAACAAGTCTCGCTTGCATGCGAAGGGATCGCTCGAAGCGCCGATGAGCGTTCATGAACGTGAAGCCAAATTCATGGACTGCTTGCGCTGGGGAAATCGGAATGTGTTCGGCGCCTCTTTCCTGCAGCTTCGCAGGCTTGCCGATTCTGAAAACCTGTCCGGCGACGATCACTTCTGGAGCCTGATCGCGGACTGTTAGTCGCCTTGACAAGCCGCGGGACGGAAAAGCGGCGGGGAATGGCTCCCCGCCGCAGCTCGTGCAAATCCGGCCTTCTCAGGCGAGGTATTTCGTAAACCAGTCGACCGTCCGCTGCCAAGCGAGCTTGGCTGCCGCTTCGTCGTAGCGGGGCGTGGAATCATTGTGAAAGCCGTGATTGACGTCCGGATAGATGTGGGCCTCGAATGTTTTCCCCGATGACTTCAGCGCAGCTTCATAGGCCGGCCAGCCTTCGTTGATCCCCTTGTCCAGACCGGCATAGTGGATAAGCAATGGCGCCTTGATCTTCGGCACGTCTTCGGCGCGCGGCTGCCTACCGTAGAACGGCACGGCTGCGGCAAGCTCCGGATAGGCCACCGCCGCAGCGTTGGCGACGCCGCCGCCGTAGCAGAAGCCGGTGATGCCGACCTTGCCTGTGGTGAGATCGTTGTTCATCAAGTATTCGACCGCCGCGAAGAAGTCGTTCATCAGCTTTTCTGGGTCGACTTTCTGCTGGAGTTCGCGTCCCTTTTCGTCGTTGCCGGGGTAGCCTCCGACCGAGGTGAGGCCATCCGGCGCAAGAGCGATGAAACCCGCCTTTGCCACGCGCCGCGCCACATCTTCGATATAGGGGTTCAGACCTCTGTTCTCGTGCACGACCACCACAGCCGCAACTTTGCCGGTCGTGTTTTTTGGGCGGACGAGATAGCCGCGGACATCGCCATTTCCCTTCGGAGAGGGGTAGGTAATGTATTCGGCTGATATATCGGGGTCGGTGAACTCGACCTGGGTCGCCAGCGCATAGTCAGGGCTCAGCGATGAAAGAATAGCGGCTGCCGTAACGCCGCCGACGGCGAATTTGCCGGCCCGGTCGAGAAACTCGCGCTTGGTAATCCTCCCATGCGCGTAGTAATCGTAGAGTTCGAGAAGTTCCTGAGGGAAATCCTTGGCTGTCATACGGGTCATGATGGCTCCTCCTGCCTACGGGTTGTCGCCTCATCCTACACACGTAAACTCGCGGCTCTTTTCAACATTTCGCGAGTTCCGCGTGAGCTTGCCGGGGCGATCGTCGACTGCACCACAGTCGCTGTATTCGCCGCCCCCGGCGTTAAGAGATGCGCACACTTCGCTTGTGCAATCCGTGTCCGGCCGGTCGCAGCCGGCAATCGACCGCCGGCTATCGATCTATGAAAATTAATTTCATGCTTGCGCTTCGATGCCCGTTTTCTATTGACGCCTCCCGATTTTTGTCCCAACTTAAAGAAAATAAATTACTAAATGGGAACCTGATCGGCATGAAAGTGGGAATCATCGGGCTAGGATTCCGGCTCGGCTATCTCGGCTATGTTTTCAAGGCAATCGATAGCAGCTTCGACATTGTCGGCTATGTGGATCCGGAACCCGCCGGACTTCCCGGATTGACGGAAAAGGGAATTTCAGTCGGCAAGGCCTATGGTTCGCCGGAAGAACTCCTCGCCTCCGAAAAACTCGATCTGCTGATGATCGGCTCCCCCAATCACCTGCATCTCGACCATATCAGGCTCGGGCTCCAAGCCGGTCTCAAGGTCTTTTGCGAAAAGCCGATCGTCACGACGATCGCCGAAAGCATCGAGCTTGCCCATCTGATGGCAAAATTCGGTCATGAGCGACTGATGGTCGGTCTCGTGTTGCGCTATTCTCCTCTTTATAAGGACCTCCGCGCCATCCAGGCCGAGGGCAAGCTTGGTCAGATCGTGTCGATCGAGGCCTCCGAACATATCGAGCCTTATCACGGCGCTTTCTTCATGCGCGACTGGCGCCGCTATGAGCGCTATTCCGGCAGCTTCATGCTGGAGAAATGCTGCCACGACCTCGATCTCTATAATGGTGTCGCCGGCGCGCGGCCGGAGCGCGTCGCAAGTTTCGGCGGCCGCAAGAGCTTCACTCCGGCCAACGACCCGGCGCGCGAGGGTATCAACGACCTCGAGCTTTTCCACCGCAAGCCGAGCGGATGGATGGGATCGGACAAGGTCTTCGACAGCGATGCCGATATCATCGACTATCAGGTGGCCATCGTCGAATATGCCAATGGCGTCGGCATGAACTTTCACACCAATCTCAACGTGCCCGACCAGTTCCGCCGTTTCGCCATCATGGGCTCGCGCGGCATGGCCGAAGGCGATTTCGTTCGCGGCTATCTCGACGTTCACGAACAGCTGACCGGCAACAAGGTGGTCGAGAACAAATATGCCGCCACCGAGCTTTCTCAGCATTATGGCGCCGATGAACAGATGGCGAGCGACCTGCTTGAAAGCGTACGCACCGGGCTCGAACTTCCTGTTTCCACCCTGAATGCACTCGAAGCCGGCATCCTCGCCCTGGCGATGGACGAAGCGAGGATGAAGAAAGCTGTCGTCGATCTCAGACCCGTCTGGGACCGCTTCGACGAAGCCCTTCACGCAAGAGCGGCTTGAGGGGGGCGGCAGGATGAGTGTTCAAAGAAGCACCTTCATCTTCGCTTGCATCCTTCTTCTTCCGGCTGTGCTCTATGTTCTGGCGATCGTCGCCTATCCGCTGGTCGATACCTTCATTCTCTCCTTCACCGACGCGTCGCTGAGGAAGACCACCAACTGGGTCGGCTGGGCTAATTACGAGAAGATCTTCAACGAGCGGTTTGCGGAAGTGATCATCCGCACCTTCGTCTGGACCTTCTTCTCCGTTGCCCTGAAAATGGTGATCGGCACCTTCGGCGCATGCATGCTGAATGCCGCGGTCCCCGGCCGCTCGCTGTTCCGGCTTTTGACCATGCCGCCGTGGATCGTGCCGATGGCGATCGGCATCTTCATGTGGGGCTGGATGTATAATGGCCAGTTCGGGATGATATCGGGCCTGTTGCAGCGCTTCGGTCTCGTCGACGGACCGGTCGCCTTCCTTGCCTACGGAAGTACCGCCTTCTGGGCAACGATCATCACCGACGTTTGGATCGGCGTGCCACTGGTGACGATCTACTTCCTGGCAGCGATCCAATCCATTCCGAAGGATCTCTACGAGGCCGCCTGGACCGACGGCGCCGGCCGCTGGTACCGCTTCCGCCGCATCACGCTGCCGCTGATGGTTCCGGCGATCATCACCATGTCGATGCTCTCGCTGATCGCCACCTTCAACTCGTTCGACATCATCTGGATCCTGACGCAGGGCGGACCGAGCGGCGAGACGACGACGATGATCATCGATACCTATCAGACCGCGATCGGCTCGAAGAAATACGGTGAAGGTGCAGCGCGCGCCGTTTCGATCTGCATCTTCCTGTCGCTCTTCTGCTTCGCCTATTTCCGCGTCACCCGCCGCCTCAATCCGGAGAAGCGCGCATGAGCAACGCAGCCATGATCGACCGTTACCGCTGGTGGGAAATCATCCTGATCTATTGCGGCATCGCGCTGTTTCTTTTCTTCGTGCTGTCGCCCTTCGTCGAAGGTTTCCTGGTTTCGCTGAAGCCGCTCAGCCAACTCTTCTCCTCGCCCTATCGTTTCTGGCCGGAGAACGGCTCGTTTGAAGCCTACCGGACGATGTGGATCAGCGTGCCGGGCTTCGGGCGCTATATCTTCAACTCGTTCTTCATCTCGATCATCGTCACGCTGATCGTGCTCTGCCTCGTCATTCCAGCGGCTTATGCCTTTGCGAAGTTCGAATTCAGGGGCATGGGCATCCTGCTCGGTGCCTTCCTGACGGTGAACATGTTTTCCGGCGCCGTGCTGTTGATCCCGCTCTTCCGGCTGATGCGCAGCATCGGCGTGCTCAACACCTATCTCGCCATGATCGTGCCGGGCGTCGCCTTCCTGATCCCCTCGGCGATCTGGCTGCTGCGTACCTACATGATCCGTATCCCGCAGGAACTCAACGAAGCGGCCTACATGGATGGCGCCAGCCATTTCTACACGCTGCGCCGGGTCATCCTGCCCATTGCGATGCCGGGGATTATCGTCGTCGCCATCACCACCTTCATCGGCGCTTACGCCCAGCAATTCATCTTCGCGCTGACGTTCAACTCGAAGACCGAATACATGCCCTTGCCGGTGGGGCTCTTTGCTTACTTCGGCAAGCAGGAGGTCATCTGGAACGAACTGATGGCGGCTTCCTTCGTCGGTATCGCGCCGGCGATGGTCGTCATCTTCTTCCTTCAGCGCTACCTTGTCGGCGGGCTGACCGCCGGTGCGGTGAAACAATAAGACCAAAAAACGAGTGAACAGCTAACACAAGAATGGGAGTCACGACGTGAGCATATCAATCAAGACAGGCCTTATGGCGCTCGCCCTGCTCGGTTCGACGGCACTGACCGCCGTCACTGCCCAGGCGGCCGACAAGGAAATCAGCTGGATCTATTGCGGCGACACGATCGACCCGGTCCACACCAAATACATCAAGCAATGGGAAGAAAAGAACGCGGGCTGGAAGGTCGCCCCCGAGGTCGTCGGATGGGCGCAGTGCCAGGACAAGGCAACGACGCTTGCCGCCGCCGGCACGCCGGTGGCGATGGCCTATGTCGGCTCGCGCACGCTGAAGGAATTTGCGCAGAACGACCTGATCGTTCCGGTGCCGATGACGGACGACGAGAAGAAGACCTACTATCCGAACATCGTCAACACTGTGACCTTCGAGGGCACGCAGTGGGGCGTTCCGATCGCTTTCTCCACCAAGGCGCTTTACTGGAACAAAGATCTTTTCAAGCAGGCCGGCCTCGATCCCGAGACGCCGCCGAAGACTTGGGCTGAAGAAATCGAGATGGCGAAGACCATCAAGGAAAAGACCGGCATTCCCGGCTTCGGTCTCTCCGCCAAGACCTTCGACAACACGATGCACCAGTTCATGCATTGGGTTTACACCAACAACGGCACGGTGATCGATGCGGACGGTAAAGTTACGCTCGACAGCCCGCAGATTCTCGCCGCGCTGAAGGCCTACAAGGATATCGTCCCCTACTCCGAAGAAGGCCCGACGGCCTACGAGCAGAACGAAGTCCGCGCCATCTTCCTCGACGGCAAGGTGGCGATGATCCAGGCCGGCTCGGGTGCAGCCGACCGCCTGAAGGCGACGAAGATCAGCTGGGGCATTACCACGCTGCCGCTCGGCCCCGACGCCAAGGGTCCCGGCACGCTGCTGATCACCGACAGCTTGGCGATCTTCAAGGGCTCGGGTGTCGAGGACAAGGCGACGGAATTTGCCAAGTTCATCACGTCGCCGGATGTGCAGTCCGAATATGAACTGCAGGGCGGCGCCGGCCTCACACCGCTGCGTCCGTCGCCCAAGGTCGATGAATTCGTCGCCAAGGATCCGCACTGGAAGCCTTTGATCGAAGGCATCAGCTACGGCGGCCCGGAGCCGCTCTTCACCGACTATAAAGGCTTCCAGAACTCGATGATCGAGATGATCCAATCCGTCGTGACGGGCAAGGCCGAACCGGAAGCCGCGCTCAAGAAGGCGGCGGGCGAAATCGAAGCCTTCAAATAAGCCCCTCGGGCTCTCTGGGATCGCGGGATGTGACATCCGCGATCCCTTCCCTGACGATGAACGCGCGACCAAGGCCGCCGGTGGAGACAGATTTTTGGGACAACTCCTTCTCAACAAAGTTCAGAAATTCTATGGCGATTACGAAGTTCTGAAGGGCGTGCAGCTCGAGGTGCGGAACGGCGAGTTCGTCGTCTTCGTCGGACCGTCGGGCTGCGGCAAGTCCACGCTCTTGCGCATGATCGCAGGTCTCGACGCGACGACCGCCGGCGACATCGTCATTAATGGCGTCAGGGTCAACGATCTGCCGCCGGTCAAGCGCGGCATCGCCATGGTGTTCCAGTCCTACGCGCTTTATCCACACATGACGGTCTTCGAGAACATCGCCTTCCCGCTTCGGGTCGAAAGGATGGAAGAGGAAAAGCTCAAGGCCAAGGTGGAGAACGCGGCGCGCATCCTGCATCTCGAACAGCGGCTGCAGCAGAAACCCGGCATGCTGTCCGGCGGCCAGCGCCAGCGCGTCGCGATCGGCCGCGCCATCGTGCGCGAGCCAAAGATATTCCTGTTCGATGAACCGCTCTCTAACCTGGACGCAGCACTTCGCGCCGACATGCGTATCGAGCTTGCCAAGCTGCACAGGCAGTTGAAGGCGACGATGATCTATGTGACGCACGACCAGGTCGAGGCGATGACCATGGCCGACCGTATCGTCGTGCTGGATTCCGGCGACATCTCCCAGACGGGCGCGCCGCTGGAGCTTTATCACAAGCCTGCAAACCAGTTCGTCGCCGGCTTCATCGGCAATCCGAAAATGAATTTTCTTCCCGTGACCTGCAAGGGCGTCAGCGCCAATGGCGTCGAGGTGGATTATCAAGGCCAGACAGCCGTTCTGCCCGTGACGCCGCGCGACGGCATGGCCGGCAAGGCTTTGACGCTCGGCATCCGGCCGGAGCATATCCAGCTTGGCGGCGGCGATATCGTCTTTACCGTGACCCCGACGGTCATCGAGCGCCTCGGCGCAAATACGGTCGCCTATGCCTCGCTCAACGGAGAGTCCGAGAATTTCTGCGCCATGCTGCCGGGCAGCGTTGGCATCCGTGCGGACGCGCCGGTCGCGACCGGCATCAATGCCGCAGATTGCCACCTCTTCGACGAGGCGGGCATAGCCTTCGAGCGGCGCGTTGAGCTGACCGAAATCGATATGAACGTGATCAACCCGACGGCGGCTTGAACCGACTGGCTCCGTTTCAGAGGTTCGGGCGTCGGCAGTATGGCGGCGTTGCGCCTCTCGTTCAGCGATTTCTGGGGCGACATGTTACGAACTTAGGAAAGGCCAGCCGCGCCCCGAAGCATTCGGACCGTTTCGCGTGACTGTCATCAACCGAGCCGCGCCCGGCGACGAGCGCTTTAGTCCGCAACCCGCGCGCGTAGGCGGGGCAATATCCAATCGAGGAAGCAGCGCACCTTCAGCGACAGCGGATCGGCTGGTCCATGCATCACGTTCACAGGTAGCGGTTCCGGCGCGAACTCCGTCAGCAATTCCTGCAGAGCGCCGGAGCGCAGCTGATCGGAAATCTGGTAAGACAGTACGCGGATAATGCCGATACCGGCCATTGCAGCCTGAATGGCCGCCTCCGTCGTGTTGACCGCGAGTTTGGGGTGCGGCTCGATGGCGAAGGCCGGACCGTCGCGGCGGTAGCGCCATTCCGGCGCGGTCGCAAAGCCCTGGAAGCTTATACCGTCATGTCGTGCGAGGTCTTCCGGCTGACGCGGCACGCCTCGCCGGGCCAGATATTCGGGGCTGGCGCAGATCACCCGGCGGACACTGCCGACGCGTGTTGTGATCAGGGCACTGTCCGTCAGGTGGCCAATTCTAAGAGCCACGTCAACCTGCTCGTCCGCCAGATTGATCTGCCGATCGACCAGCGTCAGGCGCAGGTTGATATTGGGTTGCTCCTTCAAGAATTGCAGCGAGATTGGCAGCAGATGACGCTCGCCGAAGGCAACAGGTGCGGTCACATGGAGCCCGCCACGCAGCGCCCCATGGTCGCCGCTCGCCTGCCGCTCGGCCGCGTCCAGCTCCTCAAGGATACGGCGTGAGGCGGCGACAAAGGCGCGCCCCTCTTCGGTCAGCGACAGGCCCCGACGAGTGCGCAGCACCAAGGGCACGCCGAGGTGCTTTTCAAGATCGGCGACCTTGCGGCTGACCGTGGCAAGCGGGGCACGCAGTTGCCGCGCCCCGGCAGAAAGGCTGCCGGCATCGACCACCGCCAGCAGTACCGACATCGCGTCAAAACGATCCATGCAATCCTTCCGTTATCTGAGAGGAATGTTCCCAAAATGGAAGGATAGCCTACTGTTTTTGGATATCATAGCCTCACGTCGTTTCACCGGCGTTGTTCGGTTTCCGGTATTGCCAATGATCAGGAAGGACGTCATGCCCAAACTTTCGCGCCGTGCCTTTGCAAGCGCTCTCCCACTCGGCTTGCTCGGGGGAAGCCTCTTCGGCGGAGGAATGATCGAAGACGCGTCCGCGCTTGCCGCGACACCGGCTACGGCCAAAGCGCCGGTCAGCATTACGCCGCTCGCGCAGATCCGCATCGGTCGTTTCACGGTGACGGCGTTGACGGACGGCTATGCGGATATGCCCTATGATTATTTTCCGGGGCGAACCGCGGCGGAGGTCGAACAGGCGGCAGTCGCGCAGTTCACCGCCCGCGCGGGCGGGGTGCGGTTCCTGTTCAACCAGTATCTCGTCGAGGATGGCGAACGTCGCATCCTGATCGATGCCGGTGCGGCAGGCTCGATCGGGCAGACCGGCCAACTGCCGCAGGCGCTCGCCGCGCTCGGCCTGCAGCCCGACCAGATCGACGCGGTGATCGTTACGCATATGCATCAGGACCACATGGGCGGTCTGATCCTCGGAGGCAAGAACAACTATCCCAAGGCGGAACTCTATATAGATCGCCGCGACGTCGCCCATTGGACTGATCCGGCCAAGCGCAGCGGCGCACCCAATTATCTGCAGACCAGCTTTAAGATGGCCGACGAGGTCGTGCGCCTCTATCCGAGACTTCAGGCGATCGACGGAGAGCGAGAAATCGTGCCGGGCGTCTCAATTGTCGACCTGACCGGCCATACACCCGGCCATATCGGCGTGCGGGTCGAAGATGGCGGACAGAGCCTCATCATGGTCTCGGATATGATCTTTCCCGTCGTTCATCCTGGGGCGACCGACGTGTTCTTCCTGTTCGAGCAGGATCCTGCCGCGGCCAAAGCCATGCGCGACCGGTTCCTTCCTCGCGCCGCTTCGGAAGGCGCGCTCATCGCCGCCACGCACATGCCCTTCCCAGGGCTCGGCCGTGTCGTCGCCGACCGCGGGCAGATGCGTTGGCAGGTAGCGGATTGGGCCCTGCAGAACTGAGGTCTGCTTGGCGGTCGCAAGGGCAGTGATCGCCATGACCGCTTCCGTGGGGCTGCGCCGCGATAAAGCCGCGTCCCCTCAACCGCGGGCCCGCGACATTCTCGATGCGGCGTTGCGTGCCGCCATGCCCATCGCGCTCGCCAAGCTGCACAGGCAGTTGAAGGCGACGATGATCTATGTGACGCACGACCAGGTCGAGGCGATGACCATGGCCGATCGTATCGTCGTGCTGGATTCCGGCGATATCTCCCAGACGGGGGCGCCGCTGGAGCTTTATCACAAGCCCGCAAACCAGTTCGTCGCCGGCTTCATCGGCAACCCGAAAATGAATATTCTTCCCGTAACCTGCAAGGGCGTCAGCGCCAATGGCGTCGAGGTGGATTATCAAGGCCAGACAGCCGTTCTGCCCGTGACGCCGCGCGACGGCATGGCCGGCAAGGCTTTGACGCTCGACATCCGGCCGGAGCATATCCAGCTTGGCGGCGGCGATATCGTCTTCAAGGTGACGCCGACGGTCATCGAGCGCCTCGGGGCAAATACGGTCGCTTACGCCTCGCTGAATGGAGAGTCCGAGAATTTCTGCGCGATGCTGCCAGGCAGCGTCGGCATCCGCGCGGACGCCCCTGTCGCAACCGGCATCAATGCTGCAGATTGCCACCTCTTCGACGAGGCGGGCATAGCCTTTGAGCGGCGCGTCGAACTGACCGAAATCGATATGAACGTGATCAACCCGACGGCGGCTTGAATCGACCTGCTCCGTTTCAGCGGTTCGTCCTGCCAGGTCGATTCCAGGGAGCGACATGACACGCGAAGCGATTGCGGCCGCCCGCCAGTAGAGTTCGGGTGATTTTCAGTCCACCGACGTCGTTGGGCAATCTCACTCCAGATACCAGGGTTCCAACCCATTGCGGAGCTTGTCATTGAGGGAACAATGACCAAAAGCTGCCGTTAGGGGACAAAGCTAGCGGAGGTAATTGTGATCCACCATGTCTCGGTTGGGACGAATGATGTTGCGCGTTCGAAGCGCTTCTACGACGCCGTTTTGCCCATCGTCGGCATTGTGCCGATGGCCGAGGACGAAGGTGGACTTGGTTACGGCAGTGGTACGTTTCATTTCAGCGTCCAGGTTCCGATTGATGGAAAACCAGCGACCGTGGGCAATGGCACTCATATCGCCTTTGCTGTCGAGGACCGTTCGATGGTCAATCGATTTTACGCAGCCGCACTGAAATATGGCGGCAGCGACGATGGCGCTCCGGGGCTGCGGCCGAGCTATGATGCGAACTATTATGGTGCCTTCGTCCGCGATCCGGACGGTCACAAGATCGAGGCCGTGACCTACTCCGCAAAATGACTCGCTAACGGAGGCGCGCATGCCAACCCTTCCCTATGCAATTCTCGAAGCCCCCTCTACGCTGGGCTTGGCGACCGAAGGTGTGGAGCGCTTGCCCGACCAGCTCCTGGCCCTCGGACTTGCGGAGCGCATTCATGCGCACCGAGCCGAGCGGCTGGCGGTGCCTCCGAAGGACCCTATGCCCAATCCCGAGACCGGCATCCTGAATGCCAGGGCAATCGTGGCGTGGTCGCCCAAGCTCGCCGACGCGGTGGAAGCGGTGCTTGACTCCGGCAGATTTCCGGTTGTGCTGGGCGGCGATTGCACGATCCTAATGGGCTCGATGCTCGCGTTTCGACGGCGCGGCCGCTACGGCCTGTTCTTCATCGACGGCAACGCCGATTTCTTCCAGCCCGAGGCGGAGCCCCATGGCGAGGGCGCCTCGATGGACCTTGCCTTGGTCACCGGTCGCGGCCCGTCGCTCCTCACCGACATCGAAGGGCGCGGTCCTTTGGTCCGTTCCGAAGACGCCGTCGCCTTCGCATATCGCGATCATAAGGATCAGGAGGAGTACGGAAGCCAGCCGCTTCCCAAGGAGCTCAAGGCGATTGACCTTCCCGCCGTGCGCGCGATGGGCATCGAGGCGGCCGCGCGCGAAGCAGTCGACCACCTGACGCGAGAGGAATTAGACGGCTTCTTCATCCATCTCGACGCCGATTGCCTCGACGACGTCATCATGCCGGCTGTCGATTTCCGCGTGCCGGACGGGTTGTCATGGGTCGAGCTAGAAACCGCGCTTCGGGTTGCCTTGGCGAGCGGCAAGGCAGTCGGTATCGAGATCACCATCTACAATCCGCGCCTTGATGAGGACGGCAGCGCCGGCCGCGGCCTGGCCGACGTACTAGCCGCAGCGCTCGGAGCAGCAGCGCAATGAACACGGCGAGCACGTCTGTTTTCCGCCGCGGTCACACATGGCAGACCTTCCGCCACCGGCCCGCTCTGGCCGTAAAGGCCGGTGGAGACACTTCCTAAGAGCAGACGTTCCCTCCGAGGCGAGTTTCCCGACCCCGCGCTACTCGCCTATGCTGGAAAGGCACTTCATCGAGCTGTTCCAGTTTCTCCGGCAACGCGGCCGCCCCGACGGCGTCCGCAAACAACTGCGATGCGTGGTGATCCAGCAACGCGTCAGTGCGCCCGGCAGTCGTAATGCAAGGCTGCTATATCCGAGCCTGCGAGCTTGCGCTGGCCCAGCAGCTTGAACGGCGCACTCAAGCCAGGCTCGAATGTACGCACGCCCTCACCCAACACGACGTTGCCCACCAGAAGGTGAAACTCGTCGACAAAGCCATGCGCAAGCAAGTTATTGAAGAGAATACTGCTGCCAAAGATCAGCAGGTCGTCACCGGCCTGAGCCTTGAGTTCAGCCAGCCGCGCATGCACGCGTGTCCTGCTGACAACCTCGGTGCCGGCCCAAGGAGAGGTTTTTGCCAGAACCAGCGTGTCGCTGGCGACGAGCTTGCGTGCAGCGTCGACACGCTCGGCGATCTCGCTTTGCACCGGGTCGTTGGTCGGACTGCGATCGACATTCGGCCAATAGGCCTCGAACATGGGGAACGTGACTGCACCGAAGAGCAGCGTGCCCGCGTTGCGCAAGAGTTCAAGATTGTGGGCGTCGAACGCCTCCCCCATTGGCAGCATGTCAAGCCGGCCATCCGGGCCGGCGCAGTAGTTGTCGAGGGAGCTCAGAATGCTAACGACGAGCTTGGCCATCGCGAATGTCCTTCTGCTGAACGAGTGATGCAGTCCCGAACCTTTCGGGCCTGTCGTTCCCTTAGAGACATAGCGATGCGGAAACTCATCGCTCCGTGGCGAAAATTCCTAGTGAAACTCGTCGCACATTCCGAACCGGCTGCAGACTGCAGGGTCAAGAAAGCTGTCGATGGCAGTAATGTGGCCGTCGTACACGCTCAGCAGCACGACGCCACCCGGCCGGAAGCGGTCGTCACCAGCTTGCTTCAGATAGCAGGCGAATCCGGGCTGGCCGTTGCCGCGTAAAGAGTGGAGCCGCCAGGGAGTCTCGAACACGCGTTCTGCGAAGAATTTTCCGACAAACTCGCGACCACTGAACCATGCCGGCAGCGGCGGCATTGTGAAGCGGACATCATCGGCTAGTAGGTTCACCATTGCTGTGACGTCGCGGCGTTCCCAAGCGGATACGAAGGCATGCAGCAGGAGTTCGAGCCCCTGCGCATCAACTTGCAGCATCTCGCTCGACTGCACGGTTGCGGGCTTCTTCGCCCTCACCGTTTGTCGAGAGCGCTGCAGCGCACTGTTGACTGAGGCCACGGTGGTTCCAAGGATGTCGGCGGTCTCGGTGGCCGAGTACCCAAGCACCTCGCGTAGCAGCAGTACGGCGCGCTGCGTGCCGGGCAAGTGCTGTAACATGGCAACGAATGCAAGTCCTATGTATTCGCGACGCAGCAGTATCGCTGCTGGATCTTCGTTGGGCGCACTCCCGTACAGCAGTTCGCTATCCGGCATTGGTTCCAGCCACACAGGCCCCTGCACCGGCTCGCCCAGTTCGGCTGTGGACCGAAGCGGCGGAGCGAGATCGCCTGACGCTAGACGCCGAGGGCGTCTCGAAATCATGCGAAGGCAAATGCGCGTGGCGATGCTGTTGAGCCACGTGCCGAGCGAACTGCGTGCCTCGAAAGACCCTAGGCCACGCCATGCACCCAGTAGTGTCTCCTGCAGAGCATCGTCGGCATCAAAGGGCGAGCCGAGCATGCGATAGCAATGCGTGTGTAGCGGCTTGCGATAGGGCTTCATGAGCTGGTCGAATGCCGATGTGTCACCAGCTCTTGCTTGCTGCAGCCACTCGCTTTCAGCTGGATCGGCCGCGTTCTTTACCACCACCTGTCGCACCGTGTGCTGTGACATGTCGAAGACCATGGGTTGGGCGCGCTATGGCCAGAATATTCGCTCTCCGATGGGCACCTTAGTCTGGACGTTCGCTTCCGAGAAGGTACGTATCTTACCGCTGCGAGCTTCCCCGACTGGCACATGACGTCACGCTTGCCGCTATTTGGACGCCAGGAGCCGCCTGATCGCGAGTAATTCATCGACAGCCGCGGCCTTTGGCGATCAGGGCCATTTCGCCCTCAGCCGCAACCGCCTCCTACCAGACGAGACCGCGGGCCGCGACATCCTCGACGCGGGTGACGATGCCGCCCCGATGGAAGACCATCGTATCGAACAGATTGGAGACCACACAGGTATGGTTCGGGATGATGAAGAGCTTCTGGCCGATCTGCGGCCGGGGGCCGGTGCAATTCGAAAGATCGATCACGCCGTGTTCTTCCGAGAGGCTGCTGATCCGCGCCTCTTGATAACCGACGATCAGGCCGTAATCGCTAAAACCCTGAAGATCCGATGTCAGCGCCTTCGAACCGGCATCGATGACGGCGCGGTCGGCGTTTGGCCGCGACACGACGGTCGCCAGCACGTGCATGGCGCAATCGTCCTCGGTACAATGGCCCATGCGCACCATCTGGCGATCATTATAGATATAGGTGCCGGCGCGGTGTTCCGTGACTGAGGTGACGAGATGCGCCTCGAAGAGGCTGGGCGTCCCGCCATTGCTGACGATCGGGCAGGTTATGCCTTCCGATGTCAGTTGTTCGAGTGCCTCGGTGATGAAGGCTTCGACGGCGGCGGCCGATTGCGGCTTCGGGTAGGTCACGATGCCGCCGAAGGTGAGGCCGTCGGCAGCGGCGATGCGCCTGGCGAGCGAGGCCGCCTCACCCGGTGTCTGCACGCCACAGCGGCCGCCGCCGGTATCGCATTCGACCAGCACGTTCAGCGGCTTGTGGCCGGAGAAATGTGCTGCCAGCCCGTCGACCGTCACTTCGCTGTCGGCGACGACCTTGAGGGCCGAAATTCTCTCGTTCAACCTGGCCAGCCGCTCGAGTTTCTGCGGTCCGAGGATGTTGAAGGTGATGAGGATGTCCTCGAAGCCGGCTTCGGCAAAGACTTCGGCTTCCGTCACCTTCTGGCAATTGATGCCCTTGGCGCCCGCGGCAACCTGCGCGACGGCGAGAGCCGGGATCTTATGCGTCTTGATATGCGGGCGGAAGTTCAGCCCGTGCTGATCCATATAGGATTGAACGCGGTCTATGTTTGCCGCCAGCCGGTCTTCGTCGATCACAGGACGCGGCGTCGACAGATCGGCGATTCTGTCGCCTGCCTTGGCGATGACGGCAAACCGGTTGTCATGCATCTAGGCGGCTCCGCGTTCTGGTCCGTGTGGATCGGCGACGATCGGCCATATGGTCTTCGGTGCCCGCCGGTACGGCGTCGTCGCCGGATTATTGGGATAGGGCGTTCCGGCCGAGCAGTAAAGGATCTCCGCCGCGATCTTCGAGAAGGACGCGAAGAAGTGGTTGGTGGATTTGATCACCAGGATCTTCTGCCTTGCGGGGTCGACGCCCATCGCCGAAAAAAGGCTCGGATCGAAGCTTTGAGCGCGCGTCGAATTGAGGATAATGTCGATGCCGTCAAGCACGATATGTGCGGCATCGCCGAAAGGTGCGAGGCTCTCGCCGAACTGCATCTCTGCATTCTTCACCAGCTTGACGATCTTGACGGTGCCGTCGACGGGATTGCCGGTGCCGGGCGCCGACTTGGCGCCGAAGCGCAACGGAATTTCCGCCCCCTCGCCCGCCGCAAAACAAATCTGGACGGCCATCGGATCCCAGATGGTGCCGATCGCAGCACTCGTGACGCCGCGGGCCATGAGCTCCCCGAGGATAACAGTCGCATCCCCTGCTGTGCCGCCGCCCGGATTGTCCCAGACATCGGCGATAACGACCGGCCATGCGGTGGCAGTCATCGCGCGCGCGACGGCTTCTTTCTCGTCGATCTGCGGAACCATGAAGGTGCCGCGCTTCGAAAACAGTTCAAGGCCGAGTTCGCGCGCCAAATCCGCGCCCTTTTCCGGCTTATTGTCCGTCACGACAAGCAGCTTCGTTCCCATTTCGGGAACGTCGCCCACCATGAAGCCGTGGATCACCGAAATCGACAGGATGTCCGGATCATCCTTCTCGATCTGCATGATCTTGTCGACGAAGGAGCGCATGGGTTCGCGCGATGTCGGGAAGACGTCGATCATCCGGCAGTCGAACACCGACATGACCGGCCTGACATGGCCCTCGAGCGTCTCGACCGCAATGCGCCAGAGGTCCTCGGCGCGGTCGACGAAGTCCGTGTGCGGAAACTCTTTGAAATAGACGGCGAAATCGAGAGCGGCGACGCGTTTTGCGGTGAGATGGCTGTGCGGATCGAGCTCGGCGCAGATGAGGACATCGGGCCCGACGATCTCGCGGATGCGTGAGAGAAGATCGCCTTCCGTATCCTCGTATCCGGCTGCCACCATGGCGCCGTGCAGACCCATGACAACGGCGTCGACAGGCATCGCCGCATTGAGTTGGCCGAGGATTTCGTCACGCAATTCCTCGTAGGTCGCCCGGTTGACGAGGCCTGCGGGGTCGGCCCAGGTGGCGGTTCCCTCAATCAGTTCCCAATCCTTTTCCCGGGTGACGCGCCTTCCGACGGTGATCGGCGCAGTGCACAGCGTCGGCGTTTCGGGATGTTGACCGGGGGGTGCATAAAGCGAGGCTTCGAATGCGCGGCGATCCACGCAGATCGGGGAAAAGGTGTTGGTCTCGGTCGCCAGTGCCGCCGTGAAAATGCGCAAGTAAGTCGCTTTCGTGTTGTCGGCTCTGCTCTACCCCATCGGGTTCGGCAGGTAGCCGGTGAAACCTGAGATTTTCCAGCGTCCTCGGTGAAGCCTGCAATAATAGAGCGTCTGCCATTGCAGGACGTCCCGGGTATCGTCGCTCTTGGTAATGCCGCCGTCGAATTTCTTGCGAACGAGGGCCATTTCGCCCTCGATTTCGATATCCTCAAGGGTCGTTGTGGTGAAGATCGCCGTGCGCGCATCTTCTGCGAAACTCTGCTCGGCGAAATCGTTTGCCTGCCTCAGCCATTCCTGGCGATAGGCCGACAGCGTCGGAAATGCCAGACGCCACCTGTCGGGGCTGACCTGCTTCTGGGCATCGATACCGATAAAGCCCTCTTCGACGAAGTCATGTTCCACCATCGACCAATCGGCCGCCAGAAACGCATCGATATCGCGCGCAACGAGCATTTCCCAGATGGCATGCCGGGCGCTGTCGGACGGGAATGGATTCTGGAAAGGATCGCGCATATCAGCCCAGGATTGAAATTCTTTTCATAAATCGCGTTTTTCACTGGTCAAATTCTGCTTTCTATGGTCACTTGTCAACTTATCAAGAAAATAATTTGCAAGGACTCCAGCATGCCGATCAAGCGCTATGGCACTGTTCAAACGGGCGCCGGCGGCAAGGCGCTGCCTTTCGCACGTGCGGTCGAAGCCGACGGATGGCTGTATGTTTCCGGCCAGGTTGCGATGGAAAATGGCGAAATCATCGACGGCAATATTATCGCCCAGACCCACAAGACGATTGCCAACATCCTTTCGATCCTCGATGAGGCCGGATACGGCGTCGAGGACGTCGTGCGCGTCGGCGTCTGGCTCGATGATCCACGCGATTTCTGGACCTTCAACAAAATCTATGAGGAGTATTTCGGCGAACATCCGCCGGCACGCGCCTGTGTGCAATCGTCGATGATGGTTGATTGCAAGGTTGAGATCGACTGCGTGGCCTATAAGAAGAAGGACGCATAGCGAGCCATCGGGGGGACGGGTTTGGATATCTTTTCGACGTTGCAGGAAGATAGGGGTCGGCTCTCTCCCTCCGAGAGCCGCATCGCGGAGATCATTGTCAACGACTTCGAATTTGCCGTGAATGCCTCGATCATCGAGCTGGCGGAACGGGCCGAGGTATCGCCGCCGACCGTCACGCGCTTTTGCCGGCGGCTCGGCTGCGAGAGCTTTTCCGACTTCAAGGTGCAGCTTGCCCGCACCGCCCATATCGGCGTTCGTTATCTGAAACCGGAATCGAAAAGCACCGATCCGGCCGATGTCGCCCAGGATATCATCACGAAAGCCCAGAACGCGCTCTTTCTCCTGCACCGGTCACTCGATCTTACCGCGATCGAAGCCGCCGTTTCGCATATCGCCAAGGCCGATATGATCTATGCGTTCGGGTCGGGCGGCAATTCGTCGATGATTGCCGACGAGCTCCAGAACCGGCTCTTCCGTCTCGGGCTTCGTATCACCGCAAGTTCCGACCACAGCATGCAGCTGATGATGGCTGCCGCGGCAAGACCCGGCGACGTGTTGATCGGCTCGTCCTTCTCGGGGCGCAATATGGAGCTGGTGCGCGCCTTCGAGCTTGCCCGCCAGACCAAGGTGAAGACGATCGCGCTCACCCAGACGGCCAGCCCGGTTGCCAAGGCGGCCGAAATCGTCGTGGCGATCGACCTTCCCGAGGGCCACAATATCTATCGCCCGACCTCGACGCGCATAGCCTACATCGCGACGATCGATATCCTGTCGAGCCTGGTCGCCTATGCCGTTCAGCCGAAGGCGACGACCACGCTTCGGCGTATCAAGCAGCAGCTTGTCATTCACCGTGACGGCGACGACCGGCAATTGCTTGGAGATTGAGGGTCATGAACGGGAGCTACGGAATGACGCAGTCGATAGCCATCGTTACCGGCGCTGCAGGCGATATCGGCGCGGCGATCGCGGCACGGCTCGCCGATGACCACGACGTCGTGTTGCTCGCCGACATCGATGCCGCGGCCGCAGCTGCCGTGGCATTGAAGCTCGGGCCGGACAATCGCTTCATCGCCGTCCAAAGCGATGTGACCAGCGAGACGAGCATCGCCGAATTGGCAAGACGCGCTGCCGACGTCGGCGTGGTTCGAACCCTGGTCAACAATGCGGGTGCTGCCCGCGCGACCAGCCTGCATGAGACGACGCCCGAGATCTGGCGGGCGGACAATGCGCTTAATCTCGAAGCGGCATTCTTATGTTTCCGCGCATTCGAGCCCATGCTGAAGGCCTCGAGGGGTTCGGTCGTCAACATCGCCTCGGTCAACGGCATGCATGTCTTCGGACACCCGGCCTATAGCGTCGCTAAGGCAGGCCTTCTGCATTTTACCCGACTGGTCGCCGTGGAATACGGCAAGTTCGGCATCCGGTCCAACGCCGTCGCGCCCGGTACGGTAAAAACGCAGGCCTGGGAAGCACGCGCGGCAGCCAATCCCAACGTTTTCGAGGAAGCGTGCCGCTGGTATCCGCTGCAGCGCGTCGTCGATCCGAAAGATGTCGCCAATGCCGTGGCCTTCCTCGCTGGTCCCCTGGCCGCAGCGATATCAGGCGTCTGCCTGCCTGTCGATTGCGGCCTCACGGCCGGCCAGGCCGAACTCGCGCGGACCTTTTCACAATCGGAACATTACTGAAACCCTGAGGAAGACAAGAGGGGCAGGTTGTGAAGCCGGCTTACGTCTGATCGATGACCGCATGAGCCGACTTTTTCCCGACGTCTTCCGCAATCCGGCGATCCGCGCCTGCATGATCGCCATTTTCACCTTCGGGATGGCGGGGGCGATGACCGCACCCTACCGCTCGATCATCGGCATCCGCGAATTGGGCTTGAGCGACGGCCTCTATTCCTTCCTGAGTTTCGTCTCCGCGGCGGTGAACGTCGTCATCAGCATTCTGCTCGGCAATCTCGCCGACCGGCTGGGTGAGTACCGATCGACGATGATCGGCGCCTGCCTCTTCGGCATCGTCGGCTACGGCATGGTCTACGCCTCTCCAACCGCGGCCGTCTTCGTCATCAGCGGCTTGCTGCCGCTGCCGATCTACGGGGCGCTGAACTCGCTGCTGTTTGCCAATGCGCGTGCGGCGATGCACGGCATGAGCCGAAGCGAGATGGTGACGGCCAACGCCGGCGTGCGCGCGATGATCTCGCTGTCCTGGGTGCTGATCCCCGGCATCACCGGCCTGCTGCTGTCTGGCGCATCGAGCATGCTGCCGGCCTACCTCTTTGCCGCCATCTCGTGTCTGGTCTGCCAGGGCATCATCCTGTTCGCCTTGCCGAAGCGGGCGGCGACGGAGATGGCAGCAGTTCATCATCTCACCTATCTCGGTGCGCTTCGCCAGGTGGTCTCGCCGCGAATATCCGCGCATATTTGCGGGGTGGCGCTGATCACCAGCACGCTGCATCTCAATGACGCCCTGCTGCCATTGATTGTCACCGGTGCCGCGCATGGCAGGCTCAGCGATGTCGGCATTCTCGTCGGCATCGTCGCATTGCTGGAGGTCGTCTTCATCATCATCTGGTCGCGGATCGCCCGGAAAACCGGCCAAATGACGGCGCTTGCCGCCGGCACCATCATCTACGCCGTCTTCCTCAGCCTTCTCGGCCTTGCCTCTGAGCCGTGGCATCTCTATGCGCTCACCGTGCTCGCCGGCATCGGAGCGGCGGCGATCATCAGCTTTCCGATCACCTATCTGCAGGATCTGATTGCCGACCGACCGGGGCTCGGCAGTGCGCTGATCTCCGTCAACATCTTTGCCAGCGCCGGCATCGGCGCGCTGGTTTTTGCCGCCGGCACCTACGTGACCGGCTATTCTGGAACCGCCATCCTCAGCGCCGTCACAGGACTATCGGGGATAGCGCTCCTCGGCTTTCTGCAGAGACACCATGCCCATTGAGCCGATGCCACGGCAAACAGGACGTGACGAAGAATGGAGCTTTCATCGGTGTTCGTCTTGTGACAAGGGTGATGCTGCATTTCCTTTGAAGGCGACATGAAGGCAATCTCCGGCACGAATCTCGAGCAGGCCAAGTCTCACAACCGGCGTGTGGTGATCGAGGCTGTCCGCACCAACGGTCCCTTGTCGCGCGCGGCAATCGCCCGGATGACGGCGCTGACTGCTCAGACTGTTTCGAATATCGTCGAGGAACTGGAGAGATCGCACCTTCTCGTTCCGTCCGAGGCGCAGAAGCTGGCGCGCGGCCAGCCGATCATCCCTTACACCATCAATCCGCGCGGCGCCTATTCGATAGGCCTCGAACTTGGCCGCCAGCGCGCAAGCGGGGTCCTGACGGATCTCTCCGGCGCCGTTTGCGCGCGCATCGAACGCCACGTCGAACATCCCGATCCGCAAAGGGCGATGCCGGCTCTCCAGTCCATCGTCGAGGATCTTCAGCAGGCCTTCACATTCGACCGCCAAAGGCTGCTCGGCGTCGGGATGGCTCTGCCCGGCCGCTATGCCGATGGCGGCACCACATCGCTCAGCCCGCTAAACCTGCCCGGCTGGCAGGGTTTTCCCGTCGGGCATGAATTGGAACAACGGGTAAAGGTGCCGGTGCTGGTCGAAAACGATGCGACGGCAGCAGCGATCGGCGAGCGTCTTCATGGCGTCGCCCGCGGTTTGGGCAGCTTCGTCTATCTGTTTCTCGCAGGCGGCGGCGGCATCGGCGCCGGAATGTTCCTTGACGGCCACCTCTACAAGGGCAGCCGCAACAATGCCGGCGAGATCGGGCATATCATCGTCGAGCCGCATGGCAAGCTCTGCAGCTGCGGCAAGCGCGGCTGTCTGGATCGCTACGTGTCACCGGCCGTCGCCTATGAATTCATGGGCATTGCCAATGCCGAGGAGCTGTCGCCCGACGATCTCGATGCGCTGATCGCCAACGGCGGCGAAGGTCTCGACGCCTGGCTGGATCAGGCGGTCCAGCCGCTGCGGCAGACCGTCGATTTTCTGGAACTTGCCTTCGATCCTCAGACCATCGTGCTCGGCGGCAGCATATCGACCTCGCTGATGCGGCGGCTTGCAGAGCGGCTGGAGCCGCTGCACACCCCGATCGACCCCAACCAGAAGCGGACCAATCCCCGCGTGATGATCGGCATGACCGGCAAGGATATGGCAATCCTGGGCGCAGCCGCCCTGCCGATCTTTTCCGAAACCAATCCGCGCTTCGACGTCCTGCAAAAGCCGCTCAGCTAGTACACCTCCGCCCGGGGAGATTGCCGAGGCCGGCTTTTCATCCGCCTGCTTGCAGCCCCTTATCCGCCTGCCGGCAGCCTCGCATCCGACTGCGGTAGGCGACGGGCTAGAGGTCGCGCAAAGATGACCACATTGCCGAGAAGCGTCAGCGCCAGGCCGATCAGGCCCAGACCGCTCCAGTGGTAGCCCTCAAAGACCGTCGACAGCGACAGGGCGACGATCGGGAACAGGACGGTGGCATAGGCGGCGCGCGAGGAGCCGATGCGGGACACCAGCATGAGGTAGGTGGTGAAGCCGATCACCGATCCGATCGCCGCGAGATAGAGCATGGCGGCAAGATAGGTGATGTCAGGCGGCGCGACGATCGGCGTTCGCGTCACGGCAATCAGGAAGAGGAGGACGATCGCTCCATAGGTCATGCCCCAGGCATTGGCGGTCAGCGGTGAGATTCCGACCGCGCTGTTTCGACGCGATGCCATATTGCCCAGCGAGAAGAACAGCGTGCCAAGCGCAGCGAGCCCGATCCCTTTCAACGTGCCCATATCGAAATCGAAGACAATGTCCTGTCCGAAAAGGAGGAGAAGGCCGGTTGCTCCGAGTGCCGCTGCGAGAAGTGTGCGGCCGGTAATGCGGTCGCCGAAGAAGAGGCGCGCATTGACGGCATTGTAGATCGTTGCGAGCGAGAAGATCACGGAGATTAGGCCGGACGGGATAGAGGCGGCGGCGTTGTAGAAACAGATGAAATTGAGACTGAACAGGCAGAGCGCTTGCGCAAGGATGAAAGGTTGATCGCGCAATGCAGGGAGCTTGAGCCGCCGCATGGCAGCCAGGATGGCGACGAGGATCACTGCTGCGACCGCAAATCTGTAGAAGACCGAGACCAAGACCGGCACGGGACCGACCTGCATCGCAATGGCGATCCAAGTCGTCCCCCATATGAGGACGGTCGCGATGAAGAGAGCGGCATTTGCCATGGAGTGATCCTCGTTTCCCCGACCAATATGCGAGCCGTGAGCAGGTCTCTTGCAGATTCTTGCTATGAAATCGATTTGCCCGGACTTCCGGCTCGCCATGCGGGTCGTCCGCCGGTAATGTTCGCGCGGCATGGTCATGTGGGGAAGAATTGGTGAAATATAGTCACCCCTCGGTTTTCAGGTTTTTGTCCGCATCTCCCACTGCACGGATGTCTCAGTCCATCGATTTGGGTTTCGGGCGATCAGCCGCTATCTGGAGCAATGCACAAGACAGGATGAGCTATCAGCGGCCGAACGGTCATACGTTCAGTCTTTATCTGAGAGGCGGCGCCGGAACGCGTCGTCTGGATGGCAGCCCTGGCGCGCGCGGCCGTCCGGGGGTCCTGTGCATCATGCCACAGGAGCACTCGTCCGAATGGGAAATCACCGACTTCTCCGAATTCGTCCATCTGTATGTTCCCGACGATCAGATGCGCCGGATGTTTGCCGAGACGTTTGACCGCGATGCGCGGCTCATGGCTCTTCCCGAATTAACATTCGCGGATGCACCCGCCTTGGCGCGCACACTTCGGCAGATGACGAAAGCGATGTTGGCGGGCGGTCATCTGCTGGCTGAAGAAGCGATGACGCAGGCGATCAACGATTTCTTCGTTGATCCGCGTTATGGAGGGATGCGCCCCTGCGCGATCAGCGGCGGGCTCGCTCCTCATGTCCGGCGCCGGAGTCTGGAGTATATCGAGGCCCATCTCGGTGAGACAATCCGCTTGCAGGATCTGGCGGCGATCGGGCAGCTCAGCGCCTTTCATTTTCAGCGGATGTTCCGGGCAAGCTATGGTGTGTCCCCGCATGGCTGGGTGGCTCACCGGCGTGTCGAGCGCGCCAAATCGATGTTATCAGCCATGGACCCAATCGCACAGATCGCTTCGGCCTGCGGCTTCAGCAGCCAGAGCCACATGACACGGGCATTTAAGTTGGGCACAGGCGTCACGCCCTCTGCCTACCGGCAACGCCAGTGAAGCCCCTTCGCTCGACACGTGTTTGTTCGCTGTGGACGGGGCGGCAGCCTTGATCTCTTGACCGATAACGCCGGCGCTGGATCAACCGGGAAGTTTGTTGAATTTCCGGAGGCTCTTGTCGGCGAAGGACTCCGGCAGGAAGCGGCGGATGAAACGGATCTGCCCTGCGGCCCTTCCGGCCGTGTACCGCCTCTTGGGCGATGGCGCATTGGCGGCCTTGACGACGGTTGCGGCGACCACTTCGGGCGCATCGCCCTTCGAAACGATTTCGCGCATAAGCTTCTCTGCATCGGTGCGCACTGTATCATAAACGGCTAGCGGCCGGTCCGGCCGTGTGATGTTCTCTTCGAATGAGGTGCGCGTGACGCCCGGTTCGACGAGCACGACGCGGATGCCCTGCGTGCGCACTTCATGGTCGAGGGATTCCGAATAACCTTCGATCGCGTGTTTGGTCGCTGCGTAAAGCGCGTTGAAGGGCGCCGGGATCAGCCCGAGGATCGAGCTCAGGTTGATGATCCGGCCGCTGCGCTGCCGCCGCATCACCGGCAGCACCGCATTGGTCATACGCATCGTGCCGAAGACGTTGACGTCGAAAACGGCTTTGGCCTGTGCCGTCGTCGACTCCTCCGCACCACCGAGCAGCCCGATCCCGGCATTGTTGAGCAGCAGATCGATTCGTCCCGTGCGTTTCAAAACCTCGTCGACGGCGCCCTGCACCGATTGATCGTCGATGACGTCGCAGACCAGCATGATGAGGCCGTCGGCGGTGTCGGCCATCGGCTTTCGGCTGGTGCCGAACACCTGGTAACCGTCGCGCAGCAAGGCCTGCGCCGTTACCAGCCCGATGCCGGAAGAAGCCCCTGTGACCAGGGCAATGCCGCGTTCTCTTTTGCTCATCGACGTCTGCCTTCATTTTGTCGTGGAATGTTCATGGGCATTCTGTTACTATCAATTTGATAGCAAGTCACTACTAAAAAGATATCGACATGAAGAATCTTTCGAACCAGCCTTGTCTGATCGCCCGCAGCCTGGCGCTCGTCGGCGATGCGTGGAGCATGCTGATCATGCGCGACGCCCATGCGGGGCTGACCCGTTTCGATGAATTTCGCAAAAGCCTCGGCATCGTCCCGACAATGCTGACGGGGCGGCTGTCATCGCTGACCGAGGAAGGATTGCTGGAAAAGCGTCGCTATTCCGAGCGTCCGCCGCGCGACGAATATTTGCTGACGGAAGCCGGGCGCGACTTTCTGCCGGTGCTGTTTGCAATCGGCGCCTGGGGCCGCAAACATCGCAGCGGCGGTGCAGTCACCCGCTTCTTCGACGCTGAGACCGGAACGGAGATCGATCCCCTCACAATCGACCGCGCCACAGGCGCGGAGATTGGAACCCGTCCTATTCGTATCGCCGCACCCGAATGCGAGGTGCCCGCGGCACCTGACAACTCCCCTTGAAAGCGGTCGGTATCCTTTGCCATCACCGCCTCCGGCAATGGCAAGGCTGATCCGCAAATCAAAACCCCCGGCCCAATCGGAGCGCTACGACTGTTGCAGCCCGTAGAGCAGCGGCATCAGTCCTGCGAGCGCTCTGAAGCGCTCCCACGACTTGGACGAAGGCTTCGTCCAGCCGGTTTCGGCAAGTGCGGAAAGGCGGGGGAAGACGAGGCGGTCGAAAACGGCGCGATCGGTCATCGGCTCGGACCAGATGCAGGCTTGAATGCCGAGGAGTTTCTGTTTCTGGCTCGCCGTCCAGCCGCCGATGGGATCGAAATTGTAGAGCTTCTCCGCGTCCGAAGTCCCCGCCCAACTGGCGCCGGGCTCATCCCAGTCGGGCCTGAGCGCCATGTCGAGGTAATAGACCTGTCCGGGGCAGACGACCATTTCATAGCCGCGCTCGGCAAGTTCGGCCGAGACCTCGACATTGCGCCAGCTGCAGAGATAGCTCTTCGATTTGTCGATGACATCGCCGTGGGCTGCCTCTTCCCAGCCGCCGGTGATGCAGCCCTTGCTCGCAAGGAAGCGCTGGACGCGGCTGAGGAACTCCGCCTGCAGGATGGCAGCACCCGACCCGTGGATGTCGTCGGCGCCATGGGTATTGGTGACGACGTTCAGCCGCTTGGCATGCGCATCGGCAACGTCGTTGCCCGCCACGCTACGCAGGCGTTCGAGCGCTTCCGGCGAGCCGGACCACGCGCCAAGCGGCACCTCGTCGGCGCCGAGATGGATGGTCTTGAAGGGGAAAAGCTCGATGAGTTCCGAAAGGATCGTCTCGACGATCTCATAGGTCTTCTCGCGGGCCGGATTGATGCAATTGTCCGGGAAGCCCTGAACCGAATAATAGCTGCCGACCTCGGCCGGATCGCGCAGCTCTTGGATCGCCTGCAGCATGGCGTAGCAATGGCCGGGCATATCGATCTCCGGCACAATCTCCACGCCGAGGCTCTTGGCATGCGCGACGATCTCGCGGATGGCAGCCTTGGTGTAATAACCGCCTGTGCGGGCCGGGCTCGAACCGAGCAGCGGCGGAACGGCGAGACCGTGGCCGCGCCAGGCCCCGACTGCGGTCAAATCAGGATAGGCGTCGATCTCGACGCGCCAGGCCTCATCGTCGGACAGGTGCCAATGGAAGCGGTTGAGCTTGTTCCAGGCAAGCACCGCCAGCAGCTTCTTGATCTCGGCGGCGCCGTAGAACTGGCGGGCGACGTCGAGATGCAGGCCGCGCCAACCCATCGACGGCTCATCGACGATCTCGCCTGCGGCCGGAAATTGGAAGACCTCGGGATGCAGCCTTGCGCCGCGCCAGATCTGGCCGAGTGTGACGAGGCCGTAAAGGAAGCCGGTCTGGCTGCTGGCCTCGATCGTGATCGTCTCACCCTCGAAGCTCAGCCGGTAGGCCTCTGGCCCGAGCCCGGCGGCATCCTTCAAGGCAACCGGAACCGCGCCTTCCGCCTCGCTTCGCACGATGCCTTCGACGGCGAAGAGATGCTCGACCAGCGCTGCGAAGTTTCGTGTTGCCGCCTCCCCTTCAGTGCTCTGCGCCTGCAGCGCAAAACCGGCCGGCAGCGGCCGGCGGGAAGTGACTGAAATATGGTTCGGCCAGGGGATGATCGACACCTGAACAGGCGCATTGACGGGCACCGGATAGATCTCGGCGCCACGCTTCAATGGGGCGTTGCTGACCGAAGATCGCGTCGGCTCTATCGTGAGCACGATCGTGCTGCCATCGGAAAGCGCGAGATAGCCGCTCGTCGCGCCGTCCGTCCAGTGACGGAACTGCCAACTTAGCGCGTAGACCGAGATCGTCCACGTCTCGCCGGCGCCGAGAACGAAATTGGCTGGCGGCTGGAATTCGGTGAAATTCGACAGCCGCTGCGAAACCGTGGCGCCTTCGACGCGCCCGGCCGGATCGACGCGGCCCGGGCCGCTGACGCACAGCGAGAAATTCGAAAGCGGCTCATTGCCTAGATTCTTGAGGCGCAGGACGTAGGAAAATTCCTTGCCATCCGCAGGCGGGTTCCAAAGGGTTTCAAGCCGCAGGGCTTTTGGTCGCGGTATGGACATGGTCACTCTTTCCTCTTGAAGATCGGGTCATAAGCATTCCGGCGCACTACCGAAAGCGGAACGATTGCTGCCGCAAAGCCGGCTCCGATGGAAGGCGCGGGGGGCATAGTTGATCAAAGCAACCTCACCCACGCGATCCCGTCGTTCTTGAAGTCAATCAAATTGATTTAAGATTGATAGTCAGTTTCCAGTCAGCACGTCAATTGCCGATTTGAAATTTCTGCGGCGCTCCGGAGCAGCTCTCAGCGACGCGCACCGAACTGCAGGAAGACCTCGTCGGGCGTGGGACGGCTGGTCGCGTTGGTGACGTATTTGTGTTGGCAGATCCCTATCGCTTCCGTCCTCTTCCGAACTATGGTGTCGGCATCGGCGGAATTGCGCTCCACGTCTTTGTTTGCGGCATGCCGTCTCGATCGTAAACAGGATCGGCCTTAGTCTTCGCACCCTGGGCGGAGAACGCAGCGCACGCGGGATCATCGCATGTCGGAACGACTTGAATCTGCCCGCCCTGATGAAACACCCGCCATCGTCTGGCTCGGCTTCATGGCGATGTGCGTCGGCATGTTCATGGCGATCCTCGACGTCCAAGTGGTGGCGACATCGCTGCCGACCATCCAGTCGGCGCTGGATATCGATCCGGATCAGATGAGCTGGATACAGACGGCCTATCTCATCGCCGAAGTGGTCGCGATCCCGCTCACCGGCCTCCTGACGCGACTTCTGACGATGCGATGGCTGTTCGTTACCGCCATTAGCCTGTTCGTCGCGGCCTCTGCCGGCTGTGCGATGAGCGGCAGCTTCGGCGAGCTGGTAGCCTGGCGGGTGCTTCAGGGTTTTTCCGGCGGAACCTTGATCCCCTCGGTGTTTTCAGCCGTGTTCATTCTCTTCCCGAACGAGCGCCAAGCGCTTGCGACGACGATCGCCGGCGTTCTCGCGGTGTTGGCCCCAACCGTTGGGCCGATCGTCGGCGGATGGCTGACGCAAACCTACTCCTGGCACTGGTTGTTCCTGATCAACATCCTCCCAGGCATTGCCTCGGCAATCCTGGCGGAACGGTCCCTGCCAAGGCAGGCGACCGATCCGTCCGAACTCAGGCATCTCGACGGTCCGTCGCTTCTGCTGATGGCAACCGCGCTGGCGAGCTTGGAGCTCAGCCTGAAGGAGGCGCCGACGAGCGGCTGGATGTCGGCCTATGTTCTAAGTCTGCTGGCGGTCTGCCTTGCATCGGGAGCTGTCTTCATCTGGCGAACGCTGCGCGGAAACTGGCCGATCGTCGATCTCGGCAATTTCGGTGATCGAAACTTTCTCGTCGGTTCGGTTCTAAGCTTCGTGCTTGGCATCGGCCTCTTCGGCTCGGTCTATCTCATGCCGGTCTTTCTCGCTTTCATCAGGGGACACGACGCCCTCCAAATCGGCATGACGATGCTGGTCACCGGTGTCGCGCAATTGATCACGGCGCCGATCGCGGTCGCGCTGGAGAAGCGCATGGACGCGCGCTTGCTGTCGGCCGCCGGTTTCGCGCTCTTTGCGATCGGTGTCGGGATGAGCGCTTTTCAGGACCCTCGTTCGGATTATGACGCGATGTTCTGGCCGCAGGTCGTGCGCGGCGTCGCCATCATGTTCTGCCTGCTGCCGCCGACGCGGCTGGCGCTCGGCACACTTCCGCCAGACCGCATTCCCGATGCGAGCGGCCTTTTCAACCTGATGCGCAATCTCGGCGGGGCGATCGGCATCGCTCTCATCGACACCATCATCTACACGCGCTCGGAGCCGCTGGGACAAGTCCTCTGGACCCGCCTTCAAGCCGGCGACGTCGAGGCTGCGACATTCATCGGCGCACCTCTTCAGACCATATCGGGGCATAGTGGCAGCTTCGACGCGGATACCACGGCGCTGCTCGATCCGTTGGTCCAGACCGCGGCAAGCGTCCAGGCGATCAACGAAGCCTGGATGGTGATTGCCGTCCTGACCGGCTGCGCCCTGCTCTCGGTGCCCTTTGCCAGGCGGCCAACGTCAACGTGAAAACCGGGGTTGACGAGACCTATCCCCCGCGATCCTGAGTTGAAAGCCAACGCATCGGCCAAACGGCTTCTAGGCTAGCTTAGCACTGCGCGTCTCGGCATCGATGAAATAGGCTGCAGCACCTGCCAACAGCAGCAACGCAGCGAAAATCCCGATGACCAGGCCGAAATCTTTAGTCACAAAAAGACCGATCAACGATGGCGCAAGCAGCCCTCCAAGCCGAGCCATAGCACCGGCGGCACCCATTCCGGTTGCCCTGGAGGCAGTAGGATAAAGCTCTGGCGTATAGGCGTAGAGTGCACCCCACGTACCAAGCAGCGCGAAACTCATGATGAGCAATGACGACGCTACCAAGAATGCGGATGAGCCGACGACAAACAAAATGGATCCCATCGCGGAAAGGATGCAAAATGCCACAAGCGTTGGACGCCGCCCCCACTTTTCGACGCCGTAGGCAGCGAGCGCATATCCAGGAAGCTGGGCAAGCGCGATCAGCACAAGAAAACCGTAGCCTCGAACGAAGCCAAAGCCGTCCCCCGCAAGTTTCGGAGGCATCCAGGTGAAGACACCATAGTAAGAAATGGACACCAAAAACCAAACCGCGAGGATCAAAAGGGTTCGACGCCGCAGAGCGTGGGAGAATATTCCGGTACCACGCGTCGGTGTCGCAGGCGCGATGTCAACCTCTTGCCCCAGAGCACTGCGGCCATTCACCAGGGCCATCCGGTCGATGATCGCCTTTGCTTCTCCACCCCTCCCCTTGCGCAGAAGATAGAGCGGTGATTCCGGCACGAAAAACCGCAGACCGAAACCCATAATCGCCGGGACCGCTGTAACGGCAAAGATAAACCGCCAGGCTTCGGCCACGTTCCATAGACTGAGCAGCCAGGCTGCAATTGCGACAACCAGGGTTCCGACGGCCCAGAAACCCTCCAGCAGCACCAGCCACCTACCTCGGTTCTTCGCCGGCAGGAATTCGGCCATCATCGCATAGTCCACCGGCAACGTCCCGCCGACCGCTGCTCCGGTCAGGAAGCGCATGAACAGGAGGAAGGTGAAGTCTGGCGCGAATATCGACAGCGTGCCAAAGACGGCATCACAGGAGACAGTCGCGATCAGAACGCCGCGGCGGCCGATCCGGTCGGCAAGCCTGCCAAACCCCATTGCGCCCAGAAACATGCCAAGGAAAAACACCGTGCCCGTCTGAAGCGCCTGCGGCACCGTTAGTTCGAAGCTCGTGGCGATCGAAGCCGCTGTGAAGCCCACCGCGATGACCTGCATGGCGTCAGCTGCCCAGACCAAGCCGAAGATGGCCATCAGCCGTCGCTGATATCGTCCTGCTCCCGCGTGGTTGAGTGCATCGTCCATTGTGATTGTGGTCATTTGTTTTCCATACCCGGCTGCCGTGGTCCGCTCATAGCGCATTCAGCCCAAAAGATCACAGCCGCAAGCCGCGATGGCCGTTTTCCAGTTTTACCTGGGCGTTTCATGACATTCTGCAAGGTGATCCGTTCGTACATCTGATCTGAAGCTAAAGGCCGGAGCCTGCGAGGCCGCTGCTAAGGTTGGGAGGAGCTCCTCGTTGTTTAAGCTCCCGAAGATGAACGGTTAACTTGGCGGGTGGCTTGAATTCATCAGCTGTGCCGCTCCATGGTCCTATCGCGTAATGGCAGCAAATCTAACCTACGATTTCGGCTTAAAGAACCTATCGGCTTCCTTCATCGCATTCTGCGCCGCGCCATACAGCGCGCTTACGGCATCGCGCATTTCGGCAAACGCCTGCATGGTTCGTGGCGAAATGTAATCGCCTCTTGCTTCAGCATTGAGCCGCAAAGCTCTCTCGCAGTCGGCGGCAATTCTATCCAGCTCCGGGGAAACCCGATAGAGCCGTTCCAAGATAGCGTCGATGTCACCCTTGGCGCGTTCAGACATTCGTTCTGCCATCAAACCCTCACCGCTGTGTCTCTTCCCCTGCAGGAGCCGAAGGACTCCTAAAGCAGTGTCCCCTGCTTGGCTTCGTCGGCCACTTTTACGTCCGCGTCGCCACGGCGCGGCTCGCATATCGCTCCGGTCTCAAAAAACTCTATTGATGACCGAATTACGGTTATAGGACCAAAGCCAGCGCCTGGGAATTGGAAGCCGGTCGAACAACCCCGGCGCCGCGCGTGATTTTCGCAGACAAAAAAAGTGGGCCGACGGAAAACCGTGGCCCATTAGTTGTGAAGGTATAAACCTCCAGAGGGGAACAGCTGAAACGACGGAACTGGGAGGTAAGCCGTCGTGTTGCATCAGCTGCAATCACCATGCTCCTTTTTTGACCAGTTGGAAAACATTTTTTGTGCAATGCAGCTATGCAACGGCGGACCATCCAGCCGAAGGAGCCGTGGAGGATGGATCTTGAACGCTGCTACCGCGGCCTGGGTCTTGAACTTTTTAGAAGGCGTCGATCTGGCGCCGGACTAGGCCGCGATGAAACGAGCCATCCTATGGAGAAGAGGCCATGCGTGAGGACGCAATGCCTTTGATCGGGTTCGACGATTTCGCTTGATTTTACTCGGCGTCGTCGTTCGCCTTTGGGAACAATTGCAGCACATTCGACCCACTCGGGTGCGCGAGAGCGCGCGCCTTTGGGTGCCGCGAGTTGTTTTCTCCAGCCTTTTGGATAGCTGAAACGAGACCTTCCCGCTGGCGATAATAATCTGGCTTGGCAGGCAGGGTGAGGTCAAACTCTTCGAGCATACGCTCAATAATGTCCATCGCTTCAGCCGCCAGCCCAGCATAACCTTCTTGGCGTCGCTCGAAGAAGCCATCGTATCCGGGCTTGGAAAGGTCGAGACTATCCAACGCATAAGAAAGGGTCTTCACTCGGTTCGACAACCACAAAATTTCTTCTGAAAGCTCGGTATTGAAAAGTCCCCAGTTTGCGTCGTGCGGAAGTGCAAGGGTTGGATCGCGAACGTGAAACGCGAATTCGCCTTCATCCATGGGATTGAACTCGGGCATGTCGTGAACGGCCGCGTAGCTGGCTCCGACAAAATCATCTAGGGCCAGCACCGTCAGCATCGCTAGGTTTCTAACCTCGGCTTTCGGGCGCCGGTTGATCCCAGACTTCGCAAGTCGAATGACGATGGGAAGCAGGGAGCCAGCGGCTAAACCGCCAGCGCCAATGAATGCTCCCATTACCATGATCCCTTGAGTGGTTTCGAAGAACTGCGTCAATAGTCACCTCGTTGAATGGGAGCCGCGAGTTGCGTCAAGAAGCACGCACAGACGGAATCAGCGCTTTCGGTCCCAGTTTGCCTTGAACTTAAACGATAGGGAACTCCGTTCCCGCCGTGTGGCGCCATTGAGCAACCTCATGGCATGATCATCACCGGCGACCTCAGTTCCTTTGACGCTTGGCAATGACCTCTCGGTGCAACTTCTCGAATTGAACATCAAGTGATATCGGCTGGCCTGTCTTTCAAGGACCTAATCGAGAACCGGCGATAGTAGTAAGATTTCTCTCAACCATTTTGCGTCATCCTCCAGTTCCCTTCTGAAGCCAATCGACGAGATCTCAATGGCCACGGACCTTGACCGCAGTTTTCAAATGCCCCGACGCGATGAGCTTGGCCTCTTCACGATCAGCAACGGTTCCGGCCTGTCGATATCGGCCTTGCCGAACGGCACCCTGTTTGCCATCGAATACGCCGACGACAAGGGATCAGTGCAGATCAACCAGATCCAGGGCTCGCCGCTTACCGGCGGCGTCGGTCGCCTTTATCTGCGCGTGGGCGGGGCCGCGCCCGAGGTGGTGGAGCTTGTCGGGCCTCGCGCTAATGGCAGCTTCGGGCACGATGCGACGAGCCTCTCCTGGAGCGGCAAAACGGGCGATATCGGCTACAATGTCCGCCTCGAGCTTCATCCCGCCGAAACGGCCTGGTTCTGGCGTGTCTCCATCCGGCATCTGAAGGACGGGACGCTGCCGGTCGATCTGGTGCTGATCCAGGACGTCGGTCTCGGTGATCGCGGCTTCCTGATGAATAGCGAAGCCTATGCCTCTCAATATGTCGACCATCATATCGCCGGTCACGAGACCTTCGGCCCTGTCGTGATGAACCGGCAAAATCTCAAGCAGTCGGGCGCCCGCAACCCCTGGCTCGCGCAGGGCTGCCTCGATGGCGCGGCTGCCTATGCCACCGATGCGATCCAGCTGGTGCAGGCGAGCGACCGCCTCGACGACATACTGGTCGGCCCCTTCGGCACCAACCTGCCGAGCAAACGGCGGCAGCAGGAGACGGCATGCCCCGCCATTCAGTCGAAATCGCTCTCGGTGTCGGCAAGTGGCGCGACCGCGACCTTCTTTGCTGTGTTCGCCGCCGATCATCCTGAGGCGTCGAGCGATGCCGACCTTTCACGGCTTGACGAGCTCGCGGCGACAGACAGTGCGGCCGCCGATATCGAGGAGGGAGCACCGGTCCGCAGCCTGCTCCAGGATGCTGCCCTGCTGAAGGCCGAGGCACTGGACAAAAAGGCGATCGGCAAGCTTTATCCGGAGCGGAGCCTGGAAGAGCGCGTCGACGGAAAGCTTCTTTCGTTTTTCGTGTCGGACGGCGTTTTGAACCGCCACGTGGTCTTGCGCGACAAGGAACTCATGGTGGCGCGCCGTCACGGCGCGATCGTCAGAAGCGGTGAAAACATGCTGCTCGACGATGCGACGCTTGCCGCGACCTGCTGGATGCAGGGCATTTTCGCGGCCCAGCTGACGATCGGCAATACGTCTTTTCACAAGCTCTTTTCGGTCTCCCGCGACCCCTACAATCTGACCCGCGCCAGCGGGCTGCGCATCATGGCGGATATTGGCGCCGGCTGGCAGCTTCTGGCAGTGCCGTCGGCTTTCGAAATGGGGCTTAGCGATTGCCGCTGGATCTATCGTTGCGCGGAACGCACGATTATGGTGTCGGCAATCGCCTCCGGCGAGGATGCGGCGATGCAGTGGACGGTTTCCGTCGAGGGCAAGCCGTGCCGCTTTCTGGTGTTCGGCCATGTCGTGCTTGGCGAGCGCGAATATGACGCCGGCGGGCAGATCGAATTCGATCCGTCGGGCAAACGCATCCTTTTCCGGCCGGACCCGGCCTGGCTCTGGGGCGAGCGTTATCCCGATGCCGGCTATTGGCTGGTGAGTTCGACGCCCGACGCGATCGAGGAAATCGGCGGCGACGAACTGCTCTACAGCGATGGGGTAACACGCAACGGCGCCTTCGTGGCGCTCCGATCCCTGATGACGCAGGCGCTCTCTTTCGCCGTCGTCGGCTCGATGACCGATGCGGCGGAAGCCGAGCGACTGGCGCAACGTTATGAGGCCGGCGTCACCGATGAAGCTATGCTTGCACCGGCATCAAAATTCTGGCGGAACACCGTGCGCGGCCTGACGATCGGCAGCACCTCGCCTGACCTTGCCGCGCAGACGACCCTCCTGCCCTGGCTCGCGCATGACGCGATCGTGCATCTGAGCGTACCGCACGGCCTCGAGCAATATACAGGTGCTGCCTGGGGCACACGCGACGCATGCCAGGGGCCGATCGAATTCCTGCTCGCCTACGAGCATGATCGCGAAGCCAAGGAGGTGCTGAAGACCGTCTTCAGCGAACAATACCTGGAAAAAGGCGATTGGTCGCAATGGTTCATGCTGGAGCCCTATGCCAACATCCGGGCGGGCGATAGTCACGGCGACATCGTCGTCTGGCCGCTGAAGGCGCTCTGCGACTATATCGAAGCGACCGGCGATCTCGCCATCCTCGACGAGAAAGTCTCCTGGCGCGATGAAAAGACGATGGCCAGGGCGCCGGAGCCGGACACCATAGCGATCCATGTCGAGAAGCTGCTCGATACCGTTCGAGAGGCTTTCATCCCGGGAACGCATCTGATCCGCTATGGCGAGGGAGACTGGAACGATTCCCTGCAGCCGGCCGATCCGCATCTGCGCGACTGGATGGTCAGCAGTTGGACCGTTGCCCTGCTCTACGAGCAGATCGTCCGTTATTCGGCGATCCTGCGCCGCCTCGGCCATGGCGACAAGGCTAAGGGCTTGAGGAAGATCGCAACGGCGATGCGCCGGGATTTCAACCGCCATCTCGTGCGTGGCGGCGTCGTTGCCGGCTACGGTATCTTCGATCCCAGCCATGACGGCGTCGAATTGCTGCTGCATCCGAGCGATCGGCGCACCGGCCTGCATTACTCACTGATCTCCATGACGCAGGCGATGCTCGGCGGCCTCTTCACGCCGGTTCAAAGACGCGATCATATGAAGCTGATCGAGGAGCATCTGCTCTTCCCCGACGGCGTGCGGCTGATGGAGAAGCCCGCGACCTATGCCGGCGGGCCTGAGACGCTGTTTCGTCGGGCCGAATCCTCCTCCTTCTTCGGCCGCGAGATCGGGCTGATGTATGTGCATGCGCATCTACGCTACTGCGAGACGCTGGCGCTGGAGGCGGAAGTGGACGAACTCTGGAAGGCGATCGCCGTCGTCAATCCGATTTCTGTCACCACGGCGCTGCCGCATGCATCGCTGCGCCAGCGCAACACCTATTTCAGCAGCAGCGATGCGGCTTTCCACGACCGTTATCAGGCAGCGGCCGAATGGGGGCGCGTCAAGGCGGGAGAGATTGCCGTCGACGGCGGATGGCGCATCTATTCAAGCGGCCCGGGGCTCTACACCAGGAGCTTCGTCGAAAATATCCTGGGCTTCAAACGGCGCTTCGGCCGGCGCAAACGTAAACCGCTTCTGCCCGCAATCCATGCCTCCGCCGAACTGCAAACGGATCACGCCGCCTGGCGGCGGCTGATGAAGCCGAAACCCAAGGCGTAACAGTTCAGGACGAGGTGCTATCTATGCAGTAGCGTCGCGCAGTTCTTCGAAGCGCGCGGCGCTCTTCGATAAGTGGCTTCGGATGGCGCGGCGCGCGGCAGGCTCGTCCCGGTCGCGGATCGCCGCGAATATGGCGTGGTGTTCCCTGCGCATTCGCGCCGCATGGCGCTTGCGCTCGGCTGAGGTCATCTTGTCCAAGCGCGCCCATTGCCGCGGCACCATGATGTTGCCGAACGTGTCAAAGAGGCGGCCGTAATAGTAGTTTTGCGTCGCGACCAGAATGGACCGGTGGAAGGCGTAGTCCTCCTGCGCGCCGTACCCGCCTTCTTCGAGCGCCTTGTCTAGGTCATCGAGACGATCCTGCATACGGTCGATGTCCTCCTGTGTGCGCCGCAGCGCCGCAAGACCGGCGGCTTCATATTCGACCCCCATGCGCAGTTCCAGCACACGCAGGACCTCGTCGATCGACTGCAGGTCGTTGGGAATGATGGAGAAGGATCTGGGCGTTGGATCGTTCGAGACAAAAGCCCCAAGGCCTTGACGTGTGGTGATCAGCCCCTTCGCGCGCAGCGCGGCGAGCGCTTCGCGAACGATCGTCCGGCTGACGCCGGTTGCCGTCATGATCGCCTGTTCGGTCGGCAGGCGCTGGCCCGGCTTCAGGTCGCCGGACTCGATTTGCGCCGTCAACATGTCGGCAAGGTTGCTGCGCAGGTTCGGCGCCTGCTGAATGGTATTGAAGACCGCGTTGTCCTTATCTGCCATCCTGTTTCGAAATCCTGGTGTCGAGGCGGCTGCGCCGACCCCGTTTCCTGTTCGTTTCCGCATCCACGCCGATGGGGGTGGGCAGCGGCACTAAAGCGCGTCGCGATCTTTCAGATTAGCTCCCCGCGCTTTAGGTGAGACCGATTACCGAGCCAGCCAACCGCCATCGACGGGCAGCACCGTTCCATGCACGTAGTCGGATGCCGAGGATGCCAGGAATACGGCCGCACCGCCGAGTTCGGACGGCGTTCCCCAGCGCCCGGCCGGGATCCGGGCAAGGATGGCGGCATTGCGGTCGGCATCTTCGCGCAGCGCCGTGGTGTTGTTGGTCACGAAGTAGCCGGGGGCGATGGCGTTGACGTTGACGCCCTTGCCGGCCCATTCGCAGGCAAGCAGCTTGGTCAGTCCGGCGAGGCCGCTTTTCGAGGCGGTATAAGACGGGATCCGGATGCCGCCCTGGAAGGAGAGCAGCGAGGCGATGTTGATGATCTTGCCCCTGCCCTTGTCGACCATATGGCGGCCGGCCGCCTGAGACAGGAAGAAGGCAGTCTTCAGATTGACGTCGATCACCGCGTCCCAGTCTTCCTCGGTGAAGTCGAGTGCATCGGCGCGGCGGATGATGCCGGCATTGTTGACGAGGATGTCGAGGCCGCCGAAGGTCTGGATGGCCTCGGTAACGATCCCCTTGACTGGTTCGATGCTGGCGAGATCGGCCTTGACGACATGGAAGCGGCTTCCCGCTTCCTGCACCAGCGCCTCGGTTTCGTCCATCGAGGAGCGTCCGACGGCGACGATCGACGCGCCGGCCTGCGCCAACGCTGCCGCGATGGCCTGGCCGAGACCCGTATTGGCGCCGGTGACGACGGCAACCCGGCCGGAAAGGTCGAAGGGATTTGCCACGATGCTCACCTCAGATCCGCAATGGCGATATGGTCCATGTCGGTGAAGCTCTTATTGTCGCCGGCCATCGCCCAGATGAAGCTGTAATTCTTGGTGCCGGCGCCCGAATGGATCGACCAGGGCGGCGAGATGACCGCCTGTTCGTTGGCGACAAGCATATGCCGGGTCTGCTGCGGCTCGCCCATGAAATGGAACACACGCTGCTCCGCTTCGAGATCGAAATAGAGATAGGCTTCCATGCGGCGGTCATGCGTATGTGCCGGCATTGTGTTCCAGACGCTGCCCGGCTCGATCATGGTGAAGCCCAGGGTGAGTTGGCAGGACTGGCAGACGTCCGGATGGATGAACTGGTAGATCGACCGCTTGTTGGCCGTCGCGGCTTCGCCCGGCGTCAGGTGACGGGCCTTTTCGCGGGTGAGCAATACGGTCGGGTGCGCCTGATGCGCTGGCGTCGAGACCAGATAGAACTTTGCCGGATTGGCGGCATCCGCGCTCTCGAAGCTGATGTCCCTGGCGCCCTTGCCGACATAGAGGCAATCATATTTGGCAAGATCGTAGTTCGTGCCGTCGACGATGATGCGGCCGGCACCGCCGATGTTGAGCGCGCCGAGTTCGCGCTCGGCAAGGAAGGTTTCCTGTCCGATCGCCGTCGGCGCCGTCAGCGTCAGCCCGGGGCCGAGCGGCGTCGCGCCGCCGATGACCATCCGGTCGTAATGCGAATAGGTGAGCCGGATCTCGCCGCTCGCGAAGACGGTTTCCACCAGAAAGTGACGCCGCAGCGTCTCCGTGTCGAAATTGCGCACGGCCTCTGGATGGGAGGCGTGCCTCACGTCGATCTGCATGTCAATTTTCCTTCCGCTTCATTGTCGCTACGGGGGCGTCGCTATTGCGGAAGCCGGTCTTGTCCGGCCTGTCCCGCTGCGGCGGTATCCATCCGGTTACATAGTTGTACGACAAGTTTGGTGTCAACATGTTTGTCGGTGCGCGTTCGAGGAGACGTAAGGCCCGCAAGAGCGCGAAGCGAATTTGGGATAGACAGGAGAATTTCCGGAGATGATGACGCCATCATCCAAGCAATGGATCGCAAGCCGTCGTTCTTGGCGCGATCCGGCAGTGCTATCGGCCAAAACGAAAAAGCCTGCCGCGGGAGGAGGTGCGGCAGGCTTTCGTAAAAAACCGAACGACAGCTGGGAGGAGGAGTGCTGTCATTCCACAGACGACCCTGGGAGGAGGATGGGGCGCCTGTACATCGAAGGGACGCGGGAGGAGGTGCATCGCTTCGATAGAAATAATCATACTTATTTCTTGCTCAGTTGATAGGCATTTCTTTGCAGGGCAGCTATGCGTTATGCGAAAAGCGGGACGCTCGATTACCCTGGTCCATTCGCTGGAAGCACAAAAGCAAAGCGCCCGCTCGGGAGGAAGCAGGCGCTGGCATGGTCTTGAAGATGCTTGGTCTAAGCTGCCGTTAACGGGCGATGGCTGCGCGGGCGACGTTGCGGATGTCGCCGCGGCCGATGCCGAGGTCGTCTAGTTCGCGAGCGGACATACGACCCAGTTCAGCGACCGTCTGACGGTACTTGCGCCAGTTATTGAAAGAGCGTGCTACGTTCATGATGATCCCCTTTCGTGGGCTTTCGAAGCTTAGCTGCCAGTCCTTGGCGCTTCGTTCGCTTCGATGAGGTGTATATAATACGAGACCGCTGATTATTGCAGCGCCAATGCATCAGTGCACCTATGCGACACTTGCATGGGTCGCCATATCTTGCAGCTCAGGATCCGAACCGCTTCGCGGTCAGAGTTTGAAACGATCGAAGGCCGTCAGCCGTACGATCGGCGGCTCCGCCTCGGCCCATCGGTAAATATCCGAGCGCAGATAGGAGAGTTCGTCGTCGAGATCCTCTTCGCCGACTTCGATCCACCAGGACTTCAGGCGGCCGTCGCTGCCGTCCGACCAGCGATAACCCCTCCCCTTCAGATGATCCTTCATCTCGAACGGGCTGTGTTCGGCAAAGATACGGACGCGCGAACGCTGGCTGGCGCGGTAAAGCTCGGTGAACGGGCTTTCACCGCCGCGCTGCTCTCGATCGAGGATTTCCAGCAGTGCGTGGCAGTCGTCCACGGCGCGATGGCCTTCGTGGAAATACCCGGCCTGGCCGACGAGATAGCCGAGCTTCGTACCCTCGAAGCCGCGGCCGCTCCAGTCGATCTCCGAAACCGAGCATGCCCAGGCCTTGCCGGTGAAAATCTTCGAGAAGGCCTCGCAGAACGGCCGGTCGAAACCGGCATTGTGGGCAATGATCAGATCCGCCGGCTCGATCAGAGTTCTCAGCGATTGGATATCGATGAGCTGTCCTTCGACCATCGCATCGGTGATACCCGTCAGCCGGGTGATCTCGGGCGGGATCGGCCGGGACGGCTGTTGCAGGCCGCCATAGATGCCGACGATATCGCCGATCGCACCGTCATCGTCGAAGGTAAAGGCGACGGCGCCGATTTCGATGATCTCGTCGCTGCGATGGTTGAGACCCGTGGTCTCTGTATCAAGAATGACACCGAGGCGCGAAAACCCCGGCTGTCTGACTGACGCAATCGGCCGGGCGACCAGTTTTCTCAAGATGCGATAGTTGCCGCTCTCTTCGAGCGCCCGCACCATGTCTTCATCGGAATGGACGACCGGCTGCGATGGCCGCCGGTGCGATGGACCGCGTGCCTTGGCCGTCGCGGGCGATGCCTTGGCAAACATGTCGAGTTGCGAATCTCTGTGCACGCTCATCGAATCTATATGTCACGGAGACGCGATTTAATCCATCGCATGACAACGCCGTGCCTCTTTTCGCGAGGCGCAAGGAACGCCGTAGCACCTTGAATTATGCAGTCGCCAGATGTGGTGGAGTATCAACATGTGCCGTTTTGTCCGTCGGGAAGCTCAGCCGGCAGACTGTCCCGGGATTGTGGTTGTCGATCGTCACCTCACCGCCGTGCATGCGCAGGATGTCGCGAACTAGATTGAGGCCGAGGCCGGCACCGCGTCCGTCGTGATGGCGCTTGAAGAACGGCTCGAATATCCGGTCGCGCATATCGGCGGGGATGCCTGGTCCCTCGTCCCTGACCTCGATCCAGTTGCTGCCTGATGTCAGCGAGATGGTGCCTTTTCTGCCGCCATGGTTGATCGCGTTCTGGAGGATGTTCATCAGGGCGCGCTGCAGCGCCAGAGGATCGCCCTCGATCTTTCCGGCACTGTCGACATCGAACTGCACCGTATAGCCGGCGGCAAAGGCCAGCGGCGCCATCTCGATGATGACCTTCCTCGCCAGCTGGCCGAGATCGACCTTGGTGAACTGGATCTTGCCCTGTTTCAGCCGCTGAAGATCGAGCATCTGCTCGGTGAGTACGGCGAGCCTGGCTGCATCTTCCAGGAGGTCGGTCTTGATCGAACTGTGCGGCAGGGCTCCAATTCTCGTATTCAGAATGGCGATCGGCGTGCGCAGCTCATGGGCGGCATCGGTCAGAAACCGTTCCTGCCGCTCGTAACCCTCGTCGAGACGTCCGAGCGCGCGGTTGACGGCGTGCACCAGCGGCGCGATCTCTTCGGGAATGTCGTGTTCCGACAGCCGGCCCCCACGCTGATCGATATCGATGGTATCGGCCTGGAGCGCGGCCTGGTCGATCCCGACCAGCGATCGTCGCACGACGAGCGGCGTCGCGATCAACGCACCCAACGCCATCACCGCGACGATCGGAATAACAATCTTCGCAAGGATCAGCGAAAGCTTGAGCAGGATGAAGGTGGACGAGATGGGGCCGTCGGTGCCCGTCAGAAACTGAACCTGTCCCCACTCCGTCGCGATCCATTTCATCCGGGCAGCCGGACGGTCGTGGTCGCCGAGATTCGCGCCGAACTCGGCCTCGTCGAGATGATCGAGCGCGTTGCCGATCGTGGCATATTCTTCCGGAATCCGGCCCTCGGTCAAAACATGTCCCTGCATGTCACGGACAGTGTACCAGAGATCGGGCGCGTCCTTGCGCAGCTGCCGCAGATCCTCGGTCTCCCTCAGGCTCAACTCTCCGGTGGGCTGGCGGAAGACGGCCTGGCGCAGGATCTCGATCGTGCCCTCCGTCGACCTATATTCGGATATCTTGCCAACCGAAATCAGCACGATCATCACCAGGATGAGCACGACCGATTGCACGGCAAGAAGGCGCCAGAACAGGCGCTTGCGCAGCGAATAGGAGCATCGTTTGCTCATGATGCTTCCCGCAGGAGATAACCCACGCCCCGGATAACGTTGATGACCACGCCTGCTTGCGATGCCGCCAGCTTGCGCCGCAACCGCGATATGTGGGAATCGAGCGCGTTCGACTGTATCTCGTCGTCGAAGCCGAAGACTGCTTCCATCAAGGCCGGTCGCGGCACCATGCGACCGGCACGACGCATGAGGCATTCGAGCACCAGCGCCTCCCGGCGCGGCATTTCCAGACGCAGTCCTGAGACGATGACGTCGCAATAGGTCGGATCGAACGAAAGACGGCCGATCGAGATCAGCGCCGGGCGCAAGGTTTCGGAGCGGCGCATCACGGCACGCAGCCGCGCCAGAAGTTCGTCGAAGACGAATGGCTTAGCAAGGTAATCGTCGGCGCCGGTCTCAAGCCCGGTGATCCTGTCTGGAACCTCTCCCTTGGCGGTGATGACGATGATCGGCAGTGTCAGCCCCTTCTTGCGGATCTTCGGAATAAGCTCGAGGCCATCGCCGTCAGGCAGTTGCCGATCCAGAAGGACGGCGTCGTAGGCGCCGTCGCCGATCACCAGCTCGGCGTCGCACAGGGTCGAAACGTGATCCATCACCATGTCGTGCCTGGTCAGGGCGCCCCGGAGCGCCACGGCCATTTGAGGTTCATCCTCGATCAGTAATATGCGCATCTCACATTCCTATCGGGGGCGTCTATCGGGGATCGTCGGTCCATAGGTGGAAACCATATCACCATCGAGCAAGTCTGCGGTGCCTGACGCGCGTCGAGCAAAAGATCGCCGTCTCGCAGCGGAGTGACGCGCGGCGCTTACTCGGTGGTCGATCGAAACGCCCATTGACCCTCACAGTGGCTGTTTGTTCCGAACTATGAACCGGATCAACATTGCAACAGTCTGTCATGTCACCGTCGCGGTGCCGCTGCTCAGAACTTGCATGAGGACTGTGGGCGCGTCCTCCAATCAAACATCATTGCGCGGGAACGGCAGGTCTGCCGCGCCTTGCGTTTCATGAACACGGAGCATAGCTGTTTGATCCCGGGCTCCCCCTCGGGTAGGCGAATTGGCGGCGAGCGGCCAAGGAGAATGCATGCCAGGTGACAACAGCAAAGGTGCCGACGAGGATGTCGTCATCATCGGCGCCGGTGCCGCCGGCATTGCCGCCGCCCGTCGCCTGCGGGCAATCCGCCCGGATCTTTCCATCCTCCTCCTTGAAGCCGGCGATCGTCTCGGGGGTCGCGCCTGGACGGTCAGCCTGCCTGAAGCAGCCGATATCGGGCTCGATCTCGGCTGCGGCTGGCTGCATGGCGCGCGGACCAATGCCTGGACTGCGATCGCCGGCGAGGTCGGACTGACGGTCGACCGCACGCCGGCACCCTGGAATGATGGCGGACGGCAGCTTCCGCGGGATGGCGCGGAGGCGCGTGCCGCAAGGCAGGCGATCGGCGCCTACTTCGAGCGCCTCGAGAGCCACGCGGGGAATGACGCAGCCATGGCCGATATGCTCGAGCCGGGCAATCCCTGGAACGGCCAGATCCGGGCGGTCGGCACCTATATCACCGGCGCCGAACTGGAGCGGTCGTCGGTCGTCGATTACAACAGATACGATCCCGGCCCTGGCCCTGACTGGCGGGTGCGCGAGGGCTATGGAACACTGGTCTCGCTTTACGGCAAGCCGGTTCGGGCAAGGCTCGGCACCGAGGTAACCCGCATCGACCATCGTCATGCCGGTCGTATCGGCATCAAGACGAACCAGGGCGTGCTCAGTGCCCGTGCGGTGCTGGTGACGGTTTCGACGAATGTGCTTGCCGCCGGCAAGATCGACTTCGACCCACCTTTGCCAGAGAAGATCGAAGCGGCGGCCCGTTTGCCGCTCGGGGTCGCCGACAAGCTCTTCTTGAGGCTCGCGAATCAGGAGGCGCTGCCGGCGGACACGCATATGCTCGGCTCCAACAGTCGCGGCGCGACCGGTACCTATCAGCTTCGGCCGTTCGGCGCGCCCGTCGTCGAGGCCTATTTCGCCGGCGACCTCGCGCATGATCTGGAGGGGCAAGGCAGAGAGGCTGCCTTTTCCTTCGCTGGAGACGAACTGGCGGCATATTTTGGTGCTGACATCCGCAAGGAGCTGTCGGTAGCGGCAATGTCGGCCTGGGCCGCAGCGCCTCATATCGGTGGCTCCTATTCCTACGCCGAGCCCGGCGCCTCCGATCAACGCGGCCGTCTCGCCGCGTCGCATGACGGGCGGATCTTCTTTGCCGGCGAGGCCTGTTCGACGTCGCGTTATTCGACGGCGCACGGCGCCTACGAGACCGGCGTCGCCGCAGCCGATCGAATCGCCGGCTCGTTTTCTTGAAATCCGTGCCTTCGCCGGCTGCCGCAGCAGGCAGGAATATTTTTTTCTCACTTGGTCGCGCGGGCGGGATTGGTTATGCTTCCGCTCGCCCCTGTGCTTCCAGCCCAGGGCGCTATACGTCATCCGGCGGCAAGCGGCCGCCTCAAGCACATTATTGTCATTGTCATTGATTGCAGGAGCCCCGGCTTCTACCCCGACGTTTGCACGTCGGCTGCGGGCATCCGCATGAGGAGGAAGAAATGGATTATCGCAAGCTCGGTCCGAGCGGGACCGTCGTCACCGCCTATTGCCTAGGCACCATGACCTTTGGCGCGGAGGCCGATGAGGCCGCCTCGCACAAGCTGCTCGACGATTATTTCGCCTGGGGCGGCAATTTCATCGATACCGCCGATGTCTACAGCGCCGGCAAATCGGAAGAGATCATCGGACGCTGGCTGAAGGCGCGCCCGACCGAAGCCCGCCAGGCGATCGTCGCCACCAAGGGGCGGTTCCCGATGGGCAACGGCCCCAACGATATCGGCCTGTCGCGCCGGCATCTTAGCCAGGCCCTCGACGATTCGCTCCGCCGTCTCGGCCTCGAGCAGATCGACCTCTACCAGATGCATGCCTGGGACGCGCTGACGCCGATCGAGGAAACGCTGCGTTTCCTCGACGATGCGGTTTCCTCCGGCAAGATCGGCTATTACGGCTTCTCCAATTATGTCGGCTGGCACATCGCCAAGGCCTCGGAGATTGCCAAGGCGCGCGGTTACACCCGCCCGGTGACGCTGCAGCCGCAATATAACCTGCTGGTGCGCGACATTGAGCTCGAGATCGTCGCTGCCTGCCAGGATGCCGGCATGGGCCTGCTGCCGTGGTCGCCGCTCGGCGGCGGCTGGCTGACCGGCAAGTACAAGCGCGACGAGATGCCGACCGGAGCCACCCGCCTCGGCGAAAACCCCAATCGCGGCGGCGAATCCTATGCGCCGCGCAATGCGCTGGAGCGAACCTGGGAGATCATCGCTGTCGTCGAGGAGATCGCCAAGGCGCATGGCGTCAGCATGGCGCAGGTGGCGCTCGCCTGGACGGCGGCGCAGCCGGCAATCACCTCCGTCATCCTCGGCGCCCGCACGCCGGAACAGCTCGCCGACAATCTCGGCGCCATGAAGCTCAAACTCTCCGACGACGAGATGGCGAGATTGAACGAGGTGAGCGCTCCTCAGCCGTTCGACTATCCCTACGGCAAGGGCGGCATCAACCAGCGCCATCGCAAGATTGAGGGCGGCCGCTGAGCCTTCCTTCGGCAACCGGATGATTCGTCTCGCCCGGTCTGCAACCACCAATGAAAAAGCCGCCATGTTTCCATGGCGGCTTGGCGGCCTGTCTGCTTGGGAGGCGATTTTAGGCCGGAAGCTGGAAGACGACGTTGGCGATCAGGACGATCGCCAGGCCGCCTGCGAGTGCGAGATAGGGCAGGATGCCGGCTTTCCTGACGCCGAGATCCTGGCCGACGAGGCCGAGATCCTCCATCGCGCCGGCCGGGAACTTGCCGCCGTCGCGCACATAGTGACGATAGGCGAAGACCGGTAGGATCAGGGCGGCGAAGATGAAACCGACCCAGAGCGCATTGGAATAACCCCAGACCTTGGCACCTGCGCCCAAAAACAGAGCGTTGACGAAGGCCAGCACGGTGTTGAGGCCGATCAGCCAGGTCGGCGCCTTCCAGGGGCGTTCGATATGGCCGGAATCCATCCGGTGGATCCAGCCGGAATTGAGGTTCAGGAAGTTGAAGATGATGTAGCCGACATTCGAGACGGCGAGCACGAAGAAGTAGCCGCCGACATCCGAGGCAATCGCCAGCAGGAAGAGGTTGAAGGCGAAATCGGTCCACATCGCCCGCGTCGGCGCCCCGTGCTCGTTGACGTGGTCGAGATATTTCGGCAGCCAGCCATCCTTCGAGCCCTGGTAAAGCGTACGTGACGAACCGGCCATCGCCGTCATGATGGCGAGGAAAAGCGCCATGATCATCAGTACGACGAGCAGCTGGGTGACGATCCGGCCGGCGCCGATCAGGCCGCCGAGCGCTTCGGCGACACCGGTGCCGTCGACGATGCCGGGGGCCAGCATGCCTGCATGGCCGAGAACGCCCTGGAAGGCGAAGGGCACGAGGAAGAAGAACAGGCAGCAGGCAAGGCCGGAATAGAAGATCGCCTTGAAGGTGTCGGTCTTCGGGTTCTTCAGTTCGCGGGTGTAGCAGACTGCTGTTTCAAAGCCGTAGGTCGACCAGGCGGCGATATAAAGGCCGCCGAGGAAGAGCGTCCAGCCGCCATTGCTCCAGGTTCCGTCGGAAGCGGCATAGGCGGCCGTCGGCGGCACGAGGCCGGTGACGTTGGTGGCAAGGATCTGGCCGCTGACGATCGGGTAGAGGCCGATGATGAGCAGCGGCACCAGCACGATGATGGCCAGCCACTTCTGCACGCTTGCCGTTTCCGAAATGCCACGATGCTGGATGGCGAAGATGATCAGCATCAGCATGCCGCCGATGAAGAAGGTGGCATTGATATTGGCGGTGGCAAGGAAGGGAATACTGAAGCTGAAGAGCGACCAGCTGCGGATCGCCGGCGTGAGCGCCGCGACACCGTCGGTGCCGAGCAATGCCTTGACGGCGTCATCCGGCGTCGTGCCGGCATGGGCTGCGATATATTCGGCGACGCGGGGGCTGTCGGCCGTGACGGAAGCGGCATGCGCTGAGATCCAGTCGAGGACCATTTGCGAATCCGCTGCCGGAATCGGGTAGAATGCGTTGAGGATGTAGCCGGCGGCGATAGCGCAGCCGAGCGACAGCACCGGCGACCAGGCAAACCAGTTGCACCAGACGGAGAGCGGCGCGATGAATTTCGAGTAACGCAGCCAGGCGGTAGCGCCATAGACGGAAGCGCCGCCGGATTTGTTGGCGAACATGCCGGCGATCTCGGCATAGGTGAAGGATTGCAGGAAACCCATCACCATCGAGATGATCCAGACGACGAAGGCGAGCTTGCCCGTCGTGCCTGCGATGCCGCCAATGGAGAAAAGAACGAGCGGCGGCACGCCCGCAGCCACCCAGAATGCGCCCTTCCAGTCGAGCGCGCGTACAAGCTTACCTTCGGTGCCGGATGCAATCCCGGCCTCCACAACGTCTGTCATCGGTGAAATTCCCCATTCTATTTGTTCCGGACGTATCTTTGTACGTCTCCCTGAACGCGTCTCCCTGACAGTCTCAAGCCGGCCCGGATGATTTTGGCGATCCGTGTTCCCGACGGATTCCCGAGTCTCAATTCTTTATGCATAGTGAAGATATTTTCTTTTTAGTCAACATCACTTTACTTTCCCGGGGCATTTTGTAACCTGCATGGGTGGGTTGTCCGTGGACGCCCGATCCTCCCATGAGGGCAGTATGCGAGAACTTCATCCTGCTATGACAGGCCTGCGGCCGGCCGCTCCGAGCCTCGTGCATTATCCCGGCATTCCCACCCTGCCGGAGGGAATGGAGCGCTACAAGGCAAAGGGCGGCGGATCGGTCGTTATGCGCGTCGAACCGGGAGACCGCGTCAGCGTCATCGACAGCGAGGGCGGTCAGCTCTGCGAGATCTCCTTCCTCGACGAGAAAGGGCGCTTCCTGGCAGCCGGTCTCGGAACGGCATTCAGCAATTCAGCCGAGGGCTTGAAGGACATTCTTCAAGCCGAGGATGAGAGTGCTGCCCGCACGCGTGCGGCACTTCAGCGGCGCGGCGCCGATCTGGCGGCGGCCGGCGCGCTCTGCATTTTCGGGGCGGGATCGACGCCGGGCAGCCGGGCGGATTTCACGATTTCCATGAAGGGCCTGCTGATCGTCGCAGCACCTGCCAGCGCCATGTCGCCGGAGGCGCAGGATACGGCGACGCCGATCGAGATCAGGATCAAGCGCAGCCTGCTGATCCGCGATTACGCTTCCGCTTTGCCGGAACCGGCCGCCGATCCGGTCGAGGATATCCGCATCCGGGCGGCGACCGCCGCAGCCTATTTCGTGCGTGCCGGCGAATTCATCCAGATCATCGATGTTTATGGACGCCAATGCACAGATTTCCAGGCGTTTGCCGCCCGCAAGGTCGACAAGGGTCTCGACCTGGCGCTCGATTCCACCGTCACCCGCACGCTGCTCGGCCGCAGCTATCCGATGCCGGGTCTCCCCTCCAAGGCCTTCGACCGAGACTTCGAGCCGCTGGTCGAAATCGTCCAGGATACGGTCGGACGTCACGACGCTTTCGCGACCGCCTGCAATTCGCGCTATTACGACGACATGGGTTATCCCGGCCACGTCAACTGCACGGATAATTTCAACGCGGCGCTGGCGCCTTACGGCATTGCCGGCCGCAAGGGCTGGGAAGCGCTGAACTATTTCTACAACACCAATATCGACCACAACAACCAGCTCTATCTCGACGAGCCCTGGTCGCGTCCGGGCGATTACGTGCTGATGCGGGCGCTGACCGATCTCGTCTGTGTCTCTTCGTCCTGCCCTGACGATATCGACGCTGCGAACGGCTGGGATCCGACGGATATCCACGTCCGCACCTTTTCCGGAAAAGAGAAATTCTCACGAGCGGTAGCCTATCGCATGACCCCAGATGCAGACGCCGAACTGACGCGCGAAACCGCCTTCCATCCCCGCCTCTCCGCCTTGACGCGGGACTACACCGAATATCGCGGCTATTGGCTGCCGAACCGCTTTTCCAGCGAAGGGCCGGTCGAGGAATACTGGGCCTGCCGCGAGCGCGCCGCCGTCATCGACCTCTCGCCCTTGCGGAAATTCGAGGTGACGGGGCCGGATGCCGAAGAGCTGCTGCAATATTGCCTGACGCGCGACGTGCGCAAGCTGTCGACCGGCCAGGTCGTCTATTCCGCCATGTGCTACGAAAACGGCGGCATGATCGATGACGGCACTCTGTTCCGGCTCGGCGACAAGAACTTCCGCTGGATCGGCGGCGATGATTTCAGCGGCATATGGCTGCGCCAGCAGGCCGAGAAAAAGGGCTTCAAGGCCTGGGTCCGCTCCTCGACCGATCAGATGCACAATATCGCCCTGCAGGGGCCGAAGAGCCGCGATATCCTGAAGGAGATCATCTGGACGGCGCCGCGCCAGCCGACGATTAGCGAACTCGAATGGTTCCGCTTCACCGTCGGCCGCATCGGCGGCTTCGAGGGTGCCCCGATCGTCGTCTCGCGCACGGGTTACACCGGCGAACTCGGCTACGAGATCTTCTGTCATCCGAAGGATGCGCTGACGGTGTTCGACGCGGTCTGGGAGGCGGGGCAGCCGCACGGGTTGAAGCCGATGGGGCTGGAGGCGCTCGATATGGTTCGCATCGAGGCGGGCCTGATCTTCGCTCACCATGAATTCACCGATCAGACCGACCCGTTCGAGGCCGGGATCGGCTTCACTGTGCCGCTGAAATCCAAGCAGGACGATTTCATCGGCCGCGAGGCGCTGATCCGACGCAAGGAGCATCCGCGCCATCTGCTCGTCGGGCTGGACATCAAGGCGAACGAAGCGGTCGGCCATGGCGATTGCATCCATATCGGCCGCGCCCAGGTGGGCGTTATCACCAGCGCCACGCGCTCGCCGGTCCTCGGCAAGATGATCGCGCTCGCCCGCATCGACGTGATGCATGCGAGCCCCGGCACCGAGGTCGAAATCGGTAAGCTCGACGGCCATCAGAAGCGCCTTCCGGCGACGATCGTGCCCCTTTCGCATTACGATCCGCAGAAGACGCGGCCGCGCTCGTAATGCCTGCTTTTGAGGTCGGGAGACGGCGATCGGCTTCTTGCGCTGTTGATGAAGCCGCACGTTTTAGCGGCGGCATGCAAGGTGACCAAGATGCAACCTTATATTGAGTGTATGACCGTGAAAAACTAAAAGTTGACAAATTTGGATTGAATGACTATATCTCGGTTGTCGATATTGCTTGTTTGACTTTTGTTATCGCGCGCTGGCAACGTGCCCTGGACGAACTTCCCTCTTCAAAATCGAGATCATCATCCGTCGTGCTTCCGCACGTGCGGTCGTCAATTGCTATGAAAGGGTTCGTTATGACCACTGGCACAGTTAAATGGTTCAATTCCACCAAGGGCTTCGGCTTCATTCAGCCTGATGACGGCGGCGCTGACGCCTTCGTCCACATCTCTGCCGTCGAGCGCGCCGGCATGCGCGAAATCGTCGAAGGCCAGAAGATCGGCTACGAGCTTGAGCGCGATAACAAGTCGGGCAAAATGTCCGCTTGCAATCTCCAAGCTGCTTAAACTGAAATCTGCTTTCCTTTGACCGCGGATGTACCGGCACTGTCGAAAGTATGATACTATCAAGGTCAGGCAAGTTGCCTGGCCTTTTTGCTGCTTTCGCCAAGCGGGCTCACAAATCCAGGATTAATATGACAGAGTCACACAGCAAATCACGCAAGCAGGCGGAGATTGCCTTCGGAAACGCGCAATCGCAATTCCTGGCGCGAAGCCGCGCGGTCGAAGAGATCGATTCGACCGTACGTGCCCGCGAGGAAAAAACCTTGCGATTACGCGAAGCGCGTGAGGCCAAGGAATTGCAGGATCGCTTGACAGGGGTTGCTGCTCCCGGCGCGAAGCGAAAAAAGAAAATCTGACACTACTGCATAATTCCTTAAATCGGATTCGATTTCAGGATAAACCATGCGGCAGTTCAAAGTATTGCAGCGCCCTTCGCGCGTCTGATGGCGCGCGGCGCCCTGGAACAGGATGATTTTAGGCCGGATCGGCCTAGACACTCAATCTGTTCTAATTAAAGAGTAGAGCATGATGTGGTCCGAAAACCGCGCACGCTTTTCGACATCATGCTCTCGGGTCGAAGTCAAACAGTCAGGAAACAGATTTGAAAAACGCCAAAAACAACGAGCTTTCCGATCGCCGCAGCGCCGCTGCCGAAGCCAAGGCGGCTCTCCTCAATGCGTATCGTAGCGCCAAGGATTCAGCCGAACCCACGAGGCTGGCAAAGCAGGCGGAGCGTCAAGCTATTGCCGCGGCCAGGGAAGAACGTCGCGCTCAGCGGGAACGCGTCAAGCTCGAGGAACTGGAGCGGGCTCAGGCCGCCGAAGCCGAACGTCAGGCTGCCGCCGAGGCCGCAGCACGCGCCGATGCCGACGCGCGCGAAGCGGCTGACAAAGACCGGATCGCTCGTGTGATTGCCGATGAAGCCGCCCGAAAGGCCGAACGCGACCTGCGTTACGCCAATCGCAAAGCCAGGAAGTCCTGATCGTCAGCGCCGCCTGTCGTCAGGACAGGCAGCGCTCTCTTTCAAGCGGCCTGCACGGCTGCATTCAGCGGGATTTCGACGTCGATCTCAAGGGTCGAGACGTACTCGTTGCGATCGATCGTCACCTGCACCTTGTCGTGGTCAAGCTGCACATGCTTTGCGATCACCGCCAGGATTTCCTCGCGCAGCAGGGTAACCAGGTCCGACCCCGCCGAGGAACGTTCATGGGCGAGAAGGACCTGCAGCCTTTCGCGGGCGGCCGGTGCGGTTCTCTGCTTGTTGAAAAGACGGAAAATATTCATGCCGCCCTCCGTCCGAAGATCTTGCCGAAAATATTCCTCTTTTCCTCTGGGATCGCGATCGGCACAACTTCGCCGGCGAGCCGGCGAGCGGCGTCGAAATAAGCCATCGCAGCGGCGCTGCGGCTGTCTGCCAGCGTGACCGGCGCTCCGATGTTGGATGCCCGCAGAACATCCATGCTCTCGGGGATGATGCCGAGCAGCGGGATGGACAGGATTTCCAGAACGTCGTCGACCTTGAGCATGTCGCCGCGTTCGGCGCGGTTGGCGTCGTAGCGAGTGAGCAGCAGGTGCTTTTCCATCCGCTCGCCGCGCTCGGCCTTGGCGGTCTTGGCATCCAACAGGCCGATGATGCGATCCGAATCGCGCACCGACGAGACCTCGGGATTGGTGACGACCACGGCAACATCGGCGTGGCGCATGGCGAGCGTTGCGCCGCGCTCGATCCCGGCGGGGCTATCGCAGATGATCCAGTCGAAATAGCGCTTCAGGTCGTTGATCACGCGCTCGACGCCCTCGGCCGTCAGATTGTCCTTGTCGCGTGTCTGCGAGGCCGGCAGCAGGAACAGCGTTTCCAGCCGCTTGTCGCGAATCAGCGCCTGGGTAAGCTTGGCGTCGCCCTGGATGACATTGATCAGGTCGTAGACCACCCTGCGCTCGGCGCCCATGACGAGGTCGAGATTGCGCAGGCCGACGTCGAAATCGACGACGACGACTTTTTCATTGCGTTGCGCCAGCGCCGCTCCCAATGCGGCGGTCGAGGTTGTCTTGCCAACCCCGCCCTTGCCTGACGTGACGACGATCACTTTCCCCATCATTGTCTCTCCTTTGCCGTGGCCCCAGTAATTCAAAGTGTTAAAGCGTCCTTTGCGGCTCTCGAAGAGACGCGCGGCGCTGTCGTCAGATCAGTTTTTCTGCCATGATCGCGTCGTCTTCGAGCCAGAGCTGAACAGCCTCTCCGCGAAGATTGGGGGCCATGTCTTCCGCCATTTTGTAGATGCCGTCGATTGCAACCAGCTCGGCCTCGAGCTTGCGGCAAAAGATCCGCGCCGATGCGTTTCCGATGGACCCCGCCATGGCTCGGCCACGCAAGGCGCCATAGATATGGACGGACCCGCCGGCGATGACCTCGGCACCCGAGGCGACCGATCCGATGACCGTGACGTCGCCTTCCGGAAAGATCACCGATTGCCCCGAGCGCACCGGCTCCCTGATGACGATCGATTGCATGGCCGGGCGGGTCTCCGCCACTGCCTGTTTGCCGGGCGGATCGGCAGGCTCCTTTGCCTGAACCTCGATGTCGGAAACCGAACGACCGCCTTTGAGTGCCGGCGGCATGCCGGATCCGAGGATCGAAGGCCGCGCGCCCTCGATGCCCATGATGCTGACATTGCGCTTGGCAAGTTCGGCAATCAGGTCCTTCAGCTGCGGCCGGTCGATTTGCAGGTCCGTCAGGTCGAGCACGACAGGCCGTCCGAGGAAGAAGCCGGCCGAACGCGCGGCCAGATCGTCCAGCCGGATCAACCAATCATCGATCGGAAGATCCGGAGACAGCATGACCGCGAGGAAAGAACGGCCCTTGATGCGGATGGAGCGAGCGTCTGTTAGCACTTTGGTCATCTATGTGAAGAAATCGTTGACCATGTCTACCGCTGCTATGGTTAACAAAAAGTTAACGCGACATTAATATCACCGACAATCACCTGAGATTCTTTAAGCGCGGAATTACCGCAAGTCATTGGGAAAGCGTCGCAATCTCTGGAAGCACTGAACGGTTAATGACGCGGCTTTGAACTTGAGCCGCAAATCCGCCGCTGCTTGGGTAACGCTCAGCCTTTCGCCGTGCGTTGTGCGTTGGAAATAGCGCGTGCGGCCTCTTCCGAGGAGTTGGCAAGCGTGCGCATCTCGGCGGCCAGCACGGCAAAACCCGATCCGGCCGTGCCGGCGCGGGCGGCCTCGATACCGGCATTGACGGCCAGCAGCTTCAGGTAACGCAGCGATTGCAGGATCTCATTGGTCTTCGAAGCGGTGATGCGCATGTCGGCGGTCTGGTCATCGATTCGCTGATAGAGTGATTCGATGTTAGTGATGCTGCCTTCGAGATAGAGAAGCTCGCCCTTCTCGTCCCAGATGCCGCCGCCCGTCTCGGTGACCCAGATGAGATGCCCCATGGCGTGACGGATGCGGTATTCCATCGTCCAGTCCGCGCGTCTCTCCAGCGCCCGCCCGACGATCTCGTCCATCAGAGGCACGTCTTCCTCGTACATGATCGAGGTGAAGGTCCGCGTGCGGTTGCCGATGATTTCGTCGGCCGGATAACCGAAGATGCGCTCGATGCCGTCGGTCATCTCAAGCATCGTGTAGTTTTCATCGGCATGGCAGCGGTAGAGAAAACCGCTCATGCGCCCGAGAATGCTCGTTTGAAAATCCATGAAGGCGACATCCGAAGAAAAGAGCTGCAGTCGTCTCGCTCAAAGGCGCGGCTCACAACTTGCCGGAGGAGAGTGCCCGCACACCCTCCTCCGGCAATGCAGGCCCGCCTCGTCAGTTGCGCAGATATTCCTCCATGGAATCGTCGAGCGCCTCGACCCAGGGCGTGTGGTGCGTCGGCGATATATTGCCGGTCATCAGCGATCGGTAGGCATGGTCGCGGAAGCCCATGATGTTGTGAGCCTTGTGATGTTCCCACTCCATGAAGGTCTGGTTGGTCCCCTCGATGTCGAAGTTGGGATAATCGGTTTCGGCGAGCAGTTCCTTCACATAGTCGCCCTGATACCAGATCATCTGCTCGGCATCCTCGAGCGTTTCCTCACGGGCGCGCCACATGTCGAAATTGGCTTTCAGCTCCTCTTCGGATGGCAGGGTGATGCGACCCATCATCACGTCGCGCGCCCACCAGGCCTGCACGTCGAACATGTTGAAGGTGTAGAACTGGTCCTGCATGCCGATATAGAAAAGCCGCGGGTTCTTGTCGAAAATCACCCCCTTGTAGAGGCTGTCGGCCCAAAGGCGGTTGGCGGTCTTCAGCCGGAGATCATCGGGCAGGAAGGGGAAATGGTGCTGGTAGCCGGTGCAGAGGATCACGGCATCGACCTCCTTGGTCGAGCCGTCGAGGAAATGCGCCGTGCGGTTTTCGAGCTTCACCAGCAGCGGCCGCTCCTCGAAATTCTCCGGCCATTTGAAGCCCATCGGCTTCGAGCGATAGCTGGTCGTCACCGATTTCGCGCCGTATTTCCAGCATTGCGAGCCGATGTCCTCGGCCGAATAGCTGCGGCCGACTATGAGGATATCTTTGCCCTTGAACTCCAGCGCGTCGCGGAAATCGTGGGCATGCAGCACGCGGCCGTTGAAGGTCTTCACGCCTTCGAAATAGGGCACATTCGGCGTCGAGAAGTGACCCGATGCCACGACGACATAGTCGAACTCCTCGTCATACATCCGGTCTTCGATGCGGTTATGCGCCGTCACCGTGAACTTCTTCGTCTCATCGTCGAAGCGCACCATGCGCACCGGCGTGCTGAAGCGCACCCAGTGGCGGACGTTGGCTTTCTCGACGCGGCCCTTGATGTAATCCCAGAGCACGGCGCGCGGCGGGTAGGAGGCGATCGGCTTGCCGAAATGCTCCTCGAAGGAATAGTCGGCGAATTCGAGGCATTCCTTCGGGCCGTTCGACCAGAGGTAACGATACATGCTGCCATGGACCGGCTCGCCATATTCGTCGAGGCCGGTGCGCCAGGTATAGTTCCAGAGCCCGCCCCAATCCGACTGCTTTTCGAAGCAGACGATCTCCGGGATTTCGGCGCCCTTCTGGGCGGCCGATTGAAAGGCGCGCAACTGCGCCAGCCCGGAAGGCCCGGCACCGATGACGGCTACTCTTGTCATGAAGCATTCCCCTCTTGATTATATCGCATTGTCCTGCGTGTCAGTCCGGATAGATGCCGGGGCTGGTCGGTGCCCCGTCGTCATATTTGGCAAGCCAGTCGATCGTCGTCTCGCGGAAGCGGGTGAGGCCCTTATAGTCGATGAGCTCGGGCGGCAGCGTCTTCAGCACGCGCGGGAAGCGGCGTGCCCATTTCGGCACGGTGACGAGCTCTTCCATGTTCATCAGGTAGCAGCGGATGACGAAGAGGATGGCGTTCGAGCGCGGCAGGCGCCAGAGGCTTTGCAGCTCGACGCGCAGATGCACCTTTTCGCCGACATTGTCCGGCGTCACCGTCGTGCGGTCAGGACCCCATTTGTGATAATTCTCCGGGCTGGTGTCGAGGCGCGGATTGATCGTCATCGTCCAGTTGAAGCGCCGTGTCGGCTTGCCCTGCTGCAGGTTCAGCAGGAATTTCAGCGCCCGGTCGAAGACGCCGATCTGGTGGGCGAGCGGCACCGGCCCGTGCCATTCCATGAAATTCATGCCGATATCAAAATCGAGCGACCAGTCGGCCTGCGTCGTCACCATGCCGGCGTCCATCCAGAGATTGCTGTCGCGCTGGTCGACGATGCAGAAATCGCCCTGGGCCTGGCGGGTGATATATTCGAAGGGCTCATAGGGCAGCGTCGAAGCATCACCGAAGGTGAAGCTGTCGTCGATACCGAGTGGGCGGTTGATCCAGCGCCACTGGTCGCCGTCGCGGATCAGGGTGAAATGGTCGGGGTAACCCGCCGCCTGCTCTTCCATCAAAAGTTCGAGCGTATCCCATTGCGCGCTCATCATGTGCGGCAGGGCCTGATAGCGCAGCGGATCTTCCTTCAGGACCAACGCCCGGTCGTGCATCTCGGCGACATAATGCTCGTCGACGTCGATCAGGCTTTCGTAGACGGTTCCCGCCCGGCCGTGCACATGCGGCTCCATATTGACCGAATACATGTATTCGTCGCGGTCGAACGGAAACGGGAAACGCCGGATGTTTTCGGGGCTATTCCGATAGCTGAAATCGTTCCGGAAGGTTTCCTGCTTGAAGACGATTGCCATGTCCAGTCTCCTTGTTCCGCTTCCGATGCCGCTAGAGATCAAGATGCAGCGTGTTTCCCTCGAAGCGGGAAACGCAGATCATCACCTTGCGGCCAGATGCTTTTTCTTCGTTGGTCAGATAGACGTCATGGTGCAGCAGCTTGCCGTCGCAGGTGACGACCCCGGTCTCGCATTGACCACAGGCGCCGCCGCGACAGAGGAAGGGCGCGTCGACGCCCGCCGCCTCGATCGCCTCCAGCATGCTTTCGTGATGGCCGACCTTCACGGTCTTGCCGGACCGCAGGAGCTCGATCGCGAAGGGCTTGCCGGGTAGAGACGACAGGAACCGTTCCGAATGCAGGTTCTGCTCCGGCCAGCCGGCGTCCAGTCCCGCCTTCAGCACGCCGTCGATCATCCCGGACGGGCCGCAGACATAAAGATGCGTGCCGAGCGGCTGGGTGCCGAGCAGGCGCGTCAGGGGGATGGCGCCGCCTTCGGCGTCGCAATAGATCTTGATGCGATGTCTGCCATAGCGCTCGACGAGTTGCTGCCAATAGGCACCGCGGTCGCGCGTGCGGATGGCATAATGCAGTTCGAAATTGGCGCCCTCGCGGGAAAACTGTTCCATCATCGCAATGAAGGGGGTAATGCCGATGCCGCCGGCGATCAGAAGATGCTTGCGCCCGCGCCAGTCCGGCTGGAACAGGTTGACGGGATAACTGACCTTCAGCTCGTCGCCTTCGCGGACCTTCTCATGCATGAAGGTGGAGCCGCCGCGTGAATCCTCGACGTGCAGCACGCTGATCTCATAGGCTGCGCAATCATGCGGCGGCGACATCAGCGAATAGGCGTTGCGGCGCATATGGCCGCCATCATTCATCAAAACGATGACGTGGGCGCCGCCGGAGAAATAGGGCATCGGCTTGCCGTCAAGGCGCTCGAAACGGAAGCGCTTGACGCGCTCGGCGATCGGCGTGATCCGCGCCACGCGGACAGGAATTTCAGTACCACCGCTCAAAGGAACAACTCCTCTGGATCAGGCGCGCTGCCCGGTTCTTCCGCATCGATATTGACGCCCTGGAAGGCGGCGAGCCGACGCGAATAATGATCGCGCACCAGAAGCGGGAGCCCGCAATGGCTACACGTGAAGGGGCTGGTGGTGACGTCGTCGGTGATGCCCTTGCAATGGACGCATTGCACGCGCCGGGCCAGCGAGCCGCGATGCTCGGTGATGACAGAGGCATGGTCCACGCCGTAATCGAGCGCCACGAGCATTGCCTGGCCGATGAAGCCTTCCGTGCCCGATAGATAAAGCCGCGTGCCCATATGAGCGGTGGCAAGCGAACCCTTCAATCGGAAGAGCAGCGTTGCGATGGTCGGGGCAGTGAAGAACATGTCGGCGCCGAGGCGGCGCAGCGTCTCGTCCAGGCCGGTGCCTTGCGAGCCGCGGGCGACATAGAGGATTTCGCTGCGGGAAAGAGCCGTTTCGTCAAGCGCCGGCTGCTGATCGAGCAGAGCCTTGGCGCCCTCCCCTTCGAGCGCGAAAATGTGCCGCCGGGCGCGCGGCTGGATGGTCAGGCCCGTATAGACTGGTCGGCTCTTGATGCCTGCAACGAGCATTCGCGTGCTCCTTAACCTACGGCAATCCTCTTCTTCTTCTCCGGATCGTCGAAAGGAAGCGTGTGGGCGGTGGCGCCTGCCTTCACGGTCTTGCCGCGGACTTCGAGTTTCGTTCCATGCACTGCCTTGTCAACGTCCAGACGGGCAATCGCCATGGATTTCTTCGTCAGCGACGAATAGCTCGGGCAGGTGATGACGCCGACCTTTTTGCCGTCGGCAAAGACTTCGTCGCCGAGGTCGGCCGGTCCGTCGGCATCGATCAGCATGCCGAAGATCTTGAAGCGTTCCTTGCCCTTGAGGCGCGCATGTTCCTCGGCGCCGCGGAAACCCGTCTTGCCGGGGCTGACGGTAAAGTCGAGGCCGAGTTCCCAGAGGCTGTCGCCGGGCGGCTGGTCGGCGAAGGGATACATCTGCGAATTGTCATAGGGGTAGAACAGCAGGTAGCTTTCGACCCGCAGCATGTCGAGAACGGAGAAGCAGCAGGGGATGATGCCCATCTCCTTGCCTTCCTCGACGATCCGGTCCCAGACCATGACGGCGTCCTGGCCGCGCACGAAGATCTCGTAGCCGCGTTCGCCGGTATAACCGGTGCGCGAGATCATCACCGGCGCGCCGAACAGCGTCGTCTGCATGTGGTGGAAATATTTGAGGTCGCGGATGCCGGGCACATATTTGGCGAGATAGTCGACCGCGATCGGACCCTGCAGCGACAGGTCATGCAGGTCATCGTCGAAGAGCACCGCGCAATTGCGGCCCGCCGCCTGCTTGACGAGTTCCTCGTGGCCGGAGCCGGAGCCATGCACGAGCATCCAGGAATTCGGGCCGGTGCGATAGACGATGCAGTCGTCGGTGAAGTGGCCGCGCTCGTTCAGCATGGTCGCGTAGACCGAGCGGCCGGGGTAGATCTTCGTCAGGTCGCGGGTGGTGATGTGGTCGAGCACGGCGATGGCGTGCGGGCCGACCAGGTGCACCTTCTTCAGGCCCGAGACATCCATGATGCCGGCCTTGGTGCGGACGGCGACATGCTCTTCCGACATGTCCTTGTCGTAGGTCCAGGCGGTGCCCATGCCGCTCCAGTCCTCGAGCTTCGATCCCAGAGCGCGATGCCGATCCGCCAAGACGGAGAAACGCCATGATAAAGCCATTGTCCGTTCCCTTTTGTTTCCTCTACGGAATATTTATTTCCTGACTATATTCGTCTTTCGCGCCGTGGCAAGCCCGCCCGACATGCATTTCCCAAAACTTTCGGCGCCCTCGCTGCATCCCTCACCGAATGAATGAGGGATACGGCTACGCTTTTGCCGTCCCTCAACCCGCCTCTAACCCATGCGTTCCGAGGCGTAGCTGCCGGGGCTTGCCGGGAAGACCACGGTGCGGTTGCCGTTGATGAAGGTGCGGTGATGGATATGGGCGTGGATGGCCCGCGCCAGCACCTGGCTTTCGACATCGCGGCCGATCGAGACATAGTCGTCGGGTGACTGCGCATGGGTGATGCGCGCCGTGTCCTGTTCGATGATCGGGCCTTCGTCGAGATCGGCGGTGACGTAATGCGCCGTTGCTCCGATCAGCTTCACGCCGCGTTGATAGGCTTGTTTGTAAGGATTGGCGCCCTTGAAGCTCGGCAGGAAGGAATGGTGGATATTGATGATCTTCCCGGACATATTCTGGCACATCTCGTCCGACAGGATCTGCATGTAGCGGGCGAGCACGATCAGCTCGGTGCCGGTCTGCTCGGCCACGTCCATGATATGGGCCTCGGCCTGCGCCTTGTTGGCCTTGGTGACCGGAATATGGTGAAAGGGAATGTCGTGGTTGACCACGACCTTCTGGTAGTCGAAATGGTTGGAGACGACGCCGACGATATCGATCGGCAGCGCGCCGATCTTCCAGCGGTAAAGCAGGTCGTTCAGACAATGGCCGAAACGCGACACCATCAGCAGCACCTTCATGCGCTTCTCGCTGTCGTGAAAATTATAATCCATTTCGAAAGGAGCGGCGACGGTCGCGAAACCGGCGTCGATATCGGCGCCCGAAAGCCCCTCTTCCGAAATGAAGCCGACGCGCATGAAGAACTTGCCGGTATCGAGATCGTCGAACTGCGAGCTGTCGATGATGTTGCAGCCCCTGTCGGCCAGATAGCTCGAAATCGCCGCGACGATGCCGCGCGTCGACTTGCAGGATACGGTGAGTACGAAACTCTTCATGCTGTCACTTTCTTCGCCATATCAAGTGCAGGGGCCCGATCACGCCGGAGCTTGTTCGCCCCGGCGCGTTAGCCTGTCATTGGACGCGTCTAGGCCACTCAGATATCGAGCGTGCTGTCGCGTTCCCACTGGGTGAAATGCGAGCAGTAGGCATTCCATTCCTGGTGCTTGAGCTTGAGATAGGCGGCGGAAAACTCGGCCCCGATCGCCTGCTTCAAGCCCTCGTCGGCATCATAAGCGCGCAGCGCGTCAAGCAGGTTGAGCGGCAGGCGCGGCGCGTCCTTCACCAGGTACCCCTCGGCATACATGTCGATATCGTAGTGGCGGCCGGGGTCTGCCTGGCAGCGAACGCCGTCGAGGCCGGCCGCGATGATGATCGCTTGCAGCAGGTAGGGATTAACAGCCCCATCGGGCAGGCGCAGCTCGAAGCGGCCCGGCCCCGGCACGCGCACCATGTGGGTGCGGTTGTTGCCCGTCCAGGTGACGGTGTTCGGCGCCCAGGTGGCGCCCGATGTGGTGCGCGGCGCGTTGATGCGCTTATAGGAATTGACCGTCGGATTGGTGATCGCGGCAAGCGCGGAAGCATGTTTCATGATGCCGCCGAGGAAGGTTTTGCCCTGAGCGGAGAGGCCAAATGGCATTTCCTTGTCCGCGAAGGCGTTGACCTTGCCACCGACGTCCCAGACCGAGATGTGGGCATGGCACCCGTTGCCGGTCAGGCCCTTGAAGGGCTTCGGCATGAACGTAGCGCGAAGGCCGTGCTTTTCGGCGACCGACTTGACCATGAACTTGAAGAAGGAGTGCTTGTCTGCCGTCTGAAGCGCGTCGTCATACTCCCAGTTCATCTCGAACTGGCCGTTCGCGTCCTCGTGGTCGTTCTGATAGGGCTTCCAGCCGAGCTCGAGCATGTAGTCGCAAATCTCGGCGATGACATCATAGCGACGCATCACGGCCTGCTGATCGTAGCAAGGCTTTTCGGCTGTATCGAACTGGTCTGAAATCACCGAGCCGTCCGCGGAGATGAGAAAGAACTCGGGCTCCACGCCGGTTTTCACCCGGAGCCCTTCTTTCGCAGCTTCAGCGACCAGTCTTTTCAGCACCACGCGCGGTGCCTGTTCGACAGGCTGATCGTCCATGACGCAGTCGGCGGCAACCCAAGCGACGTCTTTCTTCCAGGGGAGCTGGATGACGGAGGAAGCATCGGGAAGCGCGAACAAATCGGGATGGGCAGGTGTCAAATCCAGCCAGGTTGCGAAGCCCGCAAAGCCGGCGCCATCTCTTTGCATATCGGCGATGGCTTCTGCGGGAACCAGCTTGGCGCGTTGGCCGCCGAACAGGTCGGTATAGCTGATCATGAAATATTTGATGCCTTTGTCTCTGGCAAAAGCAGCAAGATCCAGTGTCATTCTCGTTCCCCTTTGGATTTCTTCGAGACACTTTGCTTATGGATGCGAGGCGGCCGGGATGTTTGCCCGGCCGGTAGTAGAAATCAGTAGCCTCCCTTGCCGGGATACCAGTTTGTGCCGGCGAGCGGGATCTGGGCCATTGCGGCCGCCTCCATCGTCAGCGCGCAAAGATCTTCCGGTTCCAGGTTGTGCAAGTGGTTCTTGCCGCAGGCGCGCGCGATGGTCTGGGCTTCCAGCGTCATAACCTTCAGATAGTTGGCGAGACGGCGGCCGGCGGCGATCGGATCGAGCCGCTTCATCAGCTCCGGATCCTGCGTGGTGATGCCCGCCGGGTCCTTGCCTTCGTGCCAGTCGTCATAGGCGCCGGCCGTCGTGCCGAGCTTCTGGTATTCTTCTTCCCAGTGCGGATCGTTGTCGCCGATCGCAACCAACGCCGCCGTGCCGATGGCAACGGCATCGGCACCCAGCGCCAATGCTTTGGCCACGTCGGCGCCCGAACGAATGCCGCCCGAGATGATCAGTTGCACCTTGCGATGCATGCCGAGATCCTGCAGCGCCTGGACGGCGGGGCGGATGCAGGCGAGCGTCGGCATGCCGACATTCTCGATGAAGACATCCTGCGTCGCGGCGGTTCCGCCCTGCATGCCATCGAGCACCACCACGTCGGCCCCAGCCTTCACGGCAAGCGCCGTATCGTAATAGGGACGCGCGCCGCCGACCTTCACATAGATCGGCTTTTCCCAGTCGGTGATCTCGCGCAGTTCCAGGATCTTGATTTCGAGGTCGTCCGGGCCGGTCCAATCCGGATGGCGGCAGGCCGAGCGCTGGTCGATGCCCATCGGCAGGTTGCGCATATGGGCGACGCGATCGGAGATCTTCTGGCCGAGCAGCATGCCGCCGCCGCCGGGCTTGGCACCTTGACCGACAACCACTTCGATCGCGTCGGCGCGACGCAGGTCCTTGGGATTCATGCCGTATCGCGACGGCAGATACTGGTAGACCAGCGTCTGTGAATGGCCGCGCTCTTCATCGGTCATCCCGCCGTCGCCTGTCGTGGTGGAGGTTCCGGCTATCGTCGCGCCGCGTCCGAGCGCTTCCTTGGCATTGCCGGAGAGCGCGCCGAAGCTCATGCCGGCAATGGTGATCGGCGTCTTCAGATGAATGGGCTTTTTGGCGAAGCGCGCGCCGAGGACAACCGATGTGTCGCACTTCTCGCGGTAACCTTCGAGCGGATAACGCGAGATCGATGCGCCGAGAAACAGCAGGTCATCGAAATGCGGAACCTTCCGTTTGGTGCCGGCGCCACGGATGTCGTAAATGCCGGTCGCCGCGGCACGGCGGATTTCCGCCAGCGTGTAATCGTCGAAGGTCGCGGACTTGCGCGGCGGGGTATAGGGGTTGTGGTAGCTCATGATGGTCCCTCGCCTTAATACGCGTCGGCGTTGTCGATATTGAAATTGTAAAGCTTGCGGGCCGAGCCGTAACGCTTGAATTCCTCGGGCCTCACTTCGGTCACGCCCGCCTTTTCAAGAAGTTCGGCCAGCTTCGTCAGGTGCTCGGGACGCAGCTCCTTTTCGATGCAATCGGCACCCAGGCTCTTGACCGAACCGCGCACGAAGAGCTTCGCTTCGTAGAGCGAATCCCCAAGCGCATCGCCGGCATCGCCGAGCACCACGAGGTGGCCGGACTGACCCATGAAGGCCGACATGTGGCCGATATTGCCATGAACGACGATGTCGATGCCCTTCATCGAGATGCCGCAGCGTGACGCCGCATTGCCCTTGATGACAAGGAGGCCGCCGCGGCCGGTTGCGCCGGCATACTGGCTGGCATCGCCCTCGATGACGACGGTTCCAGACATCATGTTTTCCGCAACACCCGGACCTGCCGAACCGTGAACGGTGACGGTCCCGCCGTCGTTCATGCCGGCGCAGTAATAGCCGACCGACCCCTTCACATCGACCGTGACGGGCGCATCGATGCCGACGGCAACCGAATGGCTGCCGCGCGGATTGACGACTTCGAAGGAAAGATCGTTCGAACCGTCCTGGATGTTGTGCAGGGCACTATTGAGTTCACGTAACGGCGTAGTGGCAAGATCAATGACAGGCATGTTTCGATAAACCCTTGGAGAATACGCATGAGGCGCCGGTCAAGCGACCTTCTGGTGATCCCAGAAATAGACGGTTGCAGGCTCCGGCTCCCAGACCCGGGCATTCTCGATGCCGGGCAGATTGACGAGCGCCCGGTATTCCGAACCGAAGGCGACATACTGGTCCGTTTCAGCCATGACAGCGGGCTTGCAGGCAATCGCGTCGCGGACGACGCCGAAGCCGGACTTCGTGCCGACGACGAAGGTGAAGAAGCCGTCGAGATCATCCACCGCGCCTTCCAGCGCCTGGCCGAGATTCTTGCCCTTGGCCATCTCTGCCGTCAGATAGGCGGCGGCGACCTCGGTGTCGTTTTCGGTTTCGAAGGTCATGCCTTCGCGCTTCAGCTCGCGGCGCAGATTGTTGTGGTTGGACAGCGAGCCATTATGCACCAGGCATTGGTCGGAGCCGGTGGAGAACGGATGGGCGCCGAGCGTCGTGACGGCCGATTCCGTCGCCATGCGGGTATGGCCGATGCCGTGGGTGCCGGCCATCGAATTGACCGCGAAGCGGGAGACGACATCCTTCGGCAGGCCGGTTTCCTTATAGATCTCGATGGCGTCGCCGCTGCTCATGATGCGAACATTCGGACGCAATTCCGCAACGGCTGCCTTGCCCGCGTCGAGCAGATCCTTCGCAAGCGTGATGACGGCATGCGTGCTCTTCACCTGGATGGCGACCGATGCGCCAACCGCCTGGCCGAGTTCAGCCTCGAGGCCGGCGAAATCCTTCTTCGGATTGGCCGACTGGATGGTGATCTTGGCATTGTTGCCGCTGGCGTCGCCATAGATCGCGATGCCGGCGCTGTCCGGCCCCCGATCCGTCATCGTCACCAGCATCGAGGACAGCAGTGCCCCGAGCTCCGGTTCGAGACTTTTATCCTTGAGGAAGAGACCCACAATTCCGCACATGACCAGACCTCCGTTCGTGTTGGGAAAGGACTAGCAGGTCTGTTTTGGGTTTTCAACTCGGAAGAAAGATTTTTTCTTTTAAGGCAAGTCAGCCTTTCGAGCTCTGCTGTGGATAGCTGATGATCGAGAGGTATTTGCTCGGCAGTTTCACCAGCTGTTCCGGCCCATGCGGCGCATCGGCGTCGAAGAACAGGCTGTCGCCCGGCTGCATCTGGAAAAGCTGGTCGCCGTGGCGGTAAACAACTTCGCCTTCGAGCATATAGAGAAACTCCATCCCCTCGTGCTGGAAGGTCGGGAAGATGTCGGAATCGGTCGTCAGGGTGATGAGGTAAGGCTCGACGATGACGCCGCTGGTATTGTTATCGATATGACCGAGCACATTATATTGATGACCGGCGCGGGTGCCGCGCCGTTCGAGCTCGATGCCCTGGCCCGCCTTGACGAAGACGGCGTTGCGCGGTTCCTCGAAACGTCGGAAGAAGGCGGTCAGCGGCACGCCGAGCGCCCGCGACAGAGATTGCAGCGTCGTCAGCGACGGCGAGATGTTGCCGTTCTCGATCTTCGACAGCATGCCGAGCGAAATGCCCGTCGCCGCCGCCAGATCGGTCACCGTGATGCCGAGTTTCTTTCGGTAGGCGCGCACCTCATGGCCGATTGCCATTTCGAGGTTGTTTTCCTTCGGCTCGCGGACGGCGTGAGGGTCCTGGGAAAAGGGAGCGCGTCCACTATTCGCCTGTTCCGGTTGCTCTGCCGCTGCACGCTTGGATTTCATGGGTTTTCCCCTGCCGCCTTCTCATTTCTGAAGGCAACCCTATCGCCATAGTGAAAATTCCTCAACCGTGAAGAAAACCTATTCCCGCCGTGCCTCACGCGGGGCGATGCCATAGACGGCACGGAACATGCGGGAAAAATGGCCCAGACTGGAAAAGCCGGTGGCCACAGCGATTTCCGAGACGGAAAGCGGGCTCTGCTTCAGCAGCCGATGGGCATGCTGCAGCCTGATCCTGCGGTATTGATCAAGAAAGGTGGTGCCGAGATGGGCAGCAAAGAGCCGGTCGAGATGGCGGGTCGTGACGCCGGCGATGCGCGCCATGGCGGCACGCTCGAGCGGCATCTCGATCGTCTCCTCCATTCGTTCGAGAACGTTAAGCAGGCCGGGATGATGGACGCCGTAACGCTCGGCCAAGGATGCGCGCTGGGGTGCAGCGGGCTCGTTGACCTCTGTATGAAGATACCAGTCGCTGACACGGCGGGCGAAATCCGGCCCCATGCGCTCGGCGATCAGCACATGCATCATGTCGAGCGGCGCGATGCCGCCGCCGCAGGTAATCCTGTTGCCGTCGATCATGAAGCGCGCCTGGCGCGGCGTGAGACCCGGGAAGGCTTCGAGAAGGGCGGCCGCATGCTCCCAGTGGATGGTGAAGTCGCGGCCGCCAAGCAGTCCGGCGGCGGCCATAAGATAGGGGCCGCCCGAGATGCCGCCGATCCTCACACCTTCGCGCGACAGCTGCCTCAAGCAGGAAAGCACGCCGGGATACCGCCAGTCGCGGGGCAAGCCGCCGGCGCAGACGAAGGCCGTTCCGAGCCCCGCGCCCCTGACAGGGAGAGGTTCGGCAGGGACGCTGACACCCGAGGAGGAGAGTGCCGCTGCGCCATCCGGCGAGAAGATCTGCAGCCGATAGATTTCGCGTCCAGCCAGAAGATTTGCCGCCCTCAGCGGTTCGGTCGCCGAGGCATAGGACATCAGGGCGAATCCCGGAATAAGGATAAAGCCAATCGTCTGCACATTTCTGCTATCAAGCGAGGACATGTCTCTTTCTTAGCGATTAATGTCTCTTCTGTGCAAGTCTGCCCTCCCCTTTCTGGCATCATGCACCTGTTCTTTCCGGGGTGACCCATGCGCTATTCCGCTCTTTCGATTTTCCTGAACGGCCTTCGCGGCAACAAAAGCTGGGCGCCGGCTTGGCGCGATCCGGCGCCGAAGCCGCATTACGACGTCATTATCGTCGGCGGCGGCGGCCATGGCCTTGCCACCGCCTATTATCTTGCCAAGGAATTCGGCGTCACCAATGTCGCCGTCCTCGAAAAGGGCTATCTCGGCTCGGGCAATATCGGCAGGAACACGACGATCATCCGTTCGAACTACCTGCTGCCTGGCAACAATCCCTTCTACGAGCTGTCGATGAAGCTCTGGGAAGGGCTGGAGCAGGACTTCAACTTCAACGCCATGGTCTCGCAGCGCGGCGTGCTCAACCTCTTCCATTCCGACGCGCAGCGTGACGCCTATACGCGCCGCGGCAACGCCATGCGGCTGCACGGCGTCGACGCCGAGCTTCTCGACCGGCAGGCGGTGCGCAAGAAATTGCCCTTCCTCGATTTCGACAATGCCCGGTTCCCTATTATGGGTGGCCTGTTCCAGCCGCGCGGCGGCACGGTGCGCCATGATGCGGTCGCCTGGGGTTATGCGCGCGGCGCCGATCAACGCGGCGTCGACATCATCACCCAGTGCGAAGTGACCGGCATCCGCCGCGAAAACGGTCAGATTACCGGCGTCGAGACCAGCAAGGGTTTCATCGGCTGCGGCAAGCTGGCGCTGGCGGCCGCCGGCAATTCCACCGTCGTCGCCGATATGGCCGGCCTTCGCCTGCCGATCGAAAGCCATGTGCTGCAGGCCTTCGTCTCCGAAGGGCTCAAACCGTTCATCGACACCGTCGTCACCTTCGGCGCCGGGCATTTCTACGCGTCCCAGTCGGATAAGGGCGGCCTTGTCTTCGGCGGCGACATCGACGGCTACAATTCCTATGCCCAGCGCGGCAATCTCGCCTCGGTCGAGCATGTCGCCGAAGCCGGGCTTGCGCTGATTCCCTCGCTGTCGCGCGTGCGATATCTGCGCTCCTGGGGTGGCGTCATGGATATGAGCATGGACGGCTCGCCGATCATCGACCGCACCCACATCGACAATCTCTATCTCAACACCGGCTGGTGTTACGGCGGCTTCAAGGCGACACCCGCCTCCGGCTTCTGCTACGCCCATCTGATCGCCAGCAATGCGCCGCATCAGACCGCCCGCGCCTTCCGGCTCGACCGCTTCGCGCGCGGCTACCCGATCGACGAAAAGGGCGTCGGCGCCCAGCCCAATCTGCACTGAGGACATTTGACGATGGCAAGCCTGATTTCCTGTCCTCATTGCGGCGTCCGACCGAAGGAGGAGTTCTCGATCCGCGGCGATGCCGGCCTTGCTCGGCCGGCGCCGGATGCCGGTGCGGAGGCCTGGTACGATTATGTCTATCTGCGCGACAATCCGCGGGGCCGGCACAGCGAATACTGGCACCATTCCTCCGGATGCCGCCGCTGGCTGATCGTCGAACGGGATACCGTCACCCATGCGGTCCACGGCGTCAGGGATGCCGCCCTCTCCAAGCTCGGCGGAGAACCGGCATGACGAGCTTCCGTCTTTCTTCCGGCGGCCGCATCGACCGCACTGCTTCGCTCGGTTTCACCTTCGACGGCAAGCCTCTTGAGGGCCATCCGGGCGACACACTCGCCTCGGCGCTGCTTGCCAACGGCGTCCAACTCGTCGGCCGCAGTTTCAAATATCATCGCCCGCGCGGCATTCTGACGGCGGGGGCTGCCGAACCGAACGCGCTGGTGACGACAGGCAGCGGCGGGCGCACCGAACCGAATACGCGCGCGACGATGATCGAGCTTTACCATGGGCTGACGGCAAAGAGTCAGAACCGCTGGCCCTCGCTCGGCTTCGATGTCGGCGCGGTCAACGGACTGCTGTCGCCCTTCCTCAGCGCCGGTTTCTACTACAAGACCTTCATGTGGCCGGCGGCCCTCTGGGAAAAGCTCTACGAGCCGGTGATCCGTAAGGCGGCCGGCCTCGGCAGAGCCTCCTACGAAGCCGATCCCGACACTTACGAGAAATGCTGGGCGCATTGCGATCTGCTGGTGATCGGCGCCGGCCCTGCCGGTCTTGCCGCAGCGCTCACTGCCGGCCGCGCCGGTGCGCGCGTCATCCTCGCCGACGAGGGATCCGAACTCGGCGGCAGCCTGCTTTCCGACAGCGGCACCATCGACGGCGAGGATGACGCGCTTCTGGGTGAGCTGCTTGCCGAACTGGCGAGCCTGGAGAATGTGCGCCGCCTGCCGCGCATGACGGTGTTCGGCTGGTACGATGACAATGTCTTCGGCGCGGTCGAACGGGTGCAGAAGCACGTGGCGATACCCGACCCGGAACGCCCCGTCGAACGGTTGTGGCGCATCGTCGCCCGCCAGGCGATCCTTGCAACCGGCGCCGAGGAGCGTCCGCTCGTCTTCGGCGGCAACGATATTCCCGGTGTGATGATGGCAGGCGCGATGCGCAGCTATCTCAATCGACAGGCGGTCGCACCCGGCAGAAGCACTGTCATCTTCACCACCAACGACGCCGGATATCGCACCGCCGCCGATCTCGAGGCCGCCGGCCTCGCGGTCGCGGCGATCGTCGACAGCCGCGGGGATGGAGGTGGGAGTTGGCAGGGCCGCGCCGAAGTGCTGGAGGGTGCCAGGGTCATCGATGCGTTTGGCGGCAAGAGCCTGCGCGGCGTCAACGTCAAGACCGCAGACGGCACCCGCCGTATCGAAGCGGATGCGCTTGCCATGTCAGGCGGCTGGAGCCCCATCATTCATCTTGCCTGTCATCGCGGCGCGAAGCCGCAATGGTCGCATGAGGCCTCGGCGTTTCTTGCGCCCGTCCAGCAGGAAGGTCTGACCGTTGCCGGCTCGGCTGCCGGCATGGCGCAAACCGCGACCTGCCTCGGCGATGGCGCCGCAAAGGCAGTTGCCGCGTTGAAGGCGATCGGTTTCGCAACGGCGGAGCCGGCCTTTGGCGAGGCGTCCGAGACGGCTGCACAGGCAAAGTCGCTCTGGTCGGTGAAGGGTTCGAAGGGCAAGGCCTTCGTCGATTACCAGAACGACGTGCATCTCAAAGATCTAGGCCTCGCTGTCCGCGAAGGCTACGGCCATGTCGAACTCGCCAAGCGTTACACGACATCAGGCATGGCGACCGACCAGGGCAAGCTTTCCAACATCAACGCCATCGGCATCCTTGCCGAGGCGCGCGGCGTCTCGCCCGCCGAGGTGGGAACGACAACGTTCCGGCCCTTCTATACGCCGGTTTCCTTCGGCGCTTTGACCGGGACGTCGCGCGGCAAACATTTCCAGCCGGCGCGCAAATCGCCGCTGCATGGCTGGGCCGAGAAGAACGGCGCGGTCTTCGTCGAAACCGGCCTCTGGTACCGTTCCGCCTGGTTTCCGCGCGCCGGCGAGGCGACGTGGCGCCAAAGCGTCGACCGCGAGGTGCTGAACATCCGGAAGAATGCCGGCCTCTGCGATGTCTCGACCCTCGGCAAGATCGAAATCTTTGGCAAGGATGCCGCGACCTTCTTCGATCGCATCTATTGCAACGGCTTCGCCAAGCTCGCCGTCGGCAAGGCGCGTTACGGCATCATGCTGCGTGAGGACAGCTTCATCTATGATGACGGCACCACCAGCCGGTTCAGTGACGAGCATTTCTTCATGACGACGACGACGGCGCTTGCCGCCGGCGTGCTGACCCATCTCGAATTCTGCGCCCAGACGATCTGGCCGGAACTCGACGTCTGCTTTGCCTCCTCGACCGATCAATGGGCGCAGATGGCCGTCGCCGGGCCGAAGTCGCGTACCATTCTCCAGGAGATCGTCGACGAGGATTTGTCGGATGCGGCCTTCCCCTTCATGAGCGCCCGCAAGGTCTCCCTGTTCGGCGGCCAACTTGAAGGCCGGCTCTTCCGGATCTCCTTCTCCGGCGAACTTGCCTACGAGCTGGCAGTACCCGCCGGCTACGGGGAAGGCGTTGCTGATGCGGTCATGGCCGCGGGCGAGAAACATGGCATCTGCGCCTACGGCGCCGAAGCGCTCGGCGTCATGCGCATCGAAAAGGGCCATGTCACCCATGCCGAGATCAACGGCACGGTAACACCTGGTGACCTCGGCTTCGGCCGCATGGTTTCATCAACCAAGCCGGATTTCATCGGCAAGGCAATGCTTGCCCGCGAAGGGCTGCAGGATCCCGAGCGGCCCCGCCTCGTCGGCGTCAAGCCGCTTAATCCGGCAACCGGCTTCCGCACCGGCTCGCGTATTCTTGCCGAGGGTGCTGCGGCGACGCTCGAGAACGACCAGGGCTACGTCACCTCAAGCGCGTTTTCGCCGGGGCTCGGCCATACGATCGGCCTGGCGCTCGTCAGGCGTGGGCCGGAGCGCATCGGTGAAAAGGTGACGGTCTGGAACGGCCTGCGCAACGAAATCACCGATGCGGTGCTCTGCCATCCCGTCTTCATCGATCCCGAAAACGAGAAGCTCCATGCGTGATCTTCCGCAGCACAAACCGGTTCTTGCCGGCATGGCATATAACGGCATCTCAGGGGCGGGCGTCCGGCTGGAAGCCTTGCCGGAGGGCCATCTCCTGCATGTGCTCGGCGCGATCGAGCCCACCGCGCTCGCCACGGAATTGGTGAAAGCAGGCTTTGCGCAAAGTTCGATCCGCCAGGCGGGTTTCCGCCAATGGTTCGTCGCCGGCGACGAACCGCTCGTGCCCGCCAGCCTCGATGCTCTCGCGGCAGCGCTTGCGGGCAAGGCCTTCGTCATGGACCAGAGCCACGGGCGCGTGCGGATCGGCGTTTCCGGCCGTTCTTCGCGGGCACTTCTCTCAAGGGGGACCGCCGTCGATCTCGATCCTTCGGCCTTTCCGGAAGGCCATTCGGCCATGACGATCGTCGGTCATCTCTCCGTGCAGATCGTCCGCACCGGCGATGACAGCTTCGAACTCACGGTCCTGCGCAGTTTTGCCGAAAGCCTCTGGGACGATCTCACCCATATGGCGGCGAGCGCCGAAAAGGATGGCGTCCGATAGAGGCGGGTTTCGATCGTTTTAAGCTGTATGCAGCGCGGCGGCACCGACCCATTCGGGGCGCTCGGCGCTTTGCAGCTCTTCCACCGCATCGGCGGCGAAGCTCGGCACGACACCGGTCCACAGCAGCGCGCCATCGGGATTGGAATGTCCGTCGCCCTCGAGCTTGTAGATGCTTTCGACGATATACTGGCCGTCATTGTTCAGGCCCTTGATCTCGGAGATCTCGATCACCCGGCGCCTTCCGGTGCGCTTGAAGCGGGCGATCTGCACGACGACGTCGACCGCCGAGGCGATCTGGGCGCGCAGCGGCCGAAGCGGCATGTCGATATCAGACATCAGCGCCAGCGTTTCCAGCCGGTGCAGGGAGTCATAGGGCGTGTTCGCATGTACCGTCGAAAGGCTGCCGCTGTGGCCTGATGTCATCGCCTGGATCATATCGAGCGCCTCGCCGCCGCGGCACTCGCCGACGATGACCCGGTCCGGCCGCATGCGCAGCGACGAGCGGAAGAGGTCGCGGATGCTGGCGCCGCCGCGGCCGAAACGGTCGGGCTTGGTCACTTCGAGATAGACGACGTGTTCCTTGCGGATCTGCAGTTCCGACGTGTCCTCGATGACGATGATGCGCTCGTGGTCGGCAAAGGCTTCCGACAGCGCGTTCAGCATCGTCGTCTTGCCGGTGCCGGTGCCGCCGGAGATGATCACGTTTTTCTGCAGCCCGACGGCCGCCTGCAGCAGCGTCAGCGACTGGTCGGTCAGGCTGCCCTGGGTGACGAGATCGCGGATGCTGCGATGTTCTTTCAGAAAGCGGCGAATGGAGATGCAAAGCCCGGTGCGGGAGGCGGGCGGCTGGATCATCTGCACGCGCGAACCATCCGGCAAACGCGCCTCGACGCTCGGCTCCTCCGGCGTCAGCCGCTTGCCTGAGAACTGCGCGATGCTGCGCGCGGCCGATTCCAGGTCTTCGCGGCTGGCGAAGCGCGTATCGGCGCGTTCGAGCTTGCCTCGCCTTTCGACGAAGATGTCGGATGTGCCGTTGATCAGGATTTCGGACACGCTCGGATCATCGAGGAGAAAACGGATCGGCCCGAGCAGCTTGTCCAGCGCCCGGGTCAGGACCTGGAAGGTTGCCTGTTCGGCAGCGTCGTCGGAAACGGCTTTCATCAGAGCGGCATCCCGACCAGGACCGTGCTCATGCCGAACAGTGTCGCCATCATCTGAACCGCGGTGGGAAAGAACATCATCAATGGAATGAGGACCAATGCAAGTATTAAGATGCTGCTCATCGTTTCCATCGTTTTCTCTCCGGATCGACTGGCGGGCGGTACCCACCATTTTGGGAAAGCTTAATCCAGATCATCAAACAACACCATGGTCGGGCGTCGCGCAGGCAGTGATTCTGATCGCAGTACGCCGTTTCTTCTATCGCTTTGAAAGAATTGACCAATTATGGAGCAGTAGACGAAGCCGCGAAGAACCATCAAAAACTTCCTCTTCGCATGTAAAACTGCAGCCTGTTCAAAAGCTTAGTTAAGAGAATCCGTCGTCAACTGCGATTTTTCCGGCGATGCCTCCAAGACAATTGGAACCCTTCGTTTCGTTTGCTTGACGGAGGGCTGGCCTTGGGCGCACTCTTGGGTCTTAATGGTGTTGCTCAACAAACGTTGGCCGCCGGGGAAGATAAGCTGAAGCAGAAAAAATCATTGGATCGAGCAACATGCTCGTTCGGATCGATGGCGTATGCTTGGTTCATCTTCACCACGGCTTCGAACCGAAACAAACCTGAGAATGAGGAGTAATCACATGTTTGGTAAACTCAAGACTCTCGCAATTGCACTTCACAAGGACGAACGCGGCGACATGGCCCAGATCGTCCTGGCGGTCGCCCTGATCGTCATTCCGCTGATGCTGATCCTGCTCGCCTTCGGCAAACAGATCGGCGAATGGTTCAACGAAAAGAACACGGCGCTCTCGGATGCCGAGAGAATTCCTGAGCCGGGTCAATAAGCGGATCGGGATCATGGATACGACCTATGATCTGACCCTGATGCCTGCGGCGGCGGCTCTTGCCGTCGCCTGCACCATGACCGCGGCGGTGCTCGACCATCGCCACGGTCATATCCCGAACGCCGTCACCTACCCCTGCCTGCTTGGCGGGTTCATGTTGGCGGCAATCAGCGGCGGTCTCGCAGGAATAGGGCTTGCCTTCGCAGGCCTCCTTGCAGCCGGCCTGATCTTCATCATCGCCTTCGCAGCCGGAAGCTGCGGCGGCGGCGACGTCAAGCTGATGGCGGCGCTCGGCGCCATTCTCGGCCTCTGGCCCGCCATCGACGTCACACTTGCCTCGCTGATGGCCGGTGGCGTGATCGCCGTTTTCTCCATGGCGCGGCGCGTTCAGTGGAGCGTGCTGGCCCGAACGGTCGGGCTGTTTGCGCTTCTCCTGCCTGCCGGTTTCCGCGATGCCGCTTCGGTGCTGAAGCCGCGCGAAACCCAACACACGGTCCGCTTCGGCGTTGCCGCTGCTCTCGGACTTCTCTGGTGCCTTTTCATGCCCGATTTCACCCCTTTTTCACTCGTGAGGTAACGGCAATGCGCGCTGAACTCGAACGCCCCATCTTCGACGGTGCCTTCTGGAGTTCGATCCTGCACTCGCGGACCTTCTGGGTCCCTCAGGATCACGGCGCGCTCCTCGGTACCTTCGCGATCGCCATGATGCTGCTTGCCTCGCTGCTGCTGCTGCCGCGGCTTTCCGCCCGCCGGCGCCGGATATCGGAGCTGCACGGCGACATCTCCGGCAGCACGACGATGATGGATTTCGTTCTCGTGACACCCGTCTTCGTCTTCTTCATGTTCGTGGTCTTCCAGTTCACCATCCTGGCCAAGAACCACCTCTTCACCCACTATGCCGCCTATGCGGCGGCGCGCAGCGCCCGTGTCTATTTCTGTCCGGCCCTGCCGATCACCATCCGGAGCTTGATCGACGCCAGGACGTGCGACGACGATGCTGCCGCCGGCAAGGCCGATCTTGCCGCCCGCCTGGCGCTGATCCCGGCCGCACCCTACGACCAGCTGAAATGCGTCGGTGCCTGCCAGCCGCCGGAAGATGCGCTGAAAAGCCTTGCCGATGCCTCGGGCCTGTCGAAGAACTGGCGCGCGATGCGCAACCAGGCCCGTTATATGTTCGACCCGCAGAACGTCACCGTGACCGTCGACCGCGCGCCGATGGCGATCTATGCCGCCATCAACCGCTCGCCGCATGTGCCGGTCACCGCCAAGGTGGAAGCGCGCTTCCTGCTGCTCGAATATGCCGGCTGGGTCTTTGCCCGCGGCCAGAGGAAGGACGGCCGCTACTACACGATCTCTACGGCGGAGGTGAACCTGCTATGACACTGACCCTCATCAAGCGCCTGCACCGCGACGAACGCGGCTTCCTGTCACCGATCATTCTCTACATGACGATCGCGCTCGCCCTGATGATCGTCTGGATCCTGAATACGGGACAGATGATCTACGACAAGCAGCGCACGCAAGACACAGCCGACGCTGCTGCTCTCGTCCACGCCGACTGGGAAGCCCGCTATCTCAACATTATGGCGATGAACAACGTCGCCTCCTCGCAGGCAACCGTCGTCATGGCGACGTCAGTCGCCTTCCAGCTGACGACGGCGGAGCTTGCCCTGCGCTCTACCGCCATTCTGGCAAAACTCGCCCAATATTCTTTTACTGAAGGCTTCGGGCCGGCATCCCTTTTGCCGCCGATGCCTCCGATGCCCTATTGCCCGGGCTGGCAAAAGGTCCCGATCGTCGGTGGCATCATCTACGGTGCTTGCCTGGCATTCCAGGGGGTCCGCGCGATAGGAGCCACCAAGGCGCTTGCATATACGGTAAAAGCACAGCTCGATTATGATCCATGGGGCCTTATCGAAAAGTCCAGCGACATTATCGACGCCATGAACGACCTCAACGACTACCTCGTCGAGAGCTTTCCTCAGCGCGTGGGCAACGAAGCCCTGCATCTGGTGCGCCTGAACAAGTCGGATCATGTCGTCTTCCACCCGCCGTGCGAATCCTGCAACGACGCCGGAGAGGGCGCCGGCGGCAACCTGCCGGTCGATCGCGACGGCATCAATCCCGCTGCGGCCTATGCTGAAATGTGCCTGGCGATGAGCAAGGGCACGCAAGGGCAGGATCCGCTCCTCATGCGCGGCGAGTTTGCCAAACGTGGCTTCCCCAATGGCAAGGGCCCGTTGACCGCGGGCGGCGTCGACGGCAGCCATATCCGCGACTGGGTCAATCACGAGAGCGGCATCGACGATGCTTTAGTGGACTTCTACATCTTTTATGAAGCCTTCGGCCCGGCCTATCTGAGCAAGGTCCCGTTCAAGGCAATCATCGAGCAATTTGGCGATCTCAGCTGGTGGCAGGAATTGCTGCTCGATGGCAGCTTCTATATCGCCGAGGAACTCTTCGGCATCGAGTTCGGCATCGTGAACCCCTTCCAGCTGCCGATCGACGTACCGCCGCGCTATTCCGACAAGCAGACAAAAGACGAGAACGATTTCACCCGCAAGTTCGACATGATCTGGAATCAGGTCTGCGGCCCAGCCGGTGGCGCGATTTCCGTGGCGGGTGCTCCCCTGCCTGTCATCTCCTTCCCGAAGCCTTACTGGCTGAAAGGACGCATACCGTTTAACTTCACGCCCTTCGGCGGCGAGCAGCTCGACGACTACCAGACGCTAGCCATCGTTTCCCGCGCCCCGCGCGCCAGGCTGCAGATCCGCATCTTCAAGGACAAGACACCGTCCGCCTACGCCTTGGCGCAGAGCTGGGTCCACAACTACACGGCCTTCGACCTCTACACCCAGGACTGGCTGGCATCGCTTGCCCCCGCGACACTCGCCGACGATATCGGCCAAGTTTCCAACACCATCAAGCAGAGCCCGGCGGCCGATAGCTTTACCGGCCTGACCCGCGTCTTCGATCAGGGAGGAACCAATGCCTGGGCTGCCATCAACACACACTGAGCCTATGGATGGTCCTCCGGGCCGCGGGCTGCTGATGCGGCTGCACCGCGACAGGCGCGGTCTCGCCTCGATCGAATTCGTGCTCGCCGCGCCTGTTATCTTGCTGATCGTGATTTTCGTCATTCATGCGAACAAGATTTCCACCAAGAAGGTCGGAACAATGGTTGCAATGCGCAACGCCGCCTTCGCCGAGGCGAACGGCCTGTCCTGCACGTCGGATTTCTCGAACGTCTTCCCGATACCGGCCTTGCCGGCACTGCCCGGACGCGACGCCATGAGCTGCTCACGCACACCATCGCATGAAGGCGGCGGCGACCCGCAGCGCACCTTTGTCTGGGACGACGTACAGAAGACCTGGAAGAGCGACGGCCGCGATTTCGGCGACATGGTCGGCGACCTCGCCAATGAGAAGCCGCAGCTCGTCACCGCGACGGCCGACCGGGTCTACAAGTTCAGGGATTCCGACGATCTCGATACGATCAGGAGCCTTCGCTGGAAGGACGCGTTCACGGTGGATGACTCGACACTGTTTGCCTCCCACAACAACGATACCACGCGCCGAGGCTACGATCCGACCCTGCGCCGGGAAATCCGTGGCGTGGCCGACGATTCCGGCGATCTGTTCGACGGCGTCTTTCCGGGAGCGAAATAAGATGAGACAGGGCTCGCGCATCTCCTTTCGTCTCGCCGGCTATCACACCGGTTTGGTGCTTGTCATCGGGCTTGCCGCCGCCATGGCGACACCTGTTCGCGCCGAGATCTATAAGGATTTGAGGGTGACGCTGAATTCGATGCTGGCCGGCATCCTCGGCGCGCCGGAGCGGGCGCCGCGCGATCTCGTCATCAACGGCCAACCGCTTGAATTCACGCCCTATCAGAGCGATCGCAGCATTTCCGATATCACCGACGAGTGGCTGCGGGTACTGGCCGTCAATACAAGGCCCGCCCTGCCGAAAAGCAACGACAAGGAAGAACTGACCGCCGTCATTGCCGCCAACATGCTGATCGTCCCGAAGACGAGCCGCATCCGCGACGATCTCGCCGTGGTGGTGCGATTCTTCGACGGCGACGGCGAGGCTGCCCTCGATTATCTCAGACGGCAGGACCCTTCAAATTCTTCGGCGAGAGCGCCCATCCCGGGCGTCACGATCATGATCCGCAGGCCGGCCGATGCGCCGATGACCGAGGTGCTGATGAGCCGCTTCGACGATGTTGCCTCGACGCTGCCGGCCTTTGCAGCACCTGCCGATGTCACCAAGCTGCCGCAGTCGCTGCGTCCGCCGGCCGGTGTCGAGGTGCTGAGCGATATCGGCGATCGCGACAAGGGCCACACGTCACGCACGGTCGTGTCGAAAGGTACGCTGTCGGCCGTGCGCTGGTCCGATCAGCGCGCCGATCTGCTTGCCCGCGACGGCTTCACCATCGAGACGCCGCCAGCGCAGCGCGGCGGGGTCACCGCGCTTTATGGCCGGCGCGGCAGCGTCGAGGCCAATGTTCTTTACACTCGCAGCAAAACCGACGGCCGAACCGTCGAGGTCATTCAAATCAGGCAACCCTTCGTAGGGGGAATAACACCATGAATTGGAAGCTCATCGCGGCTGTCATCGTCGGGCTAATCACCGGCGTTCTGCTCTACTTCTGGACCGAGAGCGTCAAGAACGAGCAGACGGCCTATGCCTTCATGCGGCTCCAGCCCGACAGGAAGGTCACGCGAGGACAGGCGATCACGCCCGACATGCTTGCCGAGCCGGTGATGCTGCCGGAAAGCTTCGGGGCGCTCGCCAAACTCGCGGTGCCTGCCGCCAGCGCCTATCAGGAATGGCTGAAGGACAGGACGGCTGCCGCCGATATTCCGGCCGGCTCCGTGCTGCTCTTCCAGTATTTCGACGATACCGACGGCGGACGCCTTACGACGATGATCGCGCCGGGTAAGCGGGCGCTGACCCTTCCCGTCAACGCAGCCGCGGCCGTCGGCCATTTCGTCGAGCCAGGCAGCTATGTCGATATCATCGGCACGGTCGACGAACCGGTCGAGCCCGTGGCGCCGGCCGCAGCGGCCCAACCGGGGGCCCCTGGCCAGCCCGCTGCCGTGCCAGGCCAGCCTGCCGTCCCTGGTCAGGCGCCGGCCACAGCAGGACAGCCGCAGGCTCCAGCCCAGCCGCAGTCGCCCGTCGAGCAGATGCTGAAGAACTACCTCACCCAATATCCCGGCGCAGACGAGAACGACGTCAACGCCTACCGCAAACAGGCGCAGGATTATAAACTCGGCATAAGCTCGCGCACCCGCGTCGTCACCCGCACCTTCCTGCAGAATGTCAAGGTTCTGGCCGTCGGCGCGGCGACGACGGCGGAGGGTGCGGTCACCAAGGCCAACAGCACCTACAACAATGTGACCGTCGAAGTGACGCCGTCGGAAGCTGAAATGCTGATTTTTGCCATGGGCCAGTCGAACGGCAGCCTGAACCTCGTGCTGCGCAATCCGGCCGACAATACCGTCGAGGACCTGCCGAGCATCAACTGGACGCGCATGTGACCGCCGCGGGGGAATGAGCCATGCTGTTGAAGATTTCCTATGAGGACGGCAGTGGCCGGGAGGTGATCCCGCTCTCGGCGAACGAGACCTATTTCGTCGGCGAAAGCAGTACGCTGACGCTGCCTGCCGGCGCGGGCGTCGTGCGCCTGCGCGGCAGCCACGTCTCCTCGCCGCAATTCGTGCTGCGGAAGTCGGGCCAGGGCTGGTCGGTGCAGCATCACGGCCGCAACCCGACGCGCGTCGACGATCAGCCGCTTCGGGCCGGCACGCCGGTTGCGGTCTCGGCCGGCATGTCGATCTGGGTGCCGAACGTCACGATCGAGCTCGTCGAGCCGGCAGCGGCCGCCGAAGCGGTCACGCAGTTTCCCGATCAGGAACGTGTGCTCGCCCTGCAGATGGAAATCCACGAGCGCCTGCTGAAGGACACGCAATATGACCGGCTGGTGAAATCTGCCGATTTCGGCCGCGAGGACACGCGAAACCGAATCCGCGAGCGCCTCGACATGTTCATCAAGGAGGCGCTCGACGCTGCACCGCAGGATCTCGTCATCCTCGTCATCAAGAACGCCGTCTATCGCTGGCTGGCCAAACGCATTGCCCGCACGGGGCGGCGCGACGCTTCGTCGAATGCCGCAAGCCTGTCGCGCGAGGAGCAGGACAATCGCCGCTTGTTCGACGTCGGCAAGGCGCTGATATCAGCCTTGCAGCTCAAGCTGAACTTCGAATCCACCCGCTCCGACTTCGCCCAGCTCGATACGCGGTTCAGCGCCGCCTTCCAGTCGCGGCAGGCTCTTTTCAACGCCGGCGATCGCTATGAGATCGCCCATATGCACCTGCGCTCCAGCATCGAGGAGCTGATGTATCGCTGGGGGACGATCTCCGAGCTGATGGATCTAGACGTCATCTCGGAAATCATGGTCACGCGCTACGACGAGATCTATGTCGAAAAATTCGGTCTGCTGGAGCGTTATCCCTTCGCCTTCGCCAACGAGCGGCAGCTGATGAAGGTGATCGAGCGCATCGCCGTCGATTCCAACCGCTCGATCAACGAGAGCGAGGCGATGGCCGACTTCCGCATGCCGGATGGTTCGCGTGTCAACGCCGTCATTCCGCCGCTGGCAGTCAAGGGCGCCTGCCTGACCATCCGCAAGTTCGGCGGCAAGTCGCGGCTCGACATCAGCAAGCTAGTGACCGCCGGTGCGCTGAGCGAGCCGATGCGCGCCTTCCTCGAGGCGGCCGTCCGCTCGCGCAAGAACATCGTTGTCTCAGGCGGGACGGGCTCCGGAAAGACGACGCTCCTGAACAGCCTGTCGCAATTCATCCCGGTTGGTGAGCGCGTCGTTGCCGTCGAGGACACGTCGGAACTGCAGCTCGACGGCATTCATGTCGTCTACCTGCAATCGCGGCCGAAGACGGCGGAGTCCGAGACCAGCGTCACCATCCGCGACCTTGTGCGCAACGCGCTGCGCATGCGTCCCGACCGCATCATCGTCGGCGAGTGCCGCGGCGCCGAAGCGATCGACATGCTGCAGGCGATGAACACCGGCCATGCCGGCTCGATGACGACGGCGCATGCCAACACGCCGCAGGACATGATGACCCGCCTTGAGGTGATGGTGCTGCAGGGGCAGAGCTCGCTGCCTGTCATGGCGATCCGCCAGCAGATCGTTGCCGCCGTCGAGCTCGTCGTGCAGTTGAACCGCTTGGCGAACGGGCGGCGCGCCGTCACCGAAATATCGGAGGTGATCGGCATCGATCCGGATACCGGCCTCATCATCGTCGAGCCGATCTTCAATCTCGTCGGCCGCGCCGGCGGCCAGGCCGTGCATGCTTTTACCGGCTACCTGCCGAGCTTCGTCGCCGAGCTCGTCGAGTTCAACGACGACGGCGAAATCGAAAAACTGGACATGTTCGTCTGAGGGCAAAGCGATGAATATCAGCATTCTGCAGATTTTTACGGTCGCCCTCGGCGCAATAACGGCGGGGCTGCTCGTCTGGGGCGCACCGGTGCGCTGGCCGGCGCCGCTGCTGCGCGCCACCGAGCGTGACATCGCGCTCGCCAGCGAGGCGGCGCAGGTCTTCGGGCGCGATGCCGTTCCGCCCTATACGATGATCCTCGCCTACGGCATCACGGCGATCGTCGTCTTCATCGTGATTTCGCTGATCTTCGGGCCGATCTTCGGCTTCGTCATCGCAATCCCGGTCGCCATCTTCTTGCCCAAGGGCGTGATCCGTTATTATCTGCAGCGCCGCTGGCTGCAGATCGAATCGCAGCTGCCCTATGCCGTCGACCAGATCGTCTCGGCGGTGCGCACCGGTAAGCCGCTCGCCATCGCCGTCAATGCGGTGGCCGATACCGGCCAGATGCCCGCCTCGCGCGAATTCGAGCGCATTGCCCGCGAACAGAAGCTCGGCATCGGCCTGGTCGAGGCGCTCGACCGCCACGGCCGCAACGTGCCGAGCCTGCATTTCAAGATGGTTGACGCAGCCCTCGGTCTCTTTGCCCGCCAGGGCGGCGACATCTCCGAGCCGCTGACGGAAATGTCGAAATCCTTCAAGGAAATCTGGAAGCTCGATCAGAAGATCACCACCTCGTCGTCGCAGGCGCGCATGAACTTCCGCGTCGTCAATGGCGGCGCGCTGTTCATGATGCTGATGATCTTCTTCGGCCAGCCGGAACTGATCGACAAGGTGTTCGGCAACGCCATCGGCATCGTCATCGCGATCGTCGGCGCCATTCTCTATGCGACCGGTTTCTTCTGGATGCGCTCGATGATGAAGGTGTCGGTATGATGTCTCAGATACCCCTCGCCGCGATCACCATCGTCTTTGCCGGCATCACGGCTGCGCTGTTCGTCTGGTGGATCGGCGATATGCTCGGCAGCATTCAGGTGGTGCGCCGGACCGCGGGCGGCGATGGTCCGCCGCCGAATATCGTCGACAGCATCGGCATGCGCACGCCGGTCGAATTCGTGCTGACGCATTTCGAGCCGCTGCTGGCCGACTACGGCGCGCAGCTCGAGCAGAAGCTGATCTATGGCGGCCGGCCTTTCGGCGGCGTCACGGGGCGGGAATATATCGCGCTGCTCGTTGTTTTGAGCCTTTTCGGTTTCGTCCTGCTCGGCCTGCTGTTCGGCATCGCCAGCGGCAGCGTCATCGGCGGGCTCGTGGCCGGGCTGATCCTCGGCCTGATCCCCGCGATCTATTTCTGGGTTGTCGCCGACGACAAGGCGCAGGACCGCAAGGAACGAATCTCGCGGGAATTTCCCTACTTTCTCGATCTCGTCGTCATGACGCAGCAGGCGCAGGCGACGCTGCCGGAAAGCCTGAGGCTTTATGCCGAAGCCGCACCCGGCACAGTCATGAGCGAGGAGATCGAACAGACGCTGAAGGACGTGGCGCTCGGAACCGGCATGATCGAGGCGCTGCAGCGCCTGGAGCGGCGCATGACCGCCGAGGAAGTCATCCGCGTCATCCGCGCCGTGATCCAGGGCGAAGTCGAGGGCAGCAACCGCGTCGAACTGTTGCGCGAACATGCGCGCGACCTGCGCTTCCGCCGCTGGGAAAAGGCCGACAGGGCCAGTGAAAAGCTGAAAGCCAAGATCGTCATGCCGGCGATGATGATTGTCGTATCGATCCTGCTTCTGGTGCTGGCGCCTGCAATTGTCGAGATGATGTCGAGTGGGATGTTCTGATCATGGTCTTTTCCTTCTTTCGCGGAAACAAGCCTAGCCTTCTGCAGACCGGTCCCGGCGGCCAGAGCCGCAGCCATGTGCTCGACCGGCCCGAAATGTCGATCGGCCGGGCTTCTAACGCCGATATCGTCGTCGACGATCCGTTCCTGGCGCCGATCCATGCGCGCATCGAGCGGCAGAGCGATGGCGGCTTCATCATTCGCCGCATGGGGCTGAACCCGATCATGCTGCGCGGCGAAGCGCTGTTGCAGACGGCCTCGCTGAAAGCCGGCGACAGCTTCCGTCTCGGCAAGGACGTTGAATTCCAATTCGTCGTCAAAGCTGCTGCCAAGGAGGCGCCGAAGAAGGAGGCATCCAAGGCAGGTGACGACAAGCCGAAGAAGTCGCTGCTTAAGCAGCCGGCCTTCCTCGCCGGCATGGGTGTCGCCTATCTCGCCATCGTCGGCATCATCGGCTACGTGATCCTCTCCGACAGCGGCAGCGCGGAGGGTGGCCCGACGGCAGAACGCATCAATGCGGAAGCCGCCCGCATTCCGACATGCATCAAGAACGCCCGGCGCATGCGTCAGGTTTCGGAGGCCAGCTTCAACGGCGCCGTCGGCGGCCGTGTCGGCAGGGATGGCGACGCAACCTATGCCGCCCTTTCGCTGGCAGCCGAGCCGTCAGACGACGCCGCGCTGGCCAAGGCAGCCGAACCGATCGTCGAGGCCTACAAACGCACGGCGCTCGCAGCCCTTGCCTCGGAAAACCGCGGCAACAATACGCTGGCGCAGACCCTCTACCAGCAGACCTACGATCTCGTTCCCGACGTCAACTGCTCGGCCGCGCGCTTCGCGCTGCAGCGGCGGGCCGCGGTGAAGCCGCCGGCGCGGCGCTGATTGCCGGTCTTGGAGCGCTGCTCGCTGGCATACTGATGTGCTTGTTCATCATCGTGGCCGCGCGAGCCGGTGGCGATGTCAAGGAGTTGCCGGGACACTGGCGATGACCTTTATCTCAAAGTCGGAGCCGACCGTGTGTTTAGACTGTCGAAGAAGGAGATCACGGGCTTTCGAGGCAGCGTCTGGTGAACTCGGCGATTGCTCGACCATCAGCAGTACCGCGCATTTCCGTCCCGGTTTCCGCGATGTCTATTCTTACGACAGCGGGGGGTGCGGGCAAAAATGCCTGGGATAGCAGGCTAGCCTCTTCAACCGATAACGGTGGCGTCAACACGACGTCGTTTTCGCCATCGCGACGCCACGTCGCCTGCCGGAAGAGCATGTGGGGCGCGTGTTTGATGGCCTGTACCGTTCGTATGTTTTCAGCGAGAATGATGAGGTGTGTTCGCTCCTCGGGACGAGTTCCATTGCGTGCGAATTCCTCCTCGATAGGCAGGCGCGTATTCAACGCGAGCCTGATTTGCCGTCCTTCTGAACACGTAATCCAGAGCCCGCTGGCCGGTCGTTCGGCTGTTGCTATCGTTAGGCTGTCGGTCGCGATGATGCCGGGAAGCGGCGGCAATGTCTGGCCCCGGTCAGACTCGGCGAATGCGGTCGTTACAAACGCGGAAACGCCCATGGAAAGAGGCCAATTGGTCGTAAGAAGTGCCAGGATGACGACAAAGGCTTTGCTTTGGATGCCGTCCAGGAATGCGCGGCAGGCCGCGAGCCGTAACGGGGGCTTCAATCGCATCCAATAATCTCTCTCTGCACGTCACGGAGATCAAGCCGTGACCCTGTATCCTGTCTTCGATCAACCGTGGTGCTGGCCTGAAGGTGCTCAGGGCCATCACCTGCTTTAGGTCCGTTGCGGACATTGAACCTGGCCATTAGCACCTTGGGGCTGATCATTGGCGGCTGGTTGGGCTATCAACTCGCTGGGATACTAGGCGTGCTCATGTTCGTGCCTGTCGGCGCTATTGTCGGACTTTGCGCAGGTCTTAGGGGCTGGCGGATAATCTATTGGATGGCGTTCGTTCCGTAGCAAAATGTCCAATGACGTGGACCAGTCCATTATTGCTCATGGCAAACTGGTCACTCTGACATAATAGCCGTCAGGATCGACAAGACGAAAGTCACGCAACCCCCAAGGCTGTACAGCAAGATCGGAGACCGGCCAGCCGCTCTTTTTCGCTGTGCGATAGGCACCCTCGACGTCAGCGACCTTCAAGACGATCTCGACGCCGAGGCCAGCACTCTGGCCGGTATCGATCCTTAGCGGATGATCGGTCGAAAGGACGCTGCGCGAATTGATCGCGATCATTGCGTCACCGTTTTTCAACATCGTGTATTCGGTGCTCGACGAGCCCCGGCTCGCAAAGCCGAGAACCCTCCGATAGAAATCAATCGATGTCTCAGGCGCTTCGGCAAATAGCTCCAGACTCAGTTGCAACTGGTGCCTCCTTTTTGCTCAGAATGAATGCTTGCCAGAAGGGGCAGACGAGCCTGACGCTGGCGGGCTTCATTTGGAGAGGTGCTTCGTGATCAAATCGCCGGAGAAATAGAAAAAGTTTGCGACGCCACGATGTTTGCAACTGGAGCAAACGTGACGGCGAAAGGCGGTTAGCCCTCGAAATCCGGACTATCTTTGCGCGCTTGATGGCAGGTCCGGCCGTCGCTCTCCAACTCCCTGCCTGACGAGCGACAGAGCAGCGATGCCCGCCTCATCGGCCGCGCGCAGAAGCGCTTCCCGGAATTGTTCCGGAGCAATCTTCCCGCTCAATGCGTCGACGCAGGCTTTCACGGCAGCCACGTATTCCTCGCCGTCATCGCACGGCCAGTCGTTGATCAGGAGACGGGCCGCGTCGCCCAACGTCCATACGATCTTGCGAGATGCCGGACCTCGCAAGGCAAACCCAACCGGCGTGAATGCTGATGATGTATTCCAGCACATTGTCCTCGACCCCTCAAGGCACGGATACCGCAGTCCCCACGTTCAATATACGCGCGTATTTTGTAATTTGGAATTGAAATTTGTCGAATGATGCGGCTTGAGCGCGAGCTGCCGAATGAAGCAGAAACGGCGCGCAAACTGCCCTATTCGGCCCCATTTTTCGCCGCGCTCACCGCAATTCTGCAGTAACCCGGAAGATACCGCCGGCCGACGCGTCGGAGCAGACCACGAAGGTCGAGCCCTCCTGCGCCATGAAGGCGACATTGCCGCCGGCTTCGCAGGGGGTGGCGCTCCATTGCAGGATGATATCGCCGTTGTCGGGCAGTTTTTCCGGCGGGATCTTCGCCGCGCTCGCCATCCATTCCGTCGCCGACGGCAGGTGAACGGGCGCGTTCAGCTGCTTCGACAGCCAGGCCGTATAGTTCTGCGCCTCTGCAAGCGGCACGTCGTCGGCCGGCTGCTGCGGATTGTCGGCATAGGCCTGGGCTGCGGCTGGATCGGAATTGGCGGTGTAATATTCCGCCATCTGCGCCCGGGTGACGGCCTTCGACTGCATGCAGAAGGATTTGTCGACCTTCACGGCGCCATTGGCGACGCCAAGCATGCCGCCGAGCTCCTTCATCGACGAGGTCATCAGCCGGACATTCTCCAGCGAATAGTTTCCCGCTGGGACGGTCTCGAAGGCAACCGTCTGCGAAACCGGGCAGAAGCCGCGTGCCGATAGCGCCTCGAGATCGGCAAGGATCGGCTGGTACGCTGCGATCGCGAGCTTATAGGCCTCCGCGGTGTAGCGGCCGTCGGCCTCGCCGATCTTCGGGGCGAGTGCCGCAAGCGTCGGATCGGCAGCACCGGCGCGGGTGGCGATCGAGGCGTGGAGATCGGTGACTTTCTGCTTCAGCGCCGTCGCCTCGTCCTTCGCCGCCATGACGTCGGCGATGACGGCGTCGAACAGTTTGGCGGCGTCGCCATAACCTGACGTCGCGGCCGGCATCTGCCATTGTTCGGCCTTGGCCTTGGCCTCGGTCATCAGCCCGCTCGCCTTGGCAACGTCGGGGCTATCGCCGGCGCCGATGCGATTGACGGTTTCGCGCTTTGCCGCCGCGTCCTTTTCGGCCGCCGCCAGCGCGGTGAGCGCCTTGGCGAGATCGTCAAACGTCGTTTTCGACGCGTCATAGGCGCCGACCGCAGCATGCATCTGCTTTGCGGTGGCGGCATCGGCAGCAGACTTCATCTTGACGTCGGCCTCGGCAAAATCCGGCGCCTTGTCGCCGCCTGCGGCCGAAGCGGCAGCCCTCGCTTTCTCGGCATTCTCCTTCGAGATGCCGATCAGCGCATTGCCGAGATTGATGGCCGCCGTCTGGAATCCCGGAAGTGCCTTTTCGTAATCTTCGTCCTTGAGCAGGGCATCGGCCGATGTCAGGGCCGATGCGCCGGTGTCATAGGATAGCTTTGCCTGGTCATTAGCCGGGCGCTCCGGCGCCTTGGCGGCAATCGCCTTCTGTTTGCGGCTTTCGGCCTCCTTCTTCCAGGTGCCGACGTCGGCGACGAGCTTCGGATCCGGGGCCAGCAGCTTGGGGATGGTGACGACGCCGACGCCGATGCAGATCAGCAGCAATGCTGCGATCATGGAGATTTTGACAGGCGTCCACTTTTTCGGTTTCGGGGCGTCCGGCTGCTGCTGCATGCTGCCGCGCGGATCCCACGACATCGGCTGGATGCCTGTCGTCACGCGCGCAAATTCGCCGAGCGCATCGGCGCCCGTGCGCGGTCGCGCGGAGGGGTCGCGGCTCAGCATCCTTTCCACCAGGCTTGCAAGACCTTCGGGAAAGCCCGGAATCAGCACGTCGAGGCGGGGAAAGATATTGGAAGGATCGAGATGGATGTTCTTCCAGCTCTGCTCGCGCTGGTGCTCGTCTTCCCAGACCATGACGCTGTCGAAGACGCTGGCGTAGGTCTGCCGCGGCAGGAACAGCTTGTAGGCGATCATGCCCATGGCGTAGATGTCGAGCGCGGCGGAGGCGGAAAAAGTACCGCTGGCATAGATCTCCGGCGCGCCGAATTCCGGCACATAGGGCGGGATGATGTGCTCGCCGATCTTCGAGATCAGGTGCAGGTTACCGATCCGCACCGACAGGCCGGAATAATCCTCGGAGACATAGATGCACTGGTCCGTCAGGGCATTGTGGGCATAACCGGCGCCGTGCAGCGTCGCCAGCCCCTCGAGGATGTGGCGGCCGATCTCGACGGCGCGCTCGTAGGCCACCATCTCCGTTTCGTCGAGATATTGGTGCAGCGTTTTCGACGGCCGCTTCTCGACAATATAGAAATTGTCGTCTTCCGGCGACGGCGGAATGAGGTCCTCGATTTCGACGAAGCGGCGCGCCGTCAGCGATTTGGCCTCGTTGATGGAGGTCCAGACCCGCTCGAAACGAGCCTTGTCCAGTTTCAGCGCCGTATCGGGCGCGACGATGAAGACCGCATGGTCCATCCGCTTGTCTTGGGCCGGATAGACGATGAACTCGTTCTCATAGACCGGCTCGCCGATCGTGTAGCGGGCGATCAGATCACTTCTCATGCACTTGTCCCCCTGCATTCATTACATTCATGAAACCGAATACTATTCGCCTGCCAGTAATGGATCACCGATCAGGCCCGCGGCCAGCAGCAGGCCGGTTCTTGTATCGCGAAGCGCGAAGGCAAAACGGGCATCGGCCACGACACGAATAAGCTTCGGATCGATACTGCGTTCCGTGATAACAGCCGTGGCTGCTGCCGCCTGCGTGCCGTTTTCGTCAACCTTGATCATCGTCTTCTGAAGGACGCGCGCCAGGCTGATGTTTTCCTTGGTGAAACCCGGGAAACCCGCATCCTTGGCCTTCTCGGGCGCCACTCCCATCGCATTGAGTATCGGCATCAAATCACGCCCGTCGTTCAGGGAAAAGCGGGGCAGGAAGATTTCGCCCTTGGCGGCTTCGAATTTTTCCCCTTGCAGCCAGGAAGCGAGCGCCTTCAGGTCCGCGCCGCCCACCCCCTTGCCGGAGCGCGCCGCCACGACGACCATGCTGTAGCTCCCGCCGGCATAGGCAAGGTCGACGGCGGTGAATTTCTCGTCGAAGCGGAATTTTTGGCCATCGCCGGCAAGATGCATCATCGGTACCGAAATCGTCGACCCGTCCGGCCGCTGAAAGGGGCTTGCCGGGCTTTCCCTATCGAAGGACGTCTTCCAGCGCGCCTTGAAGGAGAGTGCGCCGAGGCTGACGAAGCCGCCGCCCGGCGGTGAGTCCAGGATCACAGGAATGGCGCCCCGCGTCGCTTGTTTGACCCAGCCGTTGATGTGCTCGACCGATTTCGGTCCGTCGAGATCCTCGATCGAAGGCTTGATCCGGTGGCCGGCTAGCATGGAGAGCGCATCGGGAACGAGCACCAGCTTGTCGTCGAAGACGATCGCGACCGCTGTCGTCAAAGGCGCATCCGCCGCTGCCGGCTTCTCGGGGGTCATTGCGTCAAGCGCCGTCTCCGGTCCCTTCAGCTCGCCGCCGAAGCCGAGGCCTTTGGCGATTGAGGCCTTGCCTTGGTCGGAGGCGCCGAGGGCGGCAAGGCCGAGTGCTGCGGCAAGGCTTGCCGGCGACACCATGATATTGGCAGCACCCTCCTTTGCCAGCGTCCGCTCGATCAGTTCGGCGGCAAGCCCGGCTTGTGCTGCAAGCATCGCCTTGCTGTCGCCGGCGTTGCCGGCATGAGCGGCCGGAGCAAGCGCCATCAGGAAAGCGGCAAGACCCGCCAGCAGATTGGATTTCGGCATGGTTCGCTCCTGTTCAGCGGATGCGATAGAATTTGGAATCGAACGACCATTTGCCTTGGGCGCCGGTCTCGTCGTCGCCGACGATTCTGAGGCTTCGGGCGAGATCGTAGACATAGTTGAAGGCGGCGCGCTGGCCGACGAGCGGCGTCGGCACATCGGGCAGGTCGAGCACTTCGATCGGCTTGTCGCTGAGGATGGCAACGACCATGCCGACGCCGGCCGGGCCCTCCACCACATATTCGAAACCGGTATAGGGATTGCGCGCATCGGGCACGACGACCGGCCGGGCCGGATCGAGCCGGTTGTCGCCGCTTTTGGCTGATGGTTTCAGGCCCATCGAGCGCTTGTTCGGGTAAAGCTGCGTCAGCTTGCCGGAGGCGTCGATATCGACCAGGATCAGATAACCGGACTTTTTGGTGGAGACACGCATCGCCACCTTGTCGCCGATGCTGACCGCGGTGCCGGGCAGCACGTCGACGGCGACGCCGGCCTCATTGTCGCTCTTCAGCGTGTTCTCGACGGCGGCGAGCGGCGTCTTCGCCTCCTCGCCGGTGATGACATCCCGGCCGAGCGCATCCGGCTGGCCATAAAATTGCGGGACCGGGGTGAAGCGGCAATCCTCGGCATGCGTCCGGCAATATTCGTCCGATTTGCGGCGGACATAATCGAGAAGCGCGGCATTGCTGACATTCGGCTTGTCGGCCGCGCGCGCCACGCCATCCTGGATGCCTTCGATGAAGTGGCGGGTGAAGACGCCGAGCGCCGGCTTGGCCCCGCGGTCGACGAGCGCCCATTGCCCCGCGTTGACGGCCGACCAGACCATGGCGTTTTCACCGCCGAAGGAGAATTTCGCTTCCTTGCCTGACTTGTTCGGCGGTTCGAGCGCTGCCAGCGCCGGGCCGAGGCAACGCACGGTGCCGGAAGGTGCTGCCACCGCGCTGCGGCTGCCGGGTCCAACGTGGCAGGCATCGATCAGCAGCGTGACGCGGCGGTCCTTGAGGCTGTTCAGCCGTGCGGCGATCTCGGTTTCGCGGATCTGGTTGGTGACGGTCATCTTGCCTCCCTCGCGCACCAGCTTGGCATCGGCTGCAACCAGCGTCGGGCTGGTCGTAGCCTCCGCACCCATTTCCTCCGAGCCCTGGCCGCTGAAATAGAGGAAGACGCGGCTTCCGGGTGTCGACTGGCGCACCAGCCAGTCGTCGATTTCGGCAAGGATCGCCTCGCGGGTCGCCTTGCGGTTGGTCAGTGTGTGGATCTGTTCCGGGCGGTAGGCAAGCGTCTTGACGAGGAAGACTTGCATCGCCTTCACATCGGTGGCGGAGCCGGTCAGCTTCGCCTCGCGCATCTCGTAATCGTCGATGCCGATCAACAGCGCGCGGTCGCCGGGCGAGCTTTCGATCACCGGTGTCTGGACGACCGGTGGCTGAACGGCGGGTTCGTCAGCGACGGGCTTGTCAGCCGGCGGAGTATTGCCGGTGGGCGCGCCAGGTGTTTCGGGCGTGGCGGCTGGCGCGGTATCGCCGGCGGGCGGGGTGGTGATGACGAGATTGGCCTCTTCCTGTCCGGACTTCCTCTGCTTCGTCCCGCCACCGGTCGTGGTGGACGCGATGTGATCGCCGGCAGCAGGCCCTTCAACATTCGGCACGTCGCCATCGGTCTTTGCGGCGATCCAGTCGCGGAAGGCGGCCACACGGGTATAGACACCGTAATGTTCGGCCTCGGCGCAGCCAGCACCCCAGCTGACGATGCCGAGCTGGATCCAGCGCTTGTCGGGACGCTGGGCGACCAGCGGCCCGCCGCTGTCGCCCTGGCAGGCATCCTTGCCGCCCTTGGCGTAGCCAGCGCAGACATTGCGCTCGTCGATCGGGTTCATGCGCATCGAGCTGTCGCGGTAGGCGGCGCGGCAGTCCTCACGCGGGACGATCGGCAGTTCCACTTCCTGCAGCTCGGTCGGCAGGTATTTGTCGTCCCAGCCGTGATCGGCCTTGGTGTAACCCCAGCCGGTGACGACGGCCGGGTGGCCGGCGGCCTCTACCTCATCATCCGAGGCCGAGGCAAGGATCGCCGGCTTCGATTTAGCGGGCTCGCTCAACTTGATGAGGGCAATGTCGTTGGCGAAGACCTTGCGGTCGAAATCCTCGTGGATGATCACCTCTTCCACGGCAAGCCCCGGCTTGTCGGGCCCGTCGACCGCGATCACCTTGTCGATCTTCGACTTGCCCTCGACGATCAGCAGGTCGCGGGCGAAGAGATCCTGCTTGCCGGAGCGGCCGCTGGTGACGCAATGGGCGGCCGTCAATATCCAGCGCGGCGAGATCAGCGAGCCGCCGCAATGGCCGCCGAAGCGGCCGCGCTGTTCGGGGTCGGGCGCCAGGATCTTCACCTGCCAGGGCCATTCGCCCTTCTTGGCCGTCTGGCCGCCGATGACACGCCCGCCATCTTCACCGGCGAAATCGGTATCCTGCTGCGCAAGAGCCGGTGAGCCGAGCAGCAGCATGACGGCCATAACGTTGAGGATCCTGCTGATCGACGTGCTCATAGCTTGGCTCCGGCGGAGGTATAGAGAACCGTGAATCCGAGGCGCGCGCCCTCGGGCAGGAATTCGCTGAGGCGTTTGGCGATATTGCCGGCGGTGCGGCGTCTGTCGTTCTGCTTCAGGAATTCAATAAGTTCGGGCATCGGGGTGTCAGAGGCGACGGCGACGAGCAGGTCCGTGCCGAAAGGTGCGACGACGGAAAGGTCGAGATCGAAGGTCTGAGACATCTCGGCATCGACCTCCTTCTCGCCCGGATAGAGGAACTGGACGGTCCCATCGCCGGTGACGTCGAAGAGCACGAGCTTGCGGGCTGATAAATCCGAAACCGTGACGCCGACGCGCTCACCTTCGCGATGGACGGTGTCGGAAGGCGTCACCCGCACGGTCTGCGGGTTAGTCTCGGAGAGCCGCTTCAGCGCATCGAGCGCAGCCATCCGGTCGACGACGAATGGCATATCGCCGGCGCCGACGCCGGAGGCGACGACATCGCCGCCGGCGATTGCCTCGCGCTTTTCGGGATCGAAGACGAGTTCGGCATCAGCATCCTTCGTCAGCTTGAACGGCGTGACGGCTGGTTCAATCCCCTGCAGCACCGGCTCGGAGCCGAGGGCGGCAACGCTGATCGGCGCGGGCTCGGCGGGCAGCGGAGCGTTTGATTTCTCCGCCGCCGCCTGGGCCCCCGCCCCTTCGTAATGATAGACGACCGCGCGATCGAGATCGGTTCCGGGCGGGCTTTCGGTAAAGATGTTCTGCCGCTGGTTGGTGAACTGGTAGACCGCCTGGCGCACATATTCGAACAGTTCACGGCGGCTGACGGCGCCGTCGCTGTTCCTGTCCGCTGCCCCCTCGAAAGCGCGGGCGGTGGCATAGCTCAGCGCACCGCGTTTTTGCGGAATGCCAGGAATTGATATCTCGGGCGACTTGGTGTTCTCGTCGACGGCGGCGAGAAAAGTCAGCCGCTTGAAGTCGAAGCCGGTGGACAGCGCATCCGCCGTCGTCGAAATCGGCGCGAGATCGTCCTCCTCGATCGTATAGGAAGGCGCCTGACGCCAGGTGATCTCGGCGCCGCGCGGATCGATGTCGCGGGTCATGCCGCCGGCATGGCAGGTATCGGCGATGAAGATGACATCGGCGCCCTTGGCCTCGAGCTTGCGGATCAGTGTCTTGAATTCGTCGCCGAAGATGCGCTCGCGCGATCCCGGCAGCCGGGTATCGAAGCCAGCAAGAATATAGACCTCGTCGCGGCCGCTCGGTTTGGAACCCTTGACGCGTTCAGGCTCGCTCGACCCATGACCGGCGATGCCGAGCACGATCAGGTCGCCAGGCCCTGCCCGTTCCATCACGGCCTCGATCGCATGGAAAATGCCCTCGCGGTCGGCAGCGCCGTTCTTCAGGAGCGTCATGTCCTCCACGCCGACCGAGCGCAGCGAAAGCGAAAGGTCGTCGGCGTCGGCGACGGCGCCGTGCAGCGGCGGAACATTGCGGTAGAGGTCGATGCCGATCAGCACGGCCCTGACCGCACCACGCTCCGGCGCCTCGATCACCTTTGCCAAGCTGTCGGTGGCCGCCATGGTGAGGAGGGCAAGTGCTGCGGCCATGGAAACGAATGCGGTCATGGCCAGTTCCCCCCTCGCCCGGCCTATTCGCGGCGCCATTCGACGCGGCGGTTCAGCGCATCGACATCGTCTTCGGTGAGGTTTGCGGTTGCCGTCACGTCCACCGGCTCGGATGCTCCGCGGCCTTCGGCGTCGATTGTCGCGTCGAGGCCGTTGCTCTTCAGGAAGTCGGCGACGGCCTGGGCGCGGCGTTCGGAAAGCTTCTGATTATAGTCGTCACCGCCGCGCCGGTCGGTATGGCCGACGAGGATGATGCGGCCGGGCTTCTGCTCCTTCAGCGCCTCCAGCAGTTCCTGGGCGGCTTCGGTGCCGATCGAGGTGAAGCTCGCCTTGTTGAAATCGAAGGTGATCGGAACCGGAATGGAGACCGGCACGATGCCGCGCACATTCTCGGAATAGATGCCGCCGAGCACGCCGCTGCGGTGGTCCTTCTCGGCCGGCACGAAGCTGCCTTGCGGATTGTCGCTCGTCGGGTTGGCGGCAAGAATGCGGGCCTGGGCGGCGCGCTGGATGAGATCGGAGATCGTTTCGGCGGGCGGCGCTTTCGGCGTGCGGGTCTCGTTCTTGATGATCTCGATCGCCTGCTGGTAATCGGCAGCGGCATCGGCGAAGCGGCGTGCGGAGAAATAGATCTCGCCGAGCGTGGCGGAGGCCTGCCAGAGCACCTGCGGGCTGTCGGCGGCGACAAGCAGCGGCTCGTAATCGGCAACTGGCTGGTTGGCGGCCATCATCTCCTGAGCTGCGGAAAGCCTGAGGGCCGCGACGCGGCGCTGGGCATTGACCTGGAACTGGCCGCAATCGGCGCTGACGGCGATCGCATCGGCTTCAGCTGCGGCAGCGCTGATATCCTTGGCGGCAACAGCGGTGTTCAGCTTGTCGAGAAGGGCGGTGCAAACAGGCGTATCGGCATTTGCTACCTCAATCTCTTCCCCGGCCTCGGCAGGTTCGGCCGAACGGCCGAGGTTTAGCTGCGGCATCTTGATGCTGAAACCGCCAGGGAGCTTGAATTGCGGCATCTTGATCTGCGGCATCGGCAGTTTCGGCATCTTCGTCTGCGAAGACTGGCTCGGCTGCTTGTACTGCGTGGGCTGCTTATACTGGGTCGGCCGGGTGGATGAAGTGGTGTCGGCCGGACCGATCAACTCCAGTTCGTCGGCGGCAAGCTCCTGGCCGGGCGCCAGGTTGGTGACGATCTTGTATTTCTTCGGCGGCTGTTGTGTTGCCTGCTCGACAGGCTTCGGCGCAACCTTTTTCGGGGCAGCCGGCTTCGGTTTTTCCACCACGGTTTCCGGCTTCTTGGCGACTTCCTGTTTCGTTACCGGCTTCGGCTTCGGAGCGGCCGCGGGTTTCTGCGCAACGGGCGGCTTTGCAGCTTGCTCTACGGGCGCGGGTTTTGCTGCGGGAGCGGCTGCGACGGGCGGGATGGCAGCCGGACTATCGACCGTCGTCAGCATCAGCGTCTTGCTGCTGATCTTGGTGCCGAGGCTGCGGGCTTCTTCAAGGCTGCGGGAAACGGCATCCATGCCGCCGTCGATCGAGCGGAACATGCCGCCGCCACTGCCGCCGAGATCAGCGAAGATGTTGAGCGGCTTGGAGGAATAGAAGACTTTGATCTGTTCCTGGCCGACCGGGCCGGAAACCTGCAGCTTGGCGCCGCTTGCTGGATCCGGCACCTGCACGCGCTTGCCGGCGCCGACAAGGGCGTCGGTCTGGTACTTGTTCGGGAAGAGCTTCACGACCGCGCCGTTCGGCGAGACATTCAGCACCGTGACATAGGCATTCTCGGTCGACTGGATGAAGAGGCCGACAACTTCGCCGATGGCGTATTTGGCTTCAGCGCGATCGAAGGTGATGCTGACAGGCCCGGTCTGTGCCGGCGCTTCGGTCAATGTGCGTTCGTTCTGCGCCTCGACGGCGGGAACCACCGAAAAGAACGAAAGAAAGGTGGCTGCAGCCAGGATGGCTTTGCGGTTCGGCATTGAAAAACCTCCTCTTCGAACATCTCACACTGTGTTGAAGATGAGAATAGCACTGACTGGCGAAATTGGGATGGTGTCGCCTGTCTTGCTTGAGGGAGGGTTACAAATTATTTGGAGCCTGGAAGAATCCGCCAAGGCAAAGACGTGAGCAAGACTCACGCTCTGGAATATCCGGTGCCCGTTATAGTCGGTTCAACTGCGAGGAGACGGTTAGTTCTTGGGTTTCTGCCCGGCTGATTTCAAAATCGAGATCAGGTCGCTCATTCCCTCGGGCGAGGAATTGTAAAGCCAGAGAATATCCGGATTGTCGACCGTGAATTCCTTGCCGGGCCCTGAGCCCATGTCGCGGCCAGGCGAGGTCGCATCGGGAAGCCTGTCCTCGCCGGGTGCCAGCCCCTTGGCGCGTTCGTGTTCGGCGATGATCGCGGTCGCCGCGGCAAAGGCCTTCTCGTCATGCTGGCGCAGCGCCGCCAGCGAGGGGTTTCGCGCCGCCAGCGCGTCCTCAGTCGGGCCGGAATGCGCGAGCCCAGGTATCTGCAGCGCCAGCAGAAGGCCGATCGACAAGGTTGTGAGCCGGGATTTCGTCATCGTCGTCAAATCCGTCTTATTGGCGCCATTGCGCGACAAGCGTTGCGACAATAAGGAGAGGCCGGAAGGAAGGCAACGGCGCTCAGTGCCAATCGATTGGGAGGGTTGAAATCGACTGGCAACTAATGTCAGAGGATCTTCAATTGCTGCAGGCCGAGGCGCAGATCGCGCAGCATTTCGCCGAAGATCTCCTCGATCATCCCAGTCGACCAGACGACCATGGTGCCGTATGGCGAGCGCTTGCGCTGCATGAAGCCGGCCGTCTCGAAATCGATCAGCGTCTTGCGGCAGGTCTCGCTCGACATCACAGCGACAAGGAAACGGGCGAGATTGGACTGGTCGATCGCGCCGGCTTTTTCGGCCCAGTTCTGGATCAGCCGCGGCTTGGTGTCGGCGGTGAACATCGAGGCAAGCGCCCGATCCTGCGAAAGCCCCAGCCGCTGCAGCTTGGCCGGATCGCGGGTGAGCGAAACCACGTAATCATTGTGCAGATCGGCGAAGCGTTCGATATCTTCGGCGGTGCTGATGCCGAAGACCTTCATCGAATAGAGGAACTCGGCCATCAGATAGGTCGGTTCCGAGCGCAGCTGCGCCAGATGCTTGTCGTCCTTGCTGGCCGAGGCGGCGCAGACGCGGTCGGAGAAGTTGATCCTTGCCGCGCGAACCTGCTCCAGCAAGCTTATATCGAGCGCCAGTTCGTCACCGTTCCATTCCAGCATAAGCATTTCCTGCCGATAAATCTTCGAGACGATGATCTTGTACTATCGCCGGCGCAGATCTCCAAATCGCTTGGAAAGCAACGGCTTGCTGAGAAGTCATATCTAGCCTACCATTTTTGAAAGACGTGATGGTAACAGAGCATCATGCCGAAAAGTGTGATCGGTTTTCGGATGACATAATGCTCTAACCTTAATTGGGAACAGGATTCAGATTTTTGGCCGGTCCGGCGTAAAATCATCCTGTTCTGGGGGTCGAGGCAATGCGTAGTTTTGGGTCGCATATTTTGTTTGCCGCGGCACTTGCGGTCGCCTTCCCGGTTTTCGCCAAAGATACGACGATCATCGAGCTTCGCGGCGGCGACGGCGCGCGTTCGGTCGGCATCATCTCTTCCAACGAAGAAGCAGAGGCATCCGGGCCGGCGGCGATCACCGTCGGCGACGACGGCACCATCTACATCCTCGACCAGAACAACGGACGCGTGCTCGCGGTCGACGCCGAACGTTCGCAGGCCGAGCCCGAGATCCTGCCGCTGCCGGAGAATGCCGCGCCGGAGGATCTCGCCGTCGTCCACAACGAACTCTACCTCTGGTCGGATGGCGTCGTGCCGCTCGAGCGCTCCACCGATGCCGACGGCCGCTCGCAGGTGCTGCGCGCTGTCGACGGCGGCGGTGATGCCGACGACTACACCCGCTCGGTGTTCGCCTCGATGGGCTCGGTATCGCCGGGGCCGCTGAACAGCATCATTGACGAGATCGGCCGCAGCACCAATAGGCCCGACGCCCGCCCGCCGGTCATTCAATATGTGCCGAGCCGCGGGCTCGGCGATATCGTTGCCGAGGTCCGCGCTGCCGCAAACGACAAGGCGGAAATCCTGCTGCGGCGCGCGAGCTCGGAGGAGAATTTCCTTTCGCTGCAGCTCGCCTCGGAAGGGCGGATCGGCACAGTCGAACTTCTCGACATCGACACGACAGGCAGACCCTATGCGCTGGTCGAGCTCGTGCCCGCCGACCGGCCCGAGCGCACCGGCATGCTGGTGGTGCGTTTTACGCCGAACGGGGCGATGGATCGGGTCTACGACCTGCCGATCGAACCGGGCACGGTATTTTCGAGGCGCTTCGTGGCGATCGGACCGCGCGGCGACGTGCTCTATTTGAGATCGCTGGAAAGCCGGGCGCAGGTGCTGCGGCTCGACGGCCGCGAGCCCGGCCGCAAGCTGGCCGTCGCTCGGCCCGCCAAACAGCCGGCTGCCGGCAAGCCGGGCAAGACGCCGAAGGTGGCGATCGTGCCGAAATCGCGCAACGACGTCATCGAGCGGGCAATCGGCTTCGAGACGCTGAATTGGCTGGTGACGCCAACCGCCTACGGCAAGGATCCGGGACCTGGCTGCGTCAACATGAACCGGCTCCGCCGCCCGATCTACCTGATCGGCAAGCGCGGCCAGACGGTCAAGGGTGTTCCCTACTGCTGGGGCTGCAAGACGCCGCTGGAAAATTTCATCGGCGCCGTGGAAAAGGGCCAGACCGCCGGCAATGTCTGCACCAAGAGCGCGCCGCAATCCAACATTCTCGGCGTCGACTGCTCCGGTTTCGTCAGCGACGCCTGGGGCTTGAAGATGCACGTTTCGACGCGCGCCATCCCCGGGATCACCAAGCGCCTCTCCGACCCCTGGTCGATGCGGCCGGGCGACGCGCTGAACAAGCCGGGCTCGCATGTGCTGTTGTTCATGCGCTTCACGGCCGACAAGAAGGTGGAGGTGATGGAGGCCTCGCCGAATGCTTGCAAGGGTCGCGTCTGCCGCAATACCTATTCGCTCGGCAGCCTGTTGATGCGCGGCTACCAGCCGGTGCGCTTCAAGGGTCTCGACGGCTGAACGGTGGGAGTCACGCCGCCGGTCTTGATGTCAGCCGCCGCTTCGCCATCGCCAGAAGGCCGTGCGCCGCGACGCGCTCGGCATAGTCCCGATAGGCAGGATCCCGGCTCAGCATTCGTTCCTCCGCTCGCGCGCGCAGCAGATAGATAAGACTGACGATTGCCAGCATGCCGGCCCGGGCAAGCCCTTCGGCAAGGCCGCTGGCGAGGAAGCCTGGGATCGCAACCAGCCACCAGGCGATGTTCTTCGAGACATAGGCCGGATGCTTCATGAAGCGATATGGTCCTGATGTGATGATGCCGCGATGCGTGAGATTTGAAAATCGCGGCCCGAAAGCGACGGTCGCCCAGACGTAAATCAAGAGGCAGAACAGCGTCGCGACGCTCCAGAGGATGAAGACCGCCGACCCTTCCTGGATTAAGTGCTCCCAGCCCGGCCCCTCACGATATGGCACGAAGGCATGCGAGATCGCGGGGAAGAACGGCTCGTAACAGATAAGACAGACGAGCCAGCCGAGCACGGTCGTCTCCGTCGCCCTGACATGCCATCCAAAAAGCTTGAAGGTGGCTACATAGCCGCCGGCGGCGAGTAGGGTGTCGAGAAGAAAGGTAAGTCGCAACAGGCCTTCGAACCAGGCGGCCGAGAGCGGTGGAAAAGCCCAGGCCGGCCGCTCGGCAAGATCGGAAAGTGCCGCCATGCCGCCCGAGAACATCAGGACGAGAAAGAAGCATTTGATCGCGAGCAGGCGCAATGCGAACAGCACGTCCTCCTCGCGAAAATCCTGCATCAACACCGCGCGCCCGACCTGATTGAGATAATCGTCGGGCTCCTCCGCGACCAGATCGGTGATCGCGACGTAGAAAATGGTGACGCCGGCAAGTGCGATGGAAAGAGGAATGGTGGTGTGCCCAGCCTCGATGATCCATCGGACTGCCGACGATTGCGTGAAAAACGGAAAGACCGAGCAGGCGATGACGACCACGCCAAGCAGCGCGGCAAGGCCCACAAGCTTCGTTCCGATGCGACGCCAGAAAATGGCGGGAGCTTCGTCTTTCCTCTCTCGCGATACCCATGCCTGTTGAACCGTTGGCGCACCGTCAATGACGATCCAGGTGGCAACTAGGCAAATCAAAGCCAGGGCCATGCCGATGCCCGGCCCAAGCTGAAGATACATTGAAAGCGTAATGCCCGCCGCAGCTCCGACAACAGTTGCTGTCTCTGTTGCGAATAACCTGATCGCAGACAACGTACTAGCTGCGTGAAAGCAGAGATTTATAAGGCAATTTGCTACCAACCTTGTCCACTAGAAGAATCACCACCGCTAGAGCCCCCGCCAGAACCCCCGCTGGAGCCAGAGCCGCCGCCCATGCCGCCGCCACCCGAGCCGGAGTTCCCACCAGAACTGTTCTCCGACCGGGCGAAAGCCGGTTGATTGTTCTGTGCGGCCACTCTTCTAACAGTGGGCGTGGTTCTCCTGGTCGGCGTCGCGCTCCTGGCGGCCGGCTCTTCGCTGGCAAACAGTGTCCTGGCGCCTGGGTCGAAGATGCAACTCTGCAGGATTACGCCGGAGCCTATGATGAATGTCGAGCACAATAGGACACGGATGATGAGTTTTCTGTTCATGTATGACGCCCCCAGACCGCCGTTTCAGAAGAGATCGTACCTCGGATTTCGCTTGACCCAGGTCGCTTTGGCGAGCTTGACGATCCTGTCATCGAGCGACTTGGTCTTCGGAATTGCCTTTTTTTCCTGAGCGGTCAGCTCGGCGGCAAAGGCGGCTTCCGCTTTTTTCTTCGCAGCGCCAGGCATCCTTTTGAGTTCCGCCAGCGCCTGGTTCTTCGGATCGCCGCTGCCCGGCATGTTGATGGCGGTCGCCAGCGCGAAGTAACGGGACGCGATTGCAAGGCTATCAGCGTCCGAACCTTCTTCCTTCGCGAGCATCGCGCGGTCGAGCGCACCCCAATAGTCGCCGCGTTCCGCGCCCATCTCCAGCCACTTCACCGCTTCCGCCTTGTCCGCGGCAACGCCGACGCCGTCCCGATACATGCGCCCGAGGTTTGTCGGGGCATAGGGCTGACCGCCCTCTGCCGCCCGCGTGAAAAGGTCGAGCGCTTTCGGGAGATCCTCCGGAGCGCCTTTTCCGAAACGGTAGACGAGCGCAAGATTGTTCAGCGAATAGATGTCGTTGCGCTGGACGCCGGCCTCGTAGAATCGGATAGCCCGCTCCGGATCGGCCGGAACGTTGACGCCGTTCAGGAAGATATAGCCGAGCTCATTCATCGCATAGGTATGGCCGAGATCGGCGGCCTGCAGCATCAGACGCAACCCCAGCTGCTGATCGGCCTTGGTGCCGCGGCCGTAGTAGAGGGCCTTGCCGTAGCTATGCAGGGCAAAGGGATCGCCCTTGGCCGCGCCACCCTTGGCGATCTGGCTTGCCTTGGCTGCGTCGCGCGGGACGGAGGCGCCGAACTCGTAAAAGCTCGACAGTTCATAGATTGCCCGGACATGCCCGGCATCCATCGCCTTGTTGATCGTCGCAAAAGCCGTCTTGGTATCGCGGTTGGCAAGCTGGGCACGGCCGAGCTGATAGACAAAGCGCGCCACCTCGGGATAGGCCTTTATCGCCTCCGTGCAGGCCGGCAGTGCTTCATCGGCGTCGATCTCGTTCGGCAGCTTGCCTGCTGTCACGCCCTGCAGGTCGAGGGGTGCTGCGGCTGATGTGTCGCAGGCGTCGAGCACCGGCTTGAAAGTGATGGTCGCCGGCGGCAAGTCGTCGTTGGCGGCCTGCAGCGTCAGGGCGAAAGGCTGGTTTTCGGTGCCGATCTGAGGCTCATAGGAAAGTGCGGGAATATCGGCTGCTTCGAGCACGTGACCGAGCCCGATCACCCGGTCTCCGGCGCGTAGCGTGCCCTTGTCAGGCAGGGCCGCAACCTTGAAGGTCATTTCCGCAGCCGACGCCGGCACGACCGGGAGGCTGGCTACAACAGGGCCGACGCCGATCGTCGTGTCCACGTCGCGCGGCAGGGTCTTCAGATAGGCGTCGGCATCGGCGAGCCGCACCTGCTTTTCCTGTTCGAGCTGGGCGAGCTTGGCGCCGGCATCGGCCGAGACGGTGATCGCGACGACGCCTTGCGTCGCCTGGCCGTAAGGGTCGCTGACGGTATAGCCGATCAGGCCGACGGTTCCGGCGGCAACACCTGATGAATCATAGGTCAGCGCCGTCAGTGCCGCGGCTGGCATTTTCGCGCCCTGCTCGACCGGCTTGCCGTCGAAGCTGAGCTTGCCGGTCTTCGGAAGCTGGTTGAGGGTGACGAGCAGCGCCGAGCCGGTCTCGTCATGCGGCGGGGCGATCGGCAATTTGGTCGTGGCCGCACCCTCCGGCACGCTCACCTGCTGCATCGGTTCGACGCTCGGCGGCGGCGGCGCCGGAATGAAATAGAAGCTGTCCATCAGCGAGGAGTTTTCCCAGGGAACCTGCTTGCCACCGGTCATGGCGATCACGTCGCGGCGCACATCGGTCAGGACCTGGCGGATTTCCTTGTTGGGTTCGCTCGCCCGCTTGATGAAGGATTCGGAATAGGGGCTGAGCGCGCCGGTGCCATCGAGCGCCACCTGGCCGGGTTCTGTGGAAAAGGCGATCAGGCTGCCGAGATCGCTGTCGATGCGTGCAAGCCCGCGGGTGGCACCGACCGGTTCCAGTTTTTCCGCCATCCAGAATTTCTGGGCATTGAAGGGATTGTTGCGGCAGGCGTCGAGGAAGATCAGCTGCACCCGCGAATTCTGCTTGAGATGGTTCAGGATGAGGTCGAGCGGCATGGTCTGCGTCTCGACGTCATAGGGCGTCTCCAGCGTTGCATCGACCGGCACGATGAAATTCTGGCCGCCCACCTGGATGCCGTGGCCTGAATAGTAGATGAGGCCGGCCTCGGCATTGCTGGTCGAACGCAGGAAGCGGCGCACCGTATCCTCGAGCCCGATGCGGTCGACATTAACGCCGATCGTCACGTCGAAACCGGCCGCGCGCAACGTGGTCGCGACCTCTTCGACATCATTGGCAGGATTGGGAAGCGAGGGCAGCGTCTTGTAGACCGAGTTGCCGATGACGAGGGCGACGCGGCGTCCGCTCTCCTCGGTGACGGCTGCATGTACCGTGCCGATCGATAGCAGCATTGCTGCGATGATCAGCAGATAAGCGCACAGTCTCTTGACGTAGTGAAACTTGGGCATGGCTCGATCGCAAACATTCTATTGTCTAAGTTCAATAAAATTTGCTGGCCTGCTGGTGCTGGGCCCCCTCCGCATTCACATTTCAAAACTATTCCTCGGCGCTCTAAAAAGCAAGCTTCGCCGCCTCCAAGTGAATTGGAGCAGTCCCGCCGGATTGGAAGCCCATCGGCGGCAGGAAAGACTGTCGAGATCAGGAATTCAACATGCGGCCGGCGAAGTTTCCTTAACCTCGAAACGTATAGTTGCTGATCGAGGCCGGTTTCATCTCGATGGAGAAGCCCGGCAGGGTGGGCGGCATGTAGGCGGCGTTCTCGATCAGGCAGGGGTCGAGGAAGTGTTCGTGCAGGTGATCGACATATTCGATGACGCGGCCTTCTTTGGTCCCCGACACCGCGATGTAGTCGATCATGGACAGATGCTGCACATATTCGCAAAGGCCGACGCCGCCGGCATGCGGCCAGACCGGCAGGTCGAACTGGGCGGCGATCAAGAGCACGGAGAGAACTTCGTTCAGCCCGCCCATGCGGCAGGAATCGATCTGCACGATATCGATCGCGCCCTCGGCGATGAACTGCTTGAACATGATGCGGTTCTGGCACATCTCGCCGGTCGCGACCTTCACCGGGCCGATCGCCTGGCGGATCTTGCGGTGGCCGGCGACGTCGTCGGGGCTTGTGGGTTCCTCGATGAAGAAGGGTTTGGCGAAGGAGAGCGCCTTGACCCAGTCGATCGCCTGGCCGACATCCCACACCTGGTTGGCATCAATCATCAAGTAGCGGTCGGGACCGATCACCTCGCGGGCAATCCTGAGGCGGCGGATATCGTCTTCCAGGTCGCGGCCGACCTTCATCTTGATATGGTTGAAGCCGGCATCGATCGCCTCCTGGCAGAGGCGGCGCAACTTTTCGTCCTCGTAACCCAGCCAGCCGGCCGAAGTCGTGTAGCAGGCATAGCCCTCTTTTTCGAGGATGGCGATGCGTTCCGCCTTGCCCGCCTCGGCGCGCTTCAGGATCTCGACCGCTTCGTCACGGGTGAGAACGTCGGTGAGATAGCGGTAATCGACGATGTCGGCGATCTCTTCCGGCGACATCTCGGCGACGAGCCGCCAGACGGGCTTACCGGCCTGCTTGGCAAGCAGATCCCAGACGGCATTGACGACCGCGCCGGTCGCCAGATGAATGGCGCCCTTTTCCGGGCCGATCCAGCGCAACTGGCTATCGCTGGTCAGATGCCGCCAGAATTTGCCGGGATGAGCGAGAACCTCGGCAAGCTCGGCGCCGACGACGAGGTGGCGCATCGCTTCGATCGCCATGCAGCAAATATCGTTGCCGCGGCCGATGGTGAAGGTCAGGCCGTGGCCGGCAAGATCAGGCGCATCCGTATCGAGAATGACATAGGCCGCCGAATAGTCCGGATCGGGATTCATCGCATCGGATCCATCCAGGCTTTGCGAGGTGGGAAAGCGAAGATCGAAGACACGAAGGTCGGTGATGCGGGTCATGGTGTTTTTCTCCCGATTATATGGACCGATTATAGAGAGCCGATTGCAGTGGCCGGGCCGGCCGGCAAGACTGCCGCGCCGGCCGCATCGCTGAAATCAGATCGTCCAGCCGCCGTCGATGGCGATCGCCTGGCCCGACGTGTAGGTCGCGCCGGCGAGATAGACGGCGAGATCGGCGATCTCTTCCGGCGAGCCCAGCCGGCCCATCGGCTGGCGGGCGATGAAGGCGGCGCGCGCCGCGTCGTAGTCGCCCTGCGCCCGCATGCGGTCCTGCAGCGACGGGCTTTCCACCGTGCCGGGGCAGATCGCGTTGCAGCGGATGCCTTGACCGACATAATCGGCGGCAACGGCTTTGGTGAGCCCGATCACCGCCGCCTTGGTGACGCCGTAGGCGAAGCGGTTCGGCACGCCTTTGATGCTGGAGGCGACGGAGGCCATGTTGATGATCGCCCCGTCCTTGCGCTCGATCATGCCGGGCAGCACGGCGCGGATGGTGCGGATCATCGCCTTGACGTTGAGGTCGAAGGCGAATTCGAGATCGGAATCCTTCATCTCGAGGATCGAGCCGGCATGGACGAAACCGGCGCAGTTGAACAGCACGTCGACGGCTCCGATCTCGGCGACCAGAGCCTTGACCGCATCCTCTTCGAGCACGTTCAGTTTATGGGTGGAGACGCCGGTTTCCGCGGCAAGCGTCGCCAGCGCCTCGGTGTTGATGTCGGTCGCGTGGACCTTGGCGCCGATTGCGGCAAAGGCTGCCGCCGTCGCCCGGCCGATGCCCTGACCGGCGGCGGTAATGAGAACGGTCTTGCCGGAAAGTCTGTTTGTCATGTCACGGGCCTTTTCTGGAATTGTCTACGCTGGACGATGGAGTGTGGTTCATGTCTTGGCGAAGCTCGGTCGTGGTGGAACGCCTCGTCCATCATCGTCCGCCATTCACCCTCTTTGCGCGTTTCGACCGGGTACTGGCAAGATGCGCGCTGCTCTCTATTAAATGGAGGAGTTGCCACTGTTGCAAAGGCAGACCAGCGCCGGATCCTGTCGGTCGCTGCACGCGAACGCTGACTTCGTCGGCTGCAGGGCCGATGACCATCCCCATGCGTTGCATGGTCTTCCTCCCTATTCCCGGCTGCTCTTCAGCAATGATTTGTCTGTTTATAGACAAACAGACGATTGGCCAGGGGTCAAGTGCGAAGTTTTCCTTTTCCGGCTTCCGTTCTGCGTATATGCAGAATGATATTCACAGGAGGAAGCAATGGAGACCGACGAGTCCGACTGCTATCGCGCTCCTGCTCTCGACAAAGGCCTCGATATCCTGGAGCTGCTCGCCGGCGTTGACAGTGGTCTCACGCAGGCCGAAATCGCCAAGCGGCTCGACCGCAGCCCCAACGAATTCTACCGCATGCTCGATCGCTTGGTACGCCGCGGTTACGTCACCCGGCTGGATGGCGACCGCTACTCGCTGACGCTGAAGCTCTTCGGCCTCGCGCAGTTGCACGCGCCGGTGCGCCGGCTTGCCTCTTACGCCACGCCGCTGATGCGCGATCTTGCCCAGCGCACGCGCCAGGCCAATCATCTTGCCGTCTTCGATCGGGGTGCTGCCGTCGTCATCGCCCAGCAGGAGGCGCCGGACTATTGGGGATTTTCGATCCGCATCGGCGCCCATATCAGCCTCTTCGACACCGGATCGGGGCATGTGCTGCTGGCCTTCCGCAGCAAGGAGGAGCGGGAGATGATGATCTCCGAACATGTGCGCAGCCGCGCGGATGTCGAACTCGGGCCTGAATTCTACGATCGTCTCGACCAGATCCGCGAGCGCGGCTATGAGATGATGGCGAGTGCCCAGACTTCAGGCGTCTACAATCTCTCCGCTCCCGTTCTCGGGCCGGACCGCCGCTGCATCGCCGCCCTCACCTGCCCCTTCATCGCGCTGGTCAACGCGCCGTCGGCTCCCGACATCACCCAAGCGATCACGCTGGTGCAGAAGGCGGCGGCCCAGCTTTCGCTGCTGGCGGGCGCCGATGTTGCCACCCCCACCTGACGGCTGGAATTTCTATTTGAACAATCCATTCACCAGAGATAGTTTCACGAAATCATTCTGGGAGGAAGAGCGTGTTCATCGACACCCATCTGCATATCATCGATCGGTCGGCGCTGCCCTATCCCTGGCTCTCGGGCGTGCCTGATCTCGATCATGATTTCCTCTACGAGGCCTATGCGAGGGAGGCCCGTCGCTGCGGCATCACCACGGTGCTGCATATGGAGGTCGACGTCGATCCTGCCGCGATACAGGCAGAGACTGATCACGTCGCCAGCCTCGCCGAAAAGGAAGGCAGTCTGATTGCCGGCGCCATCGTCTCCTGCCGGCCGGAAGAGGAAGGCTTCGCCGCCTATCTCGAGCGGCAAAAGGCCGATCCCTTCGTCAAGGGGTTCCGCCGCGTGCTGCATGTCGTGCCCGATGATGTCTCCGAAGGCGCCCTGTTCCGCGAAAACATCAGGCGCATTAGCGGTAGCAGCCTGACCTTCGACCTTTGCACCTTGCCGCATCAGGCGAGCCGTGTGACCGCCCTCGCCGATCTTGCGCCCGACGTGCAGTTCGTGCTCGACCATTGTGGCGTGCCGGATATCCGCTCGGATGCCTTTGGGCCGTGGAAGACCGGCATATCAGAGATTGCCCGGCGGCCGAACGTCGTCTGCAAGGTCTCCGGCGTCGTCGCCTATGCCGATGCGAAGACCTGGACGGCGCAAACGCTGCAGCCCTATATCGAACATGTGACCGCAAGTTTCGGCTGGGACCGCGTCGTCTGGGGTAGCGACTGGCCGGTCTGTACGCTCGGCGGCGGCCTCTCCACCTGGGTTGCGGCGACCCACTCCATGCTTTCCGGCGTAAGCGAGACAGAGCGCTCGAAGCTGCTTTTCGCCAATGCACAGCGCCTCTGGTCGCTCTGATGTCACAAAATAAAGCGACCGGTCTCTTGGATGTGCCGTTTCGGCATGTTTTTTGTACCATTTCGGGACAAAAAGGGCCCGATTTTCGAGTTTAACTCTATCTACATGCAAGCAATTGCTAGCCTTATTTATCTCGGCTAAAAGTTGTTGACACGGATATGGCGAATAACCCCTTGTCCGCTGCCTTCAGAAGGGAAATGAGATGAAAGAAGAACCGCATTCCGTCGATGTTCACGTCGGAAAGACGATCCGCATCCAGCGTCTGTTGAGGAAAGTTTCTCAAACGGAACTGGGCGATCGTGTGGGCGTAACGTTCCAGCAGATCCAGAAATACGAAAAGGGCTCCAACCGCGTTTCCGCCAGCATGCTGGTCGAAATCGCCGGCGCGCTGAAGGTCGATGTCAGGACGTTTTTCGACGACCTGTCGACCCCAGATAATGCCAACGACAACCCCGCTCCCAGCGAGGAATTCGTTATTTCGCGCGAAGGCGTCCTTCTCAATGCGGCGTTCTTTTCGATCAAGAACGAGGCGCTTCGTAAGAAGATCCTGAAGCTCGTCCAGGCGATTGCCAATACCGAACAGTTGGATAGTGAAGCGGCCGAATAGACCGGTTGTCTTTCAAGTGATCCCAACGGACCGCGTGAGGGTCAACCAGGATCGATCGGATCAATGGCGATCGATCGGGATCAATAGCAATCGATCGAGATCAATGGCGATCGATCAGGATTAGATTCTCGCTGGCATCCTTCATTGCGATCTTGGCTTTGCTGCCAACCAGCTTTTCGAGATTGACGTCAAGCTCCCTGTCGGGATCTATGCCGTCCCAATCGATGACGACCTGCAGCAGCGCCATGTTCGTCAGGTGCATCAGATTGCGCAGCTGAAGCTTTTCAGCCTCCTCCTTGGCTGCCGACAGCAGCCGGAAGATCCTTGCGTATTCGCTGCCGGTACCTTCGTGGTGTTGTTCAAACATCGTTCCCGCCCTCTTTGGTCGTGGAACCCTACGATTCCATCATGACTGCATCTTCCGCCGCGACCGTTATTCAAGCGTTACAGGAACCGCATTGCGCGTGACTTCGGCGTGCAGCAGTTCCCAGTGCGAGGTCGCGGCAAAGCGCCAGTCACGGTTGACCGGGCGGAATTTGTCCCGGCGTAGCCATTCCAGCACCAGTAACGCGTCACCGCGCTTGCGCTCGACACGGTTCCCCCGGATGGCGGCGAGGATGTGGTCGCGGCGCGGCTTGCGGAAATGGCACTCGTCGGCCACCTTCGCATAGGTGCGCTCGGAGAAATGCAGGAAACGGCCGGCAAGCAGCAGCTTCTTGCGCTCGCCGGACGAGATTTCGCCGTTGGCGTAAAGCGCATCGATGGTCGGCTCGAAATCGACCCAGGGTACGGAAAGCGGCAGCCAGCCGAGCTCCTGCGGCGCATGCACCAGCGCGACGGCCTCGTCGTCGAGCAGCCGTCCGGACTCGTAATCTTCGAAGATCGAGCCGAGCCCGACCATGCCGAAGGGCGCGCATTCGGCCGCTCGCAACGCGCCCATGCTGGCGCCGCCGGCAACGGCGACATCGTGTTCGAGTGCGTACAGGATTTCCTTGTGCCAGACCGAAGGCAGGTCGCCGAAATAGCCGTCGACCAGGCCGATCGCGGTGGCGCCGTCCTCAACGGCTTTCAGGATGTCGCCGCAGGCGGCCGGCGGCCGGAAATCGATGCGGGGGGACATGGCTCTTGCCGCGGCAAGATCGCTGCCAAGGCTCGGGCCGACGAACAGCACCTTCATGATTCGGCTCCTCTCATGGTGTTGACCGCGCGCAGGCCGAGCTGGATGTATTGGCCTGAAATATCGACCTCCAGTCCCGGCACGATCACCCTGACGACGGAGACCGGCAGGGCTCGATGCGGAAAAGGAACGACGACGATCTGCTCGATGCCGGTTGCTGCCAGCCTGTCGGCAATATGGCCGATGGTGTCCTGGATCGTCGCCGGACGGCGATCGCGGGCCTGGAACGAGCGCATCCGGCCGTCGCCCTCGCAGAGCTCGACCACCTGCTGCATCGCCGCACTCCTGTCGAGCCGCTGATAGATGCGCGGCGAGAAATCGTCGCGGCTGCCGGCAATCGCGGTCAGCCGGCTCTGCGCCGCTTCGGTGATGGCGCGCAGCGCGGCGCGCACGGGATCGGGGTGGCAGCCGCAGCCACCGCAGACATGCGACCAGCGCGCGTCGACACGGTCGGAAAGATTGCCTGGCATGATGACGGCCAGAAAAGCGGGGACGCCGATATCCGTCGTCATGTCGAGTAGCAGCAATTTCATGCCGGCGCGGGTGATCCGGTCGGTCATGACGTCGATGACCGCATCGCCGAAGGAGGCGGGGTCGATGCGGCTCTCCTTCAGGCGCTCAGGCGATTTCAGCTGGGTCAAGGCCCAGGCGTCGCGCTCCACCAGCTCGCAAAGCCCATGCAGGACCGCTTCGGACGGCGTGTTGCCGGAGGCAAGCCCATCGCTCGACTGCTCGAAGCCCGGCGGCCTCTCGCCGCGATGGTCGAGACCGATGAGCCACCAGGGCACGAAGACGCTGCTGCCGGAAAGAATGTCGAGCCCGGAGCACCACGGAATAGGACTGCTGCCGATTTCGTCGGGCGCGCAGCGTGCGACATTGTCGAGATCGATCATCGCGGCACGCTCCGCCCGCATGCTCTCGACCGTCGCCAGCGTCAGGTCGGCGGGGGCAATTTCGGCGATCCGCGTCTCGACCGCCTCCATCGCCGCCGAGGCCATGGCTGCATCGTTGTCGATACCCTTGCCCTGAAAGACCGACAGCGTGTGACTGTTCGGCCTCGTTGCGAAGGCGACGGGGATGTTCAGAACGTCGAGTGCGGTCAGCAGACCGACGCGCGTAATGCCGAATTCGCGCAGATGCGGCCTGATGGCCGCCAAGGTTTGAGCCGGCGTGACGGCGCGGTCATGGTAGTCGCTGACGCCGGCCGATGATCGTTTAAGGTCACCGGCAAGCGTTTCAAGGTCGGTGAAAGCGGACATGCCGATCTGTTCCTTAGCGGAACTTCAGTGCATGTGTGAGGTTCTCGAGACCGTTCGCAGCGATGTTGAGCTCGTCCTGCTTCATCGCGGCCTTGGCTGCAGCCGAGAAACGCGGCTGGGAAAGAATTGCGGCATTGGTTTCAACATTGGTTTTCATTTTCCATCTCCGATAGGGAAGGCAGCGGGAGGCCGCCGTTAACCATCGGAGAGGAACATTGCCTGCGTCACTTAAGCGTTACAGGCTTATTTAAAAGGCGACGGATCAGGGAAGTCCGGCCAGATGCAGGCCGTGAATCAGCGATTCCGTATAGCGAGAATCGCGATCAGGAACGAAATGGCGGATATCCTCGCTGCGGAAATCCGGGAAATTTTCCAAAACGACCTTGGCGTATGTGTGAGCCTTCTTCACGTTGCCTGCCATGGCATGAGCGGCAGCGAGCAAGCGGGCCGTTGCCTGCTTGGATCTCACTGGCTCAAGCGCCTCGATCGTCTTTTCGTATTCTTCGCGGTCGAAGTGAATGCCGCCGAGATTCCAGTAGTAATAGTCTGGCGGCAGGGGATTGAGCCTGAAGGCAGCCTTGTTCAGCTCCAGCGCTCTGTCGAAGTCGCCATAGTGGCATAGCGCGTCGGCATAGTCGGCCAGGATGTCGGCATCATTGGGATTGAGATCCTGGGCTTGCTGAAAATATTCCAAGCTTTCGTCGAAGCGGCGCCGATAAAGCGCCACGAAGCCGAGTTCGCGGTAGGCCCGGCCGCTGTTCGGGTCGGACTGCTGCGCCTGCCGGGCAGCACCGTTCGCCTCGTCGAGCAGTTCCTTGTCCCGCATGCCGCGGATCAGCCATTCCATGCCGAGCGCGCGCGACATGCCGGCATGGGCGGCGGAGAAATGTTCATAACGATTGAGCGAGGATTTGAACCATTTGCGCGCTTGGCGCAGATGCTGCAGGTCGGTCTGGGCGATCAGCCGCTTGCCTTCCAAGTAGAGACGGTAGGCGGACGGCGGCGCCTCGCCGATCGGCATCGCCAGTTCGTGGCGCTCGATCGTGTCGGCAAGCGAGGAGACGATCCGCCGCGTCAGATGCGCGAAGGATTCGCTGATCTTCTGCATCACCAGCGGCAGTTCGATGGCCCAGATCACCTCCGAAGTCGTCGTCCGCGTCAGCCGGCAGGTCGCATAGACATCCTCGTCGCGGCCCTGGATTGTGACGTAGACCGCGTAGTCGAAGCTGAGGTCGAGCGGACCGGGCACGGCACGCGACGGATCGATCGAACGGCTGAGGATTTCCAGGCTCGTATGCGCCGCGATCACCTTGAAGCCACGCTGCTGGCTGAGGCCGATGGTGACGTCTTCGAGAAGGGCCCTGCCGACGCGCTCCATCAGCGGATCGGTGAAGATGCTTTCCGGCGGCAGGATGATGATACGCGGCTGACCAAGCGGACCGACGGAAAGGTTAGGCGCCGACTGAGGATGTCCCGACGTCGCCTGTGCTGCCGGCACCAGGTTCAGTTCGCGGGCAAGAGCGGTGGTGCTTTCTTCCGGCTCGGTGTCGAAGTCGTCTTTCAGCTGGCTCTTACACTTCAGATAGGCCTGACGCGCCGCTGCCGGATCGTTCATCCTGACATAGGTGCGCATCAAGGCGCGATAGGCCGTCTCACTGGCAGAGTCGAGTTCCAGCAGGCGCCTGGCAAGCGTGACCTGATCTTCATCCGATCTGTCTTCCGATGTCTCGACCAGCCGGGCGAGATGGGCGGAGCGCAACTCGTCGACCCGTTGGCGCTCAAAGGTCAGCCAGTCCTCGGCGCCCTGCGTCGGCGATTTAACGCCTTCGAGCAATTCGCCGTTCAGCAGGTCGCCGTCTTCGGGTGCGAGCGGCCCTTTCTGTTTCAGGATATGAACGTCGACCTCCCAGCCATCCGCAAGGCCGATATGGGTTCGGGTCGCGTCCAGCAGCGGTGGAAGGCCGGCGGGAATGCTCTGTTCGATGCGCGCCAGCAGCTGGCGCAGGCTGCCGGCCCGCTTTTCCGGCAGCTCCGATTGCCAGAGCTGCCGCCGGACGGTTTCGCGGTCGAGTTCGAAATTGGGTTCGGCGGCGAGCATGGCGAGGAGAAAATAAGACTTCTCCGGCAAGGGGAGTTCCTTCCCCGCCGCCAGCAATCGCGGTCTTCCGAGCAGGCATAGCCTGTTCGTCAGCATCTGCCGGATGTCCGTTGCATCTCGGTTCTCACCCCTGAAAGCCAAGGCGCGCAAGCGCACCGGCCAATCAAAAACATGTTAGAGCCATAAGAGCCCGACGCATAGCGGTTTTGCTTTAAAAAGAAGAATTTTCATCGAATAATTGCATTTTCGCGTGCCGCTTAGGCAGGAAATGCTTGGCCAACACTTTGACAGGTGCCGGTTGCGTTCTGTGGGGCAGGTTATTTACGGCGTGAAATAAGCCTGAGAGCCCGTCGAGAATGGGGTCGAGTGGGACGCGTCAGGATGGGTTGCGAACAAGCTTACCTATGTAGGTCTGGAGCGAGATCAATCCTCGAATTGGATCCTCGGGATATTCGGGACCATCGACGGTGAGAGCCGTCATCCTTGCATATGAGTGAGCCGCCGCGTCGGAGAAGCCCAAACTGCGGAATACGTCTTCCCAGTTTTCGCGCGGGATCACGTCGACGCGAACGGCCCGGCCGAGGGCGGCGGCGAAGGCTGCGGCGACATCGTTGGGGGAGTACCGTTTCGGCCCCTCGACGTGGTGTATGCCGATCGGTTCGATCGGCTCCTGCAGAAGCCGCGCCGCCACCTTTCCTAGATCCTCCGGCGCGACCATTGGGAGCGAGAGGTCTGCAGGGAGCATGGTCGCTAGCACCCCGTCCTTCGTGACGGCTCCCATCATCGTATCCCAGTTACTATAGTAGTAGGCTGCGCGGATGACACTGGCAGGAATCGGCTGGTTCCTTAGGCCCACTTCCAGTTCGTAAAGGACGTTGAGATCGCCGCATTTCTCGCCCGGTTGCGCTCCCATGGTTGATTCCGCCACCACCTTCTCCAGTCCAGATCCTTCGATCGCCTCGAGCAGGCAGCGCACAGTCTCGCGTTCCTCCCGATCCGTATCGCTCGATATGTCAGCGTTCGGGTTTAGTAAGAAGGCCCGCTTCCCATAACCGAACACCTCACGCAGCGACGTCACGTCGTGGACGTCGACGACGGCGACCTCCGCGCCGCGCTGTCGCCATGCACCGGCTTTGTCAGAATTTCGAGTGACGACCGTGACGGCTTCGCCTTCGTCTAGCAGCGTCTGCGCCACGGCGGAGCCGACGCGGCCCGTCCCGCCAACAACGATGTACATTGGCCATGTCTCCAGCAGTGATGTGGCGCATAACCCCTCGCCGTTTCAAAGGTTCCTTTCGTTGCAGACGCAGTTCACCGACGCGGAGCGCTTCTTCGCTGGATCAGCCCGACCGCGTGCTTAGGAAAGACCCGGAAGTGACCATCAACTCCGCCAAAGCCTTCCTTTGCGCCGCATTCATCATGGACCCTCGTCAGACGCATTTGCCCGCGCTTCATGAATTGTCGGGCGGACTCTGAGGGATTACAGAACGTGTGCAATCCGTTTCGGGCTAATCTCCGTTGCGGCCGCGGCCTCGACGAAATCAAGCCCGATATCCAGCACCGGCGCGCTGTGCGTCAGCCAGCCGACGGAGATGAGGTCGACACCGGAAGCGGCGATTGCGGCGGCCGTTGTCGGCGTGACGCGGCCGGACGCTTCGGTGATGGCCCGGCTGGCGACGATGGCGACGGCTTCGCGCAGCTGATCGGGCGTCATGTTGTCGAGCAGCACGGCGTCGACGCCGGTCTCCATCGCTTCGCGCAGCTGATCGAGGGTATCCACTTCGACCTCGATCTTCACCATATGGCCGACGCCGGCCCGCGCCCGGCGGATCGCTTCAGCGACGCCGCCGGCGATGGCGACATGATTATCCTTGATCAGGACCGCGTCATAAAGCGCGAAACGGTGGTTCATGCCGCCGCCGGCCTGCACGGCATATTTCTCTAGCGCCCTCAGCCCCGGCGTCGTTTTGCGCGTGCAGGCAACTGATGCCTTGGTGCTGCGAATGGCGGCGGCGATCCCTGCCGTCACAGTTGCAATACCTGAGAGATGGCCGAGGAAATTCAGCGCGGTGCGCTCGGCGCTCAGCAGGCCGCGCGACGGGCCTTCGATGGTGGCGATCACGTCGCCAGGCTTGACCGCGTCGCCGTCCTGGAGATGACGGCGCATGACGATCTCCGGATCGACGAGGGTGAAGGCGAGTTCGGCGGCATCGAGACCGGCGATCACGCCCGGCTGACGGGCCGCCATCACCACCGTCGAACGGTGATCGCGAGGGATGACGGAGGCCGAGGTGATATCACCGGCAAGACCCAGATCTTCGAGAAGGGCCGCCCGCACCAGCGGCTCGACGATCAGGCGCGGAAGGGGAACGAGGCTCATCTCAGGCACTCCTTGCAAGGGCATAGGGCGGTGTCGCGCGGGCGATCTCCAGAGCATCCGAAAGGCACATCTGGCGCCGGTTGGCGTTGGCGAGCTTCAGAGGAAAGTCGGTGCGGGCATGGGCACCGCGCGATTCCATCCGCAGGCTGGCAAAGACGGCGATCAGCAGCGCGACGATAGCCGGATCGGCGGCAGGGCCGTTGCCTTCGGCAAGCGGCAGCAGTGCGGCGATCGCGCCATGAATGGCGCCGGCATTGCGCAGCACGCCGAGATGGCGCGAGACGATCGGCCGCACGAATGACGCATCGGCCGGCGCCGGCAGCCTCTCGGGGAAGATGGTGCCGGTGGCACTTGCGGGAGCGCCTGATATGTCGCGCGCTGCCCGCATACCCATCACCGCCGCTTCCAGCAGTGAATTGCTGGCGAGCCGATTTGCGCCGTGCAGGCCGGTCGAGGCCGCCTCTCCCGCGACCCAGAGACCGGGAACCGAGCTGCGGCCATTTGCATCCGTGGCGACGCCGCCCATGTGATAGTGAACGGCCGGGCGCACAGGAATGAGGTCTTTCGCCGGATCTATGCCGACCTCGCCGCAAAGGGTCGAGATGACAGGAAAGCGAACGGCAAAGCGGTTGCCGAGAGCAGCGCGGGCATCGAGGAAGACCCTGCCGCCGCTGGCGATTTCGGCGCTGATGGCACGCGCCACCACGTCGCGCGGTGCAAGTTCGGCGCCTGATATGCGGGCCATAAACCGTTCGCCTCGTTCGTTGACGAGCAAAGCCCCCTCCCCGCGCACCGCTTCGCTGATAAGCGCCAGCGGCCTACGGCGTGAATCGAGTGCCGTCGGATGGAACTGGACGAATTCCATATCGGTGAGCGCGGCACCGGCCCTTGCTGCGAGAGCGATCCCCTGGCCGAAATTGCCTATCGGATTGGTGGTCGCGTCGTAAAGCCCGCCGATGCCGCCGGTGGCAAGCACCACCTTCGATGTCGGCAGAATGGCGGCGCCATTCGCGGTCGCGCAGAGCAGGCCGGCGACCTGCTCGCCGTCCATCAGAATCCGCCGGACGTCGAAGCCTTCGAGCACTGATATAGCTGGCGTTTTCATCACCGCCTCGATTAGCGCGGCGATGATCGCAGCACCCAAGCCATCACCTTCGGCGTGGACGATGCGGCGGCGATTATGGGCCGCCTCGAGCCCGAGTGAGAGGTCTCCTGCGGCATTCCTGTCGAAGCGTACGCCGGCTTGCTCCAGCGCCACGATCGCCGCTGGCGCCTCGGCAATGATGCCGGCGGCGACCGCGGGATCGCAGAGCCCGTCGCCGGCGGCAAGCGTATCGGCAAGATGTAGCGTCGCGCTATCGTCGGCACCGACGCTGGCGGCAATGCCTCCCTGCGCCCAGGCGCTCGACGTCTCCGCGCCAAGGGCCGCGCGGGTGACGATGACGGAAGGTTCTGGCGCCAGTGTCAGCGCGGTCATCAACCCCGCAAGCCCGCTGCCGACGATCACCGTGCGTCCTGATAGCTGCTCGAGAATCTCGGTCATATCGCCAGCATCCTCTCGACGGCGCGGCGCGCGGCCACCGCGATCGCCGGATCGACGGTGACCTCGTGGCGGTTTTCCTCGAGTGCCGTGCGGATATTGGCCAGCGTGATGCGCTTCATATGCGGGCAGAGATTGCAGGGGCGAATGAACTCGACATCGGGATGGTGCACGGCGACATTGTCGCTCATAGAGCATTCGGTGAGCAGCACGACGCGCGCCGGTTTCTGCCTGCCGACATAATCCGACATGACAGCGGTGGAGCCGGCGAAATCGGCTTCGGCCACCACCTCGGGCGGGCATTCTGGATGGGCGAGTACGGTGACGCCCGGATGGTTTTCGCGCAGCTGGCGCACGTCCTCGGCGGTGAAGAGTTCATGCACCTCGCAATGGCCGTGCCAGGCGATGATCTCGACATCAGTCTCGCGGGCGACATTGCGCGCCAGATATTCGTCCGGGATCATCAGCACCTTCGGCACGCCGAGCGATTCAACCACCTGCTTGGCATTGCCCGAGGTGCAGCAGATGTCGGAGGCAGCCTTTACCGCGGCCGAGGTGTTGACATAGGTGACGATGGGCACGCCGGGATGAACCTGGCGCAGCAGCGCGATATCATCGGGCGTGATCGAATCCGCCAGCGAACAGCCGGCGCCGAGATCGGGGATCAGCACGGTTTTCTCGGGGTTCAGCAGCTTGGCGGTCTCGGCCATGAAATGCACGCCGGCAAGCACGATGACATCGGCATCGACCTCGATTGCTTTGCGGGCCAGCGCCAGGCTGTCGCCGACGATATCGGCCACGCCGTGGAAGATCTCCGGTGTCTGATAGTTGTGCGCGAGAATGACGGCGTTGCGGCGGCGCTTGAGCTCGAGGATCGCGTCGACGTCATTTTCGAACGTCATCCATTCGGCTTTGGGAATGACGCGGCTGACGCGCTCGTAGAGCGAGGATGCGGAAACAGGATGGTTCATGACCGGCTCCTAATTATGCTCTCTTTGAGCATATCATAGGCAAAGAGATATTCTCACGATGAGCATATGTCAATTGCGGGCGAGCGGTAATTTCGTTCCTGCAAGCGCCCGTTCTTCGAGCACGGTGTGGCGAAAGCGGAAAAGCTTGGCCGGCCGGCCGCCGGTTTCGCTTTCGGTTCCGCCGGTTTCCTCGACGAGATCCTGCTGTTCGATGAGGCGGCGGAAGTTCTGCTTGTGCAGCGTCAACCCGGCCAAGGCTTCGATGGTGCGCTGGAGCCTCAACAGGGTAAAACACTCCGGCATCAGCTCGAAGACGACGGGGCGGTATTTGATCTTCGCGCGCAGCCGGGCAATCCCGGTTGCCAGAATACGGCGATGATCGGCAAACATTGCCCGACCGAGATTGGCCTCCGCCCCGCATCCGGCTTCCGAGACGAGCCCCGCCTCGTAAAGCAGTTCGTAGCGCTGCAGGGCCAGATCCTCGTTCCAGCCGCCGCCGTCGAGGCCGAAGGTGAAATCCGCCCGGCGGTGGCGATGGTCGCGCCTTGCCGGATCGGCATCGGCCCAGCTCCTCAGGCGCGCCATGATCTCGTCAAGCACGACGGGTCGGCCCTGCCGATGGTCTTCCCAGGGGAAATATTCGTACCAGCCGTGCCATCCCGGCCGGCCGGCGCCGGACTGCTCGTTGACGAGGCCGAGATAGCTGATCGAGATCGTCCGCCCACCTGGAATGTCGTTGTTCCGGTCGCGGTCGGCGAAGGTATAGAGCTGTTCGAGATAGCCGACGGGATGTTCCGTCTGCTCCTGCACCCATTCGCGCAGGCCCGATTGCAGGGTTCGATGCCCCATTTCGAACGGCCCCGACGGCAACGCATTGCCGGAACGGATTGTCATCACGCGCGGCTCGTCCCCCGTCACCGCGACGAGCACCGCAATCAATTCCGCATGCGCAAAGCCGATCGTCACAGGGGACCGAATACTCCGTTCCGAATGAATCGAACGGATAATTCCTGACACAGGCCGGCACGGAAGCCAATGGAGAGGAAGCGCCTTTGCGGCGCTTCCCACATCATCGAAGCAATAGCGCGCCGTTGCTCTCAGCTATTGCCCGTCCCGCTTTTCAGCCGCTGCAGGAAGATCTCCAGTTCGGCGTCGCCGATACCGACGAGATGGCGCTTCTCCGGATAGGTGCCGGTCCGGACATCCTCGGCAAATTCCATGAAGGCGGCGATGCGCTCTCGCTGCAGCCGATCGTGTTCGGCGGCAAAGTCGCGATAGATCTTGGCGTGCCGCGGATAGTGGCCGCGATTGGCGCCGAGCACGTCGTCGGCGAAGAGATATTGGGCGTCGCAGCCACTGCCTGCCCCCATGGAGATCATCAGCATCGAGGTGTTGCTGCTGATCGCGGCAGCGACCTCCCCTGGGACGACTTCGATTTCGGCGGCGAAGGCGCCGGCCTCTTCCAACGCCTTGGTCTGCCGCCAGATTTCGGCCGCACTCGCCGCCGTCTTGCCGACGGCGCGGAAGCCGCCGGTCCAGGTCGCCTTCGAAGGGATCAGTCCGAGATGGCCGCAGACCGGGATGCCCTCGTCCCGCATGCGCCGGATCGTCTGCAGACTTGCGGCGCAATAGACCGCGTCGCCGCCCGCCTTCAGTGCCGCGAAGGCAGCACGCAGATAATCCTCGGCCGAGACATGGTCGCCATATTCGAGCCCCGGAATGGCAAAGGGAGTGGGCGCGGCTTCGCGAAAGACCGGGCCGAGCAGCGAGGGCGGCACGGAGACGATGTCGATTCCGGCCTTTTCGGCGGCTTCCGCCTCCTCCAGCGAGGTGACGCGCAGCATGGTGAGCTGGCGCTTGCCTTTTTCCGAAAGCAGATCGGCGACGGTTGCGCGTCTGTGTTTTTTCATCATCAATTCCTTTGAAAATATCGGCAGCTCAGGCGGCCAGCAGGGATTTCAGCTTGATGTCGCTGGCCGCGAGTGCTGCCGGGTTCGGATGGGCGCGCGCTGCGATCAGCATTTCGGCGAGCCTGATGTCGCGTGCTACCGCATTGCCCGGCCCGATGCCGCTTGCAGCGATCAATCGTCCGCCGGCGTCGAGATGGAAGAGAATGAAGGCGCCTGCGCCGAGTTCGCGGCGCTGATGCGTGATAACCCCTTCGGCAAGGCCTGATATCTGCAGCGTCATGTCGTATTGATCGGACCAGAACCACGGCACCGCCGAAACGGCCTCGTTGAGGCCGAGCATGTTGGCCGCGGCCAATGTGCCCTGCTCCTGGGCATTGCGCCAGGATTCGAGCCGCACCCGCCGGCCGCCATAGATTGGCAATGGGAAGGAGCAGCAATCGCCGGCGGCAAAGACATCAGCTGCGGAGGTCTGGAGATAGGTGTCGACGGCAATGCCGTTGTCGATTGCCAGCCCTGCCCTTTCGGCCATCTCGACATTCGGCCGCGCACCGATGCCGACGAGGACGAGATCGGCTTCGATCGCCTCGCCGGTCGACAATCGGATCAGGGCTTTTCCGCTTTCCTCAGTCACCGCCTCGATGGAGACGCCGCAGCGGATATCGACGCCTTCAGCGCGATGGCGCTCGGTGAGCATAAGGGCGATCTCTTCCGGCACGCCACGCTTCAGCACGCGCTCCAGCCCCTCGATGACGGTGACCTCGGCGCCAAGCAGCCGTGCGGTTGCCGCAAGTTCCAGTCCGATGAACCCGCCGCCGATAATGGCGATATGCTGTCCAGGCTTCATTGCTTCGCGCAGCGCCGCCGCATCGTGATGCGTCCGCAGCGCGCGAATATGCGGGCTGCCCTGCGGCGCGCCGGGGAACGACCGCGCGGCGGCACCCGTCGCGAGCAGAAGCTTGTCGTAGGAAAGCACGGTACCATCCAAAAGCGCGACGGTCCTGGATGCGGTGTCGAGATCCATTGCCTCGAGGCCGGTCAGCAGCCGGATGCCGTTTTCGATATATTTTTCCGCCGCGGCGATGAATTTCGGATCGCTTGCATCGGTGGAGGCGGCCTTCGAAAGCGGCGGCCGCTCATAGGGCAGAAGCGGCTCGGCGCCAACAAGCGTTATCTCGCCGCCAAAACCCTTTTCACGCAAGGCAAAGGCGGCGCGCGCACCGCATTCGCCGGCTCCCAGGATTACGAAATGAACCACGCCACCCCCCTCAGAGTGAGATGAAGACGGCACCGTCTTCGATCTTGACCGGATAGGTCTTGAGATTGACGCAGACCGGCGCGCCCTTGGCTTCGCCCGTCTTGTAGTTGAAGCGGCCGTTATGCTTCGGACATTCGATGATCTCATCCATGACAAGCCCGTCGGCGAGATGGATATGTTCATGCGTGCAGAGCCCGTCGGTGGCGAAGAATTCGTCGTCCGGGCTGCGATAGACCGCGAATGTGCGCCCGTCGTGATCGAAGCGGATGACATCCTCTTCGTCGATCTCGTCCTTGTCGCAGACCTGGATCCAGTTTCCGCTCATCTTGTCGTCCCTCGATTGTCTTTATTGCGCGGCCGGGGCCAGCTCGTTGTGGAATTCCTCGCGATAGGGCCGCGCGGTGGCCGGCAGGTCGCGCTTCAGGAAATAATCCTCGTTGCGCAGCTGGCGCAGGAAGGCCGGGATCATCTCGCGATAGCCGGACCAGATCGACGGGTTCGGCGCGGGCAGGTCGTGCTTGATCATTGCGTGCAGCCTGGGCAGCGCGTGATATGGCACCATTGGAAACATGTGATGTTCGACGTGGTAGTTCATGTTCCAGTAGATGAACCGGCTGATGGGATTCATATAGACCGTGCGGCTGTTCAGCCGGTGGTCGGTCACATTATCGGCAAGGCCGCCATGCTGCAGCAGTCCGGTCAGCACATGGTGCCAGGCGCCGTAGAGGCGCGGCAGGCCGATCAGCATCAGCGGCAGGATCGAACCCATGGAGATCGCGGTTGCGAGCGTGGCCAGATAGATCGCCAACCAGATGCGGGCGATGCGGATCGCCTTTGGCTGCTCCATCTCCGGGATGAAAGTCTTTTCCGTCGCGCTGACGCCGCCGAAAGCATTGCGCAGCATGTCGACGACGGCGTACCAGACGTCGAGGATGCCGAAGAAATTAAGCACCAGCCGCAACAGATCAGGCGGCCGCATCACGGCGATCTCGGGATCGCGGCCGACGATCACCGTATCGGTGTGGTGGCGCGCATGGCTCCAGCGCCAGGTCACCGGATTGCGCATGATCATGAAGCAGGCGATCTGGTAGACGACGTCATTCATCCAGCGCGTCTTGAAGGCGGTGCCATGGCCGCATTCGTGCCAACGGCTGTCGGAGGCCGAGCCGTAGAGCACGCCATAGGCGAGGAAGAAGGGCAGCGCGATCAAGGAGCCCCAGAAATAGATGCCGAGCCCGGCAAGGACCACCATGCTGCCGAGCCAGATGATCGTGTCACGGATCGCCGGCGCATCGGAGCGCTGCATCAGCGCCTTCATCTCCTTGCGCGCAACGTCGGTGTGATACCATTCGGCTGCCGCCAGCCCAGTTTCGACGGCGGTGCGGCCGCTTTCGCCAAGAAGGTCGTAGTCACGTTTCTTCGTCTGGGTCGCCATGATCCGCCTCCCGTTGCCCTTGACTGGGAGAATAGGTTGACTTTGGAAAGCGCTCAATGCAGGCTTGATATAATCTATCAAAAGCCATCATGATTGGCTTGCATTCATGATCGAATCCATCAGGAACGCCAATGCGCCGCCCCACCATCTCCGATCTCGCCCGCGCCTCCGGCGTCAGCGTCGCCACCGTCGACCGCGTTCTCAACGCCCGCCACCGCGTGCGCGAGGAAACGGCGCGACGGGTCTATGATGCAGCACAGTCGATCGGCTATCACGCTGTCGGCCTGATCAAACAGCGCGTCTTCGAGGATCTGCCGCAATACAGGCTTGCCTTCCTGCTGCAGAAGCCGATGCAACCCTTCTATCAGAGCTTCGTGCGTGAGATCGAAACCGCAGCACGCGCGGTCACGAGCGCGCGCATCCAGACGCAGATCGACTTTCCCTCGGCCTCGACACCGGCAGCGATCGTCGAGAAGCTGAAGGCGCTCGGTGCCCGCAACCAGGCCGTTGCGCTCGTTGCCCCCGATTACCCTGCGGTCACGACCGCCATCGAAGAACTGAAGGACAAAGGGATACCGGTCTTCTCGCTGCTTTCCGATTTCGCCTCGGGCGTGCGCAATGCCTATGTCGGCGTCAACAACCGCAAGGTCGGGCGCACCGCCGCCTGGACGATCGCGCGCACCGCACGCGGGCCTGGCAAGATCGCCTGTTTCGTCGGCAGCCACCGGTTCCACGGACATGAGCTGCGGGAAATCGGCTTCCGCTCCTATTTTCGCGAGAATGCGCCTGAGTTCGATGTCGTCGACACGCTGATCAATCTGGACACGCCCGAGATCACCCATGAGGCGACGTTGACGCTGCTGCAGAAGCATCCCGATCTCGTCGGCCTCTATGTCTGCGGCGGCGGCATGGAAGGGGCGATTTCGGCGTTCCGCGAAGAAGGCGTCGGCGGCAAAATCGTCCTGGTGGTCAACGAGCTGACGCCCGACAGCAAAGCAGGTCTTGCCGACGACATCGTCGCCATGGCGATCGGCACCCCCCTGCCCGCCCTCTGCAAGGAATTGATGATCCTGATGACGGGCGCCATCGAAAACGGCGAAACGGCTGTTCCCGGGCAGCTCTTCCTGCCTTTCGATATCCATATTTCGGAGAACATCTAAGCAATGATGGAATTCCATCATTCCGTTCGAAATTCTCTCAGCAATGAAAGCGGGCGCCGGCGATGACGGATGGATTGCGACGTGAATTCCGATAGAGATTTGCGGACCCATTCACGAGGACTGCTCCGCCCTGATGCGGAGATCAGGAGGAGATACCGATCATGACTTCGATCCGTTTTGCGCTCAACCATATGACCGCGCCGTCACTTGCCATCGACGATTTTTTCGCGCTGGCCAGATCGCTCGGCATCGATGCCGTCGAGATCCGTAACGACCTTTCCGGCAATGCCATCCTCGACGGCACCAAACCCGAGTTGATCAGGCAAGCGGCTTCCCGCCATGGCCTGACGATCATCTCGATCAATGCCCTGCAGCGCTTCAATGAGTGGAACGCGACCCGGGCCGCCGAAGCGCAGGAACTGATCGATTATGCCGGTGCGTCCGGCGCCAAGGCGCTCGTCCTCGTTCCGAAGAACGACGGCACGGGCTGCGCCGATGGCGAACGGCAGGCCAATCTCCGCCAGTCTCTGGCCGCGCTGAAGCCGATGCTCGAGGAAGCCGGTATTCTCGGTCTCGTCGAGCCGCTCGGTTTCGAGATCTGCTCGCTGCGCTCGAAGACCGAGGCGGCCGACGCAATCAGCGAGCTCGGCGCGGAATCGACCTTCAGGCTCGTCCACGATACCTTCCACCATCATCTTGCTGGCGAAGCCCCGACCTTTCCGCAACTGACCGGCCTCGTGCACATTTCCGGCGTCAGCGATCCTTCCGTTTCCGTTGCCGATATGCGCGATTCCCATCGCGTGCTCGTGGACGGCGACGACCGGATCGATAATGCCAGGCAGATCAGGGCGCTGCTGCTGGAGGGTTATAAGGGTGCATTCTCCTTTGAACCCTTTGCAGCGGAAGTTCATGCAGTCAAGGACCCGGCCGGTGCGCTTCGTGCCAGCATGGATTACCTCAGCGCGCGGGTTTGAGACCTGAGCGAAACGTCGCCTGATGCCGCCATTGGTGTCGGTGCTGGGCGGGGGACGATTGTCACGATTGGCCGCGCTGGCGCGGCCAATCGCCTGAGGTTACTCCCTGCCTCTGAACCGGCGCTGATAGGCCGGATCATAGAGCGAGCTTTCGCGGAAATCTTCCACTGCCAACGAGGGGCCGACGAATATGATCGCTGTGCGTTCGATCGGTTCGGCCGCAACCTTTGCTTCGATATCGGCAAGCGTGCCGCGCAGAATGCGCTCGTCCGGCCAGGAGGCCTTGACGACGATGGCGACCGGGCAGTCGTCGCCGTAAAGCGGTGTCAACTCTTCGACCACTTGCTTCAGCGCGTGGATTGCCAGATGGATCGCCAGCGTGGCGCCCGTCGCGCCGAACTTCGCCAGGGTCTCGTCGTTCGGCATCGGTGACGCGCGGCCGGATACGCGGGTGAGCACCAGGCTTTGGGCCACGGCCGGGATCGTCAGCTCTCGGCCGAGCGCCGAGGCCGCAGCGGCAAAGGCTGGAACACCAGGCGTCATCGTATAGTCTATGCCATGCTTTTGAAGCCGGCGCACCTGCTCGGCGACCGCACTCCAGACCGAGAGATCGCCGGAATGCAGCCGGGCGACATCCTGGCCGGCGGCCGCGGCGCGAAGATATTCTGCCTCGATTTCGTCGAGCGACATCGGCGCCGTATCGACGATACGCGCACCCGGCGGACAATATTGCAGCAGTTCGGGCGAGACGATCGAGCCGGCATAAAGGCAGATAGGGCATTGGGTGATCAGATCGCGGCCACGCACCGTGATCAGATCCGCAGCACCTGGCCCCGCGCCGATGAAATGCACCGTCATCTCGTCATCCTTTCGTCCAGCGCCACTGCGTTACCGGCATTGCCGGGCGCCAGCCGGTCATGCCGCCGACGGGTTGGGCGCGCGATATTTCGATCCGCGTGAGAAGGCCGCCGCGATTGCCATGTTCGGCGAGCAGCACCGCTTCCATTTCCAGCGTCACGGCATTGGCGACGAGCCGCCCTCCCCGCTTCAGCGCGGCAATCGCAGCATCGATAACACCAGGCTCGCTACCGCCGCCGCCGAGGAAGATCACATCCGGCTCCGGCAGGCCATTCAGCGCATCGGGCGCCATACTTTCAATGACGGCGAGATGCGGCACGCCGAAGGCGGACGCGTTGCGGGCGATACGTGCGGCCCGTTCCGGCGACTGTTCGACGGCGATTGCCTTCAGGCTGGGATCGACCAGCATCCATTCGATGCCGATCGAGCCCGAGCCCGCGCCGATATCCCAGAGCAGTTCGCCGTGACGCGGCGCGAGCGCCGAAAGCGTCATCGCCCGGATTTCGCGTTTGGTGATCTGTCCGTCGTGCTCGAACAGCTCGTCTTCGAGCCCCGCGGCAAAAGGTAGGATGCGAGCCCCCTCCCCTGCCGCGATATCGAGTGCGCAGACGTTCAGCGGATCGATGTCCAGCAGGTTGAAATCCGTCGCGGGGGCACTTCTCTGCCGTTCCCGAACGCCGCCAAGCGCCTCAAGCACGGTAAGCCTTGACTGACCGAATCCGCCAGCAGTCAGCAGGGCAGCCAGATCGCCGGGCCCCTTCTCGTCCGAGGTCAGCGCGATGATGCGCCGTCCGGCGTGCAGATGCGGCCGGATCAGATCGATCGGCCGTCCATGCAGCGAAATCGTCGCGACGTCCTGCAGCGGCCAGCCAAGGCGGGAGGCGGCAAGGCTGAAGGCCGAGGGTGCGGGGATGGTGTGCATCTCGTCCGCCGCCACGTAGCGGGAGAGCGTTGCGCCGACGCCATAGAGGAAGGGATCGCCAGAGGCAAGCACGACAACAGGCGTGCCGCGCCTTTCGAGGATAGCCTCGACCGAGTGCTCGAACGGGCTCTGCCAGGAAAACCTTTCGCCTGTGATCAGCGACGCGGCAAGCGCGTGGTGCCGCGCGCCGCCGAAGACGGCGGGTGCGGTCGCAATCAGCCTCTTTGCCTCCTCGCCCAGCCCTTCTGGACCATCTTCGCCGATGCCGATAATAGTCAGCCAGCGCTGGCCGGAAGCAGGAGAGACATCAGACATGGTAAGACCCCGCATCTTGATCCTCGGCGGCACCAGCGAGGCGCGGCTGCTGGCCGAGGCGCTGGCGGCGCGGGATGAATGCGATGTTCTGCTGTCGCTTGCCGGCCGCACCGAAAAACCGGCCACGCAGCCTGTTCCGGTTCGCATCGGCGGTTTCGGCGGTGCTGCCGCACTTGCCGATTTCCTGAAGGCCGGCGGATTTGACCTGTTGATCGACGCCACGCATCCCTTTGCCGAGCGCATTTCGGCCAATGCCCCTTTCGCGGCCGAGACCGCCGGCATTGCCACGATCGCTTTGCGCCGTCCCGAATGGCAACGACTTCCGGGCGATCGCTGGCGGGAGGTGCAGAGTATTGCGGAGGCCATCGAAGCGCTCGGCCCCTCCCCCCGCCATGTCTTTCTGGCGACGGGCCGGCAAGGTGCGCATCATGCGGAAGCTGCGCCGCAACATCACTACCTCGTTCGCAGCGTCGATCCCGTCGAACCACCGCTTGTGCTTGATAATGTCGACTATGTCCTCGATCGGGGTCCGTTCACGCTGGACGGTGAATGCGATCTGCTGAGGCAGCACGACATCGACGCCATCGTCGCCAAGAACAGTGGCGGTGCCGCCACCTATGCAAAGATCGAGGCAGCCCGCCTGCTCGGTATCGAGGTGATGATGGTAACGCGCGCGCCGGCCTCCACGGTCAAGGCTGTCGACACTGTCGAGGCGGCGCTGGCGGCGATCGATCACCTGTTTCCCCCCGCCATGAAGCGCGGCGTATAGACGAGGTCCGGTCTGCCTGGCCGCGTGACGATGCGTGTCTCGGCCGAGCCGATGATGATGCAGGTCGCCATATCGGCGATCGACGCATCCGCCTGCGCCAGCTGCTGCACTGCGATGCGTTCGTCCGGCCGCCCGGCCGCCCGCCCGAAAATAACCGGTGTTGCTGCAGGCAGATGGTCGCGCAACAGCTTGAAGGCTTCGCCGAGCTGCCAGGGCCGCGCCCGGCTGATCGGATTATAAAGCGCGATGACAAAACCTGCCTTTGCGGCCAATGCAAGACGGTTTTCTATTATATTCCAAGGCTTTAGATTGTCAGACAGCGATATGGCGCAGAAATCATGGCCAAGCGGAGCGCCTGCTCTTGCCGCCACTGCCAGCATCGCCGTGATGCCGGGCATGATGATGAGATCGACCGCGCGCCAGGCGGCCGGCCCGTTCTCGATTGCTTCGCAGACCGCGGCCGCCATGGCGAAGACGCCGGGGTCGCCGCCGGAGACGACGCAGACCTTGGCGCCATCCGCCGCCATGGCGAGCGCTGCCCCTGCCCTGTCGAGCTCCTCGCGATTGTCCGAGGCATGCCGCAGTTGATCGTGGCGGAGCTCCAGCCTGTCGAGATATGGTCCGTAGCCGAAGAAATCCGTCGCCGCATCGACGGCGGCCAGCGCCTCCGGCGTCATCTGCTCGGGGTTGCCGGGACCGGTGCCGATCACGTAAAGCCTGCCGCTCATCGGCTGCCCTCCCAGCCCGGCACCAGCACGAGCGAAAAATACGGCGCATCGCCGTCGGTCCTGTCGGCAAGCATTTCCATCGCCGCATTCGCCATGGTGCCGCGTTCGACATAGACGGCTTCCGCAAGCCGGCCGGCGGCCGCCAGCGCCCGGCGGATCTTCGGCAGGTTACGGCCCACCTTCATGATGACGGCGGCTTGCGTATCGGCAAGTCGCCGCGTCAGCTCGGTCTCGGCCATCGTACCGGGCAGTACGGTAAGCACGTCGTCGCCCTGGACGATCGGCATGCCCGCCAGCGACCAGCAGCCCGACATGGCGCTGATGCCCGGGATCACTTCCGTCGGGTAGCGTTGGGAAAGCCTGACATGCAGGTGCATATAGGAGCCGTAGAAGAGCGGATCACCTTCGCTGAGAACGGCGACGCTCAGCCCGGCATCGAGATGCCCGGCAACAGCTTTGGCAGACAGATCGTAGAATTGGGTGATGAGCCTCTGATAGCGTTCGTCGTTCTTGTCGATTTCGGTCGTCACCGGATAATAGAGCGGCAGCAGCGTCACCCCGGTTTTCAGCAGCGGCTCGACGATCGCCTTGCCGTTGCCGCCCCTGCCCTGCTTGGCGAAATAGGCGATCACATCAGCGCCTTCGATGGCGCGCACGGCTTTGAGGGTAAGGAGCTCCGGATCGCCCGGACCCGTGCCGACGCCGATGAGACGGCCGCTTGTCGTCATAGGCCCGGCCTCGCCAATGCATTGATGGCGGCTGCCGTCATGGCGCTGCCGCCGAGCCGGCCGCGGACGATGGCAAATGGTACGCCGTAGGAATTTCCCGCCAATGCATCCTTCGATTCCGCCGCGCCGACGAAGCCCACGGGCATGCCGAGGATCGCCGCGGGTTTCGGGGCGCCGTCGCGCAGGAGTTCGAGCAGATGGAAGAGCGCTGTCGGTGCATTGCCGATCGCGACAACGCTTCCACCGAGCCGATCGAGCCAGAGATGCATGGCGGCGGCCGAGCGCGTATTGCCGGTCTCGCGTGCAAGCTCGGGTGTCGCGGGATCGCGTAGCGTGCAGATCACCTCATTCTGCGTCGGTAGCCGCGCCCGGGTCACGCCCTGGGATACCATCTCCGCATCGCAGAAGATCGGTGCGCCACCCTTCAGCGCGCCGCGCGCTGCGCTGACGAAATCGGCGGAAAAGACAAAATGCTCCGCCGCCTCGACCAGCCCGCAGGCGTGGATCATGCGCACGGCGATTTCGGCTTGATCGTCGGTGAAGCGCGAAAGATCGGCCTCGGCACGGATAATCGCAAAGGAACGCTCGTAGATCGCATCGCCGCTGCGGATATAATCGTAGTCTGGCATTCCTATTCCTGTCGCAGCGCCTTCGAAACGCCGGTTGCGCCAAGCCGTGTAAGGCAGGCGGCGGTCGATTCGCCAGCGTCTTTGTTGTCTTCGATGGTCCGGGCGAGCCTCTCTATAGCGAAATCGATCCGACCGCCAGAGATCCGTTCATCCGGCAGATCCGCAGCAAGCCCATTGAGGATGAGGCCATAACCCTCCGCCGAGCCCGTCAGGGTCAGCGCCGGCCGCGCATGAGCGCAGCCCTTAGGACAGCCGGACAGATGCAGTGTCAGCGAACCGTCGAAAAGGGCAGGTGCTACGGCAATGAGGCGGCGCGCCAGAGTTCGGGTCTCGTAGAAAGCGGAGCCGCAGGCGCCGGCGCCGGCACAGGCGGCAATATGCTCGGTATTCTCGCCGGGCTGGGTGCTGAAGCCAAGTCCGGCGGCGGCCACCTGCATAGCCGGCACTGTATCGGCGGAGAGCCCGATGACGAAAAAACCGCGACCGGGCGCAAGCCGGATGGCTGTAGCGCCACGGGCCTTTGCCAGATCGAGCAAAGCGACCAGATCGGACGCCCTGATCTGCCCGAATTCCGGCCTGACGCCGAGTATGGTTTTGCCGTCCTCAAGCCTGTGCGAGCCGGCAAGCGGCATCCCTCCCGCGCGTGAAGCAATGGATCGAACGTCATCCATCGCGGGAAAACGCGCCCGCAGAAGCGCCGGATCGATATCCCTTGCCCGTCTGCCCTGCCCGAGGGTCACCAACAAGCTCAGGATTTCGCCGACGGCCGACATCGCCGTCTCCGCAGGACCGATCGCGACCGGCGTTGCGGTTTCACCGTCGCCATTGATCGCGACAAGCCAATCTTCGGGGGATTGCGCGACGATACGGATATCGGCCGACAGTGCCGACAAGCCGAATGATCCGCCACCGTCGACGACGAGCGAGAGTTTTGGCGCGAGCCGCGGCGACGCAAGCTGATCGTGGAGCATGCTGCGCAAGGCCATTTCCATCGCGGCCGGATCGCTTATCTCTTCCGGGTCGATGCCGTACAGCGGCGATGTCTCGATCACCGGCCCGTCCGGCACGGTGATTCCGGCGGCATCGATATCGGCAGCGAGCTGTCCGACGGTCTCGGCCCGAAGGCCTCGGATCTGCAGATTGCCGCGGGCGGTGATTTCGAGAATGCCGTTTCCATGGGCCGCGGCGGAGCGGGCGAGGCTTGCGAACTGCGACGGCGTCAACGCGCCGCCGGCAGGCCGCAGCCGTACCAGCAAACCGTCGCCGGTCGGCATGGGTGCGGCAAGGGCGGGGCAGGCGCCGCGCCTACGCATCTCCGCCGCCGGGCGATCGTGCAGATCCGCCTCCCCTGTCCTGTCGCTCGCCTTTGCGGCCTTAATGCTCATTCTCGATCCTCTGGCCACTTCTTACATGATCGCAGCCGGGCCGGCAAAGCATGCTGGAAAGGCTTCGGACTGGCTATTCGTCGAAATCCCGTCCCTTGCGCAGGAGATAGATGTCCATGATCCAGCCGTGCCGCTGCCTGGCCTCGGCCCTGAGTCTCAGAATGTCGGTGGCGATGTCGCCAAGTCGTCCTGATTTAACGATCTCGTCCTTGGTGCCGAGATAGGCGCCCCAGAAGATCTCGGCGTCGGGATCGTCGATCTTCGCAAAAGCCTGTTCGCCGTCAAGCATGACGATGGTGCTGTCGGTCAAAAGCCCGTCCTGCGCCAGCCTGCGCCCTGTGGTGATTTCGATCGGTTTGCCGACGAGGTTGACCGGGATTCTGTGGCTGGCCGCCAGCGCCTGGATGCTGGTGATGCCGGGAATGACGCTGTAGTCGAAATCCACGCTGCTTTCCCGGCGCACGCGTTCGATGATGCGGATCGTGCTGTCGTAGAGACTGGGATCGCCCCAGACCAGAAAGGCGCCGCTGCCATCATCCGGGAGACCGGAGATCAGTTCTCCATAGATGCGGGCGATCTCACCGTGCCAGGCGTCGACGCTCTGCACATAGGTCTTGTCTGCGGTCTGCCTTTGCGGCACCGCGAATTCTGAAATCCTGCCAGTCGGCCGCGTGATATAGCGTTCGCAGATATCCCGCCGGATTTCGGCGAGCTCTTCCTTGCCTACGCCCTTGAGCGGCAGGAAGACCACGTCGGCTGCGTTCATCGCGTTGATCGCCTGTATGGTCAGGTGCTCCGGGTTGCCCGTGCCGATGCCGATGATATGGATATGCTTCAAGCGGATACTCCCCGTTGAGTCCTGGCGGTCTTGCCGAAAAAGCCCGCTCGTCGCAAGGGCCGAATAGGGAGTTGGCCGCGGCCAACCGGGCCTGTGGGTGGCATCTAAGCCCTGTTGTTGCTGCAAATCCCGAATCGTGTCACTTTCGATACGCTTTTTGACGCTAAGTTGACAGAAAAGCGCATCGAAAAGGATTGGGTGTTTTGGACAACATTAGCGTATCGACGACAGATGTACGGATCGAGCGGCATGCGAACCAGCTTTCGCGGCAACTGAAGCTCCTCCGCGACAAGCTGTTTCCGCCGCTCTCGCAAAAGACGCTACGAACATTCTCCTCCGGGGAGGCGGCCCAGATGATCGGCGTCTCGGACGGCTATCTTCGCCAGCTTTCGCTGGATGGCAAGGGACCGCAGCCGGATCTTGCCCAGAATGGCCGGCGTTCCTACACGCTCGGCCAGATCAACGAATTGCGCCAATATATGGCCAAGCTCAAGCCGAAGGACGCGCTTTCCTATCAGCCGTGGCGTCGCCCTGGCGAGAAGCTGCAGACGGTTGCCGTCACCAATTTCAAGGGCGGTTCGGCCAAGACCACGACGACGCTCTATCTGGCGCAGTATCTGGCACTGGCGGGTTACCGAGTGCTTGCCATCGATCTCGATCCGCAGGCTTCGCTCTCCTCCATGCTCGGCGTTCAGCCCGAATTCGATCTTTCCGAGGGCGATACGCTCTACGGCGCAATTCGCTATGATGAGGGCCGCAAGCCGCTGAAGGAGATCGTCCGCAAGACCTATTTCGACGGGCTGGATCTGGTGCCGGGCAATCTCGAACTGATGGAGTTCGAGCATGAGACGCCACGGGCACTGAACGACCGGCAGCGACCCGGCGAGCTGTTCTTCCGTCGCGTTGGCATCGCCATTGCCGCGGTCGAGGCCGATTATGACATCGTGGTGATCGACTGCCCGCCGCAGCTCGGTTACCTGACGCTTGGCGCTGTCTGCGCAGCAACATCGCTGCTCATCACCATTCATCCGCAGATGGTCGACGTCGCGTCCATGTCGCAGTTCCTGCTGATGACGTCGGATCTGCTTTCCGTCGTACGCAAGGCCGGCGGCGACCTGCAGCATGATTTCATCAAATATGTCGTCACGCGTCACGAACCCTTCGATGCGCCGCAGTCGCAGATCGTCGCGCTGTTGCGCGGCCTCTTCAGTGACGACGTATTGACGGCGACCATTCTCAAATCGACGGCGATTGCCGATGTCGGCCTGACCAAGCAGACGCTCTACGAGATCGAGAAGGGGCAGGTGCGCCGCTCGACCTATGACCGGGCGCTGGAATCGGTCAATGCCGCCAACGGGGAGGTTCTCGCCGGTATTCACAAAGCCTGGGGTCGAGCATGAGCAGACGCGATCGCCTGAAAGGTCTTTTCGACGATACGGCGCAGGAGTTGGCCGCGGCCAACTACGAAGAACCATCCTCGCGCGGATCCGCCGGGCCGGTTCGCACGATGGCGCTGACCCTTGGCCGCATGGAGGAAGAGAGCAGGGCGATGCAGGAGGCCTTGCTCTCCGGTGAACGCATCGTCGAGCTTGATCCCGATCTGATTGATTCCTCCTTCGTCCGTGACCGCCTTGTCGACCAGCCCCTCGATATCGAAGACGAGCTGGTGCAGTCGATTGCCGAGAACGGCCAGGAAGTGCCGATCCTCGTTCGCCGCCATCCGAATGATGCTGACCGCTACCAGATCGCATACGGGCATCGCCGCCTGCAGGCGGTCAAGCTGCTCGGCCTCAAGGTGCAGGCGATCGTCCGTAAGCTCGACGATACCGATGTCGTCATCGCGCAGGGCATCGAGAATTCGGCGCGTCGCAACCTTTCCTATATCGAACGCGCGGTTTTTGCCCTCAATCTCGAGCTCAAGGGCTTTGAGCGCCCGGTCATCATGAAGGCGCTGTCAACCGACAAGACCGAGCTCTCGAAGCTGATATCCGTCGCAAAAGCCATTCCCGCCGAGATCGTCAGGGCGGTTGGAGCCGCACCCGGCATCGGGCGACGGCGGTGGATGGCGCTTGCCCAGGACTGGAATGGGATGACGGCCGCCCGGCTCGCGAAGCTCATTGCCTCGGGAAGTTTCATGGCGGAAGAGAGCGACCGCCGATTTGAGCTTTTGGTCGCCGAGCTCGCCAAGAAAGAGGCAAAGCCGGAAACCACGGAATTTGACTGGAAGCCGAAGAGCGGCGGCAAGATTGCCGGCCGAATCAAGAGCGCCGGCAATTCCTTCACGATCGCGTTGAAGACCGGCGACGCGCCGGATTTCGGCGCTTACATTTCACGCCGTCTCGATGAGCTTTACGAAGCCTATCGGGCCGGCAAGTTGCAAGCAGGAGAGTAGGCCGCAAAAGAAAAAAGCCTCCGAACGTTGCCGTCGCGGAAGCCTTTCTCATATCTGGACAATCTGAGAATCGCACTTCCTCGAATCACTGTCAAGCGTCTTCGGCATCCTTTTGGGTGGTAGCTTTCTTTTGCCTTGAGAAAAGGTGAGGGACATGGAGCCTCAATATGTATCGACGCCCTTTGGGCGGCGATCGATGACGCTTGGCATGCTGGCACGCCAGGAAAGCGCCAGCAAGGTCGATCCGGACGCATCGGTCGACAAGTGGAAGATATTTCGCGCGCTCTGCGAAGCAAAGGACGTGGTCGGCGTATCCGACCGTGCCCTGGCTGTTCTCAACGCGCTGTTGACCTTCTATCCGAAGAACGAGATTGCCGAGGCCAACGGTTTCGTCGTCTTTCCCTCGAATGAGCAGCTATCGTTGCGCACGCATGGCATGGCCGGCACGACGTTGCGGCGGAACCTGGCGATGCTGGTGGAAGCCGGCCTGATCATCCGCCGGGATAGCCCGAACGGGAAACGTTTTGCCCGCCGCAACGGCGAGGGCGGACTTGGAGAGGCCTTTGGCTTCAGTCTGGCGCCGCTCCTAGTGCGCGCTCGCGAGATCGAGGCGCAGGCGGCTCAAGTGATGGCCGCCAAGCTCGAATGGAAGCGCCTGAGGGAGCGCCTGACACTTTGCCGGCGTGATATCACCAAGCTCATCGAGATCGCGCTGGAAGAGGAAGTTGCCGGCGAATGGATCGAGATGCAGAAGCATTTCAATCTGCTTTCCGCAAGCCTGCCGCGCCGCCCGTCGGCCGCCGAGATGGAAAGCTTGCTGGCGGATCTCGAAGCCTTCCGGGAATTGCTCGTCAAGACGCTGGAATCGAAGTCGAAAACAGAAAAAACAGACGCCAATGATAACCAAAACGGTCGGCACATACAGAGTTCAAACCCACACCCTATATCTGAACTTGAACCAGGCTTCGAACCGAAGCAGGGCGCAAAGCCGGAGGAAGAACCGCGGCATTGGCGGGAGCCGCCGAAATCCTTCCCCCTTGCCATGGTGCTGCAGGCCTGCCCCGAGATCATCGCTTACGGACCGGGCGGCGGCATTGGCAGCTGGCGCGATCTGATGGCCGCGGCCGTCATCGTCCGTTCCACTCTTGGCGTCAGCCCCAGCGCCTATCAACTAGCCTGCGATGTCATGGGGCCGGAAAACGCCGCCACGGTAATCGCCTGCATCCTGGAAAGGGGCGGACATATCAACTCGGCCGGCGGCTACCTGCGTGACCTGACGCGGCGGGCGGAGCGCGGCGAATTCTCGCTCGGACCGATGCTGATGGCGCTGATGCGGGCAAATGGTCCGACGGCGAGGAAAACCGGATGAATGGCTATGAAAAAGCTTCGCGCCAGCTGCGACGGCTAGAAGCATATGCGGCCGGTCGATTAGACAGGTTAACGGCTTCCATTTCCCCAGTTTTGTTGAAATACGCTGTTAACCATGTCATACATGGCGGAAGGAAACACGCGTTTTGCTTCCATTTGTGAAAAACCGTAAAGCTTAACAATGCGCTACGATATCGAAGGCACGATGCTTCAAACCCTGCTTCCAGCCCTTGCCGCGGCGGAGGATGCGGTGGCGCGGCTGGACGAGCGGGTGTTGCGATCGCCGGTCGGCGAGGGATTTGCCGAGCGCAGCCATTTCTTCGATGCCGCCGGCGCGCTCTGGGTGGCCGGCGAACTCGTGCATGTCGAGGATCTCGTTTTGCATGATGCGCATATGGATAGCCGCGCTCCCACCCACGAACTGACGATCGCCCATTCCGTGCTCCGGGCACGTCGGCGTATCTGGACCGGCGAACCTTCCTGGGCACTCGGCGTCTCGGGCCTTGCGACGCTGACTGCGACGGGCGGGGAAGGGGAGGGGAAGGCGCAGGAAGCAAAGAGCCCCGCAGTTCCGGCCGAGACCGACGAAGAGGGCGAGGATGAGGCCGGGCCGCTCGCTGCGGAAATGGCGGAGATCGATGCGCTTCTTGCCCGCTCGCAGAAGCTGCTCGATATCCATACCGGGAAAACGCCGGCAAGCGAGGCGGCGGCCGTTACTCCGGCAAGACGCAACGAAGACCCTCTCGGTTTACTCGGTGACGAAGAGTGGGACGAGGAACAGCGGCTTGCGGAGTGGCGAAGCGTCCAGCCATTGGCCGACACCTTGCCGCCGGTTCTCGGCGCCATCATCCTCTTCGAAGCCTGGGAAAGGATCGAGCCGTTGCGGCGTCAGCACTGGCTCGGCGGTCTTCTGGTCGCAAGCCATCTGCGCGCCCGCGGCAAGGTCGCCTCGCATCTCTTTTCTTTTTACGGCGGGCTGAAGCTGGTGCGCCATGAGCGTCGTCGGGCACGCGATCGCGTCACGCGGCTGCAAGCCTTTCTAGAGGCGATGCATCTGGGTGCTGTGGCCGGCCTCAAGGAAATCGACCGTTTGACCTTGGCGCGCACGCAGATGGAGCTGCGCTTTCGCGGCCGCCGTTCGAACAGCAGTCTGCCGGAACTTGCCGATTTCATCCTGTCGCGGCCGATGGTCTCGGCGGCGATGATTGCCCGTCATCTGCGCATCACGCCGCGCGGTGCGCTAAACCTCGTCAACGACATCGGCATTCGTGAAATCACCGGCCGCGGCCGCTATCGCGCCTGGGGCATCATCTAATCCATGTCGCCAAAAAGTGGGCAGCGGTTTTTGGAAGCGCGTCGCATGATTCCGATTTGACACGAGGGGCTTTGAAAACGAAAACGGCCGGGCGTTGGCCCGGCCGTTTCCTTTGGGTGAGCACCCAGTCCGCCATCCTGTCACAGACTGCAGACCAGGCGCTCTTGCGCTTCCTTTGCCCCCAGAAGCGCAGTCCCTATTCCCGCTCGCCCGTGAAGTTGAGCAGAAGCTGGAAGATGTTGACGAAGTTCAGGTAGAGCGAGAGCGCACCGAAGACGGCGAGCTTCTGGTTCGATTCCTGATCGTAGTTTTCCGAATACTGTTCCTTGATGTTCTGCGTGTCATAGGCGGTGAGGCCGACGAAGACGACAATGCCGATCACCGAGATCGCAAATTGCAGGGCGCTCGAACCCAGGAAGATGTTGACGACAGCGGCGATGATGACGCCGAAGAGGCCCATCATCAGGAACGAGCCCATGCGCGAGAGGTCACGCTTCGTCGCATAGCCGTAGAGGCTGGTGGCGCCGAACATCGTCGCGGTGATGAAGAAGGTCCGCGCGATGCTCGCCCCGGTGAAGACCAGGAAGACGGAAGCGAGCGACAGGCCCATCACGGCGCAGAAGGCCCAGAAGGTGATCTGGGCGGTGCCGGCCGACATCGTCTGGATCTTGAACGAGAAGAAGAAGACGAAAGCGAGCGGGGCAAGCATCACCACCCACTTCAGCGGCGAGCCGAAGATCGGGACGTAAAGTGCCGGCGTCGAGCCGACGACAAAGGCCACCAGGCCCGTGATGACGAGGCCGAGAGCCATATAGTTGTAGACGCGCAGCATGTGCTGGCGCAGGCCCTCGTCGAAGAGGGCTTGGGAGCCGGCGACGGCGCCGTAGCGGGAATTGATCGGGTTCATGCTGATCTCCTCGGTTTGAATTAATAGAGCGAGCGGGCGAGCCGTTCGGCCGCCTGGTCGAGATTGAGACCGCTATCGTCGGCTATCAGCGCATAAGCGACCTCGCCGATCTGCCAATAGGCGGCTTCTGCTTTTTCCAGCGTGAGATGACTGACCGGCTTGACCTCGAAGGCGCCCGGACGGACGGCGAAAAGCGACAGTTGCTTTCCATCCGGTTGTTCGATCGCCATCTCGACGCTGGGGCCGAATTCGGACGGGAAGATCTGCACGTCGGCGACCTTCCAATCCCTGGGCAGTTCGGGCATCACGATCGCCGTGGCGGCGCGAATATCGTCGGGGCTATAGGTGGCCGGCGTCTGCGGAGGCATCGATTGGCGCAGCGCCGCGGTCTGGTAGGCGCGGACGGCATCCTCGACATAGGCGGGTGCCGGAACCGATGCCACCACCTCGGTCGCCGAGAAGGCGCCGAAGGAATTGTGCGCCACCCAGCCGGCGGCGATCAGAATGCCGACGGCGGCGACGCGCTGCAAGGAATGGAAGATGCGGCCATAGGAAAGGCCACGTTCCAGCCGGCGGGCGGCATCGCGAGTCTCGGGCCGGCCGAAGGCACTTTCGCCGGCAAGCGCCAGACGCAGTTCGCCCTTCATGCTGAGGTCGGCCATGACCTTGGCGGCAATCGCCGGATTCTCGGAAAGATAGGATTCCACCTGGATGCGACGGGCGACATCGAGCTCGCCATCCACATAGGCGTCGAGATCGGCATCGATGATCGGATCAACTGCCTTCATTGCCGTTCCCTCCGATTATTCGCAGATGTGAAACCCGCGGCGTCTTCTCCTCGAATTCGCGCAGTTGAGCGCGGGCGCGAGAGATGCGCGACATCAGCGTACCCACGGGAATGCCAAGCGCCTCGGCGGCCTCCTGGTAGGAAAGGTCTTCGATCGCGACGAGCTGCAGCGCCTCGCGCTGTTCCTCCGGCAGATCGAAGAAGGCGTCGCGCACCTGCTGAAGGCGCACGGTATGCTCCTGGCCGGCCGGCAGCGACTGCTCGGCTTCGACAGCCGCCTCGTCGTGGCGGCGCGTCAACGACCGGTTCTGACGAAGACGATCGATATGGGCATTGTGCAGGATGGAGAGCAGCCAGGTGCGCAGGTTGCCGCCGCTGCGGAAGCTTTTCCGCTTCTCGAAGGCGCGCACCAGCGCGTCATGCACCAGGTCCTCCGCCTCGTCCGAATTGCGCACCAGCGACCGAGCGTAGCGCCGCAGCGCTGCGAGCTGTCCGATGACATCGAAGGGGCGATCTTTGCGTTCCATGATTGAGTATACGAAAATCCGGCTGATATTATTCCCAGCGGGCGTAAAAAAATCATGCCGGGCCAAAACCGTCGCCGGATCATCTCAAATATCTCTCTCCAGCGGACGGGCGCCTTAAATCCGCGATTGTTTATGACAATTACATGACAGATCATGGCGCCGCTGACTGGAGGGGAACAGAAAGAATGAAGGAAAAGAAGCGGGTCTACGAAGCTCTCGTGGACGGCGCCATGGAAGGGCTGACCGATCAGGCGCTCTACAATTTCGTCAAGGCGCGTTGTCCGAAGGCCACCAGCAAGAGGATCGTTCGGGCCTCGCTTCTCGCCTTGTTGGATCCTCATCTCAGAGACCGCAATATTCTCGACGTGATCTACGCGCTCGCTATCAAGCATCGGCTGGATGACGGCGTACTGGACGACGGCGAAGGCGAGGCGGCCGACGAGCGGGCTCAATCCTCGCAGGCGGCCAACCAGAACATTCCCCAGCTTTCCTGATGCAGATCATCCGAAACGCGATGCCTGCTCTCCCGGAATTTCAGCTGCCGTCCGAAAGCTCTTCGAGGATCGGACAGTCCGGCCGGTCGTTGCCGTGGCAGGCATGCACGAGATGCTCGAGCGTGCGGCGCAGTTCCGTCAGTTCGCGGATCTTGCGGTCGATCTCGGCAAGCTTGGTCTCAGCAATATCCTTGACGTCGGCGCTCGCCCGGTCCTTGTCCTCGTAGAGCGCCAGCAATTGACGGCATTCCTCGACGGAAAAGCCGAGGCCGCGCGAGCGCTGCAGGAATCGCAGCTTGTGGATGTCGGTCGCGGCATAGTCGCGATAGCCGTTTCCGCCCCTTTCGGGGCGGATGAGGCCGATATCCTCGTAGTAGCGGATGGTCTTGGAAGGCAGGCCGGATCGTTCCGATGCTTCGCCGATATTCATCGTCATCTCCTATAGTTTTGCAAAGCGCAGTCTCAGCGCATTGGCAATGACCGAAACAGACGACAAACTCATCGCCGCGGCGGCGATCATCGGCGAAAGCAGCAGCCCGAAGATCGGATAGAGCATGCCGGCCGCGACCGGTACGCCGAGCGCGTTGTAGCCGAAGGCGAAGCCGAGGTTCTGGCGGATGTTTCGCATCGTCGCCTCCGCCAGCCGCCGCGCCCTGACGATGCCATTCAGATCGCCCTTTACCAATGTGATGCCGGCGCTTTCCATCGCGACGTCGGCGCCGGTACCCATGGCGATGCCGACATCGGCGGCGGCAAGCGCCGGCGCGTCGTTGACGCCGTCACCGGCCATGGCGATGATGGCGCCCTTGGTACGCAACTCGTCGATCAGCGCCTTCTTGCCTTCTGGAAGCACGTCTGCGCGCACCTCGTCGATGCCGAGGCTTTTTGCCACCGCACGCGCCGTCCGCTCGTTGTCGCCTGTCGCCATGATGATCTTCAACCCGCTGTCGTGCAGCGCCTTGATGGCGGCTGCTGTCGTCGGCTTGATTCGGTCGGCGACGGCGACAAGACCGGCAAGCGCACCGTCGAACACCACGAACATCACCGTCTTGCCGTCGCCGCGCAGGGCTTCGGTCTTCTCGGCGAGTGCTGCCGGATCAATGCCGAGGTCGGCGAGCATCGCCGCATTGCCGAGCGCCGCCAACGTGCCGCCGGCACGGCCCTGAACACCCTTGCCGGTCTTTGCCTCGAAGCCGCTGACCTCGACGAAGGTGACGCCACGCTCCTCGGCACCGGAAACGATCGCTTCGGCCAGTGGATGTTCCGAGCCGCGCTCCAGGCTTGCCGCCAGCGACAGCAGCCTGTTTTCGCTAACCCCGCCGAAGGCGACGATATCGGTAAGCTTCGGCTTGCCTTCAGTCAGCGTGCCGGTCTTGTCGACGATCAGCGTGTCGACCTTGGAAAAACGCTCCAGCGCTTCGGCGTCCTTGATCAGCACGCCTTCCTGCGCGCCGCGCCCGGTCGCGATCATGATCGACATCGGCGTTGCAAGGCCGAGTGCACAGGGGCAGGCGATGATGAGAACGGCAACGGCGGCAAGCAGCCCATTGGCCATGCTTGGCTCCGGCCCGATCGCCGCCCAGACGATGAAGGCAAGGATGGCGGCGGCGACCACCGCCGGCACGAAGACCGCCGAGACCCGGTCGACCGCACCCTGGATCGGCGCTCGCGAACGTTGTGCCTTGGCGACCATGTCGACAATACGCGACAGCACCGTGTCTGCGCCGACCTTCTCGGCGGCCATGACGAGGCTGCCGTTCCTGTTGATCGTGCCGCCGGTCAGGCTATCGCCCTTTGATTTCTCTACGGGCAGCGGTTCGCCCGACATCATCGATTCATCGACGGTGGACTGGCCTTCGAGGACGGAGCCATCCACCGGCACCCGCTCGCCGGGGCGCACGCGGAGGCGATCACCAGGCTGGATATCGTCCACCGGTACGTCGTTTTCGCCGCCCTCGGCATCGATGCGCCGTGCCGTCTTCGGCGCAAGATCGAGCAAAGCGCGGATTGCCGAGCCGGTGCGTTCACGCGCTTTCAATTCCAGCACCTGACCGACAAAGACCAGCGCGACGATAACGGCTGCCGCCTCGAAATAGACCGGTACGGCATCGCCATGGCCTCGGAAGCTCATCGGGAAGATGCCGGGCGCGAGCGTGGCGACGACGCTGTAGACATAGGCGGTGCCGACGCCGAGCCCGATCAGTGTCCACATATTCGGGCTGCGGTTGACGAGGGACGCCTTTGCGCGGCGGAAGAAGGGCAGGGCCGCCCAGAGCACCACCGGCGTTGCCAGTAAGAGTTCGATGATGGTCGCCTGCGGCTCGCCGATCGTTTCCCGGAGCGGCAGGCCGAGCATCGGCCCCATGCCGAGCGCCAACAAAGGTATGGCAAGAATGGCGCTCACCCAAAGCCGCCTGATGAAATCGACGAGTTCCGGGTTTGGGCCTTCGTCCTCAGGCGGAATGCCCATCGGCTCCAGCGCCATGCCGCATTTCGGGCAATCGCCCGGCCGATCGCTGACGACTTCAGGATGCATCGGGCAGGTATAAAGCGTACCCTTTGGCCCCGGCTGTGCCGCTGGGCGGTTGCCGTTGCGATAGGCTTCTGGGTTGGCTTCGAACTTCGCATGGCAGGCGGCCGAGCAGAAATAGAATTTCTCGCCGTCGGCTTTAAGATAGTGTTTCGCCGTCGAGCGATCGACGGTCATGCCGCAGACGGGGTCCTTCGCGCTCAGGTAATCCTGCGGCGCAGCCGCAAACTTCGTCCGGCAGCCTTCGGAGCAGAAATGATAGGTGCCGCCGTCATAATCGAGCGAGGGCTTGTCGACCCGGGGGTCGACCGTCATACCGCAGACAGGATCGCGGATCACCGTCTCGGCATGCTTCTCCTGATCATGACCGGAGCAGCAATGATTATCCCCATTGGCGTGGCCGTGATGGTGGTCGTGTTTAGCATCCATGACTATCTCCTATGCCCCGGAGGGCCGTTGGATAGGCTTATCCACCTTCCAGTGACTGGAAGGTCAAGCGCTATTTTCATGGATTTGATTTTTGCGACGGCTGATCGTCAGATCGGCGTGATCAGCCCGACCGGCTGGCTCCCGAGCAGGGGGGCGATTGAAATGCTGCCCCCGGGTTCGATCGTCTTTCCGGTCACCAGATCGGCCTTCAGACCGTGAAGCGGGGAGGGGACGGCAACCGCCGTATCCTCCCAGAATTCCGGGCCGGCAAAAAGCACGCCCGGATCGAGCCAGCCGAACATCAGCCGCGGCGCGGCGATGATCGCGAAATCACTCTGATGCACCCGGGCAAAAGCAAGCACATGGTCGCGCCGGTTGCCTGTCACCTTCAGCGGCAGATAGTCGCCTCCAGCAAAGAGGTCCACGTGCCGCTGGCGCAGCTGCAGGCCGATCCCGACAAGGCGCTGCTTTAACGCCGCCGCCTGCAGCTTGGCGATCGGCCCGGATTCGGCCAGCCAGGCCGTCAGCCGCTCATGATCGACCGGTCGGCGGTTGTCGGGATCGACGAGGCTGAAGTCAAAGCCCTCCGCACCCTGATAGATATCGGGAATGCCCGGCGCCGTCAGCTTGAGCAGCGTCTGCGACAGGCTGTTGAGGTACCCCGCCGCGATGAAGGGCTGCAGCACCCTTTCGAAATCCTCGAGGAAGACATCGTTGTCAGGCGAGACCAGTGCCGCGGCATAGGTGGTGACCGCTTCCTCGTAAGCGGCATCCTGTTCTGTCCAGCCGCTGCGCAGTTTCGCCTCGCGCACGGCCTTGACGGCATAATCGGTGAAGCGTGCGCGGAGTTCTTCCGTCTGTCCCCGGTCGAAACCCTCCGGCCAGATGCCGGCCAGGGCCTGATAGAGCATCCATTCGACATTCGGCTCCGGCGCTGCGCCCTCCGGCAGATCCTTCAGCCACGGCCGGTTCATCTCGCGCCAACGCTCGACCGCCTGTGCAAAAACATCCGCCCCTTCGCTCAGGGCATAAAGCCTTGCGCGCGCATCCTCGCCGCGTTTGGTGTCGTGGGTGGCGCTTGCCGAAAGCCCATGCGGCTGCAGCCGCGCCCGTTCGGCCATGCGGCGGTGGAATTCCTCCGGGCCGCCAGGCGCCTTGCCCGGTTCGCCGCCGACTTCGTTTGCAGCAAGCAGCCTGTTATAGCGGTAAAACAACGTATCTTCCGTCGCCTTCGCCATCACCGGCCCGCTCAATTGCTGGAAGCGGATACGGAAGTCATGGGCCGCGTCACCTTCGACCTTGCCTTCGAGAAGCTTCAGCACATGGTCGCATGCACGCCGATCGTCGAGCTGCGCCATGGCTTGCGAGGCGGTCGCCGCAAGCACCGCTGAATCCTGCCACGAAAGCGGTCCGCCGTCGCCATAGGTGCGGTAGACGGGAAAGGCGATCAGCAGTTCGCTGAGCGCGGTGGCGATCTCGCCTCTCTTCACCTCGGGAAAGATGCCTGCTGCGATCGACACCAGCCTGTCGGTCTCGCCGGCGAAATTGCGTTCGACCATCAGTCGCTTGGCAATTCGCCGACCCTCCTCGAGATTGGCCGTCTCACCGGCGACGCCGCGGTAGGCATCGTCCAATATGCGCAGTCCGGCGCCATCGATGAACAATTCGCTCAGCGCGGCGATGAATTCATAGCCCGTGGTGCCGGCGACCGGCCAGCTCTCCGGCAGGACCTCGCCGGTTCCCAGGATCTTTTCCACGACAATATAGGTGTCCGGTCCGGCAGCCTCCCGCAGCCTGTCGAGATAGGCCGTGGGTTCGGCGAGCCCGTCGACATGATCGATGCGCAGGCCCTGCACCTTGCCATGGCGCACCAGTTCGATCACCAGCCGGTGCATGTCCTCGAACACGGGGGGATCTTCGACGCGGATGCCGACCAGTCCGGTCACCTCGAAAAAGCGGCGATAGCTCAGATGTCGTGCCGCCTCCTTCCAGTGGGTCAGCCGCCAATGCTGTGCCTCATGCAGGCTTCTCACGAAATCGCGATCGGAGGAGACCTCTTCGAGTTTTTGCCGGAGCACGGCCCGATCGCCGCCTTCGAAGAGAATGTCACGCATCGCGCGGTTGAAGTCCTCGCCGGAGGTGGCTGCCGCAGCTTCCGCCATTCTGGTGGCAACCGGATCGTCGAGCCGGCTCGCAATAATTCCGTAACTCCCGGGGTGCAGCGGCAACAGGGTCTCGAAGTAACCGAACGCAAAGTTACCGTGCATTTCGTCGATCGTGATGCGCAGTTCGCCGTCAGCCAGTGCTCCCTCGAAATCCCGACCGAGCTGCGGCAGGGTCAGCGGCTCGCTCCAGTCGATGTCGAAGTGGTTGAAATAGGCGCTTTGCCGTCCGAATGTCAGCACGTCGCGCCACCAGCCGTTTTCCGGCGAGGCTGCCATGTGGTTCGGGACGATGTCGAGTATCAGTCCCATGCCTGCGGAGGCGAGGCTTTCCGTCAGCCGGTCGAATCCTGCCCGGCCGCCGAGCGCTGGGTCGATATCGTTGGCATTTGTCACGTCATAGCCGTGAGTCGAGCCGCTGACGGCGGTGAAGATCGGCGAAGCGTAGAGGTGGCTGATGCCCAGTGTCTTGAGGTAGGGGATGAGGTCGCACACGCGATCGAAGGTCATGCCGTTGCGGAATTGTATCCGGTAGGTCGCGGTCGGAAGTGTCATGAGGCCGTCTGACGTTGGAGGGAGATTGTCCCCAACGGTTGCAGCGCTGCTTTTGTTCCCTTATCGGACCCCGCGTCTTTTGGACGCGCAAAGGACGCTGCCACACTTCTAATCCTCGCATCTTGCTTGATGCGCTAGTCGATGAAAACGCCGACGCTTGCGGCGCGTCCGGCCGAGTCGATGACGGTCAGTTTGGAGTAGCCGCCGCCATCGGGCAGCCATTGCTGGATGCGCCGGCGGGAGAGATCGGGCAGCGGCTTGCCGTTGGCAAGCCAGCGGAACGGGGCGCGGCCGCCCTGAAGCTTCAGCATCAGCGGCGACAAATTGCCTTGCCCAGCGCCGAGATCGACATGCGCGCCCTCGGGCGGATAGATGATCTGCGGCGCGGCCTCGCGGCCGGAGGCGAGCAGGCCGCTAGCATTGAGGGCGAAACGCCGCTGACTGATCGGCAGCTCGGACTGGGCGATGCGCACGGCTCCCGCGGGCGGGCGGGGCAGTGGCGTCGTCGCGATGCCGGATTTGGCGAAACCTTCGAACAGGATGGGTGCTGCGGTACCATAGCCGGTCAATCCCGGCACGGCGCTGTTGTCGGGCCGTCCGACCCAGACGCCGAGCACATAACGCCCGTCATAGCCGACCGACCAGGCGTCGCGATAGCCGTAGCTCGTGCCGGTTTTATAGGCGATACCTCGCTGCGGCGCGCCGGCAGGCGGAATGACGCCGGACAAAATATCGGCGACGTTCCAGACCGCGACTGGTTCGAGCAGCGGTTCACCGTCGAGCTTGGCGGGTTCGCCGGTGACGCCATCGCCGAGCCTAACGGGCTGACCGCGATTGGCGAGCGCCGTATAGAGCTGCACCAGATCCTTCAGGGTTATGCCGACGCCGCCAAGACCGATCGCAAGCCCCGGCGTCTCGTTCGGCGGCAGCACTGGATGGACCTGGGCGCGGCGGAAGCGCACCATCAGCCGCGAAGGGCCGACGGCATCGAGCAGCTTGACGGCCGGCACGTTCAGCGAAAGCTGCAGCGCCTCGCGCACGGTGACGTCGCCCTGGTAGCTCATGTCGAAATTGCGCGGCCGATAGCCGAAGAAATCGGCGGGCCGGTCTTCGATCATCGTCTCCTGGGACACCAGCCCCTGCTCGAAAGCGAGCCCGTAGATGAAGGGCTTCAGGGTCGAGCCCGGCGAGCGGTTGACGCGCGTCATGTCGATCCAGCCGGAGCGGCTGGCATCGAAATAATCGGCCGAGCCGACCTCGCCGACGATCGCGCCGGTTTGCGCATCCGCCATCACCATGGCAAGGGAAAGCTTCGGCCCGAGCTTCATAGCTGCTGCCCTCGCAACCGCCTCCAGCCCCTGCTGCACCTGTTTCTTCAGCGTCGTCTGATGCTTGAGAACCGTCGGCTCGTTGCGAAGTGCGGCTTCGGCCACATGGGCGGCAAGTGCAGGCAATTGCATGCGCCGCGGTGGGACCGCGACACCTTGAGCCCGCTCTGCTTCGCCGTCGCCAATGGCTTCGGCGACCGCGACGCGGTCGAGCACACGCTTGCGTGCGGCCTCGGCTGCCTTGAGATTGCGGTCCGGCCGGCGCCGTTCAGGCAATTGCGGCAGGGCGACGAGCAGCGCCGCCTCGGCGACCGTCAGGCGCCGAGGTTCCTTGCCGAAATAGGCAAGGCTTGCGGCGCGCACGCCTTCCAGATTGCCGCCATAGGGCGCGTGCGTCAGATAAAGGTCGAGGATCTCTTGCTTCGACAGTCGCCGCTCGATCTGCACGGCGCGCATCAATTGCAGGAGCTTTGCCGAAAGCGAGCGTCCTTCGCGCGGCTCGATCAGTCGCGCCACCTGCATCGAAAGCGTCGAGGCGCCGGAAACGATGCGGCCATTGCTGACCAATTGCACGGCAGCGCGCCCGAGCGCCCAGGGGTCGACACCGCCGTGGTCATAGAAACGCTGGTCCTCATAGGCGATCAGCATGCGCAGGAATTGCGAATCGACCTCGGGGACCGTCGTTTTCAGCCGCCAGCGGCCTTCCGGCGTCGCGAAGGCACGCAGCAATTGCCCGTCGGCATCCAGCACTTCGGCGGACACGGCATTCGCCCTGTCCAGAGGCGGCGGAAAGGCTTTGTCGGCGGCATCGAGCGCAAAAAGAGCCGCGCCGGCAAGAATGATGCCGGCAGCCGACCCGATTGCAAACTTGTGCCGCCGCCTCATGGTTGCGCCGTCACGACCTCCATTTTGCCTGTTGCTGTGCGGGCCGAAAGCTCCGGCCGGTACATATCCTCGACGCTTGCGGCCGGATGGTCGTAGGTGCCGGGGGTGACTGCGCGCACGACATAGGCGACGTTGAATTCGCGGTTGTCGCCGGCTGCACGGTTGAAGGCAGCGACGAAGCGGTCGTAACGGAATTCGGTATGGGCAGCGGAGATCTCGCCGATCCAGTCGAAATTCGTCATCTGGGCGCTGTCGACGAGGTTGGGATTATCGATCTCGAAGCCGGCGGGCAGAAGGTCGGTAATGACGATGCGCGACGGCCAGTCATTGCTTTCGCGTACATGGATGACGACGACGTAGCGTTCGTTCTGCTTCGCCTCGCTGACATTCGCCTCTTCGCCGTCGAGCGTGTAGTAGGTCCGCTCGATGATGAAGCCGTCGCCGCCGGCCGGCAGAGGCACGGTCGGGGCGGCAACGGTGGTGACCACAGCTGAAACCGTGTCGTTCGTCTGGTTGGTCAGCGTCAGCGGATGGTCAGCCAGGGCATCGCCGGTCATGCGTGCCATATAGGCACCGGTGTGTGCGGCGCCGTTGACATCGACCTTGAGGCCATCGTCACCGCCCTGGATGGCGCGCGCGGCAAGCAGCATCCAGGTTTGCTCCTGCGTGCTCTTGTATTTGCTGCGCTGCCATTCCTTGCCGACCGCCTTGGCAAGTTCCGGGATGACGGGCGGCACCGGCCGGCTTTCGGCGGCAAGCGCCAGGATCGCCGCGCCGTCGCGCAGGATCGTGCCGTAGTCGGTGCGCGACAGGTTCACGCGCGACACCATCGACTGCTCCGACATCTGCAGCGCGTCGAGGAAAATGGTCTTCGAACGCGGCGCGTCGCCGTAGAGCGCCAATGCGGCGGCGATATGCGCCTTGGCGAGCGGCGTCGGGAAGTCGTTGATCATCGTATCGGCATAGTAGCGCAGATCGCTGATTGCGGCCTTCTTGTTGCGGGCAAGGACATAGATTGCATAGGCGATCTGGTCGCCCTGGCCCTTGATGTCGGTGGTGTAGGACAGCGTGTTCTGCAGGTTTTCTAGCGCCTGCGAGAAAGCCCTTTCCGGCACGTCATATTTCATTTCGCGAGCCCGCGTCAGGAAATCGGTGACGTAGGAATCGAGCCAGACATCGCCCGAATCCGGTCCCCAGAGGCCGAAGCTGCCGGCCGAGGCCTGATAGGAGAGCACGCGGTAGATCGCATCCTGCACGCGTTTTTTCACATCCTCGTCGTTTTCGATACCCGCCTGCTTCGCCACTTCGGCAAGATAGAGCAGCGGCAGCGCCCGGCTGGTGGTCTGTTCGGCGCAGCCGAGGGGATAGCGGTCGAGCGTCATCAGCAGGGCAGGGATATCGAAGGCGGCCGAACGGGTGACGTTGACGCTGATCGAGGCGCCGGGCAGCACGCTGTCGGCAAGCAGGTTCTTGTCTACGGTGAGCTTTGCCCCCGGCTTCAGCGCCAGCACCCGCCGCTCGGTGATCGGCAAGGAGGCCGGGCGCACTGGCAGGTCGACAGTCTGGTCGAGCGAAAGGCCGGAGGCGTCGGAGAGGTTGATCGAGACGCTGCCGGCGCCCGGCTGTTTGCCGATGAGCGAAAGCGTCAGCTCGGATTTCGCGCCGGCCTCGAGGCGGATTGTCTGTGAGGCGGATGCCTGCTCTATGCCGACCGCGTCATTGCCGGTCAACTGCAGCTTGTAATCGCCGGCCGGTGCATCGGTGTTGGCGATGTCGAGGCGCAGATTGGCCTTGTCGCCGGGGGAGAGGAACTTCGGCAGGCTTGCGGTCACCACGACAGGATCGCGGATGATGACATCCTTGACGCCGTGGCCGACGCCTGATTTCGACCAGGCGACCGCCATGATGCGCGCCGTGCCGTTGAACTGCGGGATGTCAAAGGAGACGTTGGCCCTGCCTTCGGCGTCGAGCTTCACCGGCCCGGAGAAGAATGCGACGAGCTTCTGCGTCGGCGGGCTTGCCTGCAGCGCGATGGCACCGCCATCACCGCCGGTCCGAAGCTTGCCGGTCGCACCCAGCGAGCCATCGATCAGGCGGCCATAGAGGTCGCGGATTTCCAGGCCGAGCTGGCGCTGGCCGAAATACCAGTCCTCCGGGTTCGGCGGTTCGTAGCGCGTCAGGTTGAGAATGCCGACATCGACGGCGGCAACCGTTACATAGGCGTCCTCGTTGGCGCCGGCGCCTGCCACCTGCAGGCCAATATTCAGTGGCCCGCGCGGCAACATCTTTTCGGGCGTGTCGAGCGCTACCTGCAGCGCGCGCTGTTCGGGGTCGACTTTCAGCCATTTGATGCCGATCGAGCGCATCGGCATGTGGCTGTCCTGGGCGTTGCCGGGACGGAAGAGCGTGGCGGTCACATAGGCGCCCGCGCCCCAGTCAGCCGTGACGGGGATATCGACCTCGCCGCCGGTCTCGCCGATCGTGGCGTTCTGCACGGCGACCAGCTTTTCGGTTCCTGATGTCACCATCAGCTCGCCGCCATGGCGTGAGGTGATTTTCAGCTTGGCGGTTTCGCCGATCTTGTAACTGTCCTTGTCGAGGGCGATTTCCAGCCCGTCGGGCGTTTCGGTCGAGGTCGAGCTCACGAACCAGCCTGCGTCGAATTCGACGCTGGAGGTCGGACCGTCCGCATCGGGGCTTTCCACTTCGAGGCGGTAGCGGCCCCAGCCCACCGGCACGGAGATCTTGCCGCCGTCCATCGTCGCATCGACGCTGCCGTTGGAGACCTGCTCGGCGGTATAGACCGGCTCGTATTTCCATGCCGTTCCCTCGCGATACCATTGGTACTCACGGTTGAGGCTGTAGAATTTCCAGCGCAGGCCCTTCGCCTCCTGCTTCTGCCCGTCGGCATTGACGCCGATCACTGCGAAATTGGCGATCGAGTTCTCCGGCAGGTCGTCGGAAAATTCCGGCTTGATGCCGATCGACGCGCGCTCGTTCTTCACCGGAATGGTCAAGGAGCGCTCGATGGCGCGGCCGCCCGCCTCCTGCATGCGCATGTAGACCGTGGCGTTGAGCAGTTGCGTCGTTGCCGGCAGTTCACTGATGGTGAGATCGGTCGAGGCTTTGCCATTCTCGTCGAGTTCCGGCAGGCCGTCGATCGGCTGACGCGAATCCTCGCTCGCCTCTTCGTCGGCAAGCCCGAAGAAGAAGCCTTTATAGGCCGCACTCTCGCGCGTCGGCTTGACGACGACGTCGCCTTCGAGCGTCAGGCCGGCGGCCGGGGCGCCGTAGAGATATCTGCCCGATACCGTGATCGTCGCCGGTGTGTCCGGACCGACTTCCTTGGCCTCGGTCTTGATCTCCATCTCGGTGCGATCGGGCACGAAATCGTCGACGAGGAAACTCTTGGTGGCAATCGCGCTGGCCTTGGGATCGGTATAGATGTTCATCGTCCAGGTGCCGCGCATGGCGTTTTCCTGGGTCGGGAAATCGACGGTATAGCCGCCGAGATTGCTGGTCTGGCTGACGATCCGCCGGTCCTCGACACCGTCGGGACGGCTGAAGATAAAGGTGAGCGGCAGGTTCTCGATGGCGTTGCCATCGGTGTCGCGGGCGAGCGCCTGCGCATGCACCGTCTCGCCGGCGCGGTAGATGCCGCGTTCGGTAAACGTCAGCACGTCGATCATGCCGGGTGCCGCCCGACCCGTCACGCCGCGGTCGGAAAGGTCGAAGCCGGCCCGCGTCATGTCGAGGAAGACGTAGTCCGAGGTCCCGTTCCTGGCGGCAATGACGGCGGGCGTCAGCGCCGCCGTGCCGCGGATCAGGCCGGCGGTGAAGGTGGCGCGGCCGTTTTCGTCGGTTGTCGCGGTGCCGAGCACCTCATTGTTCTTGGCAAGCAGCTGCAGCTCGACGCCTGATATCGGCTTGGCAGAGGCGAGCGAGCGGGTAAAGACGTTGAGCCCGTCCGTGCCGGCATAGGTGGTGACGCCGATATCGGAGACCAGGAACCATTGCGTCGCTTGTGAATCCCATTCCTGCGCGGGGCCGTTCGCCGCCGTTGCAGTCATCACGTAGATGCCGGGCTTGCGCTCGGGCAGCGCCTCGTCGATCGGAAAACTGGTGACGATGTCCTTGTTGAGCTCGTTGGTGATGTCGATCGAGCCCTGCCAGACGAGTTCGCCGCTCTGATCCTGGATGTTCTGGGCGCTGTAGCCGTCGAGCTGAGACAGGAATTGCGAATTGGTCAGCAGCGGTGCGATGGCGCGATCGCCGATGCGGTAGAGTTTGAGGTTGGCCGAGGTCATGTTGACCGAAACGATCGGGATGCCGCGGCGCGCCGTCGAGGGCAGTACGAAGCTGTCGCCGGTGAAACGCACCATCTGGCTGCGGTCCTTGACGTAGACGTCGATGCTGACAGGTGCTTCCAGCACCTCGTCGACGGCCGACGGCAAGCCGGTACGGAAGCCGATCTTGTAGGTCTGGCCATGCGTCAGCCCCTCGAGGCAGATCTGCTTGTCCTTGGTTTCCAGCGCCTTCGGCGCTTCGCCGTTCAGCGTCACGAAGGGCGTGTAGTCGGTGGTCTTGACCAGCGCTTCGGAGAAGGTGACGCAGGCACGCGGCGTGGCGCTGTCGGCATCGACCGTGTGTTCGGTGACGCGGAAGCCCTGCGTCGATTTCAGCTGCAGGTAGGCCGCCTGCACATCCTTGGCACCGACAAGCGCCAGGCTCGCCTTGTAGGCGTCGAGCGCCGGGCGGTAGTTGGCGTTTCGCTCCAGCGCAGTGGCGAGCACGGCGAGCGCCTCGGCACGCTTGGCGGTGGTGCGTGTCAGCTCGTAACCGTTCAGCGCGTCGACCACGGCCTGTCCGGTCGTGCTGCTCTCGGCGCTGCCGAGCGAGGCTGCGGCGCGGGCGGTTTCGAGCCAGAGATCGGCGTCGTCGGGCGTGATCGACAGCGCACCATGGAAGGACTTCAGCGCGTCGGCCAGGTTGTTGGCGGTGAGGTCGAGGCGGGCATTGGCCGTCAGGCTATCGGCGCCCTGGCCCTGCTGGTCGTCGGCGAGGGTGAGATTGTCCTTGAAGTCGTGGGCCTGCTGGATGAGATCGTTGCTCAGGAAGGTCAGGCGCGGCGCAGCACCTATATCCTGCTCCTGCTGGCCGGCCGTTTCGACGATCTTGCCGGCGATGGCGCCGGGGAAGGCGTTCATCGTCTTGAAATCGGATTTGAGGAAGCACCATTTCACCTTGGGATTGTAGGTGAAGGCCTTGCAGCTCTTGTCGCCGATGCAGGATGTCTTGCACTGATCGAGCGAGACGTTCTGTTCGGTGCGAAGATCGAAGCCGAAGAAATCGGCGTCCTTGATCGTCTGGATGTCGCGCCTCGTATCCGCAGCGGCTGCGGGAAAACTGACGGCGATCATGGAAAATGCGATTGTCGCGAAAGCAAAGAACGAGCGCACGGACATAGGTTCCCCCCGGAATGCTGGCTCTGACCGGCGGGCACTGTCCTCACTCCTCGCGAGATTGTCAACTCAAAGTCGAGCGCTGTTTCATCTTCACACAGGCGCTTTCGTCCGGCTGTCACATCGACGTGAGTGACCGCCTTGTGATTTGCGATTTTTGCAAGGATGAGCAAGGATTTGGGCGATCACAGGAGGTAACGCGATGTCCACGCCGTTCCACCGCAGGAGCCTTGCCGCGCTCTTTGCCGCCGTTGTTTTCTCGCTCGGTGCGAGTGGCGCAGGCGCGGCCGAGGAGGCCGTCGTCATCCCGCCACCAGCCGTCGACGAGACGGCCGGCCCGGGCACTGAGACTGCCATTTTCGCCGGCGGCTGTTTCTGGGGCGTCCAGGGCGTCTTCCAGCACGTGAAGGGTGTCGAGAGCGCCGTCTCCGGTTATGCAGGCGGCGACGCCAAAATGGCGCAGTACGAAGCCGTCAGCACCGGCTCGACGGGCCATGCCGAAGCCGTCCAGGTGAAGTTCGATCCGAAACAGGTCACCTACGGCAAGTTGCTGCAGATCTTCTTCTCTGTGGCCCACAACCCGACGCAGCTGAATTTTCAAGGTCCCGACCGGGGAACGCAGTACCGGTCGGCGCTGTTCGTTGCCGATGCCAAGCAGCGCAAGCTCGCCGAGAGCTATATCAGCCAGCTCGACAAGGCGCAGGTCTTCCCGCAGTCGATCGTCACTAAAGTGTCTGAAGCCACGGGCTTCTATCCGGCCGAAGCCTATCACCAGGATTTCCTGACGCTCAATCCGACCTATCCCTATATCGTCTACAACGACCTGCCGAAAATCGAGAACCTGAAGTCGCTGTTTCCCGCCGACTACCGCGACAAACCTGTGCTGGTGATGAAGGTCAAGGGCTGATCGATCGCTGTCGGTCCCGGGATCATCGGCTTTGAACGCAGGGATTCAATGCGGTCGTCGCAACAGATGCGCCATGGACTTCGAATTTCGCCAGTCTATTTCATAACGCCCTTCCGGTGTTTTCTCGTCGCCTTCCCGCTGCTTGGGACCCTCATCGGCAGCTCGCCCAAGAGAAATCCGGTATGTCGAGATGGGGGTATCCCCTTTGAGAAGGACTATGCGACGTTCGGCTTTATAAACGCGAATGAGGTCGGCCTGTTGCTCCAAAGGTACATCCGGAGGCGGCGAGCCTGAGCCGACCCTGGCCATTAATTTCGTATAAGCGAACAAGCTGATGATGACGGCGGCCAAAACGATAAATGGTTTTCCCAATATGATTTCTCGTCCTCAGGTAACGGAAGGGTTATACCGTCTTATCGCGCCCTCAGCCGTGAGATCTATCCTCGATATTGAGCACGATCCGGCGCCGTCTTTTTCTCCGCTCTCCATTTTATTAAGAATTTGTCAACGTTAACAATATCTTAAATGCAGCAAATCGCGTTCCACTGCGGAACATATCCTCGAGTTGCCCGTTACCGCCATGAGTTTCGCCTGTGGACAGGCTGGCGGAGCGGATCCCTCTAGAGAAGTACAGGCGTAACCAAGGGGACGTATCATGGCCACCAATGTCGTGCGGCGCTGGCAACGAGATGATCTCATGAAACAGAGAGTATTGATCGTCGAAGATGAATTCCTGATCGCCCTGGATCTCGAGGCGACGGTGGAAGGCATGGGCATGCAGGTCGCGGGCCTTGCGAATGATCGCGAACAGGCGTTGCGGCTGGCGCCGCTTGCCGATATCGCTTTCGTCGACGTCAATCTTGCCGACGGCCCGACAGGGCCCGAGATCGGCCGACAGCTGGCGCAAGAGCATGGCATTGCCGTCGTCTTCATGACAGGCAATCCCGAAGTGGTGGCTGACGGCGTCAAGGGCGCGGTCGGCGTGGTCCAGAAGCCGGTCATGCCTTCGGTTGTCGAACAGCTGGTTAAATATCTTGCCGCGCGCCGTGTCGGCATGTTTGCGGTCGTACCATCACAAATGACGGTCTTCGCCTGATCGGACGGGCCTGACGTAAAGGCCTCATCAGCCGGATATGGCTGCGAGCTGCGGCGGATGGTCGGCCTCTTCCGCTTCCGGCCTGCCATAGGCCTTGAGAAAGGTATGGACGGCGTTGCGCGCCGACTTTTCCAGCTCTTCATCGGTGGGTGTGCCTCCGAGAAGGATCATCATCTGCAGATCGGCATTGCCGAGTGCCACGAACTGCCTGGCGGCGACGTCGAAGTCGTCGATGGTGAGCGCGCCCTTATGGGCAAGCCGTCCGAAAAGTGCGGACAATGCGGTGGTCAGCTTGCCCGGCCCCTGCTGGCGCCAGCTTTCGAAGAGGTGTGGGTATCGCTCGCCTTCGGTCTGCACCAGCTTGCGCAGGAATTTTCCGTCGTGGTTGCAGATGCAATTCTTGTTGAGGCGCACGGCAAACGCCGTCAGCTCGTCCTCCAGATTGTCGGCACGATCGGGGAAGGTCGACAGCACGGAGAAGAGCATGGCGTTGGCGCGGTTCATGACGTCTTCGATGACAGCGACGAACAGCGTTTCCTTCTCGCGATAGTGATTGTAGATCGTCTGGCGGGATACGCAGGCCACGGCGGCGATCTCGTCGATGCTGGCGCCGGCAAAGCCCTGGCGGCAGAATACGTCGGCCGCGGCATCGAGGATCGACATGCGCTTTGCGCATTGTCCGCGCTGCGTATGCCCGGTTATCCGGGCTCCCGATGACATGCGATCTTTCATGAGGTCGAAGATAAGACGTCTTGACGTTTTAGACAATGGCGTCTAGTTTTACAGCTGTGTCCAAATTTGTTGACACTCCTGGTTCCGCCGCTGAGATATGAGCTCCCAACTTCGTCTTCGCGCGAACGATCATCATTGAACCCGCGCATCGGCGCGAAAATCGGAACCGATTTTCGGAAAGCACCGATGCGTCGAATTAAACTGTTGGAGCGTCCTTTGTGCGTCCGAGAGGACGCAACGGCTCCAAGAGCATGCCGCGGAGCGACGATCCGGTATTTCCGCCGCGCTTTTATGAAAGATCACCATTATGACGGCTCCCTTCTTTCGCATTGCCCTCATTCTCGGCCTTCTGTCGGCCATCGGGCCCTTTGCCATCGACATGTATCTGCCTGCGCTGCCGTCCATTGGTCAGGATCTGCATGCCGATAACAACGTCACCCAGCTCACCCTTCTCGCCTTCTTCATCTCATTTGCGCTCGCCCAGTTGGTCTATGGTCCGCTGTCGGATATGTGGGGCCGCAAGCTGCCGCTCTATCTGGGCATCGGCCTTTTTTCCGTCGCCTCGATCGGCTGCGCCCTGGCGACCGATATCGAAACGCTGATTGCCTTCCGTTTCGTTCAGGGTATCGGCGGTGCCGCCGGCATGGTCATTCCGCGCGCCATCGTCCGCGACATGCATACCGGCGTGCAGGCCGCCCGCCTGATGTCGCTCTTGATGCTGGTCTTTTCGATCTCGCCGATCCTGGCGCCGCTGACGGGCAGCGCCGTCATCGAATTCTACGGCTGGCGCGGTGTCTTCTGGGCCGTGACCATCGCCGCCTTCATCGGCCTCGTCCTGCTCGCCACCCAGCTTGACGAAACCCGTTCGGCGACCGAACGCAGCGGCAGCGGTCTGAAGAGCGCCATGGCGGCCTATCGCCTGCTGCTTGCCGACCGCAACTTCCTGACGCTGACGTTCATCGGCGGCCTCGGCATTTCCAGCTTCCTCGTCTATCTCGCCAACTCGCCCTTCGTGCTGATCCAGCATTACGGGCTGACGCCGACGCAATACAGTTTCGCCTTCTCGATCAATGCCGTGTCCTTCTTCGCGGTATCGCAGGCGACGGGTTGGCTTGGCGCGCGTTTCGGCCTCGTGCGCGTCATGCGGATTGCGGTCAGCGCTTTTGCCCTTGCCATGGTCGTCATGGCGGTGGTGATGGCCGCCGGCTTCGACCAGCTGCCTGTCCTGGCGACTTTCCTGTTCATCGGCTACGGCTTCCTCGGCCTCGTCATCCCGACGAGCGCGGTGCTCGCGCTCGAGGATCACGGCGAGATTGCCGGCACCGCCTCGTCGCTGATGGGCACGCTGCATTTCGTGATCGCCGCCGTCGCCATGGTCATATCGAGCGTCTTCTTCGACGGCACGGCCGTTCCGATGGCCGCTGGCATCGCACTTTGCGCCTTCTTGGCCTTCGTGCTGACCCAGGCAACGATCGGCCGCCGCGCCGCCGTCGCCGCCGCTGAATGATTAAAGACCGTACCCGGCTTCGGGTACGGTCACATCATCAGGGTTGCGGCTGCGAGAAAATGCCGCGCCCGATTGAATATCGGCTGGCCGCGCTATCTACCCGATCCCCAAGCATGGTCATACCGGAGAATACTTATGGTCGACGAGAAGCGGCTGATCTCGAAAATCACCTGGAAGCTGATGCCGTTTCTCGGCATTCTTTATCTCATCGCCTATATCGATCGGCAGAACGTCAGTTTCGCCAAGCTGCAGATGGTCGATGCCCTTGGAATGAGCGAATATGCCTATGGTCTCGGCGCATCGCTCTTCTTCATCGGCTATTTTCTCTTCGAGGTGCCGAGCAATCTCTTCCTCGACAGGCTCGGCGCCCGTGTCTGGTTCGCGCGCATCCTGGTCTCCTGGGGTATCGTCACCATCGCGCTCGCCTTCACGCAGAACGCGACGATGTTCTATATCCTGCGCTTTCTGCTCGGTGTCTGCGAAGCCGGCTTCTTTCCCGGCGTCCTCTATCTGCTGACGCTATGGTTTCCGTCGACCTATCGCGGCAGGATGGTCGGGCTGTTCATGATCTTCAGCGCCATCGCTAATGCCGTCGGTGCGCCACTCGGCGGCGTGCTGCTCGATCTCGACGGTCTCTACGGCTTTGCCGGCTGGGAGTGGGTCTTCCTGGCGACGGGCGTTCCGGCTGTGATCGCCGGCATCGTCACCTTCTTCTATCTCCCCGGCCGGCCTGAAAATGCAAGCTTCCTGAGCGGCGAGGAGAAGCAGTGGCTGGAACGGAGGCTCACTTCCGAAAATGCCGGCATGGGCGAGCATGCCGGAAACGGCTTCAAGGCGCTCATCGACCCACGCGTCCTGCTGATGGCGCTTTGCTATATCGCCTTTCCGCTTTCGGCCTATGGCCTCAGCTATTGGCTGCCGACCATCGTAAAGGCCTTCGGCGTCAGCAACACCGTGAACGGTTTCCTCAACATCATTCCCTGGGTGTTGGTCGCGATCGCGCTCTATGCCGTTCCCGTCATGGCCGACAAGGCGCAATCGAAGACGCCCTATATCGTCATTCCCGCTTTCATCGGCGCCGCCTGCCTGCTGCTCTCGGCGCTGATCCCGAACCACACCTTGCAGTTCGCCTTCCTCTGCGTCGCCGCTGCCGGGATCTTCGCGCCCCAACCGGTGTTCTGGAGCCTGCCCTCCCGTTTCCTCAAGGGCGCGGGGGCTGCGGCGGGCCTTGCCGCCATCAATTCAGTCGGAAATCTCGGTGGTTTCGTCGCCCAGAACGTCGTGCCTTGGATCAAGGAAGCGAGCGGCAGCACGATCGCGCCGATGTTCTTCTTGGCCGCCTGCTTGGCGGCCGGAGCAATGTTGGTCTTCGTCGTCACGCGTCAGCTGTCGCACAGGGAGCATTCGGCGGCTCCGAGCCGGGTCTGATGCAGACCCCTGAAACTATCTACGCGGCGGGCTTCAGGCCGTCAGCGTGAAGGCGTCGCTTTCGCCGGGAACGAGTTCCAGCGGCCAGATCCTGTTGCGGGCGCCCTGCGGATAATGATCGGCATAGGCCGGCATGGTGGCAAGCAGGGTTTCTCCGAGCTGCGCGCCGAGATCGCGCAGCGACATGCGGAAGGAGGTCAGCGTCGGCTGCAGGAAATGCGTGCGCGGCTCCTCGCGAAAACCGACAACGGCGAGGTCGCGGCCCGGCACGATGCCGGCCTCGGCAAGCCGGCGGTAAAGCCCGATCGCCATCAGTTCGTGGATCAGAATGATTGCGGTCGGCCGCTCTTCGATCATCAGCAATTCGTGGCCGGCCTGATAACCGCCCTGTTCGCTCGACTTGACCCGGATGACGAGGGCCGGGTCGAAGGCAATACCGTGCCGTTGCAGCGCCTGGCGGTAGGCGTCGAGGAAGATGTAGCCGAGATTGATGTCGGAGGAGGGGGCGGCCACCGCGATCCGTCGGTGGCCTTTGGCAACCAGTCGGTCGACGCCACGCGCCGCCACGCCTTCGAAATCAAGATCTATCCAGGTGTAGCTGCCGCCCGACGCGCTGCGGCCGAGCGCCACGAAGGGGATGCGGGCTTTTTCCAGAAGCTCGATGCGCCTATCGGTGCGTCGTGTCGCCGAGATGATCAGCGCGTCGACAAGCCGGCGCGCCACCATGCGCTTCAGATATTCATGCGGGTCCTCGTCATCGGGGCAGGGCAGCATGACGAGATCGAGCTTGTGGCGGGAAAAGACGCTCTGCAGCCCGTCGGTGACGCCAAGAAAGAAGTCGTCGCTGTTTTCGACCGTCTCGCGGCTCACTTCGAGCATCAGCCCGATGACGTTGGTCATGCCCTGGCGAAGGCTGCGGCCCGATTGATTGGCGACGTAACCGAGCTCTTCGGCGGCGGCGAGCACTCGCCGGCGCGTTTCGTCGTTGACGTCGGGCTTGCCGTTCAAAGCACGGGACACCGTTCCGATCGAAATGTCGAGATGTTCGGCGAGCTGGCGGATTCCCTTCATCTGCGTCGATCTTCCTCCCAGTTCGCGCGTCAACTCTTCTTGCCACAGGATGGAGCCTGCGAAAAGCGGTGGGGAGGGTCAGGGTCTGAAGCTCTGGCGGATGACAAGCTCCGGAATGACGCGTTCGTAGCCCGGAGGCAAGCGCGGGTTTTCAAGCCGCCGCTCCATCAGCTCGACGGCGCGCTGCGCCATGGTCAACGGATCCTGGCGGAAGGTGGTCAGCCGATAGCTCAGCCAGGAGGATTCCGGCACGTCGTCGAAGCCGATAACGGCGACATCCTCCGGGATGCGCAGCCGCGCTTCCAGGCGCACGACATCCATCAGTCCGAAGGCGATCTGGTCGTTGGCGCAGAAAACGGCGTCCGGCTTTATTGTCTGCGAAAAGAGCGCGCGTGCGGCAGTGACGCCGCCGTCATAGTCGGAATCGCCGCCGCGTCCGACTATGACGGATGTGCCGAGCGATTCGGCTGTCGACAGGAAGGCGCTTTCGCGCTCAATGATGGAAGGCGTTCCGGTGTTGGAGCCGATGACCGCCAGCCGCCGTCTGCCGCTTTCGTAAAAGGCCGTCGCCGCCTTGCGGGAGGCCTCGGAGTTGCCGGCGCGCACATGGTCGGCATCGGGTTCCGAACGGCCGATCACCACGAGCGGCTGGCCATTTCGCTGCGCGAGTTCGAAGAAACTCGCCGGCGGCGAGCCGGACAGGATGATGATCGCCTCGGCACGGTGCCCAATCAGCATCTTCTGGGCGGCGAGCAGCTCGTCTTCCGTCTGGCCGGTGTTGATGAGGATAGGGATGCTGCCGCGTTTGATCAGGCATTTGGCAAGCGCTGCGGCCAGATGCGCGCGAAAACCTACTTCCGGCCGAGTCGCGACGATGCCGACCAGGCGGCTCTGATTGGCAAGCACGCCGCGCGCCAGGTCGTTGACATGGTAGCCCAGTTCTTGAGCCACCCGCAGCACCTTTTCGCGCGTTGCAGGCGCCACGCTGGTGCCCGGCGTGAAGGTACGCGATACGGCTGAGCGCGAAACGCCCGCCAATTGCGCCACCTGCTCGGCGCTGACGAAGCGCATGCGTTCTTTCTTTGGCGTCTTGTCGCCGTTCACTGGACCATCATTCATCGGCTTTCAGCTATTGGTCATCTCTAACAGCCGCATGACAGGCGGCCGAGGCAGCCGGAAATTTCTGCTGTGGGAGTGACCGCAGGCTACTGCATTGGCCGAGCAAAGAAAAACCGAGGCTTGCGAATGCAGCCTCGGTGATGGCGAAATCAGCGGCGACGACGAATGATCAGATCGACGCCGCCATAAGAAGGCCAGGTCTGCCCGCTACTCGCAGACCCGCACGGTTTCGATATGATAGCCGCCGTCATAGCGGTTACGGACATCGCGGTCCTCATACCAGCATCTCGGCGCGGGTTCGACGTAACGCGGCCCATCGACGTAGCGAGGGCCGCTATTGGCGATCGCGCCACCGATCAGACCGCCGACGACGCCGGCGGCAACGCCGCCAGCGATAGCCCGGCCAGTATCGTCGTGGTGATGGCGGTCACGCGCGGCAGCGGGCTGAATGGCTAATCCAACAAGGGCCGTTGCGATCACCAGGCTGCTAATAGCTCTCTTCATAACTTTCTCCTCAGTGGCACGGGTCCCCGATAGGAAATAAATGCGGCAGCAAGGCGTTTGTTCGTTCAAACTTTGCGACAGGTATTAATGCATGTCGCTTGAGATCACGTCGCCGACTCCGCTGCCGTCGTCTCTTCCAGCACATCTTCGGGAATGTCGTCGAAGGAGGAGTAGTTCAGATTGTAGAGCTTGGAATAGAGCTTGCCGTTCTTCATCAGCTGGCGGTGGTCGCCGCTTTCGATGATTTCGCCGTTCTGCAGCACGATGATGCGGTCCGCCTCACGGATCGTCGCGAGGCGATGGGCGATGACAAGGCCGGTGCGGTTTTCGAGTAGCTTCACCAGCGCCTTCTGGATCAGCATCTCGGTATAGCTGTCAATATTGGCCGTCGCCTCGTCGAGCACGAGGATCTTCGCATCCGCCACCAATGCGCGGGCAAAGCTCAAAAGCTGCCTCTGGCCAAGCGAAAGGTTGCCGCCGCGCTCGCCGAGAACGCTGTCGTAACCATCGGGCAGGCGCATCACGAAGTCATGCGCGCCGACGGCCTTTGCCGCCTCGATCACCTGTTCGCGCGTCGCCTCCAGCTTGTGGTAGCGGATGTTTTCGAAGACGGTGCCGGTAAAGAGGAAGGGTTCCTGCAGCACCATGGCGATCTGCGCTCCGAGCGAATCCTGCGTCAGGTCGCGCACATCGTCGCCGCCGACCAACACCTGGCCCTGCTGCACGTCGTAGAAGCGATGGATCAGCGACATGCAGCTCGATTTGCCGGATCCCGTCGGCCCGACCAGCGCCACCGTCTCGCCGGGATTGACCTTGAAGCTGACGTGCTTCAGCACCGGATGTTTCGGATTGTAGCCGAAGACGACATCCTTGAATTCCACCGATCCGTCCATGTCGCGCGACAAGGCCTTGGCACCAGGCGCGTCCTTGATTTCGACAGGCACGTCGAGCACTTCGGTCAGCCGCTGGCCCGACGCCATGGCCCGCTGCATCACCGAATATTGCAGCGTCAGCGAACGGATCGGGTCGAAGAAGCGCTGGATGTAGAACAGGAAGGCGACGAGCACGCCGACATCGAGCGCCTGATTAAGAACGCGGGCGCCGCCGACGACGATGACGAGCGCCATCGCCACGCCGGTCAGGCTGTCGACGATCGGCACCATCACCTGCGCATAGCGCGCCGCCGTCAGATGCGTCTGTAAGTTGGCATGCGCCTTGTCGTCGTAAAGCGTGAAGTTGACGCCCTGCCTGTCCATGCTCTGGACGGCACGCACGCCGTGGATCGCTTCGGCGAGGGCGCCGGCCGCAATCGAATTGGTCTCGTGCGCGGCCATGAAGGATTTGCGCGCCAGCGGCAGCCAGAACAGCCGGACGATGAACAGCACCGGCAGCACCGAGAGCGTCAGCAGCCCCAATTTGAAATCGAGATAGAGCATGACGAAGACGATGCCGAAGAGCAGCACGATGTCGCCGACCGACAGCACCGAGGTTTCGAGGAATTCCTGCATCGAGTTGACGTCGCCCTGCAGGCGCGACATCAGCCGTCCCACTTCGGTCTTGTCCATGAAGGAGAGCGAGACGCGCTGGAGATGCGAAAACATCGCCTTGCGGATATCAAAGAGCACGTCTTCCGCGACGCCGCCGACCAGCATCTCCTGCGCATAGCTTGCCGCATAGTTGATCGATATGGCGATGGTGAATGCGACGATCGACCAGATCAGGGCCGAATGGTTGCCGCCCGGCGACATGCCGTGGTCGATGGCATAGCGAATGATCAGCGGGATGGTGAGCTGCATCATCGTGAAGGTCAGAACGGCGACGACCGACCACAGAACCTGGCGGCGATAAGGGTGAACGAAAACCCAGATGCGCTTGACAATATTGCCGTCAAAAGCCTTGCCGAACATCTCCTCCTCGACGCGATGCGAGCCGACCACCGCCCGCGGCGGGCGGCGTCCATCCTCGCGAACGTCGGGACGCTCGGTTTCCAGTTCCTCGGCCATGCCATTCCTCCCGCGGCCATCACGTAAGGTGGCCTGCATACTTATTGCTTGTTCGCCCTTCTCCCCGGTGAGCAGAAGAAGGGGATTCCGTTGCTAGGCGCTCAAGACCTCGTCGCCCGGCCGCACCTGCAGGTCGTATAGCGCCTTGTAGCGCCCGCCGAGCGAAAGCAGCGCCTCATGCGTTCCGCGCTCGACGATCCGACCGTCTTCGACGAACAGGATCTGGTCGGCATGCATCAGCGAACTCAGGCGGTGTGCGACAATGATGGTCACGCGGTCGGCGGCGTAGCGACGCATGGCGCCGCGGATGCGCTGCTCGGTGGCGGCGTCGATTGCCGCCGTCGAATCGTCGAACACCATCACCGCCGGTTTCAGCATCAGCGCGCGGGCGATCGAGAGACGCTGCCGCTGGCCACCGGACAGCGACACGCCGCGTTCGCCGACGACGGTGCCGTAACCGGTGGGCAGGCCGAGCACGTAATTGTGCAGCTGGGCGCTTTCGCTGGCGCGTTCGATCCGGCTTTCCTTTGCCCAGGGGTCGCCATAGGCGATATTGTTCTCGATCGTCGTCGTGAACAGGAAGGAATCCTGCTGCACGACGGCAACCGCCCGGCGCAGCGATTGCAGCGTCGCCTTGCGAATATCCTGGCCGTCGATGGTGATCTTGCCGCCGCTGACGTCGTAAAAGCGCGGAATGAGGTGGGCGATCGTCGACTTGCCGCTGCCGGGAGGCCCGACGATGCCGATCGTCTGGCCGCGCCTGGCTTCGAAGGAGACATCCTCGAGTACGGTGCGCTTTTCCGAACCCGGATAGGCGAAGCGGACATTTTCAAAGCGCAGCACCCCGTCCGTCACCGCCAATTCCTTGGCATCCGGCGCATCCTTGATCGCGATGTCGAGGTCGAGCAGGGCAAAGAGGCGCGAGCCGCAGGTCGAGGCCCGGGCAAAGGCGTTGACCATCAGGCCGAGCTGGCGCACCGGCATCTGTAGGATGGTCATGAAGGTCAGGAACGAGGCCAGCGTGCCGACGGTAATCTCGCCCGCCATCACCTTGCTGCCGCCGACCCAGAGCACCAGGCCCATCGCCGCGAAGAAGGAGAAAGTCATGGCGCTGGTGTTGGTAACGCGGATGCCGACGCGCTGATGCGCGAGCGCGAGTGCGCTCTTCGATGCCGCCTCGAATTTCGAAATCTCGTGTTCGTGGGCGGCAAAGGCGCGCACGACGCGGATGCCGCCGAGATTTTCCTCCATGATGCGGGTCAGCACCGAAAGCCGCTCCTGCAGGTCGAGCCAGGTGGCGCGCAGCCTGAGCTGCGTCACCGAGGAGCGCCAGCCGACGAAGGGCACGAAGGAGAGTGCCAGGAGACCGAGCACGATATCCGTAGACAGCAGCATATAGGCGCCGATGCCGATCAAGATCGACAGCAGGATCATCCGGACGAGCGCGGTGGAAAAATACATGCGCACGCCTTCGAGATCGAGCAGGCCGACGGTAATCAGGTCACCGGAATGCACGGTGTCATGAAAGCTGAAGGAGAGCCGCTGGATCTTTTCGTAGCAGGCCAGCCGCAATTCATAGCCGATGTGATGGCCGACGGCTTCACTGTAATAGTTCTGCACCATGGTAAAGAGGCCGCGCAGCACGCTGGCGCCGAGCAGCAGCAGCGCCGTGGTCAAAAGCGCGTCCTGTGCCGCCTGGCCGGCCGCCCCGCCGCTCATCGCCATCTGCGTGTGGTCGACGGCCTGGCCGAGAAGGCGCGGGATCATCAGCTGGAAGGTGGAGGCCACAAGCGTGGCGCCGATCGCAAAGCCGGATTGCCAGGGGTGGCGGAAGGCCATCATGGTGATGCGCACCAAGGTGAAGAGGCCTCGGCCCCAGCCTGCCGCAGTTGCAAGCGCCATCGAAGCCGAAGGCTTCGTCGCGCGTATTAACGCATCGCTGCTCACGGTATTTTTTCCAATAGATGTGTGGTCGGACGCTGGCCCGAAAAGACGGCAAATCCATGAAGGGATTGATAGCACCTTCACTTTTGCCGATTCCAATTGGGGGTTCAAGTAAAGAATTCACCAGTTGGTTATTTTTACGTGAGGTCACCTCGTGTCCGGTTGGGAACAATCTGGGCGCGAACAGGTTGCAGCAGGCGAATACCACCGCCGACCGGTTCCGGAGAGACCCATGCCGCTGAAAGCCCTTGCCCTCAACGCCACTCTGAAAACCAGTGACGCCGAGGACGCGTCATCGACTGACCGGATGATCGGACTGATCGCCGAGGCCATGTCCGCACACGGCGTCGTGACCGAGGTGCTCCGGCTGGCCGATTTCAACGTCAAGCCCGGCGTCACCTCCGACGAAGGCGCCGGCGATGACTGGCCCGATATTCGCGCCAAGGTGCTGGACGCCGATATCCTTCTGATGGCGACGCCGATCTGGCTCGGTCAGCCATCCAGCGTCTGCAAGCGAGCGCTGGAGCGCATGGACGCCTTCCTCGAGGAGACGGACGAAGAGGGCCGCATGGTTCCTATGGCAGGGTTGCGGCCATTGCCGTCGTCGGCAATGAGGACGGCGCCCATCATGTGTCGGCCGAGCTCTTCCAGGCACTGAACGACGTCGGCTTCACCATTCCGGCCAATGCGGTCGCCTACTGGGTCGGCGAGGCAATGGGTTCCACCAATTTCGTCGATCTCGACAAGGTGCCGAAGGTCGTGACGAAAGCCGTCGACATGCTCGCGCGCAACACGGTGCATCTGGCCGGCCTGCTGAAGGCACAACAATATCCGGGCGAGGGCAATTGAGGGCGCTGCCGACCTGACATTTTAGAGATCAATTCGCAGTTCGGGATGCAAAACCCGGCCACACTTCCACCGAACACTTCTAAATTGTATTATATTTCAATAACTTGAAAAGATGTGGCAACAAACCCCTTGCCACCTGCGCCATTTACCGCTTTCATACACTACCAGTTTGATAGACTATGGACGAGCGTAATTGCACTCCTAGTTCTCTTGCGGGGCCGCTGGTCTGGACCCGGATGCCGCGGCAAGTGTAGTGAATGGCCGCATGAACCTCATCAACGCGTGAACCGCTTTTTTATGCGTTGAAACCTCGATCGACACACGGTGCGGATGAAGCCGCAAAGGAGTTGCGATGACGGTTCAGGGACTTTTTTCCGCGAGAGCCAGTGCGGCAGCGCAGATATCAGCTGTGCCGCGTATTGCGATCGTCGGGCGCGGCTTATCCGGCATGATGACGGCCATCGCGCTGATGAAGACGGTGCGCGCGCCTTTCCACCTGCAGCTGTTTGATCCAAATTCGTCGGTCAGCGGCGGGCAGGCGCTGGCCTCGGCTCGCTCCTCGACGATCCTCAACACCCGTGTGCGCGATCTCTCGGTCTCGGTCGGCGACAACGACGATTTCAACGACTGGCTCTGCAGCAACGCCGCCTTCCGCGCCGCCGTGCCGGCCGCCATTCCCGGATTTCGGCAGATCTTCGTGCCGAAGGAGATCTTCAGCGATTATGTCTACCAGCGCTTTTCGGAAGCACTCGCCGCGCGCAGGGACATCACGGTCCAGGTCTGCAACGATCCGGTCGTGGCGATCCGCAGGAGCCACGGCAACCGCTTCCTGCTCGAAAGCGCCAATCCCGCCAATCCGCTGTTCGATACCGTGATCCTCGCCACCGGCTACGGCCTGACTGCGCCGGATGCCGGCGGCGAGGACGCTTCGCCGATCAGGGCCCAGCGGCTCGTCGCGCGGCCGCATGCGGTGCTGCTCGGCAGCGGCATCCGCGTCGTCGACCAGCTGCTACAGCTGCGCGATTCCGGCTATGCCGGCCAGGTGACGATCATTTCAAGGCGCGGCTTCCTGCCCCAGAGTCATACGCCGAATTCCGCCGATCCGGTGTTTCCGGCCGAAACGCTGCCGCAGAGCCTGCCGGAGATCGTGCGCTTTATCCGTGAAGCCTGCCGCGAGGCGGAGGAAGCGGGGCGAAGCTGGCAATCGGTAATGAACGGCCTCAGAAAACATGCCCGCTCGCTTTGGCGCTCGCTGCCGGCCCGCGACAAACATCAGTTCAACCGCCACCTCAGGGCGATCTACGACAGTCACCGCAACCGTTTGCCGGAGGCCATGCACCTACGCCTGAAACGCGAGCTTGCCGAAGGCCGCACGGTGCTGCGTCGCGGCCGGGCCGGCCGCCGGGGCCTGAGTGGCCTGTTCTTCACGCCGGCCGGTTCCACAGTTGAGGAGGTCATCCATGCCGAGCGCATCATCGATTGCCGCTGCCAGGCGCCGGATCTTTCAGCGCCATTGATGCAGAGCCTGCTTTCCGCCGGCCTCGCCATGCCGGACGAGCTCTCGCTCGGCCTGGCGGTCAATGCGCGCGGCGAGCCCTTCCTCGACGACGGTTCGACGGTCGCCGGGCTCTTTGCCGTCGGCCCGCTCGGCCTCGGCAGCCTGCCCGATATCGATCTCGTGCCGGAGATCGTCTCACAGGCCTATGCCGCTGCCGAGCGGATCAGTGAGCGGTTCTATCCGCAGGTCAAGGCCGTCTGAATTTTGGGGCCTCTCCGGAACCATCTGGCTGTCGCTGCGTTATAAAGCGCTGGTGACTCAGAGGGGCCGATGGAAGTGCTGGATCGACATGTTACGTCTCTTGACGAAGGGGGACGCTTTCGCCTTCTGGTCGATGCCATCACCGACTACGCTATCTATATGCTGAGCCCCGAAGGCATCGTTACCAGCTGGAATACCGGCGCACAGCGCTTCAAAGGTTACAAGCCTTCCGAAATTCTCGGTGAGCATTTTTCCCGTTTCTATCTGGAAGAGGACCGCGCTGAGGGGGTACCGGAGCGCGCGCTTGCCACGGCAGCGGAGGAAGGCCGCTTCGAGGGGGAAGGCTGGCGCCGGCGCAAGGATGGCAGCCGCTTCTGGGCGCATGTCGTCATCGATCCGATCCGCCGTCCGTCCGGCGAGCTCATCGGTTATGCCAAGATCACCCGCGACCTGACCGAACGCAGGGCGGCCGAAAAGGCGATCCGCCAGAGCGAGGAACAGTTCCGCCGGCTGGTCCAGGGCGTCTCGGACTATGCGATCTACATGCTCGATCCCGACGGCAATGTCAGCAGCTGGAATTTCGGCGCAGAGCGTATCAAGGGCTATCGGCCGCAGGAAATCATCGGCCGGCATTTCTCGACCTTCTATACCCCCGAGGACCGCGAAGCCGGCGTGCCGCAGACTGCGCTCGACATCGCGCGCGCCGAGGGCCGGTTCGAGAGGGAAGGCTGGCGGGTCCGCAAGGACGGCAGCCGTTTTTGGGCCAGCGTCGTCATCGACGTCATCCGCGATGAGGAAGGCGATGTGCTCGGTTTCGCGAAGATCACCCGCGATATTACCGAGAAGATGGAGACACAGCGGGCACTGGAGCAGGCGCGCGAAGAGCTCTTCCAGTCGCAGAAGATGGAGGCAATCGGTCAATTGACCGGCGGTATCGCCCATGATTTCAACAATCTGCTGATGGCTGTGCTCGGCAGTCTCGAAATTCTGAAGAAACGCATGCCGCAGGATCTCTCGCTGACATCGCTGGTCGACAATGCCATGCAGGGCGCCCAGCGTGGCGCCGCCTTGACGCAGCGCATGCTGGCCTTTTCCCGCCGGCAGGAACTGCATATGGAGCCGATCGACGTCTCCGGCCTTGTCCGCGGCATGATGGATATGCTGAGCCGTTCGCTCGGCCCGCTCACCGTGATCGAGACCTCTTTCCCCATCAGGCTGCCGACGATCCTGACCGATCCGAACCAGCTCGAGATGGCGATCCTGAACCTCGTCGTCAACGCCCGCGACGCCATGCCGTCCGGCGGCCGGATCATGCTTCGCGCATCCGAAGAGTCGCTGCCATCAGGCAAGGGTCCGCTGTCGCCCGGGCGCTATGTCCGCATCGCGGTGATCGACGAAGGCGAGGGCATGGATGCCAAGACGCTGGAGCAGGCAGTCACGCCGTTCTTCACGACCAAGGGTGTCGGCAAGGGCACCGGTCTCGGCCTTTCCATGGTGCAGGGCCTTGCGTCCCAGTCCGGCGGCCGCCTGATGATGAAGAGCAGCCTCGGCGAAGGCACGACGGCCGAATTGTGGTTCCCGGTCGCGATGATGGAACAGGTAACCGGCGCGACCCCCGACCGGCCGCAGCAGGAGGACAATGCGGCGCGCCGGCTGCGCATCGTCGCCGTCGACGACGATGGTCTGGTCCTGATGAATACCACACTGATGCTGGAGGATCTCGGCCATACCGTGTTCGAGGCGATGGCGGGTCCAGAGGCGCTCGACATCCTGCGCAACCAGCAGGTCGACCTGGTAATCTGCGACCATGCCATGCCGCGCATGACGGGCGCGCAGCTCGCGGAAGCGATCCGCAGCGAATGGCCTGAGATGCCGATCATCCTCGCAACCGGTTACGCCGAGATCCCCGAAGGCGCCGGCATCGCCAATCTGCCCCGTCTCGGCAAGCCGTTCTCGCAGGCGCAACTCGCCGAGGCGATCAGCCGGGTCGCTTCATAAGGGCATCACTGCTGCATTATGCAGCGGCCCTCTCGCCGCGGAGAACGAACACCAGCAATGCCAGCACCATCGCCGCCAGCCCGTACCAGGTGATTGCGTAGAGGAGATGGTTGTTGGGGAAAGCGATGACGGTCAGGCCGCCGACAGGCAGGCCTCCGGGATTGGCGGTGGCATCGGCATCAATGAAATAGGGCGCGGCCGCACTGACGCCGCGCTTTTGCGTGATTGCTACGACATCGCGCGAATACCAGCGGTCGGCCGCGACGTCATTGGATTGCAGCAGTGATCCCTTCGGCTCCGTCATCCGCATCAGCCCGGTGATCGCGACCGGCCCGGATAGTTGCTCCTCGCGGCGCGAGGCCGGATCGCGCCTGTCGGTCGGCACGAAGCCGCGATTGACGAGGATCGATGTGCCGTCGGCAAGCGTCAGCGGCACCATCACCCAATAGCCCGGACCGAGTGCGGTCGAGGCATAGACCAGCGTTTCCTTGTCGTTTGCCAGCATCCCCACTGCGGTTACCCGCCGATATTCGTCATCGATGGCATTGACCTTGTTCCACTCGGCGCGTGTCGGGGCCGGCACGGGTGGCGCATGCACACGCTGATCGACGCGGGCGATGAGGTCGCGTTTCCAGGCCAGGCGCTCGACCTGCCAGGTGCCGAGTGCGGAAAGTGCTGCGGCAAGCAGCACCAGGCAGAGGGCGAAGATCGCGCGTTTTACCTGATAGCGCCGTCTCTCCGATGTTCCCGAGGGAGCCTCACTCATGCCCTGCCCATTCCTGAATTGCTCGGGGTTGAACGCTGGTGGTCTGAACCGCTGCGGGCGGCGCTGGCGCCGCCCCTTCGTGACCGTCACGGCATGTTCTTCATCATCTCGGGGCTCATCGGCATCATGTTGGTGTTGAGATGATGCATGACCCAGAGGGAACCGGAGAGCGCGATGGCGACAATGATGAGGGTGAAGATCAGCGCCATGATCGTCCAGCCGCCCTCGCTCCTGGTATTCATGTGCAGGAAGAACACCATATGGACGACGATCTGGATCGCCCCGAGGCCCATCACCAGCACCGCCGTCAACGCCGGGCTGTCGAATACGCCGGCCATGACAAGCCAGAAGGGAATGGCGGTCAGGACGACGGAAAGCACGAAGCCCGTCATGTAGCTGCGGAACGTGCCATGGCCGGCCTGATGGCCGTGGCTGTGGCCGTGATGAGCCTCGTGGGCATCCTCATGGGCAGGTGCTTGCGAACTCATCCGAGAACTCCCAGCAGATAGACGAAGGAAAAGACGCCGATCCAGACGACGTCGAGGAAGTGCCAGAACATCGAAAGGCACATAAGGCGGCGGCGGTTGGCCTCGATCAGCCCGTGCATCGACACCTGCACCATCAGCGTGATCAGCCAGATGATGCCGAAGGTGACGTGCAGTCCGTGGGTGCCGACGAGCGTAAAGAAGGAGGAGAGGAAGGCGCTGCGCGTCGGCCCGGCGCCTTCGTGGATCAGGTGGATGAACTCGTAGAGTTCGAGCCCGATGAAGGCTGCACCGAACAAGCCGGTCACACCAAGCCAGAACAGCGTTTCCGCCTTTGCGTTCCGCTCCATCTGCAGCATCGCGAAGCCGTAGGTGATCGAGGAGAACAGCAGCATCGAGGTGTTGAGGGCAACGATCGGCAGATCGAACAGATCGGCGGGCGAGGGGCCGGCGGCATAATTGCGGCCGAGCACGCCGTGCGTCGCAAACAGCACCGCGAAGATCAGGCAGTCGCTCATCAGGTAGAGCCAGAAGCCGAGGTTGGTGCTGTTTTCCGGATGATGATCTTCCGTCAGGTAGAATTCAGGCTTTTCGGCCGTGTCGATAGTCTGATCGCTCATGGTCATTACACCTGCTCGGCAAGCAACGCCGTGCGCTTGCCTTCCGTTTCGGTCACCTCTTCGGCGGGGATGTGAAAGTCGCGTCTGTAGTTGAAGGTATGACCGATCGCGACGACGAGCATGGCGACGAAGGAGACGGCCACCAGCCACCACATATACCAGATCAGGCCGAAGGCGAGGGCGACGCTGATGGCCGACAGGATTGCGCCGGTGCCGGTGTTCTTCGGCATGTGGATCGGCCGGAAGCCTTCCAGCGGACGCGCATAACCACGGTTCTTCATGTCGTACCAGCTGTCATGGTCGTGGACGACGGGCGTGAAGGCGAAGTTGTAATCCGGCGGCGGCGAAGAGGTCGACCATTCCAGCGTGCGGCCATCCCAGGGATCGCCACTATCGTCGCGCAATTCCTCGCGTTTCATGAAGCTGACGACGATCTGGATGAGGAAGGCGGCGATACCGAGCGCGATCAGGCCGACGCCGAAAGCGGCGATGATGAACCAGATCTGCAGCGACGGATCCTCGAACTGGCTCACGCGGCGGGTGACGCCCATCAGGCCGAGCACGTAGAGCGGCATGAAGGCAAACCAGAAGCCGATCTGCCAGAACCAGAAGCTCATCTTGCCCCAGAAGGGATCGAGCTTGAAGCCGAAGGCCTTCGGGAACCAGTAGTTCACGCCGGCGAACATGCCGAAGAGAACGCCGCCGATGATGACGTTGTGGAAGTGGGCGATGAGAAACAGCGAATTGTGCAGCACGAAGTCGGCCGGCGGCACGGCAAGCATGACGCCGGTCATGCCGCCGATGACGAAGGTCACCATGAAGCCGACCGTCCACAGCATCGGCACCTCAAAACGGATGCGGCCGCGATACATGGTGAAGAGCCAGTTGAAAATCTTTGCCCCGGTGGGGATCGAGATGATCATCGTGGTGATGCCGAAGAAGGAATTGACGGAAGCGCCCGAGCCCATCGTGAAGAAGTGGTGCAGCCAGACAATGTAGGAGAGAATCATGATCACGCAGGTCGCGTAGACCATGGAGGCGTAGCCGAAGAGGCGTTTGCCGGAGAAGGTGGCGACGACTTCCGAGAAGATGCCGAAGGCCGGCAGCACGAGAATGTAGACTTCAGGATGACCCCAGATCCAGATGAGATTGATGTACATCATCGGGTTGCCGCCGAGGTCATTGGTAAAGAAGTTCGTCCCGGCATAGCGGTCGAGCGACAGAAGCGCCAGCGTTGCCGTCAGGATCGGGAAGGAGGCGACGATCAGCACGTTGGTGCAGAGCGCCGTCCAGGTGAAGACCGGCATCTTCATGAAGGTCATGCCCGGCGCACGCATCTTGACGATGGTGGCGATCAGGTTGATGCCCGAAAGCGTCGTTCCGACACCGGCCACCTGCAGGCCCCAGATATAATAATCGACGCCGACGCCCGGACTGTAGGCTGGGCCCGACAGCGGCGGGTAGGCGAGCCAGCCGGTCTGGGCGAATTCGCCAATGAACAGCGACAGCATGATGATGATCGCGCCGGCGGTGGTCATCCAGAAAGAGAAGTTGTTGAGGAAGGGGAAGGAGACGTCGCGCGCGCCGATCTGCAGCGGCACCACGAAGTTCATCAGACCGGTGACGAAGGGCATCGCCACGAAGAAGATCATGATGACGCCGTGGGCGGTGAAGACCTGGTCGTAATGGTGCGGCGGCAGATAGCCCTCCGAGCCGTTGAAGGCGATCGCCTGCTGGACGCGCATCATGATCGCGTCGGAAAAGCCGCGCAGCAGCATGATGACGGCGAGGATCACATACATGATGCCGATCTTCTTGTGATCGACGCTGCAGATCCAGTCGCGCCAGAGCGGACCCCAGAACTTGAAATAGGTGATGATGCCGAGCACAGCGAGACCGCCGATGACGACGCCGATGAAGGTCACGACCAGGATCGGCTCGTGATAGGGGATGGCATCGAGGGTCAACCGGCCGAAGACGAACTTCAGGAGGTCAGGATTGGAAAACATGGAACAACCCGTTCATTATGTCTTGCGACGCAAAGCGCCAGGTTAATTGTTGTTGTTGAGCTGCGCCGGCGCCGGAGTGGCGCCGTTGTCCGTGCCGGGCATGGAATGACCCTCATGCTGCATGTCCATGCCGGGCATGTCGTGCTGCATGCCGTCGGTCCGCTCGGCAGGCTCGCTGCGTGCCGGAGCCCCGGTCGCCGGCACGGTGGCGGCGGGCGCCACGATGCCTTCGTCGGCATGACGGTTGTCGTATTGCAGCTTCTCGCGGTTCTCCGCACTTTCCTTGCCGCCGCCGCCCATCATGTCGATGTGCATCATCTCGTTCATGCACATCTTGCCCGGAGTGGCGCACATGTTGAGGATGGCGTTGTAAAGGTCGGCGTCGGCGCCGGCATAATAACGCACCGGTTCCTTCTCGCTCGGCTTCTCGAGTTTCAGATAAGCGTCGCGGTTGAGCATCGTGCCCTGCTGCTTGACCTGCGCCACCCAGGCGTCAAAGCCCGCTTGATCGAGGCCGTGGAACTTGAAGCGCATGTGCGAGAAGCCGCTTCCGCTATAATTGGCGGAGAAGCCCTCATATTCGCCTTGCCGGTTGATGACGGCGTGCAGCTTCGTCTCCATGCCGGGCATCGCATAGATCTGGCCTGCCAGGGCAGGGATATAGAAGGAGTTCATCACCGAGGAGGCGGTGATCTTGAAATTGATCGGAACGTCGACCGGAGCAGCCAGTTCGTTGACGGTGGCGATGCCGAGTTCGGGATAGAAGAACAGCCACTTCCAGTCGAGCGCCACGACCTCGACGATCAGCGGCTTGGTATCGGCCGGAATGGCACGCTCCGCATCAAGGCGGTCGAGCGGGCGGTAGGGATCGAGCTTATGCGTGGAAATCCAGGTCACGGCGCCGAGCGCAATGATGATCGCAAGCGGCGCTGACCAGATCACGATTTCGAGGCGGGTCGAATGGTGCCATTCCGGCGCGTAAGTTGCAGCCGTATTGGAGCGGCGGTAGCGCCAGGCGAAGAACAGCGTCAGGAAGATCACCGGTATGATGATCAAAAGCATCAGTACCGTCGAGATGACGATGAGATCGCGCTGTTGCGCGGCGATGTCGCCGGAGGGCGCCATGACCACCATGTTGCATCCTGCCAGGAAAAGCAGCGGCAAGACGGATAGAAGGCGGGAAAACTTCATGAGTTTTAGCACGTCTCTAAGCTCTTGTTGTTTCGTTCGTTCCGCGACTAACGCACTGAACCTGATAGCGACATGAGGTGTTTGGTCGCAGTGCAGCAATGATGCCGCAATGCGGCACAAATCATGGTGCACTACAGCTTTGGAATCCTGATGAAATCAAGAAGGATTCCTTGCCCAGCGCATGTTTCAGATCAATATATCCGCAAGAGCCGGCCAAGCCAGCGTTCCCGGGAAAAATCGCGCTCCGGATCACACTCTTTTTTCCGTCCACGCCTCATTTTGAGCCGTGATGATGAACTATTTACGTCTTACGGACTTGATAAGCCTGCAGGTTTGATCAAGATCAGGTTGAGGCGCCCTGCCGAAAGCGCCTCAACGAGGGAGGCGTTTCATGGCTGAAACAACGCATTACGGACCGTCATCGTCGTCGCTGGAACGCGACGCGCGGCGCATTCACGACGACAAGCCGGTTTCGCCGGGCAGCATCGCCATCGGCGTGGTGATAGGCCGCATGTCGGAATTCTTCGATTTCTTCGTCTACGGCCTCGCCTCGGTCCTGGTCTTTCCACAGCTGATTTTCCCTTTCGCTCCGGACAGGCTGACGGGCACGCTCTATTCCTTCGCTATCTTCTCGCTTGCCTTCCTGGCTCGCCCCGTCGGCTCCGTCGTCTTCATGACGATCGATCGGCTGTACGGCCGTGGCACCAAGCTGACGATCGCGCTCTTCCTGCTTGGCGGCTCCACGGCCTCGATCGCCTTCCTGCCGGGTTACAACGAGATCGGCGTCTGGTCGATCGCGTTGCTGGCGCTCTTCCGCCTCGGCCAGGGCTTCGCGCTCGGCGGCGCCTGGGACGGCCTTGCCTCGCTGCTCGCGCTCAACGCGCCGGCCAAACACCGCGGCTGGTATGCGATGATCCCGCAGCTCGGTGCGCCGATCGGTTTTGCGCTGGCCAGCACCTTGTTCGGTTATTTCGTCGCCAATCTTTCCAGTGAGGATTTCCTCTCCTGGGGCTGGCGTTATCCCTTCTTCGTCGCCTTCGCGATCAACGTCGTAGCGCTGTTTGCGCGTTTGCGGCTCGTCATGACCAAGGAATTCGGCACGCTGCTGGAGCAGCATGAGCTGGAAGCAGCTCCCATTCTCGACGTGCTGCGCGTTCACGGCCGCGACATTCTGATCGGCGCTTTCGTGCCGCTCGCAAGCTTCGCCATGTTCCACCTCGTCACCATTTTCCCGCTCGGCTGGATGAGCCTTTATGGCAACCAGCCGATCGGCACCTTCATGGTGGTGCAGGTGGTCGGCGCCATGGTCGGCATCATCACCATCATTGCATCAGGACTGATTGCCGACCGCATCGGCCGGCGCGCCCAGCTTGCCATATGCGCCGTCATCATCGCCGTCTTCAGCTTCGTTGGGCCGAGCCTGATCGCATCCGGCAACAGCGGCCATGACGCTTTCGTCATCATCGGCTTCGGCGTGCTCGGCCTTTCCTTCGGCCAGGCGACGGGCTCGATCTCGTCCCGCTTCGGCCGCGGCTACCGCTATACCGGTGCCGCCTTCACATCGGATCTGGCCTGGTTGATCGGTGCGGGTTTTGCGCCGCTGGTGGCGCTCAGCCTCTCCAGCCGCTTCGGCCTGACTTTCGTCGGTTACTACCTGCTGTCCGGCGCCATCTGCACGCTTGCAGCACTTGCCTTCAGCAGGGCGCTGGAGCAGCGGGAATAGACGCAGTCGAACAAATGGCCTGCATGGGAAGCCATGCAGGCATTTGCCCGGCGTGCGAAAGCAACATCAGATCGCAAGAAAGCAATTCAGTTTATCGCCGAACAGAATGTCGGTGTCGCGACAAGTCAGCTTGATGAGGTGGAGAGTCAGCCGATTTTCTTGTCCATCAGCCGGAGATCGACCGGCCTGGACGCATCGCTGGAACGGAACCGGTCATCTCACGCACATCTTTTATGGTGAGCTGTCATGTTCGCCAAAAGATCAACAGCTGGAATTTTGCGCTTCGTACAGGCGCACGGAAATGGCCGGCGAAATCCTGAAAAACCTTACTGCGCCATCTGAGGCTGCTTCGCCGCCCGGGCCGCGGTTAGTTCCGCGGTGGTGTGGTTCAGGCGGTCGGCCAGCACCCGCATGATTTCCACGGCCATTTCGGGGAAATCGCTGAGCAGCTTCAGGAAATGCTCCTTGCTGATGCGCAGCACCTCTAGCGACGAGGTGGCGCGGACCGTTGCCGTGCGCGAGACATCGCAGAGGATGGCGATTTCGCCGACGATGGAATTGGGTTCGACGTCAGCGACCTTGATCTCGCCGGCCGGTGATGCGACGACGACGTCGGCGGTGCCCGAGAGGACGACATAGGCGGCATCACCGACATCGCCCTGATGGAAAAGGTCCTGTCCGGCCTTGTAGGTCATGCGATCGGAGGTAAAGGCCAAAAGCTTGAGCTTTGCTGGCGCGATCCTTGAAAAGATCGGCACCCTTCGGAGCATTTCGACTTCGTCTCTCAACAGCATGAGCGTTTCAATCCCCTGATGCCGGGTCCCGCAGGACCAGGCATCTTCAAACTTCGAGGTGTCCCCATCGGGAACACCCACCATCGCCGCCCCTATAGAATATTACGATAACAGTTCCTTGAACATCCCGTTTTTCGCGGAAAGTTCCGGATAGTTTCCGGCCTCCGCCAATCCGCCGCGGTCAAAGAGCAGGATCCGGTCGAACATCTCGGCCTGCCGGGCGTTGGAGAGCACCCAGATGATCGCCGGCCGATGGCCTTCTTCGTGCAGGCCCTCGATGATGTTGCGGGTGATCTGATCTTGAACGCGCTGGTCAAGCGCCGACAGCGGCCGGTTGAAGATGAAATAGTCCGAGCGCTTCAACAGCGCGCGGGCCAGGTTTAGCTTCTGCCGCTGCACCATGGTCAGTCGTTTGCCGCCGGAGCCGACGTCGAATTCGAGGCCGATCGACAGCACGTCGTCATAAAGGTCGAGCGCATCGAAGAGTTCGCCCATGATGCCGCGGATGCGGTCGGAAGCGTCGGCCTGCTGATAGGCGATACGGCCGAAAAGCACATTGTCCATCAGGCTTGCCGACGGGGTGAAACGCTCGGCGTCGTAACGCTCGATCAGCTCGGCGAGATCGGCCGGAATATGCTCGTGGAACTGCTTGCGGGCGCTGACGATTTTGTCCATGAGCTCGTTCGGCAGCAAGCCGAAGCGATGGCGCGGCTCGATATAGGCAAAACTCAGCCGAATGATGGCCGAACGCTCTTCCGGCGTGGCGTCCTCGAAGCGGCGGCTTTGCAGCTTCTGCAGCAACGCCTGATAGGTCGGGATGTCGTCCGCCGTCATGAAGGTCAGCTGCTGGAAGAATGGATGGTCGGGCGGCAGGTCGTGGAAGAGTTCCACCGCGTTTTCGGCGATCTCGAGGCCCATGGCGTAGAGATCGGTGCTGAGGCCGGTCTCACGGAAGAGCTGCTGGAAATAGGGATGCGCGGCCAGCCTCCGGTTGGTCATCAACGGCCGCTTCATCGTGCCGAAGAGCAGGTTCTCGCCGACCGTCGCCTGGGCGTTATAGGCATCGAAGTCGAAAGGCACGACGATCGTGTCGAGCCCCTCGTCGCGCAGCCGGTCCCTGAGCGAGGCGCGTAGCGCCACGACGTGGTCGCCGAGCGCCACATGCACGTCGGTGTTGACTGTCGAGCGCAGCGCCAGATCGAGGATGTCCTGCGAGATCAGGACGGCGTCGAGCACCGGGCGGATCGCTGTGAGCAGGTCCTCAGGCCCGCTGGCGCCGGCAGCCTTGTAGTCCACCCAGTCGCTGTTGAGGTCGAGCGTCGGATTGCCGGCCTTTTCCGCCTCGGCGGAATGCCATTTATACTCCAGTGCTTCCCGCTCGTCGTAAATCGGATCGGTCATCGGCGCATGTTTCAGGCCGTAGAGCAGATTGCTGGCGAGCGTCCCGTGGAAGAAGAAAGTGTCCGCCGAGGCATAGGAGATCCGCCGGCCGGTAATCGATTCCGGCAGCTCCAGGAGATCGCGTCCGTCGATGGTGATACGGCCGGAGTCCGGCCAGACCATGCGTCCGAGCGCTTCGGCGAAGGCTTCAGCGCCGCTGCCGTTCGGACCGACGATCGCCACCGTCTCGTTCGGCTTGATCTCAACGGAGACGTGATCGACGATGCGAGCGCCGCTGTCGTCGGAGAGCGTCAGATTGGTGATGACGAACGCGCCAGTCAACGGGCCGACCGGGGCGGTTGCGAGTTCCTGAATGCGGCTGTCGATCAGCGGCTCGACGTTGAACTGCTCGTAGACCTGCTGGTATTTCACCTGCACGTCCTGGCGCATCTGGTCCCAGTCGATCAGTTCCTTCAGCGGGCCGGGCAGGTCCTTGTAGGCTGATATGACGGCGACAAGCTGGCCGATGTCGAGCCGGCCCTGGAGCGCAAGATAGCCGCCGATCGCGTAGAACAGGAACGGCGTGACCTGGGCGAGGAAGTTGTTGATGAACTTCACCAGGAACTTCCACTGGTAAAGGTCGTAGCGGATCGAGAAAATCCGTCCGAGCCGCGAGGCGATGTCGGCGCGTTCGAGATTCGACGTGTCGTTGCCGTGGATCGTGCCGATGCCCTCGACGATTTCGCCGACGCGGCCGGAGAGTTCGCGCGCCGTCAGCTGCCGCTGGCGGCCGAGTTCCAAGAGGCGCTTGCGCATGCGGGGGATGACGATGGCCTGCACGCCGACGATGCCGGCGGCGATCATGCCAAGCCAGAAATTCTGGACGATGATGAAGACGAGCGCCGTTATCGCCTGGCCGCCGAGAAGAGCAGGGGAAACGAAGGCGTCGCCGGTGAAGCCGCCCATCGGCTCCACCTCGTCCTTGATCATGGTGGCGATCTCGGCCGATTTCACCCGCTTGAAGTGAATGGGCGGAAAGCGCAGCACCCGGTCGATCAGCTCGAAGCGGATGCGGCGCAGCATGCGCTCGCCGAGACGGCCCTTATAGGTGTTGATGTAGAATTTGAAGAGGCCGTTCAGCACCACCAGCGCCAGAAACACCAGGCTGAGGGCCATCAGCATCTGGAAGCGGTTGAGCTGCAGGCCTTCAAAGAATTCGACATGGCCGATCAGCGGGATGTCGTAGGCAATGTGCATGAAAGTCTGCCGCGCGCCGGGACCTTCGAAGCCGTCGCCCTGAATCGGTCCGTTGACGATCTGCTTCGGCAGGTCGAAGGACAGGAAATAGGGCACCATCGATGCGGCGACGACGGCCAGGATCCAAAGCTGCTGCAGCCGCGTGTTCTTCCAGATGTAGCGGGCGAGGCTTTTTTCCATGGCTAACCGTCAGCTTGCTGGGAAATTCCGGAGGCGCGATCCGGGCGCCGTGCGGGGGAGGATTCTCAAGAACAGGACCATGCAGCCGGACCGCCGATATCGCAATGAAAACAAGGCGAAGCGACCGGCTGCAAAAATGCCGATTCTCGCCGGAACATTGCTTATATCACAGGAATTTTGGATTAGGCGAGGGATTCGGCAATCATGGAGCGAATGATGAGGGCGGTTTTCTCCGCCCCGTCGAGGTCGAGCAAGACCGGCCCGCGTGGCTGTGCGGCAAGCGCCTTTTCGACCGCCTCTTTCACATGGCCCGACGTCAGTCCGTTCTCCGGCAGGATATCGGCGAGGCCGAGCGCCTGCAGTCGTTCGGCGCGCACCGTCTGCTCGGTCTCGCCGCCGGCGACGAAGGGGATGAGGATCGCCCGGCATTCGGTGCGCAAGAGATCGCCGACCGTGTTGTAGCCGGCCTGCGAGATCGAAACCTTCGCACCGCGCAGCAGCGAGGGAAAATCCTTGCGGAAGCGCGCCAGCGTCACATTCGGGCCCGCGTCCTCGGACAGCGCGGCGAAATCGGCCTCGGGCAGGTTCGGGCCGGCGACCAGCAGCCAGCGAAGATTGTCCGGCAGCAGCGCTGCCGCCTCTTTTGCCGCGCCGATCAGCGCGGCGCCGACCGCACCGCCGCCCGCCGATGCGATGATGTCGAATGTCTCGGCGGGTTCCGGCGCCGGCGGGGCTGCGACGAGGCCGGTATAACGCAGCCTGTCGGCGATCTCTGATGTCAGCGGGAAAGTGTCTTCGAGCCTGACAAAGCCGGGATCGCCGTGGACGAGCACGGCATCGAAATGGTCCTTCACCAGCGCGACGGTCTCCGCGTCGCGGCCGGCCTTGCGGTTTTCCTGCAGGATGTCGCGAACCGAGCTTATGAGTTTCGGCCGCAGTTCGGCTTTTTCGATCGCCTCAAGCAGCGGCAGCAGTTCGAAGCGCATCTGTCGCCGGCCAAAGGGGAAGGCCTCGATGATGACGACATCGGGCTTTGCGGCATGAAAAGCGTCGAGCAGCAGCTGGCGGCGTATATTGAGGAATTCCTCGCCTGCCGGTCGGCCCTCGGCATCGGCGAGGCCGGAGAAGCCGGCATTGCTGGCGACGACCGCCGGGAGGGCTACGGTCTTCACGCCTTCGCCCGGAAAGCCCGGCACCGGCAGGCCGCCGGTCACGACAGTCACGTCAAAACCGTCCTTGATCAATGCATTGGCGATGCGGCTGGCGCGGGCTATGTGGCCGATGCCGAGCAGATGCTGGACGTAGAAGAAAATACGCGGTGCCGTCATGACGCCTTCTGCCATTCTGCCTCGAACAGGCCGGTGAGCTGTCTGATGCTGGAGTGATAGTCGAAATATTCGCGCACCTGGATTTCGGCGGCATCGCCGAGGCGCTTTCGCAGTGCCGGGTCGCGGATCGCCGCCTCCAGCGCGTTGGCCAGCAGCGCCGGGTCCTCCGGCGGCACGACGAGGCCGTTTTCACCGTTCTTCAGGAGCTCCGGCACGCCGGATACGTCGGTCGAGAGGCAGACGAGCCGCTGGCTGGAGGCTTCGACCAGGACGTTCGGCAGGCCGTCGCGGTCGCCATTGGCGGCGATGCGGCAGGCAAGTGCGAAGAGGTCGGCGCGGCGGTAATGATCGAGCACGTCTTCCTGCGCCATGGCGCCCTTCCAGACGATGCGGCCGGAGATGCCGAGTTCGGTCGCCAGGACTTTCAGTTTCGCAAGCTCCTCGCCGCCGCCGATATGGTCCATGCGCCAGTGAAGCTCGGCGGGCAGCAGTGCCAGCGCCCGCAGCAACACGTCGTAACCCTTCTTCTCGACGGCGCGGCCGACGCTGAGGATCAAGGCCGGATCGCCGGGCTCGCTGCCGGTGCGGTCTGAACGCTCGCCGGCGAAATGGCCGAAACGGGCGAGATCGAGGCCGTGGTAACTCAGGTGCACGGCCTCCTTGCGGGATGTCAGCGTCCGCATATGGTCGTAGCCCGTCCTGGTGCAGGTGACGGTCCAGCGGGCGCTGCCGAGTTTCTCGTTCAGCTCCCAGTCGGGCGACGTCCATATGTCCTTGGCATGCGCCGAACAGGTCCAGGGCGTGCCCGTGAGGATGCTCGCATATTCCGTCACCGAGGCCGGCGTGTGGATGAAATGGGCATGCAGCCATTCGCCCTCGTCCGGCCATTCGCGCCCCAGCACCAGCGCCTGACCGAGACGGCGGAAGCGGTTGCGGGAGATGTCGCGTTTGAGGTCGGCGAGGAAGCGCTTCATCAGCGCCTTGAAGCCGGGTCTGGAGAGGCCGGCGATCAAGCCCTTCAGCACCCGGATCGGCTCCTCGTGCAGATACTCCGGCAGATAGACGACGCGCGCCCGGATCTCGTCATGCACGGGATGGCGCTTCTTGTCGGTCGGCCGGCGCATCGAAATCAGCGTCAGGTCGAAGCCGGCCTTTTCGAGGCCGAGCAGCTCCTGGGCGATGAAGGTCTCCGAAAGGCGAGGATAACCTTTCAGCACGACGAGGATCTTGCGGCGTGGCGGCAAGGCTTTGCCCTATTCCGCGCCGACGAGGGAAAGGTGGCTGCCGCGGCCGTCGATCCACCGGCCGACGGTCTGCGAGATATGATCCAGTCCTTCGAGACGCATGTTGCCGCCGCTCTTCGAAGGCGGCTGGCGGGAGGGCAGGCGCTTCAGCGCCTCGGCCATGATCGTGGGGTCGACCGATTGGTCCGGCAGCAGCATGTCGACGAGGCCGAGCTCGCTTGCCCGCTTGGCGCGCAGCAGCTGCTCCTCGCGCGGCTTGACGCGCGGCACGATGAGCGCCGGCTTATCGAAGGAGAGGATTTCGCAATAGGTGTTGTAGCCGCCCATGGCGACGACGCCGGTGGCGCCGTCGATCAACTCTTCCATGTGGTTGTCGAACTCGATCACCTCGATATAGGGGATGGCTTCGCCCTTCTGCACCAGCTTAGCGCGCTCGGCGGCCGGCATATAAGGCCCGAGCACGACGAGCGCTTTCTGCGTCAGCGTCGCATCGGCCTCGTAGGCGTTCATGACGTCGTGGACGAGATCGGAGCCGTCGCCGCCGCCGCCCGTGGTGACGAGCAGGTAATTATCCTTGCGGGCGTTGATCGAGCTCTTGCCCCTGGAGACGCTGCGCTGCAGGAAGCCGACGAAATCCATCTTCCGGCGCAGGCTTTGCGGCACGTCGAGGCCGATCAGCGGATCATAGAATTCCGGCGGACCGTAGACCCAGACGCTGTCGTAATATTGATCGATCTTCTGCATGATGCTGTTCTTCTTCCACTCGGCCTCGAGCAGATGCGGCGCGTCCATGATCTCGCGCAGCCCCAGCACCAGCACCGTGCCGCGGGCCTTGAGATAGGCGAGCGTATCTTCGACTTCGCCCTTCAATCCCATCGGCTCCTTGTCGACGATGAAGATGTCCGGCTGGAAGGTCTCGGCGGTGTGACGGATGCTCGATTCACGCATCTTCAGCGTCTCGTGCAGGTCGATATGGCTGGCAAGCGACGTATATTCGCCGTTGCGCAGCTTGATGACGCTCGGGATCTTCACAAAATCGACGCGGGCGCGGTAATCGAAGGCGCCGGCGATCGTCGCTCCCGAAATGATGAGAATGTTGAGGCCGCGATAATCCTCGACCAGCGCATGGGCGATGGCGCGGCAGCGGCGCAGATGGCCGAGACCGAAAGTATCGTGACTGTACATGAGGATGCGCGCATCTTCGAGACGTCTGGACATGGGCATCCCTTCTGGGGTCAGCAACATACTTTGTGCCCCCACCGTCCGGAGGCCAAGAGGCGGGGGCGGTGCCGTGATGGGCCGCCGCGTTTCCTGCTATTTGTAGGGATCTGCCGCATCACGCAAGCCGTCTCCCAGAAAGTTGAACGCCAAAATGACAAGAACAACAGGAATGATCGGGTAGAGCAGCCAGGGATAAAAGGCGATGACGCTGACGCTTTTTGCCTCCGTCAGCAGAATGCCCCAGCTGGTGATCGGCGGCCGAAGGCCGAGGCCCAGGAAGGAGAGCGCGGTCTCGCCGAGGATCATGCTGGGGATCGAAATCGTCGCCGAAGCAATGAGATGCGACATGAAGCCAGGCACCAGATGGCGGCCGATGATGCGCGGCGTGCTGGCGCCCATCAGCTGCGCAGCCTGCACGTAATCCTCCTCGCGCAGCGCCAGCAGCTTGGAGCGCACGGCGCGCGCAAGCCCGGTCCAGTCGATGATGCCGAGAATGACCGTTATGCCGAAATAGATGACGATCGGGCTCCACGTCACCGGCATGATGGCGGCCAGCGCCATCCACAGCGGCAGGCTCGGCAGCGATTGCAACACTTCGATCAGGCGCTGGACGACGAGATCGAAAAAGCCGCCCCAATAACCGGCAAGGCCGCCGATGACGATGCCGAGCACGAAGCTGATCGAAATGCCGATCAGGCCGATCGTCAACGATATCCGCGCGCCATAAAGGATGCGCGAAAGCACGTCGCGGCCGAGCCGGTCGGTACCGAGCAGGAACATCTGGCCGCCGATCGCCGGGCAGACGAGATGATAGTCCGACGTGACAAGGCCCCAGAATTTGTAGGCATCGCCGCGGCAGAAGAAACGGATCGGCTGCACGTCGTTCGGCCTTTCGGTATAGACGCGGTGCAGCGTGTCGAGATCGAGCGCCATACTGCGGCCGTAGACGAAGGGACCGACGAAACTGCCCTTGTCGAAGAAGTGGACGCGCTGCGGCGGCGCGTGGATGAAGTCGACATTGCGCGTGTGCAGGCCATAAGGCGCCAGAAACTCGACGATCACGATCATCAGGTAGACCGCGGCGAGAAAGAAACCGGAGATCAAGGCGAGCCTGTGCTGCTTGAACTTCCACCACATCAGCTGCTTCTGCGAGGCGAGATGGATGCGCGATTGCGCCGCCGTCAGGTTTTCGGTCGCCTGGGGATCAAAGGGAGCGGTCGAGACGTAGTGCGGCAGCGGCGCGCCGGGTGCGGGAAGGGGCGACATTATTTGGTGCTCCTGCCTTGCAGACGGATGCGGGGATCGAGGAAGCCGAGGGCGATATCGGAGATCAGCACGCCGATGACGTTGAGGAAGGCGAGAAACATCAGGAAGGAGCCGGCGAGATACATGTCCTGGCTCTGCAGCGCCTTGATCAGCATCGGCCCGGTCGTTTCCAGCGACAGCACGATCGCCACGATTTCGGCGCCCGAAATGATCGATGGCAGGATCGAGCCGATATCGGCGACGAAGAAATTGAGCGCCATGCGCAGCGGATATTTGACCAGCGCCTTCAGCGGCGGCAGGCCTTTGGCGCGTGCAGTGACGACATACTGCTTCTGCATCTCGTCGAGCAGGTTGGCACGCAGCCGCCGGATCATACCGGCCGTGCCGGCGGTGCCGACGATGATCACGGGGATCCACAGGTGAGAGAGGATCGACCGCGCCTTTTCCCAGCTCATCGGCTCGTTGAGATATTGCTGATCCATCAGATGGCCGATCGACAGACCGAACCAGACATTGGCGAAATACATCAGGATCAGCGCCAGCATGAAGTTTGGAATGGCGATGCCGAGCAGGCCGAGGAAGGTCAGCCCGTAATCACTCCAGCTGTACTGGTGCGTCGCCGAATAGATGCCGATCGGAAAGGCGATCAGCCAGGTGAGCAGGATCGTCGTGAAGGAGACGAGGATCGTCAGCCACAGCCGTTCGCCGACCACGTCCGAAACCGGGAGCTGGTATTCGAAGGAATAGCCGAAATCGCCGTGCAGCATGCCGCCGACCCAATAGAAATAGCGCACGATCTCCGGCTTGTCGAAGCCGTATTGCTGGCGCATCTCCTCGATTTCCTGGAGATTGGCGGTCTCGCCGGAGGCCCGCAGCTCGGCGATCTGGCTCTCGAAGAAGTCGCCCGGCGGCAGCTCGATGATGGTGAAGACCAGCGCCGAAATGACGAAGAGCGTCGGCACCATGGCGGCGATGCGCCAGAGAATGTATCTGAGCACGCCTCAGGCCTCCTTGTACCAGAATGCATCCGGCATGTAGACGCCGAGATAGGAGGTGGGGTCGAAGCCGTAGAGCGCTTTGTCCGGCAGGTTCTGCAGCTTGGCGGCGCGAAGGATCGGCTGCGGCGTGCTGTTGATGAGGCCGATCGAGAAGACCTGCTGCGTATAGATCGACAGCATCCTGTGCCAGATCACCTGGCGCTCCTCGAACTTCGCCGTCGAGCCCCATTGTTTGAGCAGCTCGACCAGTTCGGCGGCTTCCGGCAGGTCGGGTGCGACGCCCTCCTGGCCGGCGGAGAGGTAGTGCATGCCCCAGAGCGGCCATTGCAGCTGATCGTCGAGCGTCGGCGCCAGCCCGGAGGGCGACATATCGGCCGTCGGCACCCCATTGTCGAGCCCGTACCAGATCGACATCATGATCGAACCGCTCATGGCGCGGTTGCGGAAGACGTCGCGCTGCGAGGTGCGGGTAAAAAGCGCCAGGCCGATATTGGCCCAGTGGTCATGCACCAGCTCCAGCACGTCGGTATCGAGATTGCTTTCGCCGGCGGTCTCGACGGTAATCTCGGCGCGCCGGCCGTCCGGCAGCAGCCGGATGCCGTCGTCGTCGCGTCTGGTCAGGCCGAGCTCGTCGAGCAGGCGGTTGGCCTCGTCGGGATCGAACTTGACGAAGGCATCGGCATATTCGGGTTTGAAGAGCGGGCTGTCGGGTAGCACGGTGTCGGCGCTCGGCGTTCCCAGACCGTAAAAGGCGACCATGTTGATCTCGTGCCGGTTTATCGCGAGCGACAGCGCCCGGCGCAGGCGCACGTCGCGGAACAGGCCGCGCCACACCTCGTCGGCACAGTTGAGGTTCGGCAAGAGCGTGATGCGTGAGCCGCGCGCCAGCTTCCAGAGGTTCACCTTCACCGGGAAACGCTTCTCGGCTTCCTTCAGGAAAGTGTAGTCGTTGAAATCGATGCCGGTCGCCTGCAGGTCGGCTTCGCCGGCCCCGGCCTTGGCGGCGATGATCGACGACGAGGAGACGTTGAGGACGAAACGGTCGAGATAGGGAAGCTGCCTGCCGGTCTCGTCGACGCGGTGGAAGAACGGGTTGCGCTCGAAGACGAATTGCTCGGCCGGCAGTGGCGTCGTGTTGCGCCAGGGATCGAGGGTCGGCAGGTTCGGATTCTCAGGACGGTAGGAGCGCGCCATCTTGATGTGCAGGTCCTGCCACTTCTTGACGCGGCTGGCCTTCATCATCTGTTCCATCTTCGCTTCGTCGGACTGAAACTTCTTGTGGAACTGCTTCAGGTAATGCGCCGGCCCGACGATCACGAGCGGCAAGGGCCCTGCCAGGGTCGGCAGGAACATCGGGTTGGGCTTTTCCCAGGTGTAGCGTACCGTCAGCGGATCGAGCATCTCGAAGCGCGGCAGGCTGCCATGCGGACGAAGCTCCAGCGCCCCGCCGCCGGGCGTCAGCTTCTCGTTCAGGATGACGTCTTCCCACCAGTAGCGGAAATCGTCGGCCGTGAACGGCTGGCCGTCTGACCATTTATGGCCTTCGCGTAGGGTGAAAGTGAAGACCCTCTCGTCCTCGGCGTGGAAATCGGCCAGAATATCTGGCTGGAACTGCAGGTGCTTGTCATAGCCGACCAGGCGGGCATAGCCGTAAATCGTCATGAACCGGATGTCGCGCTGGCCGCCGATGATGGTGCGCACCGTGCCGCCATAGGTGCCGGGCTGCAGCCCCATCTCCTTCAGGTTGACGATGCGCGGGCGAGCTGGAATGCGCTCGGCCATCGGCGGCAGGCTACCCGATGCCAGCCGCTCCTTGAGGAATTCCGGCTCGCCGGCCTGTTCGGCCCGAAGCACCGCGGGCGCGATCGCCGCGCCAACGAGGCCGCCGAGAAAAATGCGACGCGTTACCATCAGCGCAACTCCCTGATATCGGCGCCCTTGCGGGCGCGCACCAGATGGCCATCGCCGAGGTCCGCATAGGCAAGCTCGGCCGCGTCGTCATGCTCGGCGGTGAAGGTCACGCCCCAGTTCTGCTTGTCGGCGGTGCCGTTTTCCCTGAGCGCCTTGAAATCGAGTGGCCGGTCGAGATCGGGGAAGGGGACGGCGGCGAGCAGCGATTTCGTATAGGGGTGTACCGGATCGCGCAGAATGATCTCGCGCGGCGCGATTTCGACGATGCGGCCCTTGCACATCACCGCGATGCGGTCGGCCATATAATCGACGACGGCGAGATTGTGCGAAATGAACAGATAGGTAAGCCCCAGCTCCTTCTGCAGGTCCTTCAACAGGTTGAGGATCTGCGCCTGCACGGAGACGTCAAGCGCCGAGACCGGCTCGTCGAGGATGACGAGCTTCGGGCCGAGCGCGAGTGCGCGCGCGATGCCGATGCGCTGGCGCTGACCGCCTGAAAAACTGTGCGGGTAACGGCTGAGATAACGCTTGTCGAGGCCAATGGCCGCCATCAGCCCTTCGACCTTGCGCTTGCGCTCGTCGCTGTCGCCGCGGTCATGGATCTCGAGCGGTTCACTCAGAATGTTGCGCACCGTCATGCGCGGCGAGAGCGAGGAGACAGGGTCCTGGAACACCATCTGGATCTTGGTCCGCATGTCCTGCAGTTCGGCGCCTTTGACGGAGAGGACGTCGACGACCTCCTTGCCGTCGTTGAACACCACTGCGCCGCTGTCCGGCGTGATGGCGCGCATCAGGATCTTACTGAGTGTCGTCTTGCCGCAGCCGGACTCGCCCACCAGGCCGAGACATTCGCCGCGGCGGATATCGAAGCTGACATCGTCGACCGCGCGCAAGACGGCGGCTTCCTGCTTGCCGAGGAAACCGCGCTTGCGCGTCTTGTAAGTCTTCGAGAGATTGGTGACGGAAAGCAGCACGCCCGGCGCCTCTGCCTGGAGCGGCTTCTTCTTGCCGACCAGGGCTTCGAGATTGACCGGTACGTCACGCAGCGCCTTCAGCCGCTCGCCGGGCTTCATGTCGAAATGCGGAACGGCGGCCATCAGGCCCTTGAGATAGGGATGCTGCGGATCGCGGAAGATCGCCTCGACCGGTCCTGCTTCCATGATCTCGCCGTGATAGATGACGACCACCTCGTCGGCCATGTTGGCGACGATGCCGAGATCGTGGGTAATCAGCAGCATCGCCATGCCGAGCTTGGCCTGCAACTCGCGGAGCAGTTCCAGGATCTGCGCCTGTATCGTCACGTCGAGCGCCGTCGTCGGCTCATCGGCGATCAGCAGCGCCGGTTTGCAGATCAGCGCCATGGCGATCATCGCGCGCTGCCGCATGCCGCCGGACAATTCGAACGGATACATGTCGTAGGTGCGGTGCGGATTGGCGAAGCCGACCAGGCCAAGCATCTCCTCGGTTTTTTCACGGGCTTCCTGCTTGTCGGTTTTGGTATGGATCAGCAGCACCTCGCTGATCTGATTGCCGATCGTATGCAGCGGCGAGAGCGAGGTCATCGGCTCCTGGAAGATCGTCGCCATGCGCCGGCCGCGCAGGTCGCGCATTTCCTCACTGTCGCGCGGAAAGGACAGAATATCGGTCGTGCTGCCGTCGAGCGGGTCGGTGAAGAGGATGCTGCCCGTCGCCTTGGCCGGATTGGGCAGGATGCCCATGACCGACTGACTGATCACCGATTTTCCCGAGCCGGATTCACCAACGAGGGCGGTGACCTTGCCAGGAAGGATGCGAAGATTGGCTTGTTTTACGACGCGTAGCCGGTCACCGAAAACCGAGAAGGAGACGTCGAGATTTTCAATACGCAACAGATCCGCTGCAGACGCCATACCAATGAAATTCCCCAGTCTTCTATGTCCCCGTTAAGGCACACTACCGTACCGCAAACGGGGTGTCTAGCTGATGACAATCATAGAAAAACCCCCACGTCCCGCCGAAGTTCCCCGGGCGAGACGCGCAGATTATGAGAGGGGTTGCAGGCGCTTACTGGATGAACTTCTCCATGCTGGTGCGCTCGACATGTTTCTTTGCATCGCGATGCAGGAGAATGACCTGCTCGGCTTCTGAGAGTCCGTTCTGCACGGCCTCGCGGAAGCTCTCGTCGACGTTGATCGCGGGCGCCGGCGCGCGCGGCTGCAGCACGGTCACCTTCTGGCGGATGCCGCGCAGCTTCTCTTCGCCGAGCGTCGTCCATTCGCCGCCGCAATAGCCGGCGAAGGCCTGGCTGGCGACGACCTCGCGGCCGTATTTCTTGGTCAGGATCTGCAGGCGTTGCACCTCGTTGACCGCCGAGCCGAAGGCGGAGAAGGTCAGGCGGTCCTTGAGGCCGACATTGCCGAACATGACGTTGCCGACATGCAGGCCGATGCCGTAGCCGATCCTGGTCAAGCCTTTCTGCTCGCGGTCCCTGTTGAGTTCGGCAACCCGCGCCTGCGCCTGATGGACGGCCGAAAGCGCCGCCTCGCAGGCGATTTTCGATGGGTCCTTGTGGCGTCCGCAGGGATAGACGGCGAGAAAGCCGTCGCCGAGGAAACTCAGGATCTCGCCGCCATTGCGGTTGAACGGGGCGGCGATCGCGTCGAAGAACTGGTTCAGCGTGTCGATATAGGCCTGCCGGCCTTCCTTTTCGGCATACATGGTGGATTCGCGCATGTCGCCCATGACGAGGGCCGCGCGGATCGTCTCACCGTCGCCGCGGCGGATCTGGCCGTTCAGCACCCGCTTGCCGGCGTCGCCGCCGAGATAGGTGGTCAGCATGTTGTTGGCGAGCTTGCCGAGCACCGCCATCTTGGCGGCGACCGCCAGATGGTTCTGCATCCTCAGCAGCGCATCGATCATGTCGTCGGAAAAGCCGGTGTTATTGTCCGTCGACCAGGAACCCATCATGCCCTGCACCGAGCCGTCGCCGAAGGGCTGCACGAAGGCGAGGTAGTCGGTGATGCTGTCCTTACGCAGGTCCTCGAAAATCGGAAATTCGTTCGGCCCATCATGCATCAGTCGGCGCCGGATGTGCTGCAGATTGTTGTCGAGCAGGTAATAATATGGGCTCTGCAGGAAGCGGTCCGGCTTTTGCCCGGCAGGCATGCGGAAGCCCTCGATGGTGACGCCGCTGGCGCGCCGCCAGGTGAAGCTCAGCGCGTCGTAGAGTGGATGCAGCATCGAGAAAGAAAGATGCACGCGCGCAAGCGGCAGGCCCGCGGAAGTGAGCCTTTCGCAGAAACCGCGGACGATGTTTTCAAGCTCGTCTCCGGCCAGCGAGGAGTTCGTCAGCCATTCAGCGACCCGGTCCAACAGGATGGAGGACACGCTGGATTCGATCGTGCTCATTCTCGGTATGATCCTCATAAGGCACGCCATCCCCAAGAGCCAAAAGTCCCCCCGGCCGGCACATTTTCATGCGCAGGTCACAAGGAAATCAGGATGTACGAGCGGTATTATTGTGTCAACGGATCTGCCGAAAGCCCGGCAGCAGCGCCCCTCAGCTCCCCATACCGGGGGATCGGACGGGTAGTCCTTTCGCGGTGGTTATTATCGGAAGTCAAAATAGGGATGCTGCAAATGCGAAACAATGGGATCCGCGTTTTTTTGTGCGCTCAAGTTGCAGCAAACGGCGCGGTCTGAGTCATTTCCGCCACACCCGGCTAAAGGTGTTGTCCTGCTGGAGATCGGCGAGGACGCATATTCGCTGCGCCGACGGCGAGCTTGGCACGAACGGGGCCCACTCTCCGTCATCCCAGGCCTGAGCCGGTTATTCATGTTTGCTCCCGATAGAGGCCAGCGTAGATCCTGCGATCAAGCCCGAGGATGATGGAGCGTGTGGTGGCTTCTGGAGCAAGGCCGCGAGGGATACGAGCGCAGCTGCGCTTTTATGCAAGCTTCGTCAGCCGGTCATCTGCCCCACGGCCTCGATCCAGGCGGAGGTGGCAGCAGCCGAGTGCGGGGGCAGCGACCGGCAACCAGGACTGCAGCACCGCCAGCGATAAGAGGAAGATCCGCGCCTGGGTTTAATTTGCCCGGCTCATGCATTAGATCAGCCTTCTCTTCCCTGTTTGAAAGATCCCGCCTTGACCATCTCCCCCTTCGAGACGCTTTTGCTGAAGATCGAGACCCGCGCGGCCCGTGCCGGCATCATCGGCCTCGGCTATGTCGGCCTGCCGTTGGCGATGGCCGTGGCGCGCAGCGGCTTTGCGGTCACGGGCTTCGACATCGACCCGTCCAAGATGGTGGCGCTCGGTGCCCGCCGCTCCTATATCGACGCGGTGAGCGATGAGGCGCTTGTTGCCGAGATCGAAGCGGGCCGCTTCAAGGCAACCACCGATTTCGCCGGCCTTGCCGATTGCGACGTCATCATCATCTGCGTGCCGACGCCGCTCACCAAGCATCGCGATCCCGACCTTTCCTTCGTCGAGGCGACGTCGCGCTCGATTGCGGCGCATTTGCGCCCCGGTCAGCTCGTCGTGCTGGAATCCACCACCTATCCCGGCACGACCGATGACGTGGTGAAAGTCATTCTCGAAGGCACCGGGTTGAAATCCGGCTCCGACTTCTTCGTCGGTTTCTCGCCGGAGCGCGAGGATCCCGGAAACCAGCATTATCATACCGCCACCATCCCGAAGGTCGTTGCCGGCGACGGGCCGGAGGCGCTGGCGCTGATGAAGGCCTTCTATGGTGCGGCGGTATCGACCGTCGTTCCGGTCTCCTCGAACGCGACGGCCGAGGCGGTGAAGCTCACGGAAAACATCTTCCGCTCGGTCAACATTGCCCTCGTCAACGAGCTGAAGACCGTCTATGCGGCGATGGGCATCGACGTCTGGGAAGTGATCGACGCGGCCAAGACCAAGCCCTTCGGCTACATGCCCTTCTATCCCGGTCCCGGCCTTGGCGGCCATTGCATCCCGATCGATCCTTTCTACCTCACCTGGAAATCGCGCGAATACGAGCTGCCGACCCGCTTCATCGAACTCGCCGGCGAGATCAATTCGGCAATGCCGCGTTATGTCGTCGGCAAGCTCGCCGAGGCCCTCGACATCCGTGCCGGCAAGGCATTGAGCCGCAGCAGGGTGCTGGTGCTCGGGCTCGCCTACAAGAAGAACGTCGCCGATATAAGAGAGAGCCCGTCGCTGCGGCTGATCGAGATCATCGAGGAGCGTGGCGGACACGCAGATTACCATGATCCCTTCGTCGCCGAGATTCCGCCGACGCGCGAATACCAGGCGCTGAAAGGCCGCAAGTCGGTGGCGCTGACGCCGGATACCATTACCGGCTACGATGCTGTGCTGGTCGCGACGGATCACGACAGAATGGATTATGCGGCACTCGCAAAAAGTGCCACGCTGATCGTCGACACGCGCAACGTCTTCAACCGGCTCGGCCTTTCGGCCGATCACATCATCAAGGCGTGACTGAAAACGTCACTGCATGACTCTGTGTTCGGCAGCGACCCCACAGAGATGGCGGGTGAAGTGATGGCTGGACTTTCCAGCGATCTGTATATCCGTACGCTTGATGGTTACGAAAGGACGTCGATGGCCCACGTTCGCTTGACGGAGTTCCGCCAAAACATTGCAACCTATTTTGATCAAGTCCTCTCTTCTCGGGCTCCCCTGCTAGTGACCCGTCAAGGCTCGGAAGCGATGGTCTTGGTTGCCGAAGGCGAGTACGAGAGTATGCAAGAGACGCTACACCTGCTTTCGACGCCCGCTAATTCTGCCCGGCTACGCGAAAGTCTCGGACAGCTTCGAGAGGGGCAGGTGGTAGAGAGCGATCCCACTCTCTGACATGAAATTGCAATGGACCCCTAATTCCTGGGAAGAGTACGAATACTGGCAGAAAAACGACCAGAAGATGGTCGAGAGAATCGACGAACTCCTGAAGGATACAAAAAGGTCACCCTTTAAAAGTCTGGGCAAGCCAGAGCCACTGAAGGGAGATCTATCCGGATTTTGGTCAAGGCGCATCCTCGGAGAGCATCGACTCGTCTACTGCGTGACTGGCAAGGGTTCCAACCAACAGCTGGAAATCATCCAGTGCCGATTTCATTACGAAAAATAGGTTCTTGCGCAGTGCAGTTGATCGCGACGTCGAAAGCTTGCGCGATCATGGTGTTAAATCATGCTCGGCGCTGTAGAAAGCGACTTGCCGGTCATCCGGCTCGCGGCCACCGCATAACCGCCGGCCGCACCGTCGATGAAATGCATGTGGTCGCGCGAAATCGGCGTCGGCACGAAGCAGGTCATCAGCGCCGAGGCCTGCCGATGCAGGCCGTAGCGGACAATGCCCTTGGCGCGTGCCGCTTCCAGTAGTGTCTCGATCCGCTTCAGGTGTTCGGCGTCGACATCGATCGTCATCTTCAGCCCGTCGTCGAACTTGCGAAAATCGGAATTGCCGGCGACGTCGCGCTTGTAGCGGCGGGCGTCGAAGCGGCCGAGCGGAACGCCGAGCTTGTAGCACACGACGGTGATGGCAAGCTGCAGGAAGATGGTGAGCTTCTGCCGCAATCGCCGTCCAGCCGGCGCGGTGGCCTTGGCTTCGCGGTTGATGCCGTGCAGCGAAAAGGCAAGGTTCGGACCATCGGCCGGTACCGGGTGGCTATCCCGGTTCTGCTCGGTGGTGATGGCGACGATGCCGTTGACGAGGTCGCGGAATTCCTGTCCCGGCCGGCCTTCGCCGGGAACCGCGATGATCGAGACGATCTCGCCGTTGCGCGCTTCGATCGGGCTCCAGCGGCAGGAGAGACCGTTGAGATCGGGGCGCGTTCCCGGGGCCGCGCGGGCAACGCCGTACCGGCCGAGCTTCATTTGTCTTTCGGCCCAGCTGGTGCCGCCGCCCCAGAACATCGCATAGGTGACATAAGGGCTCGCGGAGTAACGCGCGACGCGCACGTCGAGGCCTTCGGCGCGGGTGTCGGCGACCGGCACGATTGCGATGCGCAGCGTCAGGCTCAAATCCTCCTCGACCCAGACCTGCACGGCGGCAAGGGCGTCGCGCGCTGCCTTTTCCAGCGAACCCGGAAGCGCAATCAGCGCGCCGTCGCCGCCGAAAACGAAGGGATAATCGCCCTTGCCGACGGAATTCAAGACCGCCGATATGACGCTGGCGCCCGCCATGTTGACATCCTTGTAACGGCCGGCAGCGATCGCCTGCGTCGAGCCGACGATGTCGGCCAGCGCCAGCACCCATCCGTCCGGAAGCGGCCGGTAGTTGGCGGCGTCGGTCACGCCTTCAAATTCGCTGAAGAGCGGCACTTCGCCAAAGAAGGTTTCGTCGGTCACGGTTTTCATATCATCCAGCTTAGCACAGACCCATGTCGCCACTGCAACGCCAATTCCCATTTACGGCAATCGACTTGGCAAGGTTTCATGTGTTAGAGCATTTCCTGCTTTTTCGGACGCACGGAAACGCTCTAACTTTTTGTTTTTACGCAATTCCGGACGCAAAACCGCTCTCGCGCTTTTGCTGGAATTCCTCCAGGACCGCCGACGATTTCATGACGGATATAGAATAGATGAGCCGCCTCGACAGCTTCATTCGCCGGTTGACGGCTCAACGCGACATTTTGAACGCGATCATCGATCTGGTGGGGGAAACGCCGGGCCCGGTACTGGAGTTCGGTCTCGGCAACGGGCGCACCTACGATCACCTGCGCGAGAACTTTCCCGGCCGTCGCATCGTCGCTTTCGACTGGGAAGTCCGTTCCTATTCGGCCTCGACCCCAGCGGCGGAAGACATGGTGACCGGCGATATCCGCGAGTCCGGCCAGGCCTTCGTCAGCATCGGCGCTGCCCTTGCCCATGCCGATATCGGCACCGGTCATGACGAGATCGACGCGGTGACGCTGACCTGGCTGCCGCAGCTGATGGCCGGCGTGCTCGCCCATGACGGCATCGCCGTCAGCGGGCTGCCGCTGGAGCATCCCGAACTGATGGCGCTGCCGCTGCCGGAGGGCATCAAGGAAGGCCGCTATTTCCTGTATCGCAGGACGTAGCATCAGCAATTGCAAGTGCTATAGCGCCGCGCGTCTGAAAAGACGTGCGGCGCTGTCGTGTGTCGGTTCACGCCACCAGACCCTTGGTCAGTTCCAGCGCCTGCCGTTCGAACAGCCGGCGATAGATACCGTTATTGAGCCTGATCAGCGCCTGATGGTCGCCTTCTTCGACAATCTTTCCCTTGTCGAAGACCAGCAGCCGGTCCAGCGCTCGCACCGTCGACAGCCGGTGGGCGATGACCAGCGTCGTGCGGCCGTTCATCAGGCGTTCCATGGCCTGCTGGATCTGCACTTCGCTCTCGCTATCGAGGCTCGACGTCGCTTCGTCCAGGATCAGCACCGGGGCATCGGCCAGGAAGGCACGGGCAATGGCGACACGTTGCCGCTCGCCGCCCGACAGCTTGACGCCGCGTTCCCCCACCATCGTCTCATAGCCCTTGGGAAGGTCCATGATGAAGTCGTGCGCACTGGCCTGTTTCGCCGCCTGCTCGATCTCGCGCCGCGAGGCGTTCGGCCTGGAATAGGCGATGTTTTCCGCCAGCGTGCGGTGGAACAGGATGGGCTCCTGCTGCACGATCGCGATCTGGCCGCGCAGGCTTGATTGCTTGGCCGCCGCAATATCCTGGCCGTCGATGCGGATTTCGCCCGCGTTCACGTCATAGAGCCGCTGGATGAGCTTGACGAAGGTCGTCTTGCCCGAGCCCGAATGCCCGACCAGACCCACGCGCTCGCCCGGCTTGATGGTGACCGAAAAATCCTCATAAAGCGGGGTGGGATGCGCACCATACTGGAAGGTGACGCGATCGAAGACGATCTCGCCCTCGCCAATCTTGATCGGCTTGGCGTTCGGCTTGTCTTCGATACCAAGCGGCATCTTGTCGAGCAGCACCAGTTCTTCCATGTCGTTGACGGAACGTTGCAGATTGCGGATGTCCTGGCCGACATTGCGCAGGTAACCTTGCAGAACGAAGAACATGGCCAGCACGAAGGTAATGTCGCCAGGCGTCGCCAGCCCCTGCTGCCACATGATCAAGCCCGTTCCCAGAATACCTGCCTGCATGGAAACCATCATGAAGCCCTGGATCGTGCCGCTCAACGTGCCGCGCTTCCACGTCCGTCGCGTCCGGCTGTCCCATTTGGTCAGCACGTGGCGCAAGCGTCCCTCTTCGCGGTTTTCAGCGCCGAACGCCTTGACCACCGAATTGCAGCTGATGGCATCTGCCAGCGCACCACCAAGCTTGGTGTCCCAGGCATTGGCAAGCCTTGCCGCCGGCGACACGAAGCCCATGGAAAGCGCCACGGTCACGCCGATATAAATCAGCGACCCCGCAGCCACGATCAGCCCCATGATCGGCCAATAGCTGCCGAGCACGATGCTGGCGCCGACCAGCATGACGATGGACGGCAGCAGGGCGACCAGCAGCAAGTCGTTGAGCTGGTCGAGCGCCCACATGCCGCGGGTGATCTTGCGCACCGTCGAGCCGGCAAAGCTGTTGGCGTGCCAGTCGGTCGAGAAACGCTGCACCTTGTGGAAACCGTTATTGACCACATCCGCCATGGTGCGCAGCGTCAGCCGGATGATGCCGTTGAAGATGAACCAGCGCAGCACCACGCTGGTGAGGCCGAGTGTCACGACGATGACGAAGGCGCGCAAAGCACCATCAGCCGCATTGCTGCCGGCAATGGCATCGACGATCCGGCCGGAAAACACCGGCACCATGACTTCGGCCAGAGTGCTGACGACCACCAGCACAATAATAATGGCCACCAAAAGAGGCCGATGGGTCCAATGATGGAAAACAAAGCCGAGCACATGGCGATAGGCATCGGCGCGGAAGTCGAGCTTCTTGCGAGTCATTTTAATCGCTCGGCGCCGTGTCGGCGACCGGTCCTCAAAAATAGAGAGTTGGATGGCACAGCCCAAACGGGAGACGAAATAATCCCGTCGGATCAATCGGGCTGTGAATTAAGGGAAAACCGAATTTCGGGCGCGCGAGGCGGGCCGCGAATGGAAATGACCTAGTGTCGGGACATTCCGTGCGGGAAGGTTTCGATGATTGCTGGTGTCATGCAACGCCTCCCTATGTTCGAACTAAAGCGGTGAGCGTTTTGTACCGAAGCAATTCGCCATTGCCAAGCGGATATTTGCAACCTTACGGAAGGTGATGCGGAAACGACACAGCTTGTGCGGTTGCGAAGAGAGGGTTCGGCCGGCCCGTCCGCCGAAAACGGCATCAAGAAAGGCCGTTATTTCCTCTACCGCGGGTCACCCCGCTCATGAGGCGCAGGAATAGGATGTGGCGGGGCGGGCGGTCAGTTTTTCTTCGAAGTCGGCGGCGATCTTGTCGAGCGTCACGCTGTCCAACCGCTGCAGCAGCAGGGCCTGGGCCTCCTTCATCGCGTCGCCGAGAGCGACATTCACCGCCTGTTCCACCAGGCATTGCGGCTGGTCGTCGGCCGGGCCAATGGCGAAGAGATGCGGTTCGCCGATGGCGCGGTAGACATCGAGCAGGGTGATCTCAGACAAGGGACGCACCAGAGTCCAGCCGCCGCCATGGCCTTTTTCGGAGCGGACGTAACCCTGTTCGCGAAGGCCGGCCATGGTGCGGCGCACGACGACGGGATTGGTGTTCAGCATTTTCGCGATCATATCGGAGGTCGCCGAATGCTGGTGCTTATCCATGTGGATCAGCACGTGCAGCATGCGTGAAAGGCGGCTGTCATTGCGCATCGTTCTCTTCCTGTCGATTGGGCGGGTCATTATCGCAAGCGGCTTGTAACAAGACAAGTAACATGATGCTTGACGCCGGCGTGTCATGTAACTTATGTTGAGTCATGAGTTCGATATCAAGGGAGAGTTCCATGTCGTTTGAAGCCATCGTCATCGGCGGAAATTTCGCCGGCTTGTCGGCAGCGATGCAGCTGGTCCGGGCACGGCTGCGCGTGCTGCTCGTCGATGCCGGCGCGCCGCGCAACCGGTTTTCTGAAGCCTCGCATGGGTTCTTGGGGCAGGACGGCCAAACGCCGGCCGCGATCATGCAGGAGGGAAAGCGGCAGCTTTCGCTTTATCCGACCATCGCCATCCGCGAGGGAAAAGTCGTCCGAGCGCACAGCGATGGTGACGCGTTCATCGTCGGCACCGAAGACGGCGGCGAAGAACGAGCTGCGCGCATCGTGCTTGCAACCGGCGTCAGCGACACGCTGCCCGAAATCCCCGGCCTCAAGGAGCGATGGGGCCGCTCGGCGCTGCACTGCCCCTATTGCCACGGTTTTGAGGTCGGTGGCGGCAAGCTCGGCGTTCTCGCAAACCATCCGCATTCGGCCCATTCTGCCATGATGATCCCGGATTGGGGCGCAACGACCTTTTTCACCCAGGCGCTGTTCGAGCCCGATGAAGAGCAATTGGTGAAGCTGACGGCCCGTGGCGTCCGGATCGAACGCAGCCCTATCGTGGAATTGTTGGGCGACAATCCGAAGCTTGAGGCGGTTCGCCTCGCCGATGGCCGCATCGTGCCGCTCGATGCCGTCTTCGTCGCGCCGAAAACGACGATGGCGAGCCCGGTTGCCGAACAGCTCGGCTGCGCCTTCGACGACGGCCCGTTCGGGCCAATCATTCGGGTCGCCGACAACAAGGAAACCACCGTCAAGGGTGTCTTTGCCGCCGGCGATGCGGCTAGCGCCATGCACAATGCCACGCTCGCCTCCGCCTCAGGCGTGCTCGCCGGCGTGCACTGCCATCAGTCGCTGGTCATGTCGTCGGCCGCATAAGGCGGAAACAGCACGTCAAGCGGGTGAAAGTTCCCCCAGCAGGTCAGGTCCCATCGCTTAGCCGAACTGAAAATCTCAACGCTTTTGCTTTCATGCGGCGCGGAACCGCCTGATTACCGCTCGAACACACAAATCCGGCAATATGGAGCAATTGCCACAGCTACCGGTTAAGTTACCGCCAGTACCGCCCCGGTGTCGTACTGACGCACGAAATCCACCCGCATGCCGTTCCAGTGATAGCAGTAATGCCGCCCTTGCACAGGAATGGCGATGGCGTCCGGCCAGAAAATGCCGATACAACGTTGCCCGGGCATTCGAACGCTGTTCCACAAGAGACCATCGCTTCCCGCTGCACGAAGTTCGCGTCCCTCGATCTGGGAAGCGGTGTAATCGTCCGGATGCAGGGCGCCAGGCACCGCGTTCACGTCGTCTAGTCCTCGGTCCACGCTGCCCACCAGGACACGAAAGTCCGATGTCCACCCGGGACGTTGGGGCGTTGAGCTCATGAACTTCTGATGATGATGTATTGTTTCGGCGACAGCGACTTCTTCACTTTCGCCTGCATAGTAGATACCATAGCTTCCGTCCGTGAAGCGTCCCGGCCGCCCCGTTGAGCAATGGACGAAGGGGGCCATTACATAACTAGCGCCGGTGCCCGAAACGCGACGGTTCGCGGGCACCTTTCCAAGATCGCCCACCTCAAATCGAATGCGCGGATTGGTTTTCGCCTCGACGGCCACAAGGGCCTCCCAGTCGCGGGGGTCGGCGATGTCCTCGAACAAATCGATTGGCGGATGGATCGATCTAATGATGCGGTAGGTTTTAGGCCACTGTACATGGGCGCGGACAGCAAGGCCACTTACCATGCGCTCCGTTCCGCATCGAGCCATTCACGCATCACGGCAAGATCAGACAGCTCGCCCTGAAGCATCACGTCCAGTGCCGACTTGCCGCCAAAGGCCGTATTGGGTGCTTTGATCCACTCATATCCCCTTGATGGATCCTTAAACAGATGTCGCACTCCCTTGTGGATACCCATCAGGTGAGCCATCCGCATTTTCAGGTCCCGATCGACACGTCCCACCTTGCCTTCTTTCCACCGTGCCCATGTGCGGGCTGACAAACCTCCGAGCAAGGTGCAAGCCTGGGCCTCCGTGAGCTTCCAGGCATTGAAGAGGTTTACCGTCGTGCGGGCGAGCGCCCCTGCTTCCAAATCGGTGATTTCAGCCGATGTTCTGTTAAAGGGAGTCGAAGCAACAGGTTGAAGCCGCATGGCATCCTCTCTTTCTGGCAGAAAGATAGCATATTGTTGCCAATTGGCAAATCCAATTCTCGCATCACATGGACAGCAAAGAGACTGGCCGAACGCTCAAGCCTTCGCTTCATCTCATGGCGTCAACAGGCTGGTTGTGAATGCGGCGCATGATGAGGTGGGTGTTACAAGGCGCTCGGATGGATCACTATTGACGCCGGGGCGTGACCATCCGCTGCTGATCAAAATATGGTCGTTAGGATGCTTTCGTATCCAGTCGCTGGCCGGGCACCCTTTGAGCAAGTTTTCCGCGTGGAACGCCTGGCGATACCAATATTGCGTGCATTTCGCGATCAAAAATCTAGGGCGGGTCGCGCGAAAGTGTTACTTGGACTTCGCGATTATGAAATGCGCAAAATCGATGACCTAAAGCGCGGCAAGCGAGCCTGAAAGATTGCGACCCACTTCAAGGTAGGAACAGCACGTTGTACTGATCGACATCGCCCGGCAGGTCGCGAACCTTCATCTCCACCTCGCGGTCTTCGAAGAGGACGAGGCAGTCCTCGTAGAAACCCGACAGCATGCCGACGAAGGCCTTCGTTCCCTCACGCCCGTAGAAGAGCGGCGTGAATTCCATGTAGAGCGGCACGCGGCGGGCAAGCAGCGGCTGCATCGACCGGCAGGCGACCGGCTCGTAGCCCTCGATGTCCATCCAGACGAGGCCGATTACGGCCGGGTCGATCGAAAGACCGGCAAGGATCTCGGAAACCGGTTTCACCGGCACGCTGATCTTCTTGTCTGTCGGGCTTTGGCGGATGGCGCTGCTCTTGCCGTGGTTGTTGAGGTTGAGAAAAAAGTCGATCTCGCCTTCGTACTCGCCGGCGGCGCAGTTGACGAGCCGGACCTTCTCCTCCAGCCGGTTCTGGCGGATGTTAAGTTGAAGCAGCGGGAAATTGCGTGGATCGGGCTCGATGCTGATCATATGGGCATAAGTGTCGCTGAGCGCGAAATAGACGGTCTGGGTGCCGATATTGCCGCCGATCTCGAGCAGCGTTGCGTTCTTTCGCAAAAGGCCGCGCTCGCGCAGGATGACGATCAGCCGGTCGACGGCCTCGCGCTCGAAATGGCCCTTCCGGAACACCTTGCGGCCGATATAGTCGGCGGGAGAGAAGGTCATGAGATGGTCGCCGGCATCGACCGTCATCGAGACGACGCGCGGGCCGATATTCTCGATCAGCAGGCGGCGGCCGAAGCGGGTGTCGAAGAAGCGCGAAGCGGCCGCATTGCGCGCCTTGCGCAGCCGGCGGCTCCAGTATTTGGCGGTCAGCCAGGGCTTGCCGGGCATCAGGTTTTTCCTTCGAGCGGTTCTGCCGCTTTCTCTCTCGGAATCACGTAAACTTTCAAGGGCAGCGCCCGGCCGCGCACACTGATTTCACGGCTTTCGATGCCGGAAAGATCAGCACCCGAAAGGCTCGCCACCGGTTCGGAGATGACGATCGCCGCCTCGAACTCCTTGGCGGCGGTCTCGAGCCGGCTCGCAACATTCACGGTATCGCCGATCGCCGTCATGCTGCGCACCCGGCCGTATCCCATCGTGCCGACGACGGCCGGGCCGGTGTGAATGCCAATCGCGATGCGCAGCGGCAGCGCCAGTTCGTCGGCCAGCTCGGCGGCCAGTTTCTCGATCTCGGCGACGATCGATGCCGCCGCGTTAAGCGCCTGGCGGCAAGCTTCCTCCGGTGCGGTGTTGAGGCCGAAGAGCGCCATGGCGCCGTCGCCGATGAACTTGTCGAGCCGCCCGCCCGACTGCTCCACCGCCTTGCCGATGATGGCGAAATAGCGGTTCAGCAGGAAGACCACGTCGAAGGGCAGGCGGGTTTCCGTGAGCGTGGTGAAATGGCGGATATCGACGAAGAGCACGGCGATCTCGCGCTCGCGCCCGGGGCTCGTCTCCTGGCTGTTGGCGGGAAGGGCCGCTTCGATCGCCGGTACGAGAAGCGGCGCGACGGCAACATCGCGGTTCGGACGAAGCTGACAGGCGAGCCGGACATCCGGGCCGGCATTGATGCGCTTCAGCGTCGTCTGTTCCATCTTGTCGGGGCCAGGCAGGCTTTCGTAATCGCCAAGGATCTGCACGCGGCAGGTGGAGCACTGGCCCTTGCCGCCGCAGACGGCATAATGCGGCAGCCCGCCGAGCCGGCTCGCTTCCAGCACCGAGAAGCCGCGCGGCACACGGATGACCTCGCCGCCCGGATAATTCACGGTGACCTGGTCGAGCCGCTCCTTCAGCTTGCGCCGGGCGCGGGCGGCGACGACGATGAGCAGCGAGGCCGAGAAGGCGCCGTAGAGCCCGGCGCGGATCATGGCGATCTGACGGTGAACTTCCGGGTTCGAGGCGTAACGGGTGTTGACGCCCTCCTTGTAAGTGCTGACCGTCATTGACTGCTGGTAGGAAGGGTCGGCGAGCGTCCGGCCCATTTCGACGAAGCCCAGCAGCGCGAGCACCGGCACGAGGATGGCGAGCGCCAGCATGAGCGGTGCGAAGTCCGGATACCAGGAGCGGTAGCGCAGCCAGAAATGGATGCCGATGCAGCCGTGGATCCAGACGGCGACGAGGGCGAGCGCCTGCCGCGCGCCATTCGCCGGAGATTTGATCCACAGCGAACCGACGACCGTCTCGTAGTCGTCAATGTAGCCGTAGAACTCGTGGGCGATGCGCGTGCCGATGACATGATCGAAGAGAAGCAGCGGGATCATCAGGCCGAGCACGATCTGGGCCATTTCCCCCTTCGGCATCACCAGGCTGCGGCGCATGTATATGGCGCGCAGCACCAGCGCGATATGGATGAGCACCGACGAATAGAAGACGGCGGTCCCCAGGGGATTACGCCAGATCGCCAGGAAAAGATGGGCGGCCTTGTCGGCGGCGGCGACGGAAATCAGGCCAATCGCATGGTTCGACAAATGCAGCAGGACGAAGACAAAAATGACGAGGCCGGAACCGAGCCTCGCCCTTCTGATCGTACGCTCCGAAAAAATCCCTGTGGCCGAGACCGTCGTCATTCATTCCCGTTCTTGTCGATGTAACCGCACGCCCATAGAGATTGGCAAAGAGGCGGAATTGCTTCGATCGCGATCACATTCCATATGTTTATGCGCAAGTTTTCGGCAAAGGGACAATAGCGGAATTTTCCCGACCGGCGCGAAAGTTGTAAACAGTGTGTCTTACCTGAGGTGTGCCAATGCGGGTGGCTTTCTACGCGCCGATGAAATCGCCGAACCATCCGGTGCCCTCAGGCGACCGGCTGATGGCGCGGCTGTTGATCCGGGCGCTGGAGCTTGGCGGGCATGAGGTCGACATCGCCTCCGAATTCCGCACCTATGCGACGACACCGGAGGCGGCAGCGGCGCTCGAACCCGCCACCGGCGCCGAACTGCAGCGGCTGCGGCTGGCATGGCAATCCGCGCCGCGGCCGGAACTCTGGTTCTGCTACCACCCCTATTACAAATCGCCCGATCCGTTCGGGCCTGTTATCTCCGCCGAATTCGCCATTCCCTATGTCACCGCCGAAGCCTCCTATGCGGCAAAACGCGACCGGACCGGCTGGGCCACTGCCCAGAAGCTGGTGGGTGAGGCGATCATGCAGGCGGCGGTCAATATCAGCTTCACCGAACGCGATCAGGCTGGGCTTGCCGCCGCCTTTCCGCAAGCGCGGCTTGCCGGGCTGAAACCCTTCATCGACACGGCGTTGTTCGAAAAGGCGTCGCCGGTACCCGGTCCGCGCCGGCTGATGACGGTCGCGATGATGCGGGCCGGCGACAAGATGGACAGTTATGCGATGCTCGCAAAGGCGGTGCGACTGATCGAAGACCGGCCCTGGACGCTTGCCGTCATCGGCGATGGGCCGATGCGCCAGGAGGTGCAGGCGCTGTTTGCTGGTCTTCCCGGTCGCATCGAATGGCTGGGTGAGCGCAATGCCGTCGAGATCGCCGCATTGCTCGGACGCGGCGACCTCTATGTCTGGCCCGGCTGCGGCGAGGCCTATGGTCTTGCCTATCTGGAGGCCCAGGCCGCCGGCCTGCCCGTCGTCGCGCAGGAAACGGCGGGCGTGCCCGCGGTGGTCGAGGCTGGCGTAACCGGCCTGCTGACGCCGGATGGCGATGTCGCCGCCTATGCCGAGGCCGTGGCTGCCCTGCTTGACGACAGGCAGAGGCGCGACGCCATGGCGCAGGCGGCGCGGCGCTTGGTGCTTGGGCAACGCTCGCTTGCGATGGCGGCGCAGGACTTGAACGGAATTTTGCGGGACAATGCAGCAACAGGAGTGACGCGATGAGCGACGGGATAGCCTGGGACCCCCTGCACCGCGAGCTTGACCGCTGGCAGGCCGCCGGCCGCGTGGCGCGGTTCTGGCTGCGGGATGACGACGCCGTCGAGCCGACGCCTGATCTGGAGACGCTGCTGGCGCTGACTGGCGAATCCGGGGTGCCGCTGGCGCTTGCCGTCATTCCCGGCCTGACCGGCGAGGCCCTGGCCCTGCGGCTGGCGGAGGAGGCGGGCGTCGCGGTCTCGGTGCATGGTTGGTCTCATACGAATTACGCGGGGCCGGAGCGGAAGAAGCAGGAACTCGGCGGCGACCGGCCGGCGGGGGCTGTGCTCGGCGAATTGGGCGAAGGGTTCCGGTTGCTGGAGCGGCTGCATCCGGCTCGCTTCCTGCCAGTGCTGGTGCCGCCGTGGAACCGGATCGATGCGACCCTGATCCCGGCGCTGCCCGGCCTCGGATTTGCTGCCCTTTCAGTCTATGGGCGGGCAAAGCAGGATGGGCCGATGCCGCTGCTCAACACCCATGTCGACATCATCGACTGGCACGGCACGCGCGGCGGACGGAGCGAGGCGGAATTGGTGGCCGAACTGGTGGCGGAGCTTGACGACCGGTTTGCCGGCAGCGACGAGCCGATCGGCGTGCTCACGCACCACCTGGTGCATGACGCGGCCGCATGGGATTTTCTGTCAGCCTTGTTTGCGATGACGGCCCCGCATCCCGCCGTCTGCTGGTCGCCGGCGTCGGCACTTCTCAAGGCTCAGGCGCGTGAACCCGTTCAAGGAACTCGCGCATGAGTGCCACGACGTCGTCGAGATGCGTCTCGAGCAGCCAGTGGCCGCCGCCGAGCAGATGGAGTTCGGCATCCGGCAGATCGCGCAGATAGGCCCGCGCCGATTTTTCCGGCATGTAGTGGTCGTTCGGACCCCAGACGATCAAGGTGGGCGGCCGGTATTCGCTGAGGTATTTGCGGTGTTCGGGAAACCAGGCCCGGTTCTCCTTCAGTCCGGCGATCAGGTCCGTGGCGATTTCCTTGCGCCGAGGCGTGATCAGCGACCAATGCAGCTTCCAGAGATCGGGCGGAATCGTATCGGTGAGCGGAGGCGGCAGATCGTTGAGGAACTCCTCCTTGAAAGTCTCCTCGCTGATTGCCTCCGCCAGCGCCTTCCTCATCTCCGATCTCGGAAGCGTCCACGTCGCTTCGATATCCGCATATTTCGGTCCAAGGGCATCCTCATAGGGGATATCGCCGTTCTGGATGATCAGCCCCGCGATGCGCTGTGGGGCGCTGATCGCCAACCGGGCACCGATCGGCGAGCCGAAATCGTGGAGGTAGAGGACGAACCGGTCGAGATTCATCGCAGCGACAAAGGCCTCCAGCCAGGCAGCGTATCCATCGAAGCTGTAGTCGAAATCGTCAGGCGTGCCGCTGTAGCCCGCACCCGGGAAATCCGGCGCAATCAGGCGCCAGCGGTCGGCAAGGCGCGGCATGAGATTGCGAAATTCATAGGATGAGCAGGGATATCCATGCGGCAGCAACAACACCGGCGCATCTTCCCGGCCGGCCTCGCGGTAAAATGTTTCGACGCCGGCAACAGTCATCCAGCGATGTCGGACAAGAGTGGCCACGGCAACCTCCTCGGAACCGTTCTTCATTTTCGGTCTTCGTCATACTGCTCGGCGCCTTCGACCGGCCGCAGCCACGGCTCGCGGCGTTTGATCCAGAGTTCGTAGCTCGGCACAAGCGGCGTCGGCGCCTCGGAGAGGATGCCAAGCTTGATTTCGGCCTCATGATCATCGGCGGAAAACAGGCGCGAACCGCAACTTGTGCAGAAATTCCGACCTTGAAACGCGGCGGTTTGCCCTGAATGTTCGAATTGGGCGGCCGGCCAGATGCCATAGAAGGTAAAGGCCGAACCGCTTTCGCGCCGACAGTCCGTGCAATGACAGATCCCAACGCGTAAGGGTTCGCCTCGGACGGAAATGCGCACCTGCCCACAGAGACACTTTCCGGAAAGCACGGTCATGACTGAGCCTGTTTTCGTTGATTTTGCGCTGCCGGGAAAACGGTCTGGCCCCGCATCTGTTCCCTCGAGACGTCGCAAGCCTGCTCAGTCCGATCGATAGGCTCTCTGCCGAAGAGCTTCGGACTGCACAAGACGAAGGCGGGCGGCCTTCAGCGGCTTGCTAGATCACCACGACCTGATTGTCGCGCGCGGCAAAAGATTCGGGGAAGGCGACCTGGGCCTGCGCTTCCATCTGCGCCAGCTGCTCGTCCGTCCGGGAAGGGGCGTGGTGAAAGAGCGCGAAGCGCTTGGCGCCTGCCATCTTCGCAAGCTCGGTGCCATGCTGCCAGGTCGAATGGCCGAAGCCCTTGAAACGCTGCATCTCGTCTTCATTGTAGGTGCAATCGTAGACGACGAGATCAGCGTCCTGCATCATCTCGAGCGCGACCGGATCGTAGGAGCCGGGTGTGTGTTCTATATCGTAGATAAGAGCGATCGAACGGCCCTGCCATTCAATGCGGTAACCAATCGCCCCACCTGGATGGTTCAGCATGAAGGTCTTGATCTCGATGCCCGGGCGCGGGTTCAGCACCTGACCGGCATGAAAATCGCTGAAATTCATCGTCGCCTGACAGATATCTGTCTTGACCGGAAACCAGGGCGGGCTGATGAACTGCTCGACCATTTCCCGGGTGCTCATCTTGCCATCGAGATGGCCGGACCAGATGTTGACGTTGATCGACGGATAATAGATTGCCTTGAAGAAAGGCAGGCCGATGATGTGATCGTAATGGCAGTGGCTGAAAAACAGGTCGACGTCGCTGACGCTGTCGGCGAGCATCGACAGCCCGGCCTCGCGCAGGCCGGAGCCTGCGTCGAAGATCATCCGATGTTCTCCGCAGCGAATCTCGATGCAGGAGGTGTTACCGCCGTAGCGATCGAACTCGGGACCTGACACGGGAATACTGCCGCGGACGCCCCAAAATTTTACCTGAAACAGTTCTGTCGTCATCGTTCTTCAAACCGGCCTTCCCGCATCGCCATCGTAGTCATAGTTCGTCTCTATGCGAAGCAGCAGAATTCCACGGGTTTGTCTGTTCCCCTTTGTATTCTCCCAACCGCTAGCGGAAGAAGAAGTAGATTTTCCTAAGCAATCGGCTTTCGGCTCGGAAAGCAAGCCAGTATGGTTGGTTTTCGGTAAACGCGCTGCTGAGGGTGGGGACATTTTCCCGTAAGTCATGCCTATAAGATGGTTGCGCGCGATTGAAAAAACAATTGTCGCCAAGTTTAGCCGAAAGTCGAATTCAAAGAGCAGCACGAAAACTGGCGCCAAAGGGTCAGTCGCTCGCAAGCATGGGGCACGTTTATTGTGTTCAGGCCCTGCCGACCCGACCCTCCGCGTTCTCTGGGAAAACCCGCATCATCTGAGGAAAATGGAGTTCCCATCCTGCGAATGTTTCCTTGATTGAGAATGCCAGAAAGCGATATATCAGACGATACAGGAAATATAAGAGAATCGCCATGTTGCAGCCGGCTATCAACGAGACCATTGCCGAGAGCAGCTACAGGCGCATTCGGGCCGACATCATTTTTGGCCGGCTGGCTCCCGCACAAAAATTGAAGCTGGAAAGCCTGAAGGAGGCCTACGAGACCAGCATCAGCACACTTCGGGAAGTGCTGAACCGGCTGTCTTCCGAGGGACTTGTCCTCGCGGAGGGGCAGAAAGGTTTCGAAGTGTCCCCCGTGTCGGTTTCAGACCTCAAGGAGACGGCGGCGCTGAGGCTTCTGCTGGAAACACATGCGCTGGAGCAGTCCTTCGTGCATGGAGATGTGGAGTGGGAGGCACCGCTGGTCTCGGCGCATTACAAATTGGCGCGGATGGAACAGGTGATGGCCTCCGGCGACACCAGCCGGGCCGAGGACTGGAAGCGCTACGACTGGGAGTTCCATCAAGCACTGATATCCGCCTGCGGGTCGAAATTGCTGATGGAGACGCATTCGGTGATCTTCGACAGATATCTCAGATATCAGATGGTTGCCTTGTCCTATCGAGGCGATGTCGCGGCCAATGAACATCAGCAGCTTTTGGATGCGGCATTGCGACGTGACGCAGAGACGGCCAAGCGGGTGCTTGTCCTGCATATTCAAGGCGGGGTCGAACATGCGCTGGCGAGAGGGACGCTGAAATAGAAATGATCCCGACGTTTTTCTCGAGCTTTAGGTCCACCACATAAATTGCATTTCGGCGAACCAGGAAAGCCATGCTCAAGCAAGTCCACGATCCGGCTGAAACAGTAAGCGATGTCGTCTTCCGGCAGATCCGCGAGGATATCATATCGGGGACATTGCCGCCGGGGGCCAAGATCAAGCTGGAGCAGGCAAAGGAGCGTTACTCCATCGGCATTTCATCGCTGCGCGAAATCCTGAGCCGCCTGACCACGGAAAACCTCGTCGTCGCCGAGGGGCAGCGTGGTTTCGAAGTCAGCCCCGCTTCGCGCCGCGAACTCCTCGAACTCGCCGACCTCCGGATCGTTCTGGAAACACATGCGATCGGCCTTGCCTTCGCTGCCGGAAATCTCGAATGGGAAGGGCGCATCGTCGCCGCCCATCACAGGCTGGCTGCCGCTGAACGCAAGCTTCTCGCGGGCGACGTCTCGCGGACCGTTGACTGGGTCCGATACGACTGGGAGTTCCATCAGGCGATCGTCTCGGCCTGCAATTCAGCGACGCTGATGGCGACATTGTCGTCCGTCTTCGACCGCTTTCTCCGCTACCATATGCTGGCCGAAAGTTTTCGCGGCAAGCCCGTCGTCGATGACCACAGGCTTTTGTTTGAGCTTTCCATCCGGCGCGACGTCGCTGGTGCGACCGACGTCGTCAGACGGCACGTTCAAAGCGGCGTCGAACATGTGCTGAAGAGCGGCCGCATTCTCTGATTCTCTAGGGTTAGGACCTATAATCTGGGATCAACTGCCAAGAGCTATCGTTTTCGGACTAGGCCTCGAACGGCAACCTCCGCCATATGAGATTTAGATCAAGGTCTCAAAACCGTGGCACCCGCACCACGCATTTGCCTCGGTCAAAGAAACCCTTCTTCAATTCCGACTCACTCGTACCGCACAAACGGGTTGACCTCTTTAGCTCTTGTGATCCCAGCGCGCGGGTATCGTCACTCCCCTGATTACCCCGAAAATAGCTCCAAACATTCCGCCAACGACGATCCCTGCAGAGCCGCCCGCCAACGCCGCAATGAGGCAGTAGGCGATCCAGGAGCCAACACTGGATGCATCGGCCAGGAACAACGTGCAAACGACGCCGAGTGCTCCGCCAAGGATGCCCAAGACAATGGCAACCCCCGTCACAGCCTCTGATGGGTCAATGTTACGGATGCGTGACGCTTGGGCGGCATGATGTTCAACCGGCGGAGACTGACTATCCGTGTCTTCCATTCGACCCTCCTTCAAAGCATTTACGATCGATCTTCAGCCGCCTAGAGGCTTGTCGTCCTTTTCGGACAATATCCTTTCTGCCGCGCCATCCAGATCTTCGTACTGACCGTTGCGCAGGGACCAAAGGAAGGCGCCAAGCCCGGCGATGCCCATGAACAGAGCTATGGGTATCAGAAACGACAATGCGCTCATTTATCCCACTCCCGACCAGTTTATCCGCCGCATTTCCCGCTCTGGTGGCGTGCCGCCGATCTCAAGCCTCATCGCATTCGCGACGACCAGTATGGACGATGTCGACATCGCTATCGCGGCGATGAGCGGGCTGGCATAGCCCAACAGCGCGAGAGGAATGCTGCACGCATTGTAGACAATAGCCAAAGCGAAATTTTGGCGGATCAGCACGGCCGCACGACCCGCCGTCGTCAGCGCGACCTTTATTCCGTCCATGTCTCCGTTGAGCAGGATGAAATCGGCGGCGCTGCGACCGATGTCGCTTCCTGACGCCGGAGCCATGGAAACATGCGCGGTCTTCAGCGCGACCGCGTCGTTTATTCCGTCACCAATCATCATCACCTTGCAACCGACACTGCGCAACGCCTCGATCGCCTCGGCCTTGTCCTTGGGGAGGACTGCTGCTTTTACCGAGTCGATGCCGACTTCCCGTGCCACTGCAAGAGCCGCTTCGGGGACATCGCCCGTCAGCATTTCGACGGCGATGCCGCGGCTCTTCAAGAACTGCACCGCCATCGCCGACCCGGCACGAACCTTCTCTCCAAAAACGAAAGAGGCGAGGATTTCTCCCTGTCGCGTCAGGACGACAGTAGAAGCTGCGGCAGTCAGGTCATCTGCATTGTCGCTCGCCGCCCATGCCGCTCGCCCAAGTCGATAAACTTCCCCTCGGAAAGACGCCTCGAGACCGTTGCCGGGTATTTCCCTGACGTCATCAAGCGCGAGGGCCTCCCACTCACGCCGTGAGGCGTAATTCGCGATCGCTCTCGACATCGGATGGCTCGAAAACCGCGACAGCGACGCAGCCAGTGAAAATTCCAGTGGTCCGGTCCAGTTCCCGGTCAACAGCGTCGGCTCGTATTGCGTCAGCGTACCGGTCTTGTCGAAAACGACGGTGTCGATTTCCGCCAGCCGTTCCAATGCCGATCCGTCCCGTGCCACGATACCCCAGATGAACAATCTGCGTGCTGCAACGACCTGAACCATCGGAACCGCCAACCCCAGCGCACATGGGCAGGCAATGATCAAGACCGAAATCGAAATCGTCAGGGAGAGGTGGATGTCCTGTGTCACCGCAAACCACGAAAGGAATGTCAGCACCGACAGTCCGTGGATAACGGGGGCATAGAGACGCGCGGCCCTGTCGGCGAGTATCCGGTATTCAGACCGGCCGTCCTCGACGGCTTCCAACATCCTATGCAGCTCGGCGACGGTCGAATCTCCCGGTGCGGCGGTGGCTTCGACGGTCAGGGGATGGCCGACGTTCAAATCTCCCGCGCGAACCTGTCCGCCCGGTCCAACCGTCTCCCAACGGCTCTCACCCGTCAGCAATGAACGGTCAAGTTCCGACTGGCCGGAGAGAATCGTCCCGTCGGCTGGAATTCTATCGCCGGCTGCAATCAGAGTGCGGGTTCCGGGCGCGATTTCGTTCAGCGGAACATACTCGATCCGTCCGTCCGCGCGTATCACATTCGAGCCTTTCGGCATCATCTCGGCCAGCGCCGTCGCCGCCGAGTGTGCCTTCCTTCGCATCAGATGATCCAGCGTGCGTCCGACGAGCAAAACGAAGAGTAGCGAGGTACTGGCCTCGAAGTAGGCTTGCCGTCCTTCGGCGAACGTGTCGTATACGCTGAGACCGAACGAGAGCAGCACGCCGATGCTGACCGGCACATCCATGTTGGCCCGACCGTGCACGAGCGCCCGCCACGCCGACCGGTAGAATGTCGCCCCGGAGTAGATCACGGCCGGTAGTGCGAGCGCGGCCGACATCAGGTGGAGCGTCTGACGTGTTGCCGGGTCCGCACCCGCCCAGACCGATACCGACAGCACCATGATGTTCATTGAGCAAAAGCCGGCGACTGCCAGCGCGCGCAGCAGGCCTGACACCTCACCGTCCGGTTGATCGCGGCCTTCCGCCGGCAAGACGGCCGTGTAACCGATCGTTCCGATCAGAGCGGCAAAATCGGGTGGCGAACCATTTTCCGCTTGCCAATGGATGGTTACACGCTTTGCCGTGAGATTGGCGCGCGCCATGTGAACTTCGGGGTGCTTGCCAAGAGTCGATTCCAGAAGTGCCATGCATGAACCGCATCGCATGTCCGGAACGGACAACGTGATCTGCCTAAGACCATTGCCCAAATCCCTGCTTGCCAACGCGATCTCGTCCACACCCGGCCTTCTTGATCCGGGCTCGTGGAGCGACAACGCAATGGACGCACAGCAGGTCATTGTCCGTTCCTCGCTACCTCATTGCCTTATAGGCATGCCATGTGGCGTGGCCGAGCAAAGGAAAAACGACGATCAGTCCGACAAGTCCCGTCAGCAGGCTGGCGAGAAAGAGGGCGAGGACGATCGCACCCCAGACCATTGAGGGTCCCATGTTGTTCCAGACCATGACAACGCTAACGCCCATCGCCGTGAAGGCGTCTATGCGCTCATCCAGAAGCATCGGGATTGAGAACACCCCGATTGCAAAAGCGAATCCAGCGAACAATGCGCCCACACACAAGCCGACGATCAGCATGCCCCAGCCCGAGGGGGTGGTGACCAATAGCCTTGCTACGCCATCAAGGCCGGGGAACGGATTAACGCCGAAAAAGAGCGCGTAGATAATAACCGCCGCCCTCATCCAGAGCAGCATCACCATGCACAGCAGCATCCCCGTGAAAAACACCTGCCCTCCAGCTCTCGGCCGGACGAATAACATCTCACGAAACGTGGTGCGTTCCCCGTTCGCCAAACTCCTGCTCTTGACATAGAGCCCTGCGGCAAAGAGCGGGGCGACGATCAATATGCCCGCCAATGCGGGAAAGAGAAGATAGTCGCTATCGAGCCGAAACAGCATCACGGTGGCCATCAGCGCGAGTAAGAACACCACGAACCCATAGGCCAGACTTGGCCAGGGTTGCCGGATCAAGTCCTGCCAGCCTTGGCCAAGCCAACCGAGAGGAGCGCCGAGGGGCAGATGCCGCTGCCACTCGGGATTCATCGTCTCCTGTATCCCCGATACCTCGCTCCGATATCGGCCGGAAGTGTCGTCCTGCGGCATCTGATCCTCCTCGTGCGTTCAGCAAGCAGAAGCGGCGGCCCTGAATTGGTTGGGCTGCTGCCCTTTTTCCTTGATATGCTCGATGCAGGCGGGCTGGGTGGCGATCGCCATGTAAACAAAATGGGCGTTAGCGCCGACAACGATCGCCCCGGTCAGCCCGATCAGCAGCCACTTGAAAGCGCGTGGTATAGGTCTCTTCGCTTCGGGCATCACTGTTGACCCCCACCCAGCTTGTTCACATAAAGCGCGAGTATCTTTATCTCAGCGGGACTGAGGCGTTCGTCCCAGGTGGGCATATGTCCCTGCCGTCCGCCATGGATCGACTGGACGATCCGTTCGATGCCCCCGCCGTAAATCCAGCGGCCATCGGTCAGGTTCGGCGCACCCACATCCTGTTTGCCTTTGGCGTCTTCGCCGTGGCATGCCACGCAGCTAGCCATGAACACCTCGCGGCCCGCAGCTATCTGGCTGGCGTCTGCGGCCTCGGTGGACGTATTGCTCAACGAATAGACATAGGCGGCGACGTCGCTCACCTGTTTTCGGTTGAGCATTTCGTCTGTTCCGAACGCAGGCATCTGGGACACGCGGCTTTGCGAGTGCGTCGTATTGACCCCCACCGTCATGGTCTGGACGATCTTTTCTGGTCCTCCACCCCAAAGCCAGTCGTCATCGGTAAGATCGGGGAAATCTCGTCCGCCCTTGCCGTCCCTTCCATGACAGGCGGCGCAGTTGTCTCCGAACAACTGGTGGCCGCTGGAGGCCACCTTCGCCATCAGCTTTTCGTCGGCACGGATCTCATCGAAGGAACTGGTCTCGATCTTCTCGATCCAGGGCGCGCGCGAAGCATCGGCTTCTATGATCTTTCGCTCTACCGCCTGCTTTTGACCCGTCCCGATCAGGCCCCTCGTATACGTGCTTCCAAGCGGCCAGGTCGGATACAGTATCCACCAGAGAGCGGCGAACAGGTGCGTGATGATGAGGAAGAGCAGAACCCCGCGCGGTACAGGAGTATCGAGCTCCTTGATGCCGTTCCACATGTGTCCCGTCGTCTTCCGGCCTGTTACGGGATCGACTTCCTCTATCGCCATGGGGTGTCGTCCTTATCGAATATGTCCGTTTCCGCCCGATCGAAACGCGCCTTGTTGGAAGGCCAGAAGGTGTAGATGATCACCCCGATCGAAAACAGGATGAGATAGAACAAGCCCCAAACCTTGGACAGTTCCAACATGGTTTCGTGGCTAACATCCATCTCAAATCCCCTGAGGAATCAATTGTTGGGGTTCGGCATCTGCTCCGGTGCCGCAGTGTTCTGGTAGGCAGCTTTCGTGAGGCGGCCAAGCACCTGCAGATAGGCGACCATGGCGTCCATTTCCGTCACTCTGGTTTTTACACCGTCAAACGCAGAGACCTGCGTGTCTTGCCCATAACGTTCCGTGACGCCTGAGGATTGCTCGCTGTCTGGATTGGCTTGGCCGAAGGCATCGGCAGGCGCGTTTGCGACCATGTCGTCCGTATAGGGCACGCCCACGGTTCTCAGCGCCGCCACTTGGTCGCGCAGATCGGCAAGATCGAGTGGGGTTGTCGCCAACCATTGATAGGACGGCATGTTGGATTCCGGGACGACCTCGCGAGGGTTGATCAAATGGGCCACGTGCCAGAGATCGGAATACTTTCCGCCGATGCGCGCCAGATCGGGACCCGTGCGCTTTGAACCCCACAACATGGGATGGTCATACTTGGATTCGACCGCAAGAGAATAAGGACCGTATCGCTCGACCTCGTCCCGCAGCGTTCTGATCATCTGGCTGTGGCAGGCGTAACACCCTTCTCGGACATAGATGTTCCGGCCCGCCGCCTCGAGAGGTGTATACACTCTCATGTCCGGGGCGTCCTCGACCGTCTCGTGGATCGTGAACAACGGGGCGATCTCGACGAGCCCGCCGACGCTACCCGCTACAACGATAGCCAGCATAAACCCGACGGCCGTCCGTTCCAGTCTTCCATGCAGAGGTTCGCTCATCTCTCACTCCGCCGGCGCATTTTCGAGAAGGCCCGAAGTCAGGGGCGCGTCGTGAACTGCTCTCACGGCGGGAGCCGTTCGGACGGTCATCCAGATATTGAAGCTCGCCACGATCGCCCCAAGGAGGAAAAGCAGCCCTCCGAAAGCGCGTGCGATGTAGTAGGGATACATCGCCAGCAGACTGTCGACGAATGAATAGACTAAGGTGTTGTCGGCTGAATATGTGCGCCACATCAAGCCCTGGATGATGCCGGAATTCCACATGGCGAAGACGTAGATGAGCGTGCCTGCAAGCGCCAACCAGAAGTGGACTTCGACCAGGGCTGCAGAATACATCCTTTCGCGCTTCCAGATCGATGGAACGAGTGTGTAGAACGCCCCGAACGTTATCATGGCGACCCAGCCCAGCGCACCGGCATGAACGTGTCCAACCGTCCAATCGGTATAATGAGACAGTGAGTTGACGGGTCTGATTGCCATGAAAGACCCTTCGAATGTTGACAGACCGTAGAAGAACGCCGCCATCATGATGAAGCGAAGAGTGGCGTCGTCACGAACGCGATGCCAAGCCCCGTTCAACGTGAGCAACGCGTTCCCGGCCGACGCCCACGACGGAACGAGCAGCATGACCGAGAACGTCATTCCAAGGTTTTGCACCCAGATAGGCAGCGCGGTGTAATGGAGATGGTGGGACCCCGCCCACATGTAGAAGAAGGTGATCCCCCAGAAGCTGAGAATGGACAATCGATAGGAAAAAATCGGCCGCTCAGCGCGGATCGGCAGATAATAGTAGAGCATCCCAAGGAAGCCCGACGTCAGAAAAAACGCCACGGCGTTGTGCCCATACCACCACTGGACCATCGCATCCTGTACACCGGGCCAGACCGTGTAGCTTTTGGCGTGTCCGAACGATACCGGCACTGCCAGGTTGTTGACGATATGGAGGATCGCCACAACGATGATGAAGGCGAGATAATACCAGTTGGCCACGTAGATGTGCGGTTCCTTGCGCCGCGCCAAGGTGCGTACGAAGAGCGCGAAATAGGCGATCCAAACGATCACGAGCCAGAGGTCGGCATACCATTCCGCTTCAGCGTATTCCTTGGACTGGGTAACGCCCATGAAATACCCGCTGACCGCGATCAGACAGAAAAGGTTGAAGCCGAAGATCACGAACCACGGCGAGAGTTGATCGGCCAGCCTTGCGCGCGATGTTCGCTGAACGACATGAAATGATGTTGCGATCAAGGCGTTTCCACCGAAGCCGAAGATCACCCCTGTCGTATGAGCGGGCCGTATACGGCCGAAGCTCGACCACGCCGTATCGAAATTCAGGCTCGGCCAGGCAAGCTGTGCGGCTGCCCAGACGCCGATAAACATGCCAAAGACCGCCCACGCCAGTGTGAGGGCCACGCCGACCTTGATTGGATCGTCATAGTAGCTGGAAAAGCGCGAAGCATCCGGTTCTTCGCTGAAAGCCGAAGTCAGGATGTAGCAGAACAACGTGCCGCAATATACGAGGACGATAGCGCCGTGTATGCCGATGGGATCAAAGCGGCCAGCGGCCGCCATCATGACACCGACAATCATCAAAGCGATAAGTATGGCTGCCGCGGACCCCCGCTCTCCGCTCGTGAGCTGTCCCATCGTTCCATCCCCCGGCTGTGCCGATGATGGTGCTCCACAAAGCGTTGAAAGGCAAATCCGTTCTACGCGCGAAGATAGACTAGATCGTCCAGCGAGGCTCTGGATCACGTTTTATGCGAAATAACTTAGTCTGGCCCCAACTCGTTGATCAAGCCAGAAGATGACGGCTGCTACGATGCAGATTGCCGAGAAAGAGGTGTGAGCACTTCGGCCGTAAAACCAGGACCTCAAAAGGCGTCTTTCGGGATTCCCTCCGGTCGCATCTGTTTCTTCAGAGAGGCGATCCGGAAAATTGCGTTCGGCGCGCCGTAGCCGCGGTAACCCTGACGCTCGACGATCTCGAAAAAGAAACCCTCTCCATAGGTTCCGCTATAGAGCTGAAAATATTCACCATGCTCGTCCCGGTCATAGAGGATGTTTTCCGCTTTCAGCCGCTCGGTCAGAGCCGGATCGAGGCCGAAGCGTGCTTCGACGTCGTCGTAGTAGTTCGGCGAAATGTGCAGCGATCTGAAACCGCAAGCACGAAGGTTTTTGGCGGTTGCAAAGATGTCCTCGGTCAAAAATGCCAGATGCTGTATGCCGGCCCCGAATTTCTCGGCGATGAAATGTCCCGCCAGGGTGCGGCGATTCTCGGCGCCGTTCATGGTAATGCGCAGCGTCCCGGTGTCGTTCTCGACGACTTGACTGCGCACCACCCCGGCCGGGTCGATGATATCGACCATCGGGGTCTTCCGCGTTTCGAAAATGGACGTGTAGAACAGAAGCCATGTGAGCATCTCATCGTAGCCGACCGTCTGGGCGACGTGATCGATGCGCAAAAGGCCTGCAGACGGCGCGGCGCTGTCATCGGTGACCGGCTGAAAGTCGATTTCGGAGAAGCGACCCAATGCACTCTTGTCGTCGATGAGATAGACGATCCCGCCGCCCACGCCCCGAATGGCGGGCAGCTCGAGCTCACCGTCCGCGACAGGCTGGGTGAATGGCTCGGCATCCAAGGCGAGCGCGCGCTCATAGGCCTTTGCCGCATCGTCGACGATCAGGGCCATGGCATAGGCAAAAGTACCGTGAACGGCGTAGGCGGCGTTCGCGAATCCTGCCTGATCGACATTGACGAGGATCCGGATCTCGCCCTGTTCGAAGAGGGAGACCTTTTTCGTGCGGTGGGTTGCCGTCCTTTTGAATCCGAGGGTGCGCAGCAATGCAACCAGCTCGACTTCATCCTGTTCGTCCGTGGCGAACTCGACGAAGCCGACGCCCTTGACGGAAGGCCTTTCCGGCATCGCCGCTCCGGTCATGCTTCCGATGCCGAGATGGCGTCGTACCTGGTCGCCGAGATAGAGCAGCGAGCGGTGGCCGTCGGCAGCGATCGCACGCGACAAACCGCCTCGGAACTGGTCGTTGAAGATCTCCAGGGAGAAATAGCCGTCATAACCTGTCGCCGCGACGGCTTCGGTGAACGCCGTGACGGGAAGGTCGCCTTCACCCGGCATATTTCGGAAGTGGCGGCTCCAGTAGAGCAGGTCCATGTCGATATCAGGGGCATCGGCAAGCTGGACGATGAAGATTTTCTCTTTGGGAATCGAGCGGATGGAATTGACGTCGATTTTGCGCGACAAGGTGTGGAAGCTGTCGAGGATAAGACCGACATTCGGATGATCGGCGCGACGGACGATCTCCCAGGCGTCGCGGTGGTCGCTGATATGGCGGCCCCAGGCAAGCGCCTCGTAGCCTACCCTCAGTCCACGCTTGGCGGCACGCTCGCCAAGTTCATGAAAGTCCGCCGCCGCCCGGTCGATGCCGCCGATGGCGGCCGGCGAGACGTTGGAGCAGACGAGCACCAGATCCGTTCCAAGCTGCTGCATGACGTCGAACTTCCGTTCCGCGCGGTCAAACGTGCGGCTTCGCAGCGGCTCCGGCATGCCTTCGAAATCGCGAAATGGCTGAAACAAGGTGATCTCCAGGCCATGGTCGCGGACGAGTTTTCCGACATCCGTCGGGCTTCCGTCGAAGGCAAGGAAATCATTTTCGAAGATCTCGACGCCGTCGAAGCCCGCTTCGGCGATGGCCTCGAGCTTCTCGGGAAGTTCGCCGCTGATCGTTACAGTCGCAATCGAGGTCCTCATGTCAAAGCCCTTCCGATATCCGTGCGAGATTAAACGAACGCCGAGCACCACGATGCGTCCCGGAAAATCGCTCGCTACTATTATGGCAAATGTCGTGAGGAATTCAAATAGCGTGTCTTATTATAAATTCTCATATGATTTTGAAAAACTCTGTTGATTTGAGCGCTCCTCTCTGGCAATCATTCCTCTCACAGTCAAAAGGTGAGGTGGCTGTCCGGTCGAGTGACCGCCAAAGGAGGAGGAATCACATGTTCAAATCTATGCTGACGCGCCGAAACGCGATGCTCGGAGCCGCGGCCCTGGTGGCTGCCGTCACCCTGGCGCAACCGGCCGCCGCCATCACGCCCGATGAAATCAAGGCCCGCGGCAAGATCATCGTCGGAATTCAGGGTGACAACCCGCCTTGGGGCTTTGTGACCAGCAGCGGCAAACAGGACGGCCTCGACGCCGACATCGCAACGCTGTTTGCCAAGGAACTGGGTGTTTCGGTCGAGTTCGTGCCGCTTGAAGTCAACAATCGCATTCCCGCACTGACGGCCGGCCGTGTCGACGTTCTGTTCGCAACGATGGCGATGCTGCCGGATCGTGCAAAGGCCGTGCAGTTCAGCAAGCCCTATGTTGCCAATGCCATTGTTCTGATTGGTCCAAAATCGGCTGAAATCAAGACGAATGCCGACATGGCCAAATTCACGGTCGGCGTCGCCAAGGGGGCTGCCCAGGACACGCAGGTCACAAAGAACGCACCGGCGGGCACGACCATCCGGCGCTATGATGGAGATGCCCCGAGCGTCCAGGCGCTGGTGTCCGGCCAGGTCGAGACGCTGGGCGGCAACATCTTCTACATGGACCGGGTGGAGAAGGCCCGTCCGGGCGAATTCGAAAACAAGCTTGAGTTCCAGAAGCTCTACAACGGCGCTTGCACGCGTCTCGGCGAAAAGGAAATCAATGCGGCGCTCAACACCTTCATCGACAAGATCAAGGCCAACGGCGAACTCAAGGCAGTCTACGACAAGTGGATGAAGGTTCCGGTCCCGGAATTCCCGGAAACGCTGGAAGGCATTCCGTTCGCGGCGAACTGAAAGCTCATAAATCGAGCATTTAGTCGAGGAGGTGGGCATCCCTGGTGATGCCCGCCAACGCTACCATCATGTTTCGAGACCGGCTTCGGCCCGCATCCAGGAGCGCGATCATGAACAAACCAATTTTTGTGCTCAACGGGCCGAACCTCAATCTTCTCGGTCAGCGCGAGCCGGCGATCTATGGCACCACGACGCTGGCCGACGTCAGGAAACGGTGCGTGACCAAGGCAAAAGCCCTGGGATTCGACGTCGAATTTCGCCAGACCAATTTCGAGGGCGAACTGGTCGAGAGCGTGCACCAGGCCCGGACTGACGCCTGTGGCATCATCATCAACCCTGCCGGCTACACGTTCACATCAATCGCTCTTCTCGATGCGCTGAAAATGTTCGACCCGCCGAAGATCGAGCTGCATATTTCCAATGTTCATGCGCGCGAGAGCATCTACCACAATTCGCTGATCTCACGCGTTGCCACGGCTATCATGATCGGTTTTGGAGCCGACGGCTACGAACTCGCCGTCCAGGCGATGGCTGGAATGGTCAAGCGGGACTGAACTCGGGAAGTCGGATCAGAAGGATCGCCATGAATTATAAGTTGGATTTCACCCCGGTCATAGATGGCCTGCCGAGCCTTCTGCTCGGCTGCCTCGGGACATTCTTGCTTGCCATTTGTGGGATGCTGCTGGCGATCATCATCGGAATTGGCGGCGTTGCGCTCCGCGACTCCGCCCTGAAGCCGGCGCGATGGCTGGTCATCGCCTTCGTCGAGTTGATCCGCAACACGCCGTTTCTGGTCCAGATCTTCTTCATCTACTTCGCGCTTCCGCTCGCGGGCATCAGGCTGGATCCGACACCGACGGCGATTATCTCGCTCGGCATCAACGGCGGCGCCTACGCGATTGAAATCATTCGCGGCGGCGTCCAGTCGATCCCGAAGGGGCAGATGGAGGCCGGTCTGGCGCTTGGTCTGCACAAGGCTCAGGTTTTCCGGCTGATCATCCTCAAGCCGGCATTGCGGGCGATCTATCCGTCTTTGACCAGCCAGTTCGTCCTGTTGACGCTCACCACCAGCATCGCATCGGCAATTTCGGCCTATGAGCTGACCTCCGTTTCCCAGCGCATCGAGTCGGAGAGCTTTCGCAGCTTCGAGGTCTACTTCACGGTCACCGTTTTCTATTTCGTGATCTCCTGGCTGATGATGCGCATCTTCGCGCTGTTTTCGGCGCGCTACTTCAAATATCCGGTCAAGTAGGAGGAATTCCATGGGTCACGAAGAATTCGTCTTCCTCCTGATCGGCCTGAAATGGACCGTGCTCCTGTCTGCCGTCGGCTTTGTCTGCGGTGGCATTGCAGGGCTCGGCGTCGCCCTTGCCCGTGCCTCGGGCCTGCCGCTGCTGGAACGCGTCACGGCCGGCTACATCGCCGTCTTCCAGGGAACGCCTCTGCTGATGCAGCTTTTCGTCGTTTATTACGGCCTTGCTTTGGTCGGGCTGATGCTCGACGCCTGGGTGGCCGTTGCCATCGGACTGACACTGCACGCCAGCGCCTATCTCGGCGAGATCTGGCGCGGATCGATCGAAGCGGTTCCGCGCGGCCAGACGGAAGCGGCAAAGGCTCTCAGCCTCCGTTACGTCTCACGCATGAAGGATGTCATCCTGCCGCAGGCGCTGCGCATCTCGCTGCCCGCCACGATCGGTTTCCTGGTGCAGTTGATCAAAGGCACCTCGCTTGCATCGATCGTCGGCTTCACCGAGCTGACGCGAGCCGGCAACATCATCTCCAACCAGATCTTCCAACCGCTGACGGTCTTCGGCATCGTCGGCATTCTCTATTTCGTGATGTGCTGCCCACTGACGATTCTTGGCGCCCGCCTCGAACGAAAGTTTGCCGCCTCCGCGCGCTGATCCGCATCCCTCGTCCTCGACGCTGTCCAGCCCGCCAATATGGAGTTCTACCGATGACCAGTCCCAGTCCCGCTCAAGGCGGGCAAACCATGATCACCATGGAGCGGGTGGAGAAGTGGTATGGTGCTTTTCAAGCCCTGCACGACATCAACATATCGGTTCGCAGCGGCGAGAGGATCGTCTTGTGCGGGCCTTCCGGCAGCGGCAAGTCGACGCTCATTCGCTGCATCAACCATCTCGAGACCTACGAGAAAGGTGAAATCCGCGTCGGCGGAATTCTTCTCGGCAATCAGGCCAAGACCATCGATGCGATCCGTCGCGAAGTCGGCATGGTCTTCCAGCAGTTCAATCTGTTTCCGCATCTGACCGTACTGCAGAACTGCATGCTGGCGCCGATGAAGGCAGTCGGCGTCGGCAAGGCGGAGGCCGAGGAAAGGGCACGCGGGCTGCTCGAGCGGGTCAAGATCCTCGAGCAGGCCGACAAATATCCGGTGCAGCTTTCGGGCGGCCAGCAGCAGCGTGTCGCCATCGCCCGCGCGCTTTGCATGCGGCCGAAAGTCATGCTGTTCGATGAGCCGACGTCGGCGCTTGATCCGGAGATGGTCAAGGAGGTGCTGGATACGATGATCGCGCTGGCCGATGAGGGCATGACGATGATCTGCGTCACGCACGAGATGGGCTTTGCCCGCCAGGTCGCCGATCGGGTGATCTTCATGGCCAGCGGCGCGATCGTCGAGGAAGCCCGGCCGGCCGAGTTCTTCACAAACCCACAGCATGAGCGAACGAGGAAATTCCTCGGAGAAATCCTGCGGAAGTAAGGGTCTCAAGGTCGATGCGTCTGGCAAATTATGGGAGCCTGCAATGAAGTCGCTAGAGATTGCAGTCATGGGAGCCGGCCTCATCGGCAGGCGCCACGTCGAGCGCATCATGTCCGAGCCGGGAACGGTTCTCTCGGCGGTCATCGATCCTTCCGCCGCCGGTCGCGACTTCGCCGAGACTGTCGGCGCCCGATGGTACCGAAGCTTCTTAGACATCCGCGTCCAGGACAGGCCTGACGGCGTGATCGTCGCAACGCCGAACCAGCTTCACGTCGAGAACGGAATGGAGATCGTCGCTGCCGGCATCCCCGCTCTGATCGAGAAACCGATCGCCGACGATGTCGATGCTGCTGCAGCACTGGTTGCCGCCGGCGAGAAGGCAGGCATCCCACTGCTGGTCGGCCATCACAGGCGCCACAATCCGATGATCCAGGCGGTCAAGCAGATCGTCGACGGCGGAAGGCTTGGCCAGATCGTCACGGTGCACGGCACCTTCTGGGTCGCCAAGCCCGACGACTATTTCGACATCCCCTGGCGGCGCGAAGCGGGCGCCGGCCCGGTCTTCGTCAACCTGATCCACGATGTCGATCTCTTCCGATATCTCTTCGGTGAGGTCGAAGCCGTCCATGCGATGGAATCGCACGCCGTGCGGAACCATGCCGTCGAGGATACGGCCGTCGTCACGCTGCGTTTTGCAAGCGGGGTGCTTGCCACCCTCAACGGCAGCGATGCCGTGGCCGCGCCCTGGAGCTGGGAGGCGACCACCGGGGAGAACCCTGCTTTTCCCCGTTACGATCAATTCTGCTACCAGATCGGCGGCACCAAGGGTTCGCTCGGAATTCCCGATCCGACGCTTTGGACAAGTTCCTCGAGGCCGGATTGGCTCGAGGCGCTTGCTCAGGAGCGCGTGCCTTACCAAACAGCCGATCCCCTTTGCGTTCAGCTCAGACATTTTTGCGACGTCATTCGTGGCGATGCCACGTCTTTGGTGAGTGGCCGGGAGGGCCTCGCCACGCTCAGGGTCGTCGAGGCGATCAAAAGATCGGCGCGCTGGGGACAGATGATCCACCTCGCGGACGCCAGCGCCTCTTCCGATCCCCAGAAAGCCTGACCACATGATCACCGGGACGACCAAACTCATCGCGCACCTCGGCTATCCGACGGAGTCGTTCAAGGCGCCGCTGATCTACAATCCGTACTTCGAGAAGAACGGAATTGATGCCGTCGTCGTGCCGATGGGCTGCAGGCCGGAGGACTATCCGGCGTTTTTGAAACTTCTGTTCCGGCTATCCAATATCCACGGCGCTCTGATCACGATGCCGCACAAGATTTCGACGATGGCGCTGCTCGACGAAACGTCGACCAACGCGAAAGTCGCCGGCTCGTGCAATGCGGTCCGTCTCGGTTCGGACGGCAGGCTGATCGGTGACATGTTCGATGGCGAGGGCTTCGTTCGCGGCGTGTTGCGCAAGGGTAAAAAGGTTGAAGGAGCCCATGCGCTCATCGCCGGTGCCGGCGGGGTCGGCTCGGCGATCGCGGCGTCCTTGGCGCAGGCAGGCGTGGAGCATCTCGCCATCTTCGACGCCAACCAGACGACCGCCACCGCGCTGCTGGACAGGCTGAGGAAGTATTATCCACAGCTTGACGTGACGGTCGGCTCCGCTGATCCTGAAGGTTTCGACATCGTCGTCAACGCGACACCTCTCGGCATGCGACGGGGTGACCCGTTGCCGATCGATATCGACCGCATCTCGCCATCGACCTTCGTCGGCGAAGTCGTGCTGACGAGGGAGATAACCCCTTTTCTCGAGGCCGTGCGGGCGCGCGGCTGTGCATTTCAGGTTGGGACGGACATGTTGTTCGAACAGATCCCCGCCTATCTCGAATTCTTCGAATTCCCGACGACGACGGCCGACAATCTGCGTGCCATCGCCAAACTCGGATGATGCAAATTCAGAGCATGATGCCGAAAGTGTGAGCGGTTTTCGGACGACATCCGGTTCTAGAGCGAGGCGGTGATGCCGCCATCGACCGTCAGCATATGGCCGTTGACGAAGGAAGAAGCATCCGAGGCGAGGAAGACGGCGGCGCCGACGAGCTCCTTGACCTCGCCCCAGCGGCCGGCCGGCGTGCGGGTTTCCAGCCAGGCGGAAAACTTCGGATCGTCGACAAGCGCCTGGTTGAGCGGCGTGCGGAAGTAGCCGGGCGCGATCGCATTGACCTGCAGGCCATATTTCGCCCAGTCGGTCGCCATGCCGCGCGTCAGGTTCTTCACCGCGCCCTTTGTCGCGGTATAGGGCGCGATGCCGGGACGGGCGAGTTCGGCCTGGACGGAGGCAATGTTGATGATCTTGCCGCGGCCGCGAGCAATCATCGCCTGGGCGACCGGCTGGCTGACATAGAACAGGCTGGAGACATTGGTCTTGAAGATCTCGTCCCATTTGTCGACCGGAAAGTTCTCCAGTGGTGTGCGGAACTGCATGCCGGCATTGTTGACGAGAATGTCGATCGGGCCGATCTCCGCCTCGATATAGGCGATGGCGGTGCGGCTCGCCTCCGCATCGGTGACGTCGAAGGCGGCACTGACGGCGTGGCGATGGCTGCGACGGATATCTTCGGCTGCCGCCTCCGCCTTCTGCGCGTTGCGGCCGTTGATGATGATCGAAGCGCCATGCTCGGCAAGCCCGACCGCCATTGCGCGGCCGATGCCCTGACTGGAGCCGGTAACGAGGGCGCGGCGGCCGGAGAGATCAAAGAGGGGGAAGGTCAAGAGGCTGCTCTCATCTTAGGAGGTCAACTTGAAAAACATAGCACCGGGTGCTACTTCCAGGCATGGTGGAACGCTTTCAAAAACCGGCTGGTTACCAAGGCGGGTCGCAAAGCGCGAATATCGGATTCCGAATTATTGAAAGCTATCAGGCAGGTCGCGGAAGGCAAGGCCGATGATCTAGGCGGCGTCTGGAGATCGAACATGGCAAAAAGCATTCAGTACAAGAGCGATGCGTTCGAGGCGATTCACACGCCCGCGAAGGCTATGCATGAAATAGGAACCATCGACAAGGAAACGATGCGCTCCTTCGATGATAGCTGCCTGGTTTCGCCGCGCGCGCTTGGTCCCGAGGCCATCAAGGCACTGCGGGAAAGCAATCACGTCAGCCAGCCGGTTTTCGCCCGATATCTCAATACCAGCCTATCCACCGTGCAGAAGTGGGAAAGTGGCGCCAAGCGGCCGAGCGGGATAGCGCTGAAGCTGCTCTCGATCGTGCGAAAGCACGGGCTTCAGGTTCTGAACTAGGCCTTTCCAAGTCTCCTGATATTTCTTATCAGCTCCCCGGCGAGCCGCAGGCTGGCGGCGGTCGCCATCGTCATTTGCGGCAGCAGCAGCCATTCGAGCGTCCAGGCTGCACCCGAGCGTTCCTGTTCGTGCACGAGGGACTGGTGGACGCCAGATAGAAGAGTGGCGTTGAAGCGCGCGAGCGAGATGAGGACCTCGGCGGAAACGGGGTTTTGCTTGTGCGCCATCGCCGACGAGGTGCCGCCGCCCGATATTTCTATTTCATCGCCGGCCTGGGCAAGCAGCGCGATATCCTGCCCCATCTTGCCGAGACTGCCCGATATCGATGCGAACAGGCCGGCGATGTCGGCGATCGGCAGACGCCCGCTTTGCCATTGCGGTGCATCGGTGAGGCCGAGTTCCTGGGCGAGCGAGGCCCGGATGGCTGCTGCCTGCGACCCGAGCTTGTCCAGCGTGCCGGCCGCACCCCCGAACTGGACGGGAAAACTCTGCTCGGTCAGGCGGTCGCGATAGGTCGTCAACGGTGCATGCCACGCGCGGAGGCGATCGGAGACGGTGATCGGGATCGCCGCCTGCATGCGGGTGTGACCCATCAGCTTGTTCCGGCCGAACTGGCCGTCGAGCGCATCGAGCCCCGCGGCGATGGTGGAAAGCCGGCCGGCAAACAAGAAGACGACGGCCTTCAGGCGGATCATCAGGCTGGTATCGATGACATCCTGGCTGGTCGCGCCGAAATGCAGGCTTTTTGCCGCTTCCTCGCCGGCATCAGCGCGCAGCTGCTTGATGAGGTCGGGAACGACGACACCGTCCCTTGCTGTTGCCGACCGAAGACTGGAGACATCGGGTGAGAAGGCAGCGCAAGTTTCAGCGATGCGCCTTGCGGCTTCGGCAGGAATGAGGCCATGAGCGGCTTCGGCCCTGGCGAGCGCGGCCTCAAAGGAGAGCATCGCCCGTATATCCGCCTCTGCGGAGAAATAGGGCGCGATTTCGTCGTCGCCGAGCAGGCCGGAAAGGAAGGGGTGATCGAAGGGCAATGCGGTCATGATCGTCTCGGTTCGTGGTGGTGGCCCCCTCATCCGGCTGCCGCCACTTTCCAGCGGGGAGAAGGGACCCGAGGCGGCGTCCGCGCTTTATGGGCAGGTGATCTCGTGGCACGTCCCCTCCCGCCGTGGGAGAGGGTAGGGTGAGCGGGAGGCTACTTGCACGGAGCTCTGCGAACAAGCGACTTGCGCGGCCCGCCCTCAGATATCGAGAAACACCGTCTCCTTCGGACCCTGTAGATGGATGTCGAAATGACAGGTCGCGCCGTCGCGGGTGGCGATCATCGTTGCGACGCGCTCGCGATGTTCGATGCGGCAAAGCAGCGGGTCGGCGGCGTTGGCCTCCGTCTCTTCCGGAAAATACATGCGCGTGTGCAGGCCGATATTGATGCCGCGGGCGACGATCCAGAAGGTGATGTGCGGGGCTTGTCTGCGGCCGTCCTTGAAGGGGACGTGGCCGGGCTTTACCGTCTCGAAGCTGTAGACGCCGTCCTCGGCGCGGGTCGGGCAGCGGCCCCAGCCGGTGAAATTGGGATCGGCGGCGCCGCGCATTTCCGACGGGCTGTTGTAGAGCCCGGCGCTGTCGGCCTGCCAGATCTCGATGACCGCATCGCGCACCAATGCGCCGGCGCCATCGAAGATCCGGCCGGTGACGGTGATGCGTTCGCCGAGCGTCTTGTCGTTGACCATCGCGATGCCGAGATCGGTGTCGTAGACACCCAAGATATCGCAGAAATTCGGCGTCAGGCCGATATGCACATAGGGGCCTGCCGTCTGCGACGGGGTTTCCTTGAGGTAGCCGAGCTGCTGCATGGTCAGTTGCCCTCCGGTCTGTTTTCGAACATCGTCGAGCGGCGGCCGCGCAGCACGATATCGAATTTATAGGCGCGTGAATCCATCGGGATGGTGTTGCCCCAGTCGAGCGGCGCGATCAGCTGCTCGATCGCCGCCTTGTCGGGGATGGTGCCGACAATCGGACATTTCCAGATCATCGGATCGCCTTCGAAATACATCTGGGTGATCAGGCGCTGGGCAAAGCCATGGCCGAAGATCGAGAAATGGATATGGGCGGGACGCCAATCGTTGATGCCGTTCGGCCAGGGATAGGCGCCGGGGCGGACGGTGCGGAAATGATAACGGCCATCCTCGTCGGTGATGGCGCGGCCGCAGCCGCCGAAATTCGGATCGATCGCCGCCAGATAGGTTTCCTTCTTGTGGCGATAGCGGCCGCCGGCATTGGCCTGCCAGAACTCGACCAAGGTGCCGGCGACCGGCCTGGCGCGCTCGTCGAGCACGCGGCCGTGGACGATAATGCGCTCGCCAATCGCACTTTCGCCTGGCTGCGCGTAGTTCAGGATCAGGTCGTTATCGAGTTCGCCGATCATCGAATGGCCGAAGACCGGGCCGGTGGTCTCGGAAATCGTGCCATCGAGCGACAACAGGGCGCGCTGCGGCGCGCGCAGCACGGAGGTCTTGTAGCCAGGCGTCAGCGCCGGCGCATGCCAGGCGCGGTCGCGGGCGAAGAAGCCGCCGGTCTCGGGCTTGCGGTTCGGTCGTTCGGACATGTTCCTCCCCTCAGGCCGCCTTTTCGGCGTCCATCTGTTCAAAGGCCTGCTTTGCGATCTTGATCGCGTGATTGGCCGCGGGAACGCCGGCATAGATCGCCACATGCAGCAGCGCCTCGCAGATATCCTCGCGGGTCGCCCCCGTATTGGCTGTGGCGCGCACATGCATGGCAACCTCGTCGTCCTGGCCAAGCGCGGCAAGCAGAGCGATCGTGACGATCGAACGCTCGCGCTTCGTCAGCGCCGGGCGCGACCAGACATGGCCCCAGGCGGCTTCGGTGATCAACTCCTGGAAGGGGCGGTCGAACTCCGTCGCGGCAGTGGCGGCGCGGTCGACATGGGCGTCACCGAGCACGGCGCGGCGGGTCGCCATGCCCTGGCGATAGCGCTCGGAAGGGGACGCGGTTTCATTCATGGGCTGAGTTCTCCAGGCGGAATGGATGTGAGGAAGGCGCGGATGATCGCCGTCAGCGCCTCCGGCTGTTCGACGCAGGGAATGTGCGCGCAATCAGGGATGATCTCGTAACGGGCGCCTGAGATCAGCCTTGCGGTCGACAGCACGAGATCGGGCGGCGTCGAGCCATCCTGATCGCCGACGATGCAGATCGTCGGGACAGCGATCGTCTTTGCAACCTCGGTAAAATCGGCATCGCGGATTGCGGCGCAGGCGGCGACATAACCCTCGACGGGCTGGCGCGTCAGCATGTTGCAATAGCCGGCATAGGCAGTGCTCTCGGGCCGGCGGAAGGCGGGCGTGAACCAGCGCTCCATGATGGCGTCGACGATGCTGGCGATGCCATTTTGCTCGACGGCGGCGATGCGGGCGTTCCAGCTCTCCGCCGTGCCGATCTTGTGGGCGGTGTCGCAAAGGATGAGCGCACGGACCAGATCCGGCCGGCGGTGATAAAGCGACTGGGCGATGAGGCCGCCGACGGAGAGGCCGCAGATGACGGCATCCTTGACCGACAGCAGATCGAGCAGGCCGGCGAGATCCGTCGCATGGTCCTCGATCGATGACGGAAGCTGGCCGACATCGGAAAGGCCGTGGCCGCGCTTGTCGTAAAGCACGATGGCGAATTCACCGGCAAGCTGCACCACGACGTCGCGCCAGATGCGAAAATCGGTGCCCAGCGAGTTGATAAAGACGATCACCGGCCTGTCGGCAGGGGCACCAATGATCTGATAATGGATCGTCACGTCGTTTATGCGGGCGAATTGCACGTCACTCTCCTCCTGAATGGTGAAATTGACTGGTTGATCCGGTTAAGTAAAATGATATTTATGGGCGTTTCGATAACCCTGGAGTTATGCGAGCGATGATCGACAGCCGCGTCAAGTTCCGCCATCTGCAAACCTTTGTCGAGGTGGCGCGGCAGAAGAGCGTCATGAAGGCCGCCGAATTGCTGCATGTCAGCCAGCCGGCGGTCACCAAGACGATCCGCGAACTGGAACAGGTGCTGGGTGTCGATGTCTTCGAGCGCGACGGCCGCGGCATCAAGATCACCCGCTACGGCGAGGTCTTCCTGCGCCACGCAGGTGCTGCGCTGACGGCGCTGCGCCAGGGTCTCGATTCCGTCTCGCAGGAGCAGTTTTCCGATGCGCCGCCGATCCGGATCGGCGCGCTGCCGACGGTGTCATCGCGCATCATGCCGCGGGCGATGGAACTCTTCCTCAAGGAAAAGACCTGGAGCCGGGTGAAGATCGTCACCGGCGAGAACGCGGTGCTGCTGGAGCAGCTTCACGTCGGCGACCTCGACCTCGTCGTCGGACGCCTGGCCGGCGCCGAGAAGATGGCGGGCTTTTCCTTCGAACATCTTTATTCCGAGCAGGTGGTGTTTGCCGTGCGCGCCGGCCATCCGCTGCTCGAGGGGCGGCAATCGCCGTTTGCCGGCTTCGGCAACTACACGGTGCTGATGCCGACGCGGGGTTCGATCATCCGGCCAGTGGTTGAAAATTTCCTGATCGCCAACGGCGTCTCCAGCCTTCCGAACCAGATCGAGACGGTGTCGGATTCCTTCGGCCGCGCTTTCCTCAGGGCAAGCGATGCGATCTGGATCATTTCCAACGGCGTCGTGGCCGGCGATGTCGCCGACGGGCGGCTGGCGCTTCTGCCCGTCGATACCGGCGAGACCAAGGGGCCGGTCGGCTTGACGATGCGCGCCGATGCGGTGCCGTCTCTGCCGCAATCGATCCTGATGCAGACGATCCGCGAGGCGGCAGGCGAGGCGCTCCTTTAAATTTGCTTGATGTATGCCCAGATTTGGACTATGTCTAATTCAAGACAGGAGGCTTTCATGCAGCATGCGCGACGGGAGCAAAGGGAAAGCCAGGGGCCGCAGCGGCTGGACATGGAGCGGTTTGCTCCGGCCAACCGCAAGAGGCTGAGCGCCCCGGCCCTGCGAACCTTTCTGGCGATCGCCGATCTCTGGGGGCTAAGCGAGGAGCAGCGTCTGCTCATGCTCGGCTATCCCTCCCGGTCGACCTACCACAATTGGGCCAAACAGGCGCGCGAGCACGGCGCTTTCACGCTCGATGTCGATACGCTGACCCGCATCTCGGCCGTTCTCGGCATCCATCAGGCGCTCGGCGTGCTGTTTTCCGATGAACGCGCCGGCGTCGCCTGGCTGCGCACGCCGCATCAGGCGCCGGTTTTCGGCGGCCATCCGCCGCTCGATATCGTGACCAACGGGACCCAGGACGGGTTGATGACCGTACGCCGGTTTCTCGACGGCGCCCGCGGCGGCCTCTACATGCAGCCGAATATGCTCGACGAAGCCTTCACACCTTACGAAGATGCGGACATCGTCTTCCGGTGAGCGATCGTTTTGCCGAGGCGCCGCGTCCGTCGTACCGGCTGATCCCGTCGCAATTTCCACCGATCGGGCTTTTCGAGACGGTGACACGGGCGGCCGATCTCCAAGCCGTGATGGAGCTCGTCGGCTGGACCAACGACCGCCTCGTCGCCGACCGCATCCAACGGCTTCCCGAGGACCAATGGGTTTATGGCGTTGCCAACGCCAGCATCGTCATGGCGGCATTCCTGCATGTCGCGCCGGGAGGAATGCGCTTCAACGGCCCCGATCTCGGCGCCTGGTACGCAGCTGATGATCTCAAGACGGCCGCCGCCGAGGTTGGCCATCATCTCAGGCGCGAGGCCGTCGCGCGTGGGGTCGCGACGATGGCGCGCACCTATCGAAGCTATTCGGCCACCCTCTTTGGCGATTATCTCGATATTCGCGGAGAGCAGGCGCTACGGCCCGATGTCTATGGCGGCACCAGCTATGCGGCGTCGCAGGTGCTTGGGGAAGAGGTGCGCTCGAGCGGCGGGGCCGGTATCCTCTATGACAGTGTCCGGCAGAGGGGCGGCGTGGCGATCGTCGCCCACCGGCCGCGCAACATTCGGGGCGTGGTGCAGGTCGACCACTTCGAAATCACCGTTTCCGCCACCGACCGACGCATCGATGTCAGGAAGCTCGCGGCCTGACGGCGGCGCAGGGGAATATGTTGACGCTCAAACCGGCAGTCGTTCGGCCCATGCTTTTGCCGCCTTCGCCATCGTGGCAAGGTGGTCGGCACTCGAGAACCCGGAGATCGTCTTGCGCGGCTTGAGATCGTGGTCGCCATCCTCGACCCAGAGGATCTCGATCTTGTCGGACAGATCGTAGCCCGGCACTTCTTCGCGCGTGCCGAATTCGTCGCGCGTTCCCTGGCAGATCAGCGCCGGCGTCGTCAGCCCCGCGAGATGGCTGGTGCGCAGCTTCTCTGGCTGGCCGGGCGGATGGAAGGGATAGCCGAGGCAGAGCAGGCCGGCTATCTTCCCCCGACTATGGAGATCGTCGGCGACCATGCTGGCGACCCGGCCGCCCATCGACTTGCCGCCGATGATCAGGGGGTTGCTGGCGCCGAGCTCTTCAATGGCCGCCTCGTATTCGGGATTGAGCGTTTCGGCGCGGGGCGGCGGTTTACGACCGTCGGAGGTGCGGCGGGCGGCCATATAGGCGAATTCGAAGCGGGCCACACGGAAGCCAACGTCGGCGAGTGCATTTGCCGCTGCTGTCATCGATGCCGAATCCATCGGCGCGCCGGCGCCATGCGCAAGCAGGATCGTGAAGCGCGCATCCTGAGGCCCCTGCAACAAAAACATGTCAAGCATCGGTAGTCCTCCATCCCATCGCCGGAACCATGTCGCCGGCCGTGACTTCTTCCTTGAAAGGAGACCGACAATGTCGACGAATGATCAAAACGTAAAGCCCGAGCAGCGGCGACCCAAGGATGTTGGGGCCGTTCCCGAGAAGCCGGAGCCCGCCGACGCGGAATCGATGGCGCCGCCGGTGGTGCAGCCGGCTGGGGTCAGGGACAAAAGCGAACGACCAGTGGTCAATCCGATCACCGGGGTCGCCTCCTGATCGACTACGGTCCATTGTCGTGGAAAACCGCAGAACCGCCTCTTGAAACGCCGGCGGGAAGGGTCCATATACCGGTCCTGCCTGAAAAATGGATGCGCGTGGTATCGACGTCGTCGAGCTGCTCGTGTCCGACAGGATAAGGGCGCTCCCCGCAAGGGTCGAGCGCCCTTTTTGCTTTGCAGCCCTTGCGCCAATTCTGGCGCTTCCGGCCGAAAGTGGGAGCGCTTCACAAACGAGGCCGCAGATTCAAATCCTGCCCCCCTGCGATCCTAACAAAGCCCCCTCGTGGGGCTTTTTGCGTTTTTGTCCTTCAATCCCAGCGGCGCGGTCAATCAGTTCTTCCAGGATTGCCTTCTCGTTGAGAAACTCGGGCTTCCTCTTGCCGGATGCAAACGTCAGGATCGCGGCAAGATCGCCGCGCAGTACGATCAGCAGTATCGCAAGCTTGCTTTCGTCAATGGCGAAACAGATCGGCGCACCGTCAGTGCCGATCGCGTGCAGGAGAAGGTGTCTCCCTATGTCGTGCAGGCGGGTACGCGGAGGGGCGAGGCCAGCGGCACGATCACCTCATCCGGACATTTTCAGGTCTGATGGCCACGAGGGTCAACGCTCCGTCGTTGGCTCTAAGCCACCGAGTAATTTGTTCTCTGAGTGCCACGCGGCCTGGCCAGGTGAGGGCGGTGCAAAGCGATGACGTACATCTCTTCTTCAAGGATACGCTCTGATCCGGAGCCGTGATGCTATCGCCCCTACTCCTCCAACAAGGCGACCGACGTCATAATATCCGATTTCACAAGCTACTCGGGCAGGATCTTCCGGGTACTGTCTCAGGTGCTTCACGGCTTATGTCCGGGGCAATTCGTGCAAGGCGTTTGGCATGTTTTGAAAGCCAGAGTGCCGGTTGAAGGACGCGCTCGAAAAGCCCGCGCTTCGAGAGGCGTCGAGCTGGGGCGTAGCGTCGACGGATCTCCTGCCATGGCTTTTGCTGGTCGCGACATTGATGCTGGCGGCAGGTCCGAGGGTCAGCGCGGTATTCCGGACGCAGGCACGTCCGAGTGTTCTGACCTTCGCAACGGTTCAATTCTTTCTCGGTCTTTATGGCGGCTATTTTGGCGGCGCGGTGGGTCTTATGATGCTTGCGGCATGGAGCGCGCTCGGGGGCGGGGCCATTAAGAGCCTGAATCCGACAAGAATGGTGATGGTTACTGCTGCAAACGCGGTCGCCGTCATCGTCTTCGTACTTGCCGGGGCAATCGTCTGGCAGGCGTGCATTGCCATGACGATTGGAGCCGTTATCGGCGGGTGGATCGGAGCGCATATCGGACGAAGGCTGCCATCATCGGTTGTTCGGGTGCTAACCCTCACTGTCGCCTTGTTGACGACAGCAGTATTCTTTTCGCGAACTTACCTCTGCGCGGAGGTCCCGTACCCTCTCTGGCGCTCAGTCAACAACTTGCAGTTGATGGAGCCGAACTCCTCCAAACTGCTCAAGGGGCTCGACGAATTGGATCGCGGGAAGGTGTCGATCAACCGGATGTGATTGAGAACGCACGAACGATCATCATTGCCGCCGAATATTGGCGGCACGCGGATGGGCTGGTGTCCAGTGTTCGCCTTTCCAAATGCGCGGATTTGCTGGGCAAGAGGCGCGATCCCGGGCTGCTGGATCACTCAACTAGCGCCCGCAATGCGGCGCGTCCTCGAAGGCGTAGGGATTGGGGAACTGGTGTCGCCAGTTTCTTGTCTAACGGTGAAATCCGGGCTTTCGATCGAAAGCGATTAGCGCCCATGTCCAGAGGAACCGTTGGGATATCACCCCGCAATATCGCAAGAAATAGATACACATTGTGTATGCGTTTATGGTATATGGCCTTGAAGGAAAAGGCCATGACCAGCAAAAACGCCACTGATACCCATACCCGCGCCGTTAACTTGAGGGTTCGTGAGGACGTTCGCGTCCTGATCGACCGCGCCGCCAAGGCCCACGGGAAAACCCGTTCGGATTTCATGATCGACGCTTCGCGCCGTGCCGCAGAAGACGCGCTTCTCGATCAGACATTGGTGCAGGTCGATCCTGACAGCTACAAACACTATCTCGCCGTCCTCGACCAACCGCCAAATAGCGAAGGCTTCGAACGGCTGATGAACACTCGCAAACCCTGGCAGCCGTAATGCTGTCTGCACCGACGCTTCTCGGCGAAGCGCACGATCTCCAGCTATTCGACAGCGGGCACGACAGCCTTGATGAATGGCTACGCCGCAGGGCGCGGGCCAATCAGGTCAGCGGCGCATCGCGAACCTATGTGGTCTGCGAGGGCGAGCGCGTTGTCGGTTATTACTGCCTCTCATCGGGAGCGCTGGCGGTCGCCGACGCGCCGGGAGCGATCCGGCGCAACATGCCCGACCCGGTTCCCATGGCAGTCCTTGGCCGTCTGGCCATCGATCGCAACTGGCAGCGAAAAGGAATCGGAGCCGCGCTGTTGCAAGACGCCGTGCTGCGTACCGGACAGGCAGCCCATATCATGGGTATTCGCGGCCTTCTGGTTCACGCGATCTCCGATGAAGCCAAGGCCTTCTATGAGCATTTTGGATTTACATCGTCGCCCGCGAATCCTATGGCCTTGGTGTTATCATTGAAAGCTCAAGTAAGCCTGAAGTGATCGGTGAAAATCGCCTTCGGCCGCTCCTCTGACAACCCAACGGCGGTTGGCAAATTGACGGAGAGCTTTGAAAAATTGGCTAACATCGGAATCCACGTCCTAATTGCGATTTCGAATATATGGAGCTTGCCGGCAGTAGAAGAAGAGAGGCGGTTACAAGTCGAACCGCCCAAGGACGATTAGGAGCAAGATACGCTCGAGGCGAGGGGCGTCGACTGGCTCTTGCTTTCCGGTGTCCACACCAAGACGAAAGTTCGTTGTTCTCAGCCTTAGAAGTCATCATTCACCTGGGTAGAGGAGGGGCGAACAGACTTCGGAAGAAGAGCAAGTATCGCGTTGTTTGCCGATATCGCTGTTGCCAGCGTTGCATCATCGGAGTTGAACAGGCGTACGCCCACAATGGCGGCCACCTCGAAGAAGGCTCCGATGGCGCAGGCAGGGTCGCCTTTTTCGATGCGCTGCAACAGGCCGCGCGAAATACCGGCGCGGTCTGCCAGTTCCTGCGTGGTGAGTTTGCGCTCGATCCGAGCGCGCCTGATCAACTGGCTAAAAACTAGAAGGGCGTCCCGGCTGTAACGTGAGTAAGCGCGTGATATGGGCTTGGGCATGATCACCTTTGATCCATCAATAGCCATTAAAGTCCTTTAAGACCTATTTATAGACCATTATTTCCGAAGGTTATCCCGGTTATTGCGCGCCGTCACCGTTGCTGCCAGCCACTCATCGGTCCGAGGCAGCTGTCGAGCGTTGATTGTCACCGTTAGGCTCCCGTCCCGGGGGTATGAAGCCGTTGTTCTCATCCCGGTTCGGAGGATGGATAGCGAGCCGGACTAGGATGGCAACCGATCCGAATTGAACGAAGCGTCTGTCGAGCGATATCGACCTGCCCAAGGACGAGGAGCTCACTCCCATCAGAAAGAACGTCGCATGATCTCAATCAGCAGTATGCACCTGAACGCCGCGGCAGAGCAGTCCCCAGGTCTGGCTACGTTGGGCCTCCTGGGCGTGAGCTTGCGCCATCGGATCGTCGCCGTCGTCTGGTTCGGGACCGTCCGGCGGCGGAGTCTCCCCGGGATCTCGCTCGGGTTCAGGATTGCCGATCGGCGGCGCTGGCGGCGGAACGATAGGCTCGTTGGGTACGGACATGATTTCCTCCTCGCTAACCGGCAAAACTCGCGTGTCCTTCCGTTTATTCAAGAGGTGGTGCCGTGAAGAAATGCGTTTCGCGAGCAGAGAACTGATCGCCGCCGACGGTCTCGGGCCCTGACCGACTCTTTGATCAGGAAAGCAAGGGTACAAAACGTCAAAAACGCCTGCACCCTTGCGGAGAGACGGACAAGACGATCCGATGATCCTGCAAGCAGCATGGTATCGGCCGTTCCATGCTGATGCTGGTGAAACATGGCGACGTAGCAGCGCTGGAGCTGGTCCACTAGGCGATCGCGGTTGCTCTCGATGAAGCGGTATTTCTATGATGTCGGCGTTCCGGAATGACTCGGGGCGTTTGACTTCCTCGCGAACATGTCGGCGGCCTTGGTGGCTTCAGCATGGCGGGTAATAGGCTGGCGAGCGTTTCCTGCCAACAGGTGCCCAAGCTGACGCTGGCGATGCTGAGGCGACCGCGGCGCCTTTATCTCCTTTTAGTTATGCGGCCTGCGAAACGGACTTCGGCATGCTAGCGGAGGTCACGGAACGGTTCTTGCACGGTTACCAATATGTTTACCGTGGGGAGACATAATGTCATGAAATGGCACAGATCCGGAGAGTTTACTCCTCTGATGCTCGTTGTGAGTGGGCCGGAAAAGTACAAACTTGTCGCAACTCTTTGGGAGGCTGCCAATATGCTGACGGCTTGCTGGCCCATCGACGATGGAGAAGAGTATCTCACAGCGATCAGGGCGTGCCGGGATGCACTTCATGGGGACGTCTCGGCCGAGGACGCGCGAGAAGCGCTGATCCGTGCCGCCGACGAAGCTGGCATTCCGGTCATCACCGTCGTTCACTGAGCGTCGCTGCCGACTATGAAATGCTTTCACGGGCGCCTTCACCAAACGGCCCTCTCGTTTCTCCGCATTCGCAGGTCCATGCCGCTGAACATCACTTTCAGGCCGCGCTCGGCCAGCGGTTCTTTCAGCCTCTCTTTGGTGACAGGTGCCGGCTTCCGTTCCTATGCACTGGCGTGCGCCTCCGGCGTGTCGATGCCGGGAACACCCTCCCGAGAAACCGCATATTCCGCCCGTCGCAGTTTACCGTGTCGCCGTCGCCGACCGTCAAAGATGCGCAGATGAGCCGCCCAGCTATCGTTGAACGATATCTCCACGCTCGGCCGCCTCCAGCTTCCGCCTAAGTGCCTGTTCCTGCTCGTATGACTTGTGTGGGAAATGCTCGAAGCACCACCAGCGGATCGCCACAGCCGGAGAAGGACTGTTGCCCCAGCCGCCCCATTCCTCGCATTCCACTTCTTCGCAATAGTGGACATACATTTGCGGCGCTTCCATCAGCGGCCGCCTGTCGGTGTCGCTCATCTTTCCTCCTGGAGTTGCCAGCCCGCTTTCGGGACCGGCCACCCCTTCCTGGCCGCGCGGAAATCAGCCTCAGCTTCGGCTTTCTTCTTGGCTTCCGTGACGCCTATTGCCCAAACGGTGATGCGCATCCGTCCGGCTTTGAATACGAACCGCCGTTCAAGGGTGTTTTTGCCTGCCGAGTATCCGCCGCGAAAACATGCGCGGGCGACCGACAGGCTGATGCTCTCGCGGAAAGACTGCGGTTGCGACGACCACCAGTCCTTCAGAGCAGTTTCGAACGACACGGACTTCGGTTGGGAACCGTCAAGCATAGGCTTCAGACCTGGTCTCTCGTTCAACGTCGCTGACCGGTGATCCGAGCCGCTTTCTCTCATGATTCATCCTGGGCATATCAGTCTCGATGGTAGCTCGGTCGCCAGCCGCGGGCCATGCCTCGGCTCATGGCGCCTTCGGTCAATGCCAACTGCCGGCGAAGGTGACGGATATCTTCCAGCAGGGTGTCTATAGCCGCGTGCGTATCGCCTCTGTGGTAGGCAATCACCTTTGCACGCTCGTCGTCTTCCACGGCTTCGCCGATCGGCTGCTCTCGCATATCCGTGCTCCGTATTTCGATTTTCAGAATGGCGGCTGCCGCGCCGATGTTCCTATTATGTTCGCGGTGCGGGCGGAGTCAATATCAATCTGGGTCAATTGCTCTTTTAGGCGCTGCTGATGTCATCGCGCGATGACAAAGCCGCTTTTCAAGCCTTCCAAGCCGTTGCTCGGTGAGCCGGCGCGCCGATCCGCAGCCGGCCGCGCCGTCGCCGAGATCCTGCGCTGTCCAATCTCCCTTGGACCCTATGCCCGCGCGCATCGAGCCGTGCCTTGCGCTGCTGAAGGCCAGGCCCAATACAACTTCTCCCTAACGACCGAAGCCGAGTAGCGTTTGCACCAACAGATCAAGCTGTGCCATCAACATCGCCGTCTTCGTCCAGTTCATGCACCGGCAGATACGTATTCTTCTCCATCCACTCCCGGACGATGAACCTGATCGTGTCGTTGCGCGTCATGCCGAACTCGCCGGCCAGGTCGCGCAAGGCCTCCTCGACATCATCCTCCATCGACACGGCGCCGGCATTGCGCAGCCGCAGCGCCGCGCGGCGAAGCAGGATCTGCAGATCGGCGCGTGAGATATCCGCGATCCGGTCGGCGGTGTCTTCGAGGAGGGTTGCTGTGTCGGGGGATGTCATGGGTTCACCTGCGCTCGGTCATGGGGGATGGCGCAGCGAAATTGATGCCCCGAATGGACAGTCCATCCGAGCTGCCGGCGGTCCATAGGCGCAGCCGCCGAGGAGAAAAGCCGGAAAAAGCAAGTGAAGCGGGTCATCAGGTGCTACTCGTCAATCTCGTTGCCATCATCGTCGTACTCCGCCCCGCGATCAGAGTCCTCGACATAAGTCCGGCATCCCTCTTCAAAAGACGACGAATTGCCCGAACAATCGTCCTCGCTTTGAATGCTGTTCTCCTCCGCCCATTCATAGCCGGCCCTGTGACCCTCGCAGTTATCGACGCATGAATTCCCGCCGAAGCTCTGCGCGAAGACCGGGGCTGCCAGCGTTGCCATCAGCAGAGCGCTCGCAAACAACGTCGCCATCACTCTGCGCACTACCAACCTCCCGGACGAGACATTGCGCTTCTGCCACCGCACCTGTTTCCCGCGGCATCGTACTGCCAATCGTACTGGCAGTTGCCTGGATAGCGTCTCGTTGGAGTATATGCACCGCCGCCGCAGTTGCCATTGGCGCATACCGCCGCCGCCGTCCCGACCAATGCAAGCCCCACGAGAACCGCCGCGGCCTGCCGTTGCTGGGCAACCATCTGCTCGCATTCCAACATGATCATGCCGCGTCGGTTCACTTCCGCCACGAGTTGGAATTGAAACGCCGGATCCTGCGTTTCCAGAGCCGTCTTGCAAAGCGCGGCTTTGCTGACGGCCGATGGCTTGTTGTTGAATTCAACCGGCGTCGTTGTGCAGCTCGCCAAGGCGAACGACATCGCCACGACGCCGAAACGTCGAGCTAACAGATACATTTTCACGGATAACCCCTCAGTTGCCCGCTGCCAGCATCGCAGAATTCGGCACGACGTCAAATTGCATATTAATCTATCGTTAACGCAGCTTTAGGATGTACGATGAAAGCCGCTATTGGCGTACTGCCCATCCTGTCTTACTGTTCACGCGAGCGCGGCGCCACCCGACGAAGCAAATCTGGAGATCCACTCGCGATATCGACGATCAGGTCGGCGTCGTCCGTCGGAAGGGCGCGATGCTGATGATGAGCCGGTTCGATAATCCGCATCGCGTGATCTTGATCTGCTTGGCTTTGGCGATCCGGGCGCCGAGCCGGCCCAGGCGCGTGGCGAACTTTTTCCGTCGGCTCTGTCGATTTTCGCCTTAGCCGATCGTCCTTGTCATGATGTGCTGGCACCACGGTCGTGGCTTCAGCACGTTCTCAGGCAACAGAAGGAGCTATTGTCATGGATAATCAGCATCTGGTCCCCGCCGCCGTGCTCGCGGCCAAGAACGGCGTCCGGTTTCCCAATGAGAGTGAGGAATATCGCATTGCCCGCGATGCGCTGCTCGCCGAAGAGATCGAATTGCGCCGGCATATCGAGCGCGTGGCAAGACAGCGCCGGGCGCTGCCGCCGGGCGGCGAAGTGACGAAAGACTACCGCTTCGAAGGCAGCGACGGGCCGATATCCTTCAGCGAACTCTTCGCCGACAAGGAGACGCTGATCGTCTACAGCTACATGTTCGGTCCGGAACGCGAGCGCCCATGCCCGATGTGCACCTCGCTGCTGTCGGCCTGGGACGGCGAGGTGCCCGACATCCAGCAGCGCGCAGCTTTGGCCGTCGTCGCGCTTTCGCCGATCGGCAGGCTGATCGCCTTCAAGAAGGAACGCGGCTGGCACCACTTGCCGCTCTATTCCGACACGACAGGCGATTACAGCCGCGACTATCACGCGATCGGCAGGGGCGGAGGCGATGACGCTGCCTTCAACGTCTTCACGCGCCGCGATGGCACCATCCGCCATTTCTGGAGCCAGGAGATGGGCGAGGTGACCGCCGATCCGGGCGAGGATCCGCGCGGCGCTCCCGACCTGATGCCGCTCTGGACCATCATCGATTCGACGCCAGAAGGCCGGGCACCGGACTGGTATCCAAAGCTGTCCTATTAAGGTCGGTCGCGGGGGCCGCCGTCAGCCGGTGGAGCGGTTTCGGGAGGGCTCGGCCCACTCGATGTTGGTGACCGCGGCATCCGGCAACGGTGGCGGATCGATGTCGTAGACATAGCCGGAGATCATGTCGGCGGCGCGTTCCGTCGCCTTGATCTTCGCCTCGGTTTCCGCGACCGCCTTGGAGATCGCTTCGATGCGGGCGCGGAACATGTGGGCGAGCACATCGCGGCCGGATTGTTTTTCGAGCCGTTCCAGATGCAGGCCGATGCGCGAGGCGTGGCGCTCCAGCTCGCTCTTGCTGAAACGCGCCTTGCGCAGTTCTTCGGAAAGGCTGTCCTGCATGACGGCGACGGGATCGAAGCTTCCGGGTGCACGCTCGTCGAGCACCGCGTCGGTGACGAGTTTCTCGATCATCACGAGCGCCTGCAATTCGGCCGCATCGGCGAATTCGACGTCGTAGCCGGTATCGTCGTAGACCTTGCGCCGGACCGGATCGAGAAGCAGCCCATAGGCTTTCTGCAGATTGGCGAAGGCTTCCGAATCACCACCCGAATCGGGGTGGGCAACCTTCGCCAGGCGCCGATAGGCGGCCTTCAGCTGCGCCTCGTTCGCATCGCGTTCAACGCCTAGAATATCGTATGGATCCGTCACGCCTGCTCCCTTGCTCCCCGGCACGTTGCGGGCAGTCTAGGTCTTCTTCTGCATCAGAAGGGCGAAGTTTAGACCGAAACGAGGAATGACGTCCATGGCCCGAGATGGCGATGGTTTATGCACATTCTTCGCCAAATCATCGATTGCTTAACGTTTTCAAGTTGTTGTTCGACAATCAGCCTGCGGTGATCGACCCGAGATAACATCTGGCTTCGCCATCGATTTCCAGCACGGTTGCTGTCGCGCCCTCGATCAGCAGCGCATCGCCGGCCGCAAGCGCGCCGGTCTCGCCGTCCAGCCGGAATGAGAGTGCGCCGTGATGGCAGAGCAACAGGCATGTCGAGGGCGAAAGCCGCACAGTCTTGCTGCCATCGACGTTGATCCGGATCAGCGTGTGGGCGAGCCCGTCACGGCGCGTCATCACGTTGAGATCGGTGATCGCTCCGTCCAAGAGCCTGGCTTCGACGGGGATATCCGCCGGGAAGGCCAGCGGATCGCTTGCCGTTGTCAGCAGCACCGGCGAACTGCCTGCCACATCAAGCACCATGCCGTTGCCATCAAGGATCGCCAGCGTGCGGTCGATGCCGGGAAAGATCGAGAATGGGCCGTCCTCCGCCACGGTCGCCATGCTGATGCGCCAGTCGAAGTCGTTGATCGAAGCGCCGGGTGGAGAGACGGCGACCTCCACCGTCTCTCCCTTGCCGTTTTTCCAGGGCATGCGTTTGTGATCGCCGGCGCGCAGGATCCTCACCGGGCTCAGTTCCCGAGAATGCCGGGCAGGCGCAGGCCCTTTTCCTTGGCGCAGTCGATGGCGATTTCGTAACCGGCATCGGCGTGGCGCATGACGCCGGTCGCCGGGTCGTTCCAGAGCACGCGCTCGAGGCGTCTTGCGGCATCGTCCGTGCCATCGGCGCAAATGACCATGCCCGAATGCTGCGAGAATCCCATGCCGACGCCGCCACCGTGATGCAGCGACACCCAGGTGGCGCCCGATGCGGTGTTGAGCAGTGCGTTGAGCAGCGGCCAGTCGGAGACGGCGTCGGAACCGTCCTTCATCGCTTCGGTCTCACGGTTCGGCGAGGCGACCGAGCCCGAATCGAGGTGGTCGCGGCCGATGACGATCGGGGCGGAGAGTTCGCCTGTTCTCACCATCTCGTTAAAGGCGAGGCCGAGCTTGTGGCGGTCGCCGAGACCTACCCAGCAGATGCGGGCCGGTAGGCCCTGAAAGGCGATGCGCTCCCTGGCCATGTCGAGCCAATGATGCAGGTGCTTGTTGTCAGGCAGCAATTCCTTCACCTTGGCATCGGTCTTGTAGATATCCTCCGGGTTGCCGGAAAGGGCGGCCCAGCGGAAGGGGCCGATGCCGCGGCAAAACAGCGGGCGGATATAGGCCGGCACGAAGCCCGGAAAGGCGAAAGCGTTTTCGAGGCCTTCGTCCTTGGCGACCTGGCGGATATTGTTGCCATAATCGAGGGTCGGCACGCCGGCATTCCAGAAGGCGATCATCGCTTCGACATGTTCGCGCATCGAGGCGCGCGCCGCTTTTTCCACAGCCTTCGGATCGCTTTCGCGCTTTGCCTTCCATTCGCCCATCGTCCAGCCCTTCGGCAGGTAGCCGTTGATCGGGTCGTGCGCTGAGGTCTGGTCGGTGACGATATCGGGGCGGATGCCGCGGCGGACCATCTCCGGCAGGATTTCGGCAGCATTGCCGAGCAGGCCGACGGATTTTGCCTCGCCGGCCTTGGTCCAGCGGTCGATCATCTCAAGCGCTTCATCCAGCGTCTCGGCCTTGGCGTCGACATAGCGGGTGCGCAGGCGGAAATCGATCGAATCGGGATTGCATTCGACGGCAAGGCAGCAGGCGCCGGCCATGACGGCGGCGAGCGGCTGGGCGCCGCCCATGCCGCCGAGCCCACCGGTCAGGATCCATTTGCCCTTGAGATTGCCGCCGTAATGCTGGCGGCCGGCCTCGACGAAGGTCTCGTAGGTGCCCTGCACGATGCCCTGGGTGCCGATATAGATCCACGAGCCGGCCGTCATCTGGCCGTACATCGCAAGGCCTTTCTTGTCCAGCTCGTTGAAGTGGTCCCAGGTCGCCCAATGCGGCACAAGATTGGAATTGGCGATCAGCACTCGCGGCGCGTCCTTGTGGGTGCGGAACACGCCGACCGGCTTGCCGGATTGCACGACCAGCGTTTCTTCTTCCGTCAGCGTCTTCAGCGTCGCGACGATACGGTCGAAATCCTCCCAGGTGCGGGCGGCGCGGCCGATGCCGCCATAGACGACGAGCTCGTTCGGATTTTCGGCGACGTCGGGGTCGAGATTGTTCATCAGCATGCGCAGCGGCGCTTCGGTCATCCAGCTCTTGGCATTGAGATTGCTGCCGCGGGGCGCGCGGATTTCGCGGATATTGTGGCGTGGATTGTTCATGGCGGTTCCCCTGTCGAGAGATCGTTATCGTTTCAGGCCTGGAGCAATCTGTTCGATGCGCACCAGAATGTTCTTGAGATGGACGCGGAGTCTGTCTGCCTTGGCGGCGTCGTAGGCAAAGGGCGGTGCCTCGGTCTCGAGATGTGTCGATTGGGCGAGCTCCATCTGGATCGCGTGCACACCAGTGTCGGGCCGGCCATAGTGCCGTGTCGTCCAGCCGCCCTTGAAGCGACCGTTGAGCACACTGTCGTAACCCTCAGTGGCTTCGACGACGGTGAGCGTTGCCTGCTCGATCGCGCTGTCGCAGGTCTTGCCCATGTCGGTGCCGATATTGAAATCCGGCAGCTTGCCTTCGAAGAGGAAGGGAATATGCGAGCGGATCGAGTGGCAGTCGTAGATGATCGCGATGCCATGGATTGCTCTCACGCGCTCGATCTCGGCGGCAAGTGCGGCATGATAGGGAGCATGGAAGTCGCGCAGCCGCATCACGATGTCGGTTTCGTCAGGTCCTTGCCCATCCTTCCAAATCGCCTTGCCGTCGAAATCCGTTTCCGGCACGAGGCCGGTGGTGTTCTGGCCGGGGTAGAGGCTGACGCCGGCCGGATCGCGGTTGGCGTCGATCACGTAGCGGTGGAAGGTGGCGCGCACGGTCGTGACGTTGTCGAGCAGGCCATCATAGAGCTCGTGGATGTGCCAGTCGGTGTCGGCGAGGATCCTGCCATTGTCGTTGAGACGGTCGGCGATCTCAAGCGGCACCTCGGTGCCGGTATGGGGGAAGCCGAGGATGATGGGCGAGGTGCCCTGGCGAATTTCGCATGGGGAGGAGACTCTTTCCTTGAACATCATCTCAGCTCTCCAGAACCGGCAATATCCCAGATGAAACCGAGGCGTTCAGCGTGCCCGCCGCCACCAGTTCCGCGGCGGCGGCGAGGTCGTTTGCCATGTAACGATCGACGTCGAGGCTCGGAACTTTGGTGCGGATCGTGGCGATCGCCTTGCCGAGTTCCGGGCTTGTCGACAGCGGCGCGCGCAGCTCGACGCCTTGGGCGGCGGTCAGCGCCTCGATGCCGATGATGCCGAACAGGTTCTCGGTCATGGCAAGCAGGCGGCGGGCACCGTGGCAGGCCATGGAGACATGGTCTTCCTGGTTGGCCGATGTCGGCGTCGAATCGACCGAGGCCGGGTGCGACATCTGCTTGTTCTCCGACATCAGCGCCGCAGACGTCACCTCGGCGATCATCAGGCCGGAGTTCAAGCCCGGCTTCTTGGCGAGAAAGGCCGGCAGACCGTAGGAGAGGGTCGGATCGACGAGCAGCGCGATGCGGCGCTGCGAGATCGCGCCGATCTCGCAGACGGCGAGCGCGATCTGATCGGCGGCAAACGCGACGGGTTCGGCGTGGAAATTGCCGCCGGAGACGACGGAATTGTCCGAGAGCACCAGCGGATTGTCGGTGACCGCATTGGCCTCGATTTCAAGGGTGCGGGCGACCGAGCGCAGCAGATCGAGGCAGGCGCCGTCGACCTGCGGCTGGCAGCGGATGCAATAGGGATCCTGCACGCGTTCGTCGCCCTCGATGTGGCTTTGGCGAATGATGGAGTTTTCGAGCAGCGCGCGAAGTGCCGCCGCCGTGTCGATCTGGCCCTTATGGCCACGCAATGTGTGAATATCGGGATGGAAGGGCGCCGAAGAGCCCATGGCGGCATCGGTGGACATGGCGCCGGTGATGAGGGCCGCCTGTGCGGCACGATGGGCGCGGAAGAGGCCGGCAAGTGCCAGTGCCGTCGAGGTCTGGGTGCCGTTGATCAGCGCCAGGCCCTCCTTGGCGGCGAGCACCACCGGTTTCAGCCCGGCCCTTTCGAGGGCTCGCGCGCCCGGGAGCCGTTCGCCGGCGAAGAAGGCTTCGGCCTCGCCCATCATCACCGCCGCCATATGGGCAAGGGGCGCAAGATCGCCGGAGGCGCCGACGGAGCCTTTTTCCGGGATCAGCGGAATGACGCCCTTATCAAGCATGCCTTCGATCAGCCGCACCAACTCCAGCCGCACGCCGGAGGCGCCGCGCCCGAGCGAGACCAGCTTCAGCGCCATGATCAGCCGCACGATATTGTCGGGCAACGGCGCGCCGACGCCGCAGCAATGCGATAGGATAAGATTGCGCTGCAAGGTGGTCACATCGGCGCTGTCGATCTTGATCGAGGCGAGTTTGCCGAAGCCGGTATTGATGCCGTAGACTGGCGCATTGCCGGCGGCGATCTCGGCGATACGGGCAGCGGCCTTGGCGATCCCCGCATCGAAGGCGGGATCGAGCCTTGCCGGTGCGCCCGTCCAGTAGATGATTTCCAAATCCTTGAGCGAGACGGAGCCCGGGTGGAGTGTGATGGTCATCGACCGTTCCTTTCGCCCTTGAAGACGCGTGTATGAAGCGGATTGAAGCCGATGCGGTAGACGAGCTCGGCGAGGCTTTCGATATTCCAGACGGCGAGATCGGCGGATTTGCCGGTTTCGAGCGTTCCCGTTTTGTCGAGCAGGCCGAGCGCGCGGGCGCCTTCGCGGGTGGCGCCGGCGATGCATTCCTCGACGGTGAGGCCGAAAAGTGTGGCCGACATGTTCATGGTGAGCAGCATCGAGGTGAGCGGCGAGGTGCCGGGATTGCAATCGGTGGCGATCGCAATCGGTACGCCCGCTTGGCGCAGCGCCTCGACCGGCGGCTTCCGCTTTTCATGGATGGCGTAGAAGGCGCCGGGCAGGAGCACGGCGACGGTGCCGGCTGCGGCCATCGCCGCAACGCCATCTTCGTCGAGATATTCGAGGTGATCGGCCGAAAGTGCGCCATAGGATGCGGCGAGCCTGGCGCCGCCGAGATTGGAGAGCTGCTCGGCATGCAGCTTGACCGGCAGGCCGAGCGCTTTGGCCTTGTCGAAGACGCGGGCGATCTCGGTCGTGGAAAAAGCGATGCCCTCGCAGAAGCCGTCGACGGCATCAGCAAGACCGAGGCCATGCATGTCGTCGAGGCCGGGCAGGACGACATCATCGAGAAAATCATCATTGCGACCCTTATATTCCACGGGCGTCGCATGGGCGCCGAGATAGCTGGTGGCGACGCGGACCGGGCGGATATGGCCGAGCAGGCGGGCGCTCTGCAGCATCTTCACTTCACCGGTCCGGTTCAGCCCGTAGCCGGATTTGATCTCGATCGTGGTGACACCTTCGGCAAGCAGCGTGTCGAGCCGCGGCAGAGCCTGCGCGACAAGCTCCTCGACCGACAGCGCATTGGTCGCCTTCACCGAGGAAACGATGCCGCCGCCGGCGCGTGCGACCTCCTCATAAGTCGCGCCTGCCAGGCGCATTTCGAACTCGCGGGCGCGATTACCGCCGTGAACGATATGGGTATGGCAGTCGACGAGACCGGGCGTTACCCACCGGCCCTCGAGATCGACGATTTCGGAATGTTCGATGGCCGATGCCGGCAGCTCGCTTTCAGCGCCGGCAAAGGCGATGCAGCCATTTTCGATCAGCAAGGCGCCCTTTTCGACGATACCGAGCCCCGATTTTGTCGGCGCGAGCGTGGCGAGCCGCGCATTGCGCCACAGCACTGGGCGGGTGTCGGCAGATGGGGCTTCCTCTGAAAAATTGTTCCCGGTCATCAGCTTTGCGCCTTTCCTTATGCCAAAACATGTATATACATAATCGAGAGGTGACAAGAGAAATTTTGTGCGCTTTTCTGGAAAAGAAAGATCGACGCGGCAAGAGGAGAGGGAAGGCGATGACCACACTTCACGCAGACACGGCGCTGACGCCGCAGGGCTGGCAGAAGGATGTGCGGCTGACGCTTGAGGCCGGGCGCATCGCGCGGGTCGAAATCGGCACCGCTCCCGAGCCCGGCGATGAACGCCACGCTCTCCTCGTTCCCGCCATGGCGAACCTGCACAGCCATGCCTTCCAGCGGGCGATGGCCGGTCTTGCGGAAGTGCGCGGCCCGGCAAATGACAGCTTCTGGAGCTGGCGCACTGTCATGTACAAGTTTGCCCTGGCTATGACGCCGGACCATGTCGAGGCGGTCGCCGCCAAGCTTTATGCAGAAATGCTGGAGGCAGGCTTTTCCCGTGTCGGCGAGTTTCACTATCTCCACCACGACAGGGATGGCAGCGCTTACGCCAATATCGCCGAGCTTGCCGAACGCATCGGCGCGGCAAGCGAAGAGACCGGCATCGGCCTGACGCTGCTGCCGGTCTTCTACGCTCATTCCGGCTTTGGCGGTGGCGCGCCCATCGACGGCCAGCGGCGCTTCATCAATTCGCTCGAAAGCTTCCAAAGGCTGATGGAGGGGTGCCGGACGGTGACCGGCCGGCTCGACGGCGCCGAGCTCGGGTTGGCGCCGCACAGCCTGCGCGCCGCAACGCCGGAAGAGCTCACAAGGCTGGTGCCCATGGCGGGCGACGGTCCCATCCATATCCATGTCGCTGAGCAGGTGAAGGAGGTCGAGGACTGCATCGCCTGGTCCGGCGCGCGGCCGGTGCAATGGCTGCTCGATCATGCGCCGGTGGATGAGCGCTGGTGCCTGATCCACGCGACGCACATGACCGAGGACGAAACGCGGCGGATGGCGAAAAGCGGCGCGATCGCCGGCCTCTGCCCGATCACCGAAGCCAATCTCGGCGACGGCGCCTTTGCCGCGCCGCTTTTCCTCGAAGAGGGCGGGCGTTATGGCATCGGTTCGGATTCCAACGTGCTGATCTCCGTGCCGGAGGAACTGCGCCAGCTCGAATATTCGCAGCGCCTGGCGCTTCGCGCCCGCAACGTCGTCGCGGCACCTGGCGGTTCGACGGCGCTTTCGCTGTTCAGCCAAGCGCTGGCCGGCGGCGGTGCCGCGCTGAAGGCACCAGCAGGTCTCGCCGAGGGGCATCATGCCGATATAGCTTCGCTCGATACGACGGCCGTTCCTTATCTCACGGGCGACCAGATCCTCGATCACTGGCTGTTTGCAGGCGGCGTTTCCGTCGATTGCGTCTGGGCGCGCGGCCGCAAGCAGGTGGAGGCCGGACGCCATCTCAGGCGCGATGCCATCGACCGGCGTTTCCTCGCGGCGATGGGTGAGTTGCTCGCCGTTTGAAAAAGAGCTTTTCCGGTCCAGGCATTCGAATTAGAGCAATTTCAGCAAGTGTGTAGCGGTTTGTGTCCGGAATTGCGTAAAAACAAAGAGATAGCGGGAGGCCAATCGGAACGTGGCGATGAACCAAAGCAGGGATCCCACCTTGCATCAGCGCATCCTCGGCGACATCGAGGGCCGTATCGTCTCGGGCGATTGGCCGCCGGGGCACCGCATTCCGTTCGAGGTCGATCTCGCCACGCAGTATGACTGCTCGCGCATGACGGTGAACAAGGTGCTGACCCAGCTTGCCAAGGCCGGCCTCATCGAGCGCCGCAAGAAGTCCGGCAGCTTCGTCACCCAGCCGCAGGCGCAATCGGCCATTCTCGAAATCCACGACATCAAGGCCGAGGTGCAGTCGCTGAACCTGCCCTATTCCTATGCGGTTTCGAAGAAGGTGAGCCGCAAGGCCAAGGCGGATGACAGCCGCCGGCTGGAACTGCCTGTGGCGTCCTCGGTCGTCGAGGTCGTCTGCATCCACAATGCCGGCATGCGCCCCTTCTGCCTGGAGGAGCGGCTGATCAGTCTTGCGACGGTTCCTGAAGCCGCCGATGCCGACTTCCTGACGACGGCACCGGGTCCCTGGCTGCTCAACCAGGTTCCGTGGAGCACGGCCGAACACCGGATCCATGCCGTCTCAGCTGGTGCCGAGCTGGCCGCGGCTCTCGATATACCACGCCATGCCGCCTGCCTCGTCGTCGAACGCCGCACCTGGAGCAATGCCGGCCCGGTGACGCATGTGCGCTTCACCTATCCCGGTGATCGTCACGCGCTGGTGGCGCGTTTCACGCCGGCATCGCAATAAATCCCCGATGTTCCATATACAACATGGGCGGTTTTCACTCCTCGAACATCTTACCGCTGCGCGCTTCGAGCCGGTAGCGGTGGCCGGGATAGACGAGGCGAGCTGTTGAGACCACCTGCTTTGCCGACCACGTGCGCCGGCGGATCGTCAGGCAGGGTTCGGTCTTCATGATGGTCAAGAGCTTGCATTCCCAGGCCTGCGGCATTGCCGCCTCGACGACGTGCTCGGAGCCGCTGAGCGGGGCTGCGGCCGTCAGATAGGCGTTCGGCGTCAGCGAGGTGAAATCCTGGGCGAGATATTCCGGGGCCGCCTCCGGATGGACGAAGCGATCCTCGATCTGCACCGGAACACCGTCTTCGCTGTGGACGATCAGCGAGTGGAAAACCGCAGCACCAATTGCAAGTTCCAGCGCGTCGGCAATCTCGGGAGAGGCGGTTTCCTGGGCGAGAACGACGACGGCGGCCTCATGGACATGGCCGCGTTCGGCGATTTCCTCGGCGATGTTGCGGACTTCGAACAGTGCCGAATAGCCCTTGCGCTCGGCGACGAAGGAGCCGACGCCCTGGATGCGGATCAGTTCGCCTTCATTGGCGAGTTCGCGCAGCGCCCGGTTGGCGGTCATCTTGCTGACGCCGAGTTCGACGACCAGCTCGTTTTCCGAGGGCACGCGATATTTCGGCGGCCACTCGCCGCTATGGATGCGGCCGAGGATCACCTGCTTGACGCCGGCATAAAGCGGAGTGCTGTCATTTTCCGCCAGTTCGCGCTTCATTTCGCCGGGACGCTTCATTGCCTATTCCTTTTGCACGAATGGAATTCGCCACATAATTCAACTTTCCCACTTGCATATCACAAAATATCTCATATGGTACCATATACAACCTCCCAATCGGTCCTCTGAGAAAAATAGGACAAGAAAGGGCAAGCCGGCGAAGATCGGTCGTGGTGCCGCAAGGTCTGTTTCAACTCCAGAGGAGAATTCACAAATGAAATTCAGCGCAATCCTGCTTTGTGGCGTGGCGGCTTTTTCCGCCTTCGCCGCGCCTGCCTTTTCCAAGGACTGGACGAAGGCGACTATTACTCTCGAAGGCGCCTATGCGCCCTGGAACCTCACCAATGCCGACGGCACGCTCGGCGGCTTCGAGCCGGAACTCGCCAAGGTGCTGTGCGAACGCGCCAAGATCGAGTGCACGCTGGTTGCCTCCGACTGGGACGGCATGATTCCGGCGCTCAACGCCGGCAAGTTCGACGTTATCATGGATGCGCTATCGATTACCGAAGAGCGCAAGAAGATCATCGACTTCACCATTCCCTATGCCGCCACGCCCGCCGCCTTCGCCGCCGCCAAGGACAGCCCGCTGGCGAACGCCGCCGGCACCGGCGCCACGATTAAGATGACGCCCGGCCAGACCGGCGTGAAGGAGATCGACGCGCTGAAGGAAGTCTTCAAGGGCAAGACGATCGGCATCCAGGCGGCCACCGTCTACGCCAAGTTCGTCTATGACAATTTCGGCGACATCGCCGAGATCCGCGAATACAAGACCGGCGCCGATCGCGACCTCGACCTGCAGAACGGCCGTATCGACCTCGGCTTCGATGACGCCGTCTATTTCGCCAACGCGTTCAAGGCCGCCAACGACACGCTCGCCTTCACCGGCCCAGAAATCGCCGGCTCGATCTGGGGCGAGGGTGAAGGTCTCGGCCTGCGCAAGGCCGATACCGACCTGCGCGACAAGTTCAACGAGGCGATCAAGTCGACGCTTGCCGACGGCACGGTCAAGACCCTGTCGATGAAGTGGTTCAAGATGGACGTCAGCCCGCAGCAGTAGGCGTTTCGGCCTTTCGGCCGCAGACACGGGTCTCCGGCTTTATCGCCGGGGACTGCGTGTTATTGTCAATCCACAAAACACTGCCGCGGACGGGGAACGGACGATATGGCAAGTTTGGAACTGCTTGGCTTCGGCTCGACGGGATGGGGCGCGCTGCTCATTGCCGCCACCTTGATGACACTGGCCGTCACGGCAACGGCGCTGGCGATCGGCGCGGTGCTCGGCGCGATCGTCGCGGCGGCGAAACTCTCCGGCAATCTTATCCTCATCACGCTTGGCAACGTCTATACGACCGTGTTTCGTGGCGTGCCCGAACTGTTGATCATCTATCTCATCTATTTCGGCGGCTCCTCGGCCGTCACCGCGATCGGCAAGGCAATGGGTTACGAGGGCTTCCTCGGCTTGCCCTCCTTTATCGCAGGCGCGCTTGCCGTCGGCATCATCTCCGGCTCCTACCAGGCGGAGGTCTTCCGCGGCGCCTTCCTTGCCATCTCCAAGGGCGAGCTCGAAGCCGCCTCGGCGATCGGCATGCATCGTGGCATGCGCCTTCGCCGCATCATCATGCCGCAGGTGTTTCGCCTCGCCATTCCCGGCCTCGGTAACGTTTGGCAGCTCAGTCTCAAGGATTCGGCGCTGATCTCCGTCACCGGCCTTGCCGAGCTGATGCGAACCAGCCAGGTGGCGGCAGGCTCGACCCGGCAGTATTTCCTGTTCTTCATCGCTGGCGGCTGCCTCTATCTCATCCTGACCAGCCTTTCAGACCGCATCTTCAACGGGGCGGAGCGCCGCGCCAACCGTAGCATGCCGGCATCGGCCATGGGCCAGGCGTAAGGAGGCGACAATGGATTTTACCTTCATCGCCTCGACCCTGGTCACCCTGCTCAAGGCCGTACCGACGACGCTCATCCTGTTTTCGCTGTCGATCATCTCAGGCGGCTTGCTGGCGCTCGTCATCGTGTGGATGCGGACCAGTGGCAATCCGGCACTTTCGGGTTTCGCCAAAGGCTATATCTTCATCTTCCGCGGCTCGCCGCTGCTGATCCAGATGTTCCTGGTGTTCTACGGCCTCGGCCAGTTCGGCTTCATCCGTTATTCCTTCCTCTGGACGTTCCTGCGCGAGCCGATGGTCTGCGCCGTGCTGTCGCTGGCACTCTGCACCGCCGGTTACACGGCGGAGATCTTCCGCGGCGGCATTCGCGCCGTCTCCCCGAAAGAGATCGAAGCGGCGCGCTCGATCGGCATGTCCGGCTTCCTGCTGGTCCGCCGTATCCTGGCGCCGATCGCCTTCCGCCACGCGCTGCCGGCCTATTCCACCGAGATCGTGCTGATGATGAAGTCGACGGCGCTTGCAAGCCTCGTCACTGTCTGGGAGGTGACCGGCGTCGCCCAGCGGCTGATCTCGCAGACCTACCGCACGATGGAAGTCTTTCTCTGCGCGGCGATCATCTATCTCATCCTCAACTTCATCATCCTGCAGGGCATGGCTCTGCTCGAATATTCGCTCTCCCGACACCGCCGCGCGGCCCCGCAGGCGCTGAAGGCGTAGCAGTTTTGACCCGATTGGAGCAACCATGCCAGGCGTAACCCGACTATCGGTCCGCAATATCCGCAAGAGCTTCGGTACGCACGAGGTCTTGCGCGGCATTTCCCTCGATGCGGAAGACGGCGATGTGATTTCGCTGCTCGGCGCCTCCGGCTCCGGCAAGTCGACCTTTCTGCGCTGCATCAACATGCTCGAAACCGCCAGCGACGGCGAGATCTGGGTCGATGGCGAGGAGGTCCGCATGGTGCACAAGGGCGGGCGAAGCAAGCCGGCCAGCCAGAAGCAGGTGGACCATATCCGCTCCGAGCTCGGCATGGTGTTCCAGTCCTTCAATCTCTGGTCCCACATGACGATCCTGCAGAACGTCATCGAAGGTCCGATCCATGTGTTGAAGCGGCCGCGCGCCGATTGCATCGCCGAGGCCGAAGCGCTGCTCGAAAAGGTCGGCATCGCCGATAAACGCCACGCCTATCCGGCTCATCTTTCCGGCGGCCAGCAGCAGCGTGCCGCAATCGCCCGCGCGCTGGCGATGAAGCCGAAGGTGATGCTGTTCGACGAGCCGACTTCGGCGCTCGATCCAGAGCTTGTCGGCGAGGTGCTGCGCGTCATGCGCGCGCTTGCCGAGGAAGGCATGACCATGCTCGTCGTCACCCATGAGATGAGCTTTGCCCGCAACGTCTCGAACCGCGTCGTCTTCATGCGCGAGGGGCTGATCGAAAGCAGCGGCAAGCCGGACGAGATGTTCACCGGCGGCGCGACACCGGCTTTCCGCCAGTTCATCGGCCATTTCGGAAGCGGTCAATGACGATCACTATCGATGCGGGGCTTACCTGGCGCGATGTCGCGCGCGTCGGGGCAGGGGAAGCGCTGGCGCTGTCGCCGGCCGCCTGGGGGCGGGTCGAGCAGGCAAGCCGCATCGTTGCGCGTATCGTCGAGACGGGCGTGCGCGCCTACGGCGTCAATACCGGCGTCGGGGCGCTGGCGGATACCGTCGTCGATCGGGCCTCGCAGAGCCTGTTGTCACGCAGCATCGTGCTCAGCCATGCCTGCGGCGTCGGGCCATTGCTGGCTGCCCGCGAGGTGCGTGCTATCATCGCTGCTGAGATTGCCAATTTCGCCCATGGCCATTCCGGCGTGCGGCGCGAGATCGTCGAGCATCTCGCGGCCTTGCTGGAACATGATTGCATTCCCGACGTGCCATCCAAGGGCTCTGCCGGTTATCTCGTCCACAATGCCCATATTGCCCTTGTTCTGATCGGCGAAGGCAGCGCTCACCTGGGCGGCCGGCGCATGAGCGGCCGCGAGACGCTTGCTGCGATCGGGCTCGAACCGCTGGTGCTCGGCGCCAAGGAGGGCTTGAGCCTTGTCAACGGCACCGCTTGCGCCACCGGCCTGACCGCCGTAGCGCTGTCACGCGCCGAGCGGCTGCTCGACTGGGCCGATGCGATCGCAGCCCTGACGCTGGAAGCGGCGGGCTGCCAGATCGCCGCCTTCGACGCCGCCGTGCTGGCGCTGCGCCCATCGGCGGGGATCGAGAACGTCGGAGCGAGCCTGCGCGCGCGGCTTCAGGGCAGCGGCCTTGTCGCCGCCGCCTTCGGCCGGCGCACGCAGGATGCGCTCAGCCTTCGTTCGGTGCCGCATGCGCATGGCGCCGCCCGCGACGTCTTCGACAATTCCGCCCGCGTCGTCGATCAGGAGCTTGCCTCAGTGACGGACAATCCGGCTGTCTCAGGCACGCCGGAACAGCCGATCGTCTGCTCCGAGGCGCATGCGGTCGCCCCGGCGCTCGGGCAGGCAGCCGATAGCCTGGCGATTGCGCTCGCTCAGATCGGTGCGATCAGCGAACGGCGCATGGACCGGCTGGTCAATCCGCTGGTAAGCGGCCTGCCTCCGTTTCTGGCCAGCGACGCCGGCCGCCATTCCGGCTTGATGATCGCCCAATATACCGCCGCCGCCCTCAGCAACGAGAACCGCCGCCTTGCCGCACCGGCGGCCATGGACGGCGGGCTGACCTCCGGCCTGCAGGAAGATTTTCTCGCGCATCCTACGGCCGCCGCCGGCAAGCTGCTCACCGTCATCGACAATGCCGAATATATCCTGGCGATCGAGCTGATGGCGGCTGCCCAAGCGCATGATTTCCTGGCGGCGACGGCGCCGCGGGCGCCAGGCACGAACCTTGTCTATCAAGCGGTGCGGCAGCATGTTTGCCATTATGGCGACGAACGGCCGCTCAACGGCGATATCGAGACTGTCCGCACGCTGATCCGCGAGACTGCGCCGCCGTTATGATCGGCCTCAGAACGGCTGGGTTTCGGAATTCTGCTTTGGCTTTTCGCCGGCCTCGAGACGTTTGAGGCACTGGACGAAGGTCGGGTAGAGCTGCTCCACCCGCGAGAGCGGCAGCGTCCAGTCGCCTTCGTCGCCGGCAAAGCTGATCTGCACGTCAGGCATTCCGGCAAAGGAATTCTTGATGATCTTCTTCAGCCCGGCGCTCCCCTTGCTGGCCGGGCCCCAGAGGCGAAGCGTGTTCTTGTCGAAGAAATCGGCAGCGATCACTTTCGTCACCGTACGATCGGTCAGCGTCACCTCGGTCTTGGTGCCGGCCGGAATGTCCCATGTGTTTTTTTTGACGAGCCAAAACGTCTCGGTCGCGCTCTGGCGGAATTCCATGGTCTTGCCGATCTCGCTGTCCCACAGCAGCCGGCAATAGGGATCCGGGCTCTCGTCGGCAAAGCCGACCGACCATTGTCTCGCGCCGCCTATCCATTCGGTCTCGCCAAAGGCCGAGACCGGCTGCAGGAGGGCCGCCATCAGAACCATTACTGTCGGAATTTTCATCGCCGAAATCACCTCCAACGCAATCGTCTCCAGCGATAGCAAAAGAAGGTTGAGCTTTTGCTACTACAGCGCCGCGCGTCTTTTCAGGCACGCAAAGGACGCCGCAGCAGTTTGAACTGCTGCATAATTTATCCTTAAATCGATTTCCGATCTAAGGAACTATTCAGAAAGCGGGCTGAGATCAGGCGACGGCCGCGCTCGGTGTCGCTTTTACGTCCCGATGGCAGCGGCCTGACCGTCTCCGCATTCAGAGACAACCTGACGAAATCCGAGACCGTCACCATCGCCGCGATCGAAAGCGGCGTTCCCTTGCTCGTCGCTGCTTGCAATATCATTGTCGACTTCCATTTTATGATCTGGCGCAAATCGGAAAACGAGCTCGCATCGTGGATCGACCGCGCTCGCGAAAGTCTGGTTGCCTCCTTTGCCAGTGGCGTTGCGAAAGACATACAGGCAGTCCGAGCAGCGATCGTCTCACCGTAGTCCAACGGACAAACTGAGGGGCAGATCACCAAGCTCAAGCTGGTAAAGCGCCAGGTGTACGGTCGCGGAAAGCTTGATCCATCTTCCCGCCTGATCGGCTCGACATGAGAGAATTGCACCAAATCTGCGTCAGAGCCAATTTGCCGCCGTTTTACTGCCAGGGATTGCGTCCGAAATCTTCACCAGAACGGAAGGGAGTGCCTGATGGGATGGTCTTTCAAGATCGGGACGGTCGGCGGCACGGTGATACGCGTTCATATCACCTTCTCGCTCCTGCTCGTCTGGATATGGCTTGCGCATTATCGGGTCGGCGGCGCGCCGGCGGCCTGGGAGGGCATTGCCTTCATCCTATCCGTCTTTGCCTGCGTCGTGTTACACGAGTTCGGCCATATTGTCGCTGCGCGCTACTTCGGGATCAAAACGCCGGATATTACCTTGCTGCCAATAGGGGGTGTCGCCCGTCTTGAGCGCATGCCCGAAGAACCACATCAGGAACTGCTGATTGCCATCGCCGGTCCGCTGGTCAATCTCGTGATCGCCGGGCTGATCGTTCTCGTGCTCGGCGCATCGGTGGGCGTGGAGCAGATCATCGAAGTCGACGACCCGAAGATCGGCTTCCTCACGAGGCTCGCCGGCGTCAACATCTTTCTGGTATTCTTCAACATGATCCCCGCCTTTCCGATGGACGGGGGTCGGGTGCTGCGTGCCGCTCTCGCTTCGCGTCTTACCTGGTCGCGTGCGACACAGATTGCCGCGATGATCGGCCAGGGGCTAGCCTTTGTCTTTGGTTTCATTGGCCTCTTTTATAACCCGCTGCTGATCTTTGTCGGTATCTTCGTCTATCTCGCCGCGGCGGCGGAGGCGCAGAATGCGCAGATCCGCGAGATCTCCGGCAGCGTTCTGATCAGCGATGTCATGATCACCAAATTCGCAAGGCTCGATCGTTCAGCGAGTATCGACGAGGCAATCGAGATGCTGCTTGCGACAACACAACGCGAATTTCCAGTGGTCGATTCTGCCGGTCATTTTGAAGGCCTCCTGACGCGTGACGACATGATCCGTGGGTTGAAGGACAAAGGCCCTGACATGCCGGTCGCAAGCGCGATGCGCGTCGATATTCCAAAAATCCATCATCGCAAGAGCCTGGAAGAAAGCTTGCGATTGATGCGGCAGGGAAATGTGCCGGCCATCGCTGTCGTTGACGGCGCAGATCATCTCATCGGCCTCATGACGCATGAGACAATCGGAGAAATGATGATGGTCCGCGCCGCGGTATCAGATGGTTTTCGCTTTGGCCGCCTGCGCAGACACCAGTGAGATTAGCCGTGGGCGCACGGCCTTGTCCGAAGAGCATTTGACGAGGAATCAGGCAGCGGATCGCGCGAAACATGACAGAAAACTCGTCAACCTGCCGCTCAACGAGATCGAGAAGCACCTGCCCGCCCGCGTCGAGCGCCGAGGCAACTGCCCAGCTAGCGGCCTGCGATGGCGGGCCAGAGAGACCGCAGCGGGGCAGGCAGACCGTCGATCAGCTTGGCGGTCAGTCCGGGATCGAGTTCCTTCCACAACAGATCGAAAACGGCGTGGGTGGGTCTTCGGATTCGTTACCACCTTCTTAGAAGATTGATCATGAGCGACCGTTTTAAAGCGGCTCTCTGTTTTTTTGGTGGCGTCGCCGTTCCAGCTTCTGCACCACACCTACTTTCCCAAGGCGGGCATACCAGCACTGAAAGTACGAAGCTCGCCGTCGGCTAGAACCGGACGGCAACCCCGATAATCGGCCCCTGCTGGACGACGTCGAAGACGAACCCGTCATTATCGTAATTGACGCCAAGTGCACGATACCCGGCGACCGCCGAGATAGTATCGTTGAACTTGTAGCCGAGGCCCAATGCCACGTCCCAGTCGATATCGGCGCCGCCAGCACCCACTAGGCCCCATCCGGTGACATAGATTTGCGGCGTGAAGAAGTAGTTTCCTCGGACGCCGGCGACGGCATCGACCCATGTGGCGCTGTCTTCGACATCCACTCCGGCAAGAATGCCGCCATTGAAGGAGATCTCGGTTTTGGCCGACCAGACCTTCATGCCACCGACCACGTCGAGGTGGCCATTTTGGTCTTCGAGCACGGCGTAACCGACGCCAAGAAATCCCGCGAAGGTCTTCGATGTCACATCGACGCTCTCGGCGAGGATGCCGGCAGGTGTGTCGGCGTCGGCACCGAGCTTGGTGTAGATCACGTCACCGACGATGCTGAAGCGATCGTATCTTGCTTCGCCTGCCGCCATGAAAGCGAAGTCGAGATTATTGAGGATATCGCCGAAATCCGCGTCGATATGAACTTCCGGAAGCCCAAACTGGCCAATATCGCCGGATATGCCGGCAGCCCAGAAATATGGCGCGAAGGTGAATTCCCAGCCGCTCTGGCTCTCGACAGTTTTTGCTTCCGGCGTAAGTGGCGTGACATCAGCGGCATTACCGGCCGACGCGGCGCAGACGCCTGCCAGTAACAGAATGGCATGCAAGTGTATGGCTTTCATGAGAATCCCCCGATCTCGTTTGTCGCCTCGGCACTGTTGTCCCGAGTCGGCACTTTGCAGCGAGAAGTAGATTTGGACAAGCTTAAATACCTATTTTCCGTTGATCGCCTGCTTCAGCTGTCCGATGAGGCCTGAAATCTCCCGGTCCCCAGGTCTCAGTCGCGCCAGGTCTTCCGCGTGTTTCAGCGCCTGCGGCAGCCGTCGAAGCTTGAGACTGTATTGGAGCGCCAGACCGATGATGTCGGGGTCTGCGCCCGTTGCCCAACCATCGAGCCTGTCCAGTGCCTCTTCCGTCCGGCCAGCCGAATCGAGAGCGACGGCGAAGGTCGTCTTGTAGCGGGAGTTTTGCGGATCGAGCCGCACCGCTTCTGCGAGTTCCGTTATCGCCTCGGCCAATACCTGCTTGCGAACCAGGGATAGCGCATGTCCGTAACGCAGATCCGCGCGTTCGGGCGCCATGCCAATCGCTTCGGCATAGGTCTGCTCCGACCTGTCGTTCTGACCGGTGGCGCGGTAGAATTCGGCGAGATTGATGCGCATTGCCTCGAGTGTCGGGTCGAGAGAAATCGCTCGCCGGAATGCCGCTTCGGCCTCGGCCGTACGCTGTCGGGCGAACAGGAAGAAGCCATAACTGCTTTGAGTTTCCGCGACATCGGCATTCGTTTCGACATAGGCGCGCAGGTCCCCGACAGCGGCTTCCAGATTGACTTGCCGATCGCCGAAGAGTTCGGGAGGAGTGCTGGCGAGCACATTGGCGGCAGCAACGCGAACCGCACGCGTTGCATCGCCCACCAGATTGCCGATTGCCTCCAGCCTCTGTTCCGGCGCAAGGTTGCCTGCTGCTTCCGCTGCACCGAGCCTGACGAGCGGATCGGCATCGGCTGCGGCCATTCGGATGTCGGCGGTGACGTCCACTCCGGCGATCCCGCTCATTGCGGCGATGGCGCTGCCCCTGACAATTCCTGCTTGGGTTTGGTCACCGACAAGGTCGCGCAGAGCCTCCACCGCGGCTCCATCGCCGTTTGCAGCTCCGGTGAAGGCATGGGCGATCGACGCGCGTTTGCGCCATTGCGTCCCGTACCAATTGTCCATCTTTTCGGCTGCCCAATCATTCGTTCTGTCGACATGGCAGGTCGTGCACGCATTCGGCGTTCCGAGGGTTGCCGACAGGTCTGGCCGGGGGATGACGAAGGAGTGGTCGCGGCGGGGATCGACCTTCATGTAAGTGCGCTCCGGCATGTGGCAGTTGACGCATTGCGCTCCGGTCGAACCGGCCTGATGGCGGGTATGCGCGGGGGTGTCGAACAGGCCGCTCGGGTCCTGGCCGGTAAAGCGCTCCGGCCTGGTTTCCGCGTGGCATTGCGTGCACAGCGCATTGCCCTCAGCCTTAAGGCCGGCATCGTGCGGCCGATGACAGTCGAGACAGGTCACGCCCGCCCTTGCCATCTTGCTTTGCTGAAACGAGCCATATTCGAAGACCTCGTCGAGTATCTGTCCGTCCGGGAAGTAAAGATCCGGTCGCAGCAGGGCGGGGGAGAAATAGTCGAGAAAGGGCTTTCCCGGCTGATAGCCGTCCAGCAGCCGGGTGCGTCTGGCGTGGCAGGCGAAACAAATGCCCGCATCGACTTTCGGCAGGCTTGTATCCGGCATGGAGGACGAAGCATTGCCCGAATGCGCCGAAGCCACGTGTTTCGCGCCGGGGCCATGACAGGACTGACAGCCGATGCTGGTGGCGACGTAGGTCGACTTGTATTCATTGGTCTGCGGTTGAAACTTCGCCTGGGGGTCGGTCGAATGACAATCGATGCAGGTGCGGTTCCAGCGATAGAAGGGACCTGTCCAATGATAGGTCGAGCCCGGTTTGGCCGGGGTGCCGTCGCCGAGCCAAAACCACTGTCGTCTGGCCGTATCCCAGGCGATGTCGAGCGCCTGCAGCCGCCCGCCTCCGATCTCGACGAGATATTGCTGCAGCGGTTCGTAGGCGAAGGTATATTTGACTTCGAACTCGCCCTCGCCTCCGTCCGCATCCTCGGTGTTCACGAAGAAGCGGCCATCGCGGCGGGTGAAGGTCGTGACGACGCCGTCATGTTCAAACCTGCTATTGTCGAAATCGCCGCGGACCGTTTCGTCGTCGGCGAGCGCCATGGCCTTGGCATGGTGGGACTTCGAAAAAGCCGCCGCCTGATCGGCGTGGCAGGATGCGCACGTCTTTTCGTCCACGAAACCCTCATGGATCGATATTCGCGGGTCGGCAGCGGGCCTCGAGAGGGCGTCACTCGCAAGGCTGTGCTTGGCAAAGGAAAGCACCAGGAAAAGCAGGAGGGGCACTCCTCTCACTGCTGCTGATCGGACAGACGCTGCCACTCAATCGCTCCCCGTCGACGCTCCAGAAGGTCACGGCGCCATCATGCAAGGCTCCGGCGCTCGGCGCATTCCCCTAGTCCTTGAACACCTGCTTCCAGTCGGCCTTCATGTCGACGACGGTCCAGCCGGCGATGGAGGCGGCATCGAGCGCCTTGTCGAGGCGGCCGAATTCGGTTTCGCGGTCGTAGGCGTATTCGCGCTCGGCATCGGTATGATGGATCAGCACGCCGAGCCTGGCAGGCCCGCCGGCCATGGTCGTCCATTGCAGCATTTGGAGATCTCCGTCGGAATTGCCGAAGGCTGCAATCGGCCGCCTGCCGATCTGCTGGTTGATCCCGACGGGCTTGCCGGCCTTGTCGTCGATGAAATTGATTTCGGGGAGCCGAAAGAGGGTCGGTGTGTCGTCCTGCATCCTGAACTCGGTCTTGATCGACGAACCAATCACCTGCTCGGGCGGGACGCCATAGACTTTTTCAGCCCACGGTCGCATGAACTCTATGCCTCCGCCTGAAACGATGAAGGTCTTGAATCCGTTGGCGCGGAGATAGGCGAGAAGCTCGATCATCGGCTGGTAGACAAGCTCCGTGTATGGCCGCTTGAATTTCGGGTCGCGTGCTGAAGCAAGCCAATCGGTCACGACCTTCTGGAAATCGCCGCTGGTCATCCCCGCATGCGTGGTCATGATGAGTTCCATCAGGCCCTTTTCGCCGGATGCGGCGAGCGTCTTCATGTCGCCTTCGAGCACCGCCTTGAACGGCTGGGTTTCCTTCCATTCCGGATGCTGCGGAGCGAGTGCCTTAACGCGGTCCAGGGCGAAGGCGAGCTGGGTGTACATCGGATGTTCCACCCACAAGGTGCCGTCATTATCGAACACCGCGATCCGTTCGTTTTCCGGGACGAAGTCGGGCGATCCCTGACCGGTAACCTTTTCGACGAAAGAGACGATGGCAGCTTTCGAGGCTGTATCGTTCCAGGAGGGCAAAGGATCGCTTTGAGCGAATGGGGAAGTGGCATGAAGCAGTGCGGCACCGAGCGCAATGATCATGAGGCAGATCAATCGCGGCGCCAAGCGGACAAGAGACATTGGTCATTCTCCAGGGTTGGCAACAGGGAAAACAAGAACGGGCGGCGGCCTCGAGAGCCGCCGCTCTTTGTCAATTCCCGGTCGGGAGGGTGAGCGTCACGCCATCCTTGGCGAGTTGATCCCGCACCCATTGAAAGCGTTCATAGTTCGAGAGAGTGATCGGACCCGTGTAGCCGACGCTCTGCATCTTTCGGGGAGGATACTTCATGTAGGTCGCCATGATCTTCTGGAGCTCTTCGCCCATGACAACGCCCATCCAGGTTCGTTCCGCAAAGTTGTTCATGAAGATGTCATAGCGCTCTTGCGGATCCTGCCAGAGGTCGAACACCTGGGGAACCGTCGCGACATACTTGTCCGGCCCCTTCCAACCGAGGTTTGAATCAACCGCCAGTCCGCCGGTCGACGCTCCGTCGTCGCCACGGATATTGAACGCAAACTTGTAGTTATTGACCCGAATAGCACCTGGCGACAGCTCATTTTCAGTGAAGTAGAACCAGGATTTCCGTTCCGATTTCCCCGTGCCAAGGAGGATAGGCGACATATCATAGCTATCGAAAATGATTGGCTTGTTTTCGCGGTCCTCTGTCGGAAGAGGGACCGCGCCGACTGCGGCAAAAGTCGCCATTAGATCGAGCCCGCCGACGATGTCATGGTTCGACGTGCGAGGCTTGATCTTTCCCGGCCAGACCGCGATCGCAGGGACGCGATTGCCGCCCTCGCGCAACGTGCCCTTGGTGCCTCGCAAGGGGGTGTACCCGGCGTCCGGATAGACATCCTGCCAAGCGCCATTATCGGTGGTGTAGAACACGAGTGTATTCCGGTCCATTCCCGTTTCACGCAGCTTGTCCATGATCCGGCCAATACGGGTGTCCAGCTCCACGATCGAGTCGGCATACTTGCTCTTGGACAGCGACTTGTGCTCGAATTCGGGCGCCGGCATGTTTGGCTGGTGCACCTTCATGAAATTTACATTGATGTAGAATGGCTCGTCGGGCTTCTTGGCGGCGGCGTCGAGGAATTCCAGCGCTGCTTTTTCGACATAGCTGTCGAAGTAGGGGATGCCGACGACGCCCTCCTTGCCGTCGATAACCGGCGTATCGACATATTGACCGTTGACTTTGAAGTCTTCGGTGACAGGTCCACCGGCCTTGCCGGAAAGCGCCCCCTTCGTCACCCTTTGGAACATTTCACGCAGCTTCGGGTCCATGTCCGGAAACCACGTTGGGTCCGCGTAGGTGTAGGCATTCAGATGATAGAGGCCGGTGTACCGCATCTCGTCATAGCCTTGCGCAATCGGCAGAGCATAGTCCGCTTCGCCGAGATGCCATTTGCCGGTGAAGTAGGTGTGATAGCCACCGCGTTTCAGCACGGATGCAAGCGTCCATTCGGCCGCGGGCAATCCGCCGCCCTGGCCTTGAAAGGCGACCGTCGTCATGCCGCTGCGGTTGGGAATGCGTCCCGTTTGCATGGCGGCGCGACCGGGCGTGCAGCTCGGCTGGGCGTAGAAGGAAAAGAAGGTCATGCCTTCGTCGGCCAGCTTGTCGATGTTCGGGGTCGGCATCCCGCGCCCTTCACCCCCGCCATAGGGGCCGAGATCGCCGTAGCCGGTATCATCCGAAACGATGAACAGGATGTTGGGTTTTCGCTGAGAGTCCTGCGCTTGCACGGGCAAGGCTGCCAACCACAGAATGGTGGATGAAGCCAAGGCTCCGATGCAGCGGATAAGGATTCTGCCGTCCATGTCAAATCCCTCCGTTGGAGTTTGGTCGATGACGGTGTCGCTCGCGGCAAAGGTCTGCGATCGCATGCGTGCTCGACCGGACTGCTTTGAAAATGACGTTCCTGCCGTAGCTGTCTCCGGCGGGTTACGAAGCCGACCGCATATCTGCCCCGGCGCGTTGGACCTTAGCGAATACGGCCTTCGCCCGATATTGTACTTTGGGGAATCCCGCTCTCGGGAAGCAATCGAAAGTAGTGCTATGGCAGATGACGTCGCAGCGGGAAGCTGTTATTGTTCGCCCGGCTTTGGGGGGAAAGCTGATGGGCTTGGGCAAATGGTCAGGTCGATTATGCTGCACTGCCTTTTTGTTGGCGGTGGCCGCCCTGGGTGTGTGCACTCGTCAGGCAGCAGCTTCCGACCCCTCGATTGCCGTGATCGACCGGGTTCCCCGCGTCCTCGTTCTCTATCCTTATGACGAGAGGGTCGCGGCGACGACCGCTGCCGGTGAGGCGTTGCGGAGCCGTTTGCTGCAGGCGACCAACGGCAAGATCGATCTGTTTTCCGAATTCCTTGATCTCTCGCGGTTTCCGGAAAACGACCATATCGCGCGCATGGCCCAATATTTGGGCGAGAAATACGCAGCACGCCGCCCTGACGTGGTCGTGGCCGTCGGCCGGGAATCCGCCAGCTTCATCGTCGCGAACCGCGGCACGATAGCTCCCGGCGCAAAAATCGTCGCCGCCGGTTTCGGCACCGCCACTGCCGAGAAAATCGCTTTGCCGGATGACGTGATCGGAGCCTTTTCGACATTCAACATTCTGAAGACGGCCGAGATGGCCCGGAGCCTGCAGCCCGATGCCCGCCACCTCTACATCGTCGGAGGCTCGTCCGACTTCGACCGGAGTTGGCTGACGACGGCCCGCGCGGATTTGAAACAGTTCTCCCAGTCCTTTGATACGACCACCTATCTGGAAGATCTGACGATCGACGAATTCGTCGAACGCGCATCCCGCGTGCCGCCCGACAGCATCATCCTGGCATTGACGGTCTTCAAGGATCGGACAGGGCGCAACTTCATTCCGCGCGACGCGATCAGGCAGATCGCAGCGACCGCCAGCGCGCCTGTCTACGGACCCTACCAGACCTACATCGATCATGGCGTCGTCGGGGGCAATACCGTCACATTCGATGCGCTAGGCCGCACCGTCGGCGACCTGGTCATCGGTGCGATCGCCGGCAAGACGGTGTCCGATCTCGAAGCGCCCCAGACCTATGTCGCCGATGCCCGACAACTTCAGCGCTGGGGGCTTGCCGAAAAGGATCTGCCGCCGGGCACGATCCAGATGCACAAGGAGAGGAGTCTCTGGGAGGAACACTGGGTCATATTGACGGCGGTGAGCGGTCTCCTGCTGGCGCAAGCTGGCATCATCTCGGTGCTGCTGCTCGAGCGGAGGCGGCGCCGCGACGCCGAGCGCAGCGCGCAACTTCATTTGCTGGAAGCCGTTCATCTCAATCAGTCCGCGACAGCCGGTGCGTTATCCTCGTCCATCGCTCACGAACTGAATCAGCCTCTTTCGGCAATCAGAAACAATGCCGAGGCAGCCTCGATGCTGCTGCGAAGCGAGAACCCGGATCACGAACTGATCCAGCAGATTCTCCTCGACATCCAGGAAGACGATCAGCGCGCAGGCGATATCATCAGCCGGATGAGAGGATTGCTCAAGAAAAGAGACGAGATCGATTGGCAGGAGTTCGATCTGAACGATGTGACATCGAGCGCAATCCGCATCATTCACGGCGAGGCGGAACGGCGCGGAATTAAGCTGACCTCAACCCAGCCGCCGGGCGAGCTGCCGGTACGTGCCGACAAGGTTCACGTGCAGCAGGTTATTCTCAACCTGGCGACCAACGGGATGGATGCCATGCTGAACGCGGTCCCGACCGGGAGAACGCTTAGCTTCGCAACTGGACTGGCGAACGAGAAGGCGGAGCTGCGGGTCTCCGACACCGGAGACGGCATTCCCGAAGAGAGGCTGATCCGCATCTTCGAGCCGTTCTATACAACCAAGCAGGCGGGTACCGGGCTTGGGCTTTCCATAGCCCGCGCCATTCTCGAGACCTATGGCGGGACGATCCGTGCCGACAACCGCCCCGAAGGAGGCGCAGTCTTTCGCGTGGCCCTGCCGCTCGCCCACAGGGAGGAGCGATCGAGATGAAACCGATTGTCCATATCGTCGATGACGACAAATCCTACCGGACGGCGATCGCAAGGCTGCTTTCCGCACACGGCCTCAAGGTAGAAGCCCATGAATCCGGAGACCAGTTTCTCGCCGGCCTTTCCGCTTGCGAACCGGGCTGCGTTCTTCTCGACCTCCAGATGCCTGGTCAGTCCGGCCTGCAGATTCAACGGCGGCTGCGCGAGCTGGCGCCGCTATTGCCGGTCGTCTTTCTGACCGGAAAAGGAGACATCAAGGCAAGCGTCGAGGCGATGAAGGCGGGCGCCAAGGATTTTCTGGAGAAGAGTTCGAACACAGCGGCATTGATGGAGGCGATCGATCGCGCTCTCATCCAATATGAAAGGCAGCGGGCCGGACACGACCGCCTTCGAGCCCAGCAGGCCCTGGTGGCGGGGCTTAGTCCGCGCGAGGCTGAAGTGTTCCAGTTCCTCATTCGCGGCCGTCTCAACAAGCAGATCGCTTTTGCGCTCGGCATCTCGGAGCGCACGGTGAAGGTACATCGACATCAGGTCATGGAAAAACTTGGCGTGCGCTCGCTGGCAGAGGCGGTGTCGATCGCGGCGAATATCGGCCTCATCGAACAGGATACGACATCGCCGGCGGGTGACAGGTGACTCCTTCCCCTTAGGACAATATCAATCGACCTCCAACTGGCCTACTCTGGCCAGGAACCGTCGATCTCTTATGTGTTCGAAAGAGGAGGGGGCATGAGGTGGAGAAGCTTCGCCGCACGGTCGCTGTCGTCGATGATGACGCAAGCCTGCGGCGCAGCCTCGGGCGGCTGCTCAACGCCTATGGTTTTCTGGCTGAGGAGTATGTGTCCGCCGAGGACTTTCTCGCTCGCGATCGGAAAAAGCCGATAGATTGCCTTGTCCTTGATATCGACCTCGGTGGCATGTCCGGCATTGATCTGCAACGCAGGCTGAAGGCCGAAGGGTCTGTCCTTCCGGTAATCTTCATCACGGCGCTGGAATCCGGCGCCGTGAAGGCGGAGGCGGAAAAGGTGGGATGCGTTGCTTATCTGCAGAAGCAATTTTCCGGAGCCGCGCTGATCGCGGCCATCAACAACGCATTGGCATGATGTCCATGGAGCCCATCCGGGCTCTCAGCCAAAGCGGGAAGGGTATCGTTGGCAAGGTGGGCTGATCCTCGCGAAAGACGCTGAGTTGAAGGAACATTCCCTCGTACGCTCCATGGGAACGGCTCCCCGTCGAAATGCCTTTCCCCATCTCGCGGGTGGTGTCGAGACCATGGACGGCGGCCTCGCCGACCGCAAAAACTCGCTTCAGGAGCGCCGTGGAATGGGGCAGGGCCTTGAGGCGAGGACCGACATTATGAAAAGGGAGTTCGACGGCAGGCATGACCGGAGGTTCAACGCGGCGCACGGCCAGCAATCTTAGCGTTTTGGCTTTCGGTCCATGATGCGTTTATTGTATTTTGCCGCTAGCGCGGGTGCGGCGGCAAAGACGCGCTTTTCAATCTCATCCTTCTGTTCCTGTGACACTGCGCCAGGGCTGAACTCGCAAAGCGCTTCGATGACCTCCGCGCGAGAATGCCCGTACTCTCCAATGCTCTGAGAAATCACGCGGTCCTCGACAAATTGCCAATCTATCGTCGTAGGTTCGGTCGTTGCGAGTTCTTGGGCCGCTATTTTGCCTAAGGTACTTCTCGCGCCAAGCGATTGCTGCAGGGCAGTGATACCGTGACGCGCTTTTGAAATTCCTCATCTTCATTGGAAGGTGGCTTGAAGGAAGACCGAATGGCAGCCTCTTTCGTGCGCGTCTGAGTGATGAATGACGGAACAGGCGGCTTTGGCGCATCTATCTCCCCATCTGTGAAAAGATTGGGGAATAGCCGCTCGCGGTAATCAAGCGGGAAAGCAATCCGCACGGGTGTTTTCGGTGAGGAGGACTTCAGAAAGCCACCATCGAGCAGGGCCTTCAATGTGTTTCGCGCTGTGCGGTCGGGCGACTTCGTGATGAAGCCGATATCACCGCGATCTATCGAGCCATGTTTCAGGGCTGCCGAGATGATGTCCGGGGCACGCTTATCGTCGATAACATCTTCGATCAATTTGCGATAACGGCTTTCAAGCTTGTCGAAAGAGAAGACAGCATTGGAAAACTGAATCTGATCAAGGGCCGCCGACAAAAACCATTCGCAAAAGTCTTGAAGTGCCTTTGCAGAAAGATTGCCTCGGCCATCTCTATCATTCATCCGCTGCTGGTCGGCATGATCCATCATGCTTTTGTATTCTGTCTTGTCTTTGAGGCCACGGGCCAAGCCACGCGATATGGACCACAGCCCTTTCCCGCCCACACCTGCTTCCTGAGCCATGGCGTGCGACATCAGCCGGCTCACCCGGCCGTTCCCGTCCATGAAGGGGTGGATGAAGTTGAGACGATGATGCGCCGCCGCGATGGCAATGATCTTGTTGGTAGCTCCGGCCTGCGCGGCTGCGTAGCGCTTGGAAAAATGTTCCATGAGCGCTTTGACATACGCGGAGGATGGCGGCTGGTGCCGACCGACGGAGACATCGTCTTCGCTTTTTGATCTGAAGGCGCCGGGAACGATCTCGACCTTAGGTCCATCACGGCCTTCGACGAAGCGGAATTCTTCCGGCATCTCCTCATAAAAGCGACGATGTACCCAAGCGATGAACTCGGAAGATGTTGGTGATGGCAACGCACCATCCCGGCTCAAACGGTCAATTTCACGCTGAACGACAACATGCGCCTTTGCCTCCAAGACCAGAGGGCGCGTAGCCTCCTCAATTTCAACGCCCGCGAGCGCTCGCTCGATGTCCTTAGGACGCGTGTTGTGCCCTTCGATCAGGTTCGAGTAATAGCAGTTCATCACCCTCACGAGGTCAGAGAGCTCGAAGGCGGCGTCGTTGTGCAGGCCGTAGCCCAGCTTCGCAGCTGCCGCCTGAATCTCCACAACCAGATCGGAGATCGAGGATGGGATGCTTTCCTCGAAAAATGCGGGCTCAATTCGGGTCGGGACTTCTTCTGCCATTTTTTGCCGATCTTTTTATCTCGAAAACATGATTATATTTAGGAGGTTAACACGCCTAAATCAAGAAAATTGCCGATGTTGATTGCCGATCTTTGAAGTTTGCAACATGTCGATGGTTTTGCCGATAGTTGAAAACAAATTTGTATCAATAAATCATACGCTTACCTAAGACGTAGCGACAAACCTGCCGATGTTTCTTGCCGATCTTCGCTGCCCACAGTTCGCCATGAATATCAGGCGGATTCCGCATCTGACGGCCAGGGATCTGGCGAGCTTCACCAGTCTCATCGACCAGGATATATAGCATCGCTGGCGGGGTGATCGGAGCCCTTTCCCTTAGGGCGGCGGCAGCAACGCGTTTTTTCCGACCCGCCTGCGGCAGACCTTTGCCAGGACGCGACCGGATCAATCCCTTCCCCCATCTCGCGGGTGGCGCCGATGAACCATGGAGGCGGCTTCGCCGACCTTAAAAACTCGCTTCAGGAACGTTCTTGCATGCAGCTGGGCCTTGAATCCTGAGGTCGCGTTGCCAATCTGGCGAGGACCGGCATCATGTAAAGGGAGCTCGACGGCAGGCATGACTGAGGTTCAACGACAAGGTTTTCTCACAAGGCTTACCGCCTATGAACCGCTGACGCTGATTACGCTGGCGTCGATCGCGGGCGGACTGTTCGTGCTCCAGCGGCTGACGAGTGAAGTCCTGGAAGGCGAGTCCTTTCGCTTCGATGAGGTGATCCTGCTGGCGTTGAGACGTGCGGACGATCTTGCCGTGCCGATCGGCCCCGGATGGCTGACTCATGCCGTCGACGATATCACCGCCCTTGGCGGCATCACCGTTCTCTCGCTCCTGACGGCTCTGATCACCATCTATCTTTTGTTCGACCGGCGCTGGCCGATCGCTATCTTCGTCTTTTCCTCGGTGCTGACCGGCTGGCTGGCCAGCGCGACACTGAAGATCCTTGTCGCCCGGCCGCGTCCCGATATCGTTCCGCATCTGGTCGAAGTGAGCGATCTCAGCTTTCCTAGCGGACATGCCATGGTGTCGGCGGTAACCTATCTGACCCTAGGCGCGCTTGTCGCGCGAACGCAGCGTTATCCGTCGACGCGGATCTTCGTCATGGGCGCCGGCGTCTTCCTTGCCGTCATTGTCGGTTTGAGCCGGGTCTATCTCGGAGTCCATTACCCCACGGACGTCTTCGCCGGATGGTGCGCAGGTGCGCTCTGGGCGCTCGGCTGCTGGCTGATCTCGAAGCGGTTCATTCCGAGCCGCGCGCCTGACGCTGCCGCCGAGGCTGAAAACGGTGACAGAAGATAGCTCTCCCAAGTCTCGTCCATCGCGTTGACGGCGGAGAGATAGGGGATGTCGATCAAGGCGGATGCGCTTCCAGATTTTCGATTTCATCCTTCAATACCTTCATGCACAATCTTTAGCCGCGCACGCCTGTTTCCTTTCTCGCAGCTGTTGCACAGTGCTGCCGGCATCAACAACGCATTGATCTCCGCCGTATAACGGACAAAAACCATGACAACTCTGACAACGATCACCTCGACGGTCGCGGCCGCATTTCTCGGATCCTTCGTCGAGGTTGTTGAAGCCTTCACTATCATCCTCGCCGTCGGCGTCACGCAAAGCTGGCGGCCGGCCTTTATCGGCACCGGTCTTGCGCTCGGCGTTCTGGCCATCCTTGTGCTGGCGCTCGGTCCATTGCTCGGCCTCATTCCGCCGAGCTGATGCAGTTCGTCATCGGAACGCTGCTCGTTCTCTTCGGCCTGCGCTGGTTGCGCAAGGCGATCCTCAGGGCTTCGGGCTTCATCGCGCTGCACGACGAGGACAAGGCCTTTGCCGCCGAGACGGACAGCCTGAGGCGCCAATCCTCAGAGCGCCGCGCCAATCTCCTGGCGGGCATTGCCGCCTTCAAGGCCGTGCTGCTCGAGGGGATCGAGGTGGTGTTCATCGTCATCGCCACCGGCGCCGGACATGGCATGATCGGCTATGCCAGCCTTGGGGCCGCTGCGGCTTGCCTTTTGGTGCTGATCATCGGCATCTTCGTGCACAAACCGCTTTCGGCGGTTCCGGAGAACAGTCTCAAATTTGTCGTCGGGCTGCTGCTTAGCGCCTTCGGCATTTTCTGGGTCGGCGAGGGCATCGGCGCCGACTGGCCGGGCGACGATCTTTCGCTCCTGGCGATCCTTGCCGTGCTTGCCGTCTTTTCCTTCGCCGCGGTCCGGATGCTGCGCCAGTATTTCAACGCCCATGCCGAGGTCGCCGCATGACGAATATTCTTAAAGTCGTGTTCAAGGAATTCTTCGGCATGTTCATCGACGACGGCGCATTGGCGCTGGCGGCGCTGCTGCTGATCGCTGTCGTCGGCGTGCTGGTGAAATTCGCCCATGCCGACGCGCTGCTCGCCGCCGCTCTGCTTCTCCTCGGCTGCCTGCTGATCCTCGCCGAGAGCGTGGTGCGCGCGGCGCGGAAGAAGTTTCAGGGGAAATAGCCTCGAGCATGATGCCGACAACATCATGCTCTATTTCTTTGATTTAGAGCAGCTATTGGGCCCCTGGAACAGGTGTCACCAGCGAGCTCATCGAGCCGCCGTTCAGCGTGGCGCCCCGTGTTTGCGGCGCCACATGCACGTGAGTGCTCAGCTGCGCGGCTTCAGATTTTCTGGGTCATAGATCGGCTTGTACCCGACGCCGACAACCTCGACCGGAAAAGTTTCGGCGAAATATTCGACATTCAGCCTGCGTCCGACCTGGCAATGCGACCAAGGCAGATAGGCCAAGGCGATGTTCTTTCCGACCGTTGGGCCGTAGGCGACCGAGGTCGTGTAGGACCGACGGCCAAGCTCGTCGACCAGAACCTCTCCCGTGGCGGGATCGACAACCGGCATATTGCCGACGGGATAACGCTTCACGCCTGATTTGTCGGTATTCTCGGTCATCACAAGCGTGCAGAGCATGGCCGGCTGGTGTTCGCGCGCCTTGTATTCCAGATGTTTTGCCTTGCCGCGGAAATCGGCTTCCTTGACCTTCGGACGGGCGAGATCGGCTTCGATCAGGTTGTACTGGGTCAGCAGGTCGGCGTTCTGCAGGCGTAGGCTCTTTTCCATGCGGCGCGAGTTTGCATAGGTTTCGACGCCGAAGGCCATCACGCCGGTCGACCGCAGCGCATCCCAGACGGCGAGGCCGTCTTCGTACTTCATGTGCAATTCCCAGCCCTGCTCGCCGACATAGGAGATGCGGAAAGCGGTGACAGGCTTACCGGCGATTTCGATCGGCTTGATCGCCGCAAAGGCGAAATTTTCCTGATCGAGCCCGGCCGGATCGGCCACGGCCTTCTTCAGCGTGTCGCGCGCGTTCGGACCCCAGATGCCGATCGTCACGAATTTTTCCGAGACGTCGGTGATGATCACGTCGAGGCCGCGGTCTTCGGCGACGCGTTTCATGTAGTGCAGGTCGCGCGGGCCGGCATCGGCGCCGTTGACGAGACGGCATCGATCGGCCATGCGGAAGACTGTGAAGTCAGCGCGCACCATGCCTTCGTCGTCGAGGAAGTGGGTGTAAATGCCCTTGCCGATGTTTGCATCGCCACCGATCTTGGCGGCGCACAGCCATTCCATCAGTTCGACATGGTCGGGTCCCTCGATATCGACCATGTGGAAGTGGCTGAGATTGACGATGCCGCAATCCTCGCTCATCGCCAGATGCTCGGCATTCGATACGCGCCAGAAATGGCGGCTGTCCCATTCATTCTCGCGGACCGGGACGCGGTCGGCGTATTTCTCCAGAAGGTGTTCGTTGGCGGCGTAGCCATGCGCACGCTCCCAGCCGCCAAGTTCCATGAAGTAGCCGCCGAGTTCCTTTTCGCGTTCGTAGAAGGGCGAGCGCTTGGCGTTGCGGCCGGATGCATAGGGTTCGCGGGTGTGAACAGCCGGGAAATAGATCTTCTGGGCGGCTTCGTAGCAGCGGCCCTCGATGAACTCTTCCGTCAACTGATGCGGATAGAAGCGGGCGTAGTCGATGCTGTTGTGATCGATTTCTGTACGGCCATCGGTCATCCAGTCGGCGATCAGCTTGCCATAGCCCGGGCCGTCCTTGACCCAGATGGCAACGCAATACCAAAGACCGCGCACCTTCTGGCTCTCGCCGCAGGATGCGCCGCCGCCGGCGGAAACCTGCAGCAGGCCGTTGAAGGAGTGACCTTCGTTATAGCCGAGTTCGCCGAGGATCGGCGTCAGTTCCATGGCCCGCTCGAGCGGCTCGATGATCTGTTCCATCTCGAGATCACGCTGCGAGGGCGAAAGGCGCGCTTCGTGTTTTTCGAGAATGTCGCGCGGATGGCACATGCGCGGATTGGTGGCTTCGTAGTAGCCCCACTCGATCTGGCCGCCCTCCGTCGTCGCCGGGTCGCCGGTATCGCGCATATAGGCGGAGTTGCCCTGGTCGCGCAGCAGCGGGAAGCCGATTTCCTTGCCCGTGCCTTCGAATTCATTATACGGACCGAAGAAGGTGAGCGGGTGGTCGACCGGCATGACCGGCAGGTCTTCGCCGACCATCTCCGCGATCAGGCGCCCCCAGAGGCCGGCACAGACGATGACGTGGTCGGCCATAATAGTGCCGCGATGGGTGACGACGCCCTTGATGCGGCCACCTTCGACGATCAGCGACTTCGCCGGCGTGTTGCCGAACACCTTAAGCTTGCCGGCCTTTTCGGCGGCATCGACCAGCTTGCCGGCAACGGTCTGCGAGCGCGGAATGACGAGGCCGGCATCGGGATCGTAAAGGCCGCCCATCACCTGATCTTCCTCGATCAGCGGGAACTTCTCCTTGATCTCGGAAGGGCTGACATAATGAGCGCGCGTGCCGAAAGCGCGTGCCGAGGATAGCTTGCGCTTTATTTCCTCCATCCAGGCATCGTCGCCGGTGCGCGCCACTTCGAGGCCGCCGATGCGGGCGTAATGGCCCATCTTCTCGTAGAAATCGATCGAATATTGCGTTGTCCAGACCGACAGATAGTCGTGGCTCGTGGTGTAACAGAAGTCCGAGGCATGGGCTGTCGAGCCGATATCCGTCGGTATGCCCGACTTGTCGATGCCGACGATATCGTCCCATCCCCGCTCCACGAGATGATGCGCGATGGAGGCGCCGACGATACCGCCGAGCCCGATGATGACGACCTTTGCCTTTTCCGGAAATGCTGCCACGTGCTGTTCCTTCTATTTATCGCACGAATTAAAATGCCCTAACCGCGCTTGACGTACGCTTCGCGCGTGAGATGCAGGAGCCATGTCAGCGGTAGGGGTGTCACATTTGCCGAAGCAGCGGAACCCCCCGACGGCTCCGCATGGAAGCTGCGATGAGGCTATTATGCATAAGGCCCGTGATCGTCATTGGTCCTACGCCGCCGAGTAACGGCGTAATTGCGCCAGTCCGGATCGAGGCAGCGCGGCAACCGCAAAACAGCGCCGGCGCGCGCCGGGGAACCGTCCCGCATCGAACGGTTTGGCAATGGCTGGCGTGCGAGCGGATAGGCGAGCCTTTGCAGCTCGCCTATCCGCTCGCACGCCTGGGATCACGGCGCCGCAATCGCTGCGAGTCGATCGATGTCCACCAGCACGATGTCTTCGGAAACAGGTTCGCGATTGTGCAGCCGGAACCATTCCGCAGCTTCCCGCACGCGGTCACCATGCGGCGGCGGATAGGCGCCGAGTCCCAGAACCCATTCCCGCACGGTCTCGCGCTCCATCCGCCCGGCCCGATACCGATCGCAGACGGTTTTCGCCGATGCGACGAGATCATTGATGCTTTTCACGGATATTCCTCAATGCACGGATGGCTCGTCTTCTTCGAGAAAGGATCGAATGCCGTCGCGGGCGACGACGGCAAGGAATTCGTCGAAGGCATCCCTGTCTGTCGCAAATGGCTCGTCCCAGCGGATCAGGTCTTCCGCTTGCGTGACCACTTCCATCGTCCAGTCTTCATTGCTGCCCGATGTGCGGAAGATATCGACGAGCACGGTGATTCCGTCGTCGGTGAATTCTCCCGCCAGTTCGGAGTGTTCAAGCTTCTCTTTCTTTGCCATTCAGCCGCCTGCACCGGGAGGGGCGTCATTTGTGAGATGCTCCTCGTATTGAACCGTCTGGGTTTCGTTCGTGTCGATCGAGGCGGTCGCGCGTTTCGCAAGGCGAACGCCGGCCCCTCCGCCGTTTTCGGGGATGAAAATGACGCCGCCAACTTCCAGCGCCTGCTTCATGTCCTCAAGTGTGCGTTCATAGGGAGAGCGCTTTCCGGCCTCGAAATTGGCAATCGTCGCTTTGGCAACTTTCGAGGCTGACGAGAGGTCGTCCTGCGACCACTCCAGAAGTGCCCGGGCAGCCCGACATTGAGCAGAAGATAGAGACAAAACGACAACCTTGCATCAAAAGCGTAGTCTGCTTCCGCAAAACTATACGAAAACCTCATCTCGACACAAGCGATGTTAGCCCATCCATCACATTCTTCGACCGCTGGTATCCCATCTGCAAAAGGTCCAGGTGATTGACGGAATATCATTAAAGTCTAATTTAGATCATCCTTATCGCGCCCGGGGGAGGCAACAATGCGTGAACCAGATATGCAGAAACTCGATGCGCTTGTCGGTCGCCTTGTTGGCGACGTCGGCGCCGCCATGTCAGGCGCCCTGGTCGTGCTTGGCGACAAGGTGGGGCTCTTCAAGGCGATGGCCGACGGAACGCCGATGAGCGTCCAGGATCTTGCCGCGAAGACGGGGGTGAAGGAGCGCTACGTCAGGGAATGGCTGAGCGCCCAGGCGGCCGCCGACTACATCGCTTATGATGAAAAGACCGATCGTTTCAGCCTGACGCCGGAGCAGGCGATGGTGTTTGCCGAGGAAAACAGCCCGGCCTTTTTCGTCGGTGCCTTCGAGGTCGTTCAATCCATGTGGATGGACGAGCCAAAAGTCGCTGATGCCTTCCGCTCCGGCAAGGGTCTCGGCTGGCATGAGCACAGCACCTGCCTCTTCCGGGGAACCGAGCGGTTTTTTCGTCCGGGCTATAACAGCCATCTCGTCAATGAATGGATTCCGGCCCTTGGCGGCGTCGAGGAAAAGCTCAAGGCCGGAGCCAGCGTCGCCGATGTCGGCTGCGGTCATGGGGCATCGACCATCCTGATGGCGCAGGCCTATCCCGCCTCCCGCTTCACCGGCTTCGACTATCATGGCCCGTCGATCGAAAGGGCAAAGGCCGCCGCCGAAGATGCGGGTGTTGCGGACCGTGTGACCTTCCAGGAGGGCTCGGCGGCGGAATTTCCGGGGCGAGACTATGACATGGTCGCCATGTTCGACTGCCTTCACGACATGGGCGATCCAGTTGGCGCCGGCCGGCATGTCAAGGATACGCTTGGACCGAACGGGACGTGGCTGATCGTCGAGCCCTTTGCCCATGACCATCTCAAGGACAATCTCAATCCGGTCGGCCGTGTCTATTACGGTGCGTCGACGATGATCTGCACACCGGCATCGCTCTCCCAGGAGGTGGGGCTTGGGCTCGGCGCGCAGGCAGGAGAAATGAGGCTTCGAAAGGTCGCGCTCGACGCCGGGTTCACGCATTTCCGGCGCGCCACGGAAACGCCGTTCAACATGGTGTTCGAGGTGCGGGCCTGAAGCCAAGCCGGGGACGACCAGCTATCTCAGCTTGCCGATGCTGGCATACATGCCCGTCGTGCGGAATTCGGTGGGGTTGGTGCCGTAGACGCGGCGGAAGACTTTGGAGAAATAGTTGGGGTCCTCGAAGCCGCACATGATGGCGACTTCCTTGACCGGCAGGAAGTCCGCCTTGGTCAAAAGCTTGACGGCGCGCTGCAGGCGTTGCTGCAGCACGAATTCGGCCGGGGGCATGCCTTCGCTCTCGGCAAAGCTGCGCGAGAAATGCGCGCGGCTGAGGCCGACGATGCCGGCAAGCTCGCTGACCGGCAGCGGCTTTTCGAGATTGGCATTGATATGGTCGATCACCGGCTGCATGAGGCTGAGCTCGGCGGCGAAGGCCGGCGAGCCGAAGACGTCGTCGTAAAGCGCCATCGCCGCTTCATAGGCGATCGCCGAGGCGGCACCCGGCGACGTCGCGCCCTTGACCAGCCGCAGGCTGCAATCGGCGAGATGATCGATGGTCGCGGGCTGGAGCTTCAGCACCGGGCCGGCTGTCGACAGCACCATCTGGTGGATGCGCAGCGTTTCCTCGCCGTTCATCGAGATCCAGAAATATTCCCAGCGATCGCCCTTCTCCAGCCAGTAGCGATGATTGTGCGGCACCAGGACGAGCAGCGTGTCGCCACCCTGAAGGCGATAGTTGCGGTGCTGGTAGCGCAGCTGGCCGCTGCCGCTGATCGTGTGCTGCAGCACGGTGAAGGGAGTCTGGCCGCGCCGGCGACCGTCCCAGTCATAGCTCTCGTTCTCACGCACTTCATAGCCGGCGCTGGTCGGCATGGCGTGCAGTCGCTGGCGGCCGCGGGGTAGCGAAACCGTCCTCATCGACTGTCCGTTGGCGATCAAATCCTGCAGCACAAAATTACCCCTGAAAGCATAATCCTTCTCTGGTCGCCCTGCCGATTTCGGGCATAATCCCGGCCGACACGAGGAAGAGACCACGGCCGACAGAGCGGCCGGGAGGAAAAAGGCAGATTTTACGGTGTTTTCAGCCACATGCGTCGGCATGCGGCCTGATCCTCCATAACCGTCTTTTCCTTAGCATTCGATTGGGTCGAGGTGAAGATCATGAGTTTCAAAATCGCTATCATCGGTGCGGGCAGCGTCGGTTTCACCAAGAAGCTGTTCACCGACATATTGTGCGTTCCGGAGTTTCGCGACATCGAGTTTGCACTGACCGATATCAGCGAACACAATCTGGAAATGATCAAGGCGATCCTCGACCGCGTCGTCGAGGCGAATGGGCTGCCGACGAAGGTGACGGCGACGACCAACCGACGCCAGGCGCTGGAAGGCGCGCGCTACGTCATCAGCTGCGTCCGGGTCGGCGGGCTCGAGGCCTATGCCGACGATATCAGGATCCCGCTGAAATACGGCATCGACCAGTGCGTCGGCGATACGATCTGCGCCGGCGGCATCCTCTATGGCCAGCGCAACATCCCGGTCATCCTCGACTTCTGCAAGGATATCCGCGAGGTCGCGGAGCCCGGCGCGAAATTCCTGAACTATGCCAACCCGATGGCGATGAACACCTGGGCGGCGATCGAATACGGCAAGGTCGATACTGTCGGCCTCTGCCACGGTGTCCAGCATGGCGCCGAACAGATTGCCGAGGTACTCGGCGCAAAGTCGCTGAGTGAACTCGACTATATCTGCTCCGGCATCAACCACCAGACGTGGTTCATCGACCTGCGCCTCAACGGCCGAAAGATCGGCAAGGACGAGCTCATCGCCGCCTTCGAGGCGCATCCGGTCTATTCGCAGCAGGAGAAATTGCGCATCGACGTGCTGAAGCGTTTCGGCGTCTATTCCACCGAAAGCAACGGCCATCTCTCGGAGTACCTGCCCTGGTATCGCAAGCGGCCGGACGAGATCACCCGCTGGATCGATATGTCCGACTGGATCCACGGCGAGACCGGCGGCTATCTCCGCCATTCCACCGAAACGCGCAACTGGTTCGAGACGGAATATCCGCAATTCCTGGAATCCGCCGCAAAGCCGATCGATCCCGCCAAGCGCTCGAACGAACATGCGAGCCATATCCTCGAGGCGCTGGAGACGAACCGGGTCTATCGCGGCCACTTCAACGTCAAGAACAATGGCGTCATTACCAACCTGCCGTCCGATGCGATCATCGAATCGCCGGGCTTCGTCGATCGCTTCGGCATCAACATGGTTTCCGGCGTCACCCTGCCGGAAGCTTGTGCGGCCACCTGCATCGCCTCGATCAACGTCCAGCGCATGTCGGTGCACGCGGCGATATCAGGCGACATCGACCTCTTGAAGCTGGCCGTGCTCCACGACCCGCTGGTCGGCGCCGTCTCGACGCCCGAAGAGGTCTGGCAGATGGTCGACGAGATGGTCGTTGCCCAGGCGCGCTGGCTGCCGCAATATGCCGATGCCGTGCCGGCCGCCAAGGAGCGGCTGTCGAAATCGAAGGTGCAGACCCGCGACTGGGCGGGGGCCGCACGCCGCAACGTTCGCTCGATCGAGGAGCTGCGCGCGGAAAAGGCGGCGCTGAAACAGGCCGTCTGAATTTTGTGAAGGATGGGTCGTCATGGGTTTCCGGGAGGGAAATCCATGACACCAGACCCGCTTTCATGTCGTTCGAGGAAAAAGGAGCCGCGCAACCCGCGCTCCGGAACAAGAGGGAGAAACGATGATGAATTTCCGTAACGCAGGCATCCTGGCCGGACTGGCGCTCAGCGTCTCAGCCGCGGCGCTGAATGCATATGCCTCCGAGCCAACCATCCCGCCGGCGCCGGCCGACTTTCCGGCCGAGGGCAAGATCAACTATGTTGCGCGCGACTCCATCCTGGAGTTCAAGGCGCTGCCCGAATATCACGAGCCCGACTGGGTCACGAAGAATTTCGTCGCCTCCGGCAAGCTGCCGCCGGTCAAGGATCGCCTGCCGAAGGAGCCCATGGTCTTCAAAACAGGCAATATGCCCGACGGCATCGGCGTCTACGGCGATACGATGCGCCACGTCATCGGCGGCCGGCCGGAAGGCTGGAACTATGGCGCCGGCCAGACGCAGGGCTGGGGCGGCATCGATATCGGCCTTTCCGAATGCCTGACGCGCACCGCGCCGCTGTTCCAGGTGCAGGCCTCCGATACCGAGCCGCTGCCGAACCTCGCTAAGAGCTGGGATTGGTCTGAAGATGGCCACAAGCTGACCATGCACCTGATCGAAGGCGCCAAATGGTCTGACGGCGCGCCGTTCAGCGCCGACGACATCATGTTCTACTGGGAAGACGAAGTCATTGACCCGAACGTCTCGCCGCTCGGCGGCGGCGCATCGCCGGAAGCCTTCGGCACCGGGACGACGCTGAAGAAGGTCGACGACTACACCGTCGAATGGACCTTCAAGGAGGCCTTCCCGAAGCAATATCTCTACACGATGTCCTACCCGAACTTCTGCCCGGGTCCGTCACATATCCTGAAGCCGAAGCATCCGAAATATTCGAAGAACACATACGACCAGTTCAAGAACGCCTTCCCGCCGGAGTTCATGAACATGCCGGTCATGGGCGGCTGGGTGCCGGTGGAATATCGCTCCGACGACATCATCGTCATGCGCCGCAACCCCTATTACTGGAAGGTCGACGAGAAGGGCAATCAGCTGCCTTATCTGAACGAGCTGCACTACAAGCTCTCGACCTGGGCCGACCGCGACGTTCAGGCCGTGGCCGGATCCGCCGACATCTCGAACCTCGAGCAGCCGGAAAACTTCGTCGCCTCGCTGAAGCGTGCCGCGGAAGAAACCGCACCCGCCCGTCTTGCCTTCGGCCCGCGCCTCATCGGCTATAATCTTCGCATGAACTTTTCCGCCAATGGCTGGGGCAACCCGGACGAGCGCGGTCAGGCGATCCGTGAGCTGAACCGCAACGAGGACTTCCGCAAGGCCGTCACCATGGCGCTCGACCGCAAGGCGATCGGCGACTCGCTGGTCAAGGGACCGTTCACCGCGATCTATCCCGGCGGGCTCTCCTCCGGCACCAGCTTCTACGACCGCAACTCGACCGTCTACTATCCTTTCGATCTCGAGGGCGCCAAGGCTGAACTCGCCAAGGCCGGCCTCAAGGACACCGACGGCAACGGCGTCGTGAACTTTCCGGCCGGCACGGCAGGCGGCAAGGATGTCGAAATCGTCATGCTGATCAACAATCAGTACACGACCGACAAGAGTCTTGCCGAAGGTGTCGTCGGCCAGATGGAGAAGCTCGGCCTGAAGATCGTCATCAATGCGCTCGACGGGGCCAAGCGTGACGACGCCCACTATGCCGGCCGCTTCGACTGGCTGATCCAGCGCAACACGACGGAGCTGTCGTCGGTGGTGCAGAACACCGAGCAGCTCGCCCCTGTCGGTCCGCGCACCAGCTGGCACCACCGCGCCGGCAAGGATGACCAGCTCGATCTGATGCCCTTCGAACAGGAGCTTATCGACGTCATCAACAAGTTCAGGACGAGCCAGAGCAACGAGGAGCGCGTCGACCTGATGAAGCAGTACCAGAAAATCTCGACCGAGCACGTCAATACTGTGGGCCTGACGGAGTATCCGGGCGCGCTGATCATCAATAAGCGGTTCTCGAACGTGCCGCAGGGCACGCCGATCATGATGTTCAACTGGGCTGAAGACTCGGTGATCCGCGAGCGCATGTGGGTGGCCGCCGACAAGCAGGGCAAATACGAGCTGTTCCCCGAACAGCTGCCCGGCAAGCCCGGCGAGAAGGGTCCGATCAACTGATGCATGATGCCCGGAAACAAAGAGTTAAAGCGCGTCGCATGTGATGCGACGCGCTGGAGAGCTCCCTCCCAGCTGAAGTGAGTTCCGGGCCGCGCGTGCCGCGCGCGGCCCGATATGACCAACGAGCCGGCCGCGCTGACAAGGAGCGACTGGCGGCAAGGAGAAGCGAACCGTCTGATGTTACGATTCCTGCTCGTGCGCATAGCCTCCGCGATCCCCATTCTCTTCATCCTGAGCGTGGTGACTTTCGCAATCATCCAGGCCCCGCCCGGCGACTATGCCGATTACATCCGCTCCCAGCTGATCAACCAGGGGGGCGCCTCCTATGCCCAGGCCGAAGCGCAAGCGCAGGCTTACCGCGTCGAACACGGGCTCGATAAGCCGCTGGTCGTCCAGTACATCAACTGGATCGGCGGAATTGTGACGCGCGGCGATTTCGGTTACAGCATGTTCTACAACAAGCCGGTCGCCGATGTCGTCGGTGAACGCCTGCCGCGAACGTTGCTTCTGGCGCTCGTCTGCCACCTCTTTGCCTCGGTGCTTGGCATCGGCTTCGGCATCTGGGCGGCAACGCGACAGTACAGCTGGATCGACAGCCTGCTTTCGGGAATTTCCTTCCTCGGCATGACGGTGCCGCGCTTCCTGATGGCGCTGATCATCGTCTATCTCCTGGTCTTTCAGCTCAACGTGACCGAGATCGGCAGCTTCTTCTCGCCGCAATATGGCGGGGCGCCCTGGTCCTGGGCGAAATTCGTCGATCTCGTCCACCATGTCTGGCCGGTCGTGGCGATCGCCACCTTCGGCGGGCTCGCCTACAACATGCGCGTCATGCGCGGCAATCTGCTCGATACGCTGAACGCCCAATATGTCGAGACGGCCAAGGCCAAGGGCCTTTCAGGCGGAGCGGTGGTGATGCGCCATGCGGTGCCGAATGCGCTGCATCCGCTGGTGATGTACCAGGGGGTCGTGCTGCCCTACATGCTGACCGGCGAGATCGAGACCGCCATCATCTTCGCGCTGCCGACCGTCGGTCCGGCGATCGTCGGCTCGATGGCGGTCGGCGACGTCTATGTCACCGCCACCTTCATGATGGTGCTGTCGGCGACGCTGATCGTCGGCAACATCATCGCCGACATGCTGCTCGCCTTGCTCGATCCGCGTGTCCGCCAATATGGAGGAGCCTGAGATGCTTGCTTTCGACTCTTCCGCAACACCGCCGACGACCGACATCGTGGCCAAGCCATCGCATGGTCATGAGAGCTATATCGCCCTTGTCTGGCGCCGGTTGAGGCGCTCCTGGACCGGCATGGCAGGCCTCGTGCTCGTCGTGCTCCTGCTCCTCATGGCAATCTTTGCCGATTTCTTCGCGCCGATGGATCCGAAGGCGACCGATGTCGGCTTCGCGCCGCCACAGGTGATGAGCTTCCACGACAAGGACGGCAATTTCGTCTTCCAGCCGCGCGTCTATGCGCTGTCGGATTCCGAAGAGCTTGATCCGGTCACCTTCCAGCCGATTGTCGGCATCGACTACGATAATCCGCGGCTGCTCGGCTTCTTCGTCAAGGGCGCTGAATACCGGCTGTTCGGCCTGATCCCGGCCAACCGCCACTTCTTCGGCTCGACCGACGGAAAGCCGGTGCATTTCCTCGGCACCGACAAGTTCGGCCGCGACGTGCTGTCGCGCGCCATCATCGGCTCGCGCATTTCGCTGACGATTGCCCTGACGGTCGTGTTCATCGTCACCATCATCGGCACGACCGTCGGAATGGTGTCCGGCTATTTCGGCGGCACCTTCGACGTCTGGCTGCAGCGTTTCGTCGAGCTGGTGCTGGCCTTCCCGCAATTGCCGCTCTATCTGGCGCTGACCTCGCTGATCCCGGTGACGGCGCCGACCAATGTCTTCCTCGCCTTCGTCATCGTCGTCATGTCGGCGCTCGGCTGGGCGCAGATGTCGCGCGAGGTGCGCGGCAAGACGCTGGCGCTCGCCCGCATCGATTATGTCAGGGCCGCCATGGCCGTCGGCGCCACCGACACACGCATCATCTTCCAGCACATCTTGCCGAACGTGATGAGCCACGTCATCGTCGCGGTGACGCTGCATATACCGAGTGTCGTGCTGCTGGAATCCTTCCTCGGTTTCCTCGGCTTCGCCGTCAAGCCGCCGCTGATCTCCTGGGGGCTGATGCTGCAGGATACGGCGACCTATTCGGTCATCGGCTCCTATCCCTGGATTCTCGCTCCCGTCGGCTTCGTGCTCGTCACCGTCTTCGCATTCAATGCGCTCGGCGACGGATTGCGCGACGCGGTCGATCCTTATTGAGGTGATTGATATGGCTCTTGCACTGGTCAATTCCTTCGCTCCGCCCGTCCGCCATGATCATGATGGCCGTTCGGACACGCCGATCATCGATGCCCGCAACGTGGCGGTGAATTTCAAGGTCGAGGACGGCATGGTCGAAGCCGTCAAGGACGTCTCCTTCCAGCTCTATCGCGGCGAGACGATCGCGATCGTCGGCGAATCCGGTTCGGGCAAATCGGTGACGGCGCGAACCGTGATGGGATTGTTGTCAAAGCGCGCCGTCGTCTCCGAGAAATCGACGGTCGCCTATGACGGCAGCAATATCCTGAAATTCTCCGAGCGGGCGCGCCGCAAGCTGCGCGGCGATCGCATCTCGATGATCTTCCAGGAGCCGATGAGCTCGCTGAACCCGATCTATACGATCGGCAGCCAGATTGTCGAAGCGATCCGCGTGCATCGCCGGATCAGCAAGAGGGATGCGCAAAAGCGCGCGCTCGAACTGCTGGAACATGTGCAGATCCCCGATCCCGCCGCGCGGCTCATGCAATATCCGCATCAGCTTTCCGGCGGCCAGCGCCAGCGGGTGATGATCGCCATGGCGCTTGCCAACGATCCCGATGTGCTGATCGCCGACGAGCCGACGACGGCCCTCGACGTCACCGTGCAGGCGCAGATCCTCAACCTGATCCGCAACCTGCAGAAAGAGCTGGGGATGGCCGTCATCCTCATCACCCACGACCTGACGGTTGTGCGGCAGTTCTCGGATTACGTCTATGTGATGCAGTACGGCGAAGTGCGCGAGCACAACACCACCGAAGCGCTGTTTGCCAATCCGCAGGACGCCTATACCAAGCATCTGCTCGCCTCCGAGCCGCGCGGCCTGGCCAATCCGCTGCCCGAAGGATCGGATGTCATCCTCGATGCCAAGGGCGTGCGCGTCTCCTTCATGATGCGTCACGGCACATTTCTCAAGCCGGCGATGCGTGAGCTTGTCGCCGTCGACAGCCTCGACCTGACGTTGCGCCGTCACGAGACGCTGGGGCTGGTCGGCGAATCCGGCTCCGGCAAGACGACGTTCGGCCAGGCGATCCTGCGGCTGAACACGCCCGACAGCGGCGAGATCCGTTTCGACAATCAGCCGATCCACGGCCTGTCCAGGTCCGAGATGCGGCCCTTGCGCGCCCGCATGCAGGTGGTGTTCCAGGACCCGTTCTCATCGCTCAATCCGCGCATGACGATCGGGCAGATCATCGAGGAAGGTCTCGTCGTCAACAGGCTGGGCGCGACCAAGGGCGAACGGCAGGATCGGGTGCGCGAAGCGCTGATTGCTGCCGGCATGCCGGGCAATATCCTGTCGCGTTTCCCGCACGAATTTTCCGGCGGCCAGCGCCAGCGCATCGCCATTGCCCGCGCTATCGCGCTGGAGCCGGAATTCATCCTGCTCGACGAGCCGACATCGGCGCTCGACCTTTCCGTCCAGGCGCAGATCATCGAACTGCTGCGCAAGCTGCAGGACGAGCGCGGCCTGAGCTACCTCTTCATCTCCCACGACCTCAAGGTCGTCAGGGCGCTCTGCCATCGCGTCATTGTCATGCAGCATGGCAAGATCGTCGAAGAGGGTCCCGTCGACGAAGTACTATCCCATCCCAAGACCGCCTACACCGAACGGCTCGTCAAGGCCGCTTTCGAGGTAGCATGATTATCGAATGCCGGAGGCTATAATGGCAGGAAATCCCAAAATCACCTTTATCGGAGCAGGCTCCACCGTCTTCATGAAGAACATCGTCGGCGACGTGCTGCAGCGGCCCGCGCTGTCAGGCGCGACGATCGCGCTGATGGATCTCAATCCGCAGCGGCTGGAGGAAAGCGCCATCGTCGTCAACAAGCTGATCTCGACGCTCGGCGTCAACGCCAAGGCCGAGACCTATTCCGACCAGCGCAAGGCGCTTGCAGGCGCCGATTTCGTCGTCGTCGCCTTCCAGATCGGCGGCTATGAGCCCTGCACGGTCACCGATTTCGAGGTGCCGAAGAAATACGGGCTGCGCCAGACGATCGCCGATACGCTCGGCGTCGGCGGCATCATGCGCGGCCTGCGCACCGTGCCGCATCTCTGGAAGGTCTGCGAGGACATGCTCGCCGTTTGCCCCGAGGCGATCATGCTGCAATATGTCAACCCGATGGCGATCAACACCTGGGCGATATCGGAGAAATATCCGACAATCCGCCAGGTTGGGCTTTGTCATTCGGTGCAGGGCACGGCGATGGAACTGGCCCACGATCTCGACATCCCTTACGAGGAAATCCGCTACCGCGCGGCCGGCATCAACCACATGGCCTTCTATCTCAAATTCGAGCATCGCCAGCCGGACGGTTCCTACCGCGACCTCTATCCCGATCTCGTGCGCGGCTACCGCGAGGGCAGGGCGCCGAAGCCCGGCTGGAACCCGCGCTGCCCGAACAAGGTGCGTTACGAGATGCTGACGCGGCTTGGCTATTTCGTCACCGAAAGCTCGGAGCATTTCGCCGAATACACGCCCTATTTCATCAAGGAGGGCCGTGAGGATCTGATCGAGAAATTCGGCATTCCGCTCGACGAATATCCGAAACGCTGCATCGAGCAGATCGAGCGCTGGAAGGGCCAGGCGGAGGCCTATCGTTCGGCCGACAAGATTGAGGTCCAGCCGTCGAAGGAATATGCCTCCTCGATCATCAACTCGGTCTGGACCGGCGAACCCTCGGTGATCTACGGCAATGTCCGCAACAATGGCTGCATCACCTCGCTGCCTGCCAATTGCGCCGCCGAAGTGCCCTGCCTCGTCGACGCCTCCGGCATCCAGCCGACCTTCATCGGCGACCTGCCGCCGCAACTGACGGCGCTGATCCGCACCAATATCAACGTGCAGGAGCTGACGGTGCAGGCGCTGATGACGGAAAATCGCGAGCACATCTACCACGCCGCGATGATGGACCCGCATACGGCAGCCGAACTCGACCTCGACCAGATCTGGTCGCTGGTCGACGACCTGCTCGCCACCCACGGCGACTGGCTGCCGGAATGGGCGCGCACGAGCCGCAAAGTACAGGCCGCCTGATCCCCTCTCCCGGGTGAGGCGTCAAGGAGCCCCGCGGTCGCAACAACCGCGGGGCTTTTTGCGCGTGTGGGGTGGGGCGCTTTTTCGATTAAGGTGCCGGCAGGCCATCGGCTGTTGCGCAGGCGAGATGTCGATACGTCGGATTGGCGGAGTTCTTGCCGGGCGACTTGAATTAAACACAGTCCGACGCTATCTAACGGTCATCGGCGTTGCTGGTGAGTGCTCCACGCGAGCGTTCGCGACTGCCGAAGTCGCTTATCTGCTTTTGACCACGGATGTACTGGCACTGGTGTGAGAGCGATGTTGGAAAGGTCGGTGCGATTTCGCCCCGGCCTTTTTTATTTGCCCGTTAGCCAGGGCGGCAAGTGTCCCCTCAAACGACATCGGTGTCGTCTCCAACAAGGTTGGCTGCGTCTTCAGGGCTCAAACTGGGTCGGCCCCATCGTCGAACTTCCCGCAAGTTCCGTTGGGTTATGGCAGCAAACTTCTCCATCGGGCAGTCACCGGTCAGTTAGACGGTTCGATCTGCTACGACTGGACCCCGAAGGGTTGGTCGTTGTGTTTCGATTAAAGGAAAAGCGATTGTCGGTATGAACGCCCGACAAAAAGGGTGCCCTCTGTCAGGCCCCTCGTTCGCTTGCCCGGTGAACGGTTCACTCGGCGGCTTGCCGGAGAGGGTATTCTTCTGGGAGCTCCGCCAGAGCGATGATCTCGAAGTCTGCGGGCATAGCGTGCTGATCGGTTCCCAGGAGCGCCAGCGTCCAATAGTCAGAATCCTCCCCGAAGACCGTGGAGACCCGAACGATCGTCGGTCGTCCGTCGAAATATTTCGAGGACTTCGCCCAGTAAAATGCATCCGGAACCAAACTCGCTGCAATCATGACGCCTACTCCCGTGACCTGTGGATGATAGCGGAAAACCTGGAAATGAGAATGCCTCAGCTTGTCCAGGTCGTCATCGGGTGGATAATGATCACCCGTCGATCTACCCGGCTTCCAATTCCTCGCACGACGACCTTCCAGCGCAGAGACGCGGCACTGCTCCGAAGCCGCCGTTCGTCGTCGGGCAGAACCTTCAAATGGGCGGCTCGACTTTGCTGCCATCCAGTCCGGCTAGTCCGCTCATTCAGGCGGTGTCTGGCGGTTCCGAGGCACTGACGGAGGTTCGAAGCGCGACTAGAGTCGTTGCGGTTGTAGCTTGGTGATGCGACGCAGCTCCTTTGGAAGCTCCCTGCTGATCGAGAGCCACACCTGAATAGAAATCCGATTCCACACTGCGCATCTACGGTAAGGGCCGCCGTTTGCCGCCGGCGCTGACGTCACGTACTGGCGCTGACCCGCGTGCATCCCCTTTGCCTCGGGCGCCGCTTATCAAGCGTCATCCCTGCGAATGGTCGATAGCTATGCTGCAGATGGATATATGCTCTGACGACGGCAGTCTGGCTGCCTCGGAACTTTTGATCTCGCCATTCTGTTCAGACCGTTGAATGGAGGAGCTGACCATGTCCAAAGAGAATAATGCCCCATCACAGGGCGGCAATCTTAGAGAGCAGCCTGTCAATCGCCCTGACCGTAAGGAAGCGCCACCAGAGACTGACGATCACAAACCCCCGGCTCGAGATACGAGGGAGGCACCGGTGCCCAACCCAAACGGCGAGCCTGTCGACAAACCTTAGCAACTGCCGGACCCTCGTGAAGCAACTTTAGCGGGTTCGTTGTCTGGAACAACTACGATCCAACCGTCTCGCGATGCCATCACCGATATCGCACGTTATTGGCACGGCCGGAGGCGGTCGCTCAGCGTTCATGAAATTGATGCGAAGCTGCTGTCTTACTGGCAGTCTGACCTCACGATCAATCAGTTGCCCCAGCCAATTTGGAACCGATCAAATCGAACCTCGCTCAACGGCTGGTTGGAGGGGCCTAGCCTTACCGAACGAAGAACGAGACGAAGCTCGGGGGAATAGTATTGTTCAAAAATAATCGGAGGCAATCCCGTCAGTTCGAGACGGCTGTTGACGGCCCAAACTTTGTAGGAACAAGACGCGATAGCTTCTTCTCCCCAGCCGTCGAACCTAATAATAGTAGCGCCCAAAACGGATTTTTGGCCATTGATGAAAAGCTTAGTCTCGGATTGCCAGTTCTTCTTCTGTGGTAGATCGTCTAACGCAATCGCATTCGTGTATTTCAGCTCATGCGTCCCGCTGGCACTAACTCTCTTTTCGACGAGCAAGGGGTGCAAATATACAGCCGACACCGGCTGCAGTGAACGGTTACGTTCCATCAGCCGTTGTTCGGTGAGACCCGGACCGTCCGCCTTGTAGAACGCGGAAAAGAAAGGCACTTCTCTGGTAAGCAGCACGCCCTGTTTGGTTTCTTTAGCGCTCAAGCAATTGCCAGAGGCGGGCGCCGCCAATGTTAGTCCAACCAACAGGGACGACAAACTTCTCAGCAAGATCGACATTCCAGATATCCCTCATCGAGACTGTGATGCTTTTGGCCTGACCCGATGTCACAACGACAGCATGACAAGTTCGCACCTCAGCTATGAGTATGCACGGCGCGACTTTGTCGCTGTGGAGCCGCCCGTGGCAAAATACCTTCGCTTGATACCGAGCAAGGCCGCTTTCGTCCACGGAATCGGGATCTCAAGAGGGTCCCGCTGCCGCTTAACAAACGCGAGAAGCCCTCATCCATGCCGCCGACGAAGCTGGCATTTCGTTGATCACCGTTGTTCACTGAGTTTCGCAGCCGACGATGAAATGAGCTCAGGGGCGTGCCGCCTCCTTCCTCTTGCCGATCGCCTTCGCATACGCTGCCTTGATCTCCTCAAAGCGGGCTCGCTTTAACTGGTATCAAAGGGCGTTGCCCACGTTGCCAGCGCCGACATCTGTTCAATGGCCTCCTATTACTCCTTCGCGGACCCGGCGGCCGGGCAGGCATTCTTCGCCATGAGCATCGTCGCGGTTCCCGCGCTGGGGTCACCCGATCTGCCAACGCGATGCAGTACCTGCGGTCCGTGGGTGGTAAACGCGGTGAGGTCGCGTCGGAGCCGTGACCGAGTCACGTAACGGGCGGAACTGGTGGCGCAGGATTTCGCCGCCGGCATCCATGAACACTACGCGTTGCGCGAGCTTGCGGGCAAAGCCCATTTCGTGGGTCACCATCGTCATGCCTTCCTCCGCGACAGCGACCGACATCGGATCGAGCGCCGAGGTTGGTTCGTCGTAAACAGCCAGGCTGTGTTTCTAAAGCGGTCGAAACACCCTCGATGGGCTAGTAACCGCCTATCTCACCGCGTACTGGGCCTATCCCCTGCGGCTGTGCATAGGTTGTGTTGTCCGATCCGCTAGTTGCGCATCCTGAGAGTGTCATGAAGACGATTGCTGCTGCGGCCAAAATGTTCTTCAGAGGCACGGCGTTCTCCGATCATGGCAGGCTGCCCAGGCCTCAAGGGCCACGCCGGGGATTTTCCGTTAAATCACCTATAATGGCAAGTGCGTGGTTAGCTGGCGCTAAGTAGCGATACGGCCTCTTCAAGCCTCTCCCTGACTGGATAGTCGCTCGGCGAGGCATCTTTCCCCAGCACGCTGACATAGATGTGGGTGCTGCTGGTGAACGCCCTGACCCAGGTCCTTAGGGGCGTGGTCGGCCAGCGCAGAAAACCTGGTTCCTGCTGACCAGCAGGAACCAACCGCTTCAGAAATCTGCCCCCTCAAAATGTCAGCGATAGTCGATGCCGCAGGAGCAACGACCCGACGGGGATCGATGCATCCCCGAGTAGCACGTCAGATAGTGGCCTGTGGCCTCAATCAGGCAAACCACGCACGAAGCTGAGCGAAAAACCCGTCTGGTTTGGAACCTGACATCTTCCGCAAACGGCGAGCGACGACTGCCGCGCTGACGCGTTCACCGAAATGGCAGAAGCACACAAGATCATGCAATTGCTCATCGCTGAGTTCGAAGAACCGCTTGGCCTCTCCATAGCTGTCATTTTCCATTCCTGCCGCCCGCAGCATGGGATCAGCGAATGCAACGGAGATCGGGGTGCCGTCATCCCTGAGAGCAAGCCGATCGGCAATCGGTTGATATTCGGTTTCGTGAAGTGTCTTGAGAAACGGTCTCGGGCTGTGTTCGAGACTTTCGGCCCACCGTTCAAGCCGTTCGCGCCGGGTCATTTCAAGGCGCTTGCAGGTCGGGCTGACCGTTGCGATGCTTTTCAACTGGTCTAATGCGTACTGTTCCATTTCGGCCTCCTATCTCCGGAAAAATAGATGGTCCGCCTCCCGATAACAGCGTCGCTCAGGTCGCAGCCGATGTCCAATCACGATTGAAAACGGCGCTCGCTGACGTTTGCGTAATCACTGCAGGCGCCTTTGATTGCGGGCTGGCTCTTTCTCATAAAGTTTCTCCGCCATGTCATACCAAGGCAACCAGGCAGGGTTCGGTATGAGGCGACTTCGTCGCGCCGCACTCGTGGCCGACGACAACTGGACCTGTTCGCTGAGGCAGGAACCAATGCTACTGTGCGCGATCTCTTAAATCCCCGACCCGTAGAGTTCCTGGTCATCGTCGCCTTCCCAAGGGGAGGGCATCGAGGTGCGATTGGCCGAGGGCATCGGCATCCAACACTTCAATTCCGGCTCGGCATATTCGATGATGTGCCCGGGCGAGGAATCAGAGGCGCGCCAGCCTTCACCGGCGAACTGATCGCCATTCGACCAATAGGCGAGATCAACTTCCGCCGGCCCCTGTTCGGACGGGCGAATCGTGACGAGGATCCGGCTACCGTCTCTCGGTGCGCTTGCCATGTCGCGCCAGCGATCTGTGTCGTCCATCGTTTTCCTCCTGCCTCGCCGCAGCTTGCAAGTGTCGCCTCGCCATCGGAAACGGTCAATTGAAACTTTGCGGAACCATCCTCGTCGACGCCTCCGGCATCCAACGCCGACCTTCCGAGGATTCGCGCGTGTGGAATATTCTAGACTATAAGGAGCTTCGGTTGTATTCGCGGGTGCTCGAATAACCAATTGATTGTGCCGCCGTCAGATGTAAGGATAGTCAGCATATTCGCAGGGGGGTACATAATTGGTGACGAATGCAGTTCAGGTTTGGAACCCTGACGACTGGGAATTATTTTCTTTAAATCTGCTTCAACATCGGCACGGCGCTTTAAACGTGCATAAAATCCCCGCCGCACATCAAGGCGACTTTGGGATCGATTATTACTGCACCAAAGAGGCAGTCGCGTATCAATGTTATGCGGTTGAAGAGCCAATAGATATTTCGACGCGTGCTGATAGGCAGAAAAACAAGATCACCAGAGATTTAGCAAAGATCGTCGCGAATGAGGTCGAAATAAAGAAACTCTTCAACGACGTTAAAATCAGACACTGGATCCTACTGTCACCCCTGCACGACAGCAAAGACGTCAACATTCATTGCTCGAAAAAGACCAAAGATATGCGCAATAAAAAATGTAGCGCATTAGATGACGTGTTTGAAGTTGCCATTCACGACTTAACGCTCTTTCCCGCAGCGGTGATCGCAAACGGCCTCACGTCGATATCTAGCGTCAAGCTTTCCGTTCCTGCCCCTTCAACGGAGGAGGTGGCGGCCTGGACCGTGGGCTCGTCCAATTTGCTGGCCAACGCTCATCATAAACTTCTGAAGCGCACGTCTGCCGAGAACGTCGGCGAGGCTGTTGCCGATGCAACGTTAGCATTCCTGCAAGGAAATGCTTTGCTCGACGCATTGCGCAGTGGATCGCCGGACCTTCATGAGAAAGTGACTGTCGCCATCAAGAGCCGAGCGCGGCGCCTTCAGTTCGCCGGCCCACAGGGCGGACAAAGTGCCGGCGGCATTTTACATGCGGAATTAGACTCGTTGATCTCAGCTGTCCTATCGGCCGCGCCAAACCTTTCAAACGAAAACGCAGAGCAAATCGCGTACGGTGCGATCTCGGAGTGGATTATGCGTTGCCCATTGGACTTCCCAAATGCCTGACGGGTCTGCATTCCGAAATGCGGTTCAGCGCGGGACGTTTACTTACACGCCGAGACCAGACCCTGTGCCCGCCGATTTGAGAATGTCGTGGGGTCTCGCAATTCTCTTGCTGGCGCTTCTTTACAGCAAGGGCAAGAAATCGAATTTTCAAAAACTACAGTTTCTTGCCCATTCGGTACGTCTCCCTGAAGGAAGAGAAGAGGTTCGAGGTCTACTTGCAGGGCAGTATCGGCCGTCTGATGTATCGGTGCGGGTCGAGCCGTCTCTAAATCGGGCCGTATCACTGGCCTATGGGTTGAAGCTGGTAAAGATCGATCGTGGCGTTTCCGTCACGTTGACGGATAGCGGGAAAACTACCGCGGAGACCATAGCTAAGACGGGCGATTTGCTTGAGGAGGAACTTCAATTTTTACGCGAGGTCGCACCGCGAATGACCGATAATCTCATGAAGCGCGTATGGCGGTTGGAGGACTTGCTTTGACCATGAGGTTTAGACACCTTCGCCTGCGAGCGGTGACGTCTGACGGAACGTATGGTGCTGACGTCGAATTCGGCGACGGTCTGACGGTGCTATGGGCAGACAACACTAAGGGTAAATCGACGTGCATGCAGGGGATGCTCTACGCGCTTGGCTTAGAAAAGATGTTGAGCCCGCGCAGAGAAATTCCTTTGCCTCACGCGATGACGTCTTACTTGAATCGGGATGACGGCCAGCGCGTCGATGTAGTCGAGTCCAGGGTCTCGCTAGAGATTGCAAATGGCAAAGGGCAGATCATAACAGTTCATAGGGCCGTTAAGGCGCCTACCGACAGCAGATTGATAAGTGTCGATTTTGGCGCGGCTCTCACGGATGGATCCAAGCCACTTCGGACCCAGAATTTCTTTGTCCTTGATGGCGGTGCAGCACAACGCGAAGATGGCTTCCATTATTTTCTCGAGCAGTTTTTGGGCTGGGAACTGCCGCAGGTACGTCGATACGACTCGCCGGAGACCAAACTGTATCTTGAAACGGTATTCCCGCTCTTTTGGGTGGAGCAGAAATACGGATGGTCTGCGATCCCGGCTGCAATACCGACCTACATGCGAATCCGCGAAGTTCATAAGAGGGCGGTAGAGTTCCTTCTGGATCTTGATGTGCATAAACTTGAGATGCAGCGGGAGCGGTTGTCTGAGCGTATAACGGCGAACGCCAAGGACTGGTCAGCGGTGCACGAGGAACTAAATCGCTTCGCGTCTCGAAATGGAGGCCGAACTGTTGCGCTTACGGAAAAGCCTGTTGCGGACGGTGAAACTCTGGACCGTGCTCATTTAGAAATGGCTGACGGACTTGACTGGGTACCACTTTCGACAATGGTGGCGCGGTATCGAGCAATCGCCGCGGAACTAAGCGCTGTTTCCGTGCCAGAGGTTAGCGAGCAGGCGGTTGAGGTGTCACGGCGTCTGGACCGGCTAACGGCGGAGGTTGACCGCCTCAATGCCGAAAGAATTCGAGTTCATGGGATCCGACAGTTGAAGGCGGCGGACATGCTTTCGCTACAGAGGCGTATCGATACGCTCGCGGACGACCTCGCAAAAAACTTGGACGTGCAGAAGCTGCAGCGATACTCTGGTATTTCGGCAGTCCTTACCCCGGATCGTTGTCCAACCTGTGAGCAGGCCCTGATCGACACGTTACTTTCCCAAGACGCACTGTCCGCTGTGATGCCGATCGCCGACAATATTGAGTATATTCGCTCGCAAAAGAAGATGTTCGAGGATATCCTCGGACGCGAGGCTGCCGATGACGATGGCAGAGCCGACCAAGTTGGTGCAATCAACCGCGAACTCGCTGATCACTACGCACAAATTAGATCCCTTCGTTCTGAGTTAATTGCTCCCGGATCAAATCCATCGGCGGCCGCCATCGAAGATCGTATCCGTGCGGAGGCGAAGGTTCGCGACCTAGAGGCACTCCAGACAGTCTTTGAAGATGCGATCGACAGGTTGGCATCGATCCAAAAGGAATATGCTTCGCTCTTACTCGAGCAAGCAAATCTTCCGAAGGATAAACTCTCCGCTACCGACCAAGCCAAACTAGATCGCCTCACAGAGTTGCTCCAGTCGCAAGCAGCCGAGTTTGGGTTCAGTACCTTTTCGGCGAGCGAGCTAGAGATTTCTGCTGATAGTTACAGACCGGAAAAAGAAGGCTTTGAAATCGGATTTGAGACGTCAGCAAGCGACGCAATTCGGTTGAAGTGGGCGTATCAGCTTAGCTTACTCGAACTCGCTTCTGGCTCCGAGACCAACCATCCAGAGCTGCTCATTTTCGACGAGCCTCGGCAGCAATCCTCGTCAAAGGTCAGCTTCGAAAGCTTGCTCAGGCGGGCATCGAAGGCACAGGATCGCGGACAGCAGGTGATATTCTCGACTAGCGAAGACTTGGAAAATCTCCGCCAAATTACGAGTTCGATGGAATGCCACGAAGAGATATTCAAAGGCTATATCCTGCAAAAGGTCGGGTAAATGATTGTCAGCGTTGCCTCACCAAATCGCAACGGCATGGGCCGTTTTCGACCACATTTGCCGTTCAGCAGGACAACTGGAACGATTGCCATCTTCCCCGCCCTTACGTCGCCGCACTAAAATCCGCCGCCAGCACCGCCTCCTTGAGCGCCCGCGAATACTCATGCTGCGGATCGTCCAAAACGGCCCGGGCCTGTCCTCGCTCGACGATCTCACCTTTGCGCATGATGATGATGTTGTCGCTGATATAATAGGCGGTGGCGAGGTCGTGGGTGATGTAGACGATGGAAAGACCGAGCTCGTTTTTCAGGCGGCCAAAGAGATTGACGATGGCCATGCGCAACGATGCGTCGACCATGGAGACCGGTTCGTCTGCCACCAGCAGGCGGGGTTGCGGGATCAGCGCGCGGGCGATGGCGACGCGCTGGAGCTGGCCGCCGGACAATTCATGGGGAAACCGGCCTTTCACCTCTTCAAGGGTCAGGCCGACATGGACGAGGGCGGCATCGGCCATCTTCTCCGCCTGCTGCTTGTCCGGCCGGTTTCCCGAGAACGAAAAATTGCGGGCGGTCTCGAAGAGATAACGATCGACACGTTTCAGCGGATTGAAGGCTTCGAAGGGGTTCTGCAGAACCGGCTGGACCTCTTTCATGAAAGCCTTGCGCTCGGATCGGCTATGAATGGCGACGGTCTTGCCGCTGAATTGAAGCTCTCCTTCGGTTGGTTCGGTCTGCCCGAGGATCATCGCCGCGATCGTCGATTTTCCCGATCCAGATTCGCCGACGATCGAGAGGATCTCCGGCTCCGCTCCCAGTTCGAAGCTGACGTCCTTGACCGCCGTGATCAGACGCCGGCCAAGCATGCCGCCCTGGCGGTAAACTTTGGTGACATGCGAGAGGCTAAGAAGAGCGCTCAAACCGGATCTCCCGTAACGGCAAAACACGCCACCCGCCGCCCCGGCTCGACGGTGACGAGCGGCGGAACCTTCTGCGAGCAGATCTCCATGCGCTTCGGACAGCGCGGGTGGAACCGGCAGCCTTCCGGCGGCATGGCGAGGTTGGGGGGGCGGCCCTCGAGCGAAGGGCGGGCCGTCGCATCGCCGATCCGCGGCAGGCTGCCGACGAGGTGCTGCGTATAGGGGTGGAGCGGTTTGCTGAAGAGCTTGGGGGTCGGCGCTTCCTCGACAAGACGCCCGGCATAGACGATGCCGATGCGGTCGGAGACCGTCGCGTGAACCCCCATATCATGGGTGACGAACAGGAAGGACGAGCCCATCTCGCGCTGGATTTCGCGGATCATCGACAGCACGTCGCGCTGAACGATGACGTCGAGCGCGGTCGTCGGTTCGTCGGCGATGATGAATTCGGGCGTCAGGATGGTGGCCAGCGCAATGGTCATGCGCTGGCGCATGCCGCCGGAGAGTTCGTGGGGATAGGCGTCGAGCAGATGCGGATCGAGCTTCAGCCGCTGCAGATGGGTGGCGACCCTTTCGAAAAACACCGGGCCGCTGACCTTCATGTGGCGAAAGGCGAAATCGGTGAAGGAATGCCGGATCCGGCGCACCGGATTGAGCACATTCATCGAGCCCTGCATGATATAGGACAGATGCTTCCAGCGCAGCGCCAGCCGATCCTCCGGCTTCATCGCGTAGATATCCTGGGTGCCGCCGTCGAAATGGAATGTCACTTTACCGGACACGACCCGCAGCGGCGGCCGGATTGCGCCGGCGATGGTCTTGATCAGGGTGGTCTTGCCGCTGCTCGATTCACCGGCGACGCCGTAGACCTCACCGCGGGCGATGGTCAGGCTGATATCGTCGACAGCACGCACCTCGCGATCGACGCCAAAGAGGAAGGCACGGTAATAGGCTTTCAGATTCTCAATTTCGACCAAAGGATCCATACTAACTTCCCATCCGGTTCAGCCGGCTGCGCGGATCATTGTATTCGTTCATCGACATGGACAGCAGGAAGAGCGCCAGGAAGAGGACGACGATGACGGCGACGGGGGCGGCCACCCACCACCATATGCCTGATATCAGCGCCGAATGGGCATTGGCCCAATAGATCATCATGCCCATGGTCGGCGTCTCGATATCTGTGAAGCCGAGCACCGACAGGGTGATCTCCATGCCGATCGACCAGATCATGTTGTTCATCGTGGTGGCAAAGACGATCGGCAGAACATAGGGCAGGTGCTCCTCGACGAGGATCTTGCGCATGCTCATGCCGGAATAGACGCTCTGGGTGGTGAAGGATCTGGTCTTCAGGCTGATCGCCACCGAGCGGATGAGGCGCGCGTCATAGGACCAGCCGAGCGAGGCCATGATGAGGATCAGCGCCGTCCAGGTCATGCTGTCCTTCAGCACAAAATAGAACAGGATCAGCAGCGGAAATTGCGGGATGACCATGACGCTGTCGTTGATGGCCATCAGCACCCGGTCGACCGCGCCGCCGGCATAACCGGCGACGAGGCCGACGACCAGCGAGATGATGCGTGAAATGACGGCGACGCCGATGCCGAAAAACAGGGTGTTCCTGAGCGCGGTCGTCAGCTGCCAGAAAACGTCCTGGCCGCGCGACGTCGTGCCGAGCCAATATTCGCCGTCCGGCGGCATATCGGGCGGCAGAAGATAGATGTCGGTCGCGCTGTAAGGCGAGAAATAGGACACCACTATCAATGCGACGATGACGGCAAAGAGCAGCAGGCCGCTGAGGAATTCCATATTCTGGCGCGCGAGGTCGCGGACGATCGTAAACATGCTCTATTCCACCTTGATGCGCGGGTCGATCAGCGGGCTCAGAATGTCGATGATGAACACCGCGGCGGCAACGCCGACGATCGACAATGCGCTGAGGCCGAGCACCAGGCTGTAATCGCCGGCATGCACTGCTTCGATCAGCAGGTTGCCGATGCCCGGATAACCGAAGACGATTTCGGTGATGACCGTGCCGTTGAAGATCGCGCCGAGCGACATGGCAAGCCCGGTGAACTGCGGCACCATGGCATTGCGGGCGATATAGGAGCGCAGGATCTTCCGCTTCGGAACGCCGCCGAGCTCGGCGAAGACGACGTAATCCTCGGTGATGATGTTGGAAACGAGCGCGCGCATGCCGATCAGCCAGCTGCCGGCGCCGACCAGGATCAGCGACAAGGCCGGCAGGATCGAGTGTTTCAGGATATCGAAGACCAGCGCAAAGGAGAGGTCCAGATTGGCGTTCATCTCGTAGCCGCCATTGATCGGCAGCACCGGCCAGAGATAGCCGAAGACAATCAGAAGCACGAAGGCCAGAATGTAATAGGGAATGGGAAGCAGGGCGATGAAGACGAGGCTGACGGCTTTCAGCACCATGTCCTTGCGGTAATAGCCGGCGAGTGCGCCGAGCGCATTGCCGAGCACGAAGGTGATGAGGGTCGACACCGTCATCAGCCCGATAGTCCAGGGCAGGGACCGCAGGATGATGGTGGAAACGGGTGTGGGAAAGGCCGAGAGCGAGGGACCGAGATCACCTGTCGCAAGCCGAAGCCAGAAATTCAGATATTGCTGCCAGATCGAGCCCTCCATGCCGTAAAGCTCGCGAAGCGACTGGCGCATCAGCTCGATCGCATTGGGATCGGACTGCCCCATCTGGGTGATGGCGCCTATGCTTTCTTCGACCGGATCGATCGGGGTCAGGTGGGTGACGAAGAACGTGATGGTCACGCCAAGAAATACGACAAGCAGAAACTGACCGAACCGCTTCAGCACAAAGATCAGATAGGACGTCATAGGGCGGTGGTTCCTCTCTGGTTCCCTTCATCAAGTGGAAAGGATCGACGGACATGCCACATGCCCGTCGATTAGGGGGCCGGCGCGCAACACTCGCGCCGGCGTTGGGAGGATTATTTCGGTTGTGCCGGCTTCAGCTTGACCATCATCAGCCTGGAGTTGGCCCAATTCGGCACCGGATCGGTATAGGGATCGGATATCGTCGGATAACCGGTCCAATAGGTCGTATCCATCGAGGTGAAGACGTTATACGACATCAGCGGGATCGTCGGCATTTCGCGGGCGACCAGCTTCAGATAATCCTTGCCGAGCTCGACGCCCTTCGGATCGTCGGCGCTGATGCCGCGGATGCTTTCGATGATCTTGTCGAGCTCCGGATTGCTCCAGCGCTGCCAGTTGCGCGGCGGCTGGTTCTCACCCTTCTTGGCCACGAACTGCGAATGCCAGCTATCGAGGAAGAACGACAGGTCGGGATCGCCGCCCCAGGTTTCGACGCTCCAGGCGATCGCCACCTGGAAATCGCCGGGCTGTAGCGCCGTCTGCCAAAGTTTCGCGGCCGGCACGGCTTTGGCGTCGATGCCGAAGGCCGCCCATTGCTGTGCAATCAGCGTCCCGGCGCGGGTGAAGACCGAGCGCGTGTCGCCTTCCACCGTCATCCGGATCTTGAAGGGCTGTCCATCAGGTGTCAGCCATTTGCCGCCGGATTTCTTGAAGCCTGCCTTCTCCAGCAGTTCGCCGGCAGCCTTCGGATCCGGTTTCCACCAGCCATAGCCGAACGCACCGCTGATTGCCTCAGGATCGCTCGGGATCTGGTCCTTGAACTTCGGCTGCTTGCGCAGGATATCGGCGATCTGTTGCCCGACCGTCGGGTCATAAGGCTTGATCTTGCTCTTGCCGGTATCGATCTCGAAATTCTTCAGCCAATCCTGCATCGGCGCCTGATAGTCCTTCATCGTGGCCGCCGTCGGCGGCACGCCGAGCGCCGAAAGCGTCGCCGCCCCGCGATAGCTCGCCATATCCACCGCCTTGATGTCGATCAGCAGGGCAAGCGCCCAGCGTACATCGGCGTTGTCGAAGGGCGGATTCTGGGTGTTGAAGATCACGGCCGGAAGCGTCGGGTCCGGATGGGCGAAGGGGAAGCCCGGGAACCATGTCTCGACCGTCTTAGATTTTTCCTTCAACGTGAACATGCCCTCAGGCGTGTTGTCGTGAATGATATCGAGATTGTGCTCGAGCTGGGCGATCGTGCGCTTATCCGGCGGGCCGGGATCGGTGTAGGTTACGTATTTCGGGGCCGGCTCGCCGAAGCGGGCAAGCGAGGTCCGCTGCCAGTCGTCACGCTTCTCCCAGGTATACCACTTGCCCTGGGGGTCGTAGGACTTGAGCTTGTAGGCGCCGAGCGAGACGGGATTGGCGAAATCATAACGAAGCGGATCTTCGACTTTCTCGAAGACATGCTTGGGCATGATCCAGGCGCCGTTCCAGCGAACGGTGAAGATGGCATGGAAGCGCGAGTTAGGCTTCTTCAGCTTGAACACCACCGTCTGGGGGTCGGTTGCCTCGACGCTTGCCACCTGCACCGAGAAGGCAGCACTCCAGACCATGCCGGGGTGATCCATCTGCGTCTTGACGGTATAGACCACGTCGTCTGCCGTGAACTCCACGCCGTCGCTCCAGAAGAGCCCCTTGCGCAGTTTCACGGTCATCTCGGTGAAGTCGGCATTATATTGCGGCTTGTCGGCGGCGAGCGAATTATCCCAGGTCGCGCCGCCAAGTCCTTGTTCGGGGTCGATATACCAGAGCGTATCCATGGTCAGCTGCTGCAGGCCGGTCGATACGCCGCCGCCGCCATTGACCCAGATGTTGAACCAGCCGGGATTTTTAATCGTCCCTTCCGGATTTTCGACGATGAGCGTCTCCTTGCGCGGCAAGGAGGTGTATTCTTGGGCTCCGGCCACTGCGGTCAGGCCGAACGTGGCCAGCACGAAGCCGAATGCAAACCTCTTCCACTTTTGCATGAACTCCTCCCTTGAAAGCGATAATGCCGCGGCCGCAAAGGCACGCATGGGCATGTCGCGGTTGTCGGTTCGCAGAGGCATCAGGACCTGAAAGTCCAGAGCCTCGGTGAACCATCCCTCCGGCTCCCTGCCTCCTCGCAGCGAGCCGAATATCTTCAGCCGGGGCGTGCCCCAAATGGGCTACCCGGCGGCAGCTGTCAAACCGACAGCCGGATGACGTTGTAGGAGAACGGTTTCAACGCCGCCCGCAGCCGTCCATCCTCGATCTTTCCACTCTCGACATCAACGGGGGCGACCGTCTGCGGCCGCGCTGCCGTGTTGACGGCTTCCAGGTCCCCGTGGGTCATTTCCACCTGCTCGACCACCCGGGCGCTTCCGAAGCCTTCCAGCCGCACATCGAGATCGAGCGCCGTGCTCGGATGGCGGTTGACGGCAAAGAAGGTCAGCGTCTTGCCGTCCTCGGAATGGACTGCCGATACGTCGAGATAGGGGACGTCGTTCTCCTCGTCGCTGTCATAGGTCGGGCCATCGACGACCAGCTGGAGCGCCGTTCCACGGCCATATCTGGAGGCGTAATAGAACGGGTAATAGATGGTCTGGCGCCACGCCGCACCGCCGTCCTCGGTCATGATCGGGGCGATGACGTTGACGAGCTGCGCGATGCAGGCGATGCGCACCCGGTCGGAGCGGCGGATGAAGGTGTTCAAGATGCCGCCGACCTGCAGCACGTCCTCGAAATTATAGATATCTTCCAGGAGATGCGGGGCATCCGGCCACTCGTCGCGCGCCAGGATCTCCTTGTCCTGCTGGTTGGAATGATACCAGACATTCCATTCGTCGAAGGAAATGCCGATCGTCTTCTTCGAGCGTTTTTTTGCCTTGATGTAGTCGATCACGCCGCCGATCGTGGTGATGTAACGGTCGAGCTTTGTCGCGCGGGCGAGATAGTTGAGCGTATTTTTCTCACGGTTGGCAAAATACATATGCAGCGAGATATGGTCGGCGCTGTCATAGCACTGCTCGAGAACCTGGGCTTCCCATTCGGGATAGGTCTTCATGTCGGAATTGGACGAGCCGCAGACCACGAGCTCGAGCGACTTGTCGAAGCCGCGCATGGCCTTCGCCGTCTCGTCCGCCAGCCGGCCATATTCATAGGCCGACTTGTGGCCGACCTGCCAAGGACCATCCATCTCGTTGCCGAGGCACCACAATTTGACATCGTGCGGATTGGACCAGCCGTGCTTGCGGCGCAGATCAGACCAGTAGGTGCCGCCGGGATGATTGCAATATTCGAGGAAATTGCGGGCGGCATCCAGGCCGCGTGACCCGAGATTGACGGCAAGCATCGGCTTGGTATTCGCCTTCTTGCACCAGTCGACGAATTCGTTGACGCCGATCTGATTGGCTTCACGGGTGCGCCAGGCAAGGTCGAGGCGAACCGGGCGCTCGGCACGCGGGCCGACGCCGTCTTCCCAATTATAGGCCGAGACGAAATTGCCGCCCGGATAACGGCAGTAGGGCGTGTCGAGCTCACGCACCAGATCGAGGACATCGCGGCGGAATCCGTCCTCGTCGGCGGTCGGGTGACCGGGCTCATAGATGCCCCCGTAGATCGCCCTGCCGAGATGCTCGAGAAATGAACTGTAAAGCCTGGAATCGATGGTCGCGATGCGGAAATCGCGGTGAACCACAACGTTCGTCTTCAACGGATCCTCCCGTTTATATATCAGGTATTTTGTTTTCTTGCCTCTAACTTGATATCAGGAATGTTGTTCTGTCAACCAAGTTGCGAATTTAATCATACTAATATGGATTTCAGAGAAAATTGTGTTGTTTCAGTTGCTTGGGAGACTTTATCGGCAGCCGAAACTGGAAAGAATCGTGATATTTAAATCAAGATTTCCGATTTTGATTTTTCAGACGTGAAGTCGCATGATGATGTCGCGCCCGTGATTTCCGAAGCCGCGGCCGAAAATATTCACGCCGCCGGTATGGCCGGCATTCTCGGCGATGCCGACCCGGAGCCGGATGGAAGAGTGCTGGGCAAGCGCGAGATCGCTGAGCGTGACATTCGAGGCGGCGACGCCGTCGATGAAGGTGCCGCGCGTCGAGATCCGCCAGGTCTTCATCATCCCATATTGCGAGCCTTCGAGCTTCCACCAGGCCGGCGTGAAGGCGCCGCGCTTGTCGCCGTAGTCGCCAGGGGACGTCCAGGTTCCGATCGCCATTCCATTGACCCAGAGCGTTATATCGGAAGGCCAGTCCGGATTGGTGCCCGGCACTTCCGACGACAGCTCCAGCGAAAACTCGATGGCGCGGATATCCTTGTTCAACACCTTGGCATTGTTGGGGAATTTATATTCCACATAGCCCCTGCCGAACCAGACGAGCCCGGCCTGCATGCGCTGCGGGTCGAGAAAGTAGTCAGGCACATCGAGAGGACCGATGACGCTCTCGGTCGAGCAGAGACCACAAGGGGCATGGACGTCACAGCTGGTATATAGCCCGACCGGCATCTCGACTTCGATGATATTGTTGGCCCTCTGGGCGGCACTTTCCTCGAAGCTGATCAGAATTTCGCTGTAGATCGCCGAGCAGATCTTCTGGTTTCCCTTGCGCGCCTTCGTCAGCTGGGAATCGACAAGCCGGGCGTCTTCCAAAATCTGGATCCCGGTAGCGACAGTCGATTGAGGAAGAGAAAGGGCACGCGCGATATCGTTGATATTCATCGGCCCTTTGGCGCAAAGCAGCTTAAGCATCTCCAGCCGCGCAGGTGCCGAAAGCGCCCGTATCGCATCGTTATTCTCGCCGGCGGCAATCGTCAAAAACGAGCGTTCCATCGTTCCCCCAGTATTTCCGATGAAATGATGTATATCGGAAATTATGATACATCAAGTGGAATGATTAGGTCGAGCGTGCCTGACCTGGACGGTTTAGAATTCTGCGATGCGAGGGTGTTAGTGGTCCGTCCACGGATTGATGATCTGCAAGCCTATTCCTTCGAAATCGGACAAATTGCGCGTTGCGAGTGAAGCGCCGCGCGAAATGGCGATGGCTGCGATCTGCGCATCGAACTGCCTGATCGGCCTGCCAGCCTTGCGGCGATCGGTAATGATGGCATAGACGTCTGCCGCGTCACGATCGAATGGCAGGACACGGCCACTCATGTCTTCATTGAATATCGGCAGGACTGCCGCCTCGAGATCACTCCGACGCCGTCCGTGAGGAAGGAGACGCAAGCCATATAGAATTTCCGCTTCGGTAATCGCGGTCGTGAATACCGATAGTGGATGTTGTGCCCCGAGCCATTCGATTACACCCACATTCGGCGCCGGCGTGAGCAGTTCCGAAATGACGTTGGTATCGAGGACGATCACGCGTCAAAGTCCGGCGCGTCCCGGATCGGCTGCCGGGGCGAAATTTCGAGCTCCACCCCTCCGACCGATTGCAAGCGGGCGCGAATGGTATCGGCAAGATTGCTCGCCACCGGCTCGGTAGTCGCAAGTGCCATACGCTGAATATCGCGTGCTTCGTCTTCCATTGACCGGCCATGCGTGTCGGCGCGAACACGCAGCCGCTGCTTCAAAGCATCATCGAGATTGCGGATCGTCATGCTGGCCATCATTGCCTCCATTCATCAATGACAGCATATAAATCACTGATTGCATATTCTCAAGCAACGGTCGCGAGATGCGTTTCCGTCCTCAGCAACCGCATTCCGGCCTTCATCATCTCGCCCTTCGCCAAGGGCGGCATGGTCGATCATCCGCTTCATCACCGCGCTACGATCTGGCGGTGCTGCCCGGCGTCATCGCCCGCGACAAGGCGCTGCGCAATAACGACCGGCCGCCAATGGGCGACCTGACGGCCGCGCTCGACCTGTCGCATTGACCGATTACGATCGGCCCCGGCTCTGACCGGGGCCGCTCCGCAACGAAGTCACCGCCTCAGCAGCGGCCGCAACGCTGCCTGTGTTTCCTTCAGCAGAGGCAGATAGCGTTCCTTCATTTCCGCGGCGGGAACGAGGGCGGCCGGCGCGCCGATATTGATCGCCGCGACCGTTTCGCCGCGGTCGTTGTCGACAGACACGGCAATGGAGCAGAGGCCGATTTCCAGCTCCTGATCGATGATGGCGTAACCCTCAGTGCGGACACGGCGGAATTCGGCGATCAGCTCGTCCGGCTCGGTCTTGGTATTCGGCGTGTTTTGCTTCAACTCACTGCGGGCGAGAATCGTGCGTGCCTCGCTCTCTGGAAGGGCAGCGAGCAGCACGCGGCCCATCGAGGCGCAGTAGGCGGGCAGGCGGCTGCCGGGGGTGAGATTGATCGACATGACGCGGCGTTGCGAGGCGCGGGCGATATAGACGATGTCGGTGCCGTCGAGCACCGAGGCCGAGGCGCTCTGGCCGGCCCTTTCCGAGAGTTGATCGAGATGCGGCTGCAACAGCGCCGGCAGCGGCGTCGCCGAGAGATAGGCATGGCCAAGACGCAGGATTTTCGGCGTCAGCGTGAAGAACTTGCCGTCATAATCGGCATATCCAAGCTCGGCGAGCGTCAGCAGCGAGCGGCGCGCGGTGGCGCGGTCAAGCTCCGTCAGCTTCGAGGCCTCGGCAATCGAAAGCCGCTGCCGCGTTTCACCGAAAGCTTCGATCACCTTCAGGCCGCGGGCAAAGCCGCTGACAAAATCCGTTTCGCGCATGGGTCGGGTTATTGATGCTCTTTTGGTTTGGCGCTTGCGCAGTTTTCTAACGACAGTTTCTCTGCGTCACTTGGAACCGATCCTTATTTGATTTGGACATTTTGCGCCAATAGATTTGGCCTAGCTAGAGCCAGTGCTCATCAGAGCGATGGCGCAGTCAGCCAGACACCGCAGGTGTCATATCGGCGCGTTGAATGTTCGTAGCGGGGGTTACAGCTGCAGCGTTGACGATTTCGTTGGAAACACCTCCCACATTCCCAGCCGACAACCCGGATAAGCCGTGATATGATCGCCCGAAATAGCGTGATTATCGATACTCGGAAGGCAGGAGCCGCTTATGAGTCGCGACACGCCAATCGATAAGCAGGGGCGATCCACAGACGTTTCGAGTGACGATAGCCGTTCTTCCCAACATGGCGGCGAGCGGCGGGTCGTGACTGCATTGTGCTATGACCTGATCGGCTCCACCAATCTCTTCAATCTGATGGATATTGAGGACTATCAGGATATGATCGCCGCCTTCCAGCAAGCGGCGCGGCAAGCGATTACGACAAATTCCGGTGTCGTCCGCGTCGAAGCCGGGGACGGTGGAGTTGCGCTTTTCCCGATCGAGCTTGGACCGAGGGATGCCGCGTCAGCTGCGATCCGTGCCGGCCTTGAAATCGTGAAAGCCTGTCAGCGCCTTGCGCATGAACTTGTTCGAGACGATCTGCGCGTGCGCGTGGGTGTCGCGACATCGGTCGCCCTGATCCGGGATGCGCAGCTGCAGAACTGGATACATGAGCCGGTCACGGGCGCGGCACTTGCGCTTGCTACACGGCTCGAGGCCGCCGCTGAAGCCGACAGCGTGCTGGTTTCAGAAGAGACCCGGAACCTCGCCGGCCGCTCACACGCCTTCGTTCCGGAAGGCACACGCATGTTGAAAGGCTTCTCCGAGCCTGAAAATGTCTGGAGAGCAATCGGCCACAGACGGGAGCTCGACCGCTTCCACGCCTTCGGAAGGCTGGACGGCACGTTCGTTGGCCGCGTCGCGGAGCTTGACCGAATAGAGAAGACCTGGGACGCAGCCGTCGGAGGCAAGGGCCAGGTCCTTGCGATCACAGGCCAGGCTGGCATCGGCAAGTCGCGGTTGTTACGGCAAGCCCGGCGCATGATCCATGCGCAGCCGGCCCGATCGCTGTTCTTTCAATGCCTGCCGGGAGGGTTTCGCTCGACGCTTCACCCGCTGGTGAATAGTTTTTCCCAGCGCCGTTCCGATGCTGCGGATGGCGGGCGGCTGACGGTCGACGCGGTCGCCGCCCAGTTCGCGCGCCATGGTGTCGAAGATCCGCAAGTGATTGGCATATTTTCCCATTTGCTCGGCGCGGATGGGCGCAATGAAGCTTTTTCCGACAGCTCCCCCAAGGCAATCCAGAAAAGCGCACGGCAGGCGCTGTCAAAAGTGTTGAGCGTCATATGCGGACAAACACCGCTGGTCATTGCAGTGGAGGACATTCATTGGATCGACCCTACGTCCGAGTACCTGCTTCGCGAAGCGGCGCGGCTCGTGCCGACGCTTCCCGCACTGCTGATCGTCACCAGCCGAGAGAACCGCCATGCCAGCCTATTCGATGAGGGCGAACCAGAACATATTTCGCTCGGCCCGCTCGACCATGACGAAACGCGGCTGGCGATCGCCGCGCGATGGCCAAACCATCGCCAGGAGGCGTTGCCGCAGCTGCTTGAAGTGAGCGAACGCATATCCGGCGGCGTACCGCTTTTCATCGAGGAAATATGCCAATGGGCATTCGAATCTGCTGCCGAAGATGCAATGAGCGTGCCGCCAAATGCGTCCCGTAATCATGTTTCCGCCTTCGAGGGGATCTTGAATTCGCGGCTCGAGAATTTGGGTTCCGCCAGGGATGTAGCGCGCGCCGGGGCCGTCGCAGGGGATCGTTTTACCGTTTCGCTGCTCCGCCCACTGTTGCCGGAAGCGAGCAGGAAATCTCTCCTGCATGCTGCTGAAACTCTATGCGAGAGTGGATTTTTGACCCGCGTGCGTGCCCATGGCGGCATCGCCTACGGCTTTCGCCACGCTTTGATCCAGGAGACGATTTACAACGGTCTGCTGAAAACGCAACGCCGGCTTCTCCACCGACGCCTCTTCATGGCCGCGAACGGCAATCGCGCCATCGCGGGTTGGCTGGATACGGGTGCGCTTGCCGAGCATGCAGAGGCTGCCGGCCTTCCGGAGCATGCGGTTTTGTCGTTCATGAGGGCCGGAAAGGAGCACGCCAGCCGATCGGCAATGGTGGAGGCGCGCCACCATCTCGAACGAGCCCTAGCGCTTTGCGAGACTATGCCCAAAGGTGTTTCCGATGAGTTGCACCTTTCGGTGTTGACGGTGCTCGGACCGCTGCTGACGGCAACGGTCGGACCCAATTCGACACCGGCGCGAATCCTTTACGAAAAAGGCGTCGAGATCGCGCGCCGTCAGCCGAAGGAAGATCAGCCCAAGTGGTTTCCACTCTATTGGGGCTGGTGGTTGACCGGGCAAAACTTCATGGAGATGCACAGCCGCGCCCGTAAAGTCCAGGCGATGCTCTCCGGAATCGCCGATCGCGAAATCGAACTGCAGGTCAACCATTCGATCTGGGCAATCGAGTTCAATGTCGGAAGGCAGGGGGAGGCCCAAAAGGCGATACGAGCGGGGCTTGCTCTCTACGACGATGAGGCAGCGAAGGCGAGCCGCAATGTCTTTGGTGGCCATGATGCCAAGGTTTGTGGTCTCGGACAGCTTGCGCTGTCGCTCTGGCTGACGGGGCAGACCGAAGAATCCAGCAAGGCACTTGCAGACATGGTCGCTTTTGTGGATCGGATCGAGCATATGCCGAGCAAGTCGCACTCGCTGGATACCGAGGCGGTATCGGCGTTCTATCGCAACGACCATGCACGCCTGATCGAGATTTCGGGCAGGATGGGCGATTTTGCGAAAAAGCACGAACTGCAATCCTTATCGGCACTCGCGATGCTCTTTCGCGGATGGGCGACTGCGCACATTGAAAACCTATCCAGCGGCCACGAAATCTTCCGCGCAGGCTTGGCGCTTCTGAGAGAGCTCGGAACCGTCGCCGATCTGCCGATCTACCTCTACATGCATGCGACCATGCTCGGCCAGGCGCGGAAGTACCAAACAGCGATCGAGGTCGCCACCGAAGCTATCCGGGAGGCGAATGCGACAGGCCATGGTTATTGGTTGGCCGAGCTTCACCGCCGTCGCGCATTGCTGCTGTCGTGCGCCAAGGTAGAAGAGCCGGCTCTCCTGCCGGATCTGAGGACTGCGATCGTCATTGCGCAAGAGCAAGGTGCGGTTGCCTTGCTGCACCGGTCGCAACGATCGGCGAAGGAGCTTGGCCTTGCTGGCGAGCTCTGAAATTTCTTCCGAAGACGGGAGGGAAATGCTCTCGGCATTTTATGCCGACATCATGAACGGAAACATGTCTCTCGTATCGCCGGAACCGGACCCTCGGGACGCCGAGGCCTATTTCCGCTCCCTGCTGCCGCTTTGCCGCCGAGCCCGGATCACACGCGTCGCCGATCTGACCGGCCTTGATCGAATCGGATTTCCGGTCGTTCAGGCCATACGACCGGCCGCATTGTCGGAAGTCACCTCGCTCGGCCGTGGAATGTCCATGGCGTCTGCCGCGATCGGAGCGGTCATGGAATCGTTCGAGCGCCTTTACGCCGAGGCAATCCCCGCGTCCCGCGTCTTCCTATCGACTGCAGAAAGGCTAGAGGTTGGCGCTGGTTCCTTCGATGATTTCTGCCTTGCTGATTCCCGCACGAATTGGCGTGAACGCGAGATCGACTGGATCATGGGTGTTGATATGGCAACCGGCGCTACTGCGCCCATCCCGTTTGAGCTTGTGCACACGATCTATACCGATCCGCCCCCACGCCATGATGGCGTTTTTCTGCGCACCACGGCTGGCCTCGCATGCCATCGGTCAGATTTTGGCGCGTTGCGGCATGGGTTGCTGGAATGCATAGAGCGGGATGCGATTGCCCGGGCATTCAAAACCCACGGCTTCATGGATCGGATGAGACTGCCCTTATCGGAATTGGGCACAGCAGTTCAGGATGTTCTCTCGCACGTGGCCAAACTCGGAATATCGGCTGCCTTCTGGTACGCCCTTTCGCCGACACGTATTCCGGTCGTCTGGTGCCAGACGATTGAAGCCGGCAAAGGCGAACCCGTATTGGCTCTCCCGACGGAGGGTTATTGTGCCGGTCTCGATCTTCATAAAGCGGCGTTCGGTGCGTTACTTGAAGCGCTGGCCGCCCGAGCCGGAGCAATATCTGGCGCGCGAGACGACCAGACGCGGAAACACTATGCGAGGCCAAGCAGCGCTATGCTTGCCGATGCCCGCGATCTCATTCTTGATGAATGTGCTCCATCGATCGATTTTGTGGGCGTTTTGCCCGCGGTTGCCGGCCTTGCCGATCTCCTGGAAAGGATCATTTCTGCCGGTCTAGGCCCCGTTCTCGCCGTTCCAGTCGCGTCCGAGAACAACCCTCACATTCATTGCGTGCGAACGGTACTTGCGGGCATGCGCCCTTTTACAGTCGAGCGGTGAGGGTCCGGGATGGATCAGAAAACGAACGGTCCAATACTCGTTTTTCTCGGTCCGACCCTCCGCTTGCCGGACGCGCAACGCACTCTTGACGCCATCTACCTGCAGCCCGTTTCGCAGGGAGACATCATTCTTGCCGCCCACGCATTTCGCCCGAAAGCGATGGTCTTGATCGATGGTCTTTTCGAGGACAGGCCGGCGGTGCGTCACAAGGAAATTCTCTGGGCGCTATCCCAGGGTATCGTGATGATCGGGGCTGCAAGCATGGGCGCGCTCCGGGCCGCCGAACTGCATCCATTCGGAATGATCGGTGTCGGTCTCATCTATCGATGGTACAGGCGTTGGCCGCTGACAGCGGAAGATGCAGTCGCGGTCGAATGCGGTCCCGCGGAACTCGGCTTCACGGCTTTGACCGAAGCACTGGTGGACCTGCAGCGCACCTTTACCGCGCTCTTTCGACGTGGCCTGATTGCGAAATCCGAAATGGATGCAGGTATCGCCGCAGCTCGACGGCTTAATTTTCGTGAGCGGTCAGTTCGAAAGGTGCTCGACGCAGCACAATGGCCAGCGGAAAGATCGGTCTTGCTACGCAGCCATCTGATCGCACAGAAGAAAGCCGATGCGCGCCTTGCCCTACGGTTGGCGCCAGGCTTGTCGAAACACAAGCCTGCGAGGTTGTCTTTTACGGTAACCAATACCTTCCTGCGCGATCTTGAAGCTGGATCTATTGACATCAATTTAATTAGCAAGTACTAATTTAAGTTGTTGCCATATAACTCATCTAACTGAGTAGTTGAGCTATGGAATTGTCTCCTGACATATCACTTAGAAAGTCTGAGCCCAGTCTTGGGACTCGATTCTGGATATTTCCTCAGCCGCCCTTTATCTTTGGATATGAGCAGCCAGATCGCGTCTTGCTGTCGATATTGCCTGACGAGATCGGTGATGGACCTAGCGACATGTCGATGTATGTCGCGGATCCGCTGTTCGACAAGGAGCCTTATCGTTTTGGTGGGTTACCTCCATACCGTGGTCCCCAACGACGGCCGGTTCGGTCAGGCCCGGATCGCCACTTTGATAGCCTCGACCCGAGATCGCGGGATTATCTGGGCGCCCATGCCTTTGCTTGCATTCATTTCGTTCTTGATGTCTGGCGCAATTATCTCGCACGACCAATGCATTGGTTCTTCTCTGATTTCTATCCGCGGCTTGAAATTGTCCCCCTTGTTCGGTGGAAGAACGCGCAAGCGGGCTTTGGTTTCATCGAACTCGGTTACTCGGAAGTGGGTGACGAGCAATCGCCCTATGCGCTGAATTTCGACACGATCGCCCATGAGATCGGTCATCTCATCACGCTCTCGCAAACGGGGCTTCCCGATACTCTTTCTCGTGAGGCAGATTTCTTTCCATTCTCCGAAGCCATGTCGGACAGCATATCCTTGATCTCGTTCCTGCATTTCGATTCCGCCATTGACCGCCTGCTGCGCAGGACAAAGGGGAACCTCCTTCTCTATAACGAGCTCAACCGCTTTGCCGAGACAAGCCCGGAGACGCAGATCCGCCTTGCGACCAACTTCCGACGCATGTCGGAAGTCACAAGCGAGGTTCATGACCGATCCTTGCCCTTCCTCGGTGCGATCTTCGATGCGATCGTTGAACTCTACCATCGGGAGTTGGTTGCCAGCGGCTGCGCCGATCACCGTCTTCTCTCCGTCGATCTTCGCGATCTGACGCTGGATGAGTTAGATTGGTTCCGGCAATCGACGGCGGCGGCCTTTCGGGACCGACCGCTCTTCTTCAAGCTGGCCCTGACCAAGGCAAGGGATTCAGTGGGAAGGGCGATCGGCGGAGCACTTCATAGCTTGGATCCAGACACGATGCGGCTTAGGGACGCCGCGCGGGCTATCATCTCGGCGGCGGATGTAGCGACTGCCGCACAATTAGAGGAAAACTTTGCATGGCGTGAAATTATCGGCTCGAGGTGAGCCAGAAAAGGAGAGGGGAAATGAGTTGCTGCTCTGAGACTCCGTTCATTGGCACAGGTAAAGTGCCATTCAATCCCAGCGAGGTCCGTCTCTATGGGCGAAATGAATTTTGTCAGCCCGGCACAGACGCTCATCCGACTCAAGGGGCTCAAGTAAAGCCAACCGAGGATAGCGGTTCGGACAAAATTAAGCTCAAGGTGGGCAACTGTTACATTCTGATTGATCCTGGCAGGGTCCAGATGGTCAGCATTGGCGTGATCTATGGTTATGCCTATGAGGGCCATTGCTACAAGCTGCCGAAGCCGCGGATCATGTATCTCCCGGTCAAGGCCACAGAGATATCCCGCGACGACTGCGGATGCGATTGCGGCTATTCGCGGGCGCTCGGCTATTCAGTCTGGTCATTGGACAAGCTCGAACGAGTGATCGCGCTCGACGTCCGCTCCGACGACATCAAAACGCTGATCCTTGACGAAAACCTGCCTGGCAACCGTTCGCCGCTTGCCTATGCGCAGACGCAATCGCTGGCGCCGCAACGGCTTCGTGATTGAATCCATGGCAATGCTCGGATTGGGGCCGAGATGGGCCTCAATCCTTCCGATACTAGCGGCACAACAAACAGCATACCTGTCAATCTTGATCTGGGACTTAAAGGCCAGCCCGTGCGGTATATGAACAAAAATCAAATAACGCACAAATTTCTTGCGGTCACGTCCGCCGCGCCTTATGCCTGACGCTGGAGGACGGGATCAGCTTCCCGGCCGCTTCTAGCCAAGGAGAGATCCCGCATGGACAAGACAGTCGGGAGCACGGCGGAAGCCGTCTCTGAGATCGGTGATGGCGCGACCGTGATGATCGGTGGTTTTGGCGGCTCGGGCGCACCGATCGAGCTCATTCATGCCCTGATCGACAAGGGCCCCAAAAACCTCACCGTGATCAACAACAATGCCGGCAACGGGCGCATCGGCATCGGTGCGATGATCGATGCCGGCATGGTCAGAAAGATGATCTGCTCTTTCCCGCGTTCGTCGGACCCTCGCGCCTTCACGGATAAATATCTGGCCGGCGAAATCGAGCTCGAACTGGTGCCGCAGGGAACGCTTGCCGAGCGCATCCGCGCCGGCGGGGCCGGCATCCCGGCTTTCTACACGCCGACCGCCTATGGCACCGAGCTTGCCGAGGGCAAGGTCATTGCCGAATTCGACGGCCGCCATTATGTCCAGGAGCGCTGGCTGAAGGCCGACTTCGCGATCGTGAAGGCTGCGATCGGCGATATTCAGGGCAATCTCACCTACAACAAGGCCGGCCGCAACTTCAATCCGCTGATGTGCATGGCGGCGGCGAAGACCATCGTCCAGGTCTCATCCATCGTACCGGCCGGCGGCATCGATCCCGAGCAGGTGGTGACGCCAGGCATCTTCGTCGACCGCGTCGTCGCTGTCCCCAATCCCCAGCAGGAAGAAGAGCTTATTCGAGCCGGAGTGGCCTACGTATGACCATCGATATCAGCCCCATCAACACCCGGGAAGACATCAAGCTTTCCAATGCGCAGATCGCCTGGCGCGCCGCGCAGGACATTGCCGACGGCGCCTATGTGAACCTCGGAATCGGTTTTCCCGAAATGGTCGCCCGCTATCAGCCGCCCGGCCGTCAGGCGATCTTCCACACCGAAAACGGCATCCTGAATTTCGGCGAGCCGCCGGCGGCAGGGGAAGAGGACTGGGACCTGATCAACGCCGGCAAGAAAGCGGTGACGCTGAAGCCGGGTGCTGCCTTCTTCCATCACGCCGACAGCTTCGCCATGGTGCGCGGCGGCCATCTCGACGTCGCGATCCTCGGCGCCTATCAGGTTGCCCAGAGCGGCGACCTTGCGAACTGGCGGGTTGGCAGCAAGGGCGTGCCGGCCGTCGGCGGCGCCATGGACCTGGTGCACGGCGCCAAGCAGGTCTGCGTCATCACCGAGCACGTCACCAAGACAGGCGAGCCCAAGCTGGTGGAGAAATGCACCTTCCCGCTGACCGGCGTCGCCTGCATCACCCGCGTTTATACCAGCCATGCCGTCATCGACATCGTCAAGGGACGTTTCGTCCTGCGCGAGAAGCTGGCCGCGATGTCGCAGGAGGAATTGCAGGCGATGACCGGCGCGCCGCTGCATGTCGAGGGCCCGGTTGCCGACCTTGTTGTCCCCAAACTCTGAGGAAAAGCCATGACCGAAGCCTTTATCTGCGACTATGTCAGAACGCCGATCGGCCGCTTCGCCGGCTCGCTGTCCCAGGTGCGGGCCGACGATCTCGGCGCAATTCCGCTGAAGGCGCTGATGCAACGAAATGCCGCCGTCGATTGGGACGCTGTCGATGACGTCATCTTCGGCTGCGCCAACCAGGCGGGCGAGGACAACCGCAATGTCGCGCGCATGTCTGCTCTGCTAGCCGGCCTGCCGATCGCGGTTCCCGGCACGACGATCAACCGGCTCTGCGGCTCCGGCATGGATGCGGTGATCACGGCGGCGCGCGCCATCCGCTCCGGCGAGGCCGAGCTGATGATCGCTGGCGGCGTCGAGAGCATGTCGCGGGCGCCCTTCGTCATGCCGAAGGCCGAGACGGCCTTTTCACGGGCGGCTGAAATCCATGACACGACGATCGGCTGGCGCTTCGTCAACCCATTGATGAAGAAGCAGTACGGCGTCGATTCCATGCCGGAGACCGGCGAGAATGTCGCCGAAGACTACCATGTCAGCCGCGAAGACCAGGATGCCTTCGCAGTGCGAAGCCAGGCGAAGGCGGCTGCCGCCCAGGCGAACGGACGGCTGGCGAAGGAGATCACCCCGGTGACCATTCCGCAGCGCAAAGGGGATGCTGTTATCGTCGACAAGGACGAGCATCCGCGGGCGACGACGATCGAAACGCTGGCGAAACTCGCGACACCTTTCAAGAAGGAAGGCGGTACGGTGACGGCAGGCAATGCCTCCGGCGTCAATGACGGCGCGGCGGCGCTGATCGTCGCTTCGGAAGCGGCGGCGCGGAAATACGGCCTGACGCCGATCGCCCGCATCCTCGGCGGCGCGGCTGCCGCGGTTCCGCCAAGAGTGATGGGTGTCGGGCCGATCCCGGCCTCGCGCAAGCTGATGGCACGGCTCGGTATGACCGCGGATCAGTTCGACGTGATCGAACTCAACGAAGCCTTTGCCAGCCAGGGGCTGGCGGTGCTGCGCGCGCTCGGAATCGCCGATGATGATGCGCGGGTGAACCGCAATGGCGGCGCGATCGCACTCGGCCATCCGCTTGGCATGTCGGGTGCACGCATCACCGGCACGGCAGCGCTCGAGCTTCTGCAGACCGGCGGACAATATTCGCTGTCCACCATGTGCATCGGCGTCGGGCAGGGGATTGCGATAGCGCTTGAAAGGGTTTGAGGTCGGGGCGCTTTTTGCCGGAGGCTGCCGACCCGTTGCGCCGGGCGCCCGGTTTCGTTAGAGATCGGCCATGCTGATCCGACCCGCAGACAAGAACGATCGAAGCGCCATCTGGAGGATCATCGGTCCGACGATCCGCGCCGGCGAAACCTATGCGCTCGATCGCGATCTGAGCGAAGCCCATGCGCTGGCTTACTGGATGGGACCGGACCGCGAGACTTTCGTCGCCGAAGAGGACGGCGCGGTCCTCGGCACATATTACATCAAGGCCAATCAGGCAGGCGGCGGCCGGCATGTCTGCAACTGCGGCTACATGACCGATGCTGCCGCGAGTGGCCGTGGCGTCGCCCGGCTGATGCATGAGCATTCCCTGGACCATGCCCGCTTGCGGGGCTTTCGGGCAATGCAGTTCAATTTCGTCGTCAGCAGCAACGAACGCGCGGTGGCGCTGTGGCAATCTCTCGGCTTCGATATCGTCGGCCGGCTTCCTGGCGTCTTCCTTCATCCGACGCGAGGTTATGTCGACGCGTTGGTGATGTTTCGCACGCTTTGATCACGCGGTTTCCGCGAGCGAGAATTCAGGTAGCTCCAACAACGGCATCGAACCACGCACCAAACGCAGGAAGTCGCGGACCGGAGATTTTTCGAGCGCACGCGGAAAATAGATCGCGCCCGATTCCTGTACCCGGCCGTGGTCCTGGAACATCACGGGTTTGATCCCGAACCCACCGAACAATTTCTCGAAGCCGCTGGAGGCGGCCATCACCAGCGGCGAACCCTGCATGATCAACAGAGCCTGCAACATGGAATCTACGCGTACCGCAAAGTCCCGGGTCTGACGCTCGAGTTGACCAGGTCCTTCATCGTCTCCGTAGCCGGGGCTGATCCAGCGCTGACGCAGAAGATCATCAAGGGTGACAGCCGCCGCTTTGGCCAGGTGGTGATCCTTATCGCAGTAGATGTAGGTCGCCTGCCTTACCAGCGTTTCGAACTCGACCTGCATGACGGCTTCATATTTGTAGGAGAGCGTTCCGAAGACGAGATCGTAGACGCCATGGCGCATCCCCTCGAAACGCGTTCCGTCATCGGCTATCTCGACATGAACGACGACACCCGGATGCGTCCGGCTGAAGGCTTTTATGATCCCCGGCAATATGACAAGCCCCCAAAGGTCGCCGGTGGCCACCCGAATGACGGCCTTGGCGCGGCCCTGAAGATGTTCGATCTCTTCTTTCGCTTCATCGAGCGCCGGCAATATCCGCACCGCCCGGCTATAGAGGGCTGAACCGTAAACACTCAATTCGACGCCGGCTCCGGTCCTGTTGAACAGCGGAACGCCATAGCTGTCTTCGAGTTGCCGGATCGCCCGGGAAAGCGCCGGCTGCGAGATATTCAGCTTCTTGGCGGCACGCGAGATCGATCGCTGGTTTGCCACTTCGACGAATTGACGTAGCTCCCGCATCCGTCTCTCTCCCTATGCGAATTATGCATAACATATAGCATGTTTGCATTTGACCTCAGCGCCATCTGCGCCACATTGTACACAACAATAGTAGACTAATTCGGGCGTGCCAAGTGCTGCGAAAGCCCTTCATTGCGTGGAGTTTCGTACCCCGAGCACGTTCTCGACGGATGTTCGACACAGAAGAATAAGCCTTCGACAAGGAAATCGGGGCGCGGGATGGGGATAGAAGGAGGAGGAACCGATGTTTAAAAATGGCATAGGCCGGCCGCTGATTTTCGCCGTGACGACGGCGGCGTCGATGATCTTTGCGATCGTTCCATCGGCGGCGCAGGAAAAGGTCCAGCTGACGTTTCGTCAATTCGATCCTCCGACCGAAATTCAAGGCCTGATTGCCGCCGTCGACGCCTGGAACTCCGGTCATCCCGATGTCCAGGTCAAATTGGAGACGATGTCGGGCGGTGATACGCTTGCCCAGTTGGCGCGCGAAATTCCTGCCGGTGCGGGACCGGATGTTCAGCAGCTGGCTTTCGTGTGGACGCGTGATCTGGCGCGATCGAAGCTGCTTCTCGATCTCAGTCCTCTCATCCAATCGAAGGCGCCGGGAGCCGGCACCGACGATTTTCTGGCTCTCGACCTCGCCACCCTCGACGGCAAAATCTTCGGCCTGCCATGGACGGCAGATACATTCTCAATGGCCTATCGCCCAGATCTCCTGCAGGCAACAGGTGTCTCAAGCTTTCCGGATAGCTGGGACGATCTTGCGGCAGCTGCCAAGAAATTGACCACCGAAGGTGGCGAAACTGAACAATACGGTTTCTGCTTCCCCGCGGGCAGCGCACCCGACAGCGGCATGTGGACGCTTGTGAATTATTACCTCTGGAGCAACGGCTCGACCCTGGTCACGGAGGAAAGCCCGGGGAAATGGAAGGTGTCGGTGACGCCGGAGCAACTGGCGGCGGCGATGAACTATTTCAACCAGTTTTTCGTGAACGGAACGGCGCCGGAAAATCTCATCACCGTAAATGCGTGGGGCGATCCCGAACTGATCGGCGGGCTCGGCCGAGGCGATTGCGCGATCACTTTCTTTCCGCCGCAAACCTTCAGGGCCGCCCAGAAACAATCGGACAAGCCGCTGCTGACGGCACCGATCCCGAAAGGGACGGCAAAGCGCATCTCCCATCTTGGCGGACGTGCGCTGGGCGTCAATCCCAACACCAAGCATCAGAAGGAGGCCTGGGAGTTTGTCAAATATCTGGTCGGCCCCGAGACCTTCAAAACCTATAACCAATATCCCTCGCAGAAGTCGCTGCTTTCACAGCTCCAGTTTCCGCCGGCCGAGCAGGGCTATGTGACGATGCTTCCATTGGCGCAGACCTTCGAGCGCTACATCTCTTCCCCGATCAAGGTGTCGAGCATGACAGCCCTCATCAATCGTGAGTTCGGCGCCGTATTCTCCGGGCAGCGCAATCCTGATGAGGCTGCGGATGTCATCATCAGGGAGCTCAACGACTTGCTCGCCCGCGGCAAGGGCTGACCATGTCTGTTTCCGCAAACCCGGACGGCGCGCTGGCCAAGCGCGCCGAAAGACGAGGATCATTCCGGAGTTGGCACTTCGAGCCTTATGGCCTGGTCATGCCGGCGATGCTCATCCTGGCAATCTTTTTCGCCGGCCCGGCATTCTACAATATCGCGCTCAGCTTTCAGGACCTCAGCCTTTTCGATCTGGGAAAGGAGGGTCGGTGGGTCGGTTTTGCCAACTTTGCCACCGTCCTCAAGGATGAAGGAATTGCCGGCGCGTTGTTCAACACGGCTTTCCTGCTGACATTCGTGACGGTCGTCATTCGATTGGCACTCGGACTTGCGCTGGCGATCCTTCTCAACGCCGAGGTCTTTGCCAGATGGCGCATCGGCTGGCTCGTCCGGTCGCTGGTCCTTGTCCCATTCGTAACGCCGCCGGTCGTCGCCGTCGCCGCCTGGAAGTGGCTGCTTGACCCGCGCTATGGCGCGGTCAACCAGTTTCTCCTGTCGACTGGGCTCATCGACAGGGGAATTCCGTTCCTTTCCAGGACGTCGACGGTCTGGGGCGCGGTCGAAACCATGTTGATCTGGCGCGAGCTCCCTTTCGTCATCATCACCTTCCTCGCGGCGCTGCAGTCGATTCCGAGGGAACTCAGGGAGGCCGCCCGCATCGACGGCGCGTCGGAGTTTCAGATCCATTTGCGCATCATCCTGCCGATGCTGAAGCCGGTGATCGCGGTCGTCGCGCTGCTGACGACGATCTGGACCTTCAACAATTTCGTCTATGTCTGGCTCGCCACCCGAGGAGGGCCGGGCGACTACACACAGGTTCTGGCCACGAAGATGTACACGGTCTCGTTTGTCGACTATCGCGTCGGCGAGGGTGCCGCCATCGGCGTTCTGATGAGCCTGATGATGTTCGCCTTCGCGCTCATCTACCTCGGGGTTCTCTCCCGCGGGAAACGAGGAGCTTCGTCATGAATGTTTCAATGACGCATCGAGCACGGCATATCAGGTTCGCCAGGGACCTGATCACCGTCATTCTGGGTCTCGGCCTGCTGCTGATTTTAGCATTCCCATTCATTTGGGTGGTGCTGATTTCCTTCCGCCCGGACAACGAAATCTTCACCCGGACGTTTCACCTGTTCACCAGCGTCACCCTGGAAAACTACTACACGCTCCTTCAGAACTCGCCGTTCCCGAACTACCTCAGAAACAGCCTCGTCGTCTGCACGATCTCGACTGTTGCCGCCGTTACCATCTCGCTGATCACCGCCTATGGCTTTTCGCGCAACCGCGATTTCCGCGGCCGCGGCCTATTGCTGATCCTGGTGATCTGCACGCAGCTGTTTCCCTACGTGATCCTGATCACGCCGCTGTACTCGATGTTTTTCGCCGTGGGCTTGATCAACAATCCGCTGAGCCTGGTTCTGTCCTATACAGCGATGAACCTGCCATTCGCCATCTATCTGCTTCTCGGCTATCTCGACACGATTCCCCAGGATCTCGACGAGGCAGCCAAGCTCGACGGCGCCTCCACGATCCAGATCATCTTCAAGGTCATTCTGCCGATCGCCTGGCCGGGTGTGGTGACGGTCGCGGTCAACGCCTTCGTGTCGGCGTGGGATGAATTTCTGTTTGCCCTGACACTGATGACAGCGGACGAAAACAAGACCGTGCCGGTCGGGCTTGCCGGCTTCTTCGGCGAATACACCACCCAATGGAATCTGGTGATGACGGCATCGGTGATATCGACGCTGCCCACGCTTGTCCTTTTCATGCTGCTTCAGCGAAAGCTCGTCTCCGATCTCGCGGCCGGTGCGGTGAAGCTGTAGCGGTGTGAAAGCCTCGAACGAACATCGAAGGTCCTTCCATGAACATCATCCTCGTGCTTATCGACAGCGTTAACCGCAATGCTCTTTCGGCCTATGGCGGAACCGAGTTCGCGACGCCCAATCTCCAGTCTTTCGCCAAAAAGGCCTGGCGTTTCGACAATCACTTCGTCGGCAGCCTGCCCTGCATGCCGGCGCGACGTGAAATCTTCGCCGGCTTCAGCGGCATGCAATGGCGCCCTTGGGGACCGCTCGAACCCTTCGACCTACGCCTGCCGAAACTTCTGGAGATTGCGGGTTACACAACCGCGATCGTCACCGATCACTATCACTACTGGGAGGAGTCGGCGAACGGCTACATCCAGAGCTTCCAGGGTGCGGAATTCATTCGAGGGCACGAGCTGGATTTCTGGGAGCCGCTCGTGCCGGAGGCGGATCTGCCGCAATGGGCGCACAATATTGAGAAATGGCGCCCGGGCTATGGTCATCGCTACTTTTCCAATGTCGCGAACTTCAAGGATGAGGCCGATTTCTTTCCTGCCAAGGTGATGACATCAGCGAGCGAATGGCTCGCCAAGCCGAAGACTGGAAAGCCGTTCTTCCTGCAGGTCGAGTCCTTCGACGTGCATGAACCCTTCGATGTGCCGGAGCCCTATGCATCGATGTACGGCGACGGTGCGGCACGCGACCGCTTCACGCTGTGGCCGCCATATCAGGATGCGGCACGCCAGGCGGAGTTCATGAGCCAGGCGAGCCCCGAGGAACTGGCTTTCGTTCGCTCGCAATATGGCGCCAAGCTGACGATGACGGACCGGTGGCTGGGCAAGCTGTTCACCACCCTGGACGAACTCCAGCTCTGGGACGACACGGCCATTATCGTGACCACCGATCACGGACATGATCTCGGCGAACGCGGCGGCTATGGCAAGCAATTCCCGCATTTCGACAGCCACGCGAACATCCCGCTGCTCGTCTGGCACCCCGCCTTCCAGGCCAATGGCGGCGCGATTCAAAATCTGACGTCGACCGTCGACCTCTTCGCGTCGATCCTGGCGATCGCCGGCGTCGAGCCGCCACGAAAGACGCACTCGCATTCATTTCTGCCGCTTCTCAAGGAAGATACCAGCAACACGCGGAACGCCGTCATTTACGGCACATTCGGGCAAGGCATCTGCTGCACCGATGGCGAATGGACGCTGATCCAGCCGCCGGATCGCGACAAGCCGCTTTACGCCTACTCGACCATGGTGCCGACCACTATCGAGCCGCAGGACAAGCCGGTCGATCATGGGCGCTACATTCCCGGTATCGACATGCCGCAATGGAAAATTCCCATCACTCCCGACGGCCCCGGTGACCGGCGGAACCTCGACAGCCAGCCGCTGCTATTTAATCGACGCAATGATCCAGGCCAAAAGCACGACCTCTGGCAAGACCGGCCCGAAGAGCGGGAACGAATGCTGCGTCTTATGCGGCAAGTCATCGAACGGTACGGTGCACCGGCCGAGCTGTTTCAGAGACTGGGGTTGGACTAGTTTCGAGCATCAGAGCGCATTGCCGATAGGGCCATTGCCGATTCGACACTTAAAAAAGATGTGAATGCGCTGTCGAATCCGCCGCGGCCCAAACGTCTTGAGATCGCAGGCGCGAAATGCGGTAGGTTTGTCGCATGCGTCGCGGTCACTCTGTCGGCATGGAGGTTATGAAGCCATGAGTGTTTCCTATCGTTGGGTCATCGTCGCTGCGGGCGCATTGATGACATGCGTTGCGCTCGGCGCGATGTTCTCGTTGGCGATCTTTCAGGAGCCGATTGCAACGGCGACCGGCTGGTCGCGTGTCGGTATCGCGAGCGCGATGACGCTGAATTTCATCGTCATGGGTTTCGGCGGCTTCTTCTGGGGGGCGGCAAGCGACCGCTTCGGCCCGCGCGTGGTCGTGCTGATAGGGTCCGTGCTGCTCGGCCTGGCGCTGGTGCTGGCGAGCCGGGCCGAAACTCTGCTGCAGTTCCAACTGACCTACGGCATCCTCGTCGGGCTGGCCGCCAGCACGTTTTTCGCGCCGATGATTGCGGCGACGACCGCCTGGTTCGATGAAAATCGCGGCCTTGCGGTGTCGCTGGTCTCGGCCGGCATGGGCGTTGCCCCGATGACCATCTCACCCTTCGCGCGTTGGCTGATCTCGGCCTATGAATGGCGGCCGGCCATGCTGATCATCGGCATTGCCGCCTGGGTGCTGCTGGTGCCGGCCGCGCTGCTGGTCAGGCGCCCGCCAACGGAGACCACTGACACCGGAAACGCGTTCGCCATCGACGGCGCGCGGCCGCAACTGTCGAAAGTCTTCCGGTCGCCGCAATTCATCGTGCTTGGCCTGACCTTCTTTGCCTGCTGTGCGGCGCATTCCGGGCCGATCTTCCACATGGTGAGCTATGCGACGATCTGCGGCGTAGCACCGATGGCGGCCGTCAGCATCTACAGCGTCGAGGGTCTGGCGGGATTGGGCGGCCGGCTGCTCTATGGCAGCCTTGCCGACAAGATCGGGGTGAAGCCGGTGCTGGTCGCCGGCCTGCTGGTGCAGGCAGTCGCGCTCGCGACCTATCTCTTCGTCAGCCAGCTCGGCGAATTCTACGCACTCGCCATCGTCTTCGGCAGCGCCTATGGCGGCGTGATGCCGCTCTATGCGGTGCTGGCGCGGGAATATTTCGGCCAGCGCATCATTGGTACCGTCTTGGGCGCAGCGACGATGCTATCCAGCCTCGGCATGGCGTTCGGCCCTCTGATCGGCGGCTGGATTTTCGACACTTTCGCCAATTATTCCTGGCTGTTCATCGGCTCCGCGATGGTCGGGCTGGGGGCCGCGGCGATAGCGCTGGCATTCCCGCCTCTCGCCCGCCAGAAACCACAGCCGGCCTTCGGCGTGGCGCCATAACGAGCGCCTTGCCAATCCTCACAGGCGATATCGAGAGTGGACGTCGGCGAACGCCCACTCAAGGTTTTCGCATCGTCGCGACTCTTGCCGCCAAATCGCCAACACCGCAGGCGGCACATTCGCCTCCACCGTAACAAATGGACGAGGACCAGCCGGACTGCGATCATTCATATCCGCTGGCATCGAGCGCCATTCTGGATGTCGAAAGAACAAAGTGTTCAAAGGCAAGGAATAACTTGATGCCGGCGAAAATCGAACTCGTATTGGTGTAGTAGTGGACGCTGCGGCGACGCGCTCTGCTAGGGCGGTAACGGGTAAGACGCACCAGTCCTGAAATATTCACTTGAGGAACCCTCAGTTCTTCGGCAGTATACTCTTTATTAACTTTTGGCTGGGGGCCATGCTGCAGCAATGAGGGTAATGGGGATTGCTCTGGCATGTATCATGTTGCTGTCGCAGCCGGCTCTGGCGCAGTCTCCACTCGACATCATCAGGAGCTTGACCGACGGCGTCACACGTGATGCTGCGCCGCCCGAGGCTGGTCGCCTAACGTCTAAACCGATGCCGACTTTTCGGTCACAGCTGACAGGAACGCAAGTGCAACGCCTGCAGCGTGCCCTGGAAGCACTCGGTTACTATCACGGTCCGATCGACGGAGATGCCGGGCCTGACACGTGGAGTTCGGTAGCAGCGTGGGCACGCGATCGGGGATGGGAGGCTCCAACAACCCTCCGTGTCGCGCATCTCAATTCCCTGGAAGCTGAACGCGCGCAGGGACAGGTTGCAGAACAGGATCGTCCAAGCTCTGGTCCAGAAGATGGGACTGTTCGTCGTGTTCAATCTGCCCTATCCCGGCTCGGCTACTATTCGGGGCCGGTGAATGGGCAGACAGACCAAGCGACCATGGCTGCGATGGCGGCCTGGGCGGCGGATCGGAGCTGGGAAGCGCCGGCATCGATCCGCGAGGCACATGCCGTCAACATGGAGGAGGAGCTCTCCCATGGGACAGGCCCGGTTGTCGGCGATGCGGCCTTGCCACCGTGGCAGCTGGACGACACGGGGATCGGCAGCAAAGTCTGCGCCTCCACCGGCTACAGCAAGGTCTGCCTTCGTCTTGCCTGCGATGCCGAAGTCGGTGTGGTCCTTGATTTAGAAGAGGTGGCGGGCTACTCGACACCGTCGGTCTCTAGCGCGGGTCTGACGGTGGATCGAGGCCCTGAGGCAATGCTTCCTCTCGATGGCATCCGCAAAAGACCGGTCCTCGATGCCGGTCGTGATGCAGCGCTCATCGCCCGCCTTTCCTCCGGGCGATCGTTGAACCTCAAGTTGGGGACATGGTCGATGTCCTTCGGTCTCGCGCAATTCGGCCCCGAATACGACCGGGTTGGAAAGGCATGTGCTACCCTCCTCGCCAGACTCCGCAGCGGCCAGGATCCCTTCCCTGGACGGTTCTCCCGCCTTGCCGACGAGCTGGCCGAGGTCACGATGTCCGAAGGAACGTGGACCTCGCAGCCGAACACGGATCTTGCCGGCAATGACATTCGACATGGGCTGGCCGATCCGCTTCTGCGTGGCCTGACGGAAGGCGGCTGTATCGCGATCTGCTCGGAAACCGACATGTGCCAGGCCTATACGTTCAACCCGAGCGGCGGGGCATGTTTCCTGAAGTCCGAAAAGGGCTCGCCCAAACCCCACGCAGCCGCAAGGAGCGGCGTTTTCGATGGCCGGAAGGCGAGTTTAGCACCTCCACCCACCCGTGGACCGGGACCGATCGTCGATGGAGCGGTCGGGTGGCACGAGGGCGAGACACTGGAGGGCTTCCAGGCCCGCGTGAAACAAGCCGCTCGCAGGCTCGGCGGGTCATGCGACGAGGAGAAGGAGACGCTCCGGCGTCTGGCCGAAAAATTCCAATGGACACTGCCGCATCAGGGACCGCTGCGCGCCGGAAACAGCTTTGCGATCGAGTGGTCGGGCAACACGCTCGCAGATCGCATACCGGTTTGGTTCATGGTCAAAGCAGAACAGCCCGTCCGTTTTAAAGGCAAGGGGCATGTGGCGCTTGGTCCTGCCGCACCCAATCCGTTCGCGATAAAAACCGGTCTCGGCAAGACACGCGCGGTGGTCGCTCTGGCGACGCGTGGCGCCGGGGCCGACGGTTCAGTTTCAACCATTCCGCTGCAAGCGGGGCCTTTGAACCTATCCGTCTCATTGGTCGGCTATCTGCGCGCCTGTGAGGAGGAGATCGTTCTGAAGGAAGAGTCAGAGCGGCTCGAAATCGTACCGGCGCCTGCCGAGATCGTCCTCAACACCGCCGAGGGCCGCGCGGCGTTCACACATAGCATCGATATCCCTAAATTCTCCCGCCGCATCCTCCTCAACGATACCCGCTTTCTTCTGCTGGATGCGGCAAGCGGGACGGAAATCGTCGAGCGGGCAGGCACACACCTGCAGATCTCGCCGACCCACCGCTTCATCGGCGTCGAGCATAATGGCCGGCTCGACATCGTCGACATGGTCGATGGGCATACGGCCGCGACGGCGGATGCCGGCGACCTTCGCTGGGCGCTCGGTGACAGTGTCGTCTTCACCACGCTCGCGCCTTGGGCAGAGGTGAATTTTTCCTCCACCTTCGGCGACCATTTGCGCATACGTGAACAGATTACCGGGCCGTCTTGCTGCACGGCGGAACGCGGTCAAACGCGGGTGGCGATCGATCTGGAGAATGCCGCCTACGCCATTTGGGGTGGCGCCGGCTACCGCGTTGGTGCGCTCCAGAATCCAGATTACGCTTCGATCGCGAATTCTTCCGGCGCTTACAGTTCTCAAGGTGGCGAGACGGTTCCCCTTCATTTTCATATGTTCTGGTCGCTTGGCATGGTGTCGCCCGTCAGTGTCGCTCGGGAATTCGATGTTGCCGGCGGCTTCAGGACGACCAGTACCTGGGAAGACTGGGAGGTCGCGGACGCCGATAGCCGCCGCCCACGCGATTTTACGGAAAGCCTGTCGCGCACACTGGGCAAAATTGAGCTTCAGGCAGTCATGATCGATGCGGCCGTGGCATCGAACGACCAAGGCTCCACCAGAGCCGGCAACGACACACCTCTCGCCGCTGCCTTGCCCGAACAACTCTTGCGCCTCGGCGTCGCGCTCGATCCAATGGTCGACGGTGAACGCCTCGTCGAGTCCTACGCCGCAGGTGAGAATAACGCCCTTCACGCGCTTGATCGTGACCAGCGGCTGAAACGATCCGCAGAGGCGATGGGGCGCTTCCGCCGCGAGGCGGAGCGTGCGGGCTGGCGCTTCGACTGGGCTCTGCCCGTCGGGGACGAGGGTCCCATCTCCGACTGTGAACATCTTCTACTCGGAGAATCCTCAAGCACGGGGGGCACGGGTTCGCTGTTAGCGCCTCGCGATGTTGTCGAGGTCTCGACGGTCCGCACGTCTCGCGGGGCGGTATGGGTGGCACGTGCGGAGTGTGTTGCGGGCGCGACGTTCGGGAGCCTCAGGCCCTATGCTGCCCTTTACGTCATGGATATCGCGCGCCCCGCGCCGGCGGCGAGTGCGTCACTTCAGGCGGAAGGCGCATTTTTCTTCGAAAACAATGCCCATCGTCTGTGGTACGAGCACCCTTTTCGTATCAAAGCCAATGACGACCTTCTGCTGACCTATGCGCCCGGCAACGGCGTCATGACTGTGCGTGACCGCGCAACACAGAAATTCCTCTGGATCGGCGAGAATCTTCCGAATGGCGACCTCCTCGTCGATGCCTGGTTGACCAAAGACCGTCGCCATGCGGTGCAACTTAATTCTGACGGCAACTTCTACATTCACGCCATTCTGGACGATAGGCAATCGCCCCTGTCCGGGCGCATCGCCGACGACGAGATCGCGGTCTGGACCAAGGACTATTACTACGACGCGACAGCCGAGGCCGCCACCCTCATCGATCTGAAGTTTCCCGGTAGGGTTGGACAGTATAGTCTCGACCGGTTTGGCACAGCGCGCCTGGTCCCAGATCTGGCGCGCGCCGTTCTTGATCGCGGGCAGACGCCGGAGGCTGCCGCCGAGGTGGGCGTACCGCCGTCGTTGACAGGCGAGATCGCGCTCGAGGAAAACGGCAGTCGCGTAAGAGCGGTATTGCACTTCGATCCGGCTGAGACGGTGCATATGTCCGTTTTTCAGGACGGTGTCCTGACCGAAACGGTTGATGCTGCCACCGTCGGAAATGCAGTGTCGTTCGAGAGGCTTAAGGACGCGCGTTGGGTGTCCGTCATCGGATTCAATTCTGCGGGTCTGGCCAGCCTCCCGGTATCCGCTGATCTCGGCGAGCCTCTTGCGCGCCGCGCGATCACCCGCGCGCTCGTCATCGGCGTGAATACTTACGAGGACGAGCGACTGCGCTCGCTCAACTACCCTCTGCGCGATGCAGGCACGGTGCTCGAAACGCTGACCGAGCCGCTTGGCAAAGAGCCACCGTTCCGCGGCGAGGTAGGGCCGAAGGACAGGCGTGCCACACCCGAGGCCATACTGGAGGCGACTGCGCGACTGCTGGACGGGCTGGCGCGTGGGGACCACGCGGTCCTGTTTCTGGCCGGCCATGGCATGCAGGACCGCAATGGGCGTTTCTTTTTCGCGACGTCGGCCACCGATCCAACGGATCTCGAACACACAGCCTTGCCTTTCGACCGGCTGGCGGCGCTGTTCGAAAGGACCGAAGCGCGCATCACCATCCTTCTTGACGCCTGCCACTCCGGCGCCGCGGGGACCGGGTCTTTCACCACCAACGACGATCTCGCCAACAGCCTCGCCGCCCTTAGATCCAATCTCACCGTTCTCGCCGCTGCGAAGGGGCGACAGGAGTCGCTCGGGCGCCGCGAGGTGGGGGGCCTGTTCACCAACGCGATCGTTACCGTCCTCGGGAAAGAACGTGATCGTTATGACCACAACCACAATGGTCGCATCGAGGCCTCCGAACTGTATCGCGGCGTCAAGACGCTGGTTTTCGCTGCGAGCGGCGGCAAGCAGACACCCTGGATCATCAACAGCCGACTGGTGGGGGACTATGCCCTTTTTTAGATTTCGCAACGCCTATAGAACGGTTGCGATCCTAGCAGCTGCCATGCTGCTTCTCGCACCTGCCGCCTCCGGTGCTGCGTGCCTCATCTGTGACGAGGTCGTCGAGCTGGATGGAGTGCGGGCAAATTGCTTCCGTCAGGACTATGAAAAGTTTCTTTCAACTGCTCGAAGCTCGGAAACGAGCAATACGGAGGTCGATCTCTCCGCCTGTGCTGGCGATGACGGGCGCGAACGTCGCGGTCTGGATCGGATGCCTGGGCTTTTATCACTCGGAAGCGAATCCAGCGCGCGGAACCAGCGCGAGCTACGATCGGTCTACATCTTCGATGAGGCAAGCCTTGTTTGCCTCAAACGATTGCTGGATGGGCACGAAGGTAAGATCGATCCGTCGGTGCGGTTCGATCTGGTGGAGAATTGCAAGCCATGAGCCAGCCATCATCCAAGCGGCGGGTCGGGCTCTCTTTCTTAAATATTTCGGAAGCCGGCTGGTCGTTTCTGAGCAGCATCGTTGCCGTTTTGACCTTCGTCAGCGCGATAGGCGGTATCTTTTGGGCGGTTTTCGAGTACATCGAGAAGAAGGAGATGGATCGCACGAAATATACGCTCACTCTCATCGAGACCTGGGAAACGCAAGGCTATCGGCAAGCCTACGGCGAACTTCGCCAGTTTTATTCAACGTTCCTTGAGACGATCCCGGTCGGCGACAAGAGGAGGGCTGACACAGGCGGGCATGCCATGGATAATCTGTTGCAGTCCTTAAACCGTCAGATTGCGCAGGAGCCTGCGCGCCGGGAGCAAGTCAGGGAAGTCGTCTATTTCTTCAACCGGCTTGCTCTTTGCGTGAATGCGTCACTCTGCTCCAAGGAAACAACGGCAGTCTTCTTCAATGATACCGTGCAGTCTTTCCTTGAGGTTTATGGTCCTTACATCGACAATAACAAGGAAACATTGCCAGGCCGGGGCGTGACACTTGTCGAGCTCTCTCGGGAACTCAATCCTGCTGGCCGGCATTAAACACCATGCGAATCTCGCTCTTTCGTGCATTGCCCTTCGTCGATTTACCCTGATAAGACTTCTCCTATTCGTTTCATCACCTATGTCCTTGGTTTTTCGGGAGGCAATCGTCGCCATGGTCGAACTTGCGCAATCGCTAGCATCCATCAAGTTGCCGGACCTGTCCGGCAAGGCCGTGCTGATCACCGGCGCCTCGACCGGCATCGGTGCGGCGCTCGCCCGCGCCTTCGCGGCTCAAGGGGCCAAGGTCGGCGTGCACTACAATGCCAGCCGCGAACCGGCGGAAAAACTTGCTGAGGAAATCCGGGCTGCTGGCGGCACCGTGCATCTGATTCAGGGCGACGTGTCGAGGGAAGGCGAGACCGAGCGTGTCGTCGACGAGACGGCGAAGACTTTCGGCCATCTCGACGGCCTCATCAACAATGCTGGCGGCATGCTGGGGCGCAAGCCCACCTCGGAATATACCGACGCGCATTATGCCGCGGTCATGGACCTCAACGCCCGCTCGGTGCTGGCGGCAACACGTGCGGCGCATCCCTGGCTGAAGAAGCAGGGTGGCTTCATCATCAACACCACCTCGATCGCCGCGCGCAATGGCGGCGGCAATGGTGCGATCCTTTATGCGGCGTCCAAGGGCTTCGTCTCGACGATCACCCGCGGTCACGCCAAGGAATTCGTCGCCGACAGGATCCGCGTCAACGCGGTGGCGCCGGGTGTCATCGCCACACCCTTCCACGAGCGTTATACCAATGACGAGCAGATGGAGCTGCAGCGCAAGTCGATCCCGATGGGTTTCGTCGGCACGTCGGAGGACTGCGTCGGCGCCTATCTCTTTCTCGCTTCACCAACCTTGTCGGGCTACATCACCGGCCAGATCATTGAGGTCAATGGCGGGCAGCTGATGCCTTAAAGACGCCTTTTGGCGAGCCACATCGTTTGCTTTTCCCCTCAAGGACGGAACTTTCGCACCGCCCTCACGTTTCCCGCTTGGTCTTTTGACATAGCGGGGCACCATGAGCTTTTCATTTTCGGAACTCGACTTCCTCAAGCCGGAGCTGGGGGCGGAGTATACGGGTTCTGGCACCCATTTCGCGGTATTTTCCGCACATGCGGAACAGATGGAGCTCTGCCTCTTCTCGCCTGACGGAAAGAATGAGATCGCCCGGCTGCCCCTGCCGAAACGCGAAGGAGACATCTGGTCGGGCTATATTGCCGGCATCGGACCGGGCACTGTTTATGGTTATCGGGCGCACGGTCCCTACGATCCCAACGCCGGCCATCGCTTCAATCCGAATAAGCTTCTGCTCGATCCCTACGCCAAGCAGGTGACGGGCGAACTGAAATGGCATGATGCGCTGTTCGGTTATCAGATCGGCGAGGACGATCTAACCTTCGATGAGCGCGACAGCGCGCCGTTCATGGTCAAGGGCGTAGTGCAGGATCCGGACTTCGACTGGGCGGGGGAAGAGGCGATCCGCCGCCCTTGGCCCGACACCATCATCTACGAGGCGCATGTGCGCGGCCTGACGATGACGCATCCAAAGGTGCCCGACCGTCTGCGCGGCACCTTTCTCGGCATGTGCAGCGATCCGATCATCGACCATCTCGTCAAGCTCGGCATCTCGGCGATTGAGCTGCTGCCGATCCAGTATTTCCTCGACGATCGTTATCTCCTGGAAAAGAATTTACGCAATTATTGGGGCTATCAGACACTCGGTTTCTTCGCACCGCAATCGCGTTACATGTCCGGCGACAAGATTACCGAAATCAAGACGATGGTGAAAAAGTTCCATGCCGCCGGCATCGAAGTCATCATGGACGTGGTCTATAACCACACCGCCGAAGGCAGCGAGAAAGGACCGACGCTGTCCTTCCGCGGGCTCGACAATGCGAGCTATTACATTCTCTCTCCCGACGATCCGCGCCACACCTTTGATACCACGGGGACCGGAAACACGCTGAATGCCGCCAATCCCATGGTGATGCGCATGGTGCTCGACAGCCTGCGCTACTGGGTCGGCGTCATGCATATCGACGGCTTCCGTTTCGACCTCGCCAGTACGCTCGGCCGGCAGGATATGGAATTCGATCGGCAGGGCCTGTTCTTCGGCGCCATTCGCCAGGATCCGATCCTTGCCGGTGTCAAGCTGATCGCCGAGCCCTGGGACGTGGGCGATGGCGGTTATCAAGTTGGCGGCTTTCCACATCCCTTCCGTGAGTGGAACGACAAGTTTCGTGACGACGTGCGTCGCTTTTGGAAGGGCGATGGCGGCATGGTCTCGGAGATCTCGCAACGCATCACCGGCTCGTCGGTACAGTTCAACCACTCGGATCGCGGCGCGACGTCATCGATCAATCTGCTGTCGGCCCATGACGGCTTCACGTTGATGGACACGGTTTCCTTCGACGACAAGCACAATGACGCGAACGGCGAAGAAAACAGGGACGGACATTCGGACAATCATTCGGACAATATGGGTGCCGAAGGAGTGACTGATAACGAAGACATCAATAGGCTTCGGGCGCGGCGGCGCCGTAACATGATGGCGACGCTGATGCTCTCCCAGGGCGTTCCGATGATCCTTGCCGGCGATGAGGTGGGCAACAGCCAGGGCGGCAACAACAACGCCTATTGCCAGGACAACGAGATCGGCTGGACGGATTGGGTGGGGCTCGACGATCCTTTCCTCGATTTCTGCCGGCAGGCCGTCGCCTTCCGCAAGGCCCATCCCGTGTTGCGGCAGGAGCGGTTCCTGACCGGGGAGACAGCCGAGGACGGGCGCATCGAGATCGCCTGGTACAAGCCCGACGGCAGTTTCATGGATGACGGCGCCTGGAATGACGACGGATTGCAGGTGATTAGCGTCTATGTCTCGAGGAGCGTGCATGCTCCGGATACCGAGAAGATGGACGACCTCTTCCTCGTCTTCAATGCAGGTGGCGATTGCGAGCTCCATCTGCCTGTTGTGAATGGGCTGAAAGAGTGGTCGAGGGTTCTCGACACGGGATCGGAGACGGATTCCTTCGAAGTGCACGATGAGGACAATCCGGTGATGGTTTATGCCCAGAGCGTCGCAGTCTTCGCACCGAAGGGGCAGACCGAACCGCCGCAAGGCGCGACAAAGGCCGAGCGTCGTCGCTGGTTCCAGTTCGGCCGCTGGAGCAAGTAGGTCTCAGAAAACATGAATGCCGAAGTCATCACCGAACTTGGTCTCGTCTATGTCAGCGATACCGAACCTGGCATCCGCAGACGAAGGAAGGGCAAGGGCTTCAGCTACGTCATGCCGGACGGCACCACGCTTACTGATGAATCGCAGCGGGCGCGCATCAGGACGCTGGGACTGCCGCCGGCCTATGAGAACGTCTGGATCTGCCTCTACGAAAACGGCCATCTGCAGGCGACAGGCTTCGACGCTCGCGGGCGCAAGCAATATCGCTACCACAAGGAATGGCAGTCCTTCCGAAGTGCGGGAAAATTCCATCAGCTGATTGAGTTCGGCCGGGCGCTGCCTCGGATCCGCCGGACCGTGCTGCGCCATCTCGACACCGGTGCGGAGGATATCAACGGCGTGCTTGCGGCTTTGACGACGCTGCTCGACGAGGCGCACTTGCGCGTCGGCAACCAGGCCTATGTCAGGGAGAACGGCACCTATGGCGCAACGACGCTGCTGAAGCGCCACCTGAAGATCGTCGACGGTCAGATAGAGCTAAAATTTCGCGCCAAGGGTGGCAAGCGCGTCCAGCGCAGCCTCAAGCATCCCAGGCTGCAGAAGATCCTGGAGGAGATAGCCGACCTGCCCGGCCGCCAGCTCTTCGTCTGGAAGGACGAAAGCGGGGCGCTGAAACCAATCGATTCCGGCCGGTTGAACGCCTATCTGGCCGAAATATCGGGCATTCCCATTTCGGCGAAAACCTTCCGCACCTGGGCCGGATCGCTGGCGGCCTTCGGTGTGGCGCGTGAGACGATCCTCAGTGGCGGCCGGCCGACGGTAAAGCAGATGTCGGAGGCCGCGGCCGAGGCGCTGCACAACACACCGGCGATCTCGCGCTCGAGCTATATCCATCCGGCGATCATCGCGCTCGCTGGCAACGATCATCGGCTGATCGAGAGCGGTAACGAGCCGCTGCGGGGCTTGCGGGCCGAGGAAAACAGGCTACTTGATTTCCTCACAAGCGAGATCGAAGAATGAGCCCCAGACATCCGCCGGTATCGGACGTATCGCTGACTAATCCCGACCGGCTCTACTGGCCGGACGAGGGCTTCACCAAGCAGGCGCTGGCAGACTACTACGCCGCAGTCTGGTCGTTCATTGCGCCTTATATCGTTAATCGGCCCTTGGCGCTGCTGCGCCTGCCCGACGGCATAAAAAGCCACCAGCGGTTTTTCCAGAAACATGCCTGGAAGGGCATGAATCCGCATATCGAGGAGATCGCCGATCCGCAGGATGCGGACGGCGAAAAGCTGCTGCGCATCGCCGATTTCAACGGGCTCGTGGCGCTGGTGCAGTCGGCCGCGCTCGAAATTCATCCCTGGGGCACGACGGCCGACAATTGGGAAACACCCGACATGATCACCATGGACCTCGATCCTGGCGAGGACGTGGCCTGGAGCGCGGTGATTTCGGCAGCGCTTGAATTGAAGACGCGGCTGGAAGCCCGTGGGCTGGCCGCCTTCGTCAAGACCTCAGGCGGCAAGGGGCTGCATGTGGTAACGCCGCTCGCGCCGAAGGCCCGCTGGGCGGAGGTGAAGGATTTCGCCCATTCGCTGGCCGAAAGCATGTCGGCCGACACGCCGGAGAAATATCTGGCAACGGCGACGAAGGCAAAACGCGGTGGACATATTTACATCGACTATCTGCGCAACGGCCGCGGCAACACGGCAGTCGCGGCCTATTCGACGCGGGCACGATCGGGTGCGCCGGTTTCCATGCCGCTGGATTGGTCAGAATTGAACGAGGTGAGCGGTCCCGCCGCTTTCACGCTCGGCAACGTGCCGGGGCGATTGGAGACCCAGCCGAGAGACCCGTGGGGAAATTTCTTCGATGCGGCGGTGCCGCTCGAATGAACGGCTCTTAACTCAGCCCGCACTGTCCAGCTCAGGATAGTGCCTGAAAATCCCTTCCTCGTTGAAGGCCAGGCGGCGCGGCGAGGCGAGATAACGGGCAATGTTTGGACGCTTAGCCACAGCATCATGCAGAGCCTGCAGGGCGGGATATTCCCCCTTGCGGTTTGTCATGGCTCTCGGGAAGGCGTAGCTCAGGCCCTCGATCACCTGGAAGAGCGAGAGGTCGACATAAGTCAGCGCATCGCCGACCAGATGGTTGGGGCCTTTCGGGTTCTGCCGCAGCACACGCTCGAAATAACCGAGGAATTTCGGAATGCGGTCGCGAATGAAAGCGGCAGAGCGGGCTTTCGCTTCCTGCTTCTGATCCTCGTAAAAGAGAGACATGTCGATCGGGTGGTGCGTATCGTGCACCTCGGCGACGAAATCGGTGACGGTCAGCTGCAGGCCGTTGACGACATGGCGAAGGCCTTCATCCTGAGGCGCAAGACCGAGCTTCGGGCCGAGGTAAAGCAGGATGTTGGCGACATGCGGGACAATGAGACGGCCGTCCTTCAGGAAGGGCGGCGCAAAGGGAATGTGCGGTTCGCTGTCGCTCTTCATGATGTCGAACATGACGCCGGTACCGCGCCCGGGCTGGCGGGTGATGTCGATATAGTCGGCGCCGGCTTCCTCCAGCGCCAACCGCACGAATTCGCCGCGGCCTTGAATGCCGTCCCAATAATAAAGTTCGTATGCCATGAGCGCTCAATCCTTCGGTTGACGACCGAAGTCTTTTCGCAGTTCGTCCTTGGCCTTTTCAAGGGTGCCGCGCCGCTTTTTCGTCAGCTGGTCGCCGGCGCGGTTGATGTAGAAGGTCAGCATCGACATGGCGGCGCGGAAGGGACTCGATTTGCGGCGATCGCTCTCCTCGGCGGAGTGCTTGACGGAGCGGGCAATCTTCTTCGGATCGTCCGATTTGAATACGCCTTCCTTCAGGTCCATCGCATCACTGTGTTCGGTGACGTCCTGCGACCATTTCTTTTTCGATTTGGCCATGGGTTAAACTCCCTATGCGGCTGACGGAAAGCCTCCGCTTGCCGCATCAGTTGTTAATGGTGGCTGTGGTGTTCGTTGCGCTTGTGCGTCGCAGCGGCCTTCTTCGCGGAAGCGGACCGTTCCTCCTTCGAGCGTGCGGCGGATGCCGCGCCGCCGATGCGGCCGCCCTTTTCGGAGGATTCATGCGTATCCTTCTTGCCACGGCCGGAACCGGATTTGTTGCCGCCGCCGCTTTCCTTGTTGACGGTCGCCCAGGCGCGCCGTTCGGCTTCCTTCTCGGAGACGCCGCGATCCTCGTAGCCCTCCTCGATGTGCTCGGCCTTGCGCTTCTGCTTGTCGGTATAGTCGGATTTGTCACCTCTCGGCATCTCGGCCTCCTCTGGTTTGCAAAGGGACTGAACCGATCAGGAGCCCAAAAGTTCCGGCCGCGGTCGTGGCCCGCAAGGCCCGGATTCGGAACAAAAGCCGGTTTTATCAGGTTTCCGATGGGAAAGGCCTGCACAGAAGAAGGAGCCGAGAACATGGAAAAACACATCGTCAAAGCCGATGGAAACGGCGCGATCGACGTGAACGGCCAGGTATCGCCGGTCACCTATACTGTCGGCCTCAAGCAAGGGAAGGGACGTTCCTACGAGGTCGACATCCGCCTGATGGCGCCGCGTGACTGGCTGCTGCAGAGGGGCTTCGAGCGGGATGCCGTGCTGGTCAGTCAGAGCGGCGCGCGTATTCCCGTCTATCACGATGGCGGCAGCCATCACGACGATGGCAATTATCACGATAATGGCCGTTTCGGTCCTGCCGACACGGTCTCGATCGAACTGACGGCGCGCGACGACAGCTGCACCAGCGAAGTGGATCTGATGCGCAAATATCCCGAGTTCGACGGCGCCGACGCATAAAAGCAGAGGTGGCAGCAGAGAAGCCAGAGATACTCTAGGCGCCAGGCCGCTGCTGGACGGCGTTCTTGACCGCCTGGTCGAGCGCCGTGCTGCTGAAAGGTTTCGACAGCAGCACTGAACCGGCGAGACGGTTTGCATCCGGATCCGGCAGGCTGCTGTTGCCGGTGGCAAAGACCAGGCCGACCGACGGAAAGGCCTCGCGCGCCTTGGCGGCAAAGACCTGGCCCGACATACCGGGCAGGCCGACATCGGCGACGATGATGTCGACAATGGTGTGTCCGAGGATTTCCACGCCCCGTTCGCCGCTCTCAGCTTCGATCACGTCATAGCCGAGATCCTGCAGAATCTCGGCAGTATCCATCCGGATGAAAGCGTCGTCTTCCACGAGCAGCAGCTTCAGCTTTTCGCGGGCGTTCTCGGGATGTTTGGGAACCGTCACCGCGGCATCGCTCGCCCCTTGGCGGCGTTGTGTCCTGATAGTAAGCACGTGGCGGATCTTGCGGGCGAGTTCCTCGCGCGTATAGGGCTTGGAGAGCAGTTCGAGGCCGGGATCGAGCCGGCCGCCATGGACGATCGAATTTTCGGTATAGCCCGATGTATAGAGCACGGCGATATCAGGCAGACGCTCGCGTGCCATCCGCGCAAGCTCCGGGCTCCTCAATGGCCCGGGCATGACGACATCGGTAAAGAGCAGGTCGATATGGGCGCCGCTTTCGATCACGGTGAGCGCGCTTTGCGCATCCTTGGCCTTCAAAACGTAGTAGCCGAGATCCGACAGCATCTCGACGACGGTGACGCGCACGCCCTCATCGTCCTCGGCGACAAGGATGGTTTCCGTGCCCCCGGCGGCCGGTACGCTGTCGGCGGCCGTGACCCGATCCTCGCTTCGGAACGAGCGGGTCAGGTAGAGCTTGACGGTCGTGCCTTCGCCGATCTCGCTGTAGATCTTCACGTGGCCGCCGGATTGCTTGACGAAGCCGTAGACCATCGACAGGCCGAGACCGGTGCCCTTGCCTTCCGGTTTCGTCGAGAAGAAGGGCTCGAAGGCCTGATCCATCACCTCCTGCGTCATACCGGCGCCGGTATCGGTCACGGCGAGCACCACATATTGGCCGGCGGTGACTTCAGGATGGATGCGGCTGTAGGAATCGTCGAGGAAGGCGTTGCCAACCTCGATCGTCAGCTTGCCGGCGCCATCCATCGCGTCGCGGGAATTGATCGCAAGGTTGAGCAGTGCGTTCTCGATCTGGATCGGATCGGCGAAGGTGTTCCAGAGTCCGCCGGAGAGCATGGTCTCGACTTCGATCTCCTCGCCGAGTGCGCGGCGCAGCATGTCGTCCATGCCGGTGACGAGACGGCCGATGTTGATGACCTTCGGTTCCAGCGGCTGGCGGCGACCGAAGGCGAGCAGCTGGCTTGCCAGCCGCGAGCCGCGTTCGACCGCGGCAAGCGCGTTGGAAATGCGTTCCTTGCCTCGGCCGCCATCTGCCACATCCTTGCCGAGAAGCTGCAGATTGCCTGAGATCACCTGCAGCAGATTGTTGAAGTCATGGGCAACACCGCCGGTAAGCTTGCCGATCGATTCCATCTTCTGCGACTGCTGAAGTGCTGCTTCAGCCTGCTGGCGTTCGGCAATCTCGGCCGCGACGCGGACCTCGAGCATTTCATTGAGTTTCCGCAGCTGATCTTCCATGTCGCGGCGCTGGTCGATTTCGACTTTGGCGGCACGAAAGAGCCGGATATTGTCGATCGCGACGGCCGATTGGCCGGCGAGGCTGACGAGGCTCGCCTCGGCCGCTTGGGAAAAACGGCCGGGCTGGCCGTGACCGAAGAACAAGCCGCCGATGACGCTGCCGTCGCGTGATTTCACCGGCACGGCAAGATAACTCCTGACCGGAAGATGCCCCTTCGGCATGCCTGCATGCGGCGCATTCTGCCCGTAGCGCGGGTCGAGCAGGATGTCGTCGGAGCGCACGATGCCTTCGCCGTTGAAGGTCGGTGCGAAGACCTCGGTATTGCGCGGCATCGGGAATTTCTCGAAGTTCTTCCGATCGACACCGGCAAGCGCATAGAGCATGTAGCTGCCGCCCTCGCCATCATCGACATTGTAGAAGAAGGCACCGAATTCCGCGCCGGTCAGCGTCACGCCGGCATCGACGACAATCTGGGTGAGGCGTTCGACACTGGGCTCGGCGGTGATCGCCGCACCCGCCTGGTTGACGACTGCAAGCGCTTCCGATTTCGCGCGCAGCTCTTCCAGCGCGCGCTGTTCGCCGCGCTTGGCCGACACCTGATCGGTGACATCGAGGGCCGCGCAGAGGATGCCGGCGACCTTGCCGTCATCGTCGCGCAAAGGCGTGTATGAAAAGGTGAACCAAGTGTCCTCGGTACGGCCGTCGCGGCGCATCGGGATGAGCAGCTCTTTGAAGAGCTGCGAACTGCCTTCCAGCGTGCTGGCGACGATCGGCGAGAACTGTTCCCAAATATCCGCCCAGACCTCGCGGAAGGGTCTTCCGAGGGCATCGGGATGCCGCTCCTGGAAAACAGGCACATAGGCGTCGTTATAGAGAAAAGCGAGGTCCGGACCCCAAGCAACGAATTTGGGCTGGCGGGAATTCAACACCATTTCGGCGATATGCTTGAGAGATGCAGGCCAGCTTTCGACCGGACCGAGACCGACGGCGTGGAACGCCGGATGCCGTAACAATTCGCCGATTTCGCCGCCGCCTCTCGGCCAGCCGTTCCCGACGCTTCCCATTCAAAATCGCTTTCTTGTCGTCAGCCGCGCCGGGGGTGATCTGTCACCTCGGGGTTCAGCCCTTCCAAACCGTCAACATAGAGGCTTCCGATGGGAGGGAAAGGGCGCGGTCGAAATATCCTTAACTGCCGGGTGTTCAAACAGTTTTAGCAGTCTGCGGACGGCGCCTGTGGGCTGTTATTTTCGGTAGAGTTTCTGCGAGGCGGCAAAGGCGCGGCCGATATAGACGGAGACCAGCTGAACCGGCGCGCGCGAATCGCGAAAAACCAGTCCGACGAGATTGTCGATGACAAGGATGAACCCGAGCGCGAGACCGAGGTAGAGCAGTGCGGCGATGACGAGGAGCGACATCTCCATCCCCTCACACGATCGCGGTTGAAACGCGGCCACTGGCGGCGAAGAGCGGGATTGAGAGGATTTCGATACGGCCGTCGTTCATGGCAACTTCCCCGGTTTCGCCATAAACAGCCATGGGATGCTCTTGTTCCCGATTATTCGGGCAGGGCTCAACTTTTTTGGGAAGCCTCAAAGCTTGCAGCGTCATCCGGCCTCTGTTCACCCCCGCATGGAAGCCCCCATCCCTGCAATTCAATATCGCACAACCAATTCAGGCATATGACAAAAAAGGATCAAGGGCGTCGAGGCGACGCCCTTTTTAATTGAGATGCTCAGTATTCTAGTGTTCAGGACGCGGTCTTGCGGCTCGCGGTGCGCTTCGGCGCCGGCGTGACCACGCCATTCGTCTTGCCGCCTGTCGCAGTGCGCTTCGTCTTGGGCTTGGCTTCCTTGCCGTTGGAAGACGCAGCCGAGCCATCGAGCGCGTCGCGCTCGTGTCGTGCCTGTTCCCAATGGATCGACTCTCGCCCTGTCGGATAACCCTCTTCTTCCCAGAGGGTGTATGCACGTTTTTTGATCCACTCTTCCCGAGTTTCTGCCATCGCTGATCTCCAGTCACATGATGCCGTCGTTCGAACGCGATACCGCTTGGATGGTTCCAGAGGAGGGGAGCTCTTTCAAGCGAAATCGCGCCGCAACCGGAAATATTTCGCATCGCAGCATATTAGGGTTGAGAATCGGCCTTCACTGGGACCGAAACTCCACCGCCTTGTGCAGATCTGAGACGAAATCCCGGCGCTGCCGGCGCTGCTCTGCCTCGTCGCGAATGCGCAAGAGATAGGAAGGGTGGATGGTGACCAGGACAGGCGGACGGTTTTCCGGATGCAGGATATGGCCGCGCTCCGGCGTCAGCTTCACCTTCGGACCGAGCAGCGCATAAAGCGCGCTTGCGCCGAGCGTCACGACGAGCTTCGGCTGCAGGATGTTGAGCTCGGCGCCGAGCCACCAGGCGCACCGCCTGATCTCGCCGGCATTCGGTTTTGCATGCAGCCGCCGTTTGCCGCGCGGCGTGAACTTGAAGTGCTTAACGGCATTGGTGACATAGCAGCGCTGGCGGTCGAGACCGGCCTCTTCCAAGCATCGATCGAGCAGCCGACCGGCGGGACCGACAAAAGGCCTGCCGGTCAGATCCTCCTGATCGCCCGGCTGCTCGCCGACAAGGACGATCTCGGCTTTCACAGAGCCTTCGCCGAAGACGATTTGCGTGGCATTCCTGTAAAGATCACAACGGGTACAGCCATCGGCCTGATGCCGGAGTTCGGCAATGCTTTCGGCATCCGCGACTTCGAGCGCCAATGCGGGACCGATGTTTGCGGCGATGTTCATGATGGCGATCCTCACCTCCTCGGGATCAATCGATCCGCGCAGGGATTGTTCCCTGCTGAAACGGACGGCGCCGGGTCGGCAAAATGATCACGGTGAAAAATTTCGCGTCATGGGAGAGCGACGGCGCGATTGAACGCCGCCGTTTCGCGGCTATATTCGCCAGCGATGTTCTATCTCCTGTCGACCTACTGGCCGCATATCCTCTTTGTCGTCTCGATCGCCATGGGGGCCGCGGCGGCGATCCATGCCGCCATGACCAAGGAGGAGGTGCGTGCCGCGATCGGCTGGGTCGGCGTCATCATCCTGTCTCCGATCATCGGCGCGGTGCTCTATGCGATTGCCGGCATCAACCGTATCCGTCGCAAGTCGCTAAGCGTCCGCCGTGACGCGCTGCTGCTTGCGGCCGAATTCGACGAGTTGGAGACCTTCGACGCCGAGGCCGAGACGGTGATCAGCCAGTTCGGTCGCCGCTTTGCGGCGCTGCAGACACTCGGCGACCGGGTAACGCGCAATCCGCTGACTTCAGGCAATACGATCGACATGCTGGAGACCGGCGACGAGGCCTATGCGGCGATGAAATCAAGCATCGACGAGGCGACGCGCAGCATCCTGCTCGAAACCTATATCTTCGACCGCGATGCGGTCGGCCTTCGCATCGCCGATGCGCTGATTGCGGCGGTCAGGCGTGGTGTGGAGGTCCGGGTGCTGATCGACGCGGTTGGCGCGCGTTATTCGGTGCCGAGCATTCTTGGCCATCTCCGTGAGAGCGGCGTCACCGTCGCCGTCTTCAACGGCAACGTCATCATGGGGCTGCGGCTGCCCTATGCCAACCTGCGCACCCACCGCAAGATTCTGATCGTCGATGGGAAAATCGCGCTAACGGGCGGAATGAACATCAGGGCGGGCTTCAGCGAGGAGGCAACAGGCGAGAGCTTTGCCCACGACACGCATTTCAGCGTCACCGGCCCTGTCGTGGCCGATCTTTTCGACCTCGCCGCCGAGGACTGGCGCTTCTCAACGCAGGAGTTGTTGAACGACGAGCCCTGGCGCATCGAACTGCCAGAGCGCAGCCCCGGCGACCCCATCCTGATGCGCGTCGTCGCCTCCGGCCCGGACCGCAGCGTCGAGACCAACCACAAAATGCTGATGGGCGCCTTTTCCGTGGCGCGCCAATCGATCCGCATCATGTCACCCTATTTCCTGCCGGACCGTGAACTGATCAGCGCCCTGGTGACGGCGGCGCGGCGCGGCGTTGAAGTCGATATCGTCGTGCCCGCGGTCAACAACCTCGTGCTGGTCGACCGAGCGATGACGGCGCAATTCGACCAAATCCTCAAGAACTACTGCCGCATCTGGCGCTCCACCGGCAGCTTCAGCCATTCGAAGCTGCTGACGATCGACGGCACCTGGGCCTATGTCGGCTCTTCCAATCTCGATCCGCGTTCGCTGAGGCTGAATTTCGAGGTCGACCTCGAAGTGCTGAATGAGGGCTTTGCCGCCGAGATCGACGAGCATATCGAGGAAACCCTGAAATCAGCGACGCCGGTGACGCTCGACGGGCTGCGCGCGCGGCCCTTCGCGGTGCGCCTGCTCGAGAAGGTGCTGTGGCTGGGCTCGCCCTATCTCTGACGAATTTTTTGCATTCTGACATGGCAAGTTCTGCCCGGCTGCCTATACTGCCGAATGAGTAGCCCTTTTGATCAACGGAACAAGTGCGCCGCCCTATGCACGCCAGGAAAGACAGTCTTCCCGCCAGTATTCTCGCCTCGATCAGGAGCAGGAAAAAGCGGCTCGACGCGGCGCATATGGAGGCAAGGCCGCGTAGCGCCGGCACGCTGATCGCCTCCTACAACGTGCACAAGTGCGTCGGCACCGACCGGCGTTTCGATCCGGAGCGCACCAGCCGGGTGATTCACGAAATCGGCGCCGACCTGATTGCGCTGCAGGAGGCCGATACGCGTTTCGGCGAGCGCACCGGCATTCTCGACCTCGGCCGGCTGGAGCGGGAGACGGGCCTCATTCCGGTGCCAATTGCCGGTATGGCGAAGGCGCATGGCTGGCATGGCAATGTCGTGCTCTTCAAGAGAGGGCTGGTGCATGACGTGCATCAGGTCAAACTGCCGGGTCTCGAGCCGCGCGGCGCGATTGTCGCCGAGATCGAACTCGAAGAGGGCGGGGTGCTGCGCATCATCGCCGCGCATTTCGGCCTGCTGCGCCATAACAGAGCCCAGCAGGCCCGCACCCTGGTCGAGCTCATCAACGACAGGCACGAGATGCCGACCATCCTGCTCGGCGACCTCAACGAATGGCGGCTCGGCGACCGCTCCTCGCTCAACACCTTCCAATCCGCCTTCGGCGAGCTGCCGCGCGCCGTGCCAAGCTTTCCCGCCGGCCTGCCCATTCTGGCGCTGGATCGCATCATCGCCAACCGCAAAGGCATCATATCCGAAGTGGAAGCGCATGATACGCCGCTCGCCCGCGTCGCGTCCGACCATCTGCCGATCAAGGCGCTTGTGGATCTGAAACCAGCAGCAGTCTGAAGAACGGAGCCGACGCGCGGGCTTAAGTGGCCGAATGTTCCCTTGAGCTTGATAGGGCCTCAGGATCGGAACTGTGGGGTAAAGATCACGCCCATGCCAAGCGCCTTCCGCGCGATCCACCTTCAGCTTCAACGAACACCGAAACGGTCGTTGCGCGTGAAAAGAGCGACTCGTCTTTACTGGCCTTTTCGGCATCGACCCCGCCGCTCGGCTTCTCCTGCGTGTCTACGGCGCCTGGATGCCGGGAACTTCGCTGAGGACGACGAGTTAGCGGCGAGGCCATCGGCTTCCGCCGGTGCAAAGGAGAAGCGTTATGGAAGATCGGGATCGAGAAAACAGAATCCGCGAACGCGCCCATCAGATCTGGGAGCGCGAAGGAGGAGGCGAGGGTAATCAGGAACGTAATTGGGAGCAGGCTACCCGCGAGATTGATGCAGAGAACGCGGCAGCTGGTGAAGGCGACGATGGAAAAACCGGCTCGACTGGGTCGGCGAGCGGCCTGCAAGGGGGCGGAACCTCGCCAGGAGGTGGGCCGGCATCCGGCGTCGACAGCATGGCGGTGCCAAGGAAGAGTGGAAGAGGCGGGCCCGGTCCGAACTAATCCATCTCAAAGACGCAGACAAACCTGAGAGACCAAGTGGTCGCATGCTGTAAGAGCGTGATCAGGGTTAGCGATGATCGGTTCCGCGGAAATTCGACAAGATCGAACGTCGCGAGCGTGGGAAGCCCCATTTGATCGAGGGACCGAAGCGATGACGACGGAATTGCGGATTCTCGACGCCGTAGTGGTAGGCGCGGGCCCTGGAGGCATGACGGCTGCTATCTATCTGGCGCGGCTGAACCGCAAGATCGCTGTGGTCGACTCTGGCCACAGCCGCGCACTGCTCATCCCTCGCTCACGCAACCATCCAGCCTTCCCTGAAGGCATCGAGGGAACCGAATTATTGCGGCGCATGAGCATGCAGTTGCAGAACTTCGCCGTCGACACTGTGATTGGCACCGTTAGGCGGCTGAGGCGATGTGAAGCTCGTTACTTTTTGGTTGAATTCACCGGCGGTCGGATCTGGGCGGAAAACATCGTGCTGGCAACGGGTCTTGGGGACATATTCCCACCCATAGATGGAGCCTATGATCTCGTCCGCTCTGGCCACCTCCGCTTCTGCCCGATCTGTGACGGTTATGAAATTGCGGGACGACCGGCAGTGGTGATCGGCGCAACGGAGCGGGCCGCTTCCGAAGCGCGCTTCTTAAAATCATTCACAACCGACATCGCCATTGCGACCCTCGGGAATACCTTGGACGTCACAGCCGAAACGATGGATCGGCTTATCGACGACCGAGTCACCGTACGGTGCGAGCGCTTGGTGCGATGCTTGCGTTCCGAGCACGGAACGGTCGACCTCGTCCTTGAAGCACCGACTGCGCTCGAAAAGGTCGTGCTCTATTCCGCGTTGGGGGTTCGGCCCCACTCGCAGCTCGCTGAGCGACTGGCTGTTGCACTCGATAGGGATCGGCGGATCAAAGTTGGTTCACATCAGGAAACAAACATCCAGGGGATCTACGCGGTTGGCGATGTTGTCACAGGTCTGAACCAACTCGGTGTGTCGATGGCGCAAGGCGAAATCGCGGCCGTCGCCATTCACAATCGGCTGCGCGAACGCAAGAACGACTGATGAGGCGTTAGTTGCCCGAGGCGAAGGGGCAATCTTCGCGCATGAGGAACGGTGATACCACCCGAAGGAGCGCCGAGAAACCAACGCATGCGAGCCCCGAATTGGAATCGATGTGCCTCGCCCCGTCGCGGAGTCGACCCGACGGTGGCCTGCAACAGCCGATTTGGCCTTCGGCGACCCGATACCGTGGAACCTTTGCTGAGCTTGAATGTTAGCGGCATCTGCACGGCAAAGGCCGTATTGCCGCTGGTCTATCCCGAGGCAACCGGCCCAGATGCTGGTGGAAAAGCATAGGAACGGCTGAGGACCCAGCGTTACATGAACCAACGGTGCCCATCATCAATGGGAGTGCTGTTATCTCTGTCCCTCAGGGTTGGCAGCCGGGCGGCATCGCGGTGCGGAAGCTTTTGAAGGCTTACAAGGCAGGAGGAGGATCGACAATGGACCAAGGCTCATCCCCGTGGTTGCTTTCGTCCTACGTGGGTGCCGTCATCATCATCGGCCTCATCATCACCGCGGGCTCGATCTCAATGTGGTGGTTGAGCGGGGGCGACGGTGCGGCATCATCTCCAAGCGAAATAGGAGAACCGCGATGATCAAGAAGGATGGCAAGACCGCTGCCGAAGTGCGCGGTCGAATCCAATCAGGAGACAGCGGAGACATCAGATCGGGATTTGACCCTGCAGCCGCGCCACTGGAAACAGATGCTGAGGCCGCAGGTCAGCCGATGAGCCACGAAGAGATCGAGACGGCGCTGCATACCCAGAGCAGGGGAGCGGCCGATCGCCAACGCAACTACGATGTCGCCATGCGTGAACCCGGGAGTGCAGGGACCATGCCCCAGACGACGCGCTCTAACCCTTTACGCATCTTCATCGCCACACTGGCTCTTGTTGCGCTGGCAGTGGCGATCGCCAGCTGGATTTACAGCTGACAAGCTAGACGTTTGATCCCGGATTTTGATGGTGCAATCTTCTCACAGGCTAGGAGGGATTCGCTATGGGACAAATTCTGCATGGGAGCGCCACGACGACAGAGGCGATAGGCAAAGCAAGCCGCGCCAAGCGGAGCTTCTAGTAACTAAAGACCGTTCAACCTTGTCGGCACTACTGCGCGACCAGAACGGCTCCCATCAGGATTGCGCAGACGAGTCCAAGGATGTTCAAGCCGAGCGAGACGAACTCGCTGATCTGCTGACGGTGGGGATGGCAATGCTCTGCATTTCCTATGACGGCAATAGCCCCGCCGACCATCCAGCAAGTCAGTGTCAATGTCCCAAAAACAAGTGCCAAGTTCATCGCTTCGTTCAACCGGTCTTTGCGTATGGGGCACCCAACCGATACATCAGGGGTTTGTTCCGGCAGTCGAAACTCCGTCCGGTGGGGTACATCGCTCAGTGCAACCAGCCTACGCCCCGGCAACGAGGAGGTGCCGGATAGATCACTGATCATCCGTTCCGTGCGCAAGGGTATCCGCTGCCTGTCTAAACTTAGAGGTGAAGGTCGAGCAAAGAGTCAGACGCAAGCGACTGGGCTATGGAACTAAGCGGCTTGGCCGTTGTTCGGCGATTTCCACATACCTCAAGTATAAAGGGAAATCCTTTGAGCGAATTGCGCCAGGAGTTTGAGCTTCGAAGAGATTTTCTACCGACGGGTCAGGAGGACGACTGGATTTCACCTCGTCGAACGATATCAACGCTCGGTGGCTCGTCGACACCACAAAGTTCGGATTCGTCGCGGCCGCTGGTCATCGATCTCGATGGCACCTTGGTTCGATCCGACCTGCTGATTGAGGCCGCCTTTTCTGAACTCAGGCGCCGCCCCTTTTCCATCGTTGACCTTGTCCTCGCAACGTGCAGGGGAAAGGCATGCCTCAAGCACCGTCTTTCCACACCCGCGGATTTCGATCCGGCTATCCTGCCCTTTGATCCCGAGGTTCTGAACTTGATCCATACGGCGCGGGAAGAGGGACGTCAGGTCTATCTCGCATCCGCGACTCACGAGCGCCTTGTCTCGCGCGTTTCCGACCATCTAGGGGTCTTCAACGGCTGGTTTGCAACGGACGAGACGACAAACTGCGCCGCCGAGGTGAAGGCGGAAAAGCTCGTTTCGGCCTTTGGCCATGGCGGTTTCGACTATGCCGGCAACAACGCCGCAGATCTGCCTGTATGGCGCCACGCCGGAAAATCATACGCTATTCGGACGCCGGCCAGGGTAGCGAGGCAACTGTCGCGCCAATGCGACAATGTTGAACATCTTGCGCACGACAAACCGACCTGGCGGACTTGGGCGCGGTTGCTGCGGGTGCATCAATACGTCAAGAACGGGCTCGTCTTTATCCCGTTGCTGACAAATCAACTCTTCGACGTCCATAGTCTTGCCAATTCCGCTCTGGCTTTAGTCGCCTTCTCGCTTTGCGCGTCGAGCGTCTATGTGCTGAATGACCTGGTCGACCTTCAAGACGATCGCGGTCATCGCAGCAAATGCCGCAGGCCGCTGGGGTGCGGCGATATCCCGCTCTCACACGCGCTCATGGCAATCCCCGTTCTCCTTCTGCTGTCGTTTATGGTCGCCCTGACGATTACACCCGCCTTCATTTTGGTGCTCGCCGGATACTTTGCGTTGACCACCGCCTATTCGTTCTTTCTGAAGCGGAAGATGATCCTCGATGTCGTGACCCTTGCAGCTCTTTATACCACACGAGTGGTAGGAGGGTCGGCGGCGATCTCGGTTTGGCCTTCTCCTTGGCTGCTTGCCTTCATGATGAGTTGGTTCCTCTCGCTTGCGCTCGTCAAGCGATACACTGAGCTCATTTCGCGCCGAGCCGCGAACCTACCCGACTCGAAGAGCCGCGATTACAAGAATGGAGACGTCGGCATGATCGGCGCATTGGCGGCCGGGGCCGGAATGAACGCGCTCACATTGTATGCGCTCTACGCTGCAAGCGACAGCGTGCAGGATCTCTACACCCGGCCGGGAATTTTATGGCTGGCGGGACCAATCCTGGCTTGCTGGATTGCCCGCATCCTGTTGCTCGCCCATAGGGGACTGATGCATGACGATCCGGTCGTATTTGCGATCAAGGACAAGGTGAGCCTTGCGACTCTGGGCGTTGCCAGCGCCTTTGTTGTCGCCGCACTGTGAGGTGAGCGAGATGCGTTCCCATTATGGGGGTGAAGGGATCCCGACCCGCATCGCAGTTCGCTATGTCGTGTTCGCGATCCTCTCGACTTTAGCAAATTTTGCGGTTCAGGCGGCTGTCGTGAAGATCTACCCGTCGCAAAGCCTCGTGCCGTCAATGCTCGCGGGCACTGCCGCCGGGTTCGGGCTTAAGTACTTCCTCGACAAAAGGTGGATCTTCTTTGACCGATACGAGTCGCACGGCGACGAATTGCTCAAGATCGTCCTTTACGGCCTGTTCAGCGTCGTGACGACGATCATATTCTGGGGATTCGAAATTGTCTTCTGGACAGTCTGGAGAACGGATCTAGCGAAGTATGCGGGCGGGGCGATCGGTCTGGCGATCGGCTACATCTCAAAATTCGCGCTCGACCGAAAATTCGTGTTCAAGTTGGAAGGGGCGTGACAGACTGATGGAGGGATGGGGACGTTATCCACGCCATGATGGTGAAGTGCTTGATTGCAGGCTGCCGGAAGCGCTGCCTGGAACGGTGTCATCGCGCGCGGGTCTGATTGCTCGCGGCAACGGCCGCTCGTATGGCGATGCCGCGATCGGTGAGCATCTCACTTTGACCTGCGGTGCATTGAACCGGATGAAAAGCTTCGACGAGGTGAACGCGTCGCTGACCGTCGAAGGTGGCGTCATGCTGTCGGACATTCTCAGGTCGTTCATCCCCCGGGGCTATTTCCCCCCGGTAGTCCCAGGAACGAAGTTCGTCACAGTTGGAGGAATGATCGCATCCGATGTGCACGGGAAGAACCATCATCGCGACGGTGGGTTCGGCGAACACGTTCGCGAAATCAAGCTGGTTATCGCCAGCGGTGAGATCATTACCTGCAGCAGAACCCAGAATTCAGAGCTTTTTTTCGCAACGCTCGGGGGTATGGGCCTGACGGGCATCATCGCTGAAGCGACCTTTACGCTGAGGCCCATCAGTACCGGCTGGATTGTTCAAAAGACGGTCGCGACAGAAAATCTCGGCGATACGCTGAAAGCCTTGAAGCAAACAGACGACGCGACCTATTCCGTCGCCTGGATTGATTGCCTTTCGCGGGGCGCTTCGCTCGGCCGCTCGCTGATCTTTGTCGGCGAGCACGCCAGCCCGAGCGACATCGCTCAAATGCCAAAAGCAGCGCCATTGCCTCCCTTCAAGGCAGCCCGTTTTTCACTGCCGGTCGACCTGCCTGGTTGGGCGCTCAACAGAAGGAGTGTTTCCGCATTCAACGATCTTTATTATCGGGCGGGTGCCCGGAAAGCAGCCCGAGTCTCTTTGGTCCACTGGGACAGCTACTTCTTCCCGCTTGACGGTCTTCTCGAATGGAACCGCCTGTACGGCAAGCGCGGCTTCCTGCAGCATCAATGCGTGGTGCCTGACGAAAACGCACTTGCGGTTCTGAGCAGTATGATCGATCGTTTCGCTCTTTCTGGGAAAGCCTCATTCCTGGCCGTTCTGAAAAGGCTGAGGGGTGGCGCAGGCCTTCTGTCATTTCCGGCGCCAGGTTATACCCTCGCACTCGACCTGCCGGTCGCGCCCGACGTGTTCCAGCTGTTAGACGAAATTGACAAGCTGGTTGTCGCGGCGGGAGGGCGGCTCTATCTCGCCAAGGATGCGAGGCAATCCCGTCACACATTCGAAGCCGGTTACCCCCGACTGCAGGCGTTCAAAGAGGTGCGACGAACAACGGGGGCCGACCGTCACTTTAGTTCCCAGCTGGGAAAAAGGCTTGGCATATGAAAGCCATCGGCAAGACACTGCTCCTGATTGGGGCGACGTCGGATATTGGTCGTGCGACTGCCCTGGTCTATGCCGAGGCGGGCTGGGACATTCATTTGGTCGGACGCAGGCGTGAGCTTGTCCAACGTGAAGCCGATGACATCGTCACGCGCACCGGCGCCGTCGTCGCCGCCCATGAACTGGATATTCTTGATACCGGCCGCTTCGAAGAGTTCCTGAGCACCGTGTCGCCATTGCCTGACACGGCCATTTGCGTCGTCGGCGAACTCGGCGAGCAGGCCCGCGCCGAAAGGGAACTCGAACACGCCGCCATGGTGATGCGGACAAACTTCGAAGGACCGGCTTTGATGCTCGGCCTCCTGGCTAGCCGCTTTGCCGCGCGCGGGTCCGGCACCATCGTCGGCATAAGTTCGGTCGCCGGCGACCGCGGGAGAGGATCAAACTATGTGTATGGCGCCGCGAAAGCTGGCCTGACGGCGTTCTTGTCCGGTCTCAGGAACAGACTATCCACAGCCGGGGTACGCGTCCTCACCATTAAACCGGGTTTTGTGCGAACGCGGATGACTGATGGAATGAAGCTTCCACCCATGCTTACGGCCGAGCCTGCAGAGGTCGCTCAAAGGATCTTCGGCGTTGCCGATGGCAGCAAGGGAGGGGACGTCGTCTATGTCAGGCGGATTTGGTATCCGCTCATGGCGATAATCCGAGGCATCCCGGAACCGATCTTCAAGAGGTTGCGGCTGTGATCGAACCCTGGGGAATAGAAGATAGAGATTGCCCTGGCCGCTTCGTCGTCCACATGTTCCATCTTGTTGATCCGCTTTTTCTTGATCCGCTTTTTCCGGGCGCCGATGCGGATCAAGGCCTGCCCTCGGGAAGGACGGGGTCTAGATGATGCGCCGCCTTTTTTCCGCACAAGTTGCGCTCCTGGTGGTCGCGGCAATTTGTGCCGCCATGCTTGCCCTTCCTGGACGGACCATCAACACCGCTTTCATCAACGATGTTTTGATATTCATTGATGGAGCGCATCGTATCGCTGTCGGGCAGGTGCCAAACCGTGATTTTCATACGGCGCTCGGACCGTTGGTCTTCTATATCCCTGCCTTGGGATACCTCCTGTCCGGAAATTTCGGCGCCGCGATACCGATGGGAATGGCGCTCCTGACCGTCGCGTTCATGCCTGCGATGATCCGTATCCTTCTTTCGCGCCTCAGCTCACCCTCAGCCATCGCCTTGGGCATATTCCTGATTCTTATTCTCGCTGTCCCGATCAATCTCGGAAGTCCGGTCCGGCTTCTTTCTTTTGCGATGTTCTACAATCGCATCGGCTGGGTCGCTCTCGGGCTCATCCTGGTGATGTACCTGACGCCGAGATCCGAAGCCGCGCGCAACGACGTTGCAGACAGTCTCGCGACGGCCTTTCTTCTACTTGTCCAATTCTACACGAAGGCGACCTACGGACTCTGCGGCGTGGCCTTTCTGATCTTCCTGTTGTTGGACCGGCAGCAACGTTCCTGGATCCTGGTCAGTCTGCTCCTGACCGCACTGGCAATGATCGTCATCGAGTTCTTCTGGCGCGGCACGCTTCAGCATATAGAGGATCTGCGGGCCGCCGCACGGGTCAGCGGTGATCATGACGTCCGCAGCATACTGAAAAATGTCCGTGAGAATTTGTCGGATCTGGTGGTTTTCACGGTGTTTGCGCTGGTTGCCTTCTGGCACATCCGCAGCCTTCGAGACCTCCTCTACAGTGGCTTCTGCGTGGGTGCAGGATTGGCAATCATCAACCAGAACGCCCACAGCTGGGGTATCATCACTCTCTATTGCGGAGCGGCCGTCCTGGCGGAAAAGGCACGGCGTTTTCAATCTGGCGACCAAAGCGCGCAAATGGAGAGGCCTGCTCGTCTTGCAGCTGCACTGCCGCTGCTTCTAATCTTCTTTCTGTTGCCGCCCATCGTCCACCACGGAGAGGCGATCGCTCTCCACACGGCACTTGCGGCGGAGAATGTGGGCAAGCCCCTTGGCCCTCCGCTTTTTGAAGACGTCCGGGAAATCGACCCGCCCGGTGGCGAGCCTGATTTCATTCAGCGCTACCTCGATAGTATCGAAAGTGGGGGTGCTCTACTTCAGGCCCTGCCGATTCCGCTCGAACGGGTATTCGTGCTCGATTTCGTCAACCCCTTTTCCGCGGGGCTCGGAATACGTCCTCCCACAGGTGACACTGCGTGGTTCCACTGGAACCGCAACATCAATGAGAAGGCTTACATCCCACCAGAAGCACTGTTCGCCGACGTGAAGATTGTGATGGTGCCGAAGACTGGCATCAATAGCCTGCCGTTACAGGAGCTGTATGGCCCATTCATCTCGAAGAATTTCGACATGGTGCAGAAAACGCCGGAATGGACGATCTACCAGCGACCACAGGCCGCGTTGGAAAGCGAGGCGCGGTGACGCAGGCAGTGAGGTCGATGCCGGAGCAGGAAGGCGCATCGCCACGGGCGGGCCGCCAATACCTCTGGTGGACCCCCATCGCCTCATTTGCTCTGGTACTTTCAGCTATTCTCGCTCTGCCCAACCAGACGATCACCAGCAAATACGTCAACGATCTATATGTTTTCCTCGACGGTGCGCATCGCATCTGGTCGGGACAAGTTCCGAACGTTGATTTTCCATACGTCGCTTGGCGCGCTCACCTTGTATATTCCCGCTGCCGGCTATGGCCTTTCGGGAAGTATGGGCGGCGCGATGCCAGTGGGAATGGTCATAGTCATCCTGCTGTTCGCAGCCGTTGCCGCGGAGATCCCCGGCAGCCGCATGCAAAAGGCGCTCGGCTTGCCCTTGGCAGCTTTTCTGCTTTTGCTCGTCGCGGCTCCTGCCAATCCGGGAGAACGGATAGGCGATCTCACATTTGCTATGTTCTACAATCGACTGGGCTGGGCTTCGCTCGGTCTCCTTTTGGTCATGTACCTGCCCCGCCTATTCAGCGCTGGGAGCAAGGCCGTGGATGCCGCATGTGCAAGCTTCCTCGTATTGCTCATGGTCTACACAAAGATCACCTACGGCGTCGCAGAGCTTGCATTTCTGGTCTTCCTGGCGACCGACCGACGTCAAATCGGCTGGACGGCGCTGGCGCTCGGGATAATCGCGAGCAGCGCCCTTGCCATCGAACTTCTCTGGCGCGGTGGCCTCAACTATCTCGCGGATCTGCGCGTTGCAGGCGAGAATAGCGGCGGCCTCGCGACGCTCGACGCTCTGGGGCACGTCTTGCTGAATAATCTCGCTGACCTTTCTGTCTACGCACTTGTCGCTGGTATCTTTCTTGTCCTCGCACCAAGCTACCGCAATCTTTTTTTATAGTTTTTTGCGGCGTAACCGGGGTGCTGCTCATTGAACAAAATTTTCAACGTGCGGGCATCCTGACGCTGGGGCCGAGCGCTGCTGTCATCACTCAATCTCTTTTGAAGGCCAAGCTTTCCCGACTGCACCCGAAGGCTCGCCTCGTCTTGCCGCTACTGCTGGCATTTCTGCTTGTGCCGGCGGCGATAAGCAATTCCGCGGCTGTCGCCATTCATGCCCGTTACGCCATTGCCGGGCAGGGCGAGCCTATGCCGCTGCGAGAATTTTCCAGAATTCGGCTTGTCGAGACATGGAGTGCTGGTCAGTACGACTACTTTGTACAGTATAATCGCACTCTGGCTGAGGCGTCGGACGTGCTGTGCCAGTTGGGCGCTCGCCAAGCGACTGTCGCCGTGCTGGACTTCGTCAACCCCTTCTCGGCCGGCCTGGCGCTCCCGCCGCCCGTTGGCGACAGCGTCTGGTACCACTGGGGACGGACGCTCGGTCCCGAATATCATCCACCCGCGGAGGAGATGTTTGCCGACGTCGACCTGATCCTCGATCCCAAATGGCCCATCGAAATCTGGACGGCGAATGGCATGCGCGACTTTTTTGCTCACTATTATCGCCCGCCATTACAATGAGGTGCGGGAGACGACGAATTGGCGCATCTACCGCAGGAAAGCATGACCGGCGGTTGCCTTCCCGCTCAGCTTTGAGCCGACCTACCGGAACCTCCGTCCTCGTTTTTTTATGGTGTCATCAATCAAGCCCAGCACCTTTTACCGCCGCTGCCTGGATGTTTGCTAACCGTGCTTCGGAGCGGGATGTTCCTAGGGTCGCGTCGAAGAATCGCTTACCCTACGGCCTCGTCGCAGACAGCTTCGAACGGCTCAGCCCTGTTGCATCGTCCTTCGTTCGCTTGATGCCTAGCATCCTGGTTGGATGCCTCAACGGACGGCGGCTCGGCGTCTGGTCTTCGCTCAACACCTACCAGCCCGCCTCCCGCCGCCCCAAGTTTCCCGCCGTCCTGCCGGATCGCAACCCGCTGTGGCGTGCAAGATGGCTTGCTGCCCGGCGCAGATATGCGGAAGGAGGACCTGTCGCTGTGTAAGACATCCGGGGCAGGGCCCGTCCGCGAGGCAGCAATCGGATAGCATGGATTGTTGTCTCCGCTGACGGCTGCCATTCAAGACCATACCCGTTCTCCATGTCGCCTTTTAAGAGGCCGGCCGCCATCAGCGTCAACCCGCAAGGGGTTCCCCTGCGCGGCGCTCCGGTGACGCCTGCGGCTCGGCCCCTTCTTCGGGCGCCATCGGGAATGGTCCCGAGCAACCGAAGGAGACACCACCATGGCTACCACGATCGCAATCCTCACCGCAAAGAGCGATGGCACCCTCGAAGGCATTTTCGCCACCATCCGGGTCAACGCCCCGATCGCCATCGTCCCGAATGCCAACAAGGTGAGCGAGGAAGCTCCCGACTACCGTATCATCCACCGCAAGACCGGCTTCGAGATCGGCGCGGGCTGGAACCGCATCGCCCGCCTGACTGGCGAGGAATACCTCTCGGTGAAGCTGGAGGCTCCGGAAATCGGCGTGATCTTCGGCAACCTCGCCCCCGCTCCCGGCGGCGAGCCGAACCGCAAGGTCATCCTCTGGAACAACCCGAACTGAACGACAGACCGTCGGCCTCGAGCGATCGAGGCCGACTTCCGGAATGTCTCTGCCGCGAGCCTTGTTGTTATTCGAGCCGGCGAGGGGCATCGAGCCCCTTGCCGGCTTTTCCGGTGCCATACGAGAGGGAGGGTCTGCTCAGTCCGTCCAAGGGTGCCATGGCGGCATGAAGGCCTCAAGGACGAGCGGTGCCCCCAATTTTGTCTGCGCTCCGGGTCCCCCTCCACTTCGACAAAATCGGCTCCCCCACTCGCCGGCTCCGCCGATTGCTTCGCAATCCTTGACCCCTGCATCCCTCCATGACCGCGGGCGTCGTCTTTCACAAACGTCAAGGAGACGACAATGACCACTTGCATCGACGAAGTCATCGTGCTGCTGCAGGCCGAGCTGCGAAACGCTGATCCAACCGAGCGTCGCCAGATCGAGAACGAACTCGAACTGGCTCTGGCCGAACGCGAGGTGATCTGGGCCGAGCAGGAAGGCCGCATCGAGGCTGAGCCTCCGTTCTGACGGAGGCTTATCCCGTATTCGTGAGCCTGGCCGGCCGGATCGACCGGCCGCCAGGCTATCAAGGGTTTCACCCCTCGACACTCCCCGCCGGCTGACGCCGGAAACGGTCGCGTCCCCTTTGGGGCCGCGGGTCTCTTCTCTCTCTGACGTCCTATTTTACTCCAGCAAATCCGGCGTCAAGGACGGCGCGGTCTCCCCCAATTTTTCCGGGCGCTGCGCTCTGGAAAAATCGGTTCCCCCGCTTGCGAGCCGCGTTCCGCGGTCCTTGACCCCTCTTTGCAACAGAGTGGCCGATCTCCGTCATCAACATGAAGGAGATCACATTATGACATCCGACCAGAACCTCATGCTTTACGCCAAGCTTGCCGGTTTCCGGCTCGTCGTCCTCGCAAATCGCTTCGGATGCGACACCGATTTCTCGCGAGAACTACACGATCGGCTGATTGAAGGGCTCGAGGCGGCAGTCGCTCGCATCCGCGTCATCATGGAATTGGAACGAACCCTTATCGTCGGAGATGACGAATTCATTGCCTATCAGCTGCAGGGCGAGACCGAGATTTTTGGGCGCTTCACCATCAACCTGCTTGATGATCTCGACATCGATCTCGACACATGTGAATACCGCATCAACAGCCGTGGCTGGACCAACGCGGTTGCGGCGGATGACGGTGGGGTCGAGGTCAACTTTCCGACATTGGTCCGGTTGACCGACGATGAACTCGGCACACTGGCGCCGATCGTAAAGCAAATCACGCAGAAAACTGGAATTCCGGTTCATGCGGTGCGCGCCGTTCAATGCTAGCGGTAAAAGCGCTCGGATGCAGAGAGAGGCGGCTGATGCCGCCGCCTCCTACTGGCGATGCTTACATTGTGAGCAAAGTTGCAGCATTGCTGTAAATATTGTATATCACAACAAATACAGCAAAAAGGAAATCCATATGTCAAAATCAAGCGGTTCCTATTCAACCAGCGATCTCTCGCGTAAATCTGGCGACATCATCGCCGAGGCTCTCCGCCATCCAGTGACCATCACCCAGCGGAATAAACCCCGGCTGGTTCTCCTGAATATCGAAGACTACCAGCGGCTGATGAAGCAATCGAACCAGCGCACCGTCGGGATCATCGAAACGATGCCCGATGAACTGTTTGCCGAGTTCGAAAACGCCGTCGAGGCCTACGCCAGCGAGGACGAGGCAGGACGCTCATGAACTACGAGCTGTGAGAATGCCGCGGCGGGACGGTGATCTGGTTCTCTTCTTTCCCGTCACCACCAAACAACCGGAGGCGTCGCGGTTTGCTGTGGAAGTGCCAGCGATCGAAAAGGGCCGCGCCGGTCTCGATGCCGAT